>JAEWTL010000136.1 GCA_023459495.1 Bacillota bacterium | reverse complement strand
TATCAATAATCCTTTTTATATTTTGGAAGCATATGGAAGTCTGTATTATCTTTCACAGCCTATTGCAGTACGTGAACTCAGTCTCGACTGGTTCTATGAAAAATTTAATGAATTCTGCGAAGCTGTTAAGAAGGACAGTAAGAAATATATCCTTAAAATTGGAGGAATGGAATTAGACCGCATAATTCTTGCAGAGCTTATTAACTGCAACAGATTACTGAAATATCTTTTGGAGGAATCATTGGTACATATTATTAACCTGGAAGAATTTACAAAACTTAAGCTATCGGAAGAAATTCAGATTCAGATAGGGGAATATAGAGGACCATTTGAAGCAATTATGATAACCAACGAGTACACGTGCAAGATAGGTAGGTGGTGGAATGGACTATTATAGAATCACCCAAAAGGATGAATGGTGGAATGTGATAAAACCGGAGGTTCCTCCTGTGACCGAAATATGGGAAAAGTCTGAACCATTTTTTCTTTCTGGGATGTCAAAGGAGCCGGACGATTATTTAATGTTTTTGCCATTTTATGATGGTGATACATTTTTGATTTCAGACCCAGTTAAATATATTTGGAAAAGATACCAAAAAGGAGGCCGATACCGTCCATGTGCATTTGGAAGCGTAAAACAGAGACAAATTCTGCCCTATTGTTTTATGATGCCAAGAATTCTGGAAGCAATCCACAGTGATACAGAATATTTTAAGAATGGTGATATCAGGGAACTGGTTTTAAATAAAAAAATCATTGGTGCAAACCGGGTATTTGGCGTAAGATCTCTCAGACGCATCAGACTGATTGTTTCAGCAGATGTATTGGAAGAAATGATAAGAGAAAATATAACCGGATATAACTGGTCGAAGGTTAAAATAAGTCAGGGGTGATTCGAGATGTCAAAAAAGTATGTAATAGAAGAAGCTCTTTTAAACTGTCAGTATGGGAACTGTACATGTAAATTAAAACCATGGGATGACCGTCATATTTATATTGGGGATAAGCTGATTGCCAGTGAATGTGATATTGGGAAATTGTGTAGTAATGGAACATTTGGTTCGTGCAGGAGCCCGTTTGTGGCTTCTGTAAAGCGTGAGTACAGAGAAGGAATGAAGAGTCAACAGCAGTTGGTTTTATGTAATGATATACCATGTGAGATGTCTGTACGCTTACAATGGCAAAATGTGAAGGATGATGTTTTTTTTGGAGGATATAAAGCGTTACTTGATGATGGCTGGACAATTTGCGAGACGGGTTTAGGAATAATTTCCCTGGTTGATTCCGGGCAGACGCAAGAAGCACTAATCCAGGAAATGCAGGAAAGGCTTTTGCAATTAAACAGTATTGTAGATGATTATATTAGTAAGCATGGAATTTCTCCAAAACAGAAATCTGCACTCATGGATAGTGTATTGCTTTGGAATGGATATTTAGGTCAGGACATTTGCTGGGATTATAAGAGCAATGAGACTAATCGTGAATTCTGTTCTTATCTGGAAAAAACAAATCCGAATCTATTTAATTACTTTGAACGTGGTCTTTATATTGATGATGGAGAGAATGGACCTATTGATTTAAGCTATATGATGGGTGTCAATAAGGCTCTTAATGGAACGAAAGATGAATGGGAATGCGTATCCCAGACTATTGCAGAAGACAGGGGAATGTATAACGGATATTTGGAAGCATGCCGGCAGGAACGTGGAAAAAATTCCTATGAATTACTAAACAGTTTCCTTAATTCTTACAGCGATCCAGACTACGATAGTTATGGAAGATATGAATCATATGCCAGTTATCCACCACAGGATTGGAGAGACAGATATTGCAGGGATCAGGGATATGACCCGAATGAACTATCTGTTACAGAACAGAATATAGGTGTTTTACATAACATGATTACGGGTAGAATACAAAATCATATGCCATATAATCCAGATGAAGATTCCAAATTGGGAGATATTGTACAAGAACAGTCGAGGAACGCAAATAAGGTTGCAGATGTATTTCTTGGAGCGCTGAGAGAAGATTTAAAGAAGGGGGAATGAACATGGAGATTCTGGAACAGGGAAGTCTGGAATTGATTGGGAAAGAATGCTTTGGTTCCCTGGCAGATGTAAGCCTGCAACAGAGTTTTGGAAAGCATGGTTTTTTAAAGGCGAATGTATGGCTGAGATATGGAACAGAATGGGATGAAAACAGTAAGCAGTGGGAAGATCTGCCGATTGCACTGATTCCCAGAGGTAAAACACAGGAGCCTATTTTTTCAGGAATTGTAACCTCCTCTGCGTTTTCTCTTATTAATGGAAGACCTGTGGTAAAATTGGAGGCTTATTCCTATACAATCATTATGGATAGATTTAATAGAGATCGTTCATTTCAACAGGAGAGTAATACATATGGCGGTTTAGTCCGCAGCATACTGTTTCCCTATCAGGCGGCATATATCTGGAATTGTGAAGGGCGAGACGAACCAGTGGGAAGATTTATGATGCAGTATCAGGAGACCGATTGGGAATTCTTACGCAGAGTAGCATCTATTTATGGGCACCCAATTATACCGGAAGTACGTTTCCCAGGAGCAAAGATGTTTATCGGACTGCCTGCTGGAAGAAAAGCTCAGCCTTTGGATGCGAAACAGTACCGGATTAAAAAAAGTCTTGATAAAACCTGCAAGAACCTGGATAATAAGACTACGGGAGGCCTTTCAGAGGGACTGGAGATAGAGGTCAAAGATCGCTATGAAAATTATTTTCTTGGAGATATTATAGAATTTCTAAAAGTTCATCTGGTAGTAACTGCAAAGAATTCTTACTTAAAAGGTGGTCAATGGGTTCATGATTATAGTTTGAGGCCGTCAGTAAATTGTAAAATGGAGCGGATGGACAATCTTAGGCTTGCTGGAGCAGCCATACCAGGAAGGGTACTGGGAACCTCCCTGACATCTGCCATGCTTGCTTTGGATACAGATATTGAAGGAATGGTGGAGAGCTGGCATGTACAGCCGGTATATTATGCAGGTGGTGGAAAAGGCTACAGTGGACAGCCCGAGAAGGGTGACGGCCAGTACCTGTATTTTCCAACTATGCGGGAAGAAGACCGTTATATCCTGGGAGGAGCAGATGCAGGAGAAGATAGGATCACGTCTATTGTGGATAAGGCCTCGTCAGAAGAAAAAGAGGAAGAATTAAGAAGGAAGAAAGTATCGGCTGGAGGAGCTGGTCAGGCAACATCCCAGCCGCTTTCAAAAACAAAGAGCTGGACAACACCTGGAAATCAGAAATTGATACTTAATGGAAGTGGAGTCAGCTTGTCAAACAAAAAACAGACAAGAGTAAGCGTTACTGGGAGTGGGATTAATATATCCAGTTCTGGAAATTTATCACTTGAGACAGGAAATATTCTAGGGTATGGCAAAAATATAGAAATGAATGCTAAGGAATATGTCTGGATTAACTGTGAAGAGAGCGGGATTCTCCTGTTACCAGAGGCAGTTCATATGAAGGCAGAAGAAATCTACATAGAAAGCCCTCAAAATGTACCCCATGAAATTGTTAGGGAAGATGCTGTTGAGAAGATTCTTGGAATCTATGAAAAATCGAAAAAGACAATACCTCCTATATATGCTTCAGATGGAAGCATAATACGAAGAGAGGGGTATGACGATATTCTTTTCAGTGAGGAGCTGTTTCACTATTTCGAAGATAATGTGTATGGTAAAGGTGAGTATGAGAATCCAATTGGGCAGCCAGTCCTGAATTTTTATGACAGTTGGCTGGACGAGACATATGGAAAATCTAAATTAAAAAAATTTTGGGAGCATATGAGCACTCTCGATGGATTCCAGGATATGCTTGATGCTGCAGGTATCTTTTTTGAGCCGGCTGATCTTCTTAATTGCTTTATTTATGCGTGTCGGGGAAATGGCAAGGAAGCAATGCTTTCATTTATTTGTACAGCACCGCTGATCGGTGATCTGATAGGAAAAGGCGGCAAGGCGGTAATGGGAGCCAGTACAGATTTGGCTCTGAAGCTTGGAAAAGACGGAAAGAAGATAGTGGAAGGTCTGGAATTGGTATATAAGACTTCGTCAGACGGAGCCGCATTTTTAAGAAAACATATCGATGACGCATTGGATCTTCTAAGCAGCGGCATGCGTGGGGAAGATGGCTATAGATTGGCATTTGCGGGAGGGGGATATTTTGATGATGCTGGTAAGATAACATTTAGCATAGTTGATGATGCAGGAAATGCTTCATCTTATGTCAGGTATATTGATGATGT
>JAEWTL010000135.1 GCA_023459495.1 Bacillota bacterium | reverse complement strand
GCTGTTCTTATAGCCCATTCGCACACAGCGTGAATGGACTCAATACTGCCCGCCTTGTGTAGTCAGCAAGGGGCGAGCAGTATGATAACCAAGAGATCTTCATCCTTTATCTTTAGGGAGCCTGTAATATGGCTCCTGTTTTTTTATAAAAATTACTAATCAAATATTGCGTTATGCAACTATTGCATGATACAATGCTTGCGAGGTGAAGAAATGACTGAAGATCCGAAATTACTGCGAGAGACGATGCGTCATTTAGAAAGACGAATAGTGATGGATGAAACCCATCTAAAATCCTGCTGTGGGATCACCCTGACGCAATGCCATGCAATGGTGGAAATCGGGCGTACGCAAAGTATTTCAGTCAGAAGCCTTGCAGAAAAGCTGGGACTGGATAACAGCACAGTCAGCCGGGCGGTGGATACGCTGGTAAACAAGGGAATCGCTCATAGAGAGACAGACCCCGGCAATAGGAGATTTGTCACCATATCGCTTACCGAGCTGGGTCTAAAGGAGTTCCGAGGAATCGAGTCTTCGATGAATGAATATTATGAAAGAGTGCTCAGCGTAGTCAGACCGGACAAACGGGAACAAGTGCTTGAAAGCATACAACTGCTGCTGCAGGCCGTATGCGAGGTTGGCGTAGGAGATGTCAAGCTTGATAATGGTGAAGGCGGGCTTTGCTAGCCGGTCGCCTGAAATAAATTAAGAGGAAGGAGGAAACCTGTATGATCGCGTTAGGAGTGATCGTGGCACTGGTGGTATTATATATTCTGCTGGCTCCCAAGGAAGCTTCACGTGAGTATGATGAATATTGCACGATGGAATACGTATCCAACAGAAACCACAACAACAGAGTCTGCTACCTGCAGAACAGATAAAAAGGCTTCAGCCAAGAGGCTTTTTTATTTTGTACATTGAAACACATCATAAATTCAACCATTTCATAGAAAAATTCACGTTTTACAATTGCACGCAAACACCCTTTATATTATAATTGCTCAATAATTGAGGAGTCCTAATCGCGCATAAAGGTAGAGACATCATGAAAAAATCGCTTCAGGGGAACGTTTTACTATTTATCACTGCTTTGATTTGGGGAGCAGCGTTTGTCGCGCAAAAAGTTGGTGTCGTTCAGGTAGGCACCTTTACGCTCACTTCAGTTCGATTCTTTGTCAGCGGCATTGCGCTTTTACCTTTCGCTGTATGGAGGACGCGGAGTCACAAATCAAAAGATGAGCAAATCGGCAGTAAGGGGATTTACAGAAAGGCCGAGCGCAGAGCGCTTATACTGGGCAGTGTGATATGCGGTTTATGCCTCATGTTTGCCACGGTAACGCAGCAGTACGGCCTGACTTATACGACAGCAGGTAAAGCAGGATTCATTACAGCACTTTATATTTTGTTCGTACCGATTTTCCGATTCTTCGGCGGCAAGAAAGCTTCGCTCGTTATTTGGCTCAGCGTAGTAGCTGCGTTGGCAGGGTTATATCTGCTGTGTGTAAAAGAAGGCCTTTCCGTCAACAGTGGTGACCTTTATGTGCTTCTGTGTGCTTTGATATTCACAGTGCATATTCTTGTGGTAGACCGTTTTTCGCCCAATGTGGATGGCGTTGTAATGTCCTGCATACAGTTCTTTGTTGCATCTATCAGCGCTGCCATTCCGATGCTGATAGTTGAAAAGCCAGAGATTTCGACTGTTTTGGCTTGCTGGGCACCGCTGCTGTACCTGGGTGCCGTTTCTGGCGGCATCGGTTATACGCTGCAAATACTGGGGCAGCAGCGCACCGATCCAACCGTAGCATCGCTCATCATGAGTCTCGAAGCGGTTTTTGCAGCCATCAGCGGAGTGATTTTCTTGAACGAATCATTTACCGGCAGAGAGATTGCAGGCTGTGCGCTCGTATTCGCGGCAACGCTGGTATCACAAGTGGATTTTCGCCAGCTTCGATTTGGTAAACGCAAACCGGATCAAGAGTCATCGTAAAACGAAGACCTTAAATTATGTTTTATAACCATAATTAATATATCATCGGGCAAATAGTTAAATTGAATATATTAATATGCTAACATGACTATTGACATACCATTAAGTACATGTTAACTTTAATACAAACAAAGGAGTTGTATAGGGCAACTCTTATTTTTTATAGGAGGATTACATGGAAAAGAAAATATTGGCGGTGATATTATCTATCATCATGTTAATATCATTAACGGCGTGTGCAGCGAGCGAGCCGAGTGAAACCACAAGCGAAAATACAAGCGAAATGTCAGCTACAGTTGAGTCCACTCCGGAGGTCTCCACCTCTGTGTCGGCTGACACCATTGATCTTTCCGGAGTTAAGCTGATGCAGGAAGGCGCTCTTACCATTGGCGTCGAGATCGGGTATCCTCCCTTTGAGGATTTTGCGGAAGATGGAACTACACCGGTAGGTTATGATGTCGATTTTGCGCATGCATTGGGAGAAAAACTGGGCCTTGAGATCAACTTCATCAATACGGCTTGGGATGGTATCTTCCAGGGAATCGACGTCAACTATGATTGCGTAATTTCAGCGGTAACGATTACGGATGAAAGAAAAGAAACGATGATATTCTCAGATCCGTATATCAACAACTACCAGGCTGTCGTTGTAGGACCTGATTTTGAAGGGACGATCAATAGCTTCATGGATCTGGATGGACTCGCAATAGCGGTACAGAAAGAAACAACATCTGATATATTGATGTCGAACTATGTTGATACGGGTTCCATCAACTGCACCATTTCTGCAAATGAAAAAGTAACCACATGCTTTACGCAGCTTACGAATGGTGAAGTAGACGCGGTTGTTGTCGACTCCACTGTGGCGGATGGCTACTTGGCTTCTAACCCTGGTGAATATGTGAAGGCGTTTCAGGATGAAAGCGAGCCGGAGCAGTTTGGCGTTGCTATAGGTATGGAAAACACTGCACTTCAGGCAGCGATCAATGACGCGATTGCGCAGCTTACCGAAGAGGGCTTCTTTGAACAGAATTACAGCTACTGGTTTGGAAGCTCGAATTAACACGAACTATGTCCAGAAGATTCCATGGTGGACAAGGCGAATAAAAATAATCATTACAAGTGGTTGAATGATGAAAATTATAAAAAAAATAATTAACGTAAAACAGTGGAATTCTTCAACGAAAACAGCTGCCATATTAATTATGGCAGCTGTGGCGTTAATTGGGATTTTTTCCGCAATTAATGTGTCGGAAGAAGCGATGATGAACCACGCTTCTGCGCAAGTCAAACAGCTTATTGAAGACGAAAAGGATAGCGCCAGAAAGTCGTTGGTGATTACATACAATGACCTCGGTGTCGTCAGTTATCTTTCCTTTACAACCTCAGGTGCGCAGTCAATCAAAGAGTCTTACGTGGGGTTTGCAGGGCAGATTTATAGTGCGGATGACGGGGGCGGGAAATTTGTAGGCCAGATGGTGAATTACACCTACAGAATGCTTGGCAGCGGGGAAAATTTACTTCATGGCGTCAAGTTGACTCTATTACTCACAACATTATCCATGTTGATTGGCTTTATTCTCAGCATATTCCTTGCGTTGGGCAAAATCTCGGCAAATCGCATAATCAGCAAAATCAGCAGCGCGTATATCTTTTTCTTTCGGGGAACGCCTCTGCTGATTCAGCTCTTCGTTGTGTATTTCTCTTTCCCTGTAATCTTCGGATTTTCGTGGAGAGGTTTATTCGCTGCCGGTGACGTGGAAGCCGTTTATAAAGGGGCATTTGTAGCAGCCATAATTGCTTTTTCTCTAAACTCAGCGGCATATTGCGCGGAGATTGTACGTGCGGCGATCCAGTCGATCGATAAAGGGCAGAACGAAGCGGCCAAAGCACTGGGTATGAGCTATGGCCAGACAATGAGAGAAATCATTATTCCGCAATCCATAAGAAGAATGATACCGCCATTGTGCAATGAATTTGTGATGATGATCAAGGACGTCTCGCTTGTGTTTGCCATATCATTGATGGATATCACGACGATATCAAAGACAATTATGACAAGCGAAGGCAATTATCTTGTGTTCTTCCCGGCGCTTGTTATCTACCTGATCATAACTGCAATTTTTACGTTTATCTTTGGTAAGATTGAAAAGCGACTATCTATTTACGAGTAGGGGGCAGTTATGGAAGCATATCAGTACATACTAAAAACGGAACACCTTAATAAGAGCTTTGGGCACTTAGAAGTCCTTAAAGATATCAACCTTTCAGTGAAGAAAGGCGAGGTTATCTGTATTATCGGTCCTTCCGGAGCTGGTAAATCCACCTATCTGCGTTCTCTAAATCACTTGGAAAACATTACGAGCGGAAAAATTTATATTAAAGACGAATTGTATTTGCACAGAGAACACAATAAAACGGTGCATAGGGCAGAACCGGATAAGCAAAAAGCCATGCTTTTAGAGATGGGAATGGTCTTCCAAAGGTTCAATCTGTTTCCGCATAAGACTGTTCTGGAAAATGTAATGCTGGCTCCGGTTCTGGTACGCAATAAATCAAAGGACGAAGCCAAGAAGTCTGCAGAAAAGATTATTGCAAGAGTAGGGCTTTCGGATAAATTGGATGTATATCCAAGCAAGCTCTCTGGTGGACAGCAGCAGCGCGTCGCCATTGCGAGGGCGTTGGCGATGGAGCCGGAAATCATGCTTTTTGACGAACCAACAAGCGCACTGGATCCTGAGCTTGTCGGCGAAGTCCTTAATGTTATGAAAGGCCTTGCAAAGCAGGGAATGACCATGCTCTGCGTTACCCATGAGATGGGATTTGCGCGCGAGGTTGCTGACAGGGTTGTTTTTATGGCAGATGGCATGATACTGGAAGAAGGTGAGCCCAAAGAGTTATTTGAGCACCCTACGAATGAAAAGGCAATCAGCTTTTTGAACAGCGTTTTGTAAAATGGCGAAGGTCAGCTTGACCTGTCTTTGATCGGGTATTAGCCCCATTTCTTTATACTCTTTAACAAAGGGCTGCATTGAGCCGGATTGTGTGTGGCGAGAGCTTATACGCAATCCGGCTTTCTAATTACTGCAGAATAAGGGATCGAAAACTCTGGTATTCCGCTTGAATAAGGAGCTATCTCATACTGCTGGTAATATACCGTCAGGCCTTCCGGTGTCAGGTAAAAGCTATGCGGATTAAAATAAAGCGTTGAATTCTTCTTATAATCATCAAAATAGTACTCGCCCTCGCCCAGCTGAGCTTCAATCTGCCGTACCACCTGTTGGATGATATATGCCCGACAGCCGGCAGGCAAGGCGCACAATGTGGCCAAACGAATATGTGCGCAGGCGGGTACATCCCATGTTTCTGATGTGCGCAAAGTATTACCATGTGCGCCGCCCGTATATTCATATCGGTCTGAATACAGGCTCAGCGTACATTCTTCATTAAGCGTTACCGTAAATTCTGTTACTGCCTCAAACACGTGCACAGGTGCGCCGATTTGCTGACCTTCCTCATACTGCTCTTTCGCCTGCTGGAAAAGCGTGCTGCGGCAGTGCTGCGCATAAGCATGGGCTTTCGCTGAATAGCGCTGATTAAGGCAGGTTACAGGCGATCCATTCATATAAAATTGTGGATATTTGATATCGTATTTCAGGAGTACTGTTCCGCGGTATTTTAAGGATTCCTTCAGCTGCAGTGTTTTATATTCCAGTTCTGTTGCCATGGTTTTGTCCTCCCATTAATAATAAGAATATTCGTGCGAAGTGCCGCTTGATACCGCTGCACATACAAAAAGCGAGTTTTGGAAAAAGTAATGCTGAAAAACATTGGGAGGATACCTGCAGATGCATGCGATGCTGAAAGGAGCAATCAGCTTCGGTCTGGTGAATATTCCGATCAAGATGTACGCGGCAACCGAGGATAAGGATATTCGCTTCCGTTCGCTGCACAAAAAGTGCCACACACCGATTAAATACAAAAAGACCTGCCCGCTGTGCAACGAAGAGGTCGGCCCGGACGATATTGTACGCGGCTTTGAGTACGAGCCGGGTAAGTTTGTGATTATCAGCGAAGAGGATATGGAGGCTGTAAAGGCACAGGTGCAGGCTAAAACCATTGAGATCGTTGATTTTGTAAAGCTCGAAGAGATCGACCCAATCTACTATATAAAGACATATTATATCGCGCCACAGGCAGAGGTGGCGTCCAGCGCGACAGCTTTCGTGCTGCTGCGTGAAGCGATGCGCAGTTCAGGGCGTATTGCGGTGGCGCGGCTTGCGATGCATGACAGCCAGACGCTTTGCGTGCTGCGCATATCCGGTAATGCGATGCTGCTGGAAACCATCTATTATCCCGATGAAATACGTCCCGCATCGGAGGTGCCCGCGCTCCCCGAAACCACAATAACGGATGCCAAGCAGATGGATATCGCAGAGCGGCTGATCGATAGCTTGACGACAGCTTTTGAGCCTGCCAAGTACACAGATGAATATCGCGAAGCACTGCGCAAGCTCATCGAGGCGCGCATTGAAGGCAAGCAGGTCGTTATGCAGCCGCAGGCGCAGGAGAACAATGTCATTGATCTGATGGAAGCATTGAAGGCCAGCCTTAAAAAAGCGGAGAATGAAGCGCCGCCAAAGCGAGGCTCTCAGGCGAAATGATCGAATGTATGGAACCAATCCAGACCCCGAATGTTGTCAAAGATGAAGGGTTCATTCATCAAATAAAATGGGATGGCATCCGCGGCATTGCTGTTATCGATGATGGAATCGTTCGGCTGTATAACAAAAGCGGAATTGAGTCTACCAACAGGTATTCTGAGCTTTCCGCATTAACACAAAATATTGAAGCCACCCATGCAGTGCTTGACGGGGAGATCGTTTCCTTTTCTGAAGGGAAACCATCTTTTTATCAGGTACTGCGCCGTAGCCTGTCAAAAAAAGCTGACTCCTCAGCTCGCTATCCGGTTCGCTATGTCGTCTTTGATATGCTTTTTTTCAATCACAGCGACATTCGCTCATTTACACTTGAAAAGAGACAGCAGATATTAAAGGAGAACTTTCGGGACAGTGCAGTCGCCGCGCAAGCCGACAGCTTCTCAGACGGCGAATCGCTTTATGCGCTGATGAAACGCGAAAGTATGGAAGGCATTGTATCCAAGCGTCTGAACAGTCAATATACTGGCGGCAAATACCATGCGGATTGGTTTAAAACAAAGATCACGCGCAAGCTGCTCTGCGCCATTACTGGAGTAAACTATAAGAACGGCCTGCCGTCTTCATTGTCTCTTGGGATATTCCGGGAGGATACGCTGATACCAGTAGGTGACGTTGGTTCCGGACTGAAGAATGAAGACCTGAGCGTACTGTCCAAAGAAATCAAGCCCGGTCAAAAACCGATCATATCCTGCTGGGTTCGATTCTCTGAATGGACTCCAAGCGGCACTTTGAGGCACCCGGTGTTTATCGGTTTCTCAAGCGCTTCACCGCAGGAAGCTACGGGGGAAGAGGTAAGCCTTTGAATACAACTGCATCCCTGACTTTGAGCAATCCAACCAAAATGCTGTTTCCTGACGCGGGTATCACCAAGCTCGATTATATTCAGGCGCTGGCCGAGTTGTCGCCATTTCTCCTCGCGCATGCGAAGGATCGGATTTTAACTGCAATCCGCTATCCGCATGGCGTAAACGGAACGTTCTTCTATCAAAAACATCTGCCTGAAAAAGCACCCGGTTTTGTGGAGCCTATCGAAAAAGAGGGAGAGCTTTTCATCAACCTGAACAGTACGGATACGCTTGCCTGGTTGGGGAGCCTTGCCACGTTGGAGTTTCATACACCCTTTTGTACGGAGAAAGAGGGTCTGCTTCGTTCGCTCGTGTTCGATCTTGATCCTTCGGAAGGGCAGACCTTTCCCGACGCGGCAGAATGCGCACTGCTGGTTTATGATACGCTGCAAAGTCTGGGCATACCCAGCTATGTAAAAACCTCCGGTGCCTCCGGCCTGCAGATCTATATTCCAACTGCTCCGAAGACTTTTGAACAGGGCAGAAGTATTAATGAGTTTTTCGCAAAATATTTCGCCGCGAAATACCCAGATAGAATTACGATCGAAAGGCTTGTCAAGAATCGGGGCAGGAAGCTTTACTTCGATTACCTGCAGATGGGGCCGGGGAAAAGCATTATCACAGTTTATTCACCTCGTGCCGTACCGTGCGCGGCAGTATCCATGCCGGTGGAGTGGAGTGAACTAAAAGCAGGCCTTTCTCCCTGTGATTTCACATTGAATAACGCGGCTGAACGCCTGAAAAAAAACGGAGATCTGTTTGCATCCACGCTTACCGGGCAGCAAAACGAGCCGCTGGAAGAAATGATAAAAAGCACAGGACTTGTATGAAGGAAAGCGTTAAATACCCTCTATCTTGAGTCGCATTGCGCCAAAACGGATTTTTTCTATACTTTTCTTATCTTTTGTGGTATGATACAAAAAAACATGGACGAGGTCAGGTATGAAGCACATTAAAAAGACAGTAATGGTCATTGCAGTTATGGTGCTCGTGATGACGTCAGGCATGAATACCGCGTTTGGCGCACCCACACCAACACCCGATGATACGTCTTCTTCGTCACCAACAGAGTCCGCGGGAAGCGAAACGTCGTTTGAGTTATTGGATTTAAACAGCGTCGGAGTAGAGGTCGTCCGGCTGCAAACCCGTCTTCGCGAACTCGGCTATTTCAATTACCGGTCGACGGGAATGTATTATGGCATGACACAAAAGGCGGTTAAACAGTTCCAGGAACAGAACGGGTTGTCAGCCGATGGGCAGACGGGACAAATAACCTATACCGATATTTTTACGGTCGATGCGATACGTAAGCCCCTTGCAACGTCTGTTGTCCCCGAAGTAGGCGAACAGCAAATGCTGGTGACGACTCCCGTCTATGGCGAACTGTCCAGTTGGGCAGAGATTGACGCGATTTTCCCGGCCGGGACCACTGTAACAATTACCGACTTTAAAACAGGCGTTTCTTTCCAGGTGACCCGAACAGGCGGAAAAAATCACGCCGACGTGGAATCCATTGATGCGGATAACTATGATGCGTTTGTCGGCTGCTTCGGCGGGGAATCGAACTGGAGTGAAAAGCGTTCTGTGTTGGTTACCATCAATGGCGTTCAATATGCCGGTTCGCTGTTTGGCCATCCAAGCGGTTCGGATACCGTTGAAGGCAATAAAATGGAAGGCCATACACAGCTCTATTTCAACGGCAGCACTTCGGATGTATTGGGCTTAACAGACCGTTACCATCAGGAAAAAGTGCTCATTGCCGCCGGACAGCCCACATAATATCAGACCAACATCAGCCCTCCGTTACGCGGAGGGCTTTTTCGTTTGCTTAAAAGTGATAAACATGTACATAGGTTCATATACTTTCAGCATGAACAGTACGGTCAGCTTTGATTGGAAATCAATACTTGGGCGAAATCTTCCCGAGAGGATATATTCCGCTCTGTGCGCGATGGATGCGGATACTTCATGCCGAATTGAAGAGATTCGGCTGAGAACGAACAGACCTTTGATGGTTTACACAAGTGAGCAGGGACTTGCTGTAAGCGGCGATGGCAAGTTGGGATGCAGGCAAAGCCTTGTAGTAACCCGGGAAGAAATGGAGCAGACGTTCGGAGCAATCACCGGAAAGTCACCATATGCTTATGAGAATGAGCTGAAACAAGGGTTTCTGACACTTCCGGGAGGGATACGCGCAGGTTTCGCAGGCAGCGCTGTTGTGACTGACGGGGCAATCAGAACATATCGCGGCATAGGCGGCATCAATTTTCGTATTCCATGCCATGCAACGGGCATCGGGAAAGCGCTGCTGCCATATATATCGAGAAACCGGGAGTTGGTCAGTACGCTGATATTCTCATCACCAAAGCTGGGAAAAACAACGCTTGTAAGGGACATTGCCCGTATGGCCGGAAACGGTGACGGTCTTAACTGCAGTAAAGTCTCCTTGATCGATGAACGTGCGGAGCTTGCCGCAGCCGAATATGGCGAGCCGCTGTTCGATGTCGGAGCCGAGACGGACGTGATTTCCGGTGTTGCCAAAGCAGCCGGCGTATTCATGGCGCTTCGTGCGCTTTCTCCCGATGTAATCGTGACAGATGAAATTGGAAGAGGCGAAGATCTGGAAGCTCTGCGCGAGGTATCTAATGCGGGCGTTGTCATGATTACCACCGCTCACGCGCCGGATTTTAATAGTCTGATGGATCGGCTGTTCTTTCGTCAGGTGCTGAAGGAACGGATGTTTGAAGCTTATGTTCAGCTCTCGGCATCACTCGGAAGGATCACGATCGAGCAGGTCTATAACGTTAGTGGACAGGCGCGGCTGTCAGGACCATTTAAACTGGAGGCGGTATGAACCTTGTACTGTGTCTTTTCATTGTGATCGTATGCGGATATATCGGAAGACAGCTTTCGAACCGTACCGCCCAGCGGCTTGCCTTTTTCCGGGAATATGAGTCTGCGATGGTCAGCCTTATGGATGGTATTACTGATATGAATCTTGAACTCAGCAGAGCACTTGAAATACCGGATGGGGAAAAGATAAGGCCGATATTTCGTGAATGCGCTAAAAGTCTGAGAGCTGCGCCGGGTGCACGGTTTACTCAGCTGTGGCAGAAGAGTTTTGATCAATTTATATCCCAAACAGCGGGGATAACAAAGGATGATATGCGTATGATTGCGTCGGCAGGAGAAGCGGTAGACGCACTCTGCCGCAACCCTTCCCGCAAACAGGCGGAATCGTATTTGAAGCGGCTGGAAGCATATATTTCAGAGATGGAAGCCGACAAACGCAAAAAGTGCAAGCTGTATAGTGCGGGCGGGGTTCTGGCTGGACTGCTGATCGCGCTGCTCGTGATATAGAGGAGGGAATATCTTGGCAATCGACCTGGTGTTTAAAATTGCAGCCATTGGCATCCTGATCGCGGTGCTGAATCAGGTTCTCGTGCGGGCGGGCCGGGAGGATATCGCCACGCTGACTACTATCGCCGGACTGATCATTGTACTCCTTATGGTGGTTGACCTTATCAGCAATTTGTTTGACAGCGTCAAGCAGATATTTGGTTTGTACTGATGGAGATCGTACAAATTGCCGCAATCGGGCTGATCGCAGGCATATTGGTGGTAATGATTCGTCAGAAGCAGCCGGAGCTTGCAATGCAGGTCAGTATTGTTGCCGGGTTGATTATACTCATCTATGTGCTCGATTATCTCGTCACGGCGGTGGACTACATCAAGGATGTCGTCTCCAAGTATGAAATTGCCTATGAGAGCATCGCTATTGTGCTGAAGATTATAGGCATCGCATATATTTGTGAGTTTGCCGTTCAGATACTCAAGGATACGGGTGAGACCTCACTGTCATCCAAGGTGGAACTGGCGGGACGCGTGCTGATCATTGTCCTGTCGCTTCCGGTGATTACGTCCTTTATGAACATGGTGATTGGGATGTTGGAATAAAACATGAAGATACGATGGATAGCGCTTGCGGCTGCGGTCCTCCTGCTATGTTTGCCGGTGACCGCTTTGGCCCAGGATGAAATTACAGAGCCGTCTGATGAGGATGTGGACGAAGCAATCTATGACGAGATTGAAAAAAACGTGGAGGCCGCTCTTTCTTCAGCCGATTTGCATGAGCTTGAGGAGTACTATAACAAGTACGCCGATACGCTTGAGCCGGTCACGGGCGGAAAGGATTTCAAGACCTTTCTGACGATGTTGGCCGAAGGCGGAGCAGATTTTCGGATATCAGACGTATACACGCTGATACTGGACGCCATGTTTGCGGGTGTCAAACGAAGCATTCCTGCAATCGTGCAAATCATAGTCATCGGGCTGCTGTTCAGCGTTATCACACATTTTAAGCCTTCGTTTGGAGAAACAGGCGTCTCCAAAGCGGCTCAGACCGCGCAGTTCGTCATCGTAGGCGCGATTACGATCAGCATTTTGACTTACATATTCGGCATCGGCGTAGACGCAATCGCTTCCATGACGGGGTTTACTAAAGAACTGTTCCCGCTGCTCATTGCACTGCTGACGGCGCTGGGCGGAATAACGTCCGCGTCAATACTGAGCCCTGCGACAGTATTTTTAACAACAGGCATATCCATATTCTTTAATGATTTCATACTGCCGCTGATCATCGTGATGACAGTATTTACGCTGATCAATAATTTTTCGTCCACGGTAAAGCTTTCCGGCTTCTGCTCGCTGATCAAGACTGTTATCAAATGGTCGATCGGCATATGCACCACGGTCTTTGCAGGCATCGTATCGCTGCAGGGGCTTTTGGGCTCGACTTTCGACGGCCTTTCCATTAAGACCGCCAAATATACGATCGACAAGATGGTCCCTATCATCGGCGGCCTCTTTTCAGGATCGGTCGATGTGCTGATTTCGTGCTCACTGCTCATTAAAAATGCAGTCGGCGTCGCCGGTATCCTCATCGTAGCGGGAATTGCAGTCACACCGGTATTTGCGATCCTGGCACACTATTTTCTGTTTAAACTCACCGCAGCGGTATTGGAGCCTGCGGCAGGTGAGCGGATGGGTAAGTTCATGCAGGATGCGGCAGACGTTGTGCTGCTACTCTTTACAGCGGTGCTGGCCAGCGCGGTGATGTACTTCATCACCATCGGAGTTATCATCGGCGCCGGCAATTCCAACGTGATGCTGAGGTGAAAGCATGCATAATCTATTATCCACATGGGCCATAGCCGTAACAGCAGCCATATTGCTGAGCGCAATATTGAGTGCACTGCTGCCCGAGACCAGCATAAAAAAGTATATTTCCGTGGTGATGGGCGTAATCGTTACAATGATTATACTGTCTCCGCTCATCGCTTTATTTTCCGGAACAGATATTCAGCAGGAAGTGAAGGATACGCTGAACAGTGTTGAGAGCGCCGGAGCTTACGAATATGACAGTTCATTGTACAAGGACTATATTTACAAGCTTTATGAGTCATATATAGAAGATTAATAAAATAAAAATGGAATTAGAAAAAACCAGGGAGGCGGATCATGGACACACCCGAAGAAAAGGACTCTCGGATGGAGCAAAAAACAAACGGGAAAAAAAGCGGAGTCGTAGCGCGCTACATGAAGTTGGATACTAAAAAAAAGATACAGTACGCGGCCGTTTTGCTGATCGTAATTGTGATTCTGGCGATCTATTTTTCATCCGTTACCAGCAAAAAAGAAGCCAATACCGATGATGTCTCATCCACGGTTACGGAAGTAACGTACTCTTCAGATGAAGACCCTATCGCATTTAGGCTGCAGGAGACGCTATCCGCAATTGAAGGAGCGGGACGTGTAGAGGTGATGATCACCTATGAGTCTACGGGGGAGATCGTCCCCGCACTTAGCATTGACAAGCAGATATCAACCAGAATAGACGAGGGGGAGAGCGGCAAGAGCACGACTAGTTCGGAAAATACCCAGAGTGAAGTGGTTACGATCAATGGGGATAACGGAACGGAAGCACTTGTGCTTAAAGAGAACAGCCCACCGATCACCGGCGTTATCGTGGTGGCGGAAGGCGCGGATAATATTGAGGTAAGGCTGAACCTGCTGAGCGCAGTGGAAACGCTTCTCAATATCAGTCCGGATCAAGTCAATGTATATAAAATGAATATAGAATAAAGGGAAGTGGAATAATGAAAAACAAGAATGCAGGCAGATATCTATTACTGGCAGGACTGATCGTCATATTGGTTGCTGTTGGCGTCGTCAATTACCTGATCAGTAACAATGCAGCAGGAAACAAGACCGCGGCACAGACAACACCTTCTGACATTGAAGGCGCTATGCAGGCAGACGATCTCTCCGCCATGGCAGGTGTGGACGATTTCGCTGTGTTCAAAGCGGAGAGGGCGAGTAAGCGGGAAACCGAGGTCGCTTATCTTGACAGCATCATTGGCAATGAAAGCACCGATGCCGAGACTCTGCAGGATGCACAGGAGCAGAAGATGGCAATCGTTGCGGCCATGGAAGCTGAAACGAACATCGAAGGGCTGCTGGTTGCAAGCTGCGACTTTGACAACGTGATCGTAACGGTACAGGAAGGCTCGGTCAATGTGGTGATCGATGCTGAATCGATTACCAGTGAAGAGGCTGCAAAAGTGCTCGAAATTGTACAGCAGGAGACTGATGAGCCTGCTCAGAACATCAAGATCTTGCTGTCGTAACAGCAGAATTATGCGTCTGAAAATGAATAACCTGTTGCGTTGATGTTGCGGAGGGGTTTCATTTTAATGAAAAGGAAGATAGCGGATTGTATTTCAAAACCCCTTCTGCTATAATAAATCCGAAATAATCCCGGTTGCCCCATTGCTTTCCGGGATGATGAGGTGACGGTAATTTGAGCACCAGCGATATGAACACGCGTGAAGAGCAGAACGGCAGCATCTCTTTTGCCAACGATGTCGTGGCCACCATTGCAGGCATTGCCACAGTGGAGGTTGAAGGCGTTGCTGGCATGAGCGGCGGATTTTCCGGCGGGCTTGCTGAACTGCTTGGACGCAAAAACCTGACCAAAGGCGTTAAGGTAGAGGTCGGCAAGGAGGAATGCGCGGTCGATCTGTTCATTATCGTCGAATACGGCAGCGAAATACCCGCGATGTGCCAGAAGATTCAGGTCAACGTTAAAAAAGCCGTAGAGACGATGACCGGCCTGCGTGTGGTGGAAACCAACATCCACATTCAGGGCGTACGTGTCAGCAAGGAGACGCCGGAGGATTCAAAACGGGTGCACTAGCTCCCGTATTTTATGTACAAATGATCGGTTGAGGTTGGAACATGCGCATATTCATGAGGATCGTTTTGACTTTGTATATCCTGTTCGTGATGGTGGTCGCGGGCGTAACTTTGGCGTGCACCTGGTGGTTTATTGCCAAGGATAATCCCGTGCTCTGGTTGGACAAGCTATATTCCGACCCGACCATTCGGTTGGTTGTGTCTTTAATCGGTGTCGCAGTGGTCATCATCAGTCTTGTGCTGATGTTCTCCGGTATCCGCAAGCGCAAACCGAAATCTGCCTTCATCGCAGACACAGGCAGCGGCGCGGTTTCCATTACAATCAGCGCACTAGAGGAGATGGCAACACGCCACATGCTCGCCAACGAAGCGGTGCGGACCGTAAAGGCTGCCATAACCGTCAGGGATGCCAAGCTAAATGTCACTGGTCGTATGGCTGTTGCAGAAGGAACTAACATCCCGGTTACGCTTACCGATTTGCAGAAAAGCCTGAAAGAGCACATCGAAACCCTTTCGGGTATTTCGGTTAACAAGATTTCTCTGTTGGTCGAAAAGACCTCACAGATTGCAAAGGCGCGTGTTGAATAGTGCCGGATCAGGAAAATCGCTTGTTAAAATTCTGGAATGCGCATAAAGGCGCGATCATAGGTACGGGGCTCGGGCTGATCGTCGGTATCCTGATACTTGCGATTGGCTTTTTTCAGACACTGTTTCTGGCTCTGTGCACAGGGATTGGCGCGCTGTTGGGCACCAGTACGAGGGTAAAGAAAAAAATCCGCGAGGTTTTGGACAGAATTTTGCCGGACATTTTCCGGTTTAAATAAGTCGGCAATAATAATTTTAAACGGATGTACCATTCAAGAGAGGTACAGATATCGGACGGAGGGAAATTTGAGCAGGAGGTCTGCCCGGGACACAGCGTTTCGGCTGTTTTACGAATATTCCATCAATGGCGAGTTCAATCCCGCAACCATGGATGTGATGCGGGATTGTTTTGATAAAGGCATGAATGACAACGCCTGGGATTATGTACGCCGAATCATCACTGTATACGAACAGAACGCAGCAACTGTGGACGAATTAGTCCAGGAGCATTCAAATAAATGGAGCATCGGCCACATGGCTAAGGTAGATCTTTCAATTCTGCGGCTTGGTGTATGTGAGTTGCGTTTTTTGGAGGGAGAGATACCACCCAACATCACAATCAATGAATGCGTGGAGCTTGCCAAGCGATACGCTTCTGAAAAATCTGCAAAGTTTATTAACGGAGTGCTCGGCGCTGTGCTGCCCGCAAAGGATGAAGCGCTGAAATGAGCGACAGCTTCATCGCGTTTGACACGAGCTGCTATACCACGTCGGTTGCGCTTGTAACCAAGGGGCAAGTCCAAAGCGACGCCCGCAAAATGTTGGAGGTGCCGCTTGGCGGGCGCGGGCTCAGGCAGTCGGAAGCAGTCTTTCAGCATATTCGCAATTACGAACAGCTTTTCAAAGACAATTTATTTACAGGCCGAGAAATCAGGGCGATGGGGTACAGCGCAAAGCCGTGTCCGAGGGACGACTCTTATATGCCGGTATTCTGCGTAGGACAAACGCTTGCAGTGTCGTCCGCGTCTATGCTGGGCATACCATGTTACGCACTGACGCATCAGCACGGACACATCTATTCCGGATTTTTAGGGAACGACATTGAGGACGGACTGATCGCGGCATTGCACGTATCGGGCGGCACACTGGATATCCTGCGTGTGGAGATAGCAGAGGGAATCGTATCATCCATCGAGCCGATCGGAGGCAAGGCGGATTTGACCTGCGGTCAGCTCATCGATCGGATAGGTGTAGCCGCTGGGCTCAAGTTCCCGGCTGGTGTCGAAATGGAGCAGATGTATACGCCGGACTGCGTGAAGCTGTCCGTTCATGTGGAGGGGCTTGCCGCTAATCTTTCTGGAGCTGAAACGCAGGCGATGCGGATGATCGCAGAAGGTATGGATCCTGCCAAAGTGTGCAGCGGCGCAATCGATTGTTCGGCTGAAACGCTGGGGTTGCTCGTTCGCCACACAGCGGAACAATACGGCTTCCATCGGTTCCTGTTTACAGGCGGAGTGATATGCAATTCTGTCATCAGAAAGCATTTGCAAGATATTTGTAAACCAATCGGTGTTGCGTCTATATTTGCGCAAAAGGAATACTGCGGAGATAACGCGTGCGGGCTTGCGCTCGCCGCGCAAAAATTATACGAAAGAGGGATGAGCGAATGACCATCATTGACGGTAAGGCCATCGCGGCCCAGATCAGGGAGTCGCTTAAGGTTCGCATCGCGGCGCTTGGACAGAAAGGCATTACGCCGGGGCTGGCGGTGATCCTCGTGGGGGATGATCCGGCCTCTGCTACATATGTGCGCAGCAAGGAGCGCGCCTGCGAAGAGCTCGGCATGTTTTCCATCGTGCATAGGCTGAGTGCGGATACGAAACAGGAAGACCTCATCGCGCTTGTACACGAACTCAATGCGGATAAGAGGCTGCACGGTATCTTAATCCAGTCGCCGCTTCCGGCTCCACTGGATGAGCTGGCAGTGCTTCGTGAGGTTGATCCCGGCAAGGACGTGGACGGACTGCATGTCGTTACGGCGGGCAGGCTGATGGTAGGCGAACCGGGATTTAAACCCTGCACCCCAAAAGGAATCATCCATTTGATTAAAACCACTGGCATAGAAATCAGCGGGAAACGCGCAGTGGTAGTGGGACGCAGCAACATGGTAGGCAAGCCGGTTGCATTGATGCTGCTTGCAGAAAATGCAACGGTAACGATGTGTCACTCCCGGACGCATAATCTTTCTGAAGTGTGCGCCGATGCGGATATCCTGGTCGCAGCGGTCGGCAGGCCCGGCCTGATTAGAGGCAACTTCGTCAAACCGGGCGCGGTGGTCATCGATGTGGGCACGACCCGGGTCGATGGCAAGCTGAAAGGGGACGTTGTATTTGATGAGGCGGCTGAAAAGGCATCGTTTATCACGCCTGTGCCGGGCGGCGTGGGGCCGATGACAATCGCTATGCTGATGGAGAACACAGTCGAGGCGGCTGAGATGCATGGCTGATATGGTCTTTACCGTTGCCCAGATCAACGAGTATATCAGCAAAAAACTATATCGCGACCCGTTTTTAAGCAGCGTATGCGTGGTCGGAGAAGTGACGAATTTCGGCATGTCATCCATTGGGCATGCCTTCTTTTCACTTAAGGATGATGAGAATCAGGTCTCCTGCATTGCCTACGACTTCCGCGCCAGTGGTTATGAGGATATCGTGGAGGACGGGGCGCTGCTTAAGGTATTCGGCCGTATCGTATATTACAAAAAAACCGGTACTCTGCAGTTTATCATGGAGCGTGCTGAACTGCAGGGCGTCGGAGACCTGTTTGCCCGATTTGAGATGACAAAGAAAAAGCTTGCTAAAGAGGGGCTGTTTGATGCGGAACACAAGCGCAAACTGCCGCTATTCCCGCTGCACATTGGCGTAGTCACGTCCACTTCGGGTGCAGTCATGTATGATATCATCAACGTGGCGACGCGCCGTTTCGAGGGTGTTAAAATTACGATCTACCCGGTGCAGGTGCAGGGGAATGCAGCACCCCGGCAGGTATGTGAAGGCATTGAGTTTTTTAACGCACAGAACAAGGTGGACGTCATCATTGTTGCGCGCGGGGGCGGTTCCTTTGAGGACCTGTTCACGTTCAACGAAGAGTCCGTTGCGCGGGCGGTATATGAATCCGAGATTCCGGTAATTTCGGCGGTCGGGCATGAAACAGATTATACGCTGTGCGATATGGCGGCTGATCTTCGTGCGCCCACGCCCTCAGCGGCCGCAGAGCTGGCCGTTCCGGAAAAACAAGCGTTTCGTGCTTATATAGGCGACAGCATGAAAGATATGCGTCTTGCGCTTCAGGTTAAACTGAACACTTGTGAGCGCGAGCTTTCGGTGCGTCAAAGCAGTCTGCTCGCCGCACCGCTGAGCCGCCGACTGGAGCAGGTGCGATTGCAGATTATCTCCGATTGCAGTATGATGAAAAGCGCAATGCACGCCAAGCTGGATAGGTCCGCGTTGATAGTGGACAAGTACGTCGGCTCGCTGGAAAGCCTGAATCCAAGGGGAGTTCTTCAACGCGGGTATGCCATTGTATACGACGATCAAGGCGGCGTGATTACTACGATGAAAAGGGCTGCGCGTGACATGGTCATCGAGTTTAATGATGGGCGCGTCGCAGTGACGGGAAAGGAATAGCCAATGCCAGACTTTGAAAACGACCTTGCGCGGCTTCGCCAGATTACAGAACGGCTGAATTCGGGCGAAGAGGGCCTGGAAAAGAGCATGGAGCTGTATACCGATGGCATGAAGCTGGCGGAAGAGCTGCAGAAGCGGCTCGACCGATTCAAGTCCAAAATAGAGATACTCGAAAATGGAGAAAAGGAAGCATGACTGTCGTCGAAGATTCCTTGAAAGAAATTGCTGTACAGGTTGACTCCAGGCTGCCGGAGCTGGTTTGCGGTTTGAGCGAGCCGGGTACGCTGCAGGATGCCATGCTGTACAGCCTGACTGCGGGCGGTAAGCGGCTCAGGCCCTGGCTCTGCATTAAAACTGCGACGATGTTCGGCGATGCCCAGCAGGTGCTGGACTTCGCGTGCGCGATTGAAATGATCCATACCTATTCGTTGATCCATGATGATTTGCCTGCAATGGACGACGATGTGCTGCGGCGAGGCCGCCCCACTAACCATATGGTGTTTGGCGAAGCCGTCGCCATATTGGCCGGTGACGCGCTTTTAAACGGCGCGTGCGAGGTCATGACGCGCTTTGCGATTGATCATCCTTCCCTGAGCGGCCTTGCGGCAATGGAGCTTGTTATGCATGCTGCAGGCGCTTCCGGAATGGTAGCCGGGCAGGTTGGAGATATCGAATTTGAATGCAAGGATAAGGACGAGAAAACGCTATACTATATCCATGAACGCAAAACAGGCGCATTAATTCATGCAGCAATACTTTCCGGTGCGGCCTTAATGGGGGCGTCGGGCGCTGATATCGATGCGCTTTCAGCCTATGGAAAAGGCGTTGGTTTGGTTTTTCAGATCGCCGATGACATTCTTGACGTGACCAGCAGCGCAGACGCGCTCGGAAAAACGCCCGGCAAGGACGCGGCAGAAGGTAAGCAAACGTTTGTATCAGTTTACGGTTTGCAAAAAGCACGCGAAATCGCATCAGAACAGACCCAAACTGCTGTCGACATGTTAGCCCGGTTTGGCAGCCGCGCCGAGGAACTGAACGCTATGGCGCAATTCCTGCTCAATCGGGATCGATAGCCGTTTCGGTACAGACTTCGAGACGAAAAATTTTCCGTATAGATTTAAGATACTATCCGATACCCGGTCAAACTTTTCCGAAGCCCATTCTTCCCGTTTCACGTCAGGCATTCAGTGAAACAATTCAGGTTTCAAAGCCCGGAGAGGGGCTTTTTTGCTCCGTATAAAAGCCTTTTGGCATGGGAAGCAATAGTCATATCAAGCTTTAGGAGATATGACATGCTGACGAATAAGGTCGAGATATGCGGGGTTGATACGTCTAAGCTGCCCGTGATGAAACCCAAACAAATGAGCGAGCTGATGCTCAAAGTAAAGGCTGGTGAACCGAAAGCACGCGAGGAATTCATCAAGTGCAATCTGCGGCTTGTTCTCAGCGTGATCCAGCGGTTTACCGGACGCCGCGAAAACATGGATGACCTCTTTCAGGTAGGCTGCATCGGCCTGATGAAAGCGATTGACAATTTCAATGTGGAGCTCGGCGTTCGCTTTTCCACCTATGCCGTTCCCATGATCACGGGTGAGCTTCGCCGGTATCTGCGCGATAACAACAGCATCCGGGTTTCTCGCTCTCTGCGGGACATCGCCTACAAGGCGCTTCAGATTCGCAACACGTTATCGAAGAAGAACAGCAGTGATCCTTCGGTCGAAGCCATTGCCAAGGAGATGGACGTCAGCGTGGAGGATGTCGTGTTCGCTTTGGACGCGATACAGGACCCGGTATCCCTTTATGAGCCGGTTTACCATGACGGTGCGGATGCGATTTATGTGATGGACCAGCTTCAGGATAAGAGCGGCGCTGACGAGATGTGGCTGGAAGGCATTGCGCTGAAAGAAGCGATCGATAAGTTGACCGAGCGGGAGAAGAAAATCATTATGATGCGGTTTTATCAGGGTAAGACACAGATGGAAGTGTCTGACGAAGTGGGTATATCCCAAGCGCAGGTCTCCCGACTCGAGAAGAACGCGCTAAAAAGCATCAAACGGAACCTGTAAATATCAAGCGACTGCGCACAACCGTACGCGGTCTTTTTTTATAGCCGCTTCATATGCTATTAATGCGAGGTGATAACATGACAAGGTATTCCAAGCTGAGGCAAAAAGAAGTTGTCAATGTACAGGATGGCGCACGCCTCGGCTTTATTTGCGATATGATGATCGACCCCTGCACTGGGAAAATATGCGGCATCGTTGTTCCGGGTCCGTCGCGTTTTTCATTTCTTTTCCGTGGAGAAAGGGACCAGGTGATCCCTTGGCGGAATATACGCAAAATCGGTGAAGACGTCATATTAGTGGAGGTTGATATCAACTGCATGCCTAATTATCAGGATTAAATTGTATTTCTCATCCCCGCTATGGTATAATACATCCAAAGGTTTTACGGGGGTGGGGTATGAAGTGCGTATATTGCGGATACCTGGAGAGCAAAGTCGTAGATTCCCGTCCTACAGATGAGGGAAGTTCGATTCGCCGACGCAGAGAATGTCTTGCATGCAAAAAACGTTTCACTACTTATGAAAAGATCGACAGCTTGCCGTTGCTTGTCGTAAAGAAGGATGGCGAGCGCGAGCCCTTTGATTCTGATAAGATCAAAATCGGAATTATCAAGGCGTGTGAGAAGCGTCCTGTGCCTATGCATGATATTGATGAACTCGTAGCCAATGTTGAAAAAAACATATTCAATTCGCTGCGGCAGGAGATTACCTCAACTGAAATCGGCGAACTCGTCATGCTGGGATTAAAGGATCTGGATGATGTCGCGTATGTTCGCTTTGCATCCGTATACAAAGAATTTAAAGACGTTGATACGTTTATGAAAGAATTGCAAAGGTTACTGGCAGAAAAATGATCGGTTTTCAATCCGGATTTACTCAGCAGGAGAAGAGTGGCGTTCGATACCTGACAATACCCTCATTTGAAAAAGCAGGCGGAGCAGTCTGTGCGTTTTCTACACGGGTCGGAGGGGTAAGTCCTGCTCCGTTTGATACCCTGAATTTCAGCCGAAAACGGGAAAAAAATGAAGCTAATTTTCAGGAAAATATGCGAAGATTTGCCGTTGCGGCAGGATTTGATGTAAACTCCGCCATATCCATCCGGTATGCGCATGGTTCAGATTTGTACAGAGCGGAGATGAAAGACGCAGGCTTGGGCATTGTCCGGGAAAGTCTCCCGGACTCCTGCGACGGACTCTTTACCGATACATGCGGGTTGCCAATCATCTCCTTTCATGCGGACTGCGTTCCGCTGTTTTATTATGACCCGATCCGACGCGCTGCGGCAGTGTGTCACGCCGGATGGCGCGGCACTTCCCAGCACATCGCAAAAAAAGCGGTTGAATCTCTTTTATCTTTGGGTTGCCGTCCAGAAAACATTCTGGCGGCAGTAGGGCCGGCCATCAGTGTAACAAACTATCAGGTTGGGGCGGATGTGGCCGATATTTTTTTAAATGAGTTTGGAAAAGATACAGTCCGGCAGATAGATGGTCACTGGTATGTAGACCTTCCGCTGGCCTGCGCGATAGATATGACAGCACTCGGTATCAAACCGGAAAGCATCACGATGTCGGACCTTTGCACCTTTGACAGGGAAGACTTGTTTTATTCCCACAGAAGAGATCATGGAAATACCGGAGCGATGGCTGCTGTAATTGAACTGTTAAATAATTGATGAGGTTTTAAATATGGAAGAGAAAGTTTTAATTGTAGATGATGAGCTCAATATTTTAGAACTGCTTGACTACAACCTTAAAAAAGAAGGCTATACGGTTCTTCGTGCAGACACCGGCGAAAAAGCCCTGTCGGTTCTGGAGCAGGATAAACCTGCAATCGTACTGCTCGATCAGATGCTGCCCGGAGTCGACGGACTAGAGGTGCTGAAGAGGATTCGGGGGAATGAAAGCTATTCCGATATGCCGGTCATCATGGTTACTGCGAAGTCGGAAGAAATCGACAAGATCATTGGGCTGGAGCTTGGCGCGGATGATTATATCACGAAACCGTTCAGCGTACGTGAACTGTGTGCGCGGGTAAAAGCTCAGCTACGTCGGTCAAAACGGCTTGAGACTCCGACAGTTGCGGAGCAGACGCTGGGCGGGCTCAGGGTAGACAGCGCCAACTATAAGGCATATATCGGCGACTCGGAGCTTTCTCTTACCTTGAAGGAGTTTGAGCTTCTGAGTCTGCTTATGGCTAACCGAAATTCCGTACTCACGCGTGATACCATATTAAATCGCGTCTGGGGGTACGAATATTTTGGAGAGACAAGAACAGTGGATGTTCATATAACCAATCTGCGCAGAAAGATCGGCGAATACGGCGATTGCATTGAAACCGTGCGCGGCGTCGGTTACCGTTTCAAGGAGAAAAATGAACCGTCTGTTTAAAAAAATCGCGTTACGCATCACCATATTTTTTGCCGTTGTGATTGCCACAACGTGCAGCGTTTGCATCATTTATCTTAGTAATGCTTATATTTCGAATACAGAAAAAACACTGCTCAGCGAAGCTGAACTATTGGGAAAGCTGGCTTCTGAAGGCAACGATATTGCCAATACCGCCCTTGCCATGACTGAAGAACAGGATATCCGCGTCACTGTGATCGATACAGACGGCACGGTCCTCGTAGACACCGAGGCCGACGCTGCGTATCTTGAGAATCATTCAAATCGGCCGGAAATCCAGTCGGCACTTAAAAGCGGGCAGGGGATCAATATCCGCTACAGCGATACGCTGCAGAAGGAAATGATTTATGTTGCAATCTACGTGCCGGAAGTCGGGAATATAATCCGGGTATCAACACCGCTTGAAAGCATATCCGCTTATTCTCAGGAACTATGGACACCGCTGATTATTATACTTGCGGTATCTTTTCTGCTTTGTCTGATCATATCGTTGCTGATATCCAGAAGCATCACCGTGCCTGTTGCGCGGATGAAGCAGTATACCGGGCGTATCGCACAGGGCGAATACGATGTTGTTCAAAAGCTGCATACGGGAGATGAAATTGAAGAGCTTTCAGAAGCACTGAGGGATATGTCCCAGACGCTCAAACGTAACATTGAAGAGATTACGGAACAAAACTCGCGTCTGAATGCGGTATTCCGCGCTGTGCCTGGCGGCATACTGGCCATAGACAGCCGTGAAACCGTTACGATGGTAAACCCGGCTGCAGAGGAGATGTTCTCCATTATCGGGAAACCGGAAGGCAGACACTTTCTGGAGGTCGTGAAGCACGCCAAACTGGAAAGCGTGATCCGTGAGTCGCTGGTTGAACGCGTATCTGTCGAACGGGAAATCACGATGCGGCGGGGTATGGAGGAGCGGTTCCTTCAGGTGTTCGCTGTACCGGTGGTCAGCGATACGGCGGCATTCGGTGTAATTCTGCTTGCGCAGGATATAACGCGTATCCGAAAGCTGGAGAATATGCGAAGTGAATTTGCCGCCAACGTATCGCATGAGCTGAAAACGCCGCTTACCGTTATCAGCGGCTTTATCGACACGCTCAAAGACCCGGATATTGCGCGCAATGATGCCGAGCGCTTTTTGGATATTATCAGCCTGGAGTCAGAACGACTGACCCGGTTGATCGATGATGTTCTCGCGCTTTCAGAAATTGAGAATGCATTGCCTCCAGCCGCGATGATTGATGTTCGCCAGGGCGTACGGCAAGCCGTTGAACTGTTGCAGCACACTGCGCAGGATAAACAGATCGAACTCACGATGGATCTGTCTAAAAACCGTATCCCGGTTGCAGGTGAGAACGACCGTATCAAGCAGATGATGATCAATCTCATTGATAATGCCATCAAGTATACGCCTGCAGGCGGAAGTGTTCATGTGACTGTTGCAAGAGAGAATGACCGGTGCATCATCAGTGTGCGGGATACCGGGATCGGCATCCCGGAAGAGAACATTCCGCGCCTCTTCGAACGCTTTTACCGGGTGGACAAAAGCCGTTCACGCGCAATGGGGGGCACGGGGCTCGGGTTGGCGATCGTTAAGCATATCGTCAGCCTGCTTGGCGGCCATATCAGCGTTCAAAGCGAGGTTGGTGCGGGAACCCAGTTTGAAATTCTGCTTCCGGTCGGCAATCGTGACATATAAAAGAAATTGGTTTAAAGGTCTTGCGCTTTACAGTATGTTATGATAAGATCATTTGGAAGGTAAGTGATTTGTTGCGAGAGTGGGTCAGTTCCCACTCTTTTCAATTGCAAACCTCATAATTAATCACAGTGACTCAGGAAGGTGTAAGTTATTTCGAAGAAAGCTGAACTTGCGGTAGAAGCGGCTATCGCGCCCATTATCGCAGAAAACGGTTATGAATATATTGGTACTGAGATAAAAAAAGTATCTGACGGTGCCGAATTGATCATCTACATCGATAAGGAAGGCGGCATTGGGTTGGATGATTGTGAAAAAATCAGCCGTCTCGTCGATCCGGTCATTGATGAACTTGATCCAATAACAGACTCTTATTATCTTTGCGTATCTTCGCCGGGACTTGACAGACCATTGAAAACCACAAACGATTTTAAACGCAGCATTGGTAAAACAGTGGATATTAACCTCTACAAAGCCCTGGATAAGAAAAAGACGTTTACAGGCATGTTAAAATCATATAATGACGACAGTTTTACGGTAGAGGATGGGGGCAAGGAATTAACCTTTAAGTACAACGAAACAGCAATCGTCAGGCTTCATGTTGATTTTTGATTGGGAGGAAGCGTATGAATACTGAATTTATAAGTGCGCTGACCGCGCTTGAAAAAGAAAAAGGAATTGATAAGCATGTTTTGATCGATGCGATTGAGAATGCATTGGTTTCCGCCTATAAAAAGAATTACGGAACCGCTCAGGATGTCCGCGTTCAGGTTGACCCTGACAGCGGCGCTTTTCGTGTGTTCGCTAAAAAGACAGTTGTGGATGAAGTGACCGACGATACGATGGAGATATCCGTCAAGGACGCCCACCGGGTTAACGTCGCGTATGAACCCGGCGACGTTCTGGAGATCGAAGTGACTCCGGGTACTTTCGGTCGCATTGCTGCGCAAACTGCCAAACAGGTTGTGGTTCACCGTCTGCGTGAAGCGGAACGCGGCGTTATCTTTGATAAATTCATTGAGCGCGAAGGCGAAATCATGAATGCGGTGATTCATCGCGTAGATAAAGGCAGCGTGCTGCTCGAACTGGATGGCGCGGAAGGCGTGATGCCGGCATCGGAATGCATGCCGGGAGAACGTTACAATATCAACGACCGTATCCGCGTTTATGTGATGGAAGTACGCAAGACAACCAAAGGACCGCAAATTGTTGTTTCCCGGTCTCATCCGGGGCTTTTAAAGCGTCTTTTTGAGATTGAAGTACCTGAAATCATGCAGAATATCGTGCATATTAAGAGTATTGCCCGGGAGGCAGGCTCCCGCACCAAGATTGCAGTGAGCTCGGATGATGAAAACGTCGATCCGGTAGGTTCCTGCGTCGGCCAGAAGGGCAGCCGTATAGACAGAATTGTATCGGAAATCGGTAACGAGAAGATCGATGTGATTCCGTGGAGCCCTGACCCGATCGAATTTATTGCGAATTCACTGCGTCCTGCCAAAGTGCTGATGGTGCAGATCAACGAGAACGAGAAAGCGGCTAAGGTCGTAGTGCCTGATTATCAGCTGTCTCTGGCAATTGGCCGCGAGGGGCAGAACGCGCGCCTTGCCGCCAAGCTGACCGGTTGGAAAATCGACATCAAGAGTCAGACGCAGATTGAGCAGGTGCTGTTCAGCGACCAGGATGAGCCGGAGGACGAAGGTCCGGCCGGTGAAAGCTATTACGACAACTTTGAGTTTGAAGACGATACAGAAGAATAGCAAGGGAGCTGTGCTTGAAAACAAAGAAAGTCCCGGTCAGGATGTGTGTTGCATGCCGGGAAGGAAAACCTAAGAAGGAACTGGTACGCATTGTCGCAACAGAAACCGGGCTTATGCCGGATGAGACAGGCAAAGCACATGGCCGAGGAGCATATATCTGCCCCGATGTAGCTTGTCTGGACAAAGCTCAGAAGATCAAGGCGTTTGACCGAATGCTGGATGTTGGGCTGGATGAAGCTTCATACAGCGCAATTAAGCGGGTGATTTTGCGGCGTGGGCTCAAATAGTTTAGCATATATCGGCCTTGCATACAGGGCCGGGCGTGCGCTGGCAGGAACAGCCGCGTGTGAAAAAGGGATAAAGCAACAAAAGGTGAAACTGCTGCTGATGCAGCGTGGATTATCAGAAGGAACGGTGGAGAGTTTTACGCAGTTGTGTGACAGGTTTGGAGTACAGGCAAGGTTAATGGACGAAGGTATCGGACGCGCGATCGGCAGACCGGAAATCAAGTTAATCGGCGTTACGGATCAACGGCTGGCGAATGCGGCCATGAGTATTATTGATGGTGTCAAAGGGAGTGGGTTGAATGAGTAAACTGAAAATCATTGATCTGAATAAGCAGCTCCTTCAGCGGTCATCAGAAACGGTGACTCGTATGGAGGGACTGCAAAACAGCGTGCAGAATCATTTGGCTACGCTTAAACGCATTGAAGCCGAGTTGATCAAAATTGCGCGCGCTGAAGCTGAAGAAAGCCGTATCCGCGCACAGCAGGAAGCGGAACAGCAAGCTAAGACTATGGCTGAGCAACAAGCAGCAGAATCTACGAAAGCTGAGCAGGAAAGAATGAAAGCCGCTGCAGTCGCTGAAGCGGAAACAAAAAGGGCCGCTCAAGCTGCCGTGGAAGCAAACAAAGCAAAAATCGCAGAGCAATCTGCCGAAATAAAGCCTGAACCGGAAAAAGTGAAGGTCGAAGAGCCTAAGGCTCAACCAACAGTGGCATCACAGCCTCAAGCTGAACCGAAGAAGGAAACTGAGCAACCTGTTCAAGCTGATTATCAGCGCATGCAGAGCCAGCAAAATCAGCAGAGTCAACAAATCCAGCCAAGTGATTCCAACGGCCAACCGCGCGACAATCAGCGTCCTTACGGCCAACAAGGTCAGCCACGCGACGATCAGCGTCCCTATGGTCAGCAGGGCCAACCGCGCGACAATCAGCGTCCCTACGGCCAGCAGGGC
>JAEWTL010000134.1 GCA_023459495.1 Bacillota bacterium | reverse complement strand
CCTGTTCGCTTGATATCGAGATTATATCCAATTAAAATAAAATCAAAACATATTATCACAAAATATCCCGGTATTACCGAGATATACAAGATTAGTTTGGGTTTTATTTTTCGTTGCATAAACGGCGAAATGCCATATTTCGTATTTCTGCGTTTTTGTAGGCTTTGATGATAGCGGAAAGGCTAGGTATGCCATGCTGCGCAGCTCCAGCCCTACGTCAATGTATCTGCGCGAGGTGGACGGTAGCGACAAGCGGTACGCTTTTGCCCTGCCGTTCCGCCATGATGCGGATACGGTCTATCTGTTTGAAAGCGCTATCGACCTGCTTTCGTTCGCCACACTGCGAAAGGACACATGGCAGCAATTCAATTACCTCTCGCTGTCGGGCGTCTACCAGCCGAGACAAACGCGCAGCGACACCCCGTTGCCCGTCGCGCTGGCACAGCATCTGCACGATCGCCCCCATGTACGCCGCGTTGTTCTCTGTCTCGACAACGACGAGGCGGGAATATTGGCCGCTACAACGATATGCTCGCTGCTGCCGGAACGTTATACTGCGGAGCTATTGCTCCCTGATAAAGGCAAGGACTACAACCGGCAGCTCCAGATTGAAAAAGGAATATCATCTGCCGTTAGGATGCGCGGCGAACCCGAACTACAACGCTAAGATTCTAATAGAAAAAGGAGATCATCAAATGAACGTATTGATTGTTGAACCTATGAAAAAACCGTATATGAAAGACATCAACTCTGGCCTTCATTCTCTGCAGCATGAGGTAGGCGGATACATTGAGGCAATATATCCATATGAAGATTTGGTGGGGCTCGTGTGCAATGAAGAGGGCAAGCTGGAAGGGCTACCTCTCAATCGCGCCGTTTATGGCGAAGACGGCGAGATCTTTGATATTATCGCCGGCACCTTCCTTATTGTCGGTCTGAGCGAAGATAACTTTGCGGAACTGCCCAAGGAATTGGCTGAAAAATATACTAAGTTCTTTGAGACGCCCGAGGTATTCTATTCGGCGGACGGTCAGATTTATGTTCAGAAGGTTGAGCCGTCACCGGCAGAAGCTGAGCATCAGGAAATAACGGAACCCTCGGATACCACCTCACAGCGCCGGTATTCGATATATCAGCTTAAACGCTCGGATGAACTGCATGACATTCGGTTTGAACCCTTCGACCGCCTTCAGAAAAACGGCATTCCATGTGATATCAAAAATTATGATCTAGTGTATTCCGGCCGCATGAGGCCGCACGAAACGCTGGAGAACCTGTTCTGCAAATTCAATATAGAGCACCCTGAGGATTTCAGAGGGCATTCCCTGTCGGTGAGCGACGTGGTTGTCGTTCGGGAACAAGGCAAAAGCACCGCGTATTACGTGGACAGTGTCGGCTTCAAGCAACTGGATCACTTTGAAAAGAGCCATGCAAGGACGCGAGAAAGCCGTGAGCCGAGAGACTTCGAGAGATAATTTCTTTTCCCGGCAGGTATTTCGGTGGACAGCTCTGCTGTCTACTACCAAGCAATGGATTTGGATATCCAAATCCGCTTGTAAGGGAGTTCCCTTAAACCCCGGTCAGGAATACTCCCGTATTCTTTCTGTTGTTAAAGCCGTATTAGTCCCTTTTTGAACTCTCTGCCTCCATTTAAGCAGCAGGGAAGAATTGATAATTACGGCCACAGATCCCGCATTATGGACAAGCGCCCCCAGAACCGGATCAAGTATGCCGGCGATGGCGAGCGCAATGGCGACAAAGTTTAATACCATTGAAGCTGCAAGATTGACGTGGATGGTACGCATTGTCTTTTTAGCAAGCAAAAGCAGGTGAGGCAATACCTTGATATCATCGCCGACCAGCGCAGCATCAGCAGCGTCAATTGCGATATCACTGCCTATACCACCCATTGCGATACCCACATGGGCTGCCTTAAGGGCAGGGGCGTCGTTGATACCGTCGCCCACCATGCAGACCTCTTCGCCGCGTGCCTGAAGATTCCGAATAGTGTTAAGCTTATCCTCAGGCAGACAGCTGTCTTTAATGCCCCTGATTCCGGCCATTGCCGCCATGTGCCCGGCGGCTTTTGTGCCGTCTCCTGTAAGCAGAAGTGCTTTTAATCCGGCTGAGTGAATACGCTCAATTGTCAGTGCCGCGTCCGGGCGCAGCGTATCCGACAGGGCAATTAACCCCACTGCCGCACCATCAGCGCTCAGATAGATAACCGTACATCCATCCTCCTTGGCTGCCTCGCCAGCCCAGGCAAGCTCCTCCGTCAGTACAATCCCGCGTTCGCACAGCAAAGCTTCGTTGCCCGCGTATACCTGTCTGCCTTTGATTGATGCCATCACGCCGCGGCCCGGGAGCAGCTCAAAGGATTCCGGTTGCACAGGCTCGCTGCCGCTTGTCTTTTTGGCGTATGATGAGATAGCCTTTCCCAGTGGATGCTCAGAACGGCACTCAGCGCTGGCCGCTATTTGCAGTAGCTCGTTTCCCGAAAGCTCCGGTGTGCAGCTAAATACGCTCACAACCTCGGGTTTGCCGTAAGTAAGGGTGCCAGTCTTGTCAAAAGCGATTCTTTTAACGCGGGCAAGCCGTTCCAGCGCATCGCCCTCGCGTATCAGGATGCCGTACTTTGTCGCGTTGCCGATGCCCGCCATGATCGCTGTCGGCGTAGCCAGTACCAGCGCGCAGGGGCAAAACACAACAAGAATGGTGACAGCGCGGATGATCTCGCCCGTCACAAGCCAGGTTATGCCCGCCGACAGCAGCGCGATCACCACGATCCAAGTGGCCCACTGGTCCGCAATGCCGACAATTTTAGCTTTGCCCGCGTCGGCGGATTCCACCAGGCGGATCATCCGCTGCAGCGACGAATCCTCACCCACCTTTTGCGCCACCATATCAAAGGTGCCAAATTGGTTTACGGTGCCACTGAATACCTCATCGCCGATACTTTTGTCCATCGGCAAAGATTCACCCGTCATCACCGATTGATCGACGGAGGTCTGCCCACTTGTGATCACTCCATCCACGGCAATGGTTTCTCCGGCGAAAACGCGAAGCGTATCGCCCAGCTTGACCTGATCCGCCGGGATCACCGTTTCCTGCCCGCCGCGTATGACACGGGCTGTGGCGGGCGTAAATTGCACAAGCTTTTCAATACCCGCGCGTGCTTTGGCGACGGTGCGCTCCTCCAGCCATGCGCCGATCGTCATGATGAAGGCCACCTCCCCGGCCGCGAAAATTTCTCCGATGATGATCGAGGCTATCAGCGCCAATGACACCAGCACGTCGGCCTTAATATCAAATTTGGTGACAAGACCCACAACCGCTCCTTTGAGGATAGGGACACCGCACAGAACAACGGCGATCCACGCCGCATCGACGGGCAGGTGGCCAATATCAAAAAAGCTTATGACAAGGGAAATGACGGAAATCATCATAAATAGAATCGTGCGTTTATTGCTATCCTTTAAAAGCTGAATCATAGCGTCTCCTTATATATACCTATAGGGGTATATGTATTTACGACGGTATTATACCCCGTGGGGTATATGATTGCAATAAAAAAAGCAGCCCATATCAGCTGCTGTAAAGAATCAAACGGGTTATGTCATACGGGAAAAATGCTCGATGGCTTTGGCAAAATCCTGAATGGTCTGGTCGGCGTCGCCATGTTCTATGCCTTCCCGCACGCAATGGTTCAGGTGACCTTCCAGGACCACCTGGCCGACTTTGTGCAGCGCGGATTTGGCCGCATTGATTTGTATCAGTACTTCCTCACACTGGATATTCTCGTCCACCATCTTATCAATAGCCTTGATTTGCCCCATAATTCGGTTCAGTCTTTTATGCAAATTTTCAGCATCCATGCATTGACGCGTCGTGATCACTCCTTTGTTCCGTATACCCTTGTAGGTATATAAGCAGTCTATCATTTTTATGCAGAAGGGTCAACCGACCTTAATTCATGCACAAAAATCAAAACAGGAGGTGTCTATTGAGAAAAAGAAACTTCCAGATGATCGTGCGGTTATCCGATCAGGAGGCACGATATTTAAATACACAGCTTGCAAAGACCGGATTGTCCCGAAGTGCATATTTACGGTTTCTTATTATGGGCTTCGCGCCAAAACCTCTGCCGCTGCTCGACTATCACAAAATGATCAAAGAACTGCGCGCGATTGGGAACCGTATGAATCAGATCGCCGCTCGAGCCAACGCCACTGGTTTCATCAAGGCCGACGGCTATGACCGCGATGTCGCCGAACTGCGCCAGGCGATGCGAACTATACAGGACGCCATGATCCTGCCAGAAAGGAGGCTGCCCGATGGCGGTCACGAGCATTTGGAAAGTGGATAACCACCTCTCCCGCGTAGTGGAATATGCCGCCAATGCGGAGAAAACGGAGAATCTCCAGTGGCCGCAGCATGACGTTCAGGCGTTGGTCGATGTTATGGATTACGCAATGAACGATTTCAAAACGGAAAAACAGTTCTATGTGACCTGCCTGAACTGCGACGCATCTACCGCCCGAGACGAGATGCAGGCAACCAAGCTCCAGTTTGGCAAGACGGACGGTATACTCGCGTTCCACGGTTATCAGTCCTTTGCGCCCGACGAAGCGGATGCGGAGACGGCGCATAAGCTCGGCGTCGAACTGGCTGAACGGCTCTGGCCTGATTATCAGGTGGTGGTTGGTACGCACCTGAATACGAAGTGCCTCCACAACCATTTTGTCATCAATTCCGTATCATTTATTCATGGTAAGAAGTTTGATAACTGCCCGGCAACGTATACTCAGATGCGCCGTATCTCGGATGACTTATGCTGTAAATATCGTCTGTCTGTCATCACAGACCCGAAAAGGCGCGGTAAGCATTACGCCGAATGGAAAGCGGAAAATGAAGGGCATCCCACATGGCGCAGCGCCATCCGTGAGGACGTGGATCAGGCCGTTATGTGTTCCATGAGCTTTCAGGCATTCATCCGCAGTATGAAAGAAAAGGGATACGAGGTCATGACGGGCGGCAAATATATGAAGGTACGTCCGGAAGGCAAAGAAAGATTTGTCAGGCTCTACACGTTAGGCAATAACTATACCGAAGATGCCATCAAAAGACGCATTCTCCGGCAACGAATGCCGGTACGGCCGCCAAAGCCGGAACCACCTACAATCAGGCGCGTGAAGGTGCGTGGGGATTTCAAGCTCTCCCGCATCACATGGAAAGGGTTGCGCGCGCTGTACTTCCATTACCTATATAAGCTCCGCGGTGCGCAGCGCCAGCCAACAGGCCAGGCGCCTTTTTTATTACGCGAAGATTTACGGCTTATGGACACAATCACCGAGCAGGCAAAATTTCTGCACAGGCACGGTATCGACAACGCCACGCAACTCGCCAACCTTCGTGCAGATACGGAGCGGCAGATTGCCGCTTTTACTACCGAGCGCAAGGCGCTGTCAAATGAGAAACGCCGCGTATCCGTCCCGGAAGAACGCAGTGCGCAGCTTGGAACACAGATCAATACTCTGTCCGCGCAGCTCAAATCGCTCAGGCGGGACGTAAGGCTGTGCGATGCTATTTTGGAACGCTCACTCATTATCCGGGAAAAGATCGAGCAAATGAGAAAATCAAAAAAGGAGGAAAAAGCACATGAGCCAGACAGGAGACGCGGCGGAACAGATCGTGAACATGGCGACAACAATGGGACTGAAAGGCGTTGAGGTTGTAAGTAATCTTGCGGGTAAGGGTGCGATGTCGCTCGCCACCTTCCTCATTGCGGCACTCAAGGATCAGAAGCGCACCAAGGGCAAGACGCGAATGCAGGCGTTCAACGGTAAGCCAACCAAGGTGTTTGTCATCAAGACAAGCGAGCTCAAACGCTTTGCGGAGGAAGCGCGTAAATACGGCGTGTTGTACGCCGCCGTGGTCAACCGTAAGCAGCCGGACGGCCTGTGCGACATTGTGGTGAATGCCAACGATGCCGCGAAGGTCAACCGCATCGCGGAGCGGTTCGCCCTCTCCACCGTGGACGTGGAGAAGATCCGCGAGGATATCAAGAAAGCACGGGACATGAAAGCCAGGCAGCCCGGTGCTGAAAAAGAGCGCACTACGCCGCCTTCCGAAAAGGCCGCGCATACCGTAGACGAGCATACGCTGGATGAAATGCTGAATGAACCGCAAAAAACGGAGCACAAACAGCCTGTGGATGTTTCAAACCCTATGAGGGCGGGGACGGAAAGATCGCGTCCGTCCACGCCTTCCTCAGAAACCAGAGAAGATACCGCCGAGGTTGATCGCCCATCCGTGCGCAGGCAGATCAAAGAAATCAGGATGGAACGGCAGGATAAGAGCGCACCCGCCAAAGACAAGTCGCGGCAAACCACCCACAAGCCTGCGCGGAGCAGGAAAGAAAAAACATAGAAAGGACGGTAACCACATGGAGAACTTTGATAACCTTTTTGAGAACCAAAACAACGGGAAACAGGAAAACCAGCCGTTTGACAAGGAAGCCTGGGCGCAGCGCAAGCAGGAGGAACGCGCGCATCTCTACGAAACCATCGACGGGATGACGGATTTAACGCTGTCCGGCCCCGAAGCGCTTTCCAATTACCTTGCCATGCAATCGAGGCTTGGCCGGACGAGCGTATCCAATACGCTGCTGATTTTGGCGCAGAATCCGGAAGCCAGTTATGTCATGAGCTTTGACGACTGGCATGAGCGCGGGCGCTCTGTCAAGCGGAATGAAAAAGCCCTGCAGTTACTGGAGGCCAGCGGCGAATACGAACGCGAAGACGGAACAATGGGAACGAGCTTTGACGTGAAGCGCGTGTTTGACATATCGCAGACGTACGGCAAGCCCGTCCGCGAGCGGACACAAGCTCCCATGCGGTCAAGGCTAAAAGCACTGGTAACGGATACGCCCGTTCCAGTCAAGGTCTCCGATTCCGTTTCACAGGGCATGGGCGCGTTGTATTCCGTTAAGGACAGCACGGTCTATGTTGCGCGAGATATGGATGGAGCCGCGCTGTTTGCCGCTATTGCCTGCGAGCTTGTCCATGCGGAGAACATGACAGACGCACCGGCGCGGGACGCCTTCATTTCAAGCTGTGCGGCAGTTATTGTTTGCAGACGATATGGAATTGACGCTCCCGCATACGACCGCATTCCCGAAGCTTTAACGAATCTGGATACAAGTGAAAAACGCGCGGTGCTGGGCAGTATCCGCGAGGCCGCCTGCGACATTATCGAGCGTGTGGACAGGAACCTCTACGCAGAGCGGCAGCAGCAGAAAAACCAGCCGGAGAGGTGACGCGAATGGAGGATAAACGCGTCATCGAGGTGGATGAGTACCAGCAGCGCCTCATCATCGGCTCGCTGAACGACAAGCGCAACGAGCTGGTGTCACAGGGACGCGACACCGATTTTGTGGACGAAACCCTGCTCGATGTGATGGACGCGCCCACCCGAAAAGAGAAAAAACGGAATAAGGAAATGGCAAGATGAACAGACCGATTGAAAATAAGAAAACAAGCCTTATCCTCTGGGGCTTGGGGCTTCTCCCCGTAGTGTGGGCGGCGTTGATCGTCGCCCCTTCTTTATCTCAAGGCTTAACGGGTATCATGACCGCTTTCACCAACGGCATGAACGACCCGACGGCCATATCATGGTGCGCCGACTCACCCAAGACTATTCTCATATTCCTCCTGATCTACGGGTTGGGTATCGGCATCTATTATGTCATGAAACGCAACTATCGCAAAGGCGAGGAGCATGGCAGCGCCAGGTGGGGCGACCCCAGACAGCTTTCCCGTAAATATGCGGACAGGAACAAACCTGACAACATCCTGCTTTCGCAGAATGTTCGCATCGGGCTGGACGGACACAAACACCGGCGCAACCTTAACGTCATGGTGGTGGGCGGCAGCGGCAGCGGCAAGACGCGCTTTTACGCCAAGCCCAACGTCATGCAGTGTAACACTTCCTTCGTCGTACTCGACCCGAAGGGTGGTGCGACACGTTCCTAACTGAAAAGGTTAGGCGTGGAGCCAATAAAATTGAAGAATGGAAAGGAGCTTCAAAATAGCGGTTTCATAGAACTGATAGTCCGACAGGTGGAATGACGGAGTAACGCCC
>JAEWTL010000133.1 GCA_023459495.1 Bacillota bacterium | reverse complement strand
GCCCAGTCGTTATAATGGTACAGCTTTCCCCCCGGCTGCATCAGATACTTAACGTGCCTGCCAACATCACGTAACCGCTTCCTTGCATCAGGTGCAAAAGTCATACAGATACGGGGTTGATTTTTTTTTCTGCGTTCAATCCCGGCAAGTAAATGTTTTTTCTGAATGGAATAAAACTTTTCCAAGTCAGACTTCTCGCCAGAAACCAGCTCATCAATATCAATTAGTTTGGTGAGCAACGTAAGATCCATGGTTAACGTTCGCGCATAAATTCCCGTAGATCGTATTGTGTTACCCAGTGATTTCAGTGTGCTGTCATGTGGCTCCGGCTGTGTCATCAACAGCATACCAAGCCGGGGATCTTTAATATCTGTGATACCTGTTGACGCACGACTGACCCGATAATCATCACCACACCACAGTGTATTATGAATTGCGATCTTACGCCGCATGATGCTTTCATGCAGAGCACTTCCCTCGTCAGAGGTGATACCCAGGCTGGAGTATTGCCCCAGTTCTTTCAGAAGGGCTTCCGGCGTGGGATCCGTTACCGTCAGATGCACCCTTACAGGCTTAACCGGTTCATTTCTGAGACATTCATCCAGTTCATTTCTGGCCGTCTCCACTCCCTCTTTCAGGCGCACTGCTTTCTGAAGCGATTTCTTAAGGCTCTTACATTCTTCATCCCATAGCACGTATTGCCGTTCATACTCCTTCAGCATGACTGAAAACACCTCAGCCAACTCACGTTCAGTCTGATGAATTTGCGACATTATGAGCCTGTATACTGTCGTTTTTTTGCTTCCGGACCTTGCCAGTATTATGTGAAAATGCGATATGGGAACGACAATGTCATCATCAATTTCAACATCATACATATCCTGGCATGCCAGAGCCATGCTCCCCTGGAGGGTTGCAAAGATAAGCTCAACCGCCGCGCTGGTTTTGCCATATATGAAAGAAATGATTTGTTGAAAAAAAATCAAAATCGCTGCGGCTTTCAGATTAACATGATGATTTTCAGTTTTTTTATGTGTAAGTTTCATTGCATAGTCTCTTTTTGAGAAAAAATTAAACGCTTCTGGAAGCGATCCACTCATCAATGGAAGTGGAACGCCATCCAACGGAGGCAGCACCGAGTCTCACGGGTTTTGGAAACGTTTCGTCGTAATACCTGGATTCGGGATTTAGCTTTTCATAGATAGTTGACCGGGACAGACCAACTATCTTCGTCAGTTCTCTCATGCGCAGAATGCGCTGCTGTGTCTCTGGTTGTCTGGTGTTAGCAGATGACATTTTCGATTCTCCTGTAGGATGTCTCCGGATGTGGTCGAACTTTGGCACAGGCTCCGGAATACTGTCCCCGTAAAAAAAACGAAACCAACCGCAGGGAGTGACAATGCACACTTTTGCCAGTCTGATGTACGATGTTTACCAGTCTTTCGGCCTGTTCAGGAAAGGGGAGCGACAAGCAGATATACGTGGATCTGCTAACTTTTCAGGTCACCAGCGTTTTTTCGATAACAGTGATGACGAAGAGCTGATGGAAGAGAAACGCTATGATGAAATCATCAGACACCTTGATGAGGAGAGGGTATTCTGTACGGAGCAAAGAAGGGAGATTTTTCATAAATATGAGCAACTTTATAATGCTATGATGACCCGGCCGGTTTTTACCGAACTCAGTCGTAAACAAATACAAACCCGCTACGCCCAGTATATACTCCCCAGGCTCATCGCTCTTGATATATATAAAACTTACAACGCTGCAAACAAAAATAGCTTCTATCACCACATACACATTTTCTTGCAAAAAGATTATTGCCCATGCTGGCAGGAGAAAAAGGAAGGGGCTTTTTCTGCCGTTCGGCAGTATCTGAAGATTTTAGTAAGAAAACAAATTTCCTCTCGTACAGACTCAGATAATCTGGCACCTCTTTTAAAAGTCATTGAAAATATCCGCCCTGGTAATACACAGAAAAAAGGTGCGCTGGATACATCAATTATAGAATGCCTTGCGGCGTATTCTGGTATTGTCGACAATGAGACACTGAACAGCATCAGAGTCAACCTTGATAATATAAAAAAAGCCCATTACTCCCTGACCGTACTCCTTAATGTCGAACGAAAACTCCCTGTCATTAACATCATATCACTGTACTACAGAAACTATGTAAACAATGGAATAAAACCCGGAAATATATCAGCAATGTTATGCAGACTACTGTATGAACCAGAACCCCAGGATTTTATCCATCCTGATACCATGATTAACTCAATTGCGAATTATTATCATAAGAGAGCAATAAAACCGATCTCCCTGAATATAAACGAGGAATGTTTACAGAGTATCAGCGCATTAAAAAACATCGTTTTCAACTTCAATGATAAAACCATTATCTCCGAAGCACAGTTAACTGACATCGCAGTAAAATTAAAAAAAGAACCCCATAAACAGGTTGTTCAACCGTATTTTGAACTCTGGGAACTTATACATTTAATCAGTAAAGGGGAAACAGAGGAAGCCTATGAGAAAGTCAAAATTATTTCTCTGGATGATTTACCTGTAGGATACCTGGCATCCGCTTTTTTAGTTATCCATGTTGCATTACGCATAAAGTTCGAGAGGAAAACCGTTAAAAAAGGTGTTTTCTCATCATCTGTAACAACTATTCTTGAAAATCAGGGAATTTATACTGACTATATCCCCGTCAGTTGGGCTTATATAGAAACCCACAGTAACGGCTCTGTTATGAAAAGCACTCTTCTTTCTGAATCCATCTTATCAGATGCCAACAATCTGACTATCATGCGTTCGGTAAGGATGTATAATAACATGGTCAGGAGAATAAGTGACTGGAATGACCTTGAGCTGGAAGGCATTTATCCTGAGTCTGTTTACGGGCTTCTTGATAAAGTTGACACTATCCTGGGTAAGATACTCAACATTATCTTTGTTGAAAAAATCACTTCCAGCCTGGATTTAGCTTTCATTCTGAAAAATAAAAAAGTTCTGGCTCGAGGTGAACTGAATGATAGTCTTATCGGCATACTGATTAACTGTCCTCTTTTGACGTGCGTACGGGACCTGAAGAGCTTAATAAAATATCTTCGCTGTCCGGGAGAGGAAATAAAAAATATAATTCTTTCTGTTGACAAAAAAATCTGGAATTTGACACATGGAGCCCTGAAAATTCTGGAGGAAGAAAGAAAGATACAGGCGGGAAAAA
>JAEWTL010000132.1 GCA_023459495.1 Bacillota bacterium | reverse complement strand
TGTCGGAGTCACCGAGCAAACCATGTCCAACACCATATCCACCCTGCTGAAGCTGCCCGCCAGCCTGCAGACCCAATCCAATGTAGAAGCGGCGCGTCAGGCGTATTACGACTATCTGACGGCAAGCCCGGAGACTAAAGCGGCGGCGTATGACAAGGCGGTGAAGCTGCTGGGAGAGAGCGCCGAGATCGCGCTGGAAAACCCAAGTCTGGATGCGGGGACGCGGGCGGCGCTGGAGACGCTATTAGACAATATTGACAGTGGGAGAAGTGTGGGGGATAATAGGAGTGAATTTCGGTATGAACATAACCCTATGGATAATCCGAAAGCTGCAAAGGATATCGTAGAAAATCCAAACGCTGTTTATGGGTATTCACCGAATCCAAAGTCTGATAGAATCGGAAAATTTGCAGAGTTTGATTGGACCAACAAGGATGTTGTATCAAGAGCGAGAGAAGCAAGAATGCAATATCATAATGATAATGCGGCAATATATAATCTTGTTAAAGAGATGCAGCGTAATGGAGCAACAATTGAAGAAATAGCTAAGGCAGCAAATCAACAAAGGAACTTGAATAGACTGCAGATCTATATAGATACGGGCAATATGGTCGGCTATAAAATGGCTGTAGAAAGTAATATGAGGAACTTTAATAATGAAATAGGTATGACTGCGGAACAGGCATATGATAAGTATAAATCATGGGATGCCGTATTAGAAAAAGCAATGAGTGCAAATGCTGGAATGGATGCTTGTTGCGGTTTGTACGATGAATTTTATTATCTATATTAATTAGGAGGTAATTAATAAAATGATACAAATTTCGATTACACAATTTGATAAAGAAAATGACATAGTCGTTATTACTAAAGAAGGTAAGAATATTTGGGGGACTATGAGCATGATGCAATTTGAAGATGATATGGAATACTACGGTATGAAAGTAAGGCTCAAAGAAATACACGGCGAAAAAGGTTATGTATTTAGTAAAGACATTAATAGGGACTTATTTTTCGCTGAAACCAAAAGGTTTATAGAAAACCATAAGCTGGAGTCAAGAGCTTGTTTTTGATATTAATTTTGTGTTATTAACAGTACCCTAATATAAAAATGGGCTCATAGTTTGAACGATTACTTGGCTGGGACATCCTCCCGGCTTTTTTCTTTTCCCCACCAACACACTGCCCTGCCACCATTAATCCTTCCCACACAAAGAAGGCGCCCGCACGGACGCCTTGCTTTCAGACATGCGTTTATACGGAAGCGCTCTCGACGGGTGCTTCCACCGGCATGGCCGCAGCCGCCACTTCCTCCAGCGTATCCAGCGCGATGATCTCCACGAGGTTGGAGTAGGTCGTGTGACCCAATGGGCATAGAGGGTATGTCGGAGTCACCGAGCAAACCATAACCAACACCATATCCACCCTGCTTAAGCTGCCCGCCAACCTGCAGACCCAGGCCAATGTAGAAGCCGCGCGTCAGGCATATTTCGATTATCTGACGGTATCCAGTACGACGCCCGGAGCCAAGGCGGCGGCTTATGACAACGCGGTTAAGCTGCTGGGAGAGAGCATTAATGCTGCGCTGGAAAGCCCAAGTCTGGATGCGGGGACGAAGGTAGCGCTGGAGGGGTTGTTGGGGGAGATAAAAAAGACAAACCTTGACAGGTATCAAAACTCCAGAGATAATGATTATGGCGAGGGTTCCAAGGGGAGAATACAAAGTTATATTACAAGGCTAAAAGAACTACGGGCTTCTTTGCCGGATGAACTCCAAAGTGTTGATAGCCTTGATAACTACGTTGGAAATATAGCATTTTCTATAGCAAATATTGAAGGGTATATTATTGATGAACTTAAAGCTTTTAGTAAATACGGCAACAAGAATAAATCTGGTGTAATTAATTCTATTGATGGGTGGGTTTCCATAGGTGCTAAGCCAGCATACGGGGAATATCTATTGAAAGTTAATGGAAAGAATCAAATTAGTGAGAACGGATATTTAAGGATTTTTGATACAGAGTATAAATTGGTCGAACAATATGCTGTTATATTGGGTAGTAATATTGATGCAACCGGGACTATTGTAATTGTATCAGAGAGAGAGGTATGCCCTAGCTGTGATAATGTTATTAAAGCATTTAGCCGAGACTATTATAATCTCCAGATTATTGTAATTGATGGCTACGGGAATATGTATAGAGTTAAAGGTGGAATTATTATTGAAGGAGAGCAATAAAATGAAGATGTGTCAATATGAATTTGAATTTCCGCATGAGTATTTCTTTGATATTGAACCAAAAATATATGGCATTCTTGGGTTTGTCATTGCAAAAGAAGATTATAATAAACAAGAATTTGGTAGAGAAAAGATATATGAATTCAGAAAAGATTCGAATTTATTAATTTTCGTGTATTACGAGATAACAGATATGTACTTAATGATCGTACGGACTGACGATAAATATGCAAGTAATATTGAAGAAATGTTAAAGCGCGTATGTAACAAGATCGAAGATGACTATGGTGAAGACCATAGTAAGACTATTAAAAATGTAATCAACGAGAGACATACGAACTTAGAAGAAATTAGGGCTGAATATGGCTTGACAATATAGATAGACATGTAACATTTAACTAGTCGGGCCTTATCCCGGCTTTTTTCTTTTCCCCACCAACGGCACCGCCCTGACGCTATACCACCTTCCCGCACAAAAAAGGCGCCCGCACGGACGCCTTGCTTTCAGACATGCGTTTATTCGGAAGCGCTCTCGACGGGTGTTTCCACCGGCACGGCCGCAGCCGCCACTTCCTCCAGTGTATCCAGCGCGATAATCTCCACGAGGTTGGAGTAGGTTTGATTAATGCTAGATTGACCAAGCGGTAGCCGACAATATCCGGGAGAACGCCAACAATCCAGAAACAGCCGCGCAAGTGAAGACCGCGCTGACGAATGGCATGGGTATGTTGATCTACCTTGAAGCCCGGCTGCAAAGCGATAGCGGAAACATCAACTACGCAGGCTTTAAAGCAGACGTATCGAGCAACGCCTATGTGGACTTTATCTCCGGAAAGACCAACTTGGAAGCAGCCGCGCAGGCCATGGCGGGGGATATCAGAACCGCCATCCAAACGCAAACGCTCACGGTGTCGGAAAAGGCGCAGCTGATGAATGTGCTGACAGAGATAGTGGGGGATGCCGAGCTGGCGGAAGCGTATGTATCAAGTGCGGTGGATATCGGGGCGACTGCGAAGACATATGTTGACAGCGGGAAGAGGACAGGGGATAATGGAAATGTTAAGCCACCCAATCCTCTGCACGATGCCAAGTTGCATACGGATGAGAGCCTGCAAAACTTCATCGAAGAGGAAGGTCTTGACGTAAACGAATTTGCCGCTTTGCTTGATGCGGACAGAGTACTCACGCCAGATGAGAAGGTATTGGTCAGGAGGGTGCTGCAAAAGATAGGGAAGCCTAAAAAAGGAACGGTGTGCAGAAGGTGGTTCCGCAAAAGGATATACAGAGCATTCTGAGCGGAGATTTTGGAACCGTAAGGAAATCTGTTGCACAGGCATCCCATGTGAGTATGCTAAAAACGTTGGCAGAGATATACTACGGGCTTAGGTTGGATTTTGATCATAAATCATTTACGTTCAATGACAAGACATATGGCCGCATAAGGTATACGGTTGAAGATGAAAGCAGTTTGGATTATTCTATTGATGTGCCGGGTTATACATATCCATATACGGGGAGAGGATTCCTTGGAACGGATAAGGTGATTGTGCCAGAGTATATGCAGACAGAAATGGATTACTTGAATGGGAGTATCTTCGAGATAGTAGATGCGAATACCGGTGAAGTGATAGAGACATACGTGTTTGATAAGAATCAAAAAATCTGGAAATTACAATAAAGGAGATTAGCCGGAATGGAGTATGCTATTTGTGCAAATGAGTGCTTTAGGTTGGGTGAGAAAAAAGGGAAGATGCTACTTCTAAGTAAAATTAAAAGGGAAGGTTTTTCAAATTACATAGATGTATTGGGAAAGATACAGAATGACTTTTTTGTGAAAGAAATTCCCGAAGAGGATTTGGATTTCGCATACCGAACAAAATACCTTGTGGACTATCAGGGTCAGACGTTTGAGATTCTATCAGGAATTGGTAAGCGATTGCTTAAAGATGATGTGGTAATCCTGTTTACAGATATTCCGGCTATCGCAAAAGAGTATGGATTCAGACATTATGATAATATATCCTTTCAGAAGGATATTCATCTAAACGAGGTAGACCGGATCACAGAGATAAAAATACCCATACTCAGATTCAAGGGGATGGAGTCAACGCGAACAATCATTGAAAAAGAGCAGATACTGGACTATATCATGAACTTGGTAGAGTAAACACATACTTTTCCGCCGGGACACCCTCCCGGCTTTTTTCATTTCCCCACTAACATACCGCCCTGACGCTATACCACCCTCCCCCACACAAAAAAGGCGCCCGCACGGGCGCCTTGCTTTCAGACATGCGTTTATTCGGAAGCACTCTCGACGGGTGTTTCCACCGGCACGGCCGCAGCCGCCACTTCCTCCAGCGTATCCAGCGCGATGATCTCCACGAGGTTAGAGTAGGTAGTGTGATGTCCGTAGGCTATCCATGTGAGTAAGTTCAGAACACTTGCCGAGATATACTACGGACTCAGGCTGGACTTCAATGAGGATTCATTCACGTTCAATGACAAGACATATGGCCGGATAAGGTATACCGTTGAAGATGAAAGCAGTTTGGATTATTCTATTGATGTGCCGGGTTATTCATATCCATATACGGGGAGAGGATTCCTTGGAACGGATAAGGTGATTGTGCCGGAGTATATGCAGACAGAAATGGTATATCTGGATGGGAGTATATTTGAGATAGTAGATGCGAATACCGGCGAAGTGTTAGAAACATATAAATTCAATTTGGATATTAAACAATGGATATTGAAAGGTGGTAAATAAATGCAGTGCGCAATATATCAAAATCAGTGCTACAGGATAAACGCAAGTAATGGAAAGATAAGGGTCTTAAGCCCAGAGAAAAAACAAGGGTTTGTTAATGTTATAGTTGAAGGTGTAAAGCAAGACAACCTTTTTGTAAAGGAAGTGTCAGAAGACGACCTGGATTTCGCATACCGGACAAAATACTTTGTGGACTATCAGGGACAGACATTTGAGGTATTAGCGGACATTGGCAAACGATTACTGGGACAAGGAAAGATCCAGTTGTATACGGAAGACCGTGAGACTGCAAGAAGGCTTGGATTTGAACCGTATGATAATGGTTCATTTCATAAAGGAATCCAGCTTGATGAAGTCGACCGGATAACCGAGATCAAAATACCCATACTCAGATTCAAGGGGATGGAATCAACTCGAACAATCATTGAAAAGGATCGGATTATGGACTATATCATGAACTTGGTAGAGTAAACGCATACTTTTCGCCGGGACACCCTCCCGGCTTTTTTCTTTTCGCCCACCAACACACCGGCATGCCACCCTCCAACCCTCCCACACAAAAAAGGCGCCCGCACGGACGCCTTGCTTTCAGACATGCGTTTATTCGGAAGCGCTCTCGACGGGTGTTTCCACCGGCATGGCCGCAGCCGCCACTTCCTCCAGTGTATCCAGCGCGACCATCTCGACGAGGTTGGAGTAGGTCGTATGACCCAATGAGTATAACGGGCATGTCGGAGTCACCGAGCAAACCATGTCCAACACCATATCCACCCTGCTGAAGCTGCCCGCCA
>JAEWTL010000131.1 GCA_023459495.1 Bacillota bacterium | reverse complement strand
TACACCTGATGATTTTCATCGTATACGCGCAGTATCTCTTTCTTCAGCCAGTCATCGCGCTGCGCACGGGCACTGCGTTTATCCGGATGATGTCGCTGTTGCTGACAGTGGTAATACGTTGACGGGGCAATATGCAGTTCGCTGCATACCGGTCCGACCCCGTACTGCTCACGCAGCTTATCCAGCAGTGGCATCATTTTTTCCAGAGGCGGTCGAACTCCGCCTTCGCAAAATAAGCGGAAGCCTGGCGAAGGATATCGTTACTGCGGCGCAGTTCACGATTTTCACGCTCCAGCTCTTTCAGACGCTGACGTTCAGCGGTGGTGAGCCCACCATCACCGCCCCCGGTATCCCGCTCATGCTGGCGAACCCAGACGCGCAGAGTCTCTGGCGTACAGCCAATCTTTGGAGCAATGGAACAAATTGCCGCCCATTGTGAGTCATATTCGCCCTGACTTTCCAGAACCATACGAACTGCCCGTTGACGGACTTCGGGGGAAAAACGAGTATTTTTAGTCATCCTGTTTACCTCTTTCTCAGGAAGTTTAGTCTCCAGGATTCCCGGGGCGGTTCAGATTGCCCAAAAAAAACTTTCTGCTGCACAATCTGAAGTGGTGAAAATGGATGGCGAGATTAAGACTCTCAATTCTCGTTTAAGCACCAGTATCCATGCCCGTGATGCAGAAATGAAAACGCTCGCTGGAAAACGAAATGAACTGGCTCAGGCATCCGCTAAATATAAAGAACTGGATGATCTGGTCAAAAAACTGTCACCAAGAGCCAATGATCCGCTTCAGAACCGTCCTTTTTTTGAAGCAACCAGACGACGGGTTGGGGCCGGTAAGATTAGAGAAGAAAAACAAAAACAGGTAACAGCATCAGAAACACGTATTAACCGGATAAATGCTGATATAACTCAGATCCAGAAGGCTATTTCTCAGGTCAGTAATAATCGTAATGCCGGTATCGCTCGTGTTCATGAAGCTGAAGAAAATTTGAAAAAAGCACAGAATAATCTCCTTAATTCACAGATTAAGGATGCTGTTGATGCAACAGTTAGCTTTTATCAAACGCTGACTGAAAAATATGGCGAAAAATATTCGAAAATGGCACAGGAACTTGCTGATAAGTCTAAAGGTAAGAAAATCGGCAATGTGAATGAAGCTCTCGCTGCTTTTGAAAAATACAAGGATGTTTTAGACAAGAAATTCAGCAAAGCAGACCGTGATGCGATTTTCAATGCACTGGAGTCGGTTAAGTATGAAGATTGGGCTAAACATTTAGACCAGTTTGCCAAGTACTTGAAGATTACAGGGCATGTTTCTTTTGGATATGATGTGGTATCTGATATCTTAAAAATTAAGGATACAGGTGACTGGAAGCCACTATTTCTTACATTAGAGAAGAAAGCCGCAGATGCAGGGGTGAGTTATATTGTTGCTTTACTTTTTAGCTTGCTTGCTGGAACTACATTAGGTATTTGGGGTATTGCTATTGTTACAGGAATTCTATGCGCCTATATTGATAAGAATAAACTCAATACTATAAATGAGGTATTGGGGATTTAATCATTCTTTATTGATATAAAAAGTCCTAGCAATCCAAATGGGATTGCTAGGACCAAACAAAGTAGATTGTATAGCATAAATAGGTTTAATTTTGCTACGGGGGCGTTATTTAGATTTTTTCTTCTTTCGAAAAAGTCTCTCTTTATAAAGTTAAAAACTATGTGTTCAATAGCATATTTTGAATATGGACATAGAATAGTGCTTATCACTATTGCATATAGCATTTTATCTGACATGAGGAAATAATACCCTTCGTTGTTTTTTGTTATAAGGTATATATATATAAGTGTGCAGCACAGGCCAAACAAAATATTTTTTATGTAGTATCTTAAACTCATAAATTAAACCTCGTTATATATTCTTTTCATTTTATAAGGATCGAGTTATGAGGAAAAGATTTTTTGTGGGAATATTCGCGATAAACCTCCTTGTTGGATGTCAGGCTAACTATATACGTGATTTTCAGGGAGGGACTGTGGCTCCATCATCTTCTTCTGAATTGGTGAGGCTCTCCGTTCAGTAGAAAAGATCAAAGGATCTTCTTGAGATCCTTTTTTTCTGCGCGTAATCTGTTGCCTGTAAACGAAAAAACCGCCTGGGGAGGCGGTTTCGTCGAAGGTTAAGTCAGTTGGGGAACTGCTTAACCGGGTAACTGGCTTTAGTGGAGCACAGATACCAAAAGCTGTCCTTTCAGTGTAGCCGCTATAAGGCTTCAACTTCAAGAGTTCTGCGTATCTAAATCCACTATCCCGTTACCAATGGCTGCTGCCAGTGGCGTTAAGGCGTGTCTTACCGGGTTGGACTCAAGACGATAGTTACCGGATAAGGCGCAGCGGTCGGGCTGAACGGGGGGTTCGTGCACACAGCCCAGCTTGGAGCGAACGACCTACACCGAACTGAGATACCAACAGCGTGAGCTATGAGAAAGCGCCACGCTTCCCGAAGGGAGAAAGGCGGACAGGTATCCGGTAAGCGGCAGGGTCGGAACAGGAGAGCGCACGAGGGAGCTTCCAGGGGGAAACGCCTGGTATCTTTATAGTCCTGTCGGGTTTCGCCACCTCTGACTTGAGCATCTGTTTTTGTGATGCTCGTCAGGGGGGCGGAGCCTATGGAAAAACGCCAGCGGCGCGGCCTTCTTCCTGTCCCTGGCCTTTTGCTCACATGTTTCTTTTGGCGTTATCCCCTGATTCTGTGGATAACCGCATCACCGTCTTTGAGTGAGCTGATACCGCTCGCCGCAGCCGAACGACCGAGCGTAGCGAGTCAGTGAGCGAGGAAGCGGAAGAGCGCCTGATGCGGCATTTTCTCCTTACGCATCTGTGCGGTATTTCACACCGCATATGGTGCACTTTTCTTATAATCCGCACTGATGCCACATAGTTAAGCCAGTATACACTCCGCTATCGCTACGTGACTGGGTCAGGGCTGCGCCCCGACACCCGCTAAAACCCGCTGACGCGCCCTGACGGGCTTGTCTGCTCCCGGCATCCGCTCACAGGCAAGCTGTGAACGTCTCCGGGAGCTGCATGTTTCAGTTGCTTTCACCGTCATCGCCGAAGCGTGCGAGGCA
>JAEWTL010000130.1 GCA_023459495.1 Bacillota bacterium | reverse complement strand
CCGCGATGCCGCCCGGCCCTGCGCCGATCACCGCGACCTTCTTGTCCGTGCGCAGCAACGCGGGCACGATGCCGTCTATGTATATCTGCTGCGCTTTCTGCGAGGCCAGTCTCTTGGCCTGCCGAATCTGCAGCGGTTCGTCGTAGTCAATGCGCGTGCACTTGGTCTGGCACGCATGGCTGCATATCTCGCCTGTCACCGCGGGCACGGCGTTGTCAATCGCGATGATCTCAAACGCCATCTCGTAGTCGCCGCGCGCCACGCACTGCAGATACTCGGGTATCTGCTGCTCGATGGGGCAGCCGCCCTGTTTGCACGGCGCTTTGAAGCAGTCGAACAGCGGCAGCTTGGAGTCCGTCTTGCGGGACTTCACCTCGCGCGCATCCTTGGCGATATGCTTATCCGTGAGCACGCTGTCCGCCAGCGCGTTCAGTGCCGCGACGTCGATGCCGGTTCCTTCATAGAGCGCCTTCTCGGCCTTTTCGCTAAGCTGCTTGGAGCGGGCATAGCCGCCCGGCTTCAGTATCGTGGTCGCAAACGTCACAGGTTTGATGCCCGTTTTCAATATTCGCTCCACGTTGAACGCGTCCGCGCCGCCCGAATACGAGATGGGTAGAGCGCCGCCAAAGTGGTTGCTGAGTTTGCGCGCCACGTTGATGCTGATGGGGAACAGCGAACGCCCCGACATGTACATGAACTCGCCGGGCAGCTCCCCGTCCTTGATCATCACCGGGAAAGTGTTGGTCACCTTCACGCCGAATGAAAGGCCCAGCCCCTTCGCCGTCTCCATCAGCCGCGCGATCAGCGCCGCCGCGTCGGGGAACTTTAGGTCCTGCTCGAAGTGCCGCGTATCGAAGGTAACATAGCCGTAACCCAGCTTATCAAGCAGGTCGCGCACGAAGTCGTAGCCCAGCAGCGTGGGGTTCACCTTCACGAACGTATCCATCTTCTTTACGGTATGGTAGTAATACGCGATCTTCTCGATCTCTTCCGGCGGGCAGCCGTGCAGCGTGGACAGCGTGATGGAGGATGACACGCATGCGGGAATCGCCTCAACGTCCGCCGCTGTCACGTTCTCGAACAGATTGAGGTTATCCAGCAGCCACGCGCGGCAGGATTTAAATACCTCAGTGCCGCTCGCATCCCGCAGGTTGTTGATATATGAATCGATTTTCTCGGAGTTGATGCCTTCAAAGTCGTAGCCCACGCTCATGTTGAACATGACGTCCGGCTTTTCCGCGAGGCCGAATTCCTTCATCGCCACATGGATGGCGAACCAGCCCTTGACGTATTCCTCAAAGGCCTCCTGCACGGTGAGCTCGGTAGACCATTCGACGTTGTAGCCCTCATCCTCCGCGTTGATGCACGGGCGCGCGATGCACTTACGTAAATCCTCGCCGTCCATCGTCTGTACCGTTTTCAGCTCCATAAAACGCAGGCCCGCCACGTAGGACGCCAGCAGGTTTTGCGCCAGCTGAGTGTTGGGACCCGCCGCCGGGCCTAAAGGACTGCCCAGCTCCTGCCCCAGCACCGTCGCCTTACGGCCGGATTTGTTGCGGTAGAACTTACTCTTATGCACGCCAAACACGCTGTTCTTGCCGCGGTATTCCGCCGCCATCCAGCGCATCAGTTGTTCAAACGGCATCGGCGTCATGATCTCGCTCATGTCAGGCTCCCCTTCACTGTCAAATAATGTTATGATTTGTTATGCTCTCTCCCAGAACTTCTCCGCCAGCTCGCGGGACTTAGCAAAGACTTCCTGCTCGTCCGCCGTCAGCAGCTCGCGGTCCTTCATCACGAAGCGTCCGTTGATCATTGTGGAGCGCACGCTGCGGCCCATCATGCCAAACAGTATGTGCGACGATGTGTTGCCCGCCGTAATGGGCGTGGGCGAATCGTAGTCGACCACAATGATATCCGCGTAGGCGCCCTTCTCGATCACACCCAGCGGTTTATTGAAATAGCGGGCGCAGATCTTACCGTTATTTTGCAGCAGCATCTGCGCGCTCTCGCCCCAGCCCACACTGGGGTCGCCAAGGTTATGCTTGTGAATGATGTTGGCAACCTTGAAGGATTCCAGCATGTCGGTGGTGTAACCGTCCGTGCCGAGTCCCATCAGTATGCCCTTTTCCATCATGTGAAGCGCCGCCGAGCAGCCCACCGCGTTGCCCATGTTGGACTCCGGGTTGTGCACCACGACGGTATCCGTGTCTTTCAGTATATCCATCTCGCGCGCGTTGATGTGGATGCAGTGCACCGCGAGGCTCTGCGGTCCCAGAATGGCCGCGTCGTTCAGCCTCTCAACTACACGCTTGCCGTACTTCTTCAGGCTGTCGTACAGGTCGTCGATGCCCTCTGCCGTGTGTACGTGGAAGCCCGCGCCGTTCGCCGCCGTCACACTCTTGTCCAGCGTCTTCTCGGACAGCGTAAACGAGGCGTGCAGGCCGAACAGGCCCTTCACCATATCGCTGCTTTGTTTGTTCGCGTACGCGATAAATTCCGCGTTCTCCTTGATGCCCTCGTCCGCCACCTTCTCGCCGTCCCGGTCGGACACCTCGTAGCACAGCGACGTGCGTACACCCAAGGTTTCCGCCACCTCAGCGATGGTGAACAGGCTGTCCTTCACGCAACCGGCGCTGGCGTGGTGGTCAAACACCGTGGTCACGCCGTTCTTAATGCCGTCGATGTACGTGGTGTACGCGCTGTACTCGATCTCCGGCAGCTCCAGCGCCTTATCTACGCGCCACCACAGGTTCTCCAGTATCTGCGTGAAGTTCTTGGACACTTTACTGTTTTTCAGGCTCATGCCGCGTGCCATCGCGCTGTAAATGTGCCCGTGAGTATTGATCAGCCCCGGCATGATCACACCGCCCCGCGCGTCGTAAAACTCGCCCTGCGGGTACTTCGCTGTCATCTCCCCGGTTGCGCCGTAATCCGTTATCGCCGTTCCGTCCACCGCGACGCACCCGCCGTGTATCACAGGCTGTGACGCGTTCTGGGTGATGAGCACCCCGTTGCCGATCAATATCATAAGCCGTTTCCTTTCTGTCCGTTGCGGTCTAGGTCTAAGACCCTGGAGGCTCCGCCTCCAAACCACCGCTCAAGGGATGCATCCCTTGAGAATCCCATCGGAAATGCCAATTGGCATTTCCCCACAGTATAAAAAGTCCTTAATACAAATCCGTGGGCAAGTCGGGCTTCGCCCGCGTAGCCCAACCTTGCGGTTTTGTCAGTTTCGAGGTACGAGGAACTGTACAAAGCCGGAAAACTGGCGGAAAACCGAAGGCTTTTCGCCAGGTGCCGTTACGGCACAATCAGCGTGCCAGTCTTGCCTTCGAGGCCTTCCATCAGCTTGTCGAGCGATGTGATCAGTGCCTTGCAGGAAGGTTTATCCTGCACCACGCGCATCGCCGCCTTCACCTTGGGCAGCATCGAGCCCTTGCCGAAATGGCCTTCGTCAATGAACTTCTGCGCTTCATCAAGGCTCAGCCGATCCAGCCACTGCTCGTTGTCCTTGCCGTAGTTAAGTGCAACTTTTTCCACTGCCGTCAGTATAACAAAATAGTCCGCGTCAATCAAATGAGCGAGCTTCGCGCTGGTGAAGTCCTTGTCGATGATGGCTTCCACACCTTTCAGCCGGTTGCCGATCTGTTTTACCGGTATACCGCCGCCGCCGCACGCGATGGCCACCTGCCCCGCTTCGAGCAGCACACGGATAGTCTCCAGTTCTACGATGTGCTGCGGTTCGGGAGAAGCAACCACCTGCCGCCACCCCTTGGGGAACTGTACTAGATCCTCGCCCATCTGCCGCCGTTTCTCAGCCTGTTCGTCGGTGAGATACAGGCCGATGGGTTTGGTGGGTTCCTGAAACGCCGGGTCGTCCGGGTCCACGATCACCTGCGTGATCACCGTGGACACCGGAATATTCAGGCCCTGGTTCAGCAGCTCCTCGCGCAGCATGTTCTGCAGGTCGTAACCGATGTAGCCCTGCGTAATGCTGACGCAGACGGACATCGTAAACCTGTCGATATTGTGGTCGATTTTGTAGGTATCAAAGCAGTCGGTCATCAGGCCCACTTGCGGGCCGTTACCGTGTGTGAGCACAATCTGGTAGCCTTCCTTCACAAGCTCGACAATCTTCTTGCTCGTGTTGCGGATGGCTACCATCTGCTCTGAAAGAGTCTCCCCCAGCGCGTTGCCGCCCAGGGCAATTACGATACGCTTATTCACAAAATCATCCTATCCATCTCGGGGACGCCTTGTCGATCAGGCCTTGCAGCGTTGCTCCCGGATTTTTCACTTTGCTCAGCAGGATCATCGCAGCGATGATGTACGGCTTGTTGCCCGCTTCCTTGTACAGCGGCACGCGGTAACGGTCGATCACAGACTCCGCTACTTCGCCCTGCGCGCACGACACGCCGGTGATGTCTGCCGGCAGGCAGTGCAGATACAGCGCCTCTTTGTTCTTGGTCAGGCTCATCATCTCTTCGGTGCATTCCCAATCCTTGTGCTGCGCGTTCTGTGCCAGCAGTTCCTTCTCCAGCGTCTTGATGCCGTCGAAGTCGCCGTTGCCGTACATGACGGTGCGCTTCTCCATCGCCGCAAACGGCGCCCAGCTCTTGGGATACACGATGTCTGCGTCCTTGAACGCTTCGCTCATGCTGTTGGTTTTGGTGAAGCTGCCGCCCGAGGCCGCCGCGTTCTTGCGCGCCACTTCTTCGACTTCGCCCATCACTTCGTAGCCTTCCGGATGCGCCAGCGTCACGTCCATGCCGAAGCGGGACATCAGGCCGATAACGCCCTGCGGCACCGACAGCGGCTTGCCGTACGACGGCGAGTAAGCCCATGTCATCGCGATCTTCTTGCCCTTGAGGTTTTCCACGCCGCCGAAGTGCTTGATGATGTGCAGCATGTCGGCCATGGCCTGCGTCGGATGGTCGATGTCGCATTGCAGATTAACGAGAGTGGGGCGCTGTTCCAACACGCCGTCGTCATAGCCCTGCTGCACGTATTCCGCCACGTTCTTCATGTAGGTATGGCCCTTGCCAATGTACATGTCGTCACGGATGCCGATGACGTCCGCCATGAACGAGATCATGTTGGCCGTTTCGCGCACGGTTTCGCCATGGGCGATCTGGGACTTGCCTTCGTCCAAATCCTGAACCGTGAGGCCCAGCAGGTTGCAGGCACTGGCAAAGCTGAAGCGCGTGCGGGTGGAGTTGTCACGGAACAGCGAGATGCCGAGGCCGCTGTCGAAGATGCGGGTGGAAATGTTGTTCTCGCGCATCTTGCGAAGCAACTCCGCCACCTGGAAAACGCCTTCGATCTCGTCGTCTGTCTTCTGCCAGGTCAGGAAGAAGTCGTTCAGGTACATATCTTTCAAATTCAGGCTGTTTATTTTGTCGATCATCTGTTTCATCTTATTGTTAATCCTCCGCTTATATTATTTGTTGTCCTTTTTGCTGTAGCATTCGGGTACCGCCGCGTACACCGCCGCGCACTTCACGAGGTCGGCTTTCCAGGTCTTCTCGTTGGGCGCATGTGCCTGTGCTTCCTTACCGGGGCCGAAGCCGATGCACGGTATGCCGTAGCGGCCCATGATGGACACGCCGTTGGTCGAGAACGTCCACTTGTCGACGACGGGCGTGCCATACATGCCGGCGTACGCGTCCACCATGGACGTGGTCGCCGGATGGTCCGCCGAGGACACCCATGTCGGGAAGTAGCAGTCGGTCGGGTATACAAGGCCGGTGTAGGCCGGACGGTCGTATTTGTACATCGATACCACCGCTTCGTACTTCTGCACGGAGGGCAATGCTCTGATCTCTTCCAGTGCCGACTGATAGGTCTCGCCGTCCGTCAGGCGGCGGTCGATGGAAATAGCGCAGCTGTCCGCCACCGCGCAGCGCGACGGGGAGGTAAAGAATATCTCGGAAACGGCCAGCGTGCCCTTGCCGAGGAACGGATCGAAGTGCAGACGGTTGTTGAGCTCCTTAACTTCCGCCAGTATCTCGCCCATCTTGTAGATTGCGTTGTCGCCGCGCTCCGGAGCGCTGCCGTGGCAGGAGATGCCCTTCACGTCTACGCGGATCTCCATGCGGCCACGCTGTCCGCGGTATATGTTGCCGTCCGTCGGCTCGGTGATCACCACGAACTCCGGCTTCACCTTGTCTTCGTTGATGATGTACTGCCAGCACAGGCCGTCGCAGTCTTCTTCCTGCACCGTGCCCGTCACGAGCACCTTGTAGCCCGCCAGCAGACCCTGATCCTTCATGATCTTCGCGCCGTACACCGCGCTGACGATGCCGCCCAGTTGGTCGGACGCGCCGCGGCCGCCGATCTCCACGTCCGTCTCGTAGCCCTGATACGGATCGAACGTCCAGTTGGCGATGTTGCCGATGCCCACGGTGTCGATGTGCGCGTCGTAAGCGATGATCTTGTCGCCGTCGCCCATGTAGCCCAGGATGTTGCCCATCGGATCGATCTCCACCTTGTCGAAGCCGAGGTCTTCCATCTCCTTCTTGATGCGCAGCACCACCTGCTCCTCGCCCGCGCTCTCGCCGGGAATCGCGATCAGGTCCCTCAAAAACTTTGCCATCGAGGCTTCATAGCCCTCAGCCGCCTTCTTGATCAATGAAAAATCCATGTTGTTCCCCTTTCATCTTCTTGAAAATTGCAATAGGGCAATAAATAAATATTGCCCTATCTTACGTTGATACGTTAATATTAGATAATGTATTCCTATCGTCGGTTCGCATTTTTGCAGCTCTTCTTACAAAAATTTTTTGAACACCTGAATATTTTTTATACTTCGAATTTATCACGTTTAGCCTTCATTGTCAACGGATGTTCCGCTATCAGCTCATAATTTTCTGTACATTTACCATCTAAAGATGCACTGGCATCCTTTTGTTGTAACATAGCGAAACATCATGTAAAATAGCACCAGCAAACCATAATCGAAATGGAGCGTACATGATCATAGCGGCCATTGGAGCGGGCGGAAAAACAACGCTCTGCAATCATATTGGAAAGAGCTTAGCCAGAACGGGACATCGCGCGTTGTTTACCACCACGACCAAGATTTTTATGCCGCAGGATTCTCTCCTCTATTTGGGTCCTGCAGAAAATATTCGTTCATTAGGTCCGTTTATGACGGCTGCAAAGGGTATACTGAGCAGCGGCAAGTTGGAAGGCTACAGCACGGAGGACATATCGGCAATAGCAGAGGTTGGGCTATTCGACGATATTATTGTTGAAGCAGACGGTGCGGCACGCATGCCGATAAAAGCTCCGAATGATACCGAACCGGTCTACCCTATCTCAGTCGATCTGATCATTGGCGTTGTTGGACTGGACAGCATTGGCCAGCCGATAGATGATCAGCATGTCCACCGTGCAGCGCTTTTTTCAGATATCACCCAAGCCCCCCTTGGCGCTGCTATCACGCCACAGCATATTGTCCGACTGATTTCTCATCCGAACGGATTGTTCCGGCACGCCCCTGCCGACACTCCAAGGATTGTGTTTTTAAATAAATGCGATACAATGGATGAAGAAGTCGGAATTCAGGCCCAAGATATTATCCGGCAATCCCCATACCCGGTGATGCTGACAGGATATCATACGGACTGGTTCGGGACTTTTTTCCAACAGTATTTACAAGGAGATAGCCATGCTTATTGAACGCATTCCAGCACTGATCGCTCAGAATAAAACGGTTGCACTGGTCACAGTTACTTCGGCCAGCGGCTCCACACCAGCCGAGGTAGGCAAAGAGATGCTGGTGGATGCCACAGGCAATATCGGCGGCACGGTCGGCGGCGGTAATCTGGAGTATGTGTCCGTCAAAAAAGCACAGGAATGCATTGAGCGAAATGTAAGCAGCTCGGCCCACTTCGACTTGAAGAAGGACCTTAGCATGGAATGCGGTGGAGAGGCGGACATATTCATTAAAGTGTACAGCCCGGCAATCCAGCTTGTTTTGGTGGGTGCCGGTCACGTTGGACAAGCGCTGTATCAATTTGCGGAAGCATTGGGATATGACGTTGTGGTCATCGATGACCGCGAAGCGGTGGCGACCCAAGAGCATTATCCGAACGCTAAAGAAATACACGTTGGTGATATCGGCGAAGAATGCGAGAAACTGACTATATCTTCCTCTACCACCTGCGTCGTTATTGCAACGCACGGGCACAAGTGCGATGAACTTGCCCTTTATCACATGATACAAAAGGACCCGAAATATATCGGTGTAATCGGCAGCCGCAATAAAGTAACGGTGATGATGTCAAATTTGAAAAGCAAAGGCATTCCGCAGGAAAAGCTGGATGCAGTCTACGCTCCTATCGGCATCGCACTGGGCGGCGGTCAACCTGCTGAGATTGCAGTATCCATCATCAGTGAAATACTTCTCGTCAAGAACGGCGGACATCTCTCACACATGAAATCGCAATCAAACCTTAAATTCTCGGGGAGAGAATAAAACAGCGGAGCAACAGTCCTGATGGCGTGCGCGTTGGTGTTGCTTTATTTAGAAGACGCTAAAGTCTTACCGGTTCTGCGGCGCAGCCATGTAAATGCGAAACCAAACAAGCCTGCCGCACATAACGTCCATCCCAGAATAAAAAACGCAATGGTATAAGTTGACGATGTCCCCGCAATTTCAAACACGCCAAAAAGAGCGCTGCCGATAGTAAGTGCTGCAATCCCAGAGTTATAGGCATTGTATAATAGACGATACTGTTCTGTATTAACCTGTTTCCACCAGAACACCAGAAAAGGAAGCGCACCGCCAATGAGCGGGTAAAGAAACATCCAGTCCATGGTATCTGAAATGACGCCGTGTCCGAATTGTGCGTATACGCGGTCGAAGATCACACAGAAGACCGCAATAACAGCATATGTGATCGCTGCTTTTCCGGCCTGGTGGCCTTTCCGTTTACGGCTGTATTTATAGCTTTTCGCGCGGTTAATACCCGATATATACAATGTCGCTGACCTCTCTTTCGCCTTTACTGTCAGTGGGCTTGTTAATAATTACGCCATTGAACCACATCGTGGCGGATCCGCCGCCGTCGAGATTGTAGGCGACGCTGCAACCCCGGTCGTACATAATTTGTGCGAGCTCAAGTAAGGAAAGTCCAGCGCTTTCCTGCGTGCGCCCATCTGAAACGACGAAGAGGTACTGAAACGGTGATATTTGGCCGACGGCTGTGCGCGGGTTGCTCGCCATCTCGTTTCTAACTTTACTATTCTTATTGACAGTCAGTTCTCCGCCGCTGATTAAACCGGGACCGAACGAAAGTATCTGCCACACCCCAGAATCGGCCAAACCTTGCGCATCCGTTTCGTTTTCATCAATGATTGAAAAGTCCCCGTCGCTATCGACAACTAAGCCTTCGCCGCCGTTCAGCTTATTGTGGGTGTCCCGATACAAAACGCCGTTTCTTAATACGAAGCCATTATCACGGAACCCATAATAGTCACCGTTGATGGCGAATATGGCTCCTGCGTCAGACGCCATTTCAGACGTGAGCGCCTTGATATTACGCCCATAGGTATTTTCAGCAAAGGCAGTTTTAAGATACGATAGGGACGTTATTTTCACATCAGCGATATAGACATATGTGTCATATTCGTATACGGTCTCAATAGTTATGTTAATATTCGCGTCTGAATAGGACGTTTCCGTAATCACGGTGGGTATCGGCGTAGGAGAAGGCGTAGGCGTAGACATATCGCTTGGCAATACGTAAGGAGTTGCAGTGGCCGAAGGCGTTACGGTGGCGCTTGGCGTGGCGGCAGCCACAGGCTGTACAGGAACGCCTGCTCTCGGGATTACGAACGTATCAAGCAGCATAAAAGCTGTAAACAGCAGCAGCACCATTGAATAGCAGATTGCCCATCGGTACGGTTTTTGAAAGAATCGCATAGACCCTCCGGAGTTGCAGCCGTGCTGATTTAAATTGCGGGGATACCAGATCTCTCTTGTTTCATCACTAATCAGATTAACCTAACGTTAAGCTTAAAGCCTGCTTACAAAAGTCTTCAAGCCATGGATCAACTCATCAATATCGGACAGTTCGTTAAAGCAGGACAGGCTGACGCGAAGCGTCCCTGTTTTTTTCGCTGCCAATAAAGAGGCGGGTGTTGCTGCGGACAGCTTTGCGAATATCTTTCGGCGAAATATCGCCGTTTCGGTCGCATTCCACCAGCGTAATATCAATGCCCCTGTCCTCCTTCATCCGGAACAGCGGGCGCAGCACGGAATTATGCTCGCATACGGTCGTCACCACATGATCACCTTTTTCCAGCAAGCCGTATATTCCCACGTTCAGCGCTTCGGTGGCGTTCTTGGTAAACCCGATTTGCAGCGGATTGCTGATATTAAAAAGATCGGCCAGTTCACTTCTTGCCTCGTAAGCGGCTTGTGACGTTCTGATGGACATTTGACTGACGCCGCGGCCCATATTAGAGAAACACTTCGCGCCTTCAATAAAAGCGTAAACGCAGTCCGGTTTGACTAGTGTGGTGGCGGCGTTATCCAGATAGATCATTCTTTGTTCCATGGTTCCACGTTTCTTTTGCTGCCCTCTCGGGTCACCAGGAAAATCTGTTCTGAACGGGTCCTCCGTCATCGGAGTAAAGAAGTCCAGTGTCTGGATCAGCGCCATATCGTTGCTGAGCTTATAGACAGCGCCGTCGTCCGCTTTATCATAGCCCAAGATGGTCATCATGGATACGTGGTATTTTCGCCAGTGCGGCTCGAAGCGTCTTCGAATCGATCTTGCATGCGCAACCCATTCCGGCTTTTAAGTCTTCGTTTTCAAAACACAGTCCTTTATTGGTTTTTCTTTACGATAACAAGTTTTTGATATAAATTCAACAAGAAACAAAAATTTGTCAACACATCAACTGCGTTTTCATAACTCCAGCTTATTTCTCTATGCATCTGCCTTTTTACAAAGTATGTTGTTTTGGTAAGCTCCACGCCCTCCTCGGCATATTTGCTTTTGTCCGCTTGCGCTCCCAAAACCACACTAAAGTGTACAAACAAAAGAGTCATTGCACTTAAAAATGCAATGACTCTTTGTTAATAGATGTAATCAGCCAAACAGAGCCAGCAGAACGCCTGCGGCAACAGCGGAACCAATGACGCCGGCCACGTTCGGGCCCATGGCATGCATCAGCAGATAGTTGCCCGGTCTTGCTTTCTGTCCTTCCACCTGCGACACACGCGCAGCCATCGGAACAGCCGAAACGCCGGCAGAACCGATCAACGGATTGATCTTTCCACCAGAGATAACATACATGAGTTTGCCGATAAGCATTCCGCCCACTGTGCTGAACATGAAAGCCAGCAAACCAAGTCCAATGATCATCAACGTATGCAGTTGCAGGAAGGTCTCTGCCGAAGCCGTAGCGCCGACCGTCAATCCGAGGAATATCGTCACGATATTGATCAGCGCGTTCTGGGCTGTACTGGAGAGCCTCTCCACCACGCCGGATTCCCTGAACAAATTACCCAGCATCAGCATGCCAATCAAAGGCGCAACCGCGGGAAGCAGCAGGATGCAGAATACCGCAACCACAATCGGGAAGATGATCTTCTCGACTTTACCGACCTCGCGCAGCTGTTCCATCTTGACCTGACGTTCCTTTTTGGTAGTCAGCGCTTTCATAATAGGCGGCTGAATAATCGGTATCAGTGCCATGTACGAATATGCGGCGATCGCGATAGCCGGCAGAAGATCCGGCGCAAGCCGTGTTGTCAAATAAATGGCCGTCGGGCCGTCCGCGCCGCCTATGATGCCGATTGAAGCCGCTTCATTCGGTTCAAACCCCAGTGAGATTGCCAAGGTGAACGCTACATAGATACCAAACTGGGCCGCCGCACCCATGATCAGGCTGGAAGGCCGTGCGATCAACGGACCAAAGTCCGTCATAGCACCGATTCCGAGGAAGATCAGCGACGGGTAGATGCCCTTCTTCACACCAAGGTACAGATAGTAGAGCAAGCCGCCCGGATCGGTTGACCCTTCCACAGGTGCCTTCATCAGGTCGGCCAGAGGAAGGTTCGCAAGCAGCACGCCAAACGCAATCGGCAGCAAGAGCAGTGGCTCATATTTCTTGACAATCGCGAGATAAATCAGCACACAGGCCACAGCCAGCATAACTGCCTGCTGCCAGGTGATCGTCGAAAAGCCCGAGCCAGTCCAAATCGTTTTGAGCGTATCAATAAAAGATGCCATGACCGCCCTCCATTATTGCAGCACCGCAAGCGGATCACCGGTATTGACGGTTGCTCCTTTTGCGGCTACGATCTGAGCGATGACTCCATCTCTCGGCGCGATGACTTCGTTCTCCATCTTCATGGCTTCCAGAATCATGATGGTTTCGCCTTTTTTCACGGTCTCTCCGGCGTTCTTCTTGATCTGCAGAATCACGCCCGGCATAGGCGCAGGCACTTTTTCTCCGGCAACAACAGATGCTGCAGGAGCCGATGCAGGCGCAGGAGCCGCAGGTGCTGCCACGGGAGCAGGAGCACTAACGACTTGAGCAGTGACCGGAGCCGCTGCTGTTTCAGTGGTCTTGACGAGCCGAGCTTCACCTTTCTCAACTTCGACTTCGTAGTTATTATCATTGATCGTCACAATATATTTCATTTACTTACCCTCCTGTTTGATGAGCCGTATGGACTTAAACTGAAGCTGGGATAAAGGGATTTCCGTCTGGTCACTGACTATAGCCATAATCATCGCAGCGGTTTTCTCATCCACATCAAGCAGCTTCATTTCGCCGTCGGCGTACGCGAGCGTCTGAAGTTCCTGTCCTGCCGTTTGGTCAGGCAATGTCTCGGTCTTGCTCTCCGGTTTTTTAAACTGGCGGACAATAATCGAGATGAGTTTGATGATCAAACTCAGCGAGATCAATACGACAAATACGATGCTTAATCCGAATCCGTCAACCAGTAAGCTATCTAAAAATGTCATAGCGTCTCCTTTACTTCTGCACGATCGCGTATTTCACTTTGACAGCAGCCGCATCCTCACGGTCTTTCAGGAACTTCTCTGCAATCTGCGGGAAAGCGATATAAGAAAGAACATCTTCATCGCTCTTCGCAAGGCTGCCCAGTTGCTTTTTCGTCTCATCAAAGATGGGGGCTAAAGTCTCGGCATACCGGCCCTCTATGGGTTTCTCGTCGCCCAGTACCTTTTTGGCCAGTTCAGCGTCAACCTCGCCGGGAGCGATGCCATATTCACCGCGGAAGTACGCCTTGACTTCCTTTGATACCGACTTGTAACGCTCGCCCTGCAGGACATTGGCCGCAGCCTGTACGCCAACCATCTGGCTCATGGGTGTCACAAGCGGCGGATATCCCAAGTCCTTACGCACATTCGGGATCTCTGCCAGCACTTCATCCAAACGATCAATTGAGTTCTGCGCTTTAAGCTGAGCAATCAGGTTAGAAAGCATTCCACCCGGAACCTGATATACGAGCGCATCTGTTTCCGTACCCATTACGTAGGGATCCATCTGTCCTGATTCAATATACTTCGACTTGATCGGTTTGAAATAATCGTTGATTTTCTTAAGTACCTTTTCATTTACACCGGTCTGATAACCCAGTTGCTTCAAAGCATAATCCATTGTTTCTGTAGGTGGCTGGGACGTTCCGTTCGAGAAGGAAGAGATCGCACAGTCGATGCCGCTGCATCCGGCTTCGATCGCCTTCAGATACGTCATGGGAGCGAGTCCTGTGGTGGAGTGAGTATGCAGTACAACCGGTATCTTTACGTTATCCGTGATTGCCTTGACCAGATCATACGCTTCCTGCGGTCCCATGATACCCGCCATGTCCTTGATGCAGATGGAGTCTACGCCCATTTTTTCCAGCTGAGTTCCCATGGAAGCATACTTTTCGATGTTGTGAATCGGGCTGGTGGTATAGCAAATGGTACCCTGGGCGTGTGCCTTACGCTTTTTCGTTTCGTCCAAAGCGACTTCAATGTTTCTGAAATCGTTGAGGGCATCGAAGATTCTGAAGATATCCATACCATCATCTACCGCATGGGCAACGAATGCACGGACCACTTCGTCCGGATAATGCTTGTACCCTAAAATGTTCTGGCCGCGCAGCAACATCTGCAGTTTGGTATTCTTTACTTTGCTCCTGATCTTGCGGAGTCTTTCCCACGGGTCTTCGTTCAGATAACGCAGGCAGGAGTCAAACGTGGCCCCACCCCAGCATTCCAGCGAATAATAACCCGCCTGGTCCATCGTCTCCAGTATTCCTTCGAAATCGGAATACGGCATGCGTGTTGCGATCAGGGATTGGTTTGCGTCCCTGAGCACGGTTTCTGTGAGATTGATCTTCTTCATCCTTTTTTGTCCGCCTCCCTCATAAAGTCTGTGCAATATTTTATAAATTAATAGGGCGGAAACGTTAAGCTCCCTACCCTATAAACCACCAAGTCTATTACCGCAAGCAGCCTAATCAAAAAATTCCCCATTGTGAGATATTATAATACGAAATGCGTAAAAAGGCAATCTTATATGTGGAATTTTTTTAACAAAGAACGGTCCGTTTTGTACTTTCAATGTATTCGGAATTGAAGATATTCCTGTAAGCTCATCCGTAAACCAACTACAGAGTCGTACTATAAAGATTGATATGGAATTTCCTCCGCCGCAGGTGGCAACGCACGTACCGCGATATCCGTTTCGTCGTATATTTCCTTTGAAAACTCCGTCATGCAGTGCCAAAACCGTTTGGGCATGTGGTTCATCCGGCATCGCGGGTTATGCCGCTCCTTAATTTCAATCGTGTCATAAAACAGCTTCCAAAGCGCACGAAACTTTGCTTCCTCCGCTCCGGGGCGGGGCTGATAAAACTCTTCGGCGCTGAACAGTTTAACTGCATGGTCCTGATGAAGCAGCGCCAGACCATGCGTCTTGTCAAAGATCAGGAACCGTTCGTTTGGATACCGCTCGGCAAAGTGGCGGGCCATCAGCGGAAGCACAATGTTTTTGGGTTCGATCTGTGATGTCAGTACTCCGCCGGAATCAGAGAATCGGATGAACCCCAGGTAGTGGTTTACTTCGCGGTTCAGATGGTTGACCGCCATAAAAAGCGTATGAACAGCCTCCTCCGTCAGGCAATCCATTACCGCAGGGCCTCGCCTGAAGCCCATACGAATGAACCGCAGCATGTTTATCTCTTTTTGGGGACAGCAGGTTAAAAAGGCATTGCGAATAAATTCATATGCCCTTGCCCCCATCTTCTTCGGGATTGCACGCCTGACTCTTTGCGCATGTTCAGGACAAGTTGATATGGCTTTGACGGGCAGCAGGCCAGGTGTCATCAGTTCCTCGGACAAAACATCCACAGGCATTTCGTTATATTGGTAGCTCTCAAATACACAGCACAGCAGCCCATCAAAGCTGCCGTCATAGGCATATACCGACATAATGGTGCGTGCGTTGTCTGGTGTCACAGCTCGCCGGTCAGGCATTTCTGCAGCTCCTCCTTTGCAATCGCCGGGGTATCGAACAACGTAAGCTGCTGCGGCCTCCCTGCATCTAAAGCAGCGTGCGGCTGCTCCAGCCGTCCCCGTGCCTGTTCGGATAGCAGTGCTGACAGCAATGTATCCTCTGCGGTATCCAGCCCGTCCGGACGCTTGCCAGAGCAGGTAATAAAGTATTGCGCCCGTTTCAGTACAGCACCCAGCCTCTTTAAATCAAAGAAGCTGAGACTGCCCATCCTTCGTGCGGTCACGATTCGTTGAGCGCTGCGCACCCCAATTCCCGGAACGCGCAGCAGCGTCTGATAAGGCGCGCGGTTGACCTCCACCGGAAAGCACTCGGGGTGGTGCAGCGCCCAGTTGCACTTTGGGTCAAGATACGGATTGAAATTTGGGTTGGCATCATCGAGCAGTTCTCCCGCGCTGAATCCGTAAAAACGTAACAGCCAATCCGCCTGATACAGCCTGTGTTCACGCAGCAATGGTGGCTTTGTGTCGACAGAAGGCAGCAGCGAGTGTTCGACTGTGGGAATATATGCGGAAAAGAACACACGTTTCAGTCGATATCGGTTATACAGATTTTCCGTAAGGTTCAGTATCTTTAGATCATTTTCCCCCGACGCGCCGACAATCATTTGGGTGCTCTGGCCCGCCGGAACAAACCGCCGGGCTTGCCGATATATGGCCAGCTCATTTTTGTTTTCATCAATCCGCTCGCGGATAAATCCCATGGGTTTTAAAATTGATGTTTTGGTTTTATCAGGCGCTAGCAGACGCAGGCTGTCCTGCGAGGGCAGCTCAATATTGACGCTCATGCGGTCAGCCAGAAGCCCCAGCTGCGCGATGAGCGCCTTATCTGCACCAGGAATGGCTTTGGCATGGATATACCCGCAAAACCGGTATTTCTCTCTCAGCAGCCGCAGCGTCTCGATCATGCGCTCAACAGTATGATCCGGATTCCTGATCACCCCGGAGCTTAAAAACAGACCTTCGATGTAATTTCGCCGATAGAACGCAATCGTGAGCTCCGCCAGCTCGTGCGGTTCAAACAAAGCGCGGGGCGTATCGTTGGTTTTACGGTTAATGCAGTATGCGCAGTCATAAACGCATACATTGGTCATCAGTACCTTCAAAAGGGAAATGCACCGGCCATCGCCGGAAAAGCTATGGCAGATTCCATAGGAAGCCGCGCTGCCAATACCGCCGGGAGTTGCTTTTTTATTTACCCCGCTGGATGTACAGGCGACGTCATATTTCGCCGCGTCGGTCAGAATACGCAATTTATCGAATATATCCACTGCCCACACCTCCAGCCAATTATATAATAGAACATTTGTTCTGTAAATAACGATTTCTATTATATCTTCAGCCGCGGGTAAAAATTCGTACTGGGATAAAAAGGGCCGGTGCGCTGCTCGTTCCCGATTGACAGCTGCCGGCCAATACCTTATCGGCTTAAGCCGCTATGGTACGTACACATATTCCTCCAGACACAGCCCCAGTTCGTACATCTCCGTGGCTGCCTCAACACCAACATAGCGGTAATGCCACGGCTCATATATCACTCCGGTGATATGCTCTTTATCTTTGGGATAGCGCAGTATGAAGCCGATTCGGCATGCGTTTTCCTGCAGCCATTTTCCTTCCGCAGAATCAGCGTATCCGTCGTCTGCTTCCCTGTAATTCTCCGCAAGAATATCGATTGCCAGTCCCGTAGTATGTTCGCTGCACTTTCCCGGTACGACCCGAACAGGATTGGCAAACGGGTCATCGGCGTAACCCGGCTCCTGTTTCAATCTTTCTTGAAACAGCGTCTCCTGATACGATATAGAGCGGTATGCGCTGGTTATGATGTAATCCCCAATTCCTTCCTCTTTTGCAGCCTGAAACATCGCTTTGGCCGCTTCTCCCGCAACCTGGTTGATTGATCCATCCGGATTCGCCAATACCAGATCATCGTCAAACAAGGTTCCCATCGTCACAAGCCCGTTGGGCCGTTCCTCAGATATCACCGGATGCTCAAAATTGACCAAAGCGAGATATCCTGCGGCTAGTTTTTTGCTGAAAGTGGGCTGCGGGGTTTCAGCAGTGATAATGCTGACCATTGTCTCGGGGGATTCCACTTGCGGTGCAGCATAAACCATGTCAGCGTCCGCAACCTGTGTAATTCCTTTTGTATGCCCATTGACGATAAGAACTACAGATGTTGCAACTGCAGCAAGCAGAAGTATTGCAACCACCCATTTTACAGGCGCATTCTTCTTAAAGACCCACCGCCGCCTGTGCCTGTACTTTTTCGCCGCCGGAAATTGATAGCTCATTTGTACGCTACACCCCAATCAGTATCGTGATTTACTGCAAAAAGACATCGGTTTCACTTATCTTAGAAAAACGATGTCATAGAGATTTACACGAAATGCGTACAAAATGTATTTTTTTATTTAATTTATTAGTCCATTGGGAACAAATTGAATCCTATCCCGCCCTTCTCCGGGATGAAACATGGATTTTGCAACGCTGAAGGAGACATCCTTTAACGCGTAACAAAGGCTCATTTTCCAGTCGTCCGCAAATACATAGCTGCTGCTTTCCTGAGCCAGTTCAGGGTTGTACTCATATGGCATAGAAGCTTCAAGTTCCACATCTATACCTGACGCTTTAACAAAGGCCTCAACACCACAGGGATCGCTGAAACATACGAACGGGTAATATGAATACTCGACTGAGAATAAGTTTCCTGTCCACGTATCGCATTCAATTTCCATATAGTAAATTGGCCAGGTTTCCTCTTTAAACTCCCCCGTTGATGCATAATCCCAGCTATAATTAATCTGCCAATAGGCTACCTTCCCTGAGCCGCTTGGGCTTTCGTAAAGAACAGCATCAGCAACTGCATGGGTCAATATCGTTTCAATCGTGGGCATCGAAGGGTAAGCAAGTTCCTTGTATTCCTCTCGGAAGGGCTCTAAAAAGACCGTTAAAAAATCGTTGGCTTTTTCCAAAATTCGCTCTACAGATAACTCAGCCGGATAAGCATTGCGCGGAACCTTTGTATTCAAATCGGCAATCGCAAAAGCTTCCACCTGATCATCAAAAGAGATCGACTGCTTTATATAAAGCTGTTCTGTTTCACCCGATTGTACAACGACGACCTTATTGACGACTTCCCTCTCCCGCGCTTGCGCCAAAGCGACCGGTATTGTCACACTGGCAAATACGAACGCTGCCATAAGGAGACTCCAGAATAGATACGTCAAGCCCCGCCTCAATTTTCATCCTCACCTTTCCTGTCATTTTCGGCTACCGCCCGGACAGCGAATGACACCGTCGTTCCCTCTCCCACTGTACTTTCAAAAGCAAGCGACGACCCATGGATTACCGCGATACGTTCTGCGATCGACAGGCCAAGGCCGGCACCGTGTTGAGCCCTTGCCCTTGATTTGTCCACCATATAAAACGCTTCCTTAATCCGGCGAATCTCTTGCTGCGGAATGCCCCGGCCAAAGTCTCGTACCGCTATACGATACAATCTCCCGTCTTTTTTGCCAGTAAGGATAACCTTTCCGCCTTCCGAAGCTTTGCGCCCATTGTCAATCAGATTGATCAGCAGGGTCATCAATAGATCGGGCTCGGCGGATACGATCTGTTCTTCTGCCTCCATCTCGATCATCATGGCGGACTGTGCCAGCAGCGGCGTCATCACCTCAACTGTACGCTCGAGCAGCGGCAATACGGCGATCCGCTTGAGTGAAAAGCTCTGATGCTCCAGCACAATGATATCCATAAGCTTCAGAGACATTACTTCCAGTCTTTTACCTTCGCTGAATATAAACGAGGCTGCTTTGAAGGCGTCTTCCGAGTCCAGTTTCTCCGAACGCAGCATATCCGCGTAACCGATGATCGATGTCAGCGGCGTCTTCAGCTCATGAGAAAAGTTTGCAACGAAATCCTCCTGTTGCCGCGCATGCCGCTTCAAGTCTGCCACGTTCTGCTCCACAGCCGAAGCCATATTGTTGAAGCTATTGGCCATGTCTCCGATCTCGTCTTTGGATCGTACGGTTGCCCTCTCATGATACCGGCCAGCCGCAATCCGCACGGCCGACCTTTTCAGCTGTCTGATGGGTCTGGTCAGAAAATAGGATATTCCGGACATCAGCAGTGCGCCTGCCATAATCATAATCAAATCGAGATATATGAAAAAGCGGATTAAATCCTCTTTCTTATCAAAAATATCTGTGACATCCCTCGAAAGCACCAGAAAATATTGCCGATCGTCGTAGACAAGACTGCCTGCAATTTCAAGTGCGTATGTTTGTGAGCTGCTGGTAATCTGATAATGCTGTTCATTCTCGCTGATGTCAGTAACAGGTATAGAAAAACTCCATTGGACAGGCGCGGATGCAAGGCGGCGTCCGGCATCGTTGTAAACCGCAATGCTTTGACCTCCGGCCGCCTGTGCGGTCTGCTGGATGATGGTCCCCATCATTTCATTTGTCACGCTGCTGTACTGTATTTCTGCACTTACAAGGTTTGATCCGAAAGCGAAGCGGACTAACTGGTATGCGTCGAGTCCTCTTACTACTTCACGATCGATATCAGACCTGAACGAGGTATCTACCAGCGCATAGCTCCCGACTGAACAGACAACTGCGATTACCAGCGTTGTACATATCAGAACTTTAAACGAAAATTTCATATCGGCACATCCAACCGGTAACCCACCTTATAGACTGTTTTAATGCGGTCCTCCCATCCAAGCTTGCGTCTGATACGCTGAATGTGGGAATCCAGTGTACGCGTTTCACCAAAGAAGTCCTCTCCCCATACGCGTGCAAACAATGTTTCCCGAAACAGCGCGATATTCTTGTTCTGTGCAAGCAGAACAAGCAGGTCAAATTCCTTTATCGTCAAATCGATATGCTGCCCCTGTTTAGTCACCTCCCTGGCTACCACGTTGATGACCACATCTTCAATCCGTATCAGATCCTTTCCCTTGTTATAGCGGCGCAGCACAACTTCGATTCGAGCCACCAGTTCCACCATCTCGAAGGGCTTAACGATATAATCTTCAGCTCCCAGCTTAAGCCCCTGCACTTTATCGTTGACATCACCACGGGCTGTCAGAAATATTACAGGTATATTCATCGGGCGAATATATTCCATCAAATCAAACCCGCTGAAAACCGGAATCATAACGTCTAAAAGGATAAGGTCATATCGGCTGCGCTCAATCATATCAGCTGCCGTTTTGCCGTCAAAGGCACACTCGCATTCATATCCCTGTCTGGTAAGCTTCATTTGGAGCAGGTTCGATATGGGCTGCTCGTCTTCCACAATCAGTATCTTAATCATATGCGCCTCTCCTTTTCGGTGATTTGTATACATTTTACTACAAAAATGCGGACAAGTTGTAACAAAGTTAATATTTTTGAAAAATAATCGTAAAATTTCAGGCAAGCAGATATAAAATCTGGTATAATCATCCACCCCTTCAAGGGGTGATCTTTATTGGAGCCCTATAAGGGCCTCTTACCAGCAATGCCTAAAGGCATATTACAGTTCCGCCAACCGCGTGGAGCCTGTTACCAGCAACCCTTAAAAGGGTCTACATACTCCTTCGCTGTTGCCTGATCGTTCTTCATATCTTCATCTTGCTGTTCTCTGATGTACTTGCTTACCTTCTCCTTGTTTAGGCCTACCGTGCTAACATAGTAT
>JAEWTL010000129.1 GCA_023459495.1 Bacillota bacterium | reverse complement strand
CTCTGCAATAACCGATGTCTTTCCATCAGTCCGCCACCACAAAGAATCTTTTTTGCCATAAGGCAGGAGGTTCATCTTTCAGTGGCTGCCGGTGTTATTTCCCCACTTACTGGCTTGGGTTGTTTCGTGGTACTGCCGTTAACTGGTGGCGCACAGATTTAGTTAAATCCGTTCTCGCCTGAACTATCTTTTACATACCCGGATTGTGGGGATGTAAATCACGGTTTCATTATCAAGCCCACCAGTAGATGGGCTTTGTAATGAAGAGTTGTTATGAAAATTGCTCTAAACAAGCATTAATAGCCATCAGAAGTAATCGCTACAGATTTCAATCCCTCAATGTCATCCTTGGACAGGGCGAACCATTCACCGTGCTTTCTCTTTGCGGCAAATTTGCGATGAAGCATGTTTTCAGTTTCTCTTCCACCAGGGATCAGGCACTCAAGCTTCAAGCAGTCTGGTCCAGAGTTGCCAAGCGATTTGATGCGTTGTGGAATGTTGGATGAATACCCAATTTTGGTTAGCCCAGTTTTCTTCGATGACAAAACGTATACCTGAGGAGGTTCTTTTCTCTGGTCTTCCATTACACGTCTCATTGTTGCCATAAGTCCGCCGTGCATCAGCATTTCAACAAAGAACGCTGACCGAACACCTGACGACTTAAGCATGCCAGAAAATTCACTTGCCAATTCCATTAACTCTGCGATGTTTTCAGGAACTTTTTGGCAGTTATCTTCCTTGTATAAGGAAATCATTCTTTGAAGCTTTTCTTCTAATTGGTTCATAGCGTCTTTACCTTTTAGAAAGTGAGCCTGTCTCACAGAAAAGCCGCCCCGAGATGGTCGCCACCATATACGGCAGTTCTCAGGCTCAACTTTCTGAAAGGCTCGGGTGATGTAATATGCGCGTGAGATGCGCTGTGAAATTCAGATGTAAAAAAAGCCCCGCATCGCGAGGCTCATTAAATGGACTTTGTGATTTGCAAAAAAATTATTTCAGGCATTGCGTCCTGATGTATTCCTGCAGGTAGTTAACCTGCGCGGTTATCTTGTCGATTCCACTTCGGAGACGGTAATAATTGAGTTCAGCATCTGCTGTAAGTCCTGGGCTTTCTCCATCGCCCATGCCGCTGGCTCCGGTCGTTGACTTTGCACAGGTGGCGGCGACTTGCAGGCGCTTACGCCCAGCAGAAACATCAGCACGGAGACTTTCGATAGTCGCGTTAGCATCAGCAAGCTCCTTTGTGTATCTTGCGTCGAGTTCTGCTACATCACGTTGACGCTTCCGCATGTCAGCGATGGTGGCGTTCGCCTTCTCCAGTTCACTGGCCTTGTTATCGCGCTGCTCTTTGTAGGCGATTGCGTTATCACGGTAATGATTAACAGCCAATGACAGGCAGACGATGATGCAGATAACCAGAGCGGAGATAATCGCGGTTACTCTGTTCATTGCTGACCCCACAAACAGATTTCACGCTCAATCTCACGACGAGTCATGAGACCTTTCCATTGCTTACCGCCAGCATATGTCCAGCGACGTAGCTGATCACATGCGCCTTTGATATCGCCCTGGTTTATTTTGCGAAGAAGCGTCGATGTTCTGAAATTGCCAGCACCCACGTTGTAAACGAATGAGTAAAGAGCGCCGCGCGTTGTTTCCGGTATATCGACTTTGATGTACGGGTTAATTTGTCTGGCGACCGTGGCAAGGTCTTTATTCAGGAGGGCTTTGCATTCTGCTTTGGTATACGTTTTACCGAGCATGATGTCTTTTCCTGTATGCCCGTGACATACAGTCCATACACCAACAATATCTTTGTATGGTATGTAGCTGACACCTTCCAGACCATCGTTACCACTTGGGCCAGTGATTAACACTGATGCTATAGCAATTGCTCCGCCACCAATAGCAGCAGCAACGGCTTTTCGTAATGATGGAGGCATTATTCACCTCTCGCAGCCTTGCGCTTATCTTCTTTAATCTTGAAATAAAGGTTTGTCAGGTACGTCAGCAGGCCAAATACCAGGCTACCCAGCACACCTATTGCTGCCCACTGTGAGGGCGTGACTTTATCGAGCAGCTGTAAAAACCAGTAACCGGCACTACCTGCTGAGGTGCCATAGGCGACACCCGTTGTTAACTTATCCATGGATTTCATAACCCCACCTCGCAGACAAAGCGGGTGTAAATTGAGGGAATACAACGTATCGCAAAAAAGCAGAAACGTAACAGACTCGGAGTCAGTGAATAACTCAGGTATTGAGTTATCAGCTAATATCGAGACTCAAAAAATGGAAAAACCAGCTCGACGGCGGGTTTAAGCTGTGTGACGAAGTAACCACTCTTAACAGCATAACCAATTTTTTACGTACGTAAACCACTGAATGATATTTATGAGAATGCTACCGAGTGTTCAAAACTCCACCACAAATACATAAGAAAACCTCAACAAATAACCAATAAATAATTTCAGACGTTATTTTTAGTTGATTTAAATTAAACTGCCGAATTATAGAACCCCCATAAATAACAGCCATTAATATAAATTAGCTAATAGGTTTATTTTTGTTCAAATAAGAGCCATAAATAGGTTTCGATAGAAAAAGTTCAGATAAAAATAGAGATCTACTTCACAAATTAAATGAGAAACTAAAACTTACATCTTGAAATAATCACATTGATTAGATGAATATTTATCGCGCAGTGACATCATTTTTTAATAATAGTTCAAAAAAAAGGGCTCACGATGAAAAAATTAACAGTGGCAATTTCTGCTGTAGCTGCATCAGTACTGATGGCGATGTCTGCTCAGGCAGCTGAAATTTATAATAAAGACAGTAACAAGCTGGATCTGTACGGGAAAGTTA
>JAEWTL010000128.1 GCA_023459495.1 Bacillota bacterium | reverse complement strand
CACCATGACCGTCACCGATCCGGAGTCCATCGGTATCCAGGTTGACGGCGACCAGGCGGTTGTTAACAACGAAGGCGAGAGCGCCATCACCAACGGTGGCACCGGCACGCAGATTAACGGTGATGACGCCACGGCAAACAACAACGGCAAAACCACCGTTGACGGCAAGGATTCCACCGGTACGGAAATTGCTGGCAATAACGGGAAGGTGATTCAGGACGGCGATCTGGATGTCAGCGGCGGCGGTCACGGTATTGATATCACCGGCGACAGCGCAACGGTGGATAACAAGGGCACCATGACCGTCACCGATCCGGAGTCCATCGGTATCCAGATTGACGGCGACCAGGCCATCGTCAATAACGAAGGCGAGAGCACTATCACCAATGGCGGCACCGGCACTCAGATCAACGGTAACGACGCCACCGCGAATAACAGTGGAAAAACCACTGTTGATGGAAAAGATTCCACGGGTACCAAAATCGCGGGCAATATCGGCATTGTAAATCTGGATGGTAGCCTGACTGTTACAGGCGGTGCGCATGGTGTTGAGAACATTGGTGACAACGGCACGGTTAACAACAAAGGAGATATTGTTGTTTCCGATACTGGATCGATTGGCGTGCTCATCAACGGTGAGGGGGCAACAGTATCCAATACGGGTGATGTTAACGTTAGCAATGAAGCGACAGGGTTCAGCATCACAACCAACAGTGGGAAGGTTTCGCTGGCAGGCAGTATGCAGGTTGGCGATTTCTCGACCGGGGTAGATCTTAATGGCAACAATAACAGCGTGACGCTGGCGGCAAAAGATCTAAAAGTGGTCGGGCAGAAAGCGACGGGCATAAACGTTTCTGGCGATGCGAATACAGTGAATATCACTGGTAACGTTCTGGTTGATAAGGATAAAACCGCAGACAATGCGGCGGAATATTTCTTCGATCCATCCGTGGGTATCAACGTTTACGGCAGTGATAATAACGTGACGCTGGATGGAAAGTTAACTGTTGTATCAGACAGTGAGGTTACTTCTCGTCAGAGTAATTTATTTGATGGCAGCGCAGAGAAAACGTCAGGTCTGGTTGTGATTGGCGATGGCAATACCGTTAATATGAATGGTGGACTTGAACTGATTGGAGAGAAAAACGCGCTTGCAGATGGGTCGCAGGTTACTTCCTTGCGCACAGGATATAGTTATACCAGCGTTATTGTCGTTAGTGGTGAGTCGTCGGTATATCTGAATGGAGATACGACAATCAGCGGAGAATTCCCTCTGGGGTTTGCCGGGGTTATTCGGGTACAGGATAAAGCTTTGCTGGAAATTGGCAGTGGCGCTACGCTAACAATGCAGGATATTGACAGTTTTGAACATCATGGGACAAGAACTCCAGAACTTACTTATGCTGATTCCGGTGCGAAAATTGTTAATAAAGGTACTGTTGAAATTCAGAATTTAGGTTTTGCTTTTGTTACTGGTGAAAATACAACAGGTATAAATAGTGGCACGATCTCGTTATTACAAAATGGTAAAGATCCGGCACCGTCTCCCATTGTTTTACTGGCTACTAACGGAGGGAGCGCCACTAATGCAGGTACGATCACAGGTAAAGTGACGGAACAACATAGCGTATTTAACAAGTATTCAACGGGCACATCGAATTCATTTATTTTTAATAACGATGTCAGTAGCATAACAGGGTTAGTCGCTCAATCGAATAGCACAATTATCAATACTGACAGCGGCATCATTGATTTGTATGGTCGTGGTAGTGTCGGCATGCTTGCTATAGCAGATTCAACAGCAGAAAATCAGGGTAAAATTACACTGGATTCTATGTGGGTAGATGCAAATGACACTACCGCAATGCGAGATATAGCTAGCAACAGCGCCATTGACTTCGGTACAGGTGTGGGAGTTGGTACTGATAGTTATAGTGGTGCAGGGAAAAATGCAACAGCAATTAACCAATTGGGCGGTGTTATAACTATTTATAACGCCGGCGCAGGTATGGCGGCCTATGGCGCCAGCAATACAGTTATTAACCAGGGGACGATTAACCTCGAAAAAAATGGTAATTATGACGATAGTCTGGCAGCAAATACTCTGGTAGGGATGGCTGTTTATGAGCATGGTACTGCTATCAACGACCAGACGGGTGTTATCAATATCAATGTTGGTACTGGTCAGGCGTTTTATAACGATGGCACAGGAACAATTGTTAACTATGGTACAATCTGCACTTTCGGCGTGTGCCAATCGGGGAATGAGTACAATAATACAGATGATTTCACCTCACTGATCTATACCGGTGGCGATACGATTATACGAAGCGGAGAAACTGTAACGCTAAATAAATCTGCTGCTGTGACTGATAAGCTGGCTGGGAATGTTGTTAATAGCGGAACGCTTTCCGGTGATCAAATTACGGTATCAAGCGGTCTTCTGGAAAATACCAGCGGTGGCATCATCAATAACTTAGTAAAACTTGACAAGGGTGCCGTCATTAAAAATGCCGGGGTGATGACGAATAACGTCGATGTTAGCGGTGGAATCCTCAATAATGCCGGAGAAATGACTGCGCAAATTACCATGAATGCTGGTGCTGATAGTTCGTTAGTGAACAACACCGGAACCATCAATAAAATCGTGCAGAACGCGGGGGTATTCAATAATAGTGGCAGTGTAACAGGGCGGATGATGTCGGCTGGCGGGGTCTTTAATAATCAAACTGACGGGGCGATTATGAGAGGTGCTGCGCTGACAGGTACTGCAGTGGCAAATAACGAAGGAACCTGGAACCTCGGAAGTAGTAGTGAGGGTAACAACACCGGGATGCTGGAAGTTAATAATAATTCAGCTTTCAATAACCGCGGCGAGTTTATTCTTGATAACGACAAGAATGCTGTGCACATCAACCAGTCCGGTACGCTTTATAATACCGGTCACATGAACATCAGTAATTCTTCCCACAACGGAGCCGTTAATATGTGGGGCGGAAATGGTCGTTTTATCAATGACGGAACGATTGATGTTTCTGCGAAGTCACTGGTAGTCAGCGCTAATAATGCCGGCGATCAGAATGCCTTCTTCTGGAACCAGGATAACGGGGTCATCAACTTCGATCACGACAGCGCCAGTGCCGTGAAAGTCACCCACAGCAACTTTATTGCCCAGAATGACGGCATCATGAACATCAGCGGCACCGGTGCTGTGGCTATGGAAGGTGATAAGAACGCGCAGCTGGTTAACAATGGCACCATCAACCTCGGTACCGCAGGCACTACTGACACGGGTATGATCGGTATGCAACTCGATGCCAACGCCACGGCGGATGCGGTAATCGAAAACAACGGCACCATCAATATCTTCGCCAATGACTCGTTTGCATTTAGCGTACTGGGTACAGTAGGTCATGTGGTTAACAACGGCACGGTGGTGATTGCCGATGGGGTTACGGGTTCTGGACTGATCAAGCAGGGCGACAGCATCAATGTTGAAGGTATGAACGGTAACAACGGTAATAGCAGCGAAGTGCATTATGGCGACTATACGTTGCCGGATGTGCCGAAGCCCAATACGGTTAGTGTAACGTCGGGAAGTGATGAGGCTGGTGGCAGCATGAACAACCTCAACGGCTATGTCGTCGGTACCAACGTTAACGGCAGCGCCGGGAAGCTGAAGGTTAACAATGCCAGCATGAACGGCGTGGAGATTAACACGGGCTTTACCGCTGGTACGGCAGACACCACTGTGAGTTTTGATAACGTAGTGGAAGGTAGCAACCTGACCGACGCTGACGCCATCACCTCAACGTCCGTGGTATGGACTGCCAAAGGCAGCACCGATGCCAGCGGTAACGTTGACGTCACCATGAGCAAAAATGCCTACACCGATGTGGCAACAGATGCCTCGGTGAATGACATCGCGAAAGCACTGGATGCGGGTTACACCAACAACGAACTGTTTACCAGCCTGAACGTCGGCACGACTGCTGAACTGAACAGTGCTCTGAAACAGGTCAGCGGTAGCCAGGCGACCACGGTATTCCGCGAAGCGCGCGTGTTAAGCAACCGCTTTAGTATGCTGGCAGATGCCGCGCCGAAAGTGGGTAACGGTCTGGCGTTCAACGTTGTCGCGAAAGGCGATCCGCGTGCCGAGTTAGGTAATAATACCGAATACGACATGCTGGCATTGCGTAAAACTATCGACCTGAGCGAAAGCCAGACGATGAGTCTGGAGTACGGTATCGCTCGTCTCGATGGTGATGGTGCGCAGAAAGCGGGTGATAATGGCGTTACAGGCGGTTATAGCCAGTTTTTTGGCCTGAAACATCAGATGTCGTTCGATAACGGCATGAACTGGAATAACGCCTTGCGTTACGACGTTCACAACCTTGACAGCAGCCGCTCGATTGCATTTGGCAACACGAACAAAACGGCTGATACCGACGTGAAACAGCAGTACCTGGAGTTCCGCAGCGAAGGGGCGAAGACTTTCGAACCGAGCGAAGGACTGAAGGTTACGCCATATGCGGGTGTAAAACTGCGTCACACACTGGAAGGTGGCTATCAGGAGCGCAATGCCGGAGACTTTAACCTGAATATGAACAGTGGCAGCGAAACGGCGGTGGACAGCATCGTCGGGCTGAAACTGGACTACGCAGGTAAAGACGGCTGGAGCGCTAGCGCTACGCTGGAAGGCGGGCCGAACCTGAGCTACGCGAAGAGCCAGCGTACGGCAAGCCTGGCAGGCGCAGGCAGTCAGCACTTTAACGTCGATGACGGTCAGAAGGGCGGCGGCATCAATAGCCTGACAAGCGTCGGCGTGAAGTACAGCAGCAAAGAAAGTTCGCTGAATCTGGATGCGTACAACTGGAAAGAGGATGGCATCAGCGATAAAGGCGTGATGCTGAACTTCAAGAAAACGTTCTAATTTTTAGCATGTGATCCCTAAACCGCAACGCTGATACAGGTTGCGGTTTTTTTATTGCCGGATGTGGTACGTGACGCGTTTTGTTTTGTGTCTTTCAGGACAATAGAGCAACTCATCCAGTAATCTTGTTTACACCTTCGCATTATTTATCTCTTTTCGTTTCTATACTGATTTTTCTTAATCCGTTTTATTACAGGGCAGGGTGCGATGAGCAGCAATACATTTACTCTCGGTACAAAATCCGTTAACCGTCTTGGTTATGGC
>JAEWTL010000127.1 GCA_023459495.1 Bacillota bacterium | reverse complement strand
TCCGGTGGCGATAGCTAAGGGGATCCACCTGTTCCCATCCCGAACACAGAAGTTAAGCCCTTATACGCCGAAAGTACTTGGCTGGAGACGGCCCGGGAGGATAGGTAGCTGCCGGATTCAATTTTCCTCAGTAGCTCAGCGGTAGAGCATCCGGCTGTTAACCGGAGGGTCGTAGGTTCAAACCCTACCTGGGGAGCCAGATGAAAGAGCAGGCCATTAGAGCCTGTTTTTTCATTTTATACGATTCAAAGTAGTCACAAAAGTACAACTGAGCATTAACAATATATATAAATATTTTGCCGATCTAAATGTAAATAATGAAAATAGTTTACGGCGTTACTCTAACGATTGCAATCCTGCTGATACTATACTATACTGTAACCGCAAAAGCAGGGAAGGATATTATGCAACGATGAAACAAGCAGGGTGGAAGCCTGTTTTTCTTTCGGACCACCGAATTATTTTAATTATATTAATTTCATGTGTTGGCGGATGGATACTGTCGGTTCCATACGAGGGTCAGTTGGTTTACTCTTTAGCTGATCGTTTTCAATTGGATAGTTTTTGGTTGCTCACAGGGTCGCTGGTGATGCAGATACTCGGACTGGTAACGGGTGGCTTGTTAATTCGAAATATCAAAGCATCCAAGCGGGCCCTTACAATTTCGATTCCAGTTTGCATCTTATGTACCGCAGCATTCCTGTTCCCGATTTCAGAGTTGTGGGTGGTGTCACTGCTTGTATGTTCTATGGGAGCCGGCGTATGCATTGCCTCTTGCGGTTTCTTTATAAGGATCAGTATAGTTGCTGGGGAGCGCTATAAGGCTTTAGCAAATATACTTGTAACCATCGCCTCCATAAAACTGTTGATCAATGTTATTGTAATTTATATATCCGCAGCTGTATCGATTATATTGCTGGCGGCTATTTTAGGAGCTGCGTGGTATTTCTCTTCGCTATTACCGACATTGCCGAAGGAAGAAGCAACTTATACAAGACACAACAATAAACAGCTTATTTTAGCACTCCTGATGCTTTGCCTGTTCATATCTATCGGCACCATCGATTTCGGCATAATGATTTATACTGTCACACCGGCTTATCAGCATATATCTTGGCTGTCAATTTGGTACGGTTTGTTGCCTTATGCTGTAGCAGCAATGATTATGAAACGTATTCCTGCCCTGGTAGAGCGAAACAACATGATATATATCGCTCTTGGAATGATCGGCGCTGCTTTTATACTTTTTATGGTGCTTGGCAATTCATTGGTTGGATATCTGATTGTGTTTACATTGATGATGGCTGCATGGGCGATATATGATGTCTTTTGGTGGGGCATGCTGGGTGTAATGCTTGATATGAACAGAAATGCTGCGATCGTATTGGGATTGGGTTTTAGTGCGAATGCACTGGGTGTAATACAGGGGAAGCTGATTGCACGTATACCATTACCGCAGACAGAGGTTAATACTACAATGATTTCTCTGGCGGTTATCTGTGCTACTATTGTTCTTCTTCCAATCTTGCACAAATCTATTGCTAAGCTTCTTCCAGAAAACCGTGCTATAAATTCGCAAAATGAACTGAAAGGAACATTAGAAGTTCCGGGTTTGAACGATACAGAGCTCCTGACGGAGAGGGAAAAGCAGGTTGCAGGGCTTCTGCTGAAAGGAAGGACAAGCAAATTGATTGCCTCAGAGTTGTTCTTAAGTGAAAATACTGTGAAGACACATATTAAAAACATATATGCAAAAATGAATGTGCGCAGCCGAGCGGAACTATTTAATCGTTTTGATGCATTGCTCAAAATAAATGAGCCAAATATATAGGAATCACCTGTTTTGGGTGAAGAAATATTCCCCGGTATGTTTTATGATGCGGTTATAGCTTCGGATAGAAGCTGTATAGTGTTTATCTCATCTTTTGCGATTAACTTTTAGTATCGCAAAGATCATCTCCCCACCGGCGCGGCGCCGCTATAAACGGCGCCTTTCCTCGCCGGAATCCCAGATAAGAGGCGACCGAACCGCAATTTCTGCGGTTTATTTTGTATCCCTGAATTTGCATCAAGGCGGTTTTATCCGTACGGCAGTTGCTTAAAGGGATGTGCAATGGTAGAATATACGCATGCGGGCTTTGGGCCGCCTAGAAAGGGATACTATGGGATTTTTCAAGGACGTTCTTACCGGCAGCAATGAGTCGAGAATTAAAAAGCTCCGCCGCATCGCCGATCAGGTGGAAGCGCTGGGTCCAGACTTTGCAAAGCTCAGCGACGACGAACTGAAGGCTAAGACGGACGAATTCCGCAAGCGTGTTGCGGACGGCGAAAGCCTCGACGATCTGCTGCCTGAAGTATTTGCGCAGGTAAGGGAGGCTTCCGACCGGGTGCTCGGCATGCGCCATTTCTATGTGCAGCTCATCGGCGGCATCGTGCTTCATCAGGGACGCATCGCTGAGATGAAGACCGGTGAAGGCAAGACGCTGGCTGCGACATTGGCGGTATGCCTGAATGCGCTTACCGGTAAGGGTGTACACGTTGTTACAGTTAACGATTATCTGGCCAAGCGCGATTCCGAATGGATGGGCAAGCTGTACACCTTCCTTGGGTTTACGGTGGGCCTCGTGATTCACGACATTCAGCCGGATATGAGGCAGGCCAACTATGCTGCGGATATCGTTTACGGCACAAACAATGAATTCGGCTTCGACTACCTGCGCGATAACATGGTGATTTTCAAGTCGCGCATGGCGCAGCGGGAGCTCAACTTCGCGGTCGTCGACGAGGTGGACAGCATTCTCATTGACGAAGCGCGCACGCCGCTGATAATTTCGGGTGCGGGCGACAAGAGCACCGACATGTACAATACGGCGAATCGGTTTGTCAAAAAGCTGCGCATCGAAGACGACTTTACGATTGACGAGAAGCTTAAGGCGATCAACCTGACTGAACAGGGCATTGCCAAGTCCGAGCGGGAGTTCGGGGTGGAGAACCTTTCGGATATTGAGAATACCGAGCTCAATCATCACATCAATCAGGCCCTGAAAGCCAACAATATCATGAAGCGCGATATCGACTATGTCGTCAAGGACGGGCAGGTTATTATCGTGGACGAGTTCACGGGCCGTCTGATGTTCGGGCGCCGTTACTCGGATGGGCTGCATCAGGCGATTGAGGCCAAGGAAAATGTAAACGTAGAGCGCGAGACTAAGACGCTGGCTACGATCACATTCCAGAACTACTTCCGCATGTATAAAAAACTTGGAGGCATGACGGGTACGGCCAAGACGGAGGAAGACGAGTTTCAGGGCATCTACGGGCTCGACGTTGTTCAGATACCCACCAACAGGCCCATGGTCCGTGAAGACCTAAACGATATCATCTACGCTACCGAGAAGGGCAAGTTCCGCGCGGTGGTGGAGGAAATCAAACGCGTGCATGAAACGGGAAGGCCGGTGCTCGTGGGCACCATCTCGGTGGAGAAGTCCGAAATCCTTTCAGGTATGCTGACGCGAGTGGGTGTGAGGCATAACGTGCTCAACGCCAAGCATCATGAAAAGGAAGCGATGATCGTCGCGCAGGCAGGCAAAAAAGGTGCGGTGACCATTGCGACCAACATGGCCGGCCGCGGCACAGACATCATTCTGGGCGGCAACCCGGATTTCTCCGCGCGTTCCGATATGATGCTGGAAGGGTTTACGGATGAACTAATTGAGCAGGCGGGGAGTCACGCTCCTACTGATGACGAGGATATTCGCGCAGCCCGCAAACGCTATGCGGAGCTATTGGAAGGGCACAAGAAGCGTATGCAGCCCGAGCACGATGAAGTCGTGGAACTGGGCGGATTGCACATCGTAGGTACGGAGCGCCACGAGTCGCGGCGTATCGACAACCAGCTGCGTGGCCGCAGCGGACGTCAGGGCGACCCTGGTTCGTCAGTGTTTTTCATATCGCTGGAAGACGATCTGATGAGACGCTTCGGCGGTGATCGCGTACAGGGCATCCTCGCTTCGGTGAGCAAGGAAGACGATGTGCCGCTGACCTTCGGGCTGCTGACCAAGCAGATCGAATCCGCGCAGAAGCGCATTGAATACCGCAACTTTGAGATCCGCAAAAGCGTGCTGGAATACGACGACGTGATGAACAAACAGCGCGAGCTGATCTACTCACAGCGGCGCACCGTGCTGATGGGCGCGGACATGCACCAGAACGTTATGGATATGCTCGATACGCTGGTGAGCGAAGCGCTTGCTCTTTACTGCCCAAACGGTACGCTCCCGGAGGAGTGGGACGTTGCGGCGATGACGGAGTATTTCAACAAGCTGTTTTTGCCCAAGGGTAAGGAACTGTTCCATAGCATCAACGTTACAAGCCTGTCGCTCGAAGAAGCCAAGGAACATATCCTCAGCCTCGCGCACGACCTGTATGAGCAAAAGGAAGCGGAGATTGCCGAGGTTGGGCAGAACATGCGCGAGATCGAGCGCATACTGCTGCTGCGCGCGGTCGATACGAAGTGGATGGCGCATATCGACGCGATGGACCAGCTGCGTCAGGGCATTGGCCTTCGCGCATATGGCCAGCGCGACCCCATCATCGAGTATCGCCGCGAAGGCTTCGATATGTTCGAAGATATGATCCGTGAGATTCAGCAGGAGACCGTGATGTGGCTGTATCACGTGAAGGCGACCAGCCAGCCGCAGCGCAGGGAAGCACCCAAGGAGATTACGCCTGCGCCCAAAAAGACGCTGGACTCGAGTGGCAACAAGGTGGGCCGTAACGCGTCCTGCCCGTGCGGAAGCGGGAAAAAATATAAGAATTGCTGCGGAAGAGAATCCGAGTAGGAGCATCGTGTGGTACAGATAGACGATATCAAACAAAAACTGTCAGAGATCAAAGCGCTCGCGAAGGAGGCCGAGACGGCGCTCGGCGTCGCCACGCTGGAAAAAGAGCTCGCTGACCTGCGGGCCCAGATGGAAGCGCCGGACTTTTGGTCTAACGTGGAGCAGGCCAACAAGGTCGGCAAAAAGGCTAAACCTATCGAAGATAAACTGGAGCAGTTCGGAAAGCTGCAGCGCCGCATCGAGGACGCGGATGTCATGGTGGGGCTGCTGGAGGAAAGCTTTGATGAGGAGCTGGCCGAGGAACTCACGAAGGAAATCGCGCAGCTTGTCAAAGATGCAGCAGAGTTACGGCTCAAGGCACTGCTGCGCGGACAGTACGACTCCAGCAGCGCAATCCTCTCATTACACGCAGGCGCGGGCGGGACCGAGGCGCAGGACTGGGTGGAGATGCTTTACCGCATGTACACGCGCTGGTGCGAACGCCACCGCTATACGGTGAAGGTGCTGGACCTGCTGCCGGGAGAAGAAGCGGGCATCAAGAGCGTTACCTTCGAAGCTGAAGGCCTCAACGCCTACGGCTATCTTAAAGCTGAGAAAGGCGTGCACCGGCTGGTCCGCATTTCGCCGTTCGACGCATCGGCACGGCGGCACACTTCGTTTGCGTCGCTCGACGTCATGCCGGACCTTGAGGATGATGATGCCGATATCGAGATACTGCCTGACGATATTCGCGTGGACACTTACCGGTCGTCCGGGGCGGGCGGGCAGCATGTCAACAAAACGGAGAGCGCGATCCGCATTACGCACTTAGCCACGGGCATCGTGGTGCAGTGCCAGAACGAGCGCTCACAGATACAGAATCGCGAGACCGCTTTCCGCATGCTGCGCGCCAAACTGTTAGAGAAGCGCGAGAGTGAGCGCATGCAGGAGGTCGCGGAGATCAAGGGCGAGATGAAAAAGATCGAATGGGGCAGCCAGATTCGCTCCTATGTGTTCCATCCGTATAGCCTGGTGAAGGATCACCGCACGAATGTGGAAACAGGCAACGTTATGGCGGTGATGGACGGGGAGATCGACATGTTCATCAACGCGTACCTCGCGGAGTCGTAAGCCATGTACCGCGCGGTCATTCTGTTCTTCAGTGGCACGGGGAATACCTGGTGGGTGGCGGACAGGATCAAAAAACAGCTGGATCAAAAGGGCATCAACGCCGATACTGTTTCGGTGGATACGCTGACGCCCGCAAAAGCCGACTGGTGGATCCGGTCGGCGGATTTGGTGCTGCTCGGTTGGCCCGTGTACGGCTCGGACATGCCGGAGCCGATGAAGCAGTTTGTTGGATCGCTTCCGGTCGTGGAGAAGGGCAAGCACATCCATGTCTTCTGTACGCAGTCCGCGTTTTCGGGTGACGGCGCATGGCATGCCCACCAGTTACTTGAGGATAAAGGGCTCATCATTGACAGCGCCGAACATTTCATCATGCCGTCCAACAAGGATGGGAACCTTAGTGAGGCACATTATGAGCGTGTAATGAGCCGATGCAGCCGGAACGTGGAACGCTATGTGGAGCAGTTAATGATGGGGCAGGTGCGTGTCCGGGGGCGTTATGGAGCATGGCTTGGTGCGATGCAGCGGGGACCGTTCCGCGGATATTTTGTGCGTGCGCAGCAGCGCGCATCGGTGGATGCGGAGAAATGCACGGGCTGCGGCTTGTGTACGGGGCTCTGCCCGGTCGGCAATATTGCCATGAAAGATGGTAAAGCCGAGATGCAGGGGCACTGCGCATTGTGTATGCGTTGCGTTGCGTTCTGTCCGGCCCGTGCAATCTCCATTCCGGGGAGTCGCTCGCCCTATGCGATTAATGATAAACGGTTTCGGTCGAGCATGCTCAAGTAGTATTGATTATAAGTGCGCTTCATCCTTATGGAGAAGCGCATTTTTCATTTCAGGTGAAATAGAACAGTACAGAAGATGCGCGTTGATGCGGATAAACCGTGCGTATACATCTTTTACTTCGCACATATACATTGAGTGAATAAGCAGGATGAAGGAGCAAAAGCATGTATATCGAAGACCAGAAAGAAAAGCCCGTGAGCACCGCACCGCACAAGGTGGTCATCGACTCGCGTAAGAAGCTTGTGATCACGGCTGTCGAAGATGTGGACAGCTTCAACGAGAACGAAGTGATCCTTTTGACTAATCACGGTTTCATCACCGTCACAGGGGAGGACCTTCACATCAGCCGCCTCAATCTGGAGGAGGGGCAGATGATCATCGAGGGCGGAATTCAGAGCCTCGACTATGCAGATCACGAGGAGCAGCGTCAGAAGCGTGGCGGCGGCATCGCCAAGATGTTCAGATAGAGGTGAGACTATGCATTCGGCCGCTTCCCAGCCCTATATCTTTCTCATTACAATCTACGGCGGCCTGGTGGCCGGTGCGGTATACGACGTATTTCGCCGGATCCGCCGCACCCTGAAATGCGGACGGTGGTCTTCGGCGCTGCTCGATACGCTGTTTATCGTGGTACTGGGCGCCATCGTAGCGTTTGTGCTGTATACCGCCAACATGGGCGAGCTTCGACTGTATACCTTTGTAGGCTTCGCGCTGGGCTTTGCGCTTTATATCGCTGGGCTGTCACCGGTATTCACATACCTCGCGGGGCGGCACAAAGCGAAAAAAACAAAATCCGATCGCACTGACCAAAAATAAAAAGGAAGAAGCGTTTGCGCGTCGAATACTAGGGTATATATCCAACAGAGGTGGGAAAGCCATCCAGGATATATAATTCCGGGGTCCCCAGAAAGCGTAGCTTTATGGGTGGACTTTGTGAGGGGTTATGAAGAAGAGGACGGTTAAGCTCCGGTTCAAACTGCTTCTTCTGGTCGTATTTCTGGCATTTGCGGGACTCACGATCTACAGGCAGCAGGCAAATATCAACGCGCTGCTGGCTGAGCAGCAGACGCTCGGCGAGCAGTACGAACAGGCGCAGATGGAGCTGCAGCGGCTGCGGGACCAGAGCGATTACATGAATACCGAGGATTACATCGAGGATACCGCCCGGGAGCGCTTGGGTTACGCGTATGAGGACGAGATCATTCTTCCCGCGCCAAGCGACGGACAGGGCTGAGCATTTCAGATGGAGACGCAGGTTTGCCGCCTGCGTTTTTTGATTCACATAAACCGGATAAGGTTTGCGCTTTGGTATTGCCATATACAGTCGGCAGGGATATGATTGACGGGGTAAAGGCGGGGCTCGCTAATGGTGCAGCCAACAGAGCAAAGAACTTATGCAGCAGGGGGGGACATCCATGGAACATTACGCGGTAGTGGATTTGGGAACAAACTCGGCGCGGCTGATGATCGCGCACTTGGAAGGCGGCAGCGTCGTCGCCGATATGAAAACCTTGCGCATGGTGCGCATCGGCGAGGGTATGGTCGACCAGCGGTGCATATTGCCTGCTGCAACGGCCCGCGCAGCACAGGCGATCAATGAATTTCAGGATATCGCGCAGCAATACGGTACGGGCAGCCACTTCTACTGCTTTGGGACAAGCGCCGTACGTGAAGCCGAGAACCGGGACGAGTTCTTAAGCCAGATCAAGCGGGAATGCGGCGTCAGCATCGACGTGATATCGGGAGAAAAAGAAGCCTCGCTTGGGTTCGCTGGCAGCGTGGAAGGCTACGGCGGCATGATCGATATCGGCGGCGGCAGCACCGAGGTTATGTTCGGCAGTCTGGAGGACGTTTGGTATCAGCGCAGCTTTTTTATCGGCACCGTGCGCGCCCACGCGATGTTCCCTGGCGGGGACGAAGCGCGAACTGAAGCATTTGCCGCCGCACACCGGCACACGGAGGAGCTTTTCTCCGCCTTGCCAAATACGGATGGCATGATATTTACCGGCATCGGCGGTACGGCAACGCAGCTTGCGGCGATAGACCTGAAGCTGGAGACATATGATCCGGCGCGCGTGCAGGGTCATGAGATTCCGCTGGAACGGATGCAGGAGCTTTGCGCCCTGCTGGAAGGCATGACGGCGGACCAGCGCAAAAGCATAGTTGGAATGGAAGAAAAACGCGCCGACGTTGTCGTGTTCGGCGCGATCATTATGCTCTCGTTTATGGAAGAGATAGGGGCTTCACATATTGTCGTGAGTGACCGTGACAATCAGGAAGGGTACCTTTCACTGAAGTTGGGCCTCTTTTAATTATCCCACTGGGTTGCCGGTAATGATTTCAAACGCGCATCCCCATTTGTGAATGGAAACACGGGGATTGTCGAACTGCAGGAGATACTCAAATTCGCCGTGGCGGAACATCAACCCGCTTTTGAAGTTGAGCGCGGTGCCGGTGATCTCGCTTAGCGGGAAGAACAGGTTGCGGACAAGGAGCGCGCTGCGCGTCAGAATCGCAGTGCCTACGGCGATTTCATCCGAAGAGCCGATATTGACTGTACTTCTGGATAGCCGAGCGCATTCGTCGCGGATCAGCGCATCGCCGGTATGCCGGGCGATATACCATTTAAACTGATTGAATTCCCATGCGTTGAGCTCCGCTGCGTTGTTTGCGGGCAGCTTTCCGCGGACGGAGCTGATATTGCCGTATACGTCGAGCGCATATTCCGCGCCGCAGGCCGAACAATAGATGCGGCGCTTGTGTGTGACGATTGTGCCGATGCTTTCGCATTCCGGGCATATATACAACAGACGTTCAAAGCCCTCCGCGAGCCGTTCCCCGCGAAACGGGATATGTTTTTCTGCCTGCCAGACGGCTTCATCGTGAGCCAGAGCTTCGCTGATCCTGCTGGAGATGTCGGCGAGGCTGAGACTGCGCATTGTCTGGGCATCCATTAGTGTGGTCAGTTTAACCTCTACGCGGCCCCGTCGACTGGTATTGGCCCAGCGAGGCCCGGAAAGATAACTGCCCATGATGTGAGCAGTAACGACAGGCACCTTTAGCAGTTTAATAAGCTTGAAGGTCGCAGGAGCGATGGCAACGCTGCGCCCGTCCCAACTCCGCATGCCCTCCGGGAATATACCGATTACACCGCCCGCGTCCACTGCCCGGATGAGTTGGCGTACCGCGACGACATCGCTTGTGAACTTGCGCTTGGGGATGAAGCCGGCCCAGGTGAGCAGTGCGCCCAACCAGGGCTTACGGAAAACGGTATCCGTAATGATGAAATGGACTGGACGCATCATCATGCACTGCAAGAAAAGGCCGTCGAGGTTATTGCAGTGGTTGCCGAGCAACACAAACGGTCCTTTGGGCAGTCGGTCGGAGTCTTTCGTCCGTCTTAAATTGTAGGCAATGCGCAGATATAAGCCAGCGGTGATGTGGTAGAGTATCAAAAGGGAATAGCGGCCGGCGGTTCTGACGATCTCTGAAAACTTTGTTTTTCGTTTCTTGCTCACGCCCAATACCCCTTTGCTGATCTTTGGTCTATGTATTATTATATAACAAGCCCAATATAAAATATAGAACAAATTTAGCGTTAATTCGATACAGAGCATATCTGCAACAGCTCGATACCCGCGTGATTCCGCGCGAATGGCAGGAATTTGCGGGTGCACACGGTGTTTTTTGGCATTGCGGTCTTTACGGCTTCCGGTGCAGATGGTATAGTATAAGCGAAAAGGCGGCATAGTATGCGGACAGCGCAAAGGAGTCGGCATTGAAACGGATTGGTTTAGCATTGGGCGGCGGCGGCGCGAGAGGCATTGCGCACATCGCGTTCATAAAAGCCATGGAAGAGATGGGCATGCGCCCTTCCGTTATATCCGGCACCTCCAGCGGCGCGATCGCAGGTGCGATGTATGCCGGAGGTGTAAGCCCGGATGAAATGCTGAATATCGTTAAAGACGCTGTGAATCTGCGCGGCGTTTTCCGGTATTTCAGTCCCGCGTCGATGCGCGCAAATGGCGTCGTTCCTACCGCAGCGCGCAAAGCACTGGAACGCATGCTGCCCAAAAAGACATTTGAAGAATTGGACATTCCGCTGCGTATTGTGGCGACCCGATTCCATACGCTCAAAGAGCGAGTCTTTTCCGAAGGAGAGATCATGGGGCCCCTGATGGCGAGCATCGCGCTTCCAAGCGCGTTTCCGCCGCAGACCGTGGACGGGGAATATTACATGGACGGCGGTGCGACCAACATTGTACCCTTCGATATTATCCGCCGCGAGTGCGACGTGCTGGTCGCTATCGACGTTTCCGCTGTGCGCCCGAACAACTTTAAGCCCACGCCTAAGCTGTCCTCCTCAGCGACTTGGGCCGCAACACAGGAGGCGCTGATGCAGTTGAAGCTTCAGCAATGCCCTGTGGAAGTGATGGAGCGGCCGGTTTTCGACAGCGTAGGCACCATGGAGTTCGTCAAATTTAACCAGATCTACAGCCGGGCAGAGGAGTACATCCCCGGCTTTAAGCAAAAACTCACCAGAATTTTAGAAGGGGAACGACTATGAGCAAAAGATTAGGTATCGCATTTGGAGGAAGCGGAGCGGAAGCGATCGCCTGTGTAGCGTACGTGCGTGCGCTGGAGGAGACCGGCCTTAAGCCCGATATCGTTGCGGGTACCGGCGCGGGCGCCGTAGTTGCCGCCATGTATGCGGCGGGCATGACCAGCGCTGCCATGACCGACTTTTTGAAAGAGATCGAGTTCCCGGGAGCAAAGCGCCCCATCAATATTCTTAAGCTGAAAGACGCCCGGCAAGGCTTGCTCGACGGAATGGGGATCGAGGAATACTTCCAGATGATCGTGCCGATCAAGGTGTTTGACCGGCTGTACTTTCCGTTGAAGATCGTTGCGGCTAATTATGCTACAGGCGAAGCGGTCGTATTCTCCGAAGGCGACGTAGGGACGGCTGTGCGCGCGGCTGTCGCAGCACCCGGAATATTCTCGCCGCATCAAATCGGCGAAACGTTCTATATGGATGGTTCCTGCGTCAATCCGGTCCCGTTTGACGTGATCCGTGACGACTGCGACGTCCTCGTAGCCATCGACCCGGCCGTCAATCAGGATATGACTGCGCAGGGAACGGGCGTTTTCGGAATGCTGCTGAGCGCGTACGATGCCGCCAAGCGGTCACTGACGATTGAGAAGGAGTATGCTTGTGCTGTAGACCTGCACGAGCGCATCGTGGTGGATGAGATCAACGCCTTCGATTTCGTCCGTTATGAGGATATTATCGCGTCGGTTGAGGAAAAGACCGAGAGCTTCAAAACCGCCCTGTTAGAGCTGATGAAATAATTAAAAAGCGACAGAAAGCGCGGATAAAACCGCGCTTTTTAATGATAATTATAAATAAAAATAGGATTTAACGAAATTTAAACAAAAATTTGCCGAGTTAATGAGGCAAAAAACTTGACAAAATAATCAAATTGTGTGATAGTAAATGTGTAAAAACTGAATATGTACAATGACAATAATATTTACAGCTTATTTACACCAGAATTTAGTGAAAGGCAAACCCGTGCGAAAGCCGGGGACGCAAAGCATGAAGTCTAAAACGCGTATTCCGCGTCATGATGGTTCGGTCGCCTCAATGGATTGAGCGCGGCCCTTTTTATTCGACGGGTCAGTGAGAACAAAAACGAAAGCTGTAAATAGCCAGATCAGGTTTTTGTACAAGCTGTGAAAAGCAAACCCGCGCGAAAGCCGGGGACGCAAAGCAAGAAGTCTAAAGCACACCCAATGTGCTATGATCGTTCAGCCGCCTCAGAAATTGAGCGCGGCTTTTTATTTTATAAAAGCAACGCGAAACCGAAAGGAGCGGAAAGGAAATGAAGGGTAAGAATTCGAACATCAAGAAGCTTATTGTCATTATGTTGGTGGTGGCGGCGATAGTGGCTGTTTTTATACCAACAGTACTGGCGGATAACTCCGGATGGAAAGACGCGAGTGGCTACAATGATGACAATGGCGTATCTAATGAAGATCGCGCTTATGTGTCGGACGATTCCAGAGTTGAGTTTGACAGTTCCAGTGATCGAGTAGACTATACTTTTGGAAGCAACCTCGTTCCCGCAAATGCGACAGTCACGGAGATTGCGGTAAGGCTGGAAGCGAAAAAAGACAGTAGTTCCGGTCGGACTTTCAACGTTAACATAAGAAATGTCGGAGCGACTGCCACAAAAAACACGGGCACATTATCCACTACTGATAAGTATTATCTTGGTGATGATCCGTGGACGGGTACATGGACGGGCGCCACAGTTAACGCAATGGAAGTCCGGGTTCAAACTACGAGCGGCGGAGATTCAGCTTATCTCGACCATATTCAGGTCAGGGTGACATATACTTTGCCTGCTCCAACTTATAACGTCACGTACGACGGCAACGGAGCAACGAGCGGCGTACCGTCCGGCGGCAGCTATGTGGAGAACGCTACCGTAACGGTCAAAGGCCCCGGCAGCATGGTGAAAAACGGATATGTGTTTACGGGCTGGATAGATCAGGACGGAAATGAATATGACGGTACGGGTTCGGAAACATTCTCCATGCCAGCCAAGGCGGTGACGCTGACGGCTCAGTGGGAATTGGCAACATACACTGTTACCTATAACCCCAACGCCACAGACTATTCGGGCAGCGTTCCTACCGACGGCAACCAATATCATGCCGGCGATAGCGTTACGGTACAGGGTAACACAGGCAATCTCACGCGCACAGGGTATACGTTTGTTGGCTGGACAACAAGCACAAACAACAACGCCAACATATTGGGGCCTGGCAACACTTCTACGATTAACAACAATACAACGCTTTACGCCAAGTGGATATCCAATTCAACGACATTCAATCATATTGACGTCGAGGTTGCAGGAACGCTGACGATTGACTATAGGGTTAATGGGGTCAGCCAGAGTGGATATCCTAAGACGCTAAACGTGACGGTATCCAATGTGTCGGGAAGCTGGGTGGACAAAAACGGAACGCATAACGCAAACGGTTTTTATCGGCTTAGTTCAACGGAATACCGCAATGACCTGACGATGTACTGGCCCAGTTCTATTACGATCAGCGGTACGCTGACGGATCAGAACAGCAACACCTACCCATTTACGCAAACCATAACGGGCAATGCCATTCTGGCTGCATACAATCTCTGCCCGGGTACGCTTGGCTCGACCAAGGGGTTTGACGTTGAGATCAATGCAAGCGAACTGACGGAAGCGATCACGCACGACGTGACCTTTAAGACCACGGCAGGCGGCACGATCAACGGTGGTACAGCGGATATCGAGCATACCGGAATCCTTGACGGCAGCAGCAGCCCGACGCCGCCGCCGACGTCAGCCAATTCAGGATACCAGTTCCTTGGCTGGACGAAGAACAGCGGCACGACGCTGTACACCTCCGCGCAGGTGGATGCGATGACGATTACGGCTGATACCGTTTTCACCGCGCAGTTTGCGAAGGACACCACGAAGTGGTTCGACGTAACCTATAATGGCAACGGCAATACGGGTGGCACCGTTCCCACGGCAGAGCCCGACGCCTATATGGCTGGCAACGAGGTTACTGTGAAATCCGGAGAACCCACGAAGACTGGTGCCACATTTGCGGGATGGAGTGATGGAAACGGACATATCTATCATGCAGGCGACAAGTTTAACATGCCGTCTGGCAATGTGACGCTGACGGCAAAGTGGACGGCGGATACTTATACGCTGACATATACGGCGGGCACCCACGGTTCAATTACAGGGACGACACCGCAGACGGTGGATTACGGCAGCGACGGTACGACCGTGACAGCGGTTCCGGATACCGGCTATCACTTCGTAGCATGGAGCGATGGAGTGACGACCGCAAGCCGTACGGATACCGGAGTGACGGCTGATATCAGTGTGACGGCGACGTTTGCCATAAACACTTATACGCTGACATATACGGCGGGCGCACACGGCTCAATTACAGGGACGACACCACAGACGGTGGATTACGGCAGCGACGGTACGACCGTGACAGCGGTTCCGGATACCGGCTATCACTTCGTAGCATGGAGCGATGGCGTGACGACCGCGAGCCGTACGGATACCGGAGTGACGACTGATATCAGTGTGACGGCGACGTTTGCCATAAACACTTATACGGTGACGTTCTATGATTACGACGGCACGACGGTGCTGGGAACCGACACGGTGAACCACGGCAGCGGCGCAACGGCTCCTGCTGATCCGGACAACCAGCCGGGATACCATTTTACGGGCTGGGATAAAGATTTCAGCAACGTGACGAGCAATCTGGACGTGACAGCCCAGTACGCGATCAACACGTACACGGTAACGTTCTACGACTACGACGGCACGACGGTGCTGGGGACTCAGACGGTCAACCATGGCAGCGGCGCAACCGCTCCGGCAAACCCGAACAACCAGCCGGGATATCATTTCACGGGCTGGGATACCGATTTCAGCAGCGTGACGAGCAATCTGGACGTGACAGCGGAGTACGCGATCAACACGTACACGGTAACGTTCTACGACTACGACGGCACGACGGTGCTGGGGACTCAGACGGTCAACCATGGCAGCGGTGCAACCGCTCCGGCAAATCCGGATAACCAGCCGGGATACCACTTCACAGGCTGGGACAAAAGCTTCAGCAACGTGACGAGTGACCTAACGGTGACGGCACAGTATGCGATCAATACCTATACAGTGACGTTCAAGGATTACAACGGCACAACGCTGGGGACCCAGACGGTGAACCATGGCAGCGGCGCAACCGCTCCGGCAAACCCGAACAACCAGCCGGGATATCATTTCACGGGCTGGGATAAGAGCTTCAGCAACGTGACCGGTAACCTGGATGTGACGGCGGTATATGCGATTAACACTTATACAGTGCGATTCTTCGGTGCAGATGGTGTGACGCAGATTGGCACGTCGCAGACAGTGAACTGGGGCGGAGCAGCTGTAGTGGAAACCGCGCCGGCACGTGCGGGTCTGACATTTACCGGATGGGTAGTTACGGGCGATGACCCGACGGTAGCGACTAACCTGAACAATGTTAGAGAGAACATTAACGCAGTAGCCAGCTACAATGCAACCATCTATACGGTAAGATTCGAAGACTTTGACGGAACGCTGCTCGGCACTGACCGGGTACCGTCCGGCGGGGATGCAATTCCTCCGGCGAATCCGGAGCGTGAAGGCTATGACTTCACCGGCTGGAGCCCGAGCTATGACAATGTGACTGGCAACATTACAGTGGTTGCCGAGTATGAGATCAAGACGTTCACCGTCACCTTCGTCGATTTCGACGGCACGGTGATTGATGAGCAGACGATAGACTGGAACACTGGTGCGACCGCTCCTGAAGCCCCGGCGCGTGAAGGCTTTGAATTCACCGGTTGGGATAAGGAGTTCGATCCGGTGACCTCTGACCTGACGGTAACAGCGCAGTATGCGGCAATTGAGGCGCCTACGCCGACTCCTGAGCCCACTGAGATCCCGCCGGAAGCACCGCCGACAACCGGTGGTGGCGGAACCTGGCTGTGGTGGCTGCTGCTGATCCCGGCACTGGGCATCCTGATCTGGCTGATACTCGCGTGGCTGACCATCGTTCCGATCGCGGAAGCCGTGACGAAGAACGCGGATGGCACCATGACGATACGGTGGGGTTATGAGAACCGCAAGCTCAGGAAGCAGAAGGTCGAACCTGAGGATTCGGAACTGACCGCTCTGGCCGGACAGATTATCAACAGCAGTGCTGTACCGCCGGTTGAGTTCGAGAAAGGCAGAGTGGAGAATGTCTTCACAACGACCGCAGCCGCAAACGCTGTAGTCCAGTGGAAGATCAGGAACCGCAAAGCGAAGGTTGACCTTTCCAAAGGTGAGAAGAAGTAAGAACTGAAACGAGTAAAATGCGTCCGGGATTTCCCGGACGCATTTTTAATGCTCTATTATATCGATCAAAGAAAATAGAGGGGATGGCAGGCTGCTCAGTCTGTCAGATCGTATCGGTATGCAACCTCGGTGGGGAGCCAGCCTAAGCGGTCGAAAAGCTTTACCTGGTAGGTGCCCGGCATAAAACTTACGACTTCATCAACTGAGACTTCCATGAAACCTTGACGTTTCCAGTAATCTCCCGCGCCGGTGCTGAAAAGATAAACCGCGTTGAGTCCCATCTCACGTGCTCCCTGCAGCAGCGTTTGCGTCAGCAGCGCCGCGATGCCCTGATTGCGGTGCGCATGGGCTACCAGCGCGCTACGCAGCAAGCCGTACCTACCCACGTACTCACAGCCAATCACGCCAATTAGACTATCGTCAGAAACAGCTCCCCAGTACCTTGTACCTTTCGCAAGGATGTCTTCGGGGCGCAAATCGTCCGTTGCGATGAGCGCTAATACATCAGGTTTGTGTTTTGGTGAAAGCTCGATGATCTCAAAATCCATATACAATCATTCAGTCTCCAGTGGAGGTGCAAGCGGATGTGTGAACAGCGGTGCGTAGACCAGCTTGCCACCTTCGCGGCGGCTTTCAAACAGAATCACTTCTTCCACTTTGAAACGACAGCCTTTCCGGGCCATCGCCGCAATGTCGTCGCCCTCCAGCGCATGAAAATTGCGCGCAAGCGTGATGTGCGGGTGGAAAGAGCGAACTTCACGCTCGAATCCCCGCTTGACGACCGCATTTTCGACTCGGACAGCCAGCGTAGAAAGCGCCTCAAGATCGCCCCCAAGACGCGCAGAGACGATGCCGCCTTTGCCCATCATAGACATGCCGAGGCATTCGAGCGAAAACGAACTGCCGCCTGCTTCAATGATCGCCTCGCGCAAATCAGGCAGGCGCGAAGGTGATACTTCGCCTAGGAATTTGAGCGTAATGTGCAGGTTTTCGGACAGGGTGAGGTTTCCTTTACCCGCCTTTTTCAGCATCTGCTGCAGCGAGCCCAGATATTTGATACAGCCTGCCCGGATTCCAATAAACAATCGCATAGCCAAAGCCTCTCCTTGAACTCTTTCTTCGGTGTCGATTGTCTTTCCGTGGTGTCGCCGCAAGTTGGAACGGGACAGAGCGAATGATGCGCCCTGCCTTGCCGCAAGTTTAATCTGGTATTCAGTATAACAGAAACATCCAAGTGCATCAAGGGTGGCTTGGTTCGCTTGCTGTAGGCGAAAACGTACCTCTTGAATACATTCTGCATACAATAAACAGATCGCAATGCCGGGAGGAAGATATGATTCAGTATTTTAACCGATATCTCTATAATCGATATGTTGCAACCGGCGATATGGACGACGGCAGAATGCCAATAGGGCCAGGGATGCCGAGAGGACCGGGGATGCGTCCGCCGGGACCACCTCCGCCCAGTGGAATACCGGGGCCGTATAATTACCGTCCGCTGAATGTATATCTCTGCAGGTATTACAGTACAACGGAAGCGGTAAACTACTGCTCTTATACTGTGGCTTATGGAGACCAGATATTCTCCATAAGGCCTGAATGCAGTACGCCTGTAGCAGGCCCTTTCTATACGATGAGGGATGCGGATGCTTATATACAATGGAAATTCGGCGTCGGCCGGGGGCAGACATTTGTTTGCTGACAAGTGTAACAGAGGAAAAAACTGAAGAGCACCGGCAGCTGTGACCGGTGCTCTTCTGGGAAGAAAGCTCAGCTTTAGAGTTGCAATTAGCTTCCGTAGTACGCATTCAGATACATCTGTTTGATTTCCTCCATCAGCGGATAGCGTGGATTCGCACCGGTGCACTGATCGTCAAAAGCCTGTTCTGTCATGTCATCCAGCCGCGCGAGGAAGTCTGCCTCGTCGACGCCGTAAGCTTTGATCGTCGGCTTGATGCCTACTCTGAGTTTGAGTTCATCCAGTGCAGCGATCAGGTTCTTCAGCTTCTCTTCGTCCGTACTGCCCTTGAGGCCCAGATAATCCGCAACCTCTGCATACCGAGCCAGCGTGTGCGGGTGGTCATATTGTGAGAAGGTACCCATCTTGGCAGGCACCTCAGCTGCGTTAAAGCGCAGAACCTCGTCGATCATCAAGGCGTTCGCAACACCGTGCGGCAGATGGTGGAACGCACCCAGCTTATGCGCCATAGAGTGGCACACGCCGAGGAACGCGTTGGCAAACGCCATGCCCGCCATGTTGGCCGCATTGGCCATCTTTTCGCGCGCCACCGGATCATTCGGGCCGTTATCGTATGCACGCGGCAGATAATCGAAGATGAGCTTTAGTGCGCGCAGAGCGAGCCCGTCCGTATAGTCTGTTGCGAGCATCGCGGCGTAGGCTTCCAGCGCATGCGTTACCGCGTCGATGCCGGATGCGGCGGTCAGACCCTTGGGCGCGTCCATCATCATATCGGCGTCCACGATGGCCATGTTCGGCATTAGTTCATAGTCCGCCAGCGGATACTTGACGCCCGTCTTCTCATCCGTGATGACCGCGAATGGCGTAACCTCGGAACCGGTGCCCGCCGAGGTGGGGATCGCCACGAAATATGCTTTTTCACCCATCTTGGGGAAGGCGTATACGCGCTTGCGGATATCCACGAAACGCATTGCCATGTCCATGAAGTCCGCTTCCGGATGCTCGTACATCACCCACATGATCTTTGCTGCGTCCATTGCCGAGCCGCCGCCGATCGCGATGATGCAGTCCGGAGCAAACGCCTTCATAGCCGCCGCTCCTTCCTTTGCACAGGCCAGTGTCGGGTCGGGCTCCACGTTGTAGAACGTAGTATGGCGGATATCCATATCGTCCAGTTTGTCGGTAATTGTTTTCGTATAGCCGTTGGCATAAAGGAAGTTGTCGGTTACGATGAAAGCTTTCTTTTTGCCCAGTACATGGCCCAACTCGTCAAGCGCCACCGGCAGGCAGCCCTTTTTGATATAAACCTTTTCCGGTGCGCGGAACCACAGCATGTTTTCACGGCGTTCCGCCACGGTTTTGATGTTAATGAGCTGGCCCACGCCCACGTTTTCGCTCACTGAGTTTCCACCCCAAGAACCGCAGCCGAGTGTCAGCGAAGGCCTGAGCTTGAAGTTATACAGGTCGCCGATGCCACCCTGCGCCGCAGGAGTGTTGACCAGGATACGGCAGGTCTTCATGCGCGCTTCAAACGCCGACAGCTTCTGTTTCTGGGTGACCGCGTCGATGTAGATCGAAGCCGTATGGCCAAAGCCGCCATCCTCCACGAGCCGCTCCGCCTTGGCGAGCGCATCTTCATAGCTTTTCGCACGATACATGGCAAGCACGGGAGAGAGCTTCTCGTGGGCAAACGCTTCCGAAATGTCCACGCTTTCCACTTCACCGATCAGTATCTTGGTGGCTTCCGGCACTTCTACGCCCGAGAGCGCCGCAATCGTATGCGCTTTCTGTCCCACGATCTTCGCATTGAGCGCACCGTTTACGATGATAGTTTTTCTTACCTTGTCGATCTCTTCCGCGTTCAGAAAATAGCAGCCGCGTGCAGCGAATTCCTTCCTGACCGCGCCGTAAATCTCGTCCGCCACGATCACGGACTGTTCGGACGCGCAGATCATGCCGTTATCAAACGTCTTGGAGTGAATGACCGAGTTCACCGCGAGCAGGATATCCGCACTGGCGTCGATGATTGCCGGGGTGTTGCCTGGGCCCACACCGATGGCGGGCTTGCCGCTGGAATATGCCGCCTTTACCATACCCGGGCCGCCGGTGGCGAGGATGATGTCAGCTTCCTTCATGAGCTGGTTGGAAAGCTCGATGGTCGGTGCGTCGATCCAGCCGAAGATTCCCGCTGGCGCGCCTGCGCCCACTGCCGCATCTAATACAACCTTTGCCGCGGCAATGGTGCACTCTTTTGCGCGCGGGTGCGGGCTGATGACGATGCCGTTGCGGGTTTTCAGCGCCAGCAGCGTCTTGAAGATCACGGTGGAGGTGGGGTTGGTTGTGGGGATGACCGCGGCGACTACGCCCACTGGCTCCGCGATACGGCGGATGCCATACGCTTTGTCTTCTTCGATCACGCCGCAGGTCTTGGTGTCCTTGTACGCGTTGTAGATATATTCCGCGGCATAGTGGTTCTTGATCACCTTATCCTCAACCACGCCCATGCCCGTCTCTTTGGCGGCCATCTTGGCCAACGGGATACGCGCGCGGTTGGCAGCAGCTGCTGCTGCGGCGAAGATTCGATCCACCTGAGGTTGCGTATACAGCGCGTACTGCCGTTGTGCTGCCCGGACACGGGCCAGTGTCTTGGTCAGCGCTTCGACGCTGTCAACTGCTTCATTAACTGTAACCGGCTGCGCTGCTTCGGCGAGTTCGGCTTTGGTTATCGCATGCAGATGCGGTTTAGGTGCGTTTGCCGCCTTTTCAGCTGCGGCCTTGTTTTCTTCATAAGCTTCGTTCTTTAATACCTTGTTGTCCATACAGGACGCCTCACTTTCTGTAAAACTTAAAACTTGTTTATTTTTTCACAATGTATTATAATCCGGACGTGGGAATAAGTTAAATGCATATTAAACATGGAGGGTATAAATCAGGGTTATGGATAAAGTTGAATCCGGGCCAATTGCGCCGGAGCTTAACCGTTACAATATCAGCACCGAAGCCTACAAGGTTTTCTACCATGTCGCGCGGGAGGGGAGTATTTCAAGGGCGGCGGAGAAGCTGTTTATTACACAGCCCGCCGTAAGTCGCACCATCCGCCAGTTGGAGGAGAAGATCGGGACCATGCTGCTGTTCCGCACCTCCAAGGGCGTAAAGCTGACGAACGAAGGACAGATCCTGTTCGGTTTTGTGGAGCAGGCGTTCAATTACCTTGCGCTCGGGGAGAAGATGCTTACACAGATGAAGACGCTCGACAGCGGCAGCATCTCCATCGGTGTGGGCGACAGCATCTGCAAGCTTTATCTGCTGCCGTATCTAAAACGCTATCATACGGATTATCCCAACATCGATATCCATATCACGAACCAGAAATCGCATGAAATCATCGATATGCTCAAACGGGGCGAGATCGACGTGGGTATCATCAATCTGCCCATTGAGGACGAAACGCTGCGTATCACGAGCGTGATGGACATCCATGACTGCTTTGCGGTGGGCAGGAAGTACCTTCACCTGACGGAAAAGCCGCTGCCTCTAAGTGAGCTGGTGCACTATCCCGTAATGCTCATCGAAAAGGGCACCAACTCGCGCCGGTATGTGGAGGAGTTTCTAAAGTTGCACGGGGTGAATGTGCAGCCGGATTTTGAGCTCGGCAACTTTGAGCTGCTCGCACAGTTTGCGATGATCAACCTTGGTGTAGCGTGCATCGTACGCGAGTATTTTCCGGTGGAATTTGAAAGCGGCATGCTGTACTCCGTGCCGCTGGAAGAGGAGATACCCGCGCGCAGCATCGGGCTTGCCACGCTGAAAGTGGTGCCGCTGTCCGCCGCGACCAAGGAACTAATTTACCTGCTGACCAACAAAAAGAAAGGCGCACCGCAGGATACGGACGATATGGAGAAGAACTCGATCCTGTTTTAGTTGATGAGTTAGCACTAAAAGCTTGAACTTAAAGGATGCCAATCAGCGTCACAGATAAAGCTGACAATGCGGACAAAGGGATTTCCAAGGGACAGGTCCCTTGGACGGGAGCGCGAGGGCAGCGCCCTCGTAAAGAGGCTTTTGCTAATTATAACCTTGCGGTATATTTCAGGCTCAGAACATACGCAGCGGAGGAGAGCCGGTTCATGATGCGCAGCGAGGTTTCGCGGGCAGGCAGCTCCTTCTCATAGGCACGCACAGCGGCAAGCTCGGCCTCGCGAATCTGTGTGCGCAGCCAGTTGAGCGAGGCAAACAGCCGCCCAAGCCTTGGGGAAGGCATCACATGGCCCGGAAAGCCGAAACGCTGCGGGTTATGCGAAGCCTCGCGCAGTTCGTCCAGAGTCAGGCCGATGATCTGCCCGCGCTCCACGGTTGTTCCCTTCACATCCGCTGCCATCACTTCCTTCACAGCGGCGATCATGTCGTCCAGCTCCGCAACAAGCGAGGAGCAGTTTTCTTCAAGGGCCTTGTTCTGAATATCCACCATCAGCGCGAAGAGGGAATCCAGTTTGCCGCGCAGCGCGATGGACGGATGGGTCTTTGCGACGAGTGTGTCCCGGTCGAGGTTGGTTTCATGCTCCTGTTTGATACGTACCTCGGGCGGACGACAGCCCGCAATACGGCACACCTCGCGAGAGAACGCCGCGCAGGCCGCCCGGCAGGATGCCTGCGTGCCGTAGAGCAGCCCACCGCCGAAGTTGGTCTCGGTCGGCGGCGCATACAACACACCCACCGAGACGTCCACTTCCTTCAGGGCCGCGTCGATACCGCTTACGGCTTCGAGCGGTGGCGCGATAAGGTACGCGATGGCCGTGCCGGCAGATACGCCTGCGGTTTTGGCGAGGTATGTGCCGCACGCCGATACGCAGTGCGCATAGTACGCCACGGTGTCCTCCGTGTTGGCGGAGATGAACGCGGCGCCATGTTCGATGAAATCGGTTGCGGCCTTCACGCCGCTCTCCACGCTTTCCATGCTGCGGCTGCCGAGAATACCCAGAAACTCGCCCGCCAACGCGGTGCTGGAATTCGAAGCGCCCGCATACATGGAACGCGCGTATACCACCTCTACGTCGGCCTGTTTGGTCGCTTCATCCAGCGCGGTATAGCCCACATCGTCGCTGTCGCAGGTGATAAGGCCGATGCTTTTGATGTGTTCCGGCAGCTCCAGCGAACGCGATAGCGCCGCATCCATCGCCGGGATGATGTTGACCGCAAGTACGGTCGCTTTTAGTTTATCGCCGGTCATTTGTTTGCCTCCCGGTTCTGCGCGTCCCGCAGCGCGATACCGGAGAGCTTAAGCGTGAACATGTCGTGCAGCAGCTCCGCCAGCCATGCACCGGCCTCAATCGCAGGCGTACCTTTGCCATGAATGTTGGAGATCACGGTACGGCGCGCTTCGCCCATGCCCACCGTCGCGCCATACGCCGCGTAAGCGCTCATGCTGTCCGCCACGCCGAGGCCGGGCCGCTCCCCGATCAACACGCAGGTGACCGGGCATTTGAGCGTTTCGGAGACCGCATCCATCACTCCCACGCGTCCGTAGCGCACGAGGAAAGCCGAGGCAACACGCAGACCTGTTGCTTCCAGCTGGGCTTTGGCGGTCAGCAGTGTATCCATGCCGTTTTGCACAATGGCTTTGGCGGAAAGGCCATCCGCCAGAAAGATGCAAACATCCGTGGGTGCGGGGCAGAGACCGCGCAGCGCCTCGATACTCTCCGGAGTGAGCTGCCGCCCCAAGTCGGGCCGCGTGATGTATTCCTCACGCCCGCTGCACAGGCTATCCAGCACCGGCAGCGAATATTGCCGAATGAAGCCTTCGGAAATCTCGCTTTCCACCGCGTCCTTAGCCGCAGCGTGGTCCGCCAGAAAGCGCAGCCGCGTATGCGTGGGATAGCGCGTGCCAACGTTGCCCACTGCAAGGCGTGCCGGGGTGCGGCTTTTCAGCGCGTCAAATTCGCGCGCTTTTACGCCGTGCACAAAATCCCACTTCGATATATCCTCTTCTGTAATGTCCGGAAGGAAAAGGCACGGGTTATCCGGAACGGGAGCACCGCCCGAAGCGGCCTGCTGCTCCAACACGCGCGTTACGACTTCGCGGACGATTTTCTCAACATCCTGTCTGTCCATCGCGCCTCCTTACAGCAAAGCCGAGCCATCGCCCGTGAGCCGCGTGGGCAATCCGTTCTCCCAGAGACCGCGGCTTTGCAGCCACGCCTCAAACTCCGGGATGGGACGCAGACGCAGCAAGCGGCGCAGCGTGGCTGTCTCGTGATAGCCGGTGCTCTGGTACCCCAGCATCACGTCATCTCCGTGGGGGACTCCCATGAAATAGTTGCAGCCCGCGGCAGCCAGCAGCACCGCGAGGTTTTCGATGTCGTTCTGGTCCGCTCGCATGTGGTTGGTATAGCAGGCGTCACAGCCCATGGGGATACCGAGCAGCTTGCCCATGAAGTGGTCCTCCAGCCCCGCGCGGATGACCTGCTGCGAGTCAAAGAGGTATTCCGGGCCGATGAAGCCCACGACCGTGTTGACGAGGAATGGCGCGAATTGCTGCGCAAAACCGTAGCAGCGCGCTTCCATGGTCACCTGGTCCGCGCCGAAATGCGCATCTGCTGAGAGCTCGCTGCCCTGCCCGGTCTCAAAGTACATCACGTTCTGGCCCTTTGCGCGTCCGGTGGAAAGCGCGAGCTGGCGCGCTTCCTCGATCATGGCGGCGGAGATGCCGAACGATTCGTTGCCTTTCTGACTGCCCGCTACACTCTGGAAGATGAGGTCGGTCGGAGCGCCTTTGCGTACCGCGTCCATCTGCGTGGTCACATGCGCGAGAACACAAATCTGTGTGGGGATGGCATATTTCTGCTTGATCTCGTCCAGCCGCTTCAACACCGCGGAGACGCTGTCGGTGCGGTCGTCCACCGGGTTGAGGCCGATTACTGCGTCGCCTGCACCGTAGGAGAGGCCCTCCAGCACAGATGCGGTGATGCCGTCCGGGTCGTCGGAGGGGTGGTTGGGCTGCAGCCGTGAAGCGAGAACGCCTGGTCCGCCAATGGTGGTGCAGCACGTCGCTTCTATGCGGATGCGCGATGCGGCATATACGAGATCCATGTTGCCCATCAGCTTGGCGACCGCTGCCGCGCATTCCGGTGCGAGCCCCCGGCCCAGCGTGCTTAGTTCCTGTTCTCCACACGAGAGGATATGGTCGCGCAGCTCGCCGATGGTCATGCCGGAAAGGCGGCTGTAAGCCTCTCTGTTTAGATCGTCGATGCAGATGCGCGTGACCTCATCCTGCTCATAAGGCACGACGGGATTCTCCGTCACGTCCTTTACGGTCAGCTCAGACAGCACGATCTTGGCTGCGACGCGTTCCTTGGCGTCACGCGCGGCGATGCCGGCCAGCACGTCACCGCTTTTGATTTCATTGGCTTTGGCGAGCACCTCTTTAACGTTACTGAATGCGTAGGTTTCGCCAAACAACCGAGTGGTCAGTTTCATCCGTTACCTTCCGAAAAACAATGTATGCACGATCACCGGAAAAACGCCGCCCAGAGGCTTCCCGATGTCAATAAAGTCCCCGTCTTTCACCGTAAGACCATCGAGGCACAGTACGCGCTGCGAAGTTCGGCGCGAGAGGGCTTGTCCCAGCGCTTTGGCCATATCGCGTTTGACGACGAGGATAATGTCACCCGAAAGCGCGGAAACGACTGCCTGCGCAATGGCTTCAACGTCTACAAAGCCCGCGCCGGAGAAACCCTCGAATGCAAACGCGCAATGCCCTTCGCAACGCCGGGCTGCCACAGTCAGCGCGGCAGGCAAAGACGCGATGTCCTCGCGGCAGCAGAGGCGTACCCCTGCAGCCTGCAGGCCTTTGAGCGGGAAATCCCATGCGTCCGCGTGGATGGTGCTCCCTGTCAATTCCATAGTGAAATCCGCTGCGCCGGTCACTGTCGCGCCGCCCGTTTCTTCGGGTCGTAGCGAGAGGGAGATGAGCGGATTGCGTGCAATCGCATGGGCCAGTGCCGGGCCGATGTCGTCATAATCAGCGCCTCGGCTGCTGTACAACAGCTCCGCCACGCCGCCCGAGAACGTACAGATGCAGCCTGCCGGGGGCTGCGCGATGCCATGATCCGCAAGCACCGCGATGTAGCGTTCCGTCTGGGGCTTTAAATATAGCGCCTGCGCGAGGATATCTGCCATGGCGTCCGCCACGGCCGCTTCCTGCTCGGAGGACAGCGTATCGCCTTCAGAGATGCCCAGATTGAGCCGTTTGATGGCCGGGGCGATATATTCGATGCGTTTCGTTCCGGCGAAGTACTTCACGAGCCGCCCACCGATATCGAGACACCCCGTATCTGTGGGTTCGCCATCGATGAGCAGACAGATGTTCGAGGTGCCGCCGCCCACATCAGTGTGCAACAGCCATCGACCCTGCGAGAGCTCAGCCGCGCCTGAGCCTTTAGCAGACAGCACGGCTTCCATATCCGCGCCCGCTGCAGCCACGACAAAGCCACCTGCCAGTCGCGCGAGCGCCTCCGCGACCTCGGGTGCGTTGCGGCTGCGCGCCGCTTCGCCGGTGAAGATCACCGCGCCGCTGTCGATCTCAGGTGCACCAAAGCCTGCCGCAGCATACTCCGCCTCGATGATAGCCGCCAGCGCATGGCCATCCACCTCGCCATGTAAATGCGGCGTGAAATACGCCGGGCCCATGTACAGCAGCTGCTTGTGCGTGATGCGCATGTCGGGCAGCCTGAAGGCCGGGGCCGTATCCGTGATGGTGATACGCGACAGGGCGACCCGCGTGGTGGTCGTGCCGATATCGATGCCCGCCGAGATCAAATTCACCTACATGAACTCCTTATGGAACAGCTTGCTCGTTACAGCCTTGGCCAGCAGGCCAGCCGCACCGCGCTTCTTCGTCTCGTAAGGCTCGCCGCCAAGATAGAGCTCTTTGACCTTAATATCCTGTATCTTGTCCGTATCGACAGTGAGCGGGTTATCCGACAGCACCACAAAGTCGGCGATCTTGCCCGCAGTCAGGCTGCCGCGGTCCTTCTCGTCGAACGACATATAAGCAGGGGTATAGGTGCGCATCATCAGCGCTTCCAACGGCGAAATGCGCTCCGCTGGGTTGGGGTGGTTCACAGCGCAGTACATGCCGTAGATCGGGTTGGGCCGCGTGCAGGGCGCATCCGAACCGTCGCCTACCGTGATACCGCGGCTTATCATGCTGTGCAGCGGGTTCAGGTTGTCGTTGCGTTTGTCGCCGAGGATGGCACGCAGGTATTCGTCCGGTTCCTGTTTCCAGTAGATGAAGGGCGCCTGCACCGCGAGGGACACCTTCAGTTTGGCGATGCGGTCCAGCTGTTCTGGCGAGCACAGGCAGCAGTGAATGAGCACGTGCCGATGATCCTCGCGGGGAAAGTCAGCCAGCGCCGTTTCATAAGCCACGATAGCCTGCTCCACCGCCGCGTCGCCGATCGCGTGCATGGCAATCTGCAGCCCGGCGCGGTTGGCCTTGACGGCAAAGTCGTTCACCTGCTCCTGCGTATAGTAGAGCATGCCCTTGTTGTTGGGGTTGTTGGCGTAGGGTTCAGTCAGAGCGGCATCCTCCGAGCCAAAGCAGCCGTCCAACGCGAGCTTGAAGCATCCGCCGATACGCGTAAGGCCACGCTTGGTTACCGCGTCCACGTCCATCGTCTGAAAGAACATGCGGAACGCCTGCGGTAATCCGGGGGCGAGTGTGCGGAACATGTCTACGTCGAGGTCTTTAGGGAAGCCCACGCCTTCCACGTTGTGCACCAGTCCGATGCCCGCCTTGGCGAGGGCGTCCGCACCGTTCGAAAGACCCGCCACGATGGAAAGCGAGGGAACCTTAGCCGTAACCTCATTGACGCCGCTAAAGAAGGCGTTTTGATACAGCCAGCCCGTGTCCGCATCACAGCCGGGGTCCTTTTTCACTTCGTCTGACAGCATCGCCATCAGCGCGGAATTGCACACTGCGGCGTGGCCGTCGTACTTGATGATGATGAGCGGTCGGTCCGTCCACTTGTCCATATCGGCTCTGACGGGCAGGCGCTTCTCTTTCACAGTATGAGCGCTGCAGCCAAAGCCCAGCAGCACCTTGTCCTTCGGATGGCTGTCCGCGTAACGGCGCACTACATTCCCAGCATCATCCAAAGACCGGACTTCCATGATGAAGAACGTGTTCTCAAACATGCAGAACGACTCGAAGTGCATGTGTGTGTCGCCGAACGCGGGGGTGACGGTGGCGCCGCTGAGATCAACGGCAGGTACGCCGCGATACTGTTCGGGCAGCTCATCGCCGATCCAGACAATTCGGCCCTTGTCTACTGCCATGACGGAATGGGTGGCGTTGTTCTTTGGTTCGCATGTGATAAAAAAGGCGTTCTTATATATTTTCATGATCCACCTCCTGAATATGACATGTTATTTTTATAGGGGATGATTACGGTATGAATATGCGGCGATGCATGCGTTTATTATATACTTCATTTTTGCTGTAAGCAACAAAATTTACCGGATAATGGGGATTCGCTGTTCATGCAGCTATCATCTGATTTTGACCCCATAACGTTGCTGCAAACCGTCAACAAAAACTCATACAAGCCCTCGTTCCCACATAAACATGAAGCAATGTGAGAAAGGGGGCTGTATTCATGAAGGAGTATATCGAGGATCGTGTACGGCATATCGCGGATTATGTGCTGGAGAATGGTGCGACGGTGAGGCAGGCGGCCAAGGCTTTTGGCACAAGCAAGAGCACAGTGCATAAGGACCTGACCGAGCGTCTGACAGCCATTGCTCCGGCTACCGCAAAGATGGTGGCCCGAGTGCTGCAGAAGAACAAGGATGAGCGCCACATCCGCGGAGGCAACGCCACCCGTATGAAGTATAAGACCGAAACGTGAGAGTAAATTCCATTGGCGCGTTGCCATTGCGCGCTGTCTGTTGTATAATACTTATGAAGAAAAAGGAAACCGGAGAAAGGCATGATGAGAAAGACGGAACTCTGGTTCGGCCTGTGCGGAGGCATCGTTGGCGTGGCAGTTGCCGCGCTGACCTATTTTGAGGTGCTTCCCTATGCCGGGCAGCCGGACAAGCTGGCTGCGGTGATATGTGCGGTTGGGGGAGTGGTGGGAATCTTCGGTGCGCTGCTGGTACCCAAGCATCACGTAATGGGTTCGGTGATCATGGCAATTGCTTTGATCACCGTTACATATTTCGGCTTTCCGTGGCAGTCAGTTTCGGCAGTGCTGCTTATTATCAGCGCAACGCTGGCGCTGGCGCCGGTGCGGGAGCCTCAGCACTAAGGAGGAACCATGAACAAGGCGGGCTTCGTATTCAGCCTGATCGGCGGCATCTTCGCCATATTGTTCTCCGTCCTGCTTGTCATCACCGGTCCATACTTCTTTGCGGGCAGCGACATTTCGGCATTTTCCGAAGAGAACGAGGATGATCTGGTGCTGCTCTGGCGTGATATCGGCGAGTATCACGATGTACCAATCCTGTGGCAAACAGAACTCGACGAGTACGTGGACAAGTATTCCGAGATCCTGCAAAACATGGACGCTGAAGAGTTGCGTGATATCGGCGATACGTATCAGATGGACGCGTTTGACGACCTCTCGCGGATCTATAGACACATGGATGACTATATCCCACGGTTGAAGTTCTGCGTAATTGCCTGCCTGATTTCATCGGTTATCGCTTTTGCAGGCGCGGCAATCGCAAAGGTGGCACGGGTAGCGGGCAGCGTAATGGTGTTTGCCGCGGCCGGGTTGCTTCTTATCTTCAGCTTGCTGGCCAGTTCAATCCTGCCTATGGCGCTGGCTTCGCTGCTGCTGCTCGTTGGAGGGCTTCTGCAGATAGCTAGGCCCCGCGTGAAAACCGGGAAGGAGGCGGTCTGAATGAAAAAAACAGCGTTTGTACTCGGATACGCAGGCAGCGTTTTGGCGTTGGTCTTTACAATGCTGATGATACTTACGGTTCCGGCAAACCTTGCGTCCGATATACTCAGCGATATGTCTGATGAATTGGATACCGAAAGCGTACTGGCGCTCAATGGAATCGGCATTGAAATACAGGAACAAGGCTGGAACGATTTCAGCAGAGACGGTCTGATTGCGATCGCAAAACAGACCGCCGATAAAGGGACACACGGCATTGATGAAGATGTATACCGTGATGCGGCACGGTTTGCTTATGATAAGGGGAGGACGGTGCTGGTATCGATGATCGTGGTGGCTGTTTCCATAGTGCTTGCGCTGCTTGCGCTCATCGCCGCGATGATCATCAAAAAAGCACCTACTGCGGGAGGGATCATGCTGTTGCTGACGGCCTTCTTCCTGTTGCTGGCCGCCATCTATACCAAGACGCTGGTTCCAACGTTTATCGCGACGGTCTTCCTCGCGCTGGGCGGAATTGCGGTATTCATTCCCGCTCGCATGAACCGTACGGCTCCTGCGAGAACGAGGCCGTATGCACCGCAAAGCGTTCCCATGCCCCCTCAGGGTGGATACGCACCGCCAGTGAACACTTTTGCGTCGCCGCAGAACGCATACGTACCCCTGCAGAACGGATATGCGCCGCCGCAGTATGGGGAAGCGTCAAGTGGAGATAAGGGACTTCCTTTTCCGGAAGAATCGGTAAAACCGGGCGATGGTGAAGTATAACCCGACATCCTGCATTCTGGATGCTCCGAACTTAATTCTAAAGGATTACAGCCGTACGGATTACCGGTACGGCTGTTTGTTTTCCTGAGCAATATCGAAAATAATATAGAAAAATATGGATTACGCACTGCGGGTATAGCGTAAGCATGGAAAGGGGAAGCAGGTATCCGGCTATTGAACTGCGGTCAGAATCGGTATATGATACGGGTATGCGGGACATAGATTTCGCTGCAATTATCTTTTTTATTTATCAGAGGGATTTTTTATGATACTCGTTACGGGAGGAAGCGGGCACATCGGCAATGTTCTGGTGCGTCTGCTGTATGAAAGGGGTTGCCGGGACATCCGGCTGCTGGTATACAAGAACAGCGTTAAGGGATTGGAGCCTTACGTCAAGGAGGTTGTCTGCGGGGATATCCGTGATCCGGAAGCGGTCTCGAAAGCTGTGGAAGGCTGCACGGATGTGTTCCATGCGGCGGGTCTGATTCAGGTAGCCGGGGGTTATAAATCGCAGCTCAGCGAGGTAAACGCGACGGGCACGCGCAACTTGCTTCAGGCTTGCATTGCGCATGGCGTGAAGCGTGTGGTCTACGTGTCGAGCGTCGAGGCGCTGAAGACCTATGGCTGCTGCACGGTGGATGAAACGATCGAGCTTAACCCGCGCACCATGAAAAACGATTACAGCCGCTCCAAGATGATGGGTACGGTGGAAGCCTTCAACGCATTCCAGAAGGGTCTGGATGTGGTAATCGTTTATCCTACGGCGGTGATCGGACCGTTTGATTACCGCGGCTCCATGGCAGGTAAAGTGCTCAAAAAATGCGTTGAAGCCAATACTGCGTTGCCGTGCTTTGCGGGCGGGTTCGACTTCGTGGACGTACGGGATGTGGCGGACGGCATCTACCGCGCATGGAAGTACGGCGAAAGAGGGCAGGGTTATATCCTTGGTGGTGGCTATGCGGGTATTGAGGATATTATCCGAGCCGTACGGGAAAGTGCCGGAAAGCCGGTAAAGCTGGTTCGGTTCTCTCTGGGACTCGTGCGTATGGGCATGTCACTGCTGTCCCTGTGGTGCCGCGTGACGCGCCAGCCCTCGGTGTTCAGCAGTCAGATGATCGATATTCTGTGCGGGAACATTCGGATGTCGAGCGAAAAGGCGCAAAAGCAGCTGGGCTACAGGCCGCGCCCGCTTACCGATACCCTTCACGATACCGTCGCGTGGGACCAAGGCCGTGTTGATGAGATCTCTATCGACTGGGAGGAAGACGCGCTGGAAGAACCACAGCCTGCGAATTGAATTCATAGTTTATTCACAGCAAACTGCATTTTATTGGGTATAATATAATTGTAATTAAATATTCCGTCTGTACACATGATGGCAGTCTGACACGATATCATTGGTAAGTTATTTGAGAGGAGACGAACATCATGATATTGATTACAGGTGCGGGCGGACACATCGGCAACGTGCTGGTTAAGTTGCTGTATTCCAAGGGCCACAGGGATCTGCGGCTTTTCGTGCAGGAAAAAGAGGATATCTCGTATATCGAGAAGTATGCAAAAGAGGTCGTACGCGGCGATATTCGTGACCCGTTCGCAGTGTCGGCAGCGGTGCGCGGCTGTGAGTACGTATTCCATTTGGCGGGACTCGTGCAGATTTCCGGCATACGCAAGAAGCAAATTTACGACATCAACGTAGGCGGTACACGCAACGTTGTGCAGGCCTGTTTGGAAAAGCAGGTCAAACGGCTGCTTTACGTATCCAGCGTACATGCCCTGAAAGGGCAGACGGCAACCGAGGCCATTGAGGAATCGCTCGATTCCGACGTGAACAACCTCCCGGGCGACTACGCTAAGTCCAAGGCGATGGCCACCATTGAGGTGATGAACGCACTGCAGAAGGGGCTCGACGCGGTGATCGTGTTTCCGACCGGCGTGATCGGGCCGTACGACTTTAAGTCATCGTATACCGGCAGCGCGATCAAGGGGTACATAGACGCCAAAAAGACACAGTATTACTTCGAAGGCAAATACGATTTTGTGGATGTGCGGGATGTGGCGGACGGCATCTACCGCGCGTGGAAGGATGGCGAGAAGGGCCAAGGCTACATCATTTCGGGCAGCGTGTCCAGCCTTGAGGACATCATCCAAACGGTGGAGGCTTCGACCGGGCACGCGATCAAACGGCACAAGGTGCCGCGCACGCTCGTCATGCTGGCGGCGGCGTTTGCACCGCTGTATTATGCTATCGTGCGCAAGAAGCCGGTGCTTTCCAGGTATTCGGTGGAAGTGTTGATGTCCAATTCAAACATCACCAGTCACAAGGCGCAGGAGAAGCTGGGCTATAAACCACGCCCGCTTAGCAGAACGATCCGCGATATGGTGCGCTGGCACCGCGCGGTGAGAAACCGGGCATAACCTGACGAATGAATCCCGCGTAACTGCGGGATTTTCTCTAAAAAAAGTTTGGCCGGGGAATTTGAACTGCTAACCATCGGTGATTTATGCCGAGGGATAAACGGACAACAGCTCTGTCGGGTGTTGTTGACTTTGGATTCCGTGCAGTGATATAATACCAAGGTTAAAAGGGAGTAGCTTCCTATATGGTGGTTCCGTCGTCAACACGCTGCCTTGGCAGCCGGCTGTGCCATAATCGCGAGACTTTTAATGCCTTCTTCGCATTGAAAGTTTTTTATTGTAATGAAATATGAAGGCCGATGACATGCTATCTTTGTCTATGGGGTGTTCAGGGATCGCGGTAATCGTCGTGGACGGTGGACAGGTGAGCGAAAAAGGAATAAGATTTCAGCCCTGTAATTTCGTTGGCAATATTATATGATGAGCTTGTTTATTCTGCCGGGGAAAGGAAACGTATTATGATTAAGACAGTCGCTTTGGTTCTCTTCATTATTACGTATGTGTTGCTTCTGGTTCTGCCTAAAATCAGAGCGTATATTGCGCTCGGATCCGCCGCGCTGTTTGTAATTCTTGGGATCATGCCCTTGGAGAATTTGTTTACATCGGTGGACTGGAACGTTCTGATGATGATCACAGGCACAATGGGCATTGTTTCTTTGTTCATAAAATCCGGAATGCCGTCCCTGCTCGCCGATATCATTATCGATAAAGTCCCCAATGTCAAATGGGCGGTAATCGCGCTATCGCTCTTTGCCGGCATTATTTCTGCCTTCATAGACAATGTTGCAACCGTACTCATGATTGCGCCCGTCGCGCTGACCATTTCCAAGAAGCTGAAGATTTCTCCCGTACCGATTATTATCGCGATCGCCGTTTCGTCAAACCTGCAAGGGGCGGCGACCTTAGTGGGCGATACAACCTCAATCCTATTAGGTGGGCAGGCAAAAATGGACTTTCTGGACTTTTTCGTCTTTCAGGGGAAGATGGGCCTGTTCTGGGTTGTAGAGATCGGGGCATTGGCTGCGACGATGATCCTGTTCATCATTTTCAGAAAAGACAAAGCGCCGATCCACTTGGCAGAAAAAACGAAAGTCACCGATTACTTCCCGACAGTTCTTTTAATAGGTACGATCGCGCTTCTGATCCTTGCTTCTTTCGTTCCCGGCAGGCCTTATATAACAAACGGACTGATTTGCATGGTACTGCTGATTGTGGGCCTTATCCGCACTCTGATTAAGGATAGAAATCTCAAGGATTTTATGGATACGCTCAAGGAGATTGACTATTTTACGATTTTGCTGCTCACCGGCCTCTTTATCGTTGTGGGGGGCATATCCCAAGCGGGAATCATCGAGGATATCAGCAAAATATTCGTGCAACTCAGCAACGGCAATATATTCGTGACCTATACCCTGATTGTATGGGCGTCCGTCCTGTTGTCCGCCTTTATCGATAACATTCCCTATGTTGCAACCATGCTGCCTGTAGCAGCCGGAATATCCAGCATCATGGGCGTGGAACCGTACCTTTTATACTTTGGCCTGCTGATTGGCGCCACCTTGGGAGGGAACCTGACGCCGATTGGGGCTTCGGCCAATATTGCCGGAATCGGCATTCTTCGTAAGCAGGGGTACGAAGTAAAGGCATCGCAATTCATGAAAATCGGCATTCCATTTACGCTGGCGGCGGTGACTGCAGGGTATCTGCTGGTCTGGTTTATCTGGAGATAGCAGATTAATTGGGCGAATCGTCTGATACCCTGACGCTGTGCCGAAATCACGCACGTCTTTACACTTAAGCTCAGTATTCGGTACCATTTTGCGCGTAGCAGGCACTTGTACAGCATCTTGACACGGCTGGACTATCGTGATAGTCTTAATCAGACTATTATGGTAGTCTATTTTTTGAAAGAAGGTCAGGCGGTTTGAAAAAGATGATCGTGTGGTGTCTGTTTGCTGCGTTGCTGCTGCTTGGTGCATGCAGCGCCCAGACAACCAGCCTTGAGTTCGCATTTGATGCGGATGGACGTTATACTGGTTTTGACAGCATATCCGCGGACATGTCTGCCGAAGAGATGGGGGAGGCAGGATATGTAGTTCGGTCCGGGCTGGATTTTGTCTCCAATGAGGATGTGTGGACGCGATTTGTTGAGGCGTCTGGCAAGGGCGAAGATGCAAGTGTGCGCATCGCGACTCTGGCGGACGATGGGCCGTATTATACTGATCTGTTTTATCAGGACGGCTGGTACTATCTTTTTGACAGCACGGCTGAAACGAATTCTAAAGAGCCGCTCCGGTATCTGCTGACACTAAGAGGGCGGTTTGGAAACCCGGAACGGGATACGGTTGCAGTTGTGCTGACTGACGATGAAGAATTGACTCTGGATGATGTGCTTGGAGCCATGATCTCCAGCCATATGGAATATATACAGAGCATATCGCCCTACAGGCTGGTGATGTTTCTGTAACGGCTATACCACCGTGACGCCCTGCTGTCGCGCCGCCTCGACGATTGCTTCAGGCAGTTCGTCGTCCGAGACGAGTACGTTGATATCGGAAAGCGAGCCAAAGGTATAGGGCAGGTTTTTGCCCACCTTGGAGGAGTCCATCAGCAGGATTACTTTGGAAGCCATTCGAAGCACTTCGCGCTTTAATTCGCACTCGGAATACGTACCGCTTGTAAAGCCGTGCTCCAGCGAGAAGCCGCTGGAAGCCATGAACGCCACGTCGATGTTGATGCCCTCTAAGAAGCGGCCCGCGCCAGCGCCGGATACCGATAGCGTGTTGCGGTTTAGCTGCCCGCCGATCAGCATGACGTTGGGACGGTTCTTTTTGATCAGCTCCAGCGCGATATTGGGCCCGCTGGTGAGGATCGAGATGTAGTCGTCGGGGATTTCCTTGGCGAACTGCATCAGTGTGGTACCCGAATCCAGATACAGTGAGCGGCCGTTTTCCAGCAGCGCCGCGGCTTTTCTGGCAATGGACGTCTTGGAGTCGGTGTTTTCTATGGCACGGCGAGAATAGACGTCTTCTGCCGCGATGGAGAGCCGGGAGAGCGCGACGGCACCGCCGCGGGTGCGCTTGACAAGGCCGCTGTCCTCCAGAAATTTAAGATCCCGCCGCAGCGTCATGCTCGAACAGTCGGGGAACAGTTCCTCGAGTTCGGTTAAAAAAACCTCTCCCTTGGTATCAAGCAGTTTCTTGATCTCCTCGCGCCTGTGCGTGTTCACGCCTTCACCCCGTTTCATTGATGTTCCTAATATACCACGAACAAGCAGATTAAACAACTGCGGATGCGAAAAATGAACAAACTTTGTGCATTTTTTGCATGAGTTCACAGCATAGGATGTGAAAAAGGCCGGAAGTGTTTCGGACGTGCGCTGATGCGGCAAAGCTGATATAATAGTCGCTATGGATGAACACGAACTGTTTATGCGCGAAGCGCTAAGGCTCGCAGAATGTGCCGCAAGGCGCGACGAGGTGCCGGTCGGCGCGGTGATTGTGAAAAACGGGAAGATCATTGCGCGGGGGTACAACCTGCGGGAAACGAAGAAAAGTCCTTTAGCGCACGCGGAGGTGGTTGCCATCGGCAAGGCGGCGCGGCGACTGGGTGGCTGGCGGCTTTCCGGCTGCACGCTTTACGTCACGCTGGAGCCCTGCCCGATGTGCGCGGGTGCCATCGTCAACGCGCGCGTGGATGAAGTGGTCTTCGGTGCATACGATCCCAAGGCTGGGGCGTTCGGGTCGCTGTACAATCTCGCCGAAGGACGTCTCAATCACACGCCGCACGTCATCGGCGGGGTTCTCCGGGAAACCTGTGCAGGCATGTTAAAACAATATTTTGCCAACAAACGGAAATAACCGGATAGGCCGCGTTTCAGCCAGGATGCTTTTGTTTATATTAAGGCAGAACATCGCGGTTGGGAGGCAGCATTGAACGACAAACATAAGCGCACACCGGGCAATACGGCCAATCCGGAGCGCGCGTCTTTTCTTTTTGACGCTTTTGCATGGGAAGCCAACCTGACAGCACAGACGCTGCGCGTTACCGGATTCTGTGAAGAGGGCGTGCGGGATATTTCGATGGAGGACTGCTGGGAACATATGCAGCCTGAGGATGCTTTGCGTATCAAAAGTGCAATCGCATCGGGCAGCTTTCGTGAGCAAAACTCCATGGATTTCTTTGTACGGGTCCGCGAGGACGGCGATTACCGGCGCTACCGCGTACATGGCAAAATGCTGGCAACTGAAGATGGTGCGGCAGGCATCGCGTTCGATTCGGGCTGTTCTGAAACCTACCAGAAGCGCATTACCTTCCTTGAAACGCATGATGAACTGACCGGGCTCTATAATGCCCGCATGCTTGATAACTTCTATGAAGCGGCGCTGCAGAAGGGGATGCTGCCGCAGTCGCTCATCGTCGCCACCATCGATATGCTCAAGGAATTCAACGAGACGATGGGGTACCACGCGGGCAACACGCTGATCAAAAATGTCGCGGAAGTCATCCAAGAGAGCTTTTTCGACGCGGACATGATCGCGCGCGTGGGCGGCGGGGACTTCTGTGTGGCGTATTTCGGTAAGGAGCGTGCCGAGATCGAGCACCGCATCGGTGAAGCGACGATGCAGCTTCATAAAACCTACCTGAACCTTGTGAAAGCCAACGTAACCTTCGGATACGCGTTCAGCACGGTGAAAGCCGGGTTCTCCCCGCTGTACAGCCGCGCGCTCTCGCACATGAAGAAGAACGGCAACATCAAGCGGGTGCTCACCGAACCCTGTGCCATCGATGCGATCAACGAGATCATCTCCCGGCGCGTGGACTGGGGCAAGCGCGTAACGCGTCTTTCCAGCCTGGCCGTACAGGTGGGTACGGTGATGGGTTGCACGGAGGAAGAACTCAATGACATCCGCGTGCTGTCCCGTATCGTGGACCTCGGACTAGTCGGCATCGACGAGCGACTTCTGAAGAACCGAGCGCATCTTTCCGGTCAGGACAAGCAGGAGTTTATGCGCCATATCGAGATCGGCCGCAGCATCATTGCGGGTATTGATATGCTCGCGCTGATGGAGCCGCTTTATCTGCAGGTGTTCAAAAAATACGGGGAACAGCCCAACGCTGCGATATCGGCCTGTGTGCTGGCCGTGGTGAGGGCTTATGACGATATCACATTTGAACGTGCCGATACGGAAGGCGTAAAAGACTGGCTGCGGAGGCAAAAATCACGCTTCTGCCCCGGAGCGGTGGACGCGTTGATGTCTGTTACCGGCGTATATTAGAAACTTAAAAGCGGGCTAAGCCCGTTTTTTATTTTGGGCAAAACAGATCCGCACGCTGTATTCGGGTAAACGCTCATATGAGCATGGCAAGGAAGGGTGCAGCAGCTACTGTGAGCAGCCCGGCGACTGCAACGGCAAGGCTGCTCATCGCGCCCTGTACCTCGCCCATTTCAAGCGCCTTTGCTGTGCCTACCGCATGGGAAGCTGCGCCGATGCCAATGCCCTGTGCGACCGGATCGGTGATGCGCAGCACGCGGCACAGACCCCGCGCGATGATGTTGCCCATGACGCCTGTGAGCACGATGACTGCCACTGCAAGGGATGGCATGCCGCCCAGCTCATCTGCAATGCCAAAGCCGATGGCTGATGTGACGGATTTGGGCAGCAGCGTCGCATACTGAGCATGGTTGAGGCCGAACGCAAACGCGAGCGCGGTAACACCCGCCGCACTGCTGGCTACGCCTGCAACCAGACCAATCACAACCGCTTTCCAGTGTTTTTTCAGCAGGGTAAGCTGCTTGTAAAGCGGTATCGCAAGGCATACCGTCGCGGGGGTGAGCAGATACGAGATCCAGCCCGCGTCTACCGCATAATCCTCGTAATCGATGCCGAGCAGCAGCAGTATGCCGATGACCAGCAGCGCAGATACGATAATCGGGTTTAAAAAGCCCCAACCGAGTTTTTTCTGAAGCCATGAAGCAAACGCGTACGCGCCGATGGTCAGCGCCGCCCCAAAGAACATGAAGGACACGATGGTTTCCGTCATTGCTTCTTCTCCCTGCGCAGTACCGCCTGCGCCGCAAGGCCGGAGGATGCCATGACGAGCGGCGTCACGATCAGCACCGCCGCAGCCACGGGCAGTAGCATGGACGAGAGCATATCTAAGGATGCCATCAGGCCCACCACCGCGGGCACGAAAAGCAGGGGCAGAAATTTCAGCAGAAGTTCCCCTGCGCTCTCCACCTGATCCAGCCGGATGACGCGCAGCGAGAGGCACAGCAGCATGAGCAGCAGGCCATAAATGCTGGCCGGAATGGGCAGTGGGATGACGGCGCGCAGTGCCTCACCCGCGAGCGAAACAGCCAGAATGATGCCGAACTGAAAGACGTATTTCATGATAGCCTCCGTGCGCAGCTTTTGGTTTGAACGCAGTACGCTCATTATACCGGGAAGCGGCGCGCTTTGACAATACGTCCGTGACGGGCTTGACTGAAACGGGTATGCGAAAACGTAATTGATTCTCCATGCGGCATTCACCAAACTCCATCCAGTGACATAATATACATTACAAAACGACGGAAAGGAGTTTGCTAAATGGACGGGAAATGCTGTTTTGAAGATTTTGCTGACCATCTGTCCCACTATATCGGGCAGACGGTAACCATATATACGACCAGCGGCGGAGCTTCCGGGTGTGGCATCACGGGCGTGATCCTGATGATCAACCCCTGCTTTGTGCGGCTGGTTACCTGCTTTGGCCCCGCGCCGTGTTGTGCGCTCGGCAGCCAGTGTAATACCTGTGGCTGTCCGTGCTTCAGCGGCTGCAAGGGCGGTACGGTCCGCACAGTGGGTTCTGTGGCGGATATTCCGATCGACCGGATCGCCTCGTTTGTTCACAGCGCAATCTGACGGGATACCCTCCCTGCCCGGCGGACTTAAAGCTGGTACAGATGAAACGGAGGACGCGAAAAGCGTTATCCGGAAGAAGGGCGGCATAAGCCGCCCATACATACACAAATTAAAACAACTCTCCCTTATGAGCTTTCTACAAAATGTATGAAAACAGGTAGGCGCGCTTTTCGAAGCCCAGCCGTTCATAGAACGCGTGCGCTTTCTCACGCGGAAAGCCGGAGTCCAGTTCCACACGCTTTAAACCCTGCCGCTTTGCCTGCGCAATGGCTTCATTGATCAGCTGCGTACCAAAGCCTTTGCCCCGAAATTGCTCGTCCACCACCATGGCGTAGATGTAGGCGATTTGCCCCTCCTGCCAGAGGTTGTTGACGATAGCGTAGGCGCAGAAGCCCACGATTTGCCCGTCCGCTTCGAGGCAGAGCAGCACATCCGTATCGGAAGCGGCAGCGCGCTCAAACACCGCGCGCAGGGCTTCGCGGTCGATGGCCTTGGCGGGCCAGAGCTGCACGAACAGCGGGAAGATGGCATCAAAATCTTCAGGCGTAACAGATCGGATCATAGGGGGAACTCCTTTTGCTCTATTCTTCAAAAATATTAAGGGCGTGATCTATTTCAAGTTTCCCTTTTTTCCTTATTGTATTTTTAAAGAGCTTCAAATACGAATCTTGCTTTTTCTCGCTAAATGAATACCATAATTCTGGCGAAAACACAACGTCTTCACAGTACTGGACTATTATATTTGAAACAATACATTTTTGCTCTTCAATGGACATAGATACTATTTGATTGCTAATAAATCCATAATCGTTTTTCATTTTATTAAAATAACTAAAAAGAATGTAGGTTTGACCCTCTTGGGGGAATATCGTTAGAAAACATGGACTCCGCTTTCCTTTTGGGTTTTTCAAATCATTGATTCTATTACCTTCTAAATCATATACGATATTTACAAGACTTGACACAGCAATCCTTGATTCGGTTGGAAACCTAAATACAGTTGTTCTAATAGAATGGTAATCTTTATTCAAAATATTGATTCTCATAGATGCTTTATACTTTTCTAATGTTCTGATTTCCGAATCAAGGCCATCTATCATAGGAGAATAAATCGAGAGAAGATTATGAACTATATCGCTATTTTCCTTTATTTCTGGAAAGTAGGATTCCAATTCTGTTATACGATGATCATTTATTAAAGTAAGTATCGTACTAATAAAATTGTAGCAGTGCCTTTTCGTACAATATTCTTTTGCAAGTGCTCTATATGCAAAAAGGAACTCTTGCTCCTTTTCTCCAATATAATTTTTCTCCTCAATCGGCCTAAATAAAACGGTATCATGATATCCGCAAAAACCATTAAATGTTGTAGCTTGTTTTTTGCCGATATAGTTCATGCCAAAACTGTCTTCTGAAAAATAGTCAATCATAATAACCTGACCATCTACAGATAACTTTTTTAATATTCTATTATTTTGAATCGCATGAGCGCGTATGATTCGATTATCGCAGCAACTATCGAAGAAACATGTTTTATAAATCGTAGCATTAAATAGTTTTCTGTATCCTGACATGCTCTGAAAGCTTATAGATATCACCTTCCTTTTGATATCAACATAGATATCTATTCCTTCCCATATACCTCGGCCAAGGACTTGATCAGCTGCTTCATGTCTTCCCTCAGGCTCTCCGGATAGAGCACCTCCGCTTTGTCGCCGAATACCGTGAGCCACGAGAGAAAGCCGGGGGAGACGCGGACGCTTGCCGAGACGGTAAACCAGCCGTCTTTGATGCCCGAAACGTCTACGCTGGTGCCGAGACGGTCGAACACGGCGGTGGCCAGTTCCTCCGCGAAACGGATGCGTACCTGCTGCGGTTTGCCGCCAAACATGAAGAACACGCTGCGGTGATATTCGTCGAAGTCGATGTAATTCTTGTATTCCGATACCTCGCCCACAGGCCGGCGCGGCGCGTCCAGGATGTCCACACGGGTCATGCGGTCCACGCGGAAATGTGAGAGGTTGTCATACTTGTCCATGTTGCACACGAGATAGTACGCGTCCTCAAACCACATCAGTGAATAGGGGCTGGCCTCGTAGCGGCGGCCGTCACGGCGGAGGCGCAGCGTCTTGTCGGGCAGGTACTCAAAGTACAGGAACGATATCTTCTGGTTCGCGCTGACGGCGCGTACGATCTTGTCGATGTTGTAGTAGATTTCCTCGTTGCGCGTCTTTAGGGTGCGGGCGAGTTCCATGCGCGTGCGGAATCCTGTGGCCTGCGACTCCGAAAACAGGCTGCCCAGCTTGCCGATCAGCTCTTCGCTCTTCTTCTGCGTGATGAACCGCGCAGCGGATACCGCGCTCGCGCAGATTTCCGCTTCCGCAGCCTCCATGCAGCGCTCGCCTAAAAAGTAGGCTGCGCCGCCTTCGGTCGTACGGACAACGTCATAGCCCAGATCGCGCAGCAGCGCAATATCGGCATATACTGCCTTACGCTCCGCCTCTACGCCCTGAGACGCGAGGTATTCCAGTATGTCCGCCAGCTTTTTGGGATGCTGCTCGTCGGTATGCTGCTTCAAGTAGTCGAGCAGCAGCAGCAGCTTCGCGCGTTTCGGAAAGTCGCCCATGTTCAGCCTCCGCTATGGATATTATTATGCTAATATGATATAACAATGCTATACGCTTTTGTATATACCCGTATTATACCATACTATGTCCGATGGGAGAATGCACTCATGGCCAAAAATGACTCGAGTTTCCAGATCAACAAGCGGAGCCTGCTGACCGCCGCCATCATCATTTTCGTGCTCATCATTATTGCGTACAGCCTGACGCTCATTTTGCCACCCGGCGAGTTCCAACGCGAGGTGAACGCTCAGGGCGAAGAGGTGATCGTGCCGGGCACCTATGCGGCTACCGGCGAGGCGGGGCAGTATCCCGTGTACAACATCCTCTTTGTGATCGGTAAGTCCTTTGCGCCGGGTGGAAATGTGAACGTTACGATGATCTCCATCATGGTGTTCATTCTGCTCATCGGCGGGTCGTTTACGCTGCTCGATAAATCAGGTATCCTGCGCGCCGTCATCGCGCGCATCGCGGCCAAAATGTATACGCGACGCTATTTGCTGATCGCGGTGATCTCGCTTGTGTTCATGCTGCTGGGCTCGTTCTTTGGTATTCTCGAAGAGATACTGCCGCTCATTCCGCTGGCGGTGGGGCTGTCGTTCATGCTCGGCTGGGACAGCCTGATGGGCCTAGGCATCAGTCTGCTGGCCACGAGCTTTGGGTTCGCCGCGGCACTCTATAACCCGTTCTCGGTCGCTATCGTGCAGAAGCTCGCCAACGTACCGCTCTATTCCGGTACATGGCCGCGGCTCGTATTTTTCGTAGTCATCTACGGCCTGCTGCTCGTTTTTCTCATCCGATACGCTAAGAAGCTGGAGCGTAACCCCATGGCTTCGCGCGTATACGCGGAGGATACGGCCCGGCGCGACAAATACCACCTGACGCCTGCAGAGATCGAAGCGGCGGCCAAGTTTAAGAAAGCGCCTATCGTATTCGTGGGTGTGCTGCTTGCGGTCATGTTCGTGTTTCTCGTGTCGGCCTCGTTTCTGGGCCTTGCGGACTACTCCATGGTGGTTATCGCGCTGGTGTTCATCATCGCGTCTGTGGGAGGGGCAAAGCTTGCGGGCTACAAGGGGGCCGCAAAGACATTCTTTTCAGGCATTGCGGATATTGCACCCGGCATCGTGCTGATTCCGCTGGCGATGTCGGTGTCCACGCTGATTTCGGACAGCGGCATACAGGACACTATCCTGTTCCACTGCTCGTCAGCACTTACGGGCACAAGCCCGTTCGTGGGCATCCTAGTCATCTACGCGATTGTACTGCTGCTGGAGTTCTTCGTGGCGCAGGCATCGGCCAAGGCGTTTCTGCTGATGCCGCTGCTCGTGCCGCTCGCCACGCTTTCGGGTATTAGTGGCCAGTCGGTGGTGCAGGCTTACATCCTCGGTGACGGCTTTCTCAACGTGCTTTATCCCACCAACGCCATGCTGCTCATTGCGCTGGGGCTCACGCCGGTGAGCTACACCAAGTGGTTCCGTTTCACGATCGTTTTGCAGCTCATCGTCATGGCGCTCTCTGTGGGCTTCCTGCTGCTCGCGGTGGCCGGAGGATATTAAGCCTGCTTCGTACGTTGCACGACAAAAAGAAAGTCCCTCTGCCTGTGTGGCAAGGGGACCCTTATACCAATATCCGTGAAACGCCCATGCCGGGCGTTTCGCATAGATGGGATTCTAAAGGGGCAATGCCCCTTTAGCGGTAGTTTGGAGGCAGAGCCTCCAAGAATGACAAGAATAGGATAACGGCCTGTGCGCCGTTACTTTCAGTTTTATAGGCTGTCGCCCAGATCCGCGCGGAATTTGGCAGCCAACTTTTCCTGCCAGTCCGATACGGGCGCCAAACGTCCGAAGAAGAAACGCAGCACGCTCGGTTCCTCAACAAACTTGAGGCCGCCCACCAGTTCGCGATTCTCATACAGCCAGGCGATCCGGTCCACCGCGTAGGTCACCTGCGAAAGCGTAAATACGCGGCGCGGTAATGCGAGCCGCAAGAGCTCCATGTTGGAGAAGGTTTCGCTCCTGTCCTCGCCGCGCTGCTCGGAGAGCGTGCCGCGCTCCATGCCGCGTACACCGCTGGCAATATACAGGGCGGATGCCAACGCGCCGGCGGGGTATTGCGCCTGCGGTACGTGGGGTAAAAACGCCATGGCGTCCAGATGGCAGCCCAAGCCACCGGCGGGTGTCACCACAGGGATGCCCCGGCGGCTCAGTTCGGAGACCATCTGCCGGATAAACTGCGGCCCCTGACTGATCATATCCATGTCCATGGTTTCGCGCAGGCCAACCGCAATGGCTTCCATCTCACGCACGGACATGCCGCCGTAGGTCAGGAAACCCTCGAACAGCGGGATCTGCTCACGCATCTTCAGATAAAGCTCCTGATCGTTCAGGCAGATACCGCCGCCGCGTGCGCAGCCCAACTTGCGGGCCGAGAAGTACATGATATCGGACAGGCCGCAGATTTCCTTCGTGATCTCGCCAATGCTCATATCCCGGCAGGCTTCTTCACGCGTCTTGATAAAGTACAGGTTGTCCGCCAGCAGCGAGAGGTCCATTACGAGCAGGATGCCGTGCTTGCGGCATATGCCGCTCACTACGCGCATGTTCGCAAGCGAAACCGGCTGACCACCGATCAGGTTTGTGCCCATCTCAATGCGCACAAACGGAACCCGATCTGCACCAACTTCCGTTATGAGCGCTTCCAGCTTGTCCGTATCCATATCACCTTTGAACGGTTTGTCGCTGACAATCTCCATGGCCTCATCGCGGTACAGTTCCTCAACGCGGCCTCCATTCAGCGTGATGTGGGCTTTCGTAGTCGTAAAATGATAGTTCATGGGCACCACGTCACCGGGCTTGACGAACACCTGAGACAGAATGTTCTCGCAGGCGCGCCCCTGGTGCGCGGGAAGAAAATACGTCGTGCCAAACAGGTCGCGGATTGTATCCTCCAGCCGGAAAAAGGTTTCCGAGCCTGCGTAGCTGTCATCAGCCTGCATCATAGCCGCAAGCTGATTGTCGCTCATGGCGTTGACGCCGCTGTCGGTCAGCATGTCAAGATACACATCCTTGTTTCTTAGAAGAAATGTGTTGTTGCCAGCCTCGGACATGGCCTTGAGACGTTGTTCGATGGGAATCAGATCGAGTTTTTGGACGATGCGCACTTTGTGCATCTCCAAGGGAAAAAAGTCATGACAAAAAAACTTGATGTTGGACATCCGTGCTACCCTCCTGCCGTATTTAGCGAAATTTTAAAAGCCGTCATGCCGTTATACCAATATTTATCCTACACACTATTTCGACAAATTTCAAGCCTGATATTCTATTTCTGGCTGTTGTAATCAACAATTTTGCCAGACGGTCTCTGGGGCAGATGCCTGTGGCACAACATTCGCAGATTTTTCTTGAGGTGGCACCTGCGTTATGAACGTCGAAAAGAATGTCGTAATATTAATTAGATATTAATAAAATCAGATTGACAATTAATAATGAGATAGATATAATGCAATCGTGGAGGCGATGAGTGATGATAACCGTGAGTAACGATATAACGAAATGGGCGCAGCAGTGCGGGGATGAGTATCTGGCGCAGGGGAAGGCGCTTGCGGCGGATGGCCGTGGAGACGAGGCAAACCTGATGCGCGTCCGCAGCAACATCTGCGGCGTGTTCTGTGCGCTGGTACGTGCCACGCAGAGGCAGGCGGATGTGGATCTGAAGCAGTTGGTGGAGAACACTTCCACTCCGTGGTCGCATCGGCTTGCGTTGGCACAGTCACATGACGACGCCGTGACCGTGTTGATTGAGCAGACGAAGCTGGAAACTATGGCGATGCTGATGGACGAATGGGTGCGCCAAACGGGAGGCGGGCAGGTATGACTGAAGAAAAGGCGGTAGCGCTGTTCAAGTGCCTGGCGGACCGCTCGCGGCTGCAGATACTGAAATCATTGTGCCGGGAGCCGATGTACGTTGAGCGGCTTGCCGAGCGACTGGGCTTAACCCCGCCCACCGTATCGTTTCACTTGAAAAAACTGGAGAACGCGGGGCTGGTGGTGGGCCGCAAGGAGCAGTACTACGTGGTCTATCATCTGTGCGAGGAGGCGTTGGACGCGCTGCTCATCGACTTTATCCGCGAGGAGTCCACGGAGGCTGACCGGCAGGAAGCGCGTGAACGGGAGTACCGGCAGAAGGTGATTGATTCGTTTTTCGATTACGGTAAGCTGAAGTCCATCCCGGTGCAGCAGAAGAAGAAGCGCATTGTGCTGGAGGAGATGCTCAAACGGTTTGAACCGGGCAGGAAGTATGCCGAGAAAGAGGTGAACCTCATCATTGCGGACTTTCACGATGATTTCTGTACGCTGCGACGCGATATGATCTCGGAAAAGCTGATGGCCCGCGAGAACGGCATCTACTGGCGCATCGACGGACAATAAAGGCTATAGGACAAGTATGGAAAGGGAAGGAAAATGTCATACAAACGTAACAATTAGGCACTTCCCTTCTTTTAAAGGCGTATGGTATAATATCGGAGTCGTTTGACGAAATCAGGAAAGGAGGTCCGGACAGTGATTAAGAATAGAATCATGGAGAATGCAAACCCGAATACCGCATACGTCTGGGCCGTTACTTTCACCGAAAACAGCTCTGCAAATCAACTTTCGGGGATAATTCTGCCCAATTTCAGGCGGTACCAATTGAATACGTGACAATACCGACATAATATGAGGAGCGATAAGCCAGTCCGCATATGTGCGGGCTGGCTTTTTTGATGCACCGAACACAGTGAAGTGTAGCGGCGGGATGTGATTGATATGAAACAACGACTTTGGACAAAAGATTTTACGCTGATTACGGTCGGCACCGTGATCAGTGCAATAGGCGGAACCGCTATGGGTTTTGCGCTGAGCCTCGTGGTGTTCGACAATACGGACTCCACGTGGCTGACGGGTGTATATGCCGCGGTGATGATGATCCCTTCGACGATTCTGCCGGTGATATCGGCACCGTACGTCGACAGCCATTGCCGCCAGAAGATGATCATGTGGCTGGATGCGGCAAACGGCATCGTATACCTCGCGTTTGCGGCATACATCAGCTCGTACGGATTTTCGTACGTGATGTATTTGCTGTTTGGCCTCGTGACGGGCTGTATCAGCACGGTGTACCAGCAGGCTTACGGCTCGCTGTATCCCGAACTGATCCCGGTGGGGTTTACGCAGAAGGGCTACTCGGTATCCTCGCTGATCTATCCCACAGCCATGACGGTGATCACGCCCATCGCGGCCATCGTCTACACGACTTGGGGCATCGAGTACATCTTCATTGCGGAAGGTGTGCTGCTGCTCATCGCCGCGGCGTTCGAACGTTTCATTACGCCGGACCGCATGGACGGCCGGGAGAAGAAGCGCTTCAGCCTGAAGAGCTATTGCAGCGAAATGCTGGGCGGCATCCGCTACCTGAAGAACGACAAGGGCGTGCGCAACATCTATACTTATATGACCACGTCCATCGCGTGCGGCAACGGCAACTACTTGATGAGCGTCGCGTACTTTCAGAGCGGCACAAGAGGGCTGACCACTGCCATGTTCTCCTTCCTGCAAAGCGCGGAAACGTTGGGGCGTATGGTGGGCGGACTGGTGCACTACATCGTAAAGATACCGCCCAAGGTGCGCTACAGGATTACGGTGTGGGTGTACACGGTTTATAACGTAGTGGATGGCGTGATGCTGCTGCTGGCCTACCCGCTGATGGTAGTGCTGAAGTTTATTGTAGGCTTCCTCGGAGTCAACAGCATGACGCTGCGCGAGGCGGCGGTGCAGCGACGGCTGCCCTCAGAGGTGAGGGCGCGGGTAGAAGCGCTGTTCATGGTGATGATCTCGCTGGGAGAGATGGCAACCGGACTGATTGCAGGTGCGCTGGGAGAGCTGCTGGATTATCCGCTCGTATCGGTGATATTCGGGGCGGTTGGCCTCATGTGCGTATATCTGCTGGTGGTTCGCAACAGGAAAGCTATTAAAGAAGTCTACCAAGTGGAAAATCCGTAAAAGCAAAGGCAGGGCTATATGAAGCGGAAGACATTATGGACAAAGGATTTTACACTGATCACGGCAGGCACGATCATCAGCGCGATCGGCGGCACCGCGATGAACTTCGCGCTGGGTCTGGTGGTATTCGACAACACCGAATCCACATGGCTGACCGGAGTTTTCGTGGCGGTGATGATGATACCATCGCTCGTGCTGCCCGTGCTGGCGGCGCCGTTCGTCGACAGTCACTGCCGCCAGAAGATCATTGTAAGGCTCGATACACTCTCCGGCCTGATCGATCTGGGGTTTGCGGTGTTCCTGTTCTATGACAGCTTTTCATACCCGATCTTTATGCTGTTCGGGCTGATGATGAGCTGCATCGGGACGATCTACTCGCTGGCGTACAACTCGCTGTATCCAGAGCTGATCCCCGAAGGGTTCACACAGAAAGGGTACTCGGTATCGTCGCTGATCTATCCGTCGGCTACTGCGGTGATCGTACCGATTGCCGCGATCGTGTACTCGAACTGGGGGATCATGTATATCTTCATTGCGGAGGGAATGCTGCTGCTGATCGCATCGGCGTTCGAGCGCTTTATTACGCCGGACCGGGGCGAGCGCGAGAAGAAACAGTTCGATCTGAAGGTGTACTGCAGCGATATACTGGGCGGTGTCCGCTACCTGAAGAACGAGAAAGGCGTGCGCAGCCTGTACAGCTATATGGCCGTGGTCAGTGCCACCGCAAACGGCAATTATCTGATGACAGTGGCGCATTTTCAGAGCGGCGCAAACGGGCTGACCACGACGATGCTGTCGCTGCTGCAGACGAGCGAAACCATTGGCCGGACGCTTGGAGGGCTGCTGCACTACTTCGTCAAGATCCCGGTGGAGAAGCGCTACGCGATCACCGAGAAGGTGTATCTGATCTACGAGACGCTCGATGGCGTAATGCTGCTGCTGTGGTATCCCGCGATGATCGTGATCCGGTTCATCCTCGGCTTCCTCGGCGTCAACAGCGCGACGCTGCGGGCTGCGGCGGTGCAGAAGTATCTGCCGTCCGAGATCCGTGCCCGTGTGGAAGCCCTGTTCACCACGCTGATTGCGCTGGGGCAGATGATCATGTCACTGGTGGCGGGCGCATTGGGAGAGGTGCTGCATTATCCGATTGTATCGGTGATATTCGGCGGTCTGGGGGTCATGTGCGTATTTCTGCTCGTGGTCCGCAACCGCAGCCATATCAAAGCGCTCTACGCTGTGGAGCGGTAAGAAGTAATGTGTTGAGCACTTCGCTGACGGTTGCGTCAGTGAAGTGTGGTGGCCAGGGTCCCCTGCGGCTATGCAGCCGTCAGGAGACAGACCGGGAGGGATTATCGATGATCAACAGGAGAAGGGCATAGTTTAAGCAGGCAATGGGGCAATCAATGAAATTCCGGGAAACGGGTTTTCCGGGAGATGTATTTTTTGCACCCTTGAAAAGGATTTTTAACGTAAATGAAAGGAGAAGAAGATGGAAAACACGATGATTTCGCCGCAAACCGGCGAATGGACGCTCCGCGGGGCAGAGGGCCTGCGGGATTACAGAAGCATGAAAAAGACAGCCGTTTTGGCGGCAAAACAGGCTTATGGCCATGAGGAAACTCAGAAAGGAAATATTGAAATGAAACGATATAATCATATGTCAGGCCACCGCATCCGCGGCTGGCTGATGGTCATCCCGATACGACTGGCGGCGGGTCTTGCCTGCCTGCCGCTGCTGGCTGGCAGTACGCTGCTGGCGATTCTCTACGTTCTGGCGCTGGGCTGCTGCGCTGCGCTGTTCTGCCTGCGATGCAGGGGCTTTCGCGCCATGTATGTCGGCGTGGCGGCGCTCGGCTTGCTGCTGGGCATCCTGGCCCTGCCGGACAGCATGGTATACCTGATCGTGCAGGCGGCAGTAGAAATCGCCTTGATTCCGGCGCTGTATCTTTCGAAGCGGGTTAAAGACACTTTCTTCGATTGTGTACGGGAAGGCTCGCCCGTTCTGGATGGCTGGAACGGCCGGAGGCATGAGCACAGCTGCTACGACGTTTACATGGCGACATACCGCTCGACGAAGTAATGGGATGTGCCGGTGCGTCCGGTGAGGCAGGAAAATGGATATCTATAATGTAAAGACGGGGACTGTTTTGATCGGCAGAAAATACGCCGATTCGGACAGTCCCGTTTTTATATTTAAAAAGCGGAGCTTTAATGGTATAATCAAATTTCCTGAAAGGACTACATTTTTATAAGAAAACTGATTAAAGAAACACAATACGGGTTATATATGTACAACCACGATTATAACTGATTGCTGGCAGACCGCCGCTTTGCGGCGAAATTTAATTATCCTGAGCCGATCAGGAGGAGGCACCATGAATTGTCAGGCGTGCGGATACGAATTGAAGGATAACGACCGTGTCTGTAATGGGTGCGGCATGCCGGTGTCCGGGATCCGCAGAATACGCCTGGGCTGTGCCGGTAACGATACCATGGCCGATCCGATGTTTCAGGGGAATGATGGTAACGAAACCATGACGCTGAAGCATAACGTCGTTCAGACCGCTGGAACTGTCGGCCCTGACGAAGACAATTCGGATGAATCCGCTGCCGTTGATGCGGCCTGCAAGATTGCCGTTGACGAAGCGGAAAGAAAAAAGATCGAGTATCAGGTTATCAGGCAAGCCGCCGAAAAGGCCGCGAAGAAGGCTTATCTGCTGGACGCGGCTGCAAAGGATGCCATTGCAAAAGAAAAGAACGTCAAACAGGAGGCATTAGCTGCAGCCGAAGAGGCGGCACTGAAAGAGGCTGCTGCCAGAGAGGCGACTGATCAGGAACGGGCCGCGCAGGAGGTTGTGGACCAGACCGAGGACGACTTTGAGAGGGCCATAAAGGAAGCAGCCCAACGCACCGCGGCCAAGGTTGCGTATCTCGAAAAAAACGAAGCCAAAAAGGCGATAGAGAAAGCCAACACCGCGCAGGAGGCTGCGGAACAGGCGTCAGCCGAATCGAGAGAAAGAGGCGCCGTTGCCCGTAAAGCCCTGGAAGAAGCGGCGCGTAAAGCAGGCGCCGAAGCTGCTGCGAGGCGGATGCTCGATGAAGCCATCGCGAAAATGGAGGCGGCGCAAGCTGTGGCAAGACAGGCGGTAAAACGGGAAAATGTCCGAAAGACATGGGATACACAGCCGACTGAGGAGAGAACCGCTTTCCGGAAACCCGAAAGCAACGATATCAGAAGGCTCGTCGGAGAAACTTCCGATGTACATCTGCCGAATAAAATTGCCGCCGCCCACATGACTGAAGAAGCTGCCGCGGCCCATGTGGTCGAAGAAACTGCCGCGGTCAGGCGCTCCGAAGAGGCAGCTGTACAGCAGAAGGCCGATGCCGCAAAACCTGCAGCTCCGCTGCTGCCGCTGCATACGAGCATCGTCGAAGGAAATTTCCCCTCTGTTCTAATTATGATGGATCAAGGCCAGAGCATCTTTACCCACCCGGATGCAATGGTTTGGATGAGTGCCGATATTTCTGTACAGGCCCGCCCGCAGCCTGCCGGTCCGCCAATCATGGCTGTCTATACGGCGAATGCACCCGGACAGGAAATCAGCCTTGCGACGCGCTTCCCGGGAGAGATACAATGTCTCGAAATGGGAGCGGTTTCGATCATCATACAGAAAGAGGCGTTTCTTGCCGCCCAGCCGACCATCCGCTTATCTGAACACAGCACTGTGCATCTGGGCGGTGAACACGCACAACACCATTTTGCTTTTCAGCGTATGTCAGGCGCGGGGACTGCGATTATTGCAATCAGAGGCAGCCTCGTCGAACGGACGCTGGGTCCTGGCGAGGTAATCCGGGCGGATGTTGCCCATCTTGCTGCATTGGAAGAGCGGGTGTCGTTCCAGATGGCGGTCATTGCCGGATTTCAGGATGCGGTTCCGGAGGGCGGGGGGCGGCTGCTTGCCACGCTGACCGGCCCGGGTAAGGTTTGGCTGCAGACTCTGCCGGCCTCAGGGTAAACTCCGGCTGCAAAAAGCATAAAAAAAGCTGCGTTAACAAAGCGCGGCTTTTTTAATGGAACCCGCGTTATGCTGACGCAGCAATCAATGAGAGCTGGATATGCGCGCTGGGTTATGGGGCCAGCGATTTGAGCAGGCTCGACAGCCGGTTAATCTTTGCTGGAAGCAGCCGGTAGAGGATGCGCGTTCCTTGCTTTTCGAGCGCGACGAACCCGGCGCTTGCGAGCTCACTCATGTGATGCGATACGGTGGCAGCGGAAAGGCCGGTCAGTGAAACGACATCCTGCGCATAAAGCGGCGCTTCCTTGAGCGCAAAGAGAATCTGCATACGCGTCTTATCGGCCAGCGCTTTGGCAAAACGCAGCAACTCGTCGCTTTCGCTGCGCTGCGTTTCGGCCTTGGCGTCCAGCAGATCAAACAGCATACCGTAGCGGATGACGATGTGCTCCTGTCCGTTCGGTATACAGTCGGTGGAGAACAGGCTGATCGCGGAGAAGCGCATGGCGCACGGAATGATTTCAAGGTCAGCGGCATCAAGTGTGAGGCCTTTTTCGCGGAACATGGCATCCAAGCTGTCGGATGCATCCCACGTGGCAAGCTGCGCGGCACATGCGGCTGCCGGAGCCTGAAGCTGCGTGGCAGCGCCCTCGAATAGCGATGCGGCAGAACTGATGAACTCCATAGCGCTGTCGTGAAGGCTCGTATAGTTTAGGAAAATTTCGATGCAGGCCCACTTGGTTTCAGCCGGAATGGACAGGGCGGAAACTGCGGTAGTGAAATCCTGAAATGTGGCTGGCTGGCTTTCACCTTTGCCGTCGTCCGCATCGACCAGCGTCAGGATCGCGTTAATCAGCGAAGCATCATCCGGGCCCTCGGCATTAAACATCGAATGCATCAGGAACAGGACTCCTGCCAGCGAGAGATCAGTTTCAGGAAGTGGGATAAAATACCGGGAGAGATCCTCCTGAGAGATCGTCAGCTTTTCCTCGACACGTCGGCCTGCGTCGCGCACAGCTTCAATCTGTGCTGACTCTGCATCTGTCAGACTGTACTCGCCCAGGTAGTAGCTGCAGTAAGCGTCTATGGTGGAGTGCATACTGGAAGCCTCGCCGCGGTGCGTGGCAATTCGCTCCAACAGGCAGAGCGCTTCATACCGAAAATCCAACCGGTCCGAAATCGTGAACTTCATGGTAAACCTCCTACATCTCGCCCAGCACTTTTATGCGCGTCAGAATCAAGTATAGCAGCAGTGAGAAGCCGCCCGCAATGAGCAATACGAAAGGCACGCTGACAAAAGCGGCTATACCTGAGCACAGGAATGAACCCAATGGCATCACGAGGCAGAGCAGCGCGTTGCTGATGCCGCCGATGCGTCCCAAATACTCCTTTGAAACAATCCGCAGGAACGACGAACTGAAGATTACGTTTTGTACGCCGATGCAAACGCCCATCAGGAAAACCACTCCGAACAGCACAGCGTACTTTGCTACGTTATCACTGATGCCTGGAATGAGCCAGAAGGACGCAAGCGAAACCGAGGAGAAAATGCCCCCTATAATGAACAGCCGGATGCGCGGGATGCGAGTCAGCTTGGGCGTGAGAAAAGAACCGAGCGCCATGCCGCCCACCAATATGACCTGGATGAGTGAGAGTATCTCTGCGCCGCCTTTCAGGGAATCGACCACATAGGCGGTGGAAAACACGTTGAGCGGCACCATCAGAAAGTTCATCATCATCCCGGTGAGCAGCAGTGCGAACAGAAGCTTCTGAGGCCGCAGATAAGCAAAACCATCCTTTAAACCGTCCCATACGACGCGCAGATTGAGTTCTTTCTTCTCTATGGTCTCTTGCGCCCGGATGAATGCGATGATCAGGGCAGAGGCAAAGAATGTGGCCGCATCGATGAGCAGCGCGCCTTCCATGCCAATGAGGGCGACCACTGCGCCCGCGGCAACCAGCCCCACCACTTCGCTGATGCGTGACAGCGTGGAATTGAGCGCTGTCCCGGGGGTATAAAGCTCACTACTGAGTATCGTGGGTGTGAAGGCGATGCCCGCGGGCATGCGCAGCGACTCAAGCGTGGAGTTGAGCATGGTGATAACGATGAGCAAGCCCGGCGTCGCCCAGTGAAGCAGCAGTGACGCCACGGTGAAAACCACGACTATGCCACGCCCGATGTCGCACAGCACCATTACCCGTTTCTTGTGAATGCGGTCTACAATCGCGCCGGAGATGGGCTGCAGCAGTATCGTCGGGATGTAGTTAAGGCCAATGATGAGCGCCATCAGCGCCGCACTGCCCGTGATGGCATACATCGCCAAGGAAAACGCAATCGCATCGATCGAATCTCCGAAACGGTTGATCACGTTTGCGGCGATCAACTTTAAGTATTGCTTTTGTGTTTTGAGCGGGCGATAAACGGATAGATCCATGCGATACTCCTTTGACTAATTTCGAATATAAAATATCACGAAGTTCTAACAATGTCCAGATAAATTTTGATGAAACAGAAATTAAACGTTAGAAAAAGATCAAACGATAAAGATATAACCGTTACCGCAACAAGTAGGAGATGTGCGAGTATGGTAAATATACAGCATGGAAGCTTGCGAATTAGCATGAAAGTACTATGAATGCAAAATAAAAACCGTTGACGGAAGCTTTTCAAGCATGGTATATATAAATGATGCACACAAATATTTACAACAATTGTATGGGGTTATTGCTTTATGCCGACGATTAAGGATGTTGCTAAGCATACAGGGCTGGCTTACGCAACGATTTCGAAATACTTGAACGGAGGCAACGTGCTGCCTGAAAACCGCGAGAAGATAGAGGCAGCGATAAAGGAATTAAACTTCACTGTCAATGAGTTTGCGCGCGGACTCAAGACAAACAAGTCGAACACGGTGGGGATCATCATACCGGATATCGGGAACGTATATGTTGCCCACGCCATACCGATCATTGTCGATGAACTGCGCAAAAACGGGTATGCCACGATCATATGCGACTCGCGGTCCGACCATGAGCGCGAAGCGGAGCTGGTAAACTTCTCGATGTCAAAACGGGTGGACGGCATCATCAACATGCCGGTCGGAGCGGACGGTTCCCACCTGTACAATGCATTGGAAAACGAGATCCCGGTTGTGTTGCTCGACCGCGTGGTCACCGATTGCATTGGGCGCGTCGACGCCGTGTTGGTTGACAACATGCGTGCGGCGCAGGACGCGACGGCATGCCTCATTGAACACGGGCACAGGGAGATCGGCGTCATCGCAGGGCCCAGGGATGTGTCAACGGCTATGGACCGGTTGTCCGGCTATATATCAATGCTTAAGAAGCACAAGATAGAGGTCAAAGATTCTTTGATCGAGTATACCGATTTCACGATTGAAAGCGGATACCGCGCCTGCAAGCGTCTGCTGAACAATAATCCGGAAATGACCGCGGTATTCACCACCAACTACGACGTCACGGTCGGTGCGATGATGGCAATCAATGAACGCGGAATTTCGGTTCCGGATACCATTTCAGTATTTGGCTTTGACGATATGCCATTTGCACAGGTTATCAAACCGCACCTGAGCGTCATTGCCCAGCCGATCGGTGAGATTGGACGGTACGCCGCCCAGATCATTCTGGAAAGGATGAACGGGCAAAACAAAGGCCATGCCAAGGTAACGGTGCTGCACGCAAAAAGTGTGTTCCGTGATTCCGTGTCAAAGAGATAGCGACGTGAAACCTAAACCCGTCATGGTATAAAATATGATGCCAACGCTTAAAGCTTCTGAGAAATCAGAGGCTTTTTTGTAATATCCAGCACAGAAGAAATCCACCTGTGAGCCGGGATACCCCGCACTCAAGGCGGGTCGATTTTGTTCACGGCAGGTCCCTTATGGCCGCGCATCCAGTCGGAGATGACAGTGCGCCGCATGATGAGCACCGGGATCAGCAGGAGCAGGGTAAGAAGGCCGCAGCCTACGAAGCCCGAATCACCCGGTATATTGTCCATAATTACTCCGGCGAAGAAGTTGCCTGCGGGTGTAGAACCGAATAGCAACAGTGAATAGATGCTCATTACGCGGGCACGGTATTCGTCGGGCGTGTTGGTCTGGAACAGCACGTTGGCGGTGTTGAGAAAAACCAGATTCGCAAAGCCGATTAATCCAAGCAGTATTAAAGAGATTGGGTAGCTGGTCGTGCAGATCGTCAGTATTTGGAGCAGCGCGGTGGCAATGCCGCCTAGAATCAGCCGATGACCCTTTACCCCCGAACGGCTGCGCGTAGCCATAAAGAGTGCGCCGATGAGCGAACCGATGCCCAAAGCAGTGAGCAGGCCGGTGTAGCCGTTCGCCCCCTGACCCAATACATCATCGGCAAATACCGGCGCGATTACCTCGTGATTCAGCGCAAAAGTGCTGACGATACCGAAGATCAGAACGACCGCAACCAACGAATTCTGGCGGCGGATGAAACGCAGCCCGTCCAATATCTCCCGCCCGATGTGGATTTGCGTGCGCTGGGTGGCGGTTTTCGGCATCCGAATCATCAGCAGGCCCCCAATGACTGCGATAAAGCTGAGCGTGTTGATCAAAAAGCACACCGGGATGCCAAGCTGCAGCATTACCAGACCGGCCAGCGCAGGACCGAAAATCTTAGACAGGTTGACGACGGTAGAATGCAGGGAGACAGCGTTCATGATGTCCGCGGGGCCCACCAGCTCATAAAGGAACGTCTGCCGGGTAGGCATGTCGAAGCTCTGCGTAACGCCCTGCAGTGCGCTGAGCACAAAGATATGCCAGTATTGCGTGACGCCGCTCCAGGTAAGCAGGGTCAACAACGCGGCCTGCGCCATGTACAGAACCTGCGTGGTGATGATGAGCGGGCGTTTCGGAATGCGGTCGATCAGCGCCCCGGCGGGCAGTGAAAGCAGCAGAATGGGAACGAACTGGCATACTCCCAGCATGCCCACCGCTAATGGAGAGTCAGTGAGCGTATAGATAAGCCAGTACTGAGCAGTGCGCTGCATGGCCGAGCCGATCTGCGATACGCATTGCCCGGTCCAGAAATATCGGAAGTTTCTGTTCCTCAGGGAATGAAAAGTACTGTCGAAATGCTCTCGGATATGAAATCTGTCTGTCTTTTTCCGTGCCTCGTCCATGTGTATACCTTTCAAATATCTCCTGCCAGCAGGGCAATCCAGTGCCCGTGTCGTTCAAAATTTTCCGCCCAGCAAATGGCTGCATATGGCTTGGATTCTGAACGCTTGTTGGCGCTTCAAAGAAACAATACACAAATAAAAAAACCGTTGACGAACGGCATTACAGTATGGTATATTTGAGGATGATGCCGCAAATATTTACCATCAATTACATAATTATCATAACACATTTTGCGGTCGCTGTCAAGTGGTTTAAACCAAATTTTTAACATAAAGGGGTGCTCTTGTGGACGGAAAGATGCTGATATTAGCGGGATTCCCAGAGAAAGCAGCAGCACAGGAAGTGTTGCGCTGCAACGAGATTACGGTACGGTATGGGCTTTCGCTGACACAGGCCGATGCTGAGGCGCTGGCGCAGACACGCAGCGAGGCGCTTGCGCGATCCGGGAGGGTGGAATTCGGCGGGGAAGCGGTGCGCGCGCTCGTTCTCGCGTTCTGCGATTCGCCGTATATGCTTCGGGACGATTATGCGGATGCGCTGGGCGAACTGACGCGTATATTCTACAGCTTCAAGACCGACGCGCTCGACGAGGTGGATGATGCGGAAGCCCTCGCTTTGATGCGCAAATTTTTCGATGAGTGGCGCGGCTCGCTGGATATGGTGGAGGGCTGCATGGAAGCCGCTGCACGCAACGTCCGTTATGGCCGCGAGCCGGAGGATAGCGGAGAAACACCGGATGAGGAGGACGAATCGGATGAATGAACTGGCAATTCGGCCGATGCGTGTTGATCCCCGGAATTACTTTCTCTCTCTCGTGGGGGAAGGACGGCGGCTGGGGATAATCCCGGACGAGCAGGCACAGCGCATCGGCATGGAAACCATGGTGCTGCTCAGGGAGTTGACGCTGCGGTATACGCACGGCGCAAGTTCATCGGTGCGCGTGGAAACAGCGCAGCGGCTGATGGCTTCCGCGCTGTTCTGCGTCGGGCACGGGCTGAAAAGACTGGACGATGCACAGGCGGCATCGGAAAAAGTCTGTGCTGCATCTGTCCGGTCGCTGTATGAAAAAGGGCGTGGCTGTGTGGAAGAAACGGCGCAGCATACACGCGCGCTGCTGGCAGAGGTGCGGAATAAGCGGGTTGTGACGTGCAACCTTGCTTACAATGATACAATAGGGAGCGGGCTGGAAGCGTTCTTCGACGCGTATGACGCGGAATTTGGCGCGCATGAAAACCCTGGCTCCATCGACTATCCGGTCCGCGTGCCGGCCCGCGACGGTATCGAGTATATGGAGGCGTACCTATCCCGGGTGGATATACAAAACCGTTTCTGCCATGCGGCGGGATACACCGATCGCCTGCTGCATGGATACTACCGCGGCGGGAAAGACCTGCTAATCAACCTGTTCGATTTGATGCTGAGCTGCTGCGTCGGCGCGGTGCTGTGCGGCAAGCAGCCGGATGAGTATCTGACAGCGCAGGACGCTGCATACCTTGGCCGACGACTGAAGGATCTGCCCGACAACCGGCTGAAGGCCATGCTGCGCCTTGCCTGCACGCAAAGCTGCGCAAAACTGCGCGTGGATGAGGAGACCGCCACTCATGCCGCTGCAGCGATGGATGCGCTGCTGCCGGATATTCGCACTGCATTGCGCACGGGACACCCCGAAACGGTATTTGTTGTGCCGAAGGGAAAAGCAGAGTACCATAAGGCATAGCGTGCTGAAGAAAATGATGAATGACGCCGTAAAGGTTGGTTAACCGTTGCTTGAAGACGGCCTCAGACAAAAAATGGGGGTATTGTGTTGGGAAGTATAGCTTCAGTAATAAATGTGTTATATAATAATGTATAAAACATATAGCCATTTACTATGGAAGCAGGAGTAAAACGCTTGGAACTGGATTTATCGCAGCTTGAGCCGAGGCATGCGCACGACCTGTTGACCGGCAGCATGATACCCCGGCCGATTGCATGGGTGTCCTCGATCAATCCGGAGGGGCAGGTAAATCTCGCGCCATTCAGCTTTTTTACGGGCGTATCGTATGCGCCGCCGGTCGTCGCGTTCTCGGTGATGAATCGTACCGATGGCACGGAGAAGGACACCAGCATCAACATCAGGCAGGTGGGCGAGTTCGTGATTCATATCGTATCGGTGGAGATGCTGCACGAGATGGAAGCGACCGCAAGACCGATCCCGTACGGAACCGACGCGCTGGCAGTTTGCGGTGTCCATTTGGTGCCCTCTAAGACGGTGAAGCCATATCGGATACAGGAAGCGAAGATTGCGTTTGAATGCACGCTGGAGCAGATTGTCTGCGTCGGCGAAGGTGCATGCGCGGGCAACCTCATACTGGGCCGGGTGCGGCTTGCGCATTTCGAAGATGGCCTGCTCATCGAAGGGCGGGAGGTCGATTACGCCAAATTGGATGCGCTGGGACGCCTGAGTGGAAAACGATACTGCACCGTCCGCGACGTGATCGAAAGCGATACGAACTGATCTGACGGTACAGAGGGAACGAGATTCAGTAACAGTATGCCGAAACGTATCAAAGAAATACGAATGAACCTTGTTACAGGTGAATAAACCGGCAAGATCGTCTTCGCCCCGCAGAAACGTATAGAATCAATTACCCAGTTGTGCTATATTAATATGGTAGAAATATGACGGAGTGCGGCACAGAAAAGACCTGAAAAGGCACAACACATTGTTGACTTCTCAAAAAACGCTGTGCTATAATCCTGAATGTATGTCACACCGGTGCCGATTTGTGCGGCCGTGCCTGAGAAATCAGGTTCCGCATCAAGACGACGCGCCGGGAGGATAAAAACGAGGAGGAAAATATGGCAGTCATTTCAATGAAGCAGCTTTTGGAAGCGGGCGTCCATTTCGGGCACCAGACCAGACGCTGGAACCCCAAGATGAAGAAGTACATCTTCACGGAGCGCAACGGCATCTACATCATCGATCTGCAGAAGACGGTGAAAAAGGTGGAAGAGGCTTATTTCTTTGTGCGCGATGCGGTGATGGAAGGCAAAACCGTGCTGTTCGTCGGCACGAAGAAGCAGGCGCAGGAATCCATCGAACAGGAAGCCCGGCGCTGCGGCATGTATTTCGTCAGCCAGCGTTGGCTGGGCGGCATGCTCACCAACTTCAAGACGATCCGCAGTCGTATCCGTCGTCTCGAGAAGATCGAGAAGATGGAGGAGACCGGCGAATTTGCACTGCTTCCCAAGAAGGAAGTCATCAAGTTAAAGCATGAGTATGAAAAGCTGAACAAAAACCTGGGCGGTATTCGCGACATGCGCGACCTGCCGGGCGTGATGTTCGTAGTAGACCCGCGCAAGGAGCACATCGCAATCCTTGAAGCGCGCAGCCTCGGCATTCCGATCGTGGGCATCGTGGACACCAACTGCGATCCCGACGAAGTGGATTGCGTCATCCCGGGCAACGACGACGCCATCCGTGCCGTCAAACTGTTGGCCTCCAAGATGGCCGACGCGGTGCTGGAAGCCAAGCAGGGCGAGCAGCTGACTGACGGCAGCGTGCCGGAAGTGGCTGCACAGGAAGTTGCAGAGGAGACGTTTGACCTTGGCGAAACGGTCAACGAAGTGCAAGAGTAAGAAATAACAAGGAGAATGTGTTAATGATATCGGCGAGTGATGTAAAGATCCTGCGCGAGAAGACCGGCGCGGGCATGATGGACTGCAAAAAGGCGCTGACCGATTCGGACGGCGACATGGAGAAGGCCATCGTCATATTGAGAGAAAAGGGCCTTGCCTCGGCGGCCAAAAAAGCGGGGCGTATTGCAGCGGAAGGCATCGTAGACAGTTACCTCACAGCGGGCGGCGGCACGCTGGTGGAAGTGAACTGCGAGACCGACTTCGTGGCCAAGACAGACGTATTTAAGAGCCTCGTGGCTGAAGTTGCGGAGCACATCTGGGAGAAGGATCCCGCGGATGTGGACGCGCTGCTGGCCCAGTCGTTTGCGAAGGATGGCAGCAAAACCGTTGCCACGCTCGTTACTGAGAAGGTAGCAGAGATTGGCGAGAAGCTGGACGTGCGGCGCTTTGCGCGCTTTGCGCTTTCCGGCACGGGCCTCGTGGAGAGCTACATTCACATGGGCGGCAGGATCGGCGTGCTGGTCGAAGTGGCCTGTGATAACGCGGCAATCGTGGAAAACCCGGCGTTCAAGGCTTATGTGCGCGATGTGGCGATGCAGATCGCGGCGGCCAACCCGCTGTACCTTGAACCCAGTGAGGTGCCGGCAGAGGTGCTGGAGCAGGAGAAAGAGATTCTGCGCGTGCAGGCCGTAAACGAAGGCAAGCCGGAGAAGATCATCGAGAAGATGGTCGAGGGCCGAATCCAGAAGTACTACAAGGACTTCTGCCTCGTGGATCAGGCGTTCGTAAAGGACCCGGAGAAATCGGTCAAGAAGCTCACTGCCGAAAAAGGCACGGAGCTATGCGGAAAGATCGAGATCAAGCGTTTCGTCCGTTACGAGATGGGCGAGGGGCTCCAGAAGCGGGAAGACAATTTCGCTGAAGAAGTCGCAAATCAGATGGGCAAATAAGCAGGGCTTACGGGAGAGTGACAAGCGCGCTCTCCCTTTTTCAAAGATGCCTGCGCAGGGATTGCGGGAAGGAAGGACGGAGCCTATGGAGCCAAAGTATAAACGGATTATTCTCAAGATCAGCGGTGAGGCGCTTGCAGGCAGCGGCGGGGTATTCGACTTCGACGTGCTGGGCAAGGTGGCCGATCAGGTTATCGAAGTGGCCCGCATGGGTGTGCAGACCGGCATCATCGTGGGCGGCGGCAACATATGGCGCGGGCGCAGCGGCGTGGGTATGGACCGCACCACGGCAGACCACATGGGCATGCTGGCGACTGTGATTAACGCGCTGGCCATGCGGGACGCGCTGGAGAACAAGGGCATGCAGACCCGCGTGATGACCGCGATCGAAATGCGTTCCATCGCGGAGCCGTACATCCGCCTGCGGGCGATGCGGCATCTGGAGAAGGGCCGTGTGGTAATCTTCGCCTGCGGCACCGGCAACCCGTACTTCTCCACCGACACAGCGGCGGCGCTGCGCGCGGCGGAGATCGAAGCAGACCTGATTCTGCTGGCCAAGAACGTGGACGGCGTGTACGACAGCGACCCCAAGCTGAACCCGAACGCCAAGAGATACGATTTCATCAGCTATATCGACGTGATCAATCAGGGCCTCGGCGTGATGGATACCACAGCCGTTTCGCTGTGTATGGACAACAAGATTCCCATCGCTTGCTTCGGGCTCGACGCACCGGACGGCATTAAACGGGTGGTGTGTGGAGAAAAGATCGGCACTCTCATTCAATCCGCAGCTCCCAACGGCACGCGTGCTGGCGGGACCAATTAAGCCATAAAAAACGACGGGAGGTATATCATGCAGGTACAACACGAAGCGCTGAACAGCGCAAAAGAAAAAATGGACAAGACGATTGCCGCGCTGAAAAAGGAGCTCACCCACGTGCGCGCCGGCAGGGCGAACCCGCAGCTGCTCGACGGCATACTCGTCGATTATTACGGTACGCCTACGCCTATCTCGCAGATTGGCAATATCTCCGCGCCGGAGCCGCGCGTGCTGATGATCTCGGTATGGGACCAGAAGGCGCTGGGGTCCGTCGAAAAGGCAATCCAAAAGAGCGACCTTGGTATCAACCCGAGCAACGATGGCAAGGTAATCCGCCTCGTGATGCCCGAGCTGACGCAGGAACGTCGTCAAGAGCTTGCCAAGACGATCCATAAGAAGGGCGAAGAAAGCAAGGTGGCCGTCCGCTCCATTCGCCGCGATGCCAACGAGGCATTTAAGAAGGACAAAAAGAGCAGCGTCATCACTGAGGATGATTATAACGACCTCGAGAAGGAAATTCAGACGGCAACCGACGATTTCATCAAGAAGATTGACGCCATCGTTAAGGATAAAGAGAAGGAAATCATGGAGGTATGACCTCCGGTCTGATCGGTCTGCCCGTGGATGACGCGCAGCGCCTGCTCAAAGAGCGGGGCGCTGCCGTGGCACGCGTGGACTATGCATCTCCGCGCGGCGTGCCGGATGCCGACAGCGAGAGGGTTATACGCGTGCGCGAACTGGGCAACAATAGCGTTGAGATCACGGTTGCACGCTTCAAAACACGGGTGTAAGGAGAGGGATTTGGGCAAACCTTTCGGCCTGCCGGAAGGCGGGCGCAATAAGAAAATCGCTGAAGTGTATGCGGGTATTGACCGGCAGCGGCTGCCGCAGCACGTCGCGGTGATCATGGACGGCAACGGCCGCTGGGCGCAACGCCGCCTGTTGCCGCGCAGCGCGGGGCACCGTGCGGGCGTCGAACGCGTACGTACGATCATCCGGATGAGCAGCGACATCGGCGTCAGATTCCTTACCCTGTACGCGTTTTCCACCGAAAACTGGAAGCGTCCTGCGGACGAAGTGGGCACCCTGATGGGCTTGCTGCTCGAATATATGCGCAGAGAGCTTGCCGAGCTTCATGAAAAAAATGTGCGTATCCTCACCCTGGGCGATCTCTCGAAGCTGCCCGCCGAGGTGCGCGGTGAAATCGAGAGAGCCAAGGAAAAGACAAAAAACAATACCGGATTGACGGTTAATATGGCCCTGAATTACGGCGGACGACAGGAGATTCTGGACGCGGTGAAAAAGGCCATTAAGGCGGGCATTCGTCCGGAGGACGTGGACGAAGCCTGCTTCGCTTCATTACTGGATACGGCGGGGCAGCCGGATCCGGATTTGATGATCCGCACCAGCGGGGAGACGCGCATCAGCAACCTGATGCTCTACCAGCTGGCGTATGCGGAGCTCTATTTTACGAATACACTCTGGCCTGATTTTGATGAGAAGGAATATGCAAAGGCGCTTGCGGCATTCGCCGCGCGGGAGCGGCGTTTTGGCGGCATTTAGCGGAAAGGACGTAAGTTGCTGAAAAGAGTGGTGATAGCGATACCCGCGTTGGGGCTGCTGTTCTGTGTGGTGTTTTTCGGCGGCCTGTTTGCCCGGATCGCGGTTGCGCTGGTGGGTCTTTTGTGCATGTACGAGATGTTGCATGTGCTGTCTGCGGACGGATCAAAGCCGGTCAAGGTGGTTGCATATGCCTTTTCCGCGCTCACGTGGCCAGCCTACGAATACGTTGGCAACTGGTGGCGTTTCGGCGGCGGGTTCTGGGCGCTCTGCGCCATGCTCGTGCTGGCGGTGATGGTGATCTTTTTCATTCTTGTGATCACGAAGCGCACAGCGGAGGATGGCATCCGTACGGTATACGCCTTGATTTATCCGGGCCTGTTCTTTGCGTTTTTGCAGGCTATCATCTGTATTGGCGATCAAACCTACGCCAGCTATTTGTTTCTCCTCGTTTTCGTCGGGGCGGCGCTGACGGATACCTTCGCGTATTTCGGCGGCATGCTCTTTGGCAAACATAAGCTCGCACCGGAGATCAGCCCCAAAAAGACGGTGGAAGGGGCGGTCATCGGCGGGGTGTTCGGCTCGCTGGGCGTACTGCTTGCGGGCATCATATTTCAGCAATATATACTGGGCCCCGGCATGCCGCGGGTTCCGGTTTATCTGTATGCAATTCTCGGCCTGGCGCTGGGCATCCTATCTCAGGTAGGAGATCTGACCGCTTCGATCATCAAGCGGCAGTTCGGCGTGAAGGATTACGGCAATATCATGGGCGCGCATGGCGGCGCGATGGACCGGTTGGATAGCGCGATATTCATCAGCCCTATCGTTTGCGCCTTTTACTACGTGTTTTTGCAGTTGCACTGAAGGAGACAGATGAAGAAAATCGCGATACTCGGCGCGACCGGCTCAATCGGGCGGCAGGCGCTGGACATCATAGAGAGAGAGCCGGACCGCTTTTGCGTCACGGCGATGACCGCGCACAGCAGCAGCGCTGAGGTAACGGAATTAGCCAAAAAGTTCGGTGTGAAATATATCGGGCTCACGGGCAGCGCAGGGGATGCTGAGTTCGAGAGCAGCCTGCCCAAGGGAACGCAGGTGGGCTATGGCATCAAGGGCCTGCTGGAATCGTGCAGCTTTGGTGATCCCGACATCGTGCTGATTGCGGTGGTGGGTATCGCGGGGCTGCCGCCGTTGATGGAGTGCCTGGACCGCGATATCAATGTGGCGCTTGCCAACAAGGAATCACTTGTGTGCGGCGGACATCTGGTGCGTGAGAAACTCAAAAACAGCAAGTCCGAGCTGTTCCCGGTGGACAGCGAGCTGTGCGCCATCTACCAGTGCCTGAACGGCACGGATACACGCGGGCTGCGGCGCATCCTGCTGACTGCCTCGGGTGGGCCGTTCATCGACTGGAGCAAGGAGCAGATCGAGCAGGCGACGGTGGAGCAGGCATTGCGGCATCCCAACTGGCGCATGGGTAAGAAAATCACTGTGGACTGCGCAACGTATATGAACAAGGGGCTGGAGATCATCGAGTCCCGCTGGCTGTTCGACGTGGACCCGAAAAAGATTGAAGTCGTCGTACACCGGCAGAGCATCATCCATTCCATGATCGAGTACGATGACGGTTCGGTCATCGCGCAGATGGGGCCGACAGACATGCGCGGCCCGATTCAGTACGCGTTCGGGCATCCTGAGAGACTGGAAAGCGTGGTGGGGCACCTCGACTTCCCCAAAATCGGCACACTGACGTTTGAAGCGCCGAACCTTGAAAAATTCCCTTGTCTAAAACACGCTATTGACGCCATTACGGCGGGCGGCCCAATGCCGCTCATCATGAATGCGGCCAACGAAGCCGCGGTGGAACTCTTCCTCGAAAAGCGCATCGCTTTCGGCGATATCGAGAAGAGTGTGGCGCGCGCAATGGACAAATTCTCTTCTCTGCCGGGTGGCTCGCTGATTGAGATCTTTACCACCGACCGCCAGGTGAAAGAATATGTTTACAACCATTTTTAAAATTGTACGTATTTTGACGCCGCCCCTGTGATATAATGGATAAAAAGGAGGCGAAGCTTTGAATATTGTCGTCACAGCGCTGAGCATTATTGGCGCGATACTCGTCATCTGCATCATCGTGCTGGTGCATGAGTACGGCCACTACAGCATCGGACGCGCCTGCAAAATCAAGATCGTTGAATTTGCCGTGGGTTTTGGCCCCAAGGTTAAAAGCTGGGTCAAAAACGGCATTATATATTCCATACGGTGGCTGCCGCTTGGCGGGTTCACCAAGTTTTACGGTGAGGACGAGGAGAGCGACGAGAAGCTCGCCTTCAACAACCAGCCTGCAGGACGGCGTGCGCTGACCATTGCGGCTGGCCCTATTTACAACATACTGTTTGCGCTGCTGCTGGTGATCATCGTGCTCACAGCCTTCGGCGACGCGGTGCCGATCGTCTCTGAGGTCTGGGCGGACAGCCCGGCAGAAGCGGCAGGCCTGCAGGTCGGCGACGTCATTCTCGAGATGAACGGCGTCAAGATGGACTTTTCCATGGAACTCGATGAGGCCATCGCGGCGTCGGACAACAAGGTAATGGACATCACGGTGCAGCGCGGTGACGAAGTTATCACGCTCGACGTGCCGTACCAATATTACGAAAACTACCCGTACTACAACGAATATACGCAGCAAACCGAGTCGATCACCGGGTACAAAACCGGCATATCCGTGGGCGGCCAGCGTGCCACTTATGGCTTCTTCGAGGCGTTCGGGCTGTCGTTCAAATGGATGTTCGTGTACATCAAATACACGCTGCAAAGCCTGTTCGGCATTGTGCGCACGGGCGATGTTTCCGGCATGGTCAGCATCGTGGGCGTTGCGGAAATGCTGGGGGCTGCGCTGCGCACCAGTCTGGAGAACGTGCTGCGCTTCGGCGTCATGATCAGCGCTTCGCTCGCCATATTCAACCTGCTGCCGCTGCCCGCGCTGGACGGCGGACGGCTCGTGTTCATCGCCATTGAGAAGATATTCCGCAGGCCGGTGCCGCGCAACGTGGAGGGAATCATCCACTTTATCGGCTTCGCACTGCTGATGCTTTTCGCCATATTCATCATTTATAAGGACGTTGCGGGCGGTCTCGGATCATGAGGCGGCCCACGCGGCGCGTATCCGTCGGCTCTGCCTTTATCGGCTGCGGCGCGGATGTGCTTATCCAATCCATGACGAACACCGATACCGCAGACGCTGAGGCGGCTGCGGCGCAGATTGGTGCGCTGACCGACGCAGGCTGCGAGGCGGTGCGCTGTGCTTTTTACTCGCGCGATTGCGGACCTGCTTTCCGGGAGATTAAAAAGACCATGCGCGTGCCGCTCATTGCGGACGTGCATTTTGACGCGGAGCTCGCCGTGCTTGCGATTGAGAACGGCGCGGACAAGGTGCGCATCAATCCGGGCAACCTGCGCGGCTCTTTGAAACGCGTGGTGGACTGTGCCAAAGAGAACGGCGCTGCGCTGCGCGTCGGCGTCAACGCGGGCTCGCTGGAGCCGGAGCTGCTGAAGGAATACGGTGGTCCCACGCCGGAGGCGCTTGCCAAAAGCGCGCTGGATTGGACAAGGCTGATTGACGCCCTGGGCTTTGACCGCGTGGTGGTTTCGCTGAAGGCTTCGAGCGTGCCTGTGTGCGTGGAAGCCAACCGCCTGTTTGCGGCACAGTGCGATGCACCGCTGCACATCGGCGTCACCGAGGCGGGTACGTACGAGCATGCCATCATCAAATCCTCGGCGGGCCTTGGAGCGCTGCTGCTGGACGGCATCGGCGATACCGTGCGGGTCTCTGTCACGGGCGACCCGGTGCAGGAGGTAGAGGCGGCGCGGCGTATTCTGCAGGCTTGCGGCGTGCGCACATTCTACCCGGAGGTCGTCAGCTGTCCCACCTGCGCAAGGACAGGCATTGACGTAGCCGCGCTGTCGCGCAGGGTGGAAGCGCTGCTGCTGAAGCAGAACAAGCCTATCGTCGCGGCCGTAATGGGCTGCGTGGTCAACGGGCCGGGGGAAGCCAAGCACGCCGACATCGGCATTGCGGGCGGCGGGGAAGGCAAAGCCGCGCTGTTCGCCCGGGGCAAGCTGGTCAGCACCGGCAGCCAAGCGGAAATACTCATGCGATTCGAAAACTATATTACCGATAATTTTTAACTCGGGGTCCCCGGAAAGCACAGCTTTTTGGGGCAGATAAAGGGGGCCGCTGTGAAGCAGGGGGATTTTTTCAGTGCGCTGAAAAACAGCGTACGGATCGACGACAGGCTGGCGCTGCGTTTCATCAAGATTCAGCATGATACGAAAAAGGACGAATATTACGCCCGCTTTGAAAGTGAGCCGCTTCCGCCCGACGTATACCTCGAGATCGAGCGGTTTGTTCGCGAGGCGCTGGGGGAGAGCGCGCTGCCGGTCATCGCGTACCGCAGCACCATGTCCCCGCAGGATTTGGCGGAGCATGCGCGCGCCCTACTGTGCGCCAAGGACCGGATATTGGCGCCGTTTCTGCAGCGCGCGGAATTTTCCGTCGAAGGTAACCAACTGCGCGTCGAGTTTTCTGAACCGTTTGGAAAGGACCTGTTTATCGATTCCGGCTTGCATGACTATATCAGCGGTTACCTGAGCCGCAGCTTTGGCTCGGAGATTTCCGTGCGCACCGGAGCATCGGCGAAAAAGCCGGCGCGCAGATCCAAAGCGGAAAAATCCGTTGCTTTGGCGGATGCGTCTACTCCGGCTGCGGCAGCACAGGCAGCTCCGGAAAAGCCTACCTCGGAAAAACCTGTGCCTGAAAAGCCCGCTGCTCCAAAACCCATTGCGGAAAAATCGAAGAAGGAAAAGCAACCCGTTGAGCAGAAGCCTGAGGAGAAAAAGGATAAGGACCTGATTTTTGGCAAGCGGCTTGCGGCCAATGCAGTGCCTGTTCGTGAAATTACGGAGACCACCGGGCTGTGTGCTGTGGTGGGCAACGTGGTGGACGTGAAGTCCTTTGATATCAAGAATGAGACGCGTGGCAAGAAATCCATCGTGGTATTCAGCGTGACCGATCAGACCTCCACGATCACCTGCAAGGCATTCGTGCAGCGCGACCAGTGCGAGGAGATCAAGACCCGGCTGGAGAAAGCGCCTGCGGTGCGTGCCACCGGAACGGCGGGTTACGATACCTATTCGCGTGAGCTGGTCGTCTCGGTAAAATGCATTGAGGAGACACAGGCTGTAAGGCGCAGGGATGAAGCTGAAGTGAAACGAGTGGAACTGCATCTGCACACCAACATGAGCGCGCTTGACGGGATGGCGGATGAAACGGATGTGGTAAAGCGCGCCGCGGAGTTCGGCCACGAGGCTGTGGCGATTACGGACCACGGTGTGGTGCAGGCGTTCCCGCGCGCTTTCGACGCGGCCAAAAAATCCGGCATCAAGGTCATTTACGGCATGGAGGCCTATCTGATCGACGACACGGGTAATGCGTATCAGGAGGAATTTGCCGACGAATACGTCGTGTTCGACCTCGAGACCACAGGCCTTAATCCCAAGAAGTGCGGCATCACAGAGATCGGTGCGGTGCGGTTAAAGAACGGTGAGATCGTCGAAACGTTCTGTACCTTCGTCAACCCCGGACAGCCTATCAGCGCGGAGATCACCGCCACAACGGGTATTACCAACGAGATGGTCAAGGATGCGCCCGACATGGGTACGGCGCTCTCCATGTTTCAGAAATTCGCGGGGGATACGCATCTCGCCGCGCACAACGCCGGGTTCGATTTAAGCTTTGTCTATACCCACGGTGCGGATTACGGCATTCAGTTCGACAATCCGTGCCTCGATACGCTTTGGCTGTTTAAACGCATTATGCCCGGCCACCGCAGCTACAGCCTCGGCAAGTTTGCCGCGGATTTCGGCATTGAGTTTCGGCACCATCGCGCGCTGGACGACGCGGAAGCGACCGCAAAGCTGATGAAGATCTGCATGGACGAGGCAAAAAAGGACATCAGGCCCGTTTCCCTGCCGGACGAGAAAACCATGCCCGTCTACCATATCATCCTGCTGTGCAAGGACAGTCGCGGGCTGCGCAACCTGTATGAGCTCGTGAGCGATTCGCACATGAACCACTACTACCGCAGGCCGCGCGTCTTAAAGTCCATGCTCATCTCGCACCGCGAAGGGCTGATTATCGGCAGCGCATGCGAACAGGGCGAACTCATTCAGGCTATCCTGCGCTTTGCATCGGACGGCGAGCTGAAGCATATCGCGAATTTCTATGACTACCTTGAGGTGCAGCCGGACAGCAACAACATGTTCATGGTACGCGAAGGCCGTCTGCGCGGCGTGGAAGAGGTGCGCGACATCACGCGGCGGATCGTGAAACTCGGTGAGGAAATGGGCAAGCCGGTTGCCGCGACGTGCGACTCTCACTTTCTGGACCCGCAGGACGAATACTTCCGCCGCATTCTGATGCACGGGCAGGGCTTCAGCGACGCCGACAATCAGGCGCCGCTCTATTTCCGCACGACGGTTGAGATGCTGGCCGAGTTCCGGTATCTGGGCGAGGAGAAAGCCAAGGAGATCGTCATTGACGTGCCGCGAGCCATCGCGGCGCAGGTGGAGAAGATTCAGCTGCTGCCCGACGATACCGCCATGCCGGTGATCGACCAGTCGGCGGAGAAGCTTTCCACGATGTGCTGGGATACCGCCAAGGCGATGTATGGTGATCCGTTGCCTGAGATCGTTCAGGAGCGGCTGGAAAAGGAATTGGGCAACATCATCAAGCATGGCTACGACGTGCTGTACTACATCGCTTATGAGTTGGTCAGCCATTCCGTGCAGGATGGCTACCTCGTGGGTTCCCGAGGCTCTGTCGGCTCCTCGCTCGCCGCAACCATGGCGGGCATTACCGAGGTCAACGGCCTGCCGCCGCACTATGTTTGCCCAAACTGCAAACACAGCGACTTCGATGTGGACACCGAAGCTTACGCCACCGGCCCTGACCTGCCTGCGAAGGATTGCCCGGTCTGCGGCACGCCTTACCGGCGCGATGGCTACGGCATACCGTTCGCGACGTTCCTCGGCATCGATGCAGACAAGGTGCCGGATATTGACCTCAACTTTTCGGGGGATTACCAGCCCAAGGCGCACGAGTTCATCCTCGACTATTTCGGCCGCGACCACGTGTTCCGTGCTGGCACGATCAGCAGTGTGAAGGACCAGACGGCCTACGGCTTCGTGAAAAACTATCTGCAGGAGAAAGGCATCGTGGTGGGCCGCGCCGAGATCGACCGGCTGACGAGGGGCATATCCGGCACCAAGCGTACCACAGGCCAGCATCCGGGCGGCCTCGTGATACTGCCCAAGGAGCGCGACATCCACGAGTTCACACCCATCCAGTATCCCGCGAACGACACGGATGCCGATAGCGTGACCACGCACTACAACTTTAATTCGCTGCACGACCGGCTGATCAAGCTGGATATTCTCGGCCACGACGACCCGACCGCGCTGCACATGCTGGAGGAGCTGACGGGCATCGACCCCAAGGAGGTGCCGATCAACGATCCGGATACGCTGTCGCTGTTCTCGTCGCTGAAGGCGCTGCGGCTTTCGCCGGAGCAGATTCTCGGTACCGAGGTCGGCAGCATCGGCATACCGGAGTTTGGCACAAAGTTCGTACGGCAGATACTCGTGGAGACACGGCCCACAACCATCGGTGAGTTGGTGCGCATCGCGGGGCTTTCGCACGGTACGGACGTGTGGCTCAACAACGCCCACGACCTCATCCAGAACGGCACGGCGAACCTGCGGCAGGTTATCTGTACGCGCGACGACATCATGAACTACCTCGTCAGCAAGGGCATGGATGCGCGCATGTCGTTCTTCATTATGGAGTCAGTCCGCAAGGGCAAGGGGCTCAAGGACGACTGGGAAACAGCTATGCGCGAGGCGGCGGTGCCGGAGTGGTTCATCGATTCGTGTAAAAAGATCAAGTACATGTTCCCGCGGGCGCATTCCGTGGCTTACGTCATGATGTCGCTGCGCATTGCGTACTTCAAGGTGCACCATCCGCGTGAGTTCTACGCCACCTATTTTACGGTCCGCGCGGACAACCTCGATGCGCAGTACCTGCATTCGGCGGAAACGGTGCGCATGCGGCTTGCGGCTATCGAGGCCAAGGGCAAGGCGGCGACAGCCATTGAGTCGAGCCAGGTGACGATCCTTGAGGTCGCACTCGAAATGATCGAACGCGGTATCGACTTTCTGCCGTGTGACCTGTACAAGAGCGACGCAACGCGGTGCACCATCGAGGAGCACGGCATCCGTCTGCCATTTACCGCGATGGGCGGCACGGGTGCGTCTGCGGCGCGAGGCATCGTGCAGGCACGGCAACAGGGCGAATTCATATCCGTGGAGGATCTGAAGAAGCGTTCCGGCATTTCCAGCGCTGTCATCGGCAAGCTGGAAGAGTATGGATGCCTGAAGGGGATGGCGGAAAAAAGCCAGATCAGTCTGTTCGACTGAGGTCGCTTAAACCTTAGTTTTCGCCATAAAAATGCTTTTTCCAGCGCGGTTGACTATTGGACATGCCGCGGTTATAATGATAAGAGTTTTCGTTCAAAGCAGATTTCGCACAAGGAGGACGCGTTTACGATATGAAGAAACGCCAAATCATTAAGTTAGCGATCATTGTTCTGGTCTTTGGCGCGATCGTATATTCTCTGATGGCAGGTATCTACATCGGAATTTATAGGGTTGGGCCGCTGCCGGAGAAGGTTCCGCTGGGATTAGACCTCACAGGCGGCGTGTATGCCGTATTCCAGGCTGATCAGGGAGACTTTACTGACGCCGATTTCGACGTCAAAATGGATACTACCGTAAGCGTGCTCCGAAAGCGTCTCGACGAAAAGGGATTCACCGAAGCGACAATCGTGCGGCAGAATAACGACCGTATCCGCGTAGAAATACCGATCAATAAAACCAGTTCAACGCAGGACCCGAATGCTATTTTGAGTCTGCTTATTACAACCGGTGAGCTGGAGTTCTGCGATGTGGATGGCGTCACCCAGATCAAGGGTGATCAGGTGAAGTCCGCAGGCGCATACGTTGTTACCGATTCAAGCGGTAATAAAGAATATCAGGTTCGGGTAGACTTCGATTCGTCTGCTGCAGCGGAATTTGCCGCAATCACCAAGGTATCTGCGGCTACCGGCCAGTCGCTCGACATCAAGCTGGACGGCAATGTCATTTCCAGTCCGGTTGCACAGGAGGAGATCGCCGGAGGCACGGCGTACATCTCCGGCGGCACCGGTAATCCGTTCACGGCAGAACAGGCGCAAAACCTCGCGATTCAGATTGAATCCGGCGCGCTGCCCCTCGTGCTGAACGAACTGGACAGTTCGACCATCAGCGCGTCATTGGGCGCAGATGCTTTGGACAGAAGCTTGTTTGCAGGCATGATCGGCATCATCGCGTTGTTCGTGTTCATGCTGATTTACTACCGGCTGCCCGGGTTTGTTGCCTGCGTGGCGCTGACGGTTTATATCTTCCTGATCGTGCTGGTGTTGGCGCTGTTCTCGATACAGCTTACGCTGCCGGGCATCGCGGGTATTATCCTCAGTATTGGTATGGCGGTAGATGCCAACGTCATCATATTTGAAAGATTCAAAGAGGAGCTGGCACGCGGTAAGACGCTGACCGCCTCCATGAAGGCTGGTTTCCATAAAGCCATGAGCACCATCATCGACTCCAACGTGACCACCATCATCGCCGGTATCGTCATCGCGATCTTCGGCGTAGGTACGGTAAAAGGCTTCGGCTTTACGCTGATCATCGGTATTGTGCTCTCCATGTTCTCCGCTGTGGTGCTGACCCGGTGGCTGATGAACATGGTGCTGGTACTCAATGTACAGAACAGGCGGCTCTATTCAATACGGAAGAGCGACGCGGAAATCGCCGCGAAAGGAGTGAAGTAGTATGAACTTGTGGTTTATGAACAAAACCAAATACTTTGTCATACTGTCATGCCTGATCGTAATCGCGGGACTGGTCGTCGGGGTGGTTTTCGGCGGACTCAACCTGGGTATCGATTTTACAGGCGGCAACCTTTTAACCATTGATATCGGGCATACCTATGATCAGCAGGTGATCAAGGATGCGCTTTCCGCCAATGGCGTTGACCCCGCTACGACGCAGATCGTTGCGGCTGAAAACGGCAAACAAGCCGTCATCCGTATGAAGCTTTCCGAGAATACCAACAAGGTCGAGGCCCGTGACGCCATCGTCGCATCCATCCAGCAGACGTATCCCGAAGCCACGGCAGAGCAGATGGAGAGCGTGGGCGGTGTCACGTCCAAGGAGATCGTAGCCAATGCGTTTATGTCGGTGGCCATTGCATCCGGCGTAATGCTGATCTACATCTGGATCCGGTTTGCCCTGTTCTCCGGTATCGCGGGCGTGGTGGCACTGATTCACGACGTGCTGATCATGACGGCGTTCATGAGCATCACGCGCATGCAGATCAACAGCTCGTACATCGCGGCGTGTCTGACCATCGTGGGTTACTCCATCAACGATACCATCGTGGTGTTCGACCGCATCCGTGAAAATCATCGTATCCTGAGCGTAAGAGGTACGCCGCGCAGAGAGATTGCGGACCTCAGTATCCGTGAGACACTGCCTCGTACGATCAATACCTCGGCCACAACGCTGATCACGATACTGGCGCTGTACATCTTCGGCGTCGAGTCAATCAAGGAGTTTGCGCTCCCGATCATCATCGGCCTCATTTCGGGCACATACTCGTCGATCTTCATTGCAACCCCGATCTGGATGGGGCTGGAGGATTGGCACGATAACCGCACGCATAAAAAAATGTCGGCAAAACCGGCCGGACAGCGCGCGTAAAAGCATTCCAACGACTGTAATGCAAAGCCTTTCCCGCGCGGGAGAGGCTTTTCCCATATTGAAAGGAAGAAAAAGTGCAGGTATTCGTAAGCAGGGAACAACAGGAGTGCGCACCTTCTGCGGTCTCGGCGATAGCGGCTGCGGAGCGGCTGAGTACGCCCGTCGCGGAGCTGCTGTGCCGACGCGGGGTGGATACGCCCGAAGCGGCGCATGCTTTTCTGCACCCGGATATCAGCCAGCTGCACGACCCGATGGGATTGCCTGATATGCCGGGCGCGGCGGCGCGCCTCAGGCAGGCCATCGACGGCAAGGAGCGCATCAGCGTATTCTGCGATTACGATGCGGACGGCATCTGCGGAGGCAGCACCCTGCAGCTTTACCTGCGCGGCATCGGTGCAAAAGCGGATATCTGCTCACCCAACCGGCATCTGGAGGGCTACGGCCTCTCAACCGAAGCCGTCAGGCGGATCGCAGCAGCCGGTACGACGCTGATCGTTACGGTGGACTGCGGCGTAACGAACGTGGAGGAAGTGAAGCTGGCGCGGGAGCTCGGTGTGGATGTGATCGTTACGGATCACCACGAATGCGGCGAAACGCTGCCTGATACGCCGTGGATCGTCAACCCTAAGCGTGAGGGCAGCACTTACCCGTTTCCGTATCTCGCGGGCTGCGGTGTGGCGTTTAAGCTGATCTGTGCGCTCTCTTCGCTGGACGATGCGATGAGGTATGTGGATTTAACGGCTATCGGCACGATCACCGACATTGTGCCGCTGCTGGACGAGAACCGGGTACTGGCGCACCTGGGGCTGAAGAAGCTGCGCGAGAACCCTTCGCCGGGCGTTGCGGCGCTTGCATCGGCTGCGGGCATCAGCCTTACGGGTATTAACTCGCAGGGCATCAGCTTTGGCCTCGGGCCGCGTATCAACGCGGCAGGACGGATGGATACCGCGCAGGACGCGATTACGCTGTTCTGCGCCGAGCGCCCTTCGGCCAGCCTCGCCCATACGGCAAAAAAGATATGCGATCTCAACGAGCGGCGCAAGCAGGAAGTGGAGGACATCGTGTCTGCTGCGGAATGTGCCGTGATGGAGCATGAATACTACCGCGACGCGGCGATTGTGCTGGCGGACAGCAAGTGGAATGCAGGCGTGATCGGCATTGCGGCGGCGCGCCTTGCGGAGAAGTTTACCCGGCCCTGCGTGCTGTTGGGTGGCGCGGGTACTAAGCTCTCAGGCAGTGCGCGCAGCGCGGGCGGCGTCAACATCTACGAAGCATTGGCAACATTTTCGGACCGGTTTGAGAAATTCGGCGGTCACGCACAGGCGGCAGGGCTGACGATCCAGCCGGAGGGCGTGGATGCGCTGCGCAAAGACCTCGCGGCATATGTATCGGCGCATTACGGTGAGGACGCATTTGCCGTGCAGAAGCCCTATGACATGGCCCTGCCGGTGGGGGATGTCACCAAGCGGCTCGTGGAAGATATGGAGCGGCTGGAGCCGTTCGGCGCGTGCAACGAGAAGCCCGCGGTGCTGATCTCCGACGGGCGTGTGGACGAGGCGCATTTCGTGGGAAAGAACGGCGGCGCGCATTTGAAATTCACCATGCGTCAGAATGGCGCGTCGATCGACGCGGTGCGTTTTTTTCATCGGGCATCGCAGACCTTTCTCTCGCAAACCGGCGACTTCATCTGCGAACCGGGGATCAATGACTATAACGGTAAGCCGCAGCTCGTGGTGCGGGAGCTTTCGGTGCGGTTCGACGAAACGCTGACGGAAGGCTTTCTGCAGGCCAACAAGCAGCAGATGGCGGAGCGCTTTCTGGACGAGCTTATGGTGGCGGAAACCTCCGAAACCACCGAAGATGCCTTTGTACAGGAACTGGAGGCAGAGTTGAAGCATAGCCGGTTTTCGTTGTGCGCGGAGGCGGGCACTGAGCCTGCACTAAAGCGCTTGCTCGATATCAAAGCGGTGCAAGAGGCGCTGAAGGACGGAAGACTTTGCCTGCACGACCCGCTCGCGTTTACGCTGGATAACTGCGTGGCTGCACAGGCGCCTCAGGGCTATAACCGACTGCTGCGCATCGGTCGAGCAGCGAACAGCACGCTGTGGGATGGCGCAATGGAGGTTGAATATCGGCGGCACGCTGCGGCGTACTTCATGGAACGCGAAGCCCTGCTCACGGCATATCGTAAGCTATGCACGGCTTGCGGCAAAGCAGGGAACGCTTCGCCCGAGCTGAGCATGGGGCTGGATCACCGGAAGACGGCGTTTGCGCTGCGGGTCTTAACCGAACTGAAGTTGATCGGTCCGGACAAAAGTGGTAAAATACACCCGATCCCGCACTTGGGGCCCAAAAAAGAGCTGCGGGAGAGCGCGTGTTTTGCGCGCATTGAGGAAATGGTGCATGGAAGGTGACTTAAAGACAACGGCGGAAATGCTGCCGGAAAAGATTAAAAACCTGTACAGCGCGGAGGATCAGGCGTTTTTCCGCAAAGCGTATGTGTTTGCCAAGCAGGCGCACGAAGGCCAGCAACGGCTTTCGGGTGAGCCGTATTTCCTGCACCCATACGAGGTGGCGAGCATTCTTGCGGACTTAGGGATGGATATCACCACGGTGGTAGCCGGGTTGTTTCACGATATCGTGGAGGATACGCCCGTAACGCTGGAACAGATACAGTCCGAGTTCGGCGAGGACATCGCGCGGCTGGTGGACGGCGTAACCAAAGTAGGTAAGGTGGACTTTCTCTCCAAAGAAGAGCATCAGGCGGAATACCTGCGCAAGATGTTCATGGCCATGGCAAGCGATATCCGCGTCATCATCGTGAAGCTGGCCGACCGGCTGCACAACATGCGCACCTTAAAGTTCCAGAGTAAAGAGAAGCAGATCGAGAAGGCCAAGGAGACGCTGGAGATCTACGCGCCGCTTGCACACCGCCTCGGCATCAATACGATCAAGTGGGAGCTTGAAGACCTCTCCTTGAAATACCTTGACGAGAAGGCGTATCACGAGATCGCCGACAAGCTGAAGGAGACGCGCAATCAGCGCAGGGAGTATATCGACGCTGTAATCGCGCAGATCCGTACGCTTTTGAAGAAGATCCGAGTGGAGGCTGAGATCGATGGGCGGCCCAAGCACATCTACAGCATCTACAATAAGATATACAACAAGCACCGCGTGTTCGAAGAGGTGTACGACCTCATTGCGGTGCGCATCGTGGTGAACACGGTGAGGGACTGCTACGCGGTTTTAGGCACGGTGCATACGGAATGGAAGCCCATCCCAGGCCGGTTCAAGGACTACATCGCGGTGCCCAAGCAAAACATGTACCAGTCCATCCACACCACCGTGCTCGGCAAGGATGGGCGCCCCTTCGAGGTACAGATTCGCACCAAGGAGATGCATTCCACCGCGGAATACGGCATCGCGGCGCACTGGCATTACAAGGAAGGCACCGAGAAGGACGATATGGACAACAAGCTCGGTTGGCTGCGCGAGATGCTGGAATGGCAAACCGATACGCGTGACTCGCGCGAGTTCATGGAGACGCTCAAAGTCGACTTCTTTTCCGACATGGTGTACGTGTTTACGCCCAAGGGCGATGTCAAGGAATTCGTGCAGGGCGCAACCCCGCTAGACTTTGCCTATGGTATCCACAGCGAGATCGGCAACCGCTGCACCGGCGCAAAGGTGAACGGCAAAATCGTTCCGCTGACCTATACGCTGAAGTCCGGTGATATCGTGGAGATTCTGACCTCCGCCGCGTCCAAGGGACCCTCGCGCGATTGGCTCAAGGTAGTGCGCACTACTCAGGCGAAGAGCAAGATCCGCAACTGGTTTCGCCGCGAACTGAAGGAGGAGAACATCGTCAAGGGCCGCGACATGTTGGAGCGGGAGGCGCGGCGAAAGGGCTATGACATCAAGGATCTCTTTAAGCCTGAATGGCTCAAGGACGTTTACAAACGCTATACGTTCTCGTCTACGGACGATATCTATGCCGCGGTGGGCTATGGCGGCATCACGACCGGGCAGGTGCTGCACAAGCTGATCGAGGAGCACAGCAAGGCCAACAAGGCTGCTCCCGGCAGACAGTTGGAGCGCGCGCCTGAGAAGATTGCCTGCGTTTCCAGCGGCGTCATCGTCAAGGGCTACGACGACATGGTGGTGCGCTTTGCGCGGTGCTGCAACCCCGTGCCGGGCGACGATATCGTAGGGTACATCACGCGCGGGCGCGGCGTTTCGGTACATCGCAGCGACTGCTCCAACGTGACCAGCGCGGATTTTGAGTCGGGCCGCATGATTGAGGTCCGGTGGTCGGATCGGGAGACGTCGTCGTACAACGTGGAAATACAGGTGACCGCGCTGGACCGTCCGGGGCTGATGGCCGAAGTCACCAATGCGTTGTATGAGATGGGCATCTCCATGACGTCCGTGAACGCTCGAACCAGCCGCAGTCACACGGCTATTATCGTATTTGGCCTGACGATCTGCGCCACGGAACAGATCAATGATATCCAGAAGCGGCTGCGGGCGATTTCAGGCGTGACGGACGTATTCCGTCTCCACACATGATTGCAGTGGTGCAGCGTGTGGCTGCTGCAAAGCTACGCGCGGACGGCGTGGACAAGTCCTCCATTGGGCCGGGCTTGTTCGTACTGGTCGGCGTGGAGCAGGGTGACACCGAGGCGGACGCGGCCTATATCGCAAGCAAGGTTGCAGGGCTGCGGATATTTGAGCGCGAAGACAAAATGAATGACAGCGTGGCCGATATTGGCGGCGAAGTGCTGCTCGTGTCGCAGTTTACATTGTGTGGTGATGCGCGCAAGGGCCGCAGACCGGATTTTATGGCAGCCGCTCCTCCGGCGGAAGCCGAAGTGCTCTATGAGCGCGTGGAATCGCTCATGCGCGAGGGCGGACTTTCGGTGCAGACAGGCGTGTTTGGCGCTCACATGGAAATCGACTCAGCCTGTGACGGGCCGGTAACGATATTGCTGAATTCAAAAAAGTTATACTAAAAGGAAAGACAGATGAAGGTTGTTCAAATTCAGGTGGGCGAATTGGCGTCCAACGTATTCATGGTATTCAACGACGGAGAAAAGAAGGCGTTTCTGGTGGATGCCGGAGCCGACTATGATAAGATCAAAGCGCACCTCGACCATTACGGGATCGAGGAGGTCACGCATATCCTGCTGACGCACGGACATTTTGACCATATCGGAGCGCTCGCAAAGCTGAAGCGCGAGACTGGAGCCAAGGTTGTCGTACATGCGCGGGATGCTTCCATGCTGCAAAATGACGGCGATAATCTGGGTACGTTTGCGGGGGTAACCGTAGAGAAGTGCGAACCGGATATCATTGTGCAGGGCGGCGAGGCGCTGCAGTGCGCAGGCATTGAGGTGAAAGTGCTGCATACGCCCGGCCATTCCGGCGGCAGCACATGCTATATTGCGGACGGCGCACTGTTCTCGGGCGATACGCTGTTTTACATGTACTGCGGCCGCACCGATTTTCCGGGCAGCGACCCGGAGGAGTATCGTCATTCGCTGCACGACGTGCTGGGCAAGTTCACCACCGACTATACCGTGTATACGGGGCACGGCGTCAAAACCACGCTCTTTCTGGAGTTCAAACAGAACCCGTATCTTACGCAATGACCGCGCTGTATATCTCCCTGCCTGCGCTCTTCGGCGAGGTGTGCGAGGTGCTGCGGCTGTTCGTTGACGTACGCCGCATCGAGCCGCTGGATATGGCTGTGCCTGCTTTAGAAGGCCTGAGCCTGCTGCTTTCGGTAAGCGAAGAGGAAGAGATTGTGCAGTGTACTGCAGAGGTCTTCGCGGACGGAATGCGCAGTGCATCGTATACGTACAGCACTGCCGCAGGCAAGGGCGCACTGGAGGCCAAACGCTTCACCAAGCGCGCTGCTAAGGTTTGCGCATACCGTGCGTTATCGCAGCACTTTCATGAGACGCTGCCGTGGGGGAGCCTGACGGGCGTGCGGCCTACGCGGCTGCTGCGGGACACCGAGGGCCGGCTGGGCGAAGCGGGTGCAAAGGCGCTGTTTCTGGACGAATTCGACGTACAGCCCGAGAAGTACGAACTGGCAAAATCCATCCTGACCGCTCAGGCCGGGCTTTATCCCAAATCGGACGAAATCGATATTTACATCGGCATTCCGTTCTGCGCATCGCGGTGTGCGTATTGCTCGTTCGCGTCGTGTACGCCGGACGTGTTCAAAAATGCTGAAGACCTGTATACTGACGCGCTGCTGAAGGAGCTTAGCGGTGTGGAGGAGCTGCTGCAGGGCAGACGCGTGCGCGCGCTGTACGTGGGCGGAGGTACGCCTACTGCGCTCTGCGAAGCAAACCTGAAGCGTGTTTTGAGCCGAGCGGCACAGCTCGCACAGGGCGCGGACGAGTTTACCGTGGAGGCCGGACGACCCGATACCATTACGCTGGAAAAGCTGCGTATCATCAGCGAAGCGGGCGCGGGACGCGTGAGCGTAAATCCGCAGACGCTGCGCGATGACACCTTGCAGCGCATCGGACGAGCGCACACCTCCGCGCAGTTTTTCGAAGCCTATGAGCAGGTGAAGAAGTTTGGGTTCACAGTGAATGTGGACGTAATCGCGGGGCTGCCGGGTGAGGGCGCGGCCGATACCACGGATACCATACAGCGTATTGTGGCGTTGCGCCCCGACAACATCACGGTACATACGCTTGCGGTCAAGCGTGCGTCGCGGTTTGCACAGGAAAACCTGGCTTTTTTGCCGGGAGACGACGAGGCGGCTGCCGCTGTCGACGCAGGCCAGAGCATACTGGAGAAGGCCGGATATCAGCCGTACTATATGTACCGCCAAAAGTACATGAAGGGCTGCCAGCAGAACATCGGTTTCGCGCTACCCGGCACGGCGTGCCTGTATAACGTGGACGTGATGGAGGAACTGTGCGACGTGCTGGCCTTTGGCGCGGGGGCGATTTCCAAACGCATCTTTTCGCAAGAGAACCGAATCGAACGCGCGGCAGATACCAAGGACTTGCGCGAATATATCGCGCGTGTGGATGAGATGATAGAAAGGAAGCGCGTGCTGTTCGGACCGGGAGAACGGAATCCTGAAGTTCTCACGGACGAGTCGAACGAGTAACCGGATGGATCGAAAGACGTACGAATTGCTGGAATGCCATATGCGCTCGTGCATGACGGACAGCGCGCACGACGAGGATCATGTCTACCGAGTGCTGTACGCGGCGCTCGATATCGCGGAGCATGAGGTCGGCGTGGATACTGACGTGCTGATTTGCGCGTGCCTGCTACACGATATCGGGAGGGCGGAACAATTTGAGAATCCAGCGCTGTGCCATGCTGTGGTAGGCGCGGAGAAAGCACGCAAGTTTTTGCTGGCGCAGGGCTTTGATCGATCTTTCGCGGAGCGAGTGGGGGAATGCATCAAAACGCATCGTTTCCGCAGCGACGCGCCGCCCGCGAGCATTGAGGCTAAGATATTGTTTGATGCGGACAAGCTCGACGTCACCGGCACAATCGGCATCGCGCGCACGATCTTCTATCAGGGGCAGGTGGGCGAGCCGCTGTACTCGCTGCAGTCGGACGGACAGGTATCGGACGGGACCGGAGACACAGAACCGTCGTTTCTGCAGGAGTATAAGTATAAGCTGGAAGGGCTGTATTCAAAGTTCTATACCGATCATGGTTGGAAAATGGCAGCACAGCGACAGGCAGCGGCGGCGGCGTTTTACCGCAGCATCGTGGAGGAAGCGCGATCGGTTTATGATACAGGCCGAGCACTATTGGAACGCAAGCTCTCAGAATGATGATTGTTTTGGCGGTTAATGAAAAGTCAGGATCGTGTCATGGATGAAAACAGGAAAAGCGCTGTCTTTCAACGCCAAAAAAGGGTTGACATGCGTCGGCGCGACCGATATAATCTAACTCGTTGACGAATGTTCGCATTCGTCTGGTGTCCCTGCAAATGTATGTGTTTGAGGGGCGCGTTTTCAGGAGAAAGCTATGAAGATCAACATCGCTGACGCGCTTCAAAGTGAAGGAGAAGCGTTCTCGGCGCAGTATACTGGGCCAATGGCGCCGATTGAGTACGCGGGAGAGACCTATTCGTTCCCGGATGGCGTAAAGGTGGAGACGGAGTTCCGTTTCGATGGCCAGGGCGTTACCGTTACAGGCAGATTTGATGCCATGACGCCGGTGGAGTGCGCAAGGTGCTTAACCCCCTTGATGCATCCGGTATCAGTACGGTTCGCCGAATACTATTCCCGGCAGCCCGAGGAGGGCATGTACGCGTTCTCCGGTGAGGAGATCGACCTTACGGATATGCTGGGAGACAACATGGTGCTGAGCCTGCCGATGCGATTTCTATGCCGGCAGGATTGCAAAGGGCTTTGCCCCGTATGCGGCCAGAATTTAAATGAAGGCACATGCGGCTGCAAGCCGGTCGTAGACGAGTCCAGTCCGTTTTACGGCTTGTCCAAATTGTATGGCGACGAGGAGGTGTAGATAGATGGCGTTACCTAAGAATCGAATTTCCAAGCAGCGTGGCCGCAAGAGAAGGTCCGCAAACTTCAAGCTGACCCCGCCCGGCATCGGCGAATGTCCGCAGTGCCACGCGATGAAGCTCATGCACAGGGCATGCCCCACGTGCGGTTATTACAATGGCCGGCATGTGATGGATACCGAGAAAAAAGAAAAGGCTGAGTAAGCAGGTAAGAGGAAGCGTCCGTTTGGGCGCTTTTTTATTTTAATATTTCTTTGTTTAGAATGCTCATCCGAGTTGATAAATATATGAAGCAATATATACATCATGTTCGGTTTATTGTTATTGCTGTCAAGGAGAAGCCAATGAGAAATCGTCACAGACAGTTCAAACAACTATTTGTTGCTATGCTCGCGATTTTAATGATACTGTGCCTGTCGTTTTTCACGCTGCGTATTCCCGTTGCCTATGCAGCAGAGGAACCGGAAGCAACAGAATCCGCTGAGACGCAGCCAACGGAAGAAATAACTCCGCAGCCTACAGAGGAACCGGAGGAAGATGATCCCGCAGAGCCAGCGCAAATCGTTGAAGTGGATGGTGTACAGTGTGTGGATGGAGAGGTCATTGTAAAATTCAAGGATGCTGTATCGGATGCGGCTGTGCAAGATACGCTTGATACAGTGGACAGTGAGGTACAACAGGAACTTCCCATAGATGATCTGCTGATCACTGAGGTGCCGGAAGGGGAAACGGTAGAGAGCTTCATTGATATAATGGAGGAACAGCCAAACGTTGAGTATGTTCAGCCCAACTATGTATATCGATTGGATGCAACGGTGAACGATCCATATGCATCTTCGCAATGGCACCTTGGCGCGATCGGTGTTTATGATGCCTGGAATATAACGATGGGTTCTTCTGATGTACGGGTGGCAGTAATTGATACGGGAATCGACTTGGGCCACCCCGACTTTTATGGCCAGATTTATGCGCAAACGGACGTTGTAGATAATGACGGCAGTGCGGATGACGACGATGGACACGGAACCCATGTAGCGGGCATCATTGCAGCAAGCGCAAACAATGGTATAGGCGTTGCGGGAATCGCTCCAGGTGTTAAACTGATTGTGGTGGACGCGTTTGGGCCAGACTGTGCTTATACTTCAGACATCATCGAGGGTATTGATTATGCGATATCCAAAGGCGCTGATATCATTAATATGAGCCTTGGAAGCTATGAGAATGATACAGCGTTTAAGACGGCTCTCGATAGCGCAGTCGGCAGCGGCGTTGTGTGTGTCGCGGCTGCGGGCAATGACAATACAACGGCTGCCTGCTATCCGAGCGACTACGATTCGGTGATATCGGTCATCGCGACTACCCCATCTGATACCAAAGCCAGTTGGTCCAATTATGGGTCTGCCAAGGATATTTCCGCGCCGGGCAGCGGCATTATTTCAACCTTTCTCACTTCATATTATGGTGGGTATGCCAGTATGAGCGGCACTTCGATGGCTTCGCCGGTTGTAGCCGGAGTAGTTGCGCTTATATTGTCTGCTAATCCAAACCTGTCCGTTAACGAGGTGAAAAATATACTATACAGTACGGCGGTGGATTTAGGAGAATCGGGGAAAGATGTGACCTATGGTTGGGGCCGGGTAGATGCGTATGCTGCGGTTGCAGCAGTTGCTGAGGATGATGATCCCCCAGCTCCTGAGGATGATGATCCCCCGGTTACTACCTGTGAAGTCTCTGTAGCTTCAAACAGTTCTTACGGCAGCATAACCGGTGCGGGTACGTACAATGCAGATACCCCCGTCACACTAAGCGCCACTCCGTTTAACGGATACCGTTTCGTTCGCTGGTTGAGTGGAGGCTCACAGATATCGGCGGATGCGATTTATACTTTTACGGTAAGCGAAAGCTGTGCCTTTACAGCCGAGTTTGCACCGATTGAAATCCCTGTGGTATCGGCGAAGTCCACGGGACCGAACTGCGCAACCTTGAACTGGGGCATAGTATCCGGAGCATCGGGATATCAGGTGTGGCGAAGCACAGCTGCGGATACGGGCTATATACAGATCACAACAACAGCGGATATTCAATACATCGATTCGGGGCTTGTCACCGGAACAACCTATTACTATAAAGTACAGGCATATTGTACGGCATCCACCGCGACAACGTATGGTGGCCTTTCCGCATACGCGACTGCTACCCCAGCATCGCTTACTGCACCTTCGGTAAGCGCAGCTGCGTCCAGCTATAGCAGCATCAGGATATCATGGAATCCGGTATCGGGAATGACAGGCTATCAGGTGTACCGTGCAACATCGCAGAATGGCGCTTTCAGCCTTATCAAAACCACCTCTTCCCTCAGCTATACAAACACGGGTTTGAAAACCAGCACGGCTTACTATTATAAGGTGCGTGCATATCGTATGGCGGGACGAACAAAAGTGTACGGTGATTACTCTGCTATTGTTTCCGAAACGCCTCTTCTTTTCTCTGTGGCAGCGGCAAGCGCAACAGCCACTTCTCCCACAAAAGTCAAAATATCGTGGAGCAGCGTGTCAGGACGCACAGGCTACGAGGTATGGAGATCAGAAGCTGGCGGTGCCTATACACTGATTGGCACAACAACAAAGACCTATTATACCAACACAAACCTGACACCATTCAAAACATACAGCTATTACATTCGCGTTTACCGCACGGTTAGCGGCAGGAAAATCTATGCTGCTGCGGCATCGCCTGCAGCCACCGCTGTACCTGTCTTGAGCGATGTGGTGAATGTGAAGGTTGCTCTCAGCAAAATCACAAGCATCAAACTCACATGGAGCTCAGTTTACGGAGCGAATGGATATGAGGTGCTGCGTTGGGACGAAACGCAAAGTAAGTATGTGCTGGTGGGTTCGACGACACGAACTTACTATAGCAACACTGGCCTGATCCCCAATCAGGCATACAGCTATCAGGTGCGGGCGTATTGCAAGGTGGGTACAGAACGGGTATACAGTACGCTTTCTAATCCTGTAACGGCAATGCCTGTATTTGGTACAGTGACGAATCCTAAAGCGGCGCGGTATAATGCTACGAAAGTTAAGCTGACATGGACGGCGGTTTCAGGACGGTCGGGATATGAGGTTTATCGTTCGGTTTCAGCTGACGGAGAGTATGTATCAATTGGGACTACGACCAAGGCGTATTTTTACAGCAGCGGACTGACCACTGGTACGCAGTACTACTATAAAATCCGCGCGTATGTAATTGTGAACGGGGAGAAGCAGTACAGCGGTTACTCAACTATGGTGACGGCAACACCGTAATACGTAACAGAGATATACGAACAAGAAGCGTCTCCCGGGGCGCTTCATTTATTGCGCGCACAATTGCCATATGTGCTATAATGGAGCAAATCGCAAGCAATGAGGACTAACACATGGGCATGAAACGTGTTAAACAGATACCAACACCCGATGAGATTATAGAACAATTGCCTCTGCCTGAAAAGGCGGTGCGGAGCAAAACGCAGCGAGACGCGGAACTGCGGCAGGCGCTGGAAGGAAACGGAAAGTTTATTCTGATCATCGGCCCGTGCAGCGCGGACAGCGAGGAGCCTGTCTGCGCGTATATCGAGAAGCTCGCGCGCGTGCAGGAACGCGTGGCGGAACGCATTCTTATCATACCGCGCATCTATACCAACAAGCCGCGCACCACCGGTGCGGGATACAAGGGAATGGCACATCAGCCGGACCCAGGCAAAGCGGCAGACCTGTTTGAAGGCGTGCGCGCGATCCGTTCCCTGCATATTCGGGCGCTTACTGACTTTGGCCTGCCCGCGGCTGATGAGATGCTGTATCCGGAGAACTACGCGTACCTTGCGGATGTACTCGCGTACAATGCGATAGGCGCGCGCTCGGTGGAGAACCAACAGCACCGCCTCACCGCCAGCGGCGTGGATACGCCGGTAGGCATGAAGAACCCTACAAGTGGGGACCTCTCCGTCATGCTCAACGCCATCCGCGCGGCGCAGATGGCGCACACCTATATCTATAACGGCTGGGAGGTCAGCACGACGGGCAACCCGTACGCGCATGCAATCATGCGCGGCTCTGTGGATTTCTCGGGCCGAAGCATTCCCAACTATCATTATGAGGATCTGAGCCGCCTTGCGCAGGAATATCTTGAGCTGGGGCTGGCCAATCCGGCGGTCATCGTCGATACCAACCATGCCAACTCAGATAAGCGCTTCTATGAGCAGCCGCGTATCGCCCGGGAGGTGCTGCTAAGCCGCCGGTACGATCCCACGCTTCGTAATGTTGTAAAGGGGCTGATGATTGAAAGCTATCTTGTGGAAGGCAGACAGGAGGTGGGCGGCGCTGTGTTCGGCCAGTCCATCACCGACCCTTGCCTTGGCTGGGAGGATACCGAGAAGCTGATATACTTCATTGCGGAGAATGCGTAATGGATGTAGAATACGTCTGATTTAACCGCGAGAGTGGAGATAGAATGAAGCGTAAAATCATCAAAGGCATATTGTTCTTTTGCGGGCTGGCTGTGGCGACAGCGGCGATGGCGCTGTTCTATCCATGGGTGATAACATCTGAAGCCTTTGAAATGATGGATATATTTTTGTTGGCGATCGTCGGGGGAGCAGGGGTCATACTGGCTGCTTTCGGGCTGCTGATGCACGCCAAAGATGTGCGCGAAACAAAGAAGGGCCTGAGCGTTTTTTGCAATGTGCTGGCTATATTCTGGCTCGTGGCCGGCGGATTGAACCTGACGGGCGGGGTTGTGTTGCTTATCATTTTTGGGTAGACAGTACGTGAAAAGTTTTGGGTTATAACATGCAGGCTTCAGCGGGGGCATGGGTTGACCGCACTGATATTATCTTAAAAAATGGAGGAATGGCATGGCAGGTTTTGTGATTCGCCTTGCGGAGCGGATGGGCTATCATTACCATAAGAATACCGCATACGGCAGAACAAACGGCATCTTTTTTAACGTAATCATGGTGGATACCGGGAATGCCGCACTTTACGGCGCGGTGGGCTCACGCATGGTGAATGACGGACAGTCGACGATGCCGACGGTGAGAGCTTACGTCAAGCATGAAAACGGAATTGACTTGAATGCCATCAACGCCTTTCTTCTGCAGAAGAAGTGGAAAGGGCTGAAGGTCTACAATGCGCAGGCGGATGAAACCGCGGTCTGGATGCACATCAACAATGCGTGGACGTTAAAAGCCGAGAACGTGGAGACGCTGTTGAATGAGTTTTCAGCTTGGCTTGTGCAAAACGGGTATTATTCCGGCTGCAGTTTCTGTCCAGCCACGGAAGAACTCGGTTATACCGAGCAGGGCGGTCGGGTAATGGAAGCCTGCGATGAGTGCCACCAGCGGCTTGCGGGCATCGTGGAGGAGTTTAAAGCAGAACGTGATACGGCAGGCAGTTACGTAAAAGGCGCACTTGGCGCGGCGGTTGGCGGTCTTATTGGCATCATTCCCTGGGTGCTGATCGGGATGCTCGGCTATGTTGCGGCCCTCAGCGGCCTCATCATGTCTTGGCTTTCCTATAAAGGCTATCAACTCGCCCACGGAAAGCGCGGAAAGGGCATGGTCTGGGTTCTTGTCGTGGTGCTGATCGTGTTTACGTATATAGGCGTGATGGCGAGCACATACGTTTCAATTGTCAATCAGGCAAAGGATGCAGGATATGAGCTTGTGGACAACGCCTTTTGGATTGTACTGACACTGCCGTTTACGCCGAACGAGGATGTAGGTGTTATCTGGGGTCAGCTCGCGATGGGGTGGATCTTTGCTGGACTGGGCAGCTTTGGCCTGATTCGCCGGGCCAATCGGGAAGGTTCTGGTAAGGATATCGCTGTTAATCGCATTGATAGATAGAGATTCCGTGTGCCGGGGAAGGTTCCGGCGAAGGCTTGCAGATAAACACCGTAACAACAATTCAAAGATAAAAAAGCCGTCTCATGACGGTCTTTTTTATGGCACCACAGGATCCCGAATATAAGTTTTACCATTCGAAGTGCTGCGCTTCTATTATTCTTCGGATGGTCTGGTATTCAGTCAAAAGGCAATATCCCGGATTTATGCATAGAATCGGGCTGTTTCAGGATAATACATTATGAATTTCCGCTTACAGGAAAGATTAGGGATTTAGATAATGATTATAATGATTATTGTGATTTTTGTGGGGATTGCACTTATGCTGCTACCTGGGTTATATAAAGAAAGGAAAATAAAAGAGTTGATCATAACTGGTACATTATTGCTGACGGGCTTTGTTCTTACTATATTTTACAGTCAAAATGTAGCGATCCCAAGTCCGATAAATGCTTTAAAGGCTTTGCTTGATATGGCCAATCTGCATTATTGATTCGCCGTAGTACAGGTAAGCAATATGAAGGATAAAATTAAACCATCGCAGCTGTTTTATATTTTGGTATCGTACATTCTAGGCTCTACCCTGCTGCTGTCGCTTGTGGATAATATGATGAAACAGGACGCATGGCTGGCCTTGTGTATCAGTTTTGCACTGAGCATACCATTTGTTATATTGTTTTCCATTCTGGTAAAGAAGTTTCCGGGAAAAAGTCTGATGGAAATCAATACGCTTGTCTTTGGTAATATCGCAGGCAACGTAATATCCGCTTTGTACTTTGTATACATATTCCTTCTGTTGGCACTAAATATCGAATTCGTATCCGGATTCTTCACTGGATACATTTTAATCGAAACCCCAAAAATCATAATCATTGTTTTCTTTACGCTGACATCTGCTTTTGCGGTTAAACGAGGCGTTGGGGCGATTGGCAAGGCAAGTCTTCCGGTCGCAGTCTTTTCCGTCGGTATCATCGTAATTACTACCTTACTGCTGATCGGCAAAATGGACTTTGCAAATTTCCTTCCGGTTTTCGGGCTGCCGACAGGATCATATGTACAGGTATGCTATGTTCTGATTACTGTGCCTTTTCTGGATATCGTTGCATTGATGATGGTTACATCTCACCTTGATGGTCATAAGCATATCACGCGTTCAATGCTGGGAGGGGTTGCTGCTGCAGGAGCCGGACTGCTGTGTATCGTTGTGCGTAACACTGCGGCACTGGGAACTGCGGCGAGCGTCGTGGGTAATAGCTCTTATGAAGCGGCGCGGCTGATTGATATCGGTGAATTTTTGACGCGGATTGAGATGCTGGTTACAATCGGCTTTACCAGTTGCGTTTTTATTAAAATCAGTATGCTCTATTATGCATCCGTCAACTCGTTTTCCCAACTGCTGAAGCTCCGAGACAGCAAGCCGCTGATTCTGCCCATGGGAAGCGTGGCTGTGGTGGTCGCTGCAGTGTTGTTCAGGTCAAGCGCTGCGAATACAGACTGGGGCAGCCGGTATCATATGTTTTGGGCAACGCCATTTACAATGATATTTCCGCTGCTGACACTGCTGGTTGCCAAAATACGCAGGCTTGGGCAAGTGTCAGAGGATAAGAAGTGAACGATAAACAATAACGATAGCTATACACAAACTAAATGGGATATGCTCAGGTTTGAGCAGCGGGATTAGGCCGCCAAAAATGTTGTTGCATTGGGAATGTATTTTTTATATACTACCTTTGGATTCAAAAAGGTGGTGAGTATGTGAAGGTTATCGTGGACGCCATGGGCGGAGACCACGCGCCGCAGGCCATTGTAGAGGGCTGCGTTTTGGCATTGCGTGAAATGCAGGATATGCATGTCACGCTGGTGGGCCGCAAAGACACCATACTCGCCGAACTCGAAAAACATGAAGCGGATACAGCACGCATAAATATTGTGGACGCGGCGGAAATTATCGATATGGCAGAACCGCCTGTCGAAGCGATCAGAAAAAAGCGCAATTCATCGCTGGTAAAAGGCCTTGAACTGTTGCGTGACGGTGAGGGCGACGCCTTTATCACTGCTGGGAGTACGGGCGCAACCATTGCGGGCGCAACGCTGATCGTGAAGCGTCTGCCGGGTGTAAAACGGCCTGCTTTGGCACCGTTGCTGCCGACGCAGGCGGGTACCAAGGCACTGCTGATCGACTGCGGTGCAAACGCGGAATGCCGTCCGTCATATCTTGCGCAGTTTGCGCTGATGGGCAGCATATACATGGAGAAGGTGGAGGGCGTAAATAGTCCGCGCGTCGGTCTGGTGAACAACGGTGCGGAAGCGGAGAAGGGCACGCCGCTTACCAAGGAGGCTTACAAGAAGATTGAGGAGATGCCGGTCAACTTTCGCGGCAACGCGGAGGGACGGGACCTCGTTTCGGGCGATTACGATGTGCTCGTATGTGATGGCTTTACGGGCAACATCATCTTAAAGTATACGGAAGGCTTGGCTGGCGCGTTGCTGACAATGCTCAAAAAGGAGCTTTCCGCGTCGCTGCGCACCAAGATCGGTGCGGGGCTGGCGATGCCCGCTTTCAAAAACTTCAAGAAGCAGATGGACTACACCGAGTACGGCGGAGCGCTGCTCCTCGGAGTACGCGGCGGCGTGGTGAAGGCACACGGCTCTTCCAATGCCAAAGCGATCAAAAGTACGTTACGGCAGGCAGCTGGTTTCATCAGCGGCGATGTCGTCAATGTAATAAAGCAGGAAATATCAAAAGTCGCTTGGGATGACGAAAACGATTGATTACAGGAGGCGTACGATGGTATTTGAAAAGGTAAGGAAAATCCTTTCGGACCAGCTCGAAATCGATGAAGACATTATCACCATGGATTCGGACCTTGTGGAGGACCTAAAAGCCGATTCGCTGGCGATTGTGGAACTCATCATGGATCTGGAGCAGGAGTTCGATCTGGATATCCCTGACGAGGAGCTGCCCAAAGTAACCACCGTCAAGGATGTCGTAACTTACATCGAAAAGAACGTTGGGGGATATTAAGAAGCTTCCGGGGCAGGGCGGATACGCGCTTTGAATGCTGTGATGTTTCACGGCCGGGCGGTTGCGTGTCTTGCGTCTGCCTCGTTGCTTTATCAACGGGATGAGTGATTTTTCCGGATTGGAAGACCGCATCGGGTATGAGTTTTCTGACAAGGCGCTTTTGAGACAAGCGCTGCTGCATGCTTCAGCGGATGCAGGCGACAGCTATGAGCGCTTGGAGTTTTTGGGCGATGCCGTGCTGGAACTGATTGTCAGTGAACTCGTATTCGAGAGCAGGCCAGACTTTACCGAGGGTCAGCTCACAAAGAGCAGGGCAGCAATAGTGAGCGAAGTATCGCTCGCCGAGGCGGCGAGGGCGCTGGGTCTTTCGGAGTATTTAATACTCGGCAAGGGCGAGCGCAGTTCGGGCGGGTACGATAAACCGTCCATCCTTGCCGACGTAGTGGAAGCGATCTTAGGCGCGGTGTATCTCGACGCGGGCCTTGACAAAGCAAAAGAAATCGCGGACCGCATTCTTGCGGCGCGCTTTGAAGCGGTGCTTTCGGGCAACGGCCTGCGCGACTACAAGACGCGGCTTCAGGAACGGTATCACAAGCGGGGTGTCAGCGACATCCGCTATATTGTGTATAAAGAGGAAGGGCCGCCGCACGAGCGCACTTTTTATGTCAAGCTGATGATCAGCGGCGAAGAGGCTGCGCGAGGGCAGGGCCGGTCGAAAAAGATCGCGGAGCAGAAAGCGGCACGGCAGGCATATATGGCGGTCGAAACAGAGGAGTAAAGGGGAACAACATGCTGGATTTTTCAAAGGTACAGGCGGCCGACGAGGCGGTATATGCCGCAATGATGGATGAACTTGCCCGTCAGCAGCAAAATATCGAACTGATCGCGTCTGAGAACTTTGTCTCGGAAGCGGTATTAAATGCGATGGGTTCGCATCTTACCAACAAATATGCGGAAGGATATCCCGGCAAGCGCTATTATGGCGGCTGCGAATATGTGGACGTGGTGGAGGACCTTGCCATCGAGCGCGCCAAGGCGCTGTTCGGTGCGGAGCACGCCAATGTGCAGCCGCATTCCGGTGCGCAGGCCAACACCGCGGTGTATTTCGCAATGCTGAATCCGGGGGACACGATCCTCGGCATGAACCTCGCGCACGGCGGACACCTGACGCATGGCAGCCCGGTCAATATCTCGGGCAAGTATTTCAACATCGTTCCCTACGGTGTGCGCAAGGACACAGAACGTATTGATTACGACGAACTGCGCAAGCTGGCCATTGAACATAAACCGAAGATGATCGTGGCAGGCGCGAGTGCATATCCGCGTGCGCTTGATTTCAAGCGCTTCCGCGAGATCGCGGACGAAGTGGGCGCGCTGCTGATGGTTGACATGGCGCATATCGCAGGTCTGGTGGCTGCGGGACAACACGAGAGCCCGGTGCCATATGCCGACTTTGTCACCACAACCACGCACAAGACGCTCCGCGGACCGCGGGGCGGCATGATCCTCTGCCGTGAGCAGTATGCCGCGGCTGTCAACAAAGCCATATTCCCCGGAACGCAGGGCGGACCGCTGATGCACGTTATCGCGGCCAAAGCGGTGTGCTTTAAAGAAGCCGCAACCGAGGAGTTCAAAGAGTACCAGAGCCGCATCGTGAAAAACGCGGCTGCACTGGCTGCATCCCTCACGGCTCATGGCATTCGTCTGGTATCAGGTGGCACGGATAACCACCTGATGCTGCTCGATCTGACCAGCAAAGGCATTACAGGCAAGGAGCTTGAAGCCCTGCTCGGACGTGCCAATATCACCGTCAACAAGAACGCTATCCCGTTCGACACACAGAGCCCGTTCATCACAAGCGGCATCCGTGTGGGCACGCCTGCCTCCACGACGCGCGGCATGGACGAAGCGGACATGACTGAAATCGGTGCGTGGGTCGCGGACGTGGTGGACAGGAGAGAAGCTGCGGTCGACGAGGTGCGCGCAAAGGTGCTCGCGCTTTGCGAAAAGAGGCCCTTGTACCGCTGAATACTGAGAAACTACAGGCAACTGTTTACACCGCGGCCATAATCGCTGTGCTATACTGTGCCGGATAGATATCTTTGGGAGGAACATATGAAGAAATTGCTGATATTTGCGCTCGTCTTCGTGATGGCCTTTGCCATGGCGGGCTGCGGAAAGAGCGATGCCAACGTGACGCCTACTCCTTCTCCGGAAGCGACGCTCGAGCCATCCCCGACGCCGGTAGATTTGACAATGTCGGGACCGAAGGCCAACGCCGGTACGGTTTTGTATGCCATCGCCGACATGTTCATGGAAGATAGCGGAAAGTATGTGCAGTGGAAGCGCACCACCATTGGAACAGCCCTTGCCTACTGTGTAGCAGACAAGACGGATGTCGCCATCATTCCCCGGGACCTGAAGGAAGAGGAATATGCGACTTATGAAAATGTGCAGACAACGCGACTGTGCGTGGAAGCGCTCGCCGTCATTGCGGGCAGCGATGTCCCGATCAGCGACATCAGCATAGAGCAGCTGAACGATATCTACACCGGCAAGATTACCAACTGGTCGGATCTGGGCGGCGACGGCGTAATCAACGCGTACGCGATTTCTGACTCGGTTTCCGCTGGCGACGCGTTTGAAGCGATCGTACTGGGCCGCGACAGCAGCGGAACGCAGGTGACGCTGGACAGCACCCTTGCCACCTCGCTCAGCACGCCGGATCAGGTTGCCGATCTCGTTTCGAGTGACCCGCTTGCCATCGGGTTTGTACCGCTGTCGCTCGTGGGCAGCTACGAAGGCGTGAAGGTGCTCGCGGTGGAGAGCTGCTATCCGAGCGAGATTGCCGCAAAGAACGGCGTTTATCCGCTCAGCCGCAACTACAACCTCGTGACGATCGGTGAAGTTTCTGAAGACGTTCAGGCGTTCATCGACTTCTGCATGACGGACGAGTCGGCGAAAGGGTATCTGAAACAGGAAGGTTATATCCTGCCGTAAAAATGAATCAGGAGAGGAGCGGATCGCCGCTCCTTTTATTTTTGCCGTGATGCCCTGCCTTTTCTGCCGGACACGGTATGTTCAAACCATGGTTTGAGGTGTATAGTGATAGCGATGAAACCGATTGACGTAATCACACTGGGTATCGCCGTGATCGATATCGTGGCACGTCCTGCGGACCGGACGTTGTTCGACCGTGCCAATACACGCATCGAGGATATCACGCTGGCAACAGGCGGAGACGCTGCGAATCAGGCGGCTGACCTGGCGAAGCTGGGCAGACGTACTGCGCTGGTCTGCCGCGTGGGGGATGACTCGATGGGACGGCTGCTGCTGTCGGAAATGGCCGGAACCGGCGCGGACATTTCGTATGTTGCGGTATCGCCGGAATCCGTCACAGCCACGGCGATTGTGCTGGTCTCGCAGGACGGGCAGCGAAATATTATCTCAAAACGGGGAAGCAACGACGACTTCTGTCTGGCGGACATCGATCTTACGCTGATTCCACAGGCGCAGGCGCTTTCGGTGGGCAGCCTGTTTGGCTGTGCGAAGCTGGAGGAGGATGGGCTGGAAACGGTGCTGAAGCAAGCGAAGCAAAGCGGTGTCGCTACGTTCGCTGATATGGCTGCAGACAAGAAAGGACTCAGGCTTAAAGGCATTGCGCCGTTTTTACCCTATATCGACTGGTTCTTGCCAAGCGATTACGACAGCACGCACCTGACGGACGGCTTGGAAGTGGCGGATGCTGCGAAGGCCTTTATGGACGCAGGAGCGAAGAATGTGGTGATCAAACTGGGCAGGCGTGGCGCATATGCCTGCTGTGAGGGCTTTACCGGATACGTACCCGCGTTCGATATCGAAGCGAAGGACACCACCGGCTCGGGCGACGCGTTCTGCGCGGGGATGATTCACAGCCTGCTGGGTGGAAATAATGCTGAGGAAGCGCTGACCTTCGCGTGCGCCTGTGGGGCGTTCAACGCGCTATATTTCGGCGCTGCCTGCGCACCGATCAATCCTGAAGCGATCCGCCGCTTTATCGAAACCACAAACCGCAGTTCACTGCGCTGAAGAACGGGCAGCACAGCTATGGGAGCAGACGTGAAAAAGCTGATGATATTATCCACCGGAGGGACCATTGCGTGCACGCAGACCGAAGCAGGGCTCATCCCCACGCTCACGGCGGCGGACATCCTTTCGAGCATGCCGCAGCACACGGCCAACCGCGTGGACACCAAAACGATACTTAACTTGGACAGCTCCAACATCCAGCCTGAGGAATGGAAGATGATCGCCCGGGAGGTGATGGGCTGTATTGACGCCTACGACGGCGTGGTGGTGCTGCACGGCACGGATACCATGGCCTATACCGCGGGCATGCTGTCGTTCATGCTGCGCGGCCTGAACAAACCCGTGATTCTGACCGGCTCGCAGCTGCCTATCGGTCACCCGCAGACGGATGCAAAGGTGAACCTGCATCAGGCGCTGCTGGCCGCATCCAGCCGGCTTGCGGGAGTTTTCGTCGTGTTCAACGGCAAGATCATGCGGGGGTGCCGCGCAGCCAAGGTGCGCACCACAAGCGTCAGCGCTTTTGAAAGCATCAACGTCCCGCCTGTGGGAAGCTTCCGCGCGGGGACGGCGTATCTGAACATCAAGCCGCAGACCACCGCTGGGCCTACCTCGTTGGACGACGCGATCGACCCGGACGTGTTTCTGCTGAAGCTCATCCCCGGCACAAGGCCGGAGATATTTGAATATATCCGCTCCATGGGCTTTAAGGGTGTGGTCATTGAGGGCTTCGGTCTGGGCGGAGTTCATTACCTGCGCCGCAATCTGATCGATGGCATCAAGAAACTGCTGGACGAAGGCGTGGCTGTGCTTTTAACCACCCAATGCCGGTATGAACCTTCTGACCCGATGGTGTACGAGTCGGGGCGGCTCGCAGTGGAGTCGGGTATCCTGCAGGGCTTCGATATGACGAGCGAGTGCGCGGTAACAAAGCTGATGTGGGTGCTGGGCCATACGCACGAACTATCCCAAGTGCGCGCTATGATGTATACAAACTACTGCGGCGAGATAACACTGCCAGAGGGCGTAAATTCGAACGGGCAGACTGATTTCTAGGCTATGGTATCGCCTTCTGTAGGATTAATTTGTTCCAAAACGCCCGAAAGGGCGTTTTATGAAGGGATTCCCAAGGGACCTTAACGCCACACTGTGGCGTTAAGCTTGGGCGGTGGTTTGGAGGCGGAGCCTCGAAGAGCTATCCGTCACAGCGACCCTATTGTTTTTGAACATCCGCAAGCACAGGCAATAATGTGCATGCATATCCATTATCCATATGCCGCGCATGATTTATAATCAAGGTGAAAATACGACGAGGTGTTTAACCATGCGCTACGGCAGCTTTGACGAAATCAACCGGGAATATGTCATCGAACGCGTTGACCTTCCGGTTTCCTGGACGAATTACATCGGCACCAAAGAAATGTGCGGCGTGTTTAACCATACCGCGGGCGGATACCTGTTCTGCGGCTCGCCGGAATACCACCGCATCACACGCTTTCGGCCCAACGGCGTGCCCATGGACGGCCCGGGCCATTACGTATATCTGCGCGACGACGAAACAGGCGATTACTGGAGCGTCTCGTGGCAGCCGGTCGGCAAGCCGCTGGATCAGGCCCGCTATACCTGCCGCCACGGCTTTTCCTATTCCAAATACCAGTGTAATTACAACGAAATACAGGCCGAGCAGACACTGTTCGTGGCCCCGGACGACCCGGTGGAATTCTGGGACGTACGCGTGAAAAACACGGGCGGTAAGCCGCGTAAGATCAGCGTTTTTTCCTACTGCGAATTTTCGTTTCATCACATCGACATGGATAACCGCAACTTTCAGATGAGCCTGTACGCCGCGGGTTCGCGCTATGCGGAAGGTGTGATTGAGCATGAACTGCATTACGAGGAGGACGGATTTCAGTTCTTCACCTCTGATTTTGAGCCGGATGGTTTTGACTGCCTGCGTGACGCTTTCATTGGCCCATACCGCACGGAGAAAAATCCGCTTATCGTGGAGCGCGGCGAGTGCGGCAGCAGCTTCGAGAACGGCGGCAACCACTGCGGCGTGCTGCACAAAAAACTGGTACTCGCACCGGGAGAAGAGGCGCGACTCATCTACCTACTAGGCGAGGGCGGCGTGGACAGCGGCAAAACGATGCGTGAGAAGTACGGCAACGCTGCGGCGGTCGATGCGGAATTTATCCGGCTGCGTCGCTTCTGGGACGACAAATGCGGCAAGCTGCAGATCAGTTCGCCCGACGCGGGCCTGACCGCGCTGACCAACCAGTGGACGCTGTATCAGAGCGAGATCAACGTCATGTTCTCGCGGTTCTCATCATTTATTGAGGTGGGCGGACGCACGGGCCTCGGATACCGCGATACAGCGCAGGACGCGATGTGTATCCCGCACTCCAACCCGAGTAAGTGCCGCCAGCGCATCGTGCAGCTGCTGTGCGCGCTGACGAAGGCGGGCTACGGCTTGCACCTGTTCGACCCGGTCTGGTTCGAGAACAGGCCAAAGAAACCGACGTTCAAATCACCCACTGTCATTCCCATGCCGAACCGCGACGACATCGTGCATGGCATCGAGGACGCCTGCGCGGACGACGCGCTGTGGCTGGTAGGCGCAATTGTGAACTATATCAAGGAGACGGGCGAGACGACGTTTGCGGATGAGACGGTTACCTACGCCGACGGCGGCGAAGGCACGGTCTACGCGCATATGAAGCGTATCCTTGAGTTCTCCGCGCGGGAGGTAGGCGCGCACGGCATTTGCAAAGGATTGCGGGCTGATTGGAACGACTGCCTCAATCTGGGCGGCGGCGAGAGCGCGATGGTCAGCTTTCTGCACCACTGGGCCCTCATTCAGTTCGTGGAGCTGGCAAGACATCTGGGCCGCGATAAGGACGTGGAACACTACGAAGCCATGGCCGCAAAGGTGCGCCAGACTTGCGAAGATGTGCTATGGGACGGCGAATGGTACATCCGCGGCATCACGGCGGACGGACGCAAAATCGGCACGCACACCGACGAGGAAGGCCGCGTGCACATGGAAAGCAATACGTGGGCGGTACTCTCCGGCGTGGCAACGGGTGAACGTGCCCGCAAGGCCATGGCGGCGGTGGAGGAGTACCTTTATACGCCCTACGGTCTGATGCTTAACGCACCGCCGTATACCAAACGCGATGACGGCATCGGCTTTGTAACGCGCGTTTATCCGGGCGTTAAGGAGAACGGAGCGATATTCTCACATCCGAATCCGTGGGCGTGGGCGGCACAGTGCTTGCTCGGCAACGGCGAAGGCGCGATGAAGTTTTACGACGCGCTCTGCCCGTATCATCAGAACGATAAAATTGAGGTCCGCCAGGCGGAACCCTATACCTACTGCCAGTTTGTTATGGGTAAGGCGCATACGGCGTTCGGCCGTGCGCGGCACCCCTTTATGACAGGAAGCGCAGGCTGGGCGTACTTTGCGTCGACGCAGTACATCCTCGGCATTCGGCCCGGTTTTGACAGCCTCGTCGTGGATCCGTGCGTCCCGGCGGACTGGAAGGAGTTCAGCGTCACGCGGCAGTGGCGCGGCGCACGCTACGAGATCACGGTGAAGAATCCGGAGGGCGTGCAGAAGGGTGTCAGGCGCATCATCGTGGACGGCGTGGAGACGGGTAGGCTCCCAGCGCTGCCCGCGGGCGAGGTCTGCCGCGCGGAAATTATCATGGGGGAGAACCAATGATCAAATTTGGAACAGGCGGCTGGCGTGCCGTTATCGGAGACGAATTTACCAAAGCCAACGTGCAGCTGCTGTGCGCGGGCTTGTGCAACCTGATGCGCGAGCAGGGCGTGGCGGATAAGGGCATCTGCATCGGTTACGACCGGCGTTTTCTGTCCAAACCCGCGGCGCAGTGGTTTGCGGAGGTGTGCGCGGGGCTGCATGTGCCCTGCCTGCTGCTGGATCGCGAAGCGCCTACGCCGCTCATCATGTTCACTGTGCGACAGTACGGCTTGCCGTACGGTATTGCGGTAACCGCAAGCCACAACCCGGCGATCTACAACGGCATCAAGGTGTTCACCGAGGGCGGACGCGATGCGGCAGAGGACGTCACGGGGGAGATCGAGCGGCATATCGCGATGATCGAAGGCGCTCCCATCCCGGCGGTGCCGTACGCGGAAGCGCTGGAGAAGGGACTCATCCGCAAGATCAACCCGTTCAACGAATACATCGACAGCATTCTGGCACTGGCGGACGTGGAAGCGATTAAGCAGGCCCACCTGAAGATTGCGCTCGACCCCATGTACGGCGTGAGCCGCACCAGCCTGCAGACCATACTGCTGACCGCGCGCTGCGAGGTGGAGGTCATCCACGAACGGCATGATACGCTGTTTGGCGGCAAACTGCCCTCGCCCAGCCTCCAGACGCTTGAGGCGCTTTCGCGCTTTGTGGTGGATAACCACTGCGACCTCGGCATCGCGACGGACGGAGATGCGGACCGCATCGGAATTATCGACGACACCGGTATCTTCCTGCACCCCAACAAGATACTCGTGCTACTGTACTACTACCTGATTGCCATCCGTGGCTGGAAGGGCGCGGCGGTGCGCAATAACTCCACCACGACCCTGCTGGACCGCGTAGCGGAGGGCTTTGGCGAGAAATGCTATGAGGTTCCGGTAGGCTTCAAGCATATCTCGGCCAAAATGCAGGAAACGGATGCGCTGATTGGCGGCGAATCTTCCGGCGGCCTCACGGTGCGCGGGCATATACTCGGCAAGGACGGCATTTACGCGGCAACACTCCTGGTGGAGATGGTGGCGCGTACGGGCAAGACGCTCTCGGAAATTTACCGCGACATCGAGGCGCGCTTCGGCACGCTGTATATAGCGGATGCGGACTTTACGATGACGCAGGCGCACAAACGCACGCTGATGGCGCTGCTGTTTACCGAAAAGGCGCTGCCGGAATTTCCGTTTGAGACCGACCGTGTGTCGTATCTGGATGGCTGCAAGGTGTACTTTAAAAACGGTGGCTGGGTGATCTGCCGGTTTTCCGGCACGGAGCCGCTGCTGCGCATGTGCGCGGAGATGCCGGAGGAAGCGGACGCCGGGCGTTGCCTTGACATCTGGAAGCAATTCCTGAAATTATAACGGTGAATGCGATGAAACCAGCTATTAAAAACAAACCGTATTTTGATCCGGACTTCCTGCCCGTTGCTGCGGTGAAGCGCGCATACGAGAAGCACGCCGCCATTCCGGTGTGCATTGCGGCGGAGCGCGAAGACGGGGTATCGGTGATGGAGTTCAAACTCCGCTCGGACTACGACAGCGACTGCCGATTCGCGGAGCGCATGGCCAAAACGCTGCTCTGGCAGAAGGGCGGCTATAAGCTCGTCGTATGCGGGCCGGAGATGGTATACCGTGCGATCGCAACGGCGTACGCACCGGACGGAGCGCGGGCGTTCGACGCGGACTTTATGAGCAACGTCTACCGGCGCCCCTTTGAGGTGGAGCATCGGCAGTACGCCGATAAGCCGGAAGCGCGCGAGAACCCGCAGCGTGTCGGAAAGCAGCTCACTGGGTGCCGTATCGGCTTCGATGCGGGCGGCAGTGACCGCAAGGTGTCCGCGGTGATCGACGGCAAGACCGTGTATTCGGAAGAGGTGGTCTGGTATCCCAAGCTGAACTCGGACCCATCGTACCATTTTGAGGGTATCGTGTCTGCGCTGAAAAACGCCGCGTCGAAGCTGCCGCGCGTGGACGGCATCGGCATATCGTCCGCCGGGATATTCATCAATAACCGAACGGCGGTGGCGTCGCTGTTCCGCGCCATACCCAAGGACGTTTTCGACGCGGAGGTGCGCGACATCTATCTGCGGGCTGCGCGGGAGGTTGGCGACGTACCGGTGGTGGTGTGCAATGACGGCGACGTGACCGCGCTCGCGGGCTCCACCTACTTTGGACGCAACGCACTGCTCGGCATCGCCATGGGTACAAGTGAAGCGGCGGGTTATGTGGATGCGGACGGAAACCTGACCGGATGGCTCAACGAGCTCGCATTCGTGCCGGTGGATTTGAATCCGAATGCCATGCGGGATGAGTGGTCGGGCGATACGGGCTGCGGCGTGTCCTACTTTTCACAGGACGCGGTGATCAAGCTGGCGGAATACGCGAAATTTCCGTTGCCGGACGGCTCGCCTGCGGATAAGCTAAAAGCGGTGCAGAGCGCGGCGATTCGCTACGACGAAACGGCGCTGCGCATCTTCTCGGACATTGGCTGCTATCTCGGCCATACGCTCGCGTTCTATCACGACCTCTACGGCATGGAAAGCGTGCTGCTGCTTGGCCGTGTGATGAGCGACGCAGGCGGCGAAACCATCAAGATGACCGCGCGGCGGGTATTGCTTGAGGAGTACCCGGACGTCAAGGTGGAGCTCATCCTGCCGGACGATACGTTCCGGCGCGTGGGGCAGTCGCAGACGGCGGCGTCGCTGCCGGTACTGAAGGAGGAACAGGCATGAACTTGGCTGGCGTACGGTATTACGGCGCGGATTATCGTTTTCACTATGGAGATATCCGCGTGGAGGACGGTTTCATCGTACAGATCACGAAACGCGACGAGGATGCGCCTGCGGGCTGCGATACCGTGGTTCCCGGTATGGTGGACATTCACCTGCACGGCAACAGCGGCAAAGACTTCTCCGACGGGGATTATGACGGCCTCAAAACCATCGCGGGTTATCTCGCGCGTCACGGCACCACGAGCTTTTCCGCTACTTCGATGACGCTGCCCGAAGGTGTTATCGAAAAGGCATGCAGAAACGCGGTGCGGATGCGGGACGAAGCGCCAAAAGGGTGTGCCCGGCTGCGTGGCATGACGATGGAAGGGCCATTTTTCAGCGAGGCTAAAAAAGGCGCACAGGCCGCAGCGCATCTGCGGTTGCCTGACATCAATATGCTGCGGCGACTGCAGGCTGAAGCTGATGGGCTGATCAGAATCGTTTGCGTTGCGCCGGAACTGGAAGGCGCACTGCCCTTTATCCGCGAGGCGGCAGGGGAGGGATATATCGTATCTGCTGCGCATACGGGCGCAAATTACGATGAGGCGGTCCGGGGTTTTGAGGCGGGCATCTCGCACGTCACGCATTTGTTCAACGCGATGCCGCCTCTGCTCCATCGTGAGCCGGGCGTCATCGGCGCGGCGGCGGAACGGCCGAATGTTTCGGCAGAGCTGATCGGCGACGGTGTGCACGTGCATGCAAGCGCGGTGCGCGCGGCATTCAAGCTGTTTGGGCCGGAGCGCATGTGCCTTGTCAGCGACGCCATTCCGGCGGCGGGTCTGCCGGAGGGCGCCACCGCGATGCTCGGCGGGCAGCGGGTCACAATCAAAGGCGGCAGGGCGGTACTGGATAGCGGTACGCTTGCAGGCTCCATTACGGCGCTGTATGACTGTGTCCGCAGCGTCATTGGCATGGGCATCCCGGCGGAGTATGCACTGCGCTGCGCCACAGCGAATCCGGCGAAGGTGATCGGCGCGGGCGATATCGGCGTGATCGCCGAGGGGAAACGGGCGGACTTTCTGATCTGTGGCGAAGACTGGGCGCTTAAAGAAGTTTATATTGCGGGAAACAGCATCGAGAGGGCATAACATGAATCTGAAGATTGTAGAGAATCAGGAAACGATGGGCCGCGTGGCGGCAGATATATTCAGCGGGATGATTGCGCGGCGGCCTAACTGTGTGCTGGGGCTCGCTACCGGCTCCACGCCCGTGCCGCTCTACGCGGAGCTGGCGAGACGCTGCCACGCGGGCGAGGCGGACTTTGCGCAGGTGCGTACCGTAAATCTGGACGAATACGTGGGCCTTGGGCCGCAGCAACCGCAAAGCTACCGATACTTTATGCAGACCGAGCTTTTCGACCACGTCAACATTGACCCGGCCAACACGAAGCTGCCGGACGGTATGGCAGCGGATCTCATTGCCGCGTGCGCGGAATATGATGCCCAGATTTCTGCCTGGGGCGGCATCGACCTGCAACTGCTGGGCATCGGCCATAACGGACATATCGGCTTCAATGAGCCGGGCGGGGCATTCACGCTTCGGACGCACCCGGTGATGATATCGGAGCGCACGAAGCTTGCCAACGCGCGTTTCTTCGAGGACGACCCGGAAAAGGTGCCCGCGCAGGCCATCACGATGGGCATCGGCAACATCATGGGGGCGCGCAGCATCGTGCTGCTCGTTTCGGGCGAGAGCAAGGCGGAGATTTTGTGCCGTGCGCTCACGGGCGACGTGACACCGCAGGTACCGGCCTCGGTACTGCAGCTGCACGCCGACGTGACGGTGATCGCTGACCGCGAGGCGGCAGCGCTGGTCGCGGAGGCTCAAAAATGCGCGAGCTTTGCGGGCTGATTGGATAATGGTATAATACCTGAGGCGGCAGAAGCCTGCCGTACAAAGCAAGTCCGGAGGTAAGCACGATGCGCAGTCCGGCAAAACGCGGCTTTTCACTCAAATGGGGACTGGTGGCGATCATGGCGATCTGCTGGATTGTGCCGATCTCAGTCATCCTCGCCTATTCCTCCTATACTATAACCAATAACGTGCAGGAGCGCATCCGCGACACTGTGACTACCAGTGTGGATATTGCGTTCCAGCAGACGCAGGCCAACATCGAGCAGGCCATGGACGCCTCGCGTGAGAGCTCATACAACGATACGGTGAACGCCGCCTACCGGCAGTACCTCGCGGATCAGAATCGTGTGGACCTGTATGATACCGTCAACAAATACCTTCAACAGCAATATGCTTATGACGACGATTTTTACGCAACCTTTCTGTTCTTCACGTCCCAACCGGACACCATTTATTATGTAAACAACCGAACCATTTCACGCGAGTTTGTCAGTCTGCAGAACTACCGTGATCATGTACACGAAAGCGTACTGCAGGAGTATCCCGATCTCGGCACATCCATCCGCTTCATCCAGAGTGAGAAGGGACTGTATATGGTGCGCAACATCATGGACAACAACTTTCAGCCGTTCGCCGTGATCGTGATGGCCTGCAACGAAACTGCGCTGTTCGAGAACATCCGCAGCATCGTATGGGTACAGAATGCAGCGGTCGATATCGACGGCGTCCACTGCGTAGTGGTGGGCGAGGACGGCGCATATACCGACGGGACAGACACTGTGAACTTTGACCAGAGCGAAAGCATCTACACCATCCGCCGTTCCGCGGTTTTTTCGGGCCACACGATAAGGCTCAGTGCCGTTTCGGACGCCGCAAGCCTGACGGACGAGTTGCCGGATTTTGTTCGCGTACTGCCGCTGATGGCGGTGTTCGGCGCGCTGCTCTTTATGCTCGTGCTGTGGGCGTACTATCATTTTGTAGCCAAGCCGGTGGGAGAGCTGGTGGATGCAGCGGGACACATGGAAGCAGGCGAGCGCGGATACACGGTACAGGTGCTGCCGGGCAGCCGCGAGTTCCGCTATCTGACCGAACGGTTCAACGGCATGTCCACGCAGCTCAAGGCACAGGACGAGCGCAACTACGAAGAACAGCTTGCGCTGCAGGATGCGCGCGTGATGGCATTGCGTTCCCAGATCAACCCGCACTTCCTTAATAACACGCTTGAGGCCATCGCATGGGCAGCACGTATGGCGGAGGATACCAAGGTATACCGCATGATCGAGGCGCTATCCACGATGCTCGATGCAGCCACGGCCCGCGGCGGCAGAGCACGCGATACCATGACGCAGGAGCTCGTCTATGCCGATGCTTACCTGTATATATTATCGGAACGGCTGGGAGAACGGCTCACCGTTAAAAAAGAAATCGCTCCGGATACGCTGAAGGCCCTTGTGCCCTGCCTGATATTGCAGCCCATTGTGGAAAATGCGTTCGAGCACGGCATCGCGCTGCAGAGCAGGGGAGAGATCGTCATCCGCAGCCGCATGGAGGACGATACCCTCGTCATCGAGGTGGAGAACGACGGGCGCATGACGGAAGCGGATAAGCGGAATGTGGCCAAGCTTTTGGACTGGGATTGCGAGGCCGAAGGCGCTGAGGATAACCGCGAATGCGTGGGTATCCGCAACGTCAACCGGCGGCTGAAGATACTCTACGGCGAGGAAGGCGAGCTGGCGATCACACAGCTTAGCGCAAAGCGCGTACTTGCCCGCATTGTGATTCCGCATGTCGAACTTGACCGATAATCGCAACGAAGTGCAAAAACAGACAACTACGGGTATATGTGTGCAAAGCCGGTTCATCCTATAATTATCATAGGGCAGGAGATTTGCCCAATGACCCATTTTTCAAATATTAATGGAGGAAAAGAACGTTATGAAGAAGACCATTGCATTCATGCTGGTTCTGGTGATGGTTCTGGCTGTGTTTGCGGGCTGCAGCGGAGACTCCGCGAGCAATTCGCCGTCGGCTGAAACATCCGCTCAGACTTCCGAAAGCGCCAGCGCCGAGACCTCGGCTTCCCCGGTGACGATCAATGTCGTGACCTCTTACGGCGGCGACGACGGCAACCGTCAAAACTACCTGAACGCACTCGACGGCTATGAAGCAGCCACCGGCAACACGGTTCAGGACGCTTCCGCCACCTCGAACGAGGAGTGGAAAGCCAAGGTTATGGCAGATTTCGAGACCGGCACGGAGCCCGATGTTCTGTTCTACTTCCTGGGTACCGACTCTGACCCGATCGTCAGCGCCGATAAGGTGGTTTCGCTGGAAGAGATTCGCGCTGCCTATCCGGAATATGCCGACAACATGAAGGAAGAAATGCTGGTTCCCTCCGCTGTGGATAACAAGGTCTATGCTGTTCCGTCCACCGGTTACTGGGAGAGCCTGTTTGTCAACAAAGCGGTTCTTGACGCTGCGGGCGTAGCAATGCCGGGCCCCGACTACACCTGGGAACAGTTCCTTGCCGACTGCGAGAAGATCAAAGCCGCGGGCTTTACTCCGGTGGCGGTTTCCCTGCAGGAAGTTCCTCATTACTGGTTTGAGTTCACCACATACAACAATGGCAATACGGCCAACCATCTTGATGTTCCGGCTTCGGCGACCGACACGACCGGCCAGATCTGGGCAAACGGCTTTGAAGACTTAAAGACCCTGTACGATGCGGGTTACCTGCCGGAGAACACGCTGACGGCGACCGACGCTGAGACGGTTCAGCTCATGGTTGACGGCGAAGCGGCATTCCTGATCGACGGTTCCTGGAAGGTCGGCTACTTCACCGAGAACGCGGCGGATCATCTGGACGACTTTGCGATGGCTTACGTGCCGGGCAAGGGCGAGCGCAAAGCGACCGACATCATCGGCGGCATCTCGATGGGTTACTACATCACCCGCAAGGCATGGGAAGATCCCGAGAAACGCGATGCGGTTGTGAAGTTTGTTGAGTACATGACGAGCGACGAAGTGCTCTCCACCTTTGTGACCACGCAGGTTACGGCGCTCAAGAACGGCGCAACGCCGTCTGTGGAGCTGAACTCTCTTGAGCAGTCCGCGGTTGATATGTGCGCCGGCGTAACGAGCCTCGTGGGCGCTGTGCAGGATCTGCTGACCTCCGAAGCCCGCGCTGACCTGTTTGCCAACGTCAAGAACATCGCGACGGGCAACATGACGCCGGAAGAAGCAATCGACTCCGCACTGACCATCAACGCTCAGTAAAAACAATCAAAAACAGGGTATGAATGAGGGGCTGCCCCCGGGTGGCCCCTCCTTTTAACCCGCGAAGTCCCAAAACCTCAAGCTTACAGGGCATAAATCACCGGTTCCCACAAGCAAAGCTTATGGGTTGTAACTAAAAAGGCGGTAAACATGAATTCGCCGATCTATAAAAAGAAAACGCCGCTGCTGCTGTTTTTGATACCGGCTTCTGTCTTTCTGGTGTTGTTTCTGTTCTACCCGTTTGTACAGAACATCATCAACAGCTTCCTGAATATCTCCGGCCTTGGCACAGCCGCTTCGGGCGTCAACGAACCGTGGTATGCGAATTTCGTCAAGATGTTCCAGGACGCCAATATGTGGACGTCGATCAAGAACTCGCTCATCCTGACGGGCTGCACGATCGTCTTTCAGGTGGGCGTCGCGCTGGTGCTGGCGCTGCTGGTAGACCGCATCAAGGTGGGAGCAAAGCTTTTCCGCACGGTATACTTCTTCCCGATCGTCATCAGTGCGACGGCGCTCGGACTGATGTTTAACCTGATCTTCCTTTTCAAGGGCGGCATGCTCAACCAGATGCTGCAGAACTGGTTTGGGGCCACCAGCAACATCGACTGGAAGGATCAGCAACACTTTATGCTGACCATGTTGTCTCCGGTCATGTGGCAATACGTTGGATTCTACTTCGTCATCATTGTGACGGGGCTCAACAATATCTCGTCCGAGGTCTACGAGGCTGCCGAGATCGACGGCGCAAAAGGCTTCAAACGCATCTGGTACATTACGCTGCCGCTGCTGCGCAATGTGCTGTGCACCTGTCTGGTGCTTGGCATTACGGGTGCGCTCAAGGTGTTCGACCTGCCATGGGTCATGATGGGCGCGGGCATACCTCTCGACCAATCGTGGCTGCTCGGCACTTACATGTACAATCAGGCGTTTATCCGCGGCGACGTGGACTACGCATCAGCCATCTCGGTGTTTATCGTTGTGCTGGGCGTGGTGTTCGCACTGGTTGCCAACAAGGTATTTAAGCAGAAGGACTATTGAGGGAGGACGATATGGACAACACTGCTGTGCGCATAAGGCGCCGGGGAAGGTTTTCGATCTCCCGCCTGATCACCTATGTGATACTGACCGTCTGGGGTGTCACCACGGTATACCCTTTCCTGTGGGTCATCATCAACTCGTTCCGCGTGAAAGGTGAGATTCGCTCTGACTCGTTCTCAATCCCGTGGCCCTGGACGTCCAGCTTCACGATGGATAACTACCATACGGCGGCGGAACGCTCCGATTTCGTCAAGGCGTACACCAACAGCCTTGTGATCTCCATTGTGGTCACGCTCGCGGTGGTGGTGCTCGCCGGATTCGCGGCCTACGCCCTCGTGCGCTACGAGTTTAAAGGCAAAAAGCTCGTCTACGGCCTGATAGTGGCGAGCATGATGTTCCCGATATTCTCGACGATCATTCCGGTTTTCCGTATAGAGGCATTGGTCGGCATCGCAAGCTCCGGCAACCGCTGGCTTTCGCTGTTGTCGGTGATATTGCCGCAGATCGCGGGTAACCTGTCGTTTTCGATCATCGTGCTGATGGGCTTCATCCGTTCGATCCCGGTGGAGCTGGAGGAGTCGGCATATATCGACGGGTGCCGCCCGGTCAAGATCTACTTTAAAATTGTAATGCCCGTTGCGCGCCCCTCGTTTGCCACCGTGGCGATCTTTACGTTCCTGTGGTCGTATAATGACCTGTTCACGCAAATGTTCTTCCTGCGTTACCCCGATGAACGGACGATTACGCTGCTGCTCAACGAGATCAGCTCGCAGGCGGGCGTCAACTATGGCCTGATGGCCGCTTCGGTGGTGCTTGTGGTGATGCCGGTATTGCTTGTATACGTTCTTCTCCAGAAAAATATCATCAAGGGGCTTACGGTCGGCGCGATAAAGGGGTAAGCTTAAGGGGAACAATGCGAAGGGACCGGAGGCGTTATGTACAAAGTTATTCTCATCGACGATGAAACGATCATCGTGGAGGGTCTGAAAAAGGTAGTGGACTGGGAAGGCTTTGACTGCGAGGTTGTGGACAGCGCGTTCAGCGCGGCGGGCGGTTCAGCCGCCATCCGCAGGCATGCGCCCGACATCATCTTTACCGATATCAAGATGCCTGATACGGACGGCATGACGATGCTCGCAGGCCTGCGCAGCGAATTCCCGGATATGCAGATCACGGTGCTTACGGGATACCGGGATTTTGAGTATGCGCAGGAGGCGGTGCGTCTCGGTGTTACACGGCTGCTCTTAAAGCCCTCGCGGATGGACGAGATCAACGAGGCGCTGCACGCGATGATCGCCAACCTTGAAAAGGCGCGGGAGGCCGGTCTGCCGGAATCGGAAGCGCCGGACGAGACGGGCTGTGCGAACAGCTTTATCGTGCGGCAGGCGCTGAGTTTCATCGAGGAGCACCACGCCGAGAAGCTCACCCTGCAGGAGATCGCCGAACAATGCTACGTATCGCAGTGGCATCTCTCCAAGCTGCTGAACAAGCATACCGACAAGAGCTTTTACGACCTGATCAACGCGGCCCGCATGCGCGCGGCCAAAAAGCTGTTGGAGGACCCGAGTCTCAAAATCAGCGACATATGCGAGCGGGTGGGGTACGCCGACATCGGCCACTTCTCCCGCGTATTTAAAAAGATGGAGGGTATCAGCGCCAATGAGTACCGGAACCGGATGCGCTGACGCAATGTGATTATGGCTGACGTGGTATTTAAAAACATCAAGAAGATCTATCCGGCCCATGCGGAACACGGACCCAAGCGCAAAGGCAAGGACGAGCCGCCGCGCGAGAAGGTCAATCTGCAGATCACGGACAAGGGCGTTGTGGCGGTGCAGGAGTTCAACCTCGACATCGCTGACAAGGAGTTCATTGTGCTGGTCGGGCCGTCCGGCTGCGGAAAATCCACCACACTGCGCATGGTTGCGGGCCTCGAGGAGATCACCGAGGGCGAGCTGTATATCGACGGCGTGCTGGTGAACAACGTGCCTGCCATGGACCGCGACATCGCAATGGTATTCCAGAACTATGCGCTGTACCCGCACATGACCGTATATGATAATATGGCGTTCGCGCTCAAGATGCGCAAGGTGCCCAAGGACGAGATTGATACCAAGGTGCGCGAGGCTGCCGAAACGCTTGGCATCACCGACCTGCTGCGGCGCAGGCCCAAGGCGCTCTCGGGCGGACAGCGCCAACGCGTCGCTATCGGCCGCGCCATCGTACGCCATCCCAAAGTGTTTCTTATGGACGAACCGCTCTCCAACCTCGACGCCAAGCTGCGCAACCAGATGCGCGCGGAGCTCATCAAGCTGCACGAGAGCGTTAATACCACCTTCGTCTACGTCACGCACGACCAGACCGAGGCCATGACGCTGGGCGATCGCATTGTCGTCATGAAGGACGGCTTCATCCAGCAGATCGGCACGCCGCACGAGGTATTCCACCATCCGGCCAACCTGTTCGTCGCGGGCTTCATTGGGTCACCGCAGATGAACTTCTTTGACGCAAAGCTGATTCGTACCGGAAACGGTTACGAAGCGGAACTATGCGGCCACCGGGTCGCGCTGCCCGAAGCTTCGCGCAGGACGCTGGCGGACGCAGGCCGGGAGAACATGGATGTTACGCTGGGTATCCGGCCCGAGCATATGCGCCTTGTGCAGACGGGCGGCGTGGAAGCTGCTGTGGATCTGAGCGAAATGATGGGCAGCGAGACTTACATCCACGTAACCGCACAAAATAAAGATGCAGTCATTCGAATCCCCACCACCGAACTGGCGCCTGGCTCTCCGCTTAAAGGCGTGATACGCTTTGATTTTGCAGGAGAGCTTGCGCACCTGTTCGACCCGGCAACCGGGCAAAATCTGATCTGAGGATAAATAACCATTGAGAGGGAAGCTTAACCGCTTCCTCTTTTTGTTTGCGCTGAAGCAAAGGGAGCCTTGCAGCAAACCTTCGAAAAAATTCGCGATTTGCCGCATACATGTGTCACGGAAAATGTTTGACAAGAGTTATAACATATGTTAAGATAACAACATAAACATCGGCTCGAAAGCAACGGGCCCCGGAAAATCGAGTAACACCGCTCTACAACGAATGATAATTATTTTGGAAGGCCGGTCTGAGTTGAGGTTAAAATGATGAACATCAATGGCTGCCTGTTGGGATTATACGAAAAAGCCCTGCCAGCTGATTTAAGCTGGGATGAACGCCTGGCTGCTGCCAAGGCTGCGGGGTATGACTTCATGGAAATCAGCATCGACGAAACGGAAGAAAGGCTTTCCCGCGTCAATTGGACGGACGCACAGCGCGATGCACTGGCAGGGGCGATCAGCCGGCACAATATGCCGATCCTGACGATGTGCCTCTCGGGTAACCGCCGGTTTCCAATCGGGTCGCAGGACGATGAGACCCGTCAAAGGGGCATCAAGCTGATCCGGGACGCGGTGGACTTCTCACTGTCCATCGGCATCCGCATCGTTCAGCTTGCAGGCTATGATGAGTTCTACAACGAGACCAACGAGAAGACGCAGGAGCTGTTTATTGCTTCTCTGCGTGAGGTGGTGGAGTACGCGGCAGGCAAAGGCGTATCCCTGGCGCTCGAAACGGTGGAAACAGAATTGATGGACTCCATCGAGAAGGCGATGAAGTTTGTATCATTGGTAAACTCGCCGTATCTGCAGGTGTATCCTGACCTTGGTAATATCTCCGCGACGGGCAGGGATATCGAGGCGGACTTTTTTACCGGCAAAGGCCACATCATGGCGATCCACTTAAAAGATACGATACCGGGCAAGGTGAGGGATATACCTTACGGAGCCGGTACGGTGGACTTTGTTTCTTTCTTCAGGCTGATCAAAAGGATGGACTACAAGGGGCTGCTCGTGGCGGAAATGTGGGCCACCGGTGATTCCGATGCATCCGTAGCATATGTCAGCTCTGCGCGGGAGTTTTTGGTCGAAAAGTACAGCCAAGCGCAAACCGGCTGAGGCGCTGTTGCACTGCGCGTTGCTTTTGTTCAACGGTGCGGCGCGGTGGTTGCAAACGTTCATTTACCGTGATAAAATTATAATTCAACAGCAGGCAAATGGCCGCTGTGCCGAAAGGTTGTATGAACGGAGAGAGAAACGGTATGAAAGCACGCTACGACATTCAATTGATGGTACAGGCATCTAAAATGTATTTTATCAATGGGCTGACGCAGGAGCAGATTGCCCAGCAGTTGGGCATATCCCGCTCATCCGTTTCTATGATGCTTTCAGAAGCCAAGGATTTTGGCATCGTCGAAATCAGCATAAAGGACCCCAAGAACAACGTACAGGATATCGCCGACCAGTTTATCAGCCGCTTTTCGCTGAAGGGCTGCCTGGTGATTCCCACGGCGATCGACGACGTGCGCATCCTGACGCGTGTGGTGGCCTCGCAGGGCGCGGACTTTGCGGAGGATATCCTCCGGAGCCATTCCACGGTGGGCATCGCGTGGGGGACCACCTGTTACGAATTCATGCTTTCATTTACCAATCGCAATAAACTCAGCGATGTCAACGTAGTCCCGATGATCGGCGGCACGTCACGCATCGCTTCGGAATATCAGCTCAACGAGATGGTCCGCATGTTTGCGGAGAAGCTGCACGGCACGCCTTCCTTTATTTATGCGCCTGCCATTGCCGAGACCATTGCCGACCACGAGCTGTATATGCAGAGCACCTCCATGAAGTCCATCCTTGAAAAGTGGAATACTATGGATGCTGCGATCGTTTCCGCCGGCGCGCCGCCGGAGTTTTACGATAACCGCATGGTTATCGATATCGCGCAGAAACAGCAGTACGAGACCAGTGAGAACCGGGTCATCGGCGACATTTGCGCGCGGCGCTTCAACTTAAAGGGTGAGTTTATTCAGAACGACTACAGTGCGCGCATCATGGGCATTGACGAAGCGAGCCTGCGCCGCATCGAGAACGTCATCTGCATTGCCGCGGGCAAGCACAAAATACTTTCCATCATTGGCGCTTTGCGCACCAACGTCATCAACTATTTTGTCACGGACGAGAATACGGCCCGAAGCGTCCTTGAGATGCTCGACAAGTAAAATCCGTCTGTGAACAATTAAGAGATCCTTATTATTTTATAATCACATGCAGGGCGGCATGGGGCATCCTTATTGCGGTACTATTTTGCGTTCCCTGAAAATGACGAAAATACCGCAGTCTGGTATGTCTGGCCCACCTGACAACGCCGTGGAATTTTCTTTGACAAAAGTCTTGACATATTCCATGTCATATGCTATCATTACGATCAGACAAATGTTAAGACAAATGTTATCGTCAAAGCAAACTCCTAAGTGATCGTTAAAAAGCAAAGTTGTCAGGCGGGTACTAATTTAATCAGCAACACGTTGATTAAAATTAATCATATCAGGAGGAAAATATGAAGAAAGTTCTTGTAGTTGTCCTGAGCCTGCTGTTTGTCATCAGCATGATGGGCGGCTGTCAGAAGGAAACGCCGTCGGCATCCTCGCCGGCTGCGCAGACGTCTGAGCAGGCTTCGGCATCCGCGTCGGCTCCGGAATCGGAGGGCAAGTCAGTTGAAGGCATGAAGATCGCGTACTTCGTTTCTGACATGAGAGAAACTTTCCATCAGGCACAGTTTGCTGAAGCGAAGAAGTATGCCATGGAGAAGTACGGTATTGAAGTGGTTGCATTCGACGGCAAAGGCGACTCCAGCGTCATGACGGCGAACATCGACCAGATCGTCGCGCAGGGCATGGATGCGGCAACATTGCATATTTGGGATAACGAAGCTGCGATGCCCGGAATCCAGGCTTGCCTTGAAGCCGGAGTCGCGATGGCTTCGTTCTTCAGCCGGGTTCCCGGCACTGGCCTTCCTGTAGTCCGTAACAATGAGGCGGGCGTATCCGAGCAGATGGGTAAGGAAATGGCCGAGCAGTGGAAAGCTGCTAATCCCGACAAACCCATCGTGATGGTAGAGCTTGGCTGGCCGAATAACGAGGATGTTAAGAATGGCCGTACAGATCCTTTCGTAAAGGGCGTGCTGTCAGTGGATCCGACCGCTACAGACCTTGGCTGCCTCGATGCCAGCGCAGGCAGTGACGCCGCTAAGCAGATCATGAAGGACCTCTGCACGCAGCATCCGGAAGTCAATCTGATCTATGCCGAATCCGGCGGTCTGGGCGTTGGCGTAATGGCTGCGCTGAATGAAGTGGGAAGAGGCAAAGTTGGCGCCGATGGGAAGCCCACCACCGAACTCGTATGCAGCTGTGACTTTGATGAAGTTCAGCTGAAGGAAATGTTCGACTCCGATAGCTCACTCAAAGAGAGCTTGGCTCTTCCGCCGATCGAGACCGCTCACACCCGTATCGACATTCTGGTTCAGCTCCTCAAAGGAGAAATCCCGCAGGTCGGCGACACGGAAACGGAATATCTTGCGGAAGCGTTCTTCATGTCCTACTATTCCACGACTCGCGCGGATGATGTCACTTGGCTGAACACCGAGTTTGGGCTTAGCCTGACCTAAATTACTTAGCAAAAGTATTGTAAGTACCATACTGACGGGAGGAAATGAATTATTTCCTCCCGTCAAAACATGCGGTGGCCTTAGCAAGCAGGTCTTTAGGGGGGGTATGACATGGGTGAGACAATGACTGAAAACGTATTGGAAATCAGAAATCTGGTTAAAGATTTTCCGGGAATACGAGCCGTTAATGACGTCAGCTTCAATATAAAAAGAAATACGATTCATTGCCTGGTTGGTGAAAACGGCGCGGGTAAATCCACGCTGATTAAAATGCTGACGGGTGCGACAACAAGAACGGACGGTAAAATCTATCTCAACGGACAGGAATACTGTGCGGAGAATACCAAGGATGCGAAACAAAAGGGGATCAGCACCCTTTTTCAGGAACTGAACGTGGTCGATCAATTGACGGTCGAGGAAAACCTTACGCTGGGTATGGAGGATACCACTTTCGGATTCCTTAAAAAAACGGATAAAATTAAAAAAATGGCAAGTGTTTTGAAAAGCCTGGAACCTTCCATACATCCCAAGAAGCTTGTTTCCTCTTTAAGTGTCGCCCAAAAACAGATCGTGGAGATTGCAAAAGCCGTAGCCACGGAATCAGACGTCATCATCATGGACGAACCCACAGCCGCGCTTTCCGAAAGCGAGATCAAAAGGCTGTTTGATATCATAAAGGGACTTCGCGAAAAATGCGTTACCGTCATTTATATTTCACACCGGTTGGATGAAATATTCGAGCTGGGCGATTATGTGACAGTAATGCGTGACGGCAAGCATATCGATACGAAACCCATATCGGAAGTGAAGGACCGCTCCGAGCTCATCAAGATGATGATCGGAAAGACGGTATTTGAAATATACCATCCAAAGGATAATCAAAGCGAGGTGAAGATACTCGAGGTTAGGCACCTTTCCAACCATAAGCTGAATGATATTTCGTTCGATGTAAAGAAGGGTGAAATTGTCGGTTTTTATGGTCTGCTAGGCGCAGGGAAAACTGAACTGGCCCGCGCGGTATTCGGCGCGGACGAGTACCATGGTGAAATACTGTTCAAGGGAAAAAAGCTCCCGTCCATGCCGCACAAAGCCATCGCCGCCGGGATTGCGCTCGTACCGGAGGAAAGACGGACAGAGGGGCTTTTTACGATGCTGAGCATCCGCGACAACATACCGGTTATGAATATGAAGAAGATATCCAGAAACGGTTTTGTGAGCGCCGGTAAAGAAAAGAAAGTCGCAAACGATTACATCAGCAAGCTCCGTATCGCTACGAGTGGCAGCGAAAAAGAAACGTCCAAGCTGTCCGGCGGAAACCAGCAGAAAATTGTCATCTCGAAATGCCTTTTTGCGGACAGCGACCTTCTGATGCTGGACGAACCCACGCGAGGAATTGACGTAGGCGCGAAAAGCGAAATCTACGAAATTATCCGACAGCTTTCAAAGGAAGGCAAATCCATCATGATCTTTTCCTCGGAACTGCCCGAGATCGTGAACATCTGCGACAACATATACCTTCTGTATGACGGAAGCTTAAAGGCAAATATCAAAAACGGAACTGATATCAATACAGAAATGATTATCCATATTGTGACGGGGGGTAATTGAAGTGGAAAGCAACGCAGCGAGAAACAATATGAATAAAGCAAAAATGACCAACGAAACCTATATCACCCTGTTTATGGTTATCGTGCTGGTGGTATTTTACGGAGTCGCGTGTCTGTTTGTTCCGAATTTCTATTTGCCTCAGAACATTATCAACATATTCACGAATTTCTGGTACATCATCATCTTAGGTATAGGCGTTACCTTTTTACTGATCACTGGCCACTATGACATGTCCGTAGGCGGCGTCATTGCAATGACAGGCGTGTTGGCGGCGTATTTCTGCCAGCCTTTAAGCACGAACAGCGGTGCAGCGGAAATGTTCAGCGGGCTCGGCATGCCTTATTGGGCTGCGGTGATTGCGGCTTTGGCCTGCGCCCTTGCTATCGGAGCCATCAACGCCTTTTTTATCGCCAAGCTCAAAGTTGCGTCCATCATCATCACACTCGGTACAATGTCGGTCGCGAGGGGAATCGGACAGATCATTGCGCAGGGCGCACAAAGAAATATGGGCCTGCCCGACGAGTTTAAGATTCCGGGCACGTCGTATCTGCCGGGAACCCACATTCAGCTGTCCATCGCGATCATGATACTGCTGGTAATCATCGCGGTCATTATCGAAAAGAAAACTGTTTTCGGTCGGCGCACCTATCTGATTGGAGCGAATATGAAGGCGGCGCGGCTTTCCGGCGTAAAAGTGACAAGCCATATTACGTTCCTTTATCTTGCCAGCGCGCTCTTGGCCGGGATTACAGGCATATTGATTGCATCGAGCTATATATCGGGCGATTCCGGCAGAGCCTCCGGATATGAGTTTGACGCGTTGGTCGTGACATTGCTCGGCGGTACCAGTATTGCCGGAGGTTTTGGGTCGGTGCTGGGTACGGTTGTTGGAGCGCTTGTGCTCTCGGTGGTGACCTCCGCTGCCACAGGCCTGCTGCTTTCGCCTGACTGGCAGTTCATATTGAAAGGTGTCGTCACATTTCTCGCGATACTGGCGCAGCGTTTTGCGCTGGACCGGAGAAGAGGCTGAAGGCGATTTTGACTGAGCTCAAGAGCATGGGGAGGGTCTGACATGAACATTGCTGAAAAAGAACTGATAAAGGAAAAGATCGAAAGAAAGAATCATACGAAGTCCATTATTAAAAAGTTCTATATTTATGCCGTGCTGCTGGTTATCGTGACACTGTTCAGCGTAATCAATCTGGGTAAGACGGAGCTTTTCGGACGAGGGAACTTTCTGAGCCCGGACAATATCATTAACATCCTGCGCATGGCTGTACCCATTATGACGCTGAGCGGGGGATTCACATTCCTGATGATTTCCGGCAATATCGATTTGTCGGTCGGCGGACAAATGAGCCTAAGCGCGGTTGTTTTTGCTTATTTGATACTGAACGGATTTTCCTTCTTGGCCACTTTTCTCATCGTCTTAATATTGGGAATCATCATGGGCGCGATCAACGGCTATTTTGTAATGAAACTGCGCATCACCCCAGTTATCGCCACGCTCGTAACCATGAATCTTTTTAAAGGAATCGCCCGTCTGATGGTGCCGAAGGGCCTCCTGTCCATCAAAAGCAACGCAACCCAGACGATGCCTGCATGGATCAACGACTACGGCCGCAAGGATGTGCTTTTTGGTCTGCCATGGGCGTTTATCGTCGCCGTAATCGTGATCGTGGTGCTTGTCATTATCCAGAGAAAGACGATCATCGGGAAATACACGGCTGCAATCGGCGGCAACCGTACTGCGGCGGAATTGTCGGGAATCAACTCTGTAAAATGGGTGTGGGTTCTGTATATCATCGTCGGTTTGCTATCGGCGTTAGCCGGTATGGCCAGAGCCAGCTATATGTCTGTCGGCGATCCGCTTTCGGGTACCGGTATGGAAACAAACTGCATCATCGCTGTCCTTCTCGGGGGGACCGCCTTTACCGGCGGCGAAGGGTCTGTAATCAAATCGGTAATCGGAGCACTGATCATCATGTGCGTCACCTCCGGCCTGTTGACGGTAATACCGGCATTCTGGCAGACGTTCGTTATCGGCGGTGTTCTGATCATTGCCGTGGTATTTAATCACCTGCTGGTTCAGGAAAAAGCCACGGTCTGATACTGAGTAAACGAAAGTCGGCCTGCCATAGTGGAGCAATGAAGTGAAAGAAAAGATTGTTTTAATTACTGGAGGGTCTCAAGGATATGGCAAAGCTGCGGCCAGAGCATTCGTTCAGGCAGGCGCGGATGTGGTGATTGCGGCGCGCGGTGAGGAAGCGCTGCAAAAGGCGCAGCATGAAACGGGCTGTGCGGGCGTCATCGCCATGGACGTGACGCGACCGGTGGACTGGGAAAATCGTGCGCTGTCATTCATCGAACGGCGCTTTGGGCGGCTCGACGTATTGATCAACAACGCGGGCGGCGGTGTGGTCATCGCTGAGCTGCCGAGTCAGACGATCGAACAGATCGACCGTAGCATTGCGCTGAACCTGAGCAGCGCAATATATGGAGCCCGGACGTTTGCGCCGATGATGAAGCGTCAGCGATCCGGCACCATCATCAACGTGGCCTCGGCATGCGCAAAGCACGCTTGGCATGGCTGGTCGGTATATGCGGCGGCCAAGTGGGGCGTACTCGGCTTCTCGAAGAACCTGTACGTGGAGCTGCAACCGCACAATGTGCGCGTATCGTGCGTCGTACCGGGCGCGGGCGCGACGGATTTTATGAAGCATGCAGGTGAGCAGAACATGAACATGCGCCTCAAGGCGGAGGATATTGCGCAGGCAATGCTCAGCATCTGCACCCTGCCGGAGCATGTCGTGGTGGAAGAGATGGTCGTCTGGGGCATCGACCAGGCCGTCGTCCCGTTATAATCAAAGCTGACAACATATAAAAGATATAAGTGATAGGAGGGCATTATCCGGTTTGCCGGGCAAGGCAAGCCGGATGAGGTTCGGCAGTAAAGACGGGTAAAAGTCAGGGGCAGGTGCTCCCCTCCTGATCTTCAAGGTTGCGGCCGTCGGTTCTGAGCATCTGCGCAGCCTGCCGCAGGGGACGTCGGCCGCGACCGGCTTTATCAGCAAGCATGAATTAATAAAATATGGAGGGTTCTAACATGAAATACAGGAGAATGGGCAACAGCGGCATCGATATATCCGTCATCGGCCAGGGCACATGGGAGATGGGCAACGATTTCTTCGGCGAAGTAGATGAAAAGCTCGCCATCGACGCGGTTCGGGCGTCCATCGACGCGGGCGTCAATATGGTGGATACGGCTGCGGCTTACGGTTTGGACGGCGCTTCGGAAAAGGTGGTTGCCAAGGCGATCAAGGGCCTGCGCGATAAGGTCGTGCTGGCGACGAAGCTGGGCACGCTCCGCATCTATGGGGAATATGTGAACTGCCTGAACACAAAGATCATGCAGCAGGAGTTGGAGAACTCGCTTCGCCGGCTGGAGACGGATTATATTGACCTTTACTTTATCCACTGGCCGGATTACAACAACAGCATCGACGCCGCGCTGGAGCAGATGGTCAAGTTCAAGAAGGAGGGCAAGATTCGTGCGATCGGCGTGTCCAATTTCAACGCCGCCCAGATCCAGAAAGCGATCGACATTGCGGATATATCCGTGGTGCAGCCCCCGATGAACATGCTGAACCGCTCTTCGATTGAAAACGGCATCCTTCCGCTGTGCAAAGAAAACGGCGTAGGTGTCATCACGTACGGCTCGCTGGGCGGCGGCATCCTCACGGGCAAGATGCAAAAGCCGGTGACGGGCGGCAAGGAACTGCGCTCCGCGTTCTATTCCTTCTACGAGGAGCCGATGTGGTCCAAGTGCCAGGTATTCCTCGACGTGCTGCGCGGTATCGCTTCCGACCGGGGCACGACCGTCGCGCAGGTCTCCATCAACTGGGTGCTTTCTCAGCCGGGCGTCACCTGTTCGCTGATGGGTGCGACCACGCCGGAGATGGCATACGAGAATGCCAGTGCAGCGGACTGGGAGCTCACTGCGGATGAGATCGCCTATATCGAAAAGAAATATAAAGAGATGATGGAATAGTATGAGAGAGATCGGATATAAAAAGCTGACGCGTGACGCGTTTGCGCCTTATGGTACGTTCGCAAGCATCCTTGCTCCCGAAGGGTGCAGGATGGGCCAGCCGCCTGTGGAGTTCTTCCGCGACATGGTGCAACAGCCTCTGGGGCGGACGGACGCTGTCTCGTATTCGGCCTGCGTCGTGCAGGCGAAGCCGGAGTGGATACTCGAAAACGCCGAGTACCACAATCACACGGGCGAGGCGATCCTCTGTCTCGATGGCGATTATCTGATGCACGTTGCGCCCGCCTGTCTGGAGGACGAGGAGCCGTGGGATCAACTGGAGGTATTTCTCATCCCCAAGGGAACGATGGTGGTAACGCGGCCGGGCGTATGGCATCAGGCAGGGTTTCCGTATGGCTGCGACGAAGTGCATATCCTGTGTGCGCTGCCGGAGCGGACGTACGCAAACGACTGCGTATTTAAGATCATACCCAAAGGTCAGCGCGTAAAGGTTATTGACGAATTGATCGGGTGAACGGAGGGCTTATTTTCGCATGAGCGGGCAATACCTGTTGGGGCTCGACAACGGCGGAACGTATGTGAAGGCCGGGCTTTATCGCGCAAACGGTGAGGCCGCGGCTTTTGCGTCGCAGGAGATCACCGCCATAATGGGACGCGGCGGCATCGTGGAGCGGGATATGGATGCGCTTTGGGCGGCCAACTGCAGCGTCGTGCGCGAGGTGATCGTGCACGCGGGCATCCATCCGCGCGACATCGCGTGCGTATCGGTATCGGGGCACGGTAACGGCTTGTATCTCGTGGACGAAGCGCTGCGGCCCGTGATGAACAGCGTCTATTCCACCGACATGCGCGCAAAGAGCTGCGTGGAGCGCTTCCGTGAATCCGGCGCGTTGGACCGTATATTTCCCAAGGTGATGCAGGCGCTGTACCCCGGACAGTTTCCGCCGCTGCTGGCGTGGCTTTCAGACAACAAACCGGAGCTGCTGAATCGCGCGAAGTGGGCGCTCGGCTGCAACGATTACATCCGGCTGAAGCTGACGGGCAAGGCGTTTGCGGAAATCACCAATACGTCCGCGGCTTCCGTACTGGATCAGAACAAACGCGATTACGATGCTGCAATATTGGAGGAAATGGGTATCGGCCATTGCGCACGGCTGTTGGCACCGCTAAAACAATCCTGCGAGGTATGCGGACGGGTGAACGCCGCAGCCGCGGCGCAGACCGGTCTGGTCGAAGGCACGCCTGTGGCAGGCGGGATGATCGACCTCACGGCCTGTGCCGTCGCGACCGGTCTTGTGGATAAGAGCCGCTTATGTGTGATTGCGGGCACATGGGGCATCAATGAGTTTGTCTGGGACAGCCCGCTCGTGTCGCCGGAGATCCTGCTGACCTCGGTTTACGGCATTGACGGGTGGTATCTTGTAACGGATGGCAGCATGACTTCGGCCAGCAATCTCGAATGGTTTCTGCGCGAATGCGGGGAGGAGCACGCCTACAAAGAAGCTGACGCGCTCGTGCAGAGCACCGCACCACAGGACAGCAGCGTAATCTTCCTGCCGTTTCTTTACGGCACAAACTTGGGCGTGGATGTGAAAGGCGGCTTCCTTGGCCTCGCGGGATGGCACACCAAGGCTCATCTGTTGCGTGCGGTATTTGAGGGCGTGGTATTCAGTCACTGCACGCATATCGAGCGGCTGCTGAAGCTGCGTGGCAGCATGCCTGAGGCCATCCGCATGGCGGGCGGCGTATCGCGGAGCGAGGTGTGGGTGCAGATGTTTGCCGATGCACTGGGGCTGCCAATAGAGATATCAGACCACGCGGAGTTGGGCACGCTGGGCGTGGCGATGTGCGCGGGAGTGGCTGTAGGTTATTTTGATTCGCTGAAGGAGGCCTCGCAGACCATGTCGCGGGTGTCGCGTGTGGTGCAGCCCAACCCATCCAATAGGGCTGTCTACGATGAAAAATACAGCCGCTACCGGCGGGTCATTGAAGCGCTCGAACCCGTTTGGCGGTAATTTTGATGCCGTTAGACGGGCTTTTTCAGCCTTAGAAGTCTATGAACAATTGTGCGGGACAATGTACCGATGTGAAATAAAATGCTTGCCTTGGGGAATGCTGAATAGTATCATGGAACCAGAGAGGAGCGGATCGGCATGGACAGGCGGGACACGATGATCATGGCTGCGAAAATGTATTATATCGACGGGCTTTCGCAGGAGGAGATCGCAAAGGCGATCCATGTTTCGCGTCCCAGCGTTTCGCGTCTGCTGCAGGCCTGCATCAAGGAAGGCATCGTTCAGATTCGCATCGACGACGTTTCATCCTATGGCAAGGAGCTAGCCAAACGTATTATCGATACCTTCGGCATCCGGGAGGTCATCGTGGTGCCGCCCGGCTACAGCCCGGAAACGGACAAGGAGAAGGTCAGTCAGGCCACGGCGGAATATATTGAGTCCAGGCTGACGCCCGGCATGCTGGTCGGCATTGCATGGGGCACCACGATCAACAGTATCGTACAGCATATCAAGCCGGGCGGTCCGGTGAAGGCGGATGTGATTCAGTTGCTCGGCGGCATGGGCAACAAGACCAACGATACCGACGCCAACATGATGGCGGTGACGCTGGGCCGCGCGCTCGGCGGAGACAGCTACATTCTGCAGGCTCCTTTCATGGTGCAGAGCAAGATGCTGCGCGACCTGCTGATGGAGGAACCGCACGTTAAAAGCCACTTTCAAAGGATCAAAAGCACGGAAATCGCAATCATTGGCCTCGGGTCCACCCGCCCCGAACTGAGCGCGCAATTCCGTTCCGGACATATCAACCTCGAAGACTCGGAAAAGCTCATCAGCGAGGGCGCGGTGGGCGATATTTGTGGCACGTACATCGATATCAACGGTCTGCGCTGCCATTCCGCGCTCTGCGACCGCATGATCGCGGTGTCGCTTGACGATTTGAAGCGTATCCCCACCGTCATTGGTGTAGCCGCGGGCGAGAAGAAAGCGGATATCATCGTAGGTGCTTTGCGCGGAGGTTACCTCGACGTGCTCGTCACCGACGAGAAGGCCGCCGCCTGCGTGCTCGGCTACTGCTGATCTTAATTCTTAGCTTACTCATTTTATATCTATAATAAAAGTAATATGTTTCATTTATATTCATATATGTGTTAGTACTTCTAATACTTTGTTTCATTGAATGAACAAATGTGCAATGTTTATTCGATGTATTGACAAGAGTAAAGGCCTATACTATCATCGAGTTGTAACATTGTTCATGAAATCTGTGAAGGGCGATCCAAAGTCATGAAGATTTCTGCATCCATTCTCTCTGCTGATTATCTCCATCTGGGCCATGATATCGACCGCGCCGCTGAGGCTGGTTGTGAGCTGCTGCACCTCGACGTAATGGACGGCCATTTTGTGCCCAACATCGCGGTGGGAGTCGGCACGGTGGAAGCACTGCGGAACGAGAAGCGGCTGCGCAAGGATACCCATCTGATGATCAGCAATCCCGAAACCATGATCGGTCCGTTCATCGAGGCCGGGTCCGACTCGGTGACGTTCCACGCGGAAGCCACGCCGCACCATATCCGGCTGATCCGCGATATCCACCGGGCAGGCAGGCTGGCGGGCATTGCGCTTACGCCTGAGACACCGGTAGAGGCCATACGCTGCGCGCTGGAGGAAGCGGACATCGTGCTGCAGGTATCGGTGTGCGTGGGCTTCGGCGGACAGCCAATTATTAACCACATTTATGACAAATTATCCACCCTGCGCGAATTGAAGGAGCGCCATGGCTACCGTTACGAGATCCAGGTGGACGGCGGTATCAATGAGCGCACGTATGCGCAGGTTCTGAAAGCCGGTGCGGAGGTGCTCGTGGCGGGCTCCTTTCTGTTCGGCTCAGCTGATATGCGAAAGACGCTGCAGATTACCCAGGCTGCGGCGATATAAAAAATGGGTATGTTGGAGGAGGGCCAATATGGGACTTTATGCAGACAACCTGAAGGACAAAGTCTGCGTCGTTACGGGCGCAGCCAAGAGCATCGGTTTTTGCATCGCGGAGAAATACGCGGAGCAGGGAGCCAAGGTGGTCTTGATCGACATCGACCCGGCGGTAGAGCAGGCGGCTGCCGAACTGCGTGACAACGGATATTTCGCGCAGGGTATCGTGCTGGGCATCACAAACCGGCAGGCGGTGCTGGACTGCTTTGCCAAAATCGTCAGCGAGGTCGGCGACATCTACGCGCTGGTCAACAATGCGGGCGTAGTGGATCAGCGGCCGTTCGAGGAGAACGACGAGGCCATATTCGACAAGATGTTCAAGGTGAATGTCTATGGCACGGCGTACTGCATCCAGGGCGCGATCGAAAGCATGAAGAAGAACAAGGAAGGCCGCATCATCAACTTCGCGTCCAAGTCCGGCAAGACGGGCAGCGCGCTGATGGCGCCGTACAGCGCCGCGAAGGGTGCGGTGATCGTACTGACGCAGGCGCTGGCCTTCGAGTACGCGCCGTACAACATCAAGATCAACTCCGTCTGTCCGGGCATCACTGATGCGACGGGCGTATGGAGCAGCGTGAGCGCAGGCTACACCGACAACCTGCACATGTCGCGCGAAGAGGTAGTGAAAAAGTTTACCGCCAAGGTGCCGCTGGGCCGCCTGACAAACAAGGAAGACGTCGTGGACTTCGTGTTCTTCCTCACCGTTTCGGGCGACTACTGCACTGGCCAGGCATTCAACATCACGGGCGGCCGTGAGATGCATTAAGCCACGAATGAAAGGGGAGCAAGCCATGGATATTGAAAAGATCGTACGGGAAATCACAACCGAGGTGCTCAGGGAAGTTCAGAGCGGCAGCGCCGCTTCCAAACCGCAGACTGCGGCAGCACCGTCCCCTGTTCCTTGCGCCGTGTCGGCTGCACCGGCTGCGGGCAAGGGAGCGAGCTACGATCCATCCTATGCGCAGTATATCGACCATACGGTTCTCCGCCCCGCGACCGTGCGCAGCACCGTCAAACAGTTCTGCGACGAAGCCAAGGAGTGGAAGTTCGCCAGCGTATGCGTCAACCCGTGCCATGTGAAGTATGTGGCGGCACAGCTTGCGGGTTCGGGTGTGAAGACCTGCTGCGTCATCGGCTTTCCCTTGGGAGCCAACACGTCGTTCATCAAGGCCGTGGAAACCATGGAGGCCATGAAGAACGGGGCCGAGGAAGTGGATATGGTCATCAATATCGGCGCGCTCAAGGATAAGGATTACGACCTCGTATATGAGGACATCAAGGGCGTCGTCGACGCGGCCCATCCCAAGGCGTTGGTCAAGGTCATCATCGAGACCTGCCTGCTGACGGATGAGGAAAAGGTGCGGGCGTGCGAGCTCTCCAAACGGGCCGGAGCGGACTTCGTGAAGACTTCGACCGGTATGAGCACGGGCGGTGCCACGGTGGAAGACGTGCGGCTGATGAAGCGTACCGTGGGCGACACGATGCGCGTCAAGGCATCCACCGGTATCGTCGACCGCAAGACCTGCGATGCGATGCTGGCTGCGGGCGCGGTGCGCATGGGCTCCAGCAAAGGTATCAAGATCGTCATGGGCGACGGCGAATCGACCTGCATCAATTGCGGGCGCTGCACCACGCAATGCCCGAGCGGCAATGTGACGATCGTCAAAAACGAGTATTGAGAGGGTAATTACCTATGGATAAGCAAGCTTTAGGAATGATTGAAACCAAAGGACTGGTCGGCGCAATTGAAGCGGCCGACGCCATGGTGAAAGCGGCGAACGTCACGCTCGCGGGCAAGGAGCAGATCGGCTCCGGCCTCGTGACCGTGATGGTGCGCGGCGATGTGGGAGCGGTGAAGGCGAGCGTTGAAGCGGGCGCAGCCGCTGCCAAGCGTGTGGGCGAGCTCGTATCGGTCCATGTGATTCCGAGCCCGCATCAGGACGTTGAAAAGATCCTGCCCGATAAGAAGTAGCGCGGGAGGATCGAAAAATGGATTTAAGTTTAAAAGGAAAGACCGTGCTCGTTACGGGCGGCGGGGCTGGACTTGGTGCTGGCATTTGTGAGGTGTTTGCGCAGGAAGGTGCCAACATCGTGGTCAATTACATCGTGAACGAAGCGGACGTGCTGCAGTTTGTGAACACGCTGGGCGAGCGCTTCGGCGGCAAGCATATGGCGGCTTATGCCGATGTGACCAAGGCGGAGGATATCGACGCCATGATCTCCGCCGTGGTGGAGAAATACGGCCACCTCGACGTGGTGGTCAACAACGCAGGCATCTGGCCCACGACGTTGATCGAAGACATGACGGACGTGGAGTGGCGCAAGGTGATCGACGTGAACCTGACGGGACCCTTCGTGCTGAGCAAACGGGCGTGCGTGTATTATAAAGAAGCGGGCATCCGCGGACGCATCGTCAACATCGTCAGCAAGTCGGGCTTTACGGTAAATACCGAGGGACATGCGCACTATGTTTCGGCCAAGGGCGGTCTCGTGCTGCTGACCAAGGCGCTCGCGCGGGAGTTTTCGCCCTACGGTATCATCGTCAACGGCGTGACGCCGGGCATGGTGCGTACACCCCTCAACGAGGATAAGCTCAGCAACCCGGAGATCCTTGCGTCCTATGTGGAGCGTATTCCGTCCGGACGGGTATCCACCGCGCAGGAAGTCGGTTACACCGTGGCGTTTCTGGCCTCCAACAAGGCGGACTTCATCAACGGCGCGTGCGTGGACGTCACCGGCGGCATGCTGATATAGCTGTATGAAAGAGATACGTATCGCCGTGCTGGGCATGGGCTTTATTGGAAAGGTTCATGCCTACGCCTATACCGCGCTCCCGTTCTTCTACAGGGACCTGCCGTACCGGATCAGCTTAAAGGCGGTATATAACCGCTCACTGGCCGCGGCGCAGGACGCTAAGGAACACTATGGCTTTGAGACAGCGACGGACGACATGGAAGCGGTCTTCCGCCGCAAAGATATCGATGTGGTAAGCGTATGCCTGCCCAACTGCCTTCACGCCGAAGCGGTTGAGAAAGCCGCAAAGCGCGGATGGCACATCTACTGCGAGAAGCCGCTGGCTGCCGATGCACAGGAAGCGCAGCGCATGGTGAAGGCAGTGGAGGGCAGGGATATCCGCCATCAGGTGGTGTTCCACAACCGGTACTTCGCCTGCGTGATGCGCGCCAAGCAGCTCATCGAAGAGGGGCGGCTTGGAAGGATAATGAACTTTCAGGTATCGTATCAGCATCCAAGCAATGTGGACGCGTCCCGGCGGTACGACTGGAAGTTTGACAAAGCCGTTGCCTGCGGCGGGGTGCTGGTGGACATGGGATCGCATGCGCTCGACCTGCTGTATAACCTGATCGGGCCGTATAGCGAGGTGCAGGCGAGGATGCAGATCGCGCATCCCGTCCGGCGCGATGCCGAGGGGCGTGAACACCGCGTGGAGGTGGAGGACGCCGCGTACATCATCGCGGAGATGGAGAACGGTGCGCAGGGCACCATCCACGTATCCAAGATTGCCACAGGCACCAACGACGAGTTCCGGGTGGAGATATTCGGCGACAGGGGAGCGATCCGCTTCAATCTGATGGACCCCAACTGGGTGGAGTTCTACGACAACACCCTGCCGGATGAAGCGCTGGGCGGAACCAAAGGCTTTATGCGTATTGAGTCGGTGCAGCGCTACGGGGCGCCGGGTGGGAGCTTTCCATCCTCTAAGCTGCCGGGCGGCTGGCTAAGGGCCCACGTGCACAGCATGTACACGTTTATGGATTGTGTATACTCCGGCAGGCCCTGTTCGCCGGACTTTGCGGACGGCGCAACCATCCAGCGGGTGATGGACGCGGCTTATGAGTCGGACCGGACGGGGATCCGGATAAAGGTATAAGGACGCATGGCAATTCGTTGACAAATGTTATGACATAAGTTATAGTGGTCATGACACATGTCACGAATTTTGTCAGGGATTTTCCCGACATACCAAGGGGGTAGCCATGTATAAAAAGGAAAAGCAGATGGTCATCGAGGCTGCGCTGGAGATCAAGAGCAGCGGGTTGATTCAGATGTCAGGGGGCAACGTCAGCATGCGCCTGAATAGCGGGCACATACTGGTCACGCCTTCCGGGATGTCCTACGAGGGTATGAAGCCCAAGGATATCGTCGTGGTGGACGGCAAGGGCAGCCGTATCGAAGGCAAGCTGCGCGAGTCGGTGGATACCGTGGCGCTGCTCTACATCTTCGAGCACATGCCGCAGGTGAATGCCATCATCCACACGCATCAGCCCTATGCCACAGCAGCCGGACTCATCGGCGACGTTCTGCCGGCAGCCGTGACCACGCTCGCCAACGTCACATGGGGCCCGGTCAACGTTGCGCCGTACTGCTCCGCCGCCAGCCTCGACATGGGCGTGCAGACGGTGAAGTACATCGGGGACCGGCGGGCGGTGATCTTAAAGCACCACGGCGTTATCACGGTGGGCAAGGATCTGAAGGAAGCGCTGTACGCCGCCGTTTACATGGAGGATGCAGCCAAAACGTATCTGGTAGCCAAAGCCGCGGGGGAAACCGCGATCATGACAGAGGAGCAGACGCTGGACGCCGTCAACATCCATAAGACGTACGGCCAGCCGGGGCACTGATGGATAAAGAACAAACCAAGCGCATCGTCACGCTCGCAGTGTGCGTGAAGCTGGCGCAGGAAAAACAATACTACATACCCGCGGCGGTCTCGGCGAGGCATATTCACCTCTCCGCGGCCGACCGCGACGCGCTGTTCGGGCCGGGGTATGCGCTGCATCTGATGCGGCCGCTTTCCCAGCCCGGCCAGTTTGCCTGTGAGGAGAAGCTCGCCGTCGTCGGCCCTAAAGGCCGTATCGAGGGCGTTCGTATACTTGGCCCGGAGCGGCCTGATACGCAGGTGGAGGTCTCCATGACCGACTCGCTGAAGCTGGGCATAACGGCAATGGTACGCATGTCGGGCGACATCGCGGGTACGCCGGGCTGCAGGCTCGCGGGACCAAAGGGTGAAGTGGAGCTGAAGAAGGGCGTTATCGTTGCGGCGCGGCATCTGCATATGTCTGCGCAGGAAGCGGCAGCTTACGGCCTGAAAAGCGGCGATATTGTGAGCGCCCAAAAGAGGGGTGTGCGCGATATCACACTTGGCAACATTGCCGTGCGTTCGGGCGACGGACACGCGCTGGAGCTACATATCGACACCGATGAAGCCAACGCCGGAGCCATTCAGTGCGGCGATTTGCTGGAGCTCGTTAAGGAGTCATGAACATCGACGACAGGGAACTGAAAAGTATCATAAGGCGCATCGCGGAACGCATCATCCGCGAAATGCTCGAACCCGAGAAGGTGGAGCGGGGCGCGCTCGCGCTGGTGCCGTCGTTCATACCGGACGCGGGGCCGCTGGAGCAATATCTGAAGGATCGGTACGGCGTGGAGGCGGCGTGCGCGGGCGAAGGCGCGGGCATGCTGAGCGACACGCTGCGCAAGATACCGGCGGAAACGGCGCAGGAACAGCAGCGGCTGATGGAACGGCTGAAAAGCTTCGCGGACATCGTGCTGGTGTGCCCGCCGCTTTGGCTGCTGCAGAATATCGCAGCCGGAAATGACAGGGGATTCTATGAGCAGGCGGTCATGCGCGGCCTGCTTTGGCATAAAAACGTGACGGTGCTGCTCGATTTCGAGCGGCCTACCTTCAGCCGCAGCACGTTCTTCCAGGGGCTCGCCGATGCGCTGAAAGCGGTTGAGGATATGGGAGCCAGGATCGTATCGCTCAAGCTCTCAGTCGGCCCGATGGAAGGGGAACTGGCGCTGGTCACGGAGGCGGAGATAGGCGAAGCACACCGCAGCGGAAGGGACCGTGTGCGGTGTGCGCAGGGAGCCATCGTTACGCCGCTCGCACGGGACGCCGCAAGGGAACTCGGCGTCGAGATCGATGAATAGAGGAGGAACCGCATGATATTAGCGCGGGTCAGGGGAAACGTTGTCAGCACGAATAAGGCGGATAAGCTTTTGGGATTAAAGCTGCTTATTGTGGTGCCGATCGACATTGAGACGTTTCAGGAGAAGGGTGCGCCGCTCGTCGCCATTGATACGGTGGGTGCGGGTGAAGGCGAGGTCGTCATGTGCGTCTCCGGCAGCTCGTCGCGGCAGACGGCACAGACGGACGGCAAACCGTCCGATCTGGCAATTACGGCCATCATCGACTCGGTGGAGCTGCGCGGCAAGGTCGTATTCAGAAAATATGAGACTGCGGACGCGCCTGAAAAGGATGCGCCGGACGATCAGAAATAGCGAGGCATTGCAATGAGTTTGACGGAAGCGGAAATCAGGAGCATCGTGGAGGATACCGTGCGGCAGCTCGCCGGTTCACACACAGCTGCGACAGCCGGAGCGGGCTGTTGGCTGTGCGATACGGCGGAGGAAGCCATCGCTTCGGCTAAAGCGGCACAGAAGCAGCTGATCGCCATGTCGCTGGACCAGCGTGGCAGGTTGATCGAAGCCATGCGCGGCGCGGCGCGGGAGAACGCGCAGCATCTGGCCGAAATGGCCCACGAAGAAACGGGGTACGGCAAGGTTGAGGACAAGGTGAAGAAGAACCTGCTTGCGGCCAACAAGACACCCGGCATCGAAGATCTGTCGGCAGCCGCGCTTTCGGGCGACTACGGTTTGACGCTGATGGAGCGTGCGCCCTTCGGGGTCATCGGCTCGATCACGCCGTCCACTAACCCGCCCTCGAGCATCATCAACAATTCCATCAGCATGATCGCTGCGGGCAACGCGGTGGTGTTTAACCCGCACCCGGCGGCGAAGAAGGTATCCACCGAAGCGATGCGCATTCTTAACGAGGCCATTGTATGCGCGGGCGGCCCGGCGGCGCTGATCTGCACCGTGAAGGAGCCGACTCTGGCAACCGGGAAAGTCATCATGGAGCATCCCGATGTGCCGCTGCTGTCCATCACGGGCGGCGAGGCGGTCGTCAAGGTGGCCATGAAGACCGGCAAGAAGGTCGTCGCGGCAGGCCCGGGCAACCCGCCGGTGATCGTGGACGACACGGCGGACATTCCGCAGGCCGCGAAGGACATCGTGGATGGCGCGAGCTTTGACAACAACGTGCTCTGCATCGCTGAAAAAGAGGTGTTTGCGTTCGCGTGCATCGCGGAACAGCTGATGAGCGAGATGGAGAAGAACGGCGCGTTCCGCATCTCCGGCGCGGACATCGATAAGGTCATAAAAACCGTCCTCGAAAACAAAGACGGCAAATTCGCCCCGAACCGCAAGTTCGTGGGCCGCGACGCGACCGTGATCCTGCGGGCCAGCGGCGTTGCTTTCACCGGGGAGCCGCGCCTCGTGATCGCGGCGGTGGACGAGAACCATCCGTTTATCACGACCGAGATGCTGATGCCGGTGCTGGGCGTGGCCACAGTGAACACCATCGAAGAAGCCATCGCCAAGGCCATCAAAGCCGAGAACGGCTGCCACCATACCGCGATGATGCATTCTCAGAACGTCACACGCCTGTCCATGGCGGCTAAGGCACTGGACACGACGATATTTATCAAGAATGCGCCTTCTTACGCGGGGCTGGGCTTTGGCGGCGAGGGCTTTGCCTCGCTGACCATCGCGACGCCTACAGGCGAAGGCGTGACGAGCGCGCGCACGTTTACGCGTATCCGGCGCTGCGTGCTGTATGGCAACTTCCGGATCGTATAGGGGATTGAGATGAACGTGGCAGAAGTGATCCGTGAAGCGGGCGTCGTGGGCGCGGGCGGAGCGGGTTTCCCGACACATGTGAAAGCAACGGGCAAAGCGGACATCGTGCTCGCCAATGGTGCGGAGTGCGAACCGTTGCTGCGCGTCGACAAGATACTCATGCAGCGCGAGCCGGAGCGCATCGTGCGGGGCCTTATAGCCATGATGGAGGCTGTGGGCGCCAAGGAAGGCGTGCTGTGCGTGAAGGAGAAGAACCACGGCGCGATCGCCTCGCTGGAACGGGCGATACAGGGGAAGAGCAACGTGCGCGTTTATCCGCTGGAGAACTTCTACCCGGCGGGCGACGAGCAGCAGATCGTATATGAGGTGACCGGCAAGGTCGTACCCACGGGCGGCATTCCGCTCGACGTGGGCGCGGTAGTCTGCAACGTGACCACGCTTGCGCAGATCGCGGATGCGCTGGATGGCCAGCCGGTGACGGAACGGCTGGTGACAGTGGGGGGCGACGTGGAGCGTCCCACCACATTTAATGCCCCGCTTGGCACGCCCTTGGGCGCGCTGATCGTGGCTGCGGGCGGACCGACAAGCACTGAGGGCTATACGCTCATCGTGGGCGGCCCGGCAACCGGCAGGCTTTCCAAAGACTTCAGCGAACCGGTGACCAAAACCACCGGCGGCGTGATCGTGCTGAAGGCCGACCATCCGCTGATCCGGCAGAAGACGGGCAGCGACGAAGCCGATTTGAAACTCGCCAAGGCGGCGTGCTGCCAGTGCAACCTGTGTACGCAGATGTGTCCACGCAACATGCTTGGCCTCAGCGTGGAGCCGCACAAGGCGATGCGGGCCGCGTCCGTGGGCAAGGGCTCGCTGCTGGGCGACCCGAACGGCGTGTTTTCCTGCTGCGACTGCGGGCTTTGCACCTACTACGCGTGCAACTTCGGCCTGCGTCCCAGCCGCATGATGACGCGCTTTAAGCAGGAATTATCAACCGCTGGGTATAAGCCCGTTAAACAGGTGAAAGGCAACGTCGCACCGAACTTTCTCAAAGTGCCCACAGGGCGGCTGATGGCGCGCATGGGCATCACCCAGTTTGACATGGATGCGCCGCTGGCAGAGCGCGCAATGCGTGTAGCAGTGGTAAGGCTGCCGCTGAGAATGCACATCGGGGCGCCGTCCGTACCGGTCGTCAGGCCGGGCGAAACGGTGAAGAAGGGTCAGCTCATCGCTGATATTCCGGAGGGTAAGCTGGGCGCAAAGCTGCATGCCAGCATCGACGGCACGGTGAGCGCTGTAACGGAACAGTATATCGAGATTCAGGCGTAAAGGAGAAAACAGTGAACGCGCTGGGAATGATTGAAACCAATTCCATACCGGCAGGAATCGAGGCGGGCGACGCAATGCTCAAAGCCGCTTCGGTATCGCTGGTCTCCGCGCAGGCGGTCTGCGCGGGCAAATACATCGTGATCGTCTCGGGCGACGTGGCGGCAGTGAAGTCGTCGGTCGAGGCAGGCAGAGCGGTCGCGGACTGGGCGCTGGTGGACAGCATCGTGATCCCCAATGTAAGCGAGCAGGTGATCAGCGCGATGTGCGCCGCCACCGACATTGGCAAGCCCGATGCGCTCGGCATATTGGAGAGCTACTCGCTCGCGTCTGCGGTGGTATGCGCCGATACGGCGGTCAAAGCGGCGGACGTGACCCTCATCGAAGTACGGTTGGGGAGAGGTCTTGGCGGCAAGAGCTTTGTGGTGCTTACCGGGGAGGTTGCGGCGGTGCGCTTCTCCATGGACGCGGCTTCGAAGGTCGAGGATGCGCAGGGTATGGTGGCGAGGACGGTCGTGATTCCGTCCCCGCACCCTGATATATTGAAGGCAGTATTGTAAATTTAGCCGGATAAACAGGAAGGAGAACCAAGATGGCAAAGGAAGCTCTGGGAATGGTCGAGACGAAGGGCCTTGTGGGCGCGATCGAGGCGGCGGATGCCATGGTCAAAGCGGCCAACGTGACGCTGATGGGCAAGGAGAAGATCGGCTCCGGACTCGTGACCGTGATGGTGCGCGGCGACGTTGGCGCGGTTAAGGCGGCAGTGGAAGCGGGCGCGGCGGCTGCAAAGCGCGTCGGCGAGCTGTACAGCGTACACGTGATCCCGCATCCGCATGAGGACGTGGAGTCCATACTGCCTGCGGATAACAAGCCCGCGAAACCCGCGAAGTAAGCATGTATACCGGCAAAGTGGTCGGCTCCGTCGTATCCACGGTGAAGGACGAAGGGCTGACCGGTATCAAACTGCTGCTCGTGCAGACGATTGAAAACGGCAAGCCCGGCAAAACGATTGTCGCAGCGGACCAGACGCGCCAGGCGGGCAGCGGCGATTATGTGTATATGATCGGTTCCAAGGAGGCCAGCCTCATCTTTCGCAAGGGCCTTGTGCCCGCGGATGCGGCGATCGTCGGGTTCATCGACGAATACAACGAAAACTTATAGGCAACTGAAAGGGGAGTTAACATGGAAAAGCAGGCATTGGGAATGGTTGAGACGAAGGGTCTCGTAGGCGCAATCGAAGCGGCGGACGCGATGGTCAAAGCGGCCAACGTAACGCTGATCGGCAAGGAAAAGATCGGCTCCGGGCTCGTGACAGTGATGGTGCGCGGCGACGTCGGTGCGGTCAAGGCGTCGGTGGAAGCGGGCGCGGCGGCTGCAAAGCGCGTCGGCGAGCTGTTCAGCGTACACGTCATTCCCCGTCCGCACGACGAAGTGGAAGCCATACTGCCCGGCAAGTAAGCGGGTGGCGTCTTGAAGATTGCAAGGGTAGTCGGCAACGTCGTATCCACGGTGAAAGACTACAAGTTCAATGGTCATAAGCTGATGATCATTGAGTTTATCGACCTCTCGGGCGCGCCTTTGGGCCCACGGGAGATCGCTTTTGATTGCGCTCATTCGGGGACGGGCGATATCGTGCTGGTCAACGTGGATGGCGGCGCAACCAAGATGTTCTTTAACGATGACGACCTCATCGCGGACTGGACGATATGCGGCGTCATCGACCACGTTGCGGTGGACGGAAAGGTCATGCCCGTATCGTAGGGCTGACGGAGATAAGGCAGGTATAACATGGATATTGAAAAGATCATCGCCCGCGTGACGGAGGAGACCATGGCGCGTTTGGCGTCGATGAAAGCCGGGCGTACGCCCGCGGAGCTGGCGGCGGCAATCGAGCATTCGCTGCTCAACCCCGACACTTCCGCGGATACCATCCGCAAGGGCTGCGCGGAGGCCAGGCAGTACAGCTTTGCCAACGTCTGCGTCTCGCCCTACTATGTGGCGATGGCGGCGGACCAGCTGCGCGGAACGGGCGTTGCGGTATGCACCGTGGCGGGCTTTCCGCACGGCGCGGCGTCCACCAGTGCCAAGTGCGCGGAGATCAGGGAAGCGATACGCAATGGCGCGACCGAGATCGACGCGGCCATGATGATCGTGGCGGCCAAGACCGGCGACTTCGAGTTCGTCAAAAAGGACCTCGCGGAGATGGTTTCCATAGCGGCAGGCCGCGCGAAGATCAAGGCCATCTACGAGCAGGGGCTCTACACGGACGACGAGAAGAAGCGCGTGCTGGAAATTGCCGCACAGTGCGGCGTGGACTTCGTGAAGATTTCCAACGCGCTGACCGGCAAGAAGGCGGTGGTGGAGGACGTGCAGTTCGTGCGCTCCATCATCGGCCCCAAGATCGGCATCAAGATCGACGGCGGCATCAAGGACGCGGCCACGGCCAACACCATTCTGGACTCCGGCGCGAACCGCATGGGCTGCAGCGCTTCGGTCAAGATTGTGACGGAAGGCTGAGGGCAGCACATATCGAAAACAACCAAACACCGGTGAGACAGCCGGTGTTTTTGTTTTTACCTGTAGGGGCGGGCATCCCTGACCGCCCGGGGTCCCCGAAAAGACGAAGGCTTTTTGGGGTGGTGATCGCCCGACGACGGGACGTACAGGAGTCCGTCCCCTACGAATTGTGATGTGCGGGCATGTCTTGTAGCGGAAAAAGGTATGTGTAAATCACCGATACTATGCGATACTTTGCGATACTGGGAACACGGTAAGGCTTCCCTTGGGGGAAGCTGTCCGCGAAGCGGACTGATGAGGGTGGTGATAGTGACGGCTTTTGCTAACCCTCATCCGTCACGGCTGCGCCGTGCCACCTTCCCCAAGGGGAAGGCTTGTCTGCGGCTATGTGTCGGCGGCGGACAGAGGTGTGTGTAAATCACCGATACTATGCGATATCCGGATGTGACATAGTAGGGGCGGGCATCCCTGACCGCCCGACGACGGGACGTACAGGAGTCCGTCCCCTACGAATTGTGATGTGCGGCCATGTCTTGAGAGAGAGGGTATATGTGAATCACCGATACTATGCGATACTATGCGATACTATGCGATACTGGACAGCCAAAAGGCCCCCTTGTCAAAGGGGGCTCCCGGCGTAAGCCGGGTGGGGGATTCGTGTCCGCGCCTGCCTCAACTTTACAGCCTGCCGATTGAATCCCTCCACCGCTACGCGGTCCCCCTCCCTTTAGCAAGGGAGGCTTGTCTGCGGCCATGTGTCGGTGGCGGACGAGGGGGTATATGTGAATTATTGATGCTTTGCGATACTGGGAGTGGCGTTAACTACGGTTTATCAGATATTTTGTTTAATAAAATTTACCTCACGCTTAAATACTAAATCAAACCCTTCGCAATCGGTCAGCTGATATTTAAATATTTGTTCAAAACCATCGTATTCTACTTGACAACCTCTATTTGGTCTTCCAAAACCGCTTATGAAGAATATCTTAAAATGTCTCTCAGCTTCGTCTTCGCTAACTTTAATGTCAATATCACTTATTATGTAATTAAACGTCTTAAAGAATGTATAAATAAATTCCCAAAAGTGATTTGCGTGTTTTATCTTCTCTGTATTTTGCTCATATAGCTTTTTAAATTTCATTTTTTAACTCCAAACAAAATAATACATATTATATCATATTTTGTTGAAAAAAGTTGCACAATATGTTAATATATAATACTATCCGAAGGGCAGAGAGCATAAAGTAGATTAATCCATATAATGTAAGCTTGCCGCGCGTGACAAGGTGCGTGTAAATGCATACTAATATGGAGGTAATTTGCCTATGGAGAGATCCGTCTATGTACATGCTCATCATCGTTCCAATGGTACGGTGTTTGTACATCGGAGGTAGTGGGCAGCCCTTCGGGGCTATTTAAAACAATTACTAAGAGGTTGTTATGAATGAACTTGATCCGAAGTCTTACAAACGACTAAAAAGCCTAAACAGAAAAAGTGAGTGGACATCAGAAGACCGCGAAATCAAAGAATTACTTGACAAAGGACTTGTTGATGTAGATTATGAAGGACAAGTAAGTTCTGATGATAATCCACCCCATTATATTGGCGTAAAATGCTCAGTCAATGATAACGGTGTAACCTATATTCTTATGCATCGACATATAACCTTAAGAAGATGGATACCGTTATTAATTTCTTATATTCTTTCAATGGGTGCTATTATCATTTCAATAATAGCTTTGCTTAAATTATAAACCTAGTCCTTTTATTTTCAGCGGAAGGTTTACATCCATATTCTTTTATATTTTTTTGAAAGATTAACTCTCTAATTCCTCACACACCGCACTCGCCCTCGCTTCGTCCTCACCCACCCTCTGGTATACGTTTATATGCACCTCCGTCCATCGGAGCATATCCAGCCAGACCATCACATCCGGCAGACTGCCCTCCAGCATCACCTGCCCAAACTGAGGCAGGTTTTTAATCACCACCATCAGTCGGTTCCTCTCCGATTAGCATCGGTTTTATCACACAGTATCGCATAGTATCGCATAGTATCGCTGTTTTACATACACCCCTAAAGCTCCAGTTCGCGCTGCACGCCCGCCTTGTAAAAGGTGTGCTTCCGCACGCCGTTGCTCCCGTTCTTCGCCGGGGGCTTGCAGATGATGCCGTCGTATTCAAACAGCTTGGGCGCGGCAGCGCGTATCGCCCGGCTGAGCGTGGTGGGGGTGTCCGCCGGGTACGCGCCCGCCTTCTCCGCGCATAGCACCATCAGCTCGCTTGCGGTGCAGCTGTAGCCCAGCGGGTTCTCGCGCACCAGCTGCCGTATCGTTACCACCAGCGGGTCGGCGGCAAAGCGCTCCCGCTCAGCCTGCTCCGCGCGCTCCTGTGCGTTGCCCATCACGCGCCAGCGACAGGCGGCCTTGTCGAAGCTGAGCACGGTCTCGTCGCTTTCGATGTCCCGCCCGGTGGAGGTGAGCGTGGTGTCGTCGTCGCCGCGCGAGAGCCGCGACAGCACCAGCAGGGTATCCGCCGCGCCCGCGATGCCGGTGGTGCCGGAGATGCGGTTCATCACGTCACCCTCGTCCTCCATCTTGCGCAGGTGGTGCACCAGCAGCAGGCAGAGGCCAAAGCGGTCGGCAAACTGCTTCAGCTGTCCCACCTCGCGGTAGTCCGCGCCGTAGGCCGTCTCCCTGCCGCCCGCCGCGCCGCGTATCTTCTGGAACGTGTCGATGACGACCAGCGCGGTATTGGGGTGCGCTTTGATATGGGCCTCCAGCTGCCCCATGAGCCCGGAGGAAAGGTCGGCGCAGTGCGTGGAGAAGTGGAAGCCCTCCGGCGCGGCAGCGCCCGCCAACACCTTGTCCATGCGCTCCTTCAGGCGGTGCAGACTGTCCTCCAGCGCGAGATACAGGCATCCGCCCGGCGCGGTGGCGTGGCGTAAAAACGGACTGCCCGCCGCAACGGAGAGGCCCAAGTCCAGCACCATCCAGCTCTTGCCGTACTTGGGCGGGGATGCGAGTATGGCGAGGCCCTGCGGCAGCAACCCGCGCACGACGAACTTCAGCGGCGGCAGGTTCGACCGCTGCAGCTCCGCCGCCGATACCGTCACCAGCGGCTCCGCCTGCGCCCCGGCTTTCTGTGTTTCCTCAAAGTACTTCAGGTCGTCATCCGTGTAGTTGCTCAATCCGCTTAACCGCCCTTTCAACGTAATCTCTGTTCGCTTTGTAGAATCCCATCGGGTCTTCGCCCAGCCACTCCAGCGCGTACTCCGCGTACTCCAGATGGCGGCACGCCTCCGCAAAGGCCGGGTCGATGCCGTCCTCCCGCGCCCCCGGCGCACGCTCTGCCTTTGCCTGCCGCAGCAGACGGTGGTAGTCCGCAAGGGTGCGCTCCGCGTCCCGCTGCCACACCACAAACGCCCGCTCCCGCTGCAGCCTGCGGTCTACCCGGCGTATCGCGTCACGGTCGATTTTGCCCTCCGGCACCGCCACATGAAAGTCTGCCGCCACGCGCTGCACCGCCGCATACGGCGACAGCCCCAGCAGCTTGCCCGCCAGCGTTACCGCGTCCCCGCCCGCACCGCACGCAAAGCAGTAATAGCCCCGGTCGCCCTCGTACAGCCGCATCGAGGGGTTGCGGTCGTTGTGGAACGCGCACCGCACGTACCCGCCGCGCGGCACCTCGCCGCCATACTTTTGCCAAACCTGCGGCGCGGACACCGCCGCCTTCACCCGCGCGAACGTACCCTGCTCCATATGAGCTGTTCCCTCCGGTAAATAAACGTCAGCTATACTAAAGCGAAAATAATCGATCAGGAAGGCTCAATATGTTTTTTAAATGGAAAAACCCTTCGCAAGAGAGAATGTTTCAAGAAATCCCTTTGTCCCCGAAACGCCCTGAACAGGGTGCTTCGTACGATGGGATTCTCAAGGGGCAATGCCCCTTGAGCGGTGGTTTGGAGGCAGAGCCTCCAAGCTACACCTTTGTCAGTAACCCGTCCGGCGAGAAGACCGCCGGTGTTTTGTTTTCGGCAAAATTCCCGGAAATATTACATAATATTAATATTCAAACGTTAAATATCGGAAAGTCGGATGAAGGGAATGTGGTGTCCAAGGTCGAATATTCACTATATATATGATCCGCGGCGGTCGCGTCACGCATCAGGGGAGGGATTTCGCTCAGGGAGCGGCACAATGAGAGACATCGCGCGACACGTGAATACGGAAGAAGTTTACCTGTTCAACACCGGCGAGGCGCAGCAGGCGTACCGGGTATTCGGCTGCCACGATGTGCCGGAGGCCGGTATGCACCGCTTTCTCGTCTGGGCTCCGCACGCCAAGGCTGTCAGCGTGGTGGGCGACTTCAACAACTGGCACTTTGGCACGAACCCGATGGAGAAGTTGCCGGGCGGCATTTTTGTGGCCTATGTGCCGGGCCTTAAGGACGGCGACAACTATAAATACCACGTAACCGGCAGCGACGGACACGTACAATTTAAGTCCGACCCGTTTGCGGTTCATGCCGAGGTCGCCCCCAAAACCGCGTCCAAGGTATGGAGCCTTGAAGGCTACGAATGGCGCGACGGGGCGTTTTTGCAGCGGCGGCGGGAACAAAACATATTCACCTCTCCCATGTCCATATACGAAATGCACATCGGCTCGTGGCGTACCAAGGAGAGCTACGAGTACGTCAGCCTGCGCGAAGTCGCGGAGGAGCTGGCGGATTACCTCGTGGAAATGCACTATACCCACGTGGAGCTGCTGCCGATCAACGAGTACCCGTTCGACGGCTCGTGGGGCTATCAGGTGACGGGCTACTTTGCCATCACCAGCCGCTACGGCACGCCGCAGGACTTCATGTACTTCGTGGACGTGATGCACAGCCATGGCATCGGGGTGCTGGTGGACTGGGTGCCCGCGCACTTCCCGAAGGATGCCCACGGGCTCGCGGCCTTTGACGGGACATGCCTGTTCGAACACGCAAACCCGATGCAGGCCAACCATCCGCAGTGGGGCACGCTGATCTTCAACTACAAACGGCCGGAGGTCGTATCGTTCCTCGTGTCCAGCGCCATGATGCTGCTGGACGTGTACCACGTGGACGGCATCCGTGTGGACGCCGTGACCTCCATGCTGTACCTGAACTATGCCCGCAACGAAGGCGAGTATGTGCCCAATGAACACGGCGGCAACATCGACCTCGGTGCGGAGGCGTTTCTGAAGAAGCTAAACGCCACGGTTCATGCGCGCCATCCGGGCGTCGTAACGGTGGCGGAGGAGTCCACGTCGTTTCCGGGCGTAACCAAGCCCACGGCAGAAGGCGGCCTCGGCTTCTCGTTTAAATGGAACATGGGCTTCATGCACGATACGCTCTCGTACATGTCCATGGACCATTTCTTCCGGCAGTTCAACCACAACAAGCTGACGTTCTCACTGCACTACGCGTTCTCGGAACACTTCGTGCTGCCCTATTCGCACGACGAAGTGGTGCACGGCAAGAAGTCCCTGCTCGATAAGATGTACGGCGGCTACGATGAGAAGTTCTCCTCGCTGCGGACGCTGTACGGCTTCATGTTTGCGCATCCCGGCAAGAAGCTGAACTTCATGGGCAGCGAGTTCGGGCAGTTCATCGAGTGGGACCCCAAGCGGCCGCTCGACTGGTTCCTGCTGGATTATCCGCGCCATGCGCAGCTGCAGCGCTATGTGCGCGACCTCGGCGCGTTCTATGCTTCCCATCCGGCCCTGTTCGAGGTGGAGGATGGCTGGGCGGGCTTTACGTGGCTGAATGTGGAAGACGCAAGCCGCAGCTGTTTGTGCTTCATGCGTACGGGCACGTGGCCAAAGCCGCAGCGCGTGGCGTGCGCGTTCAACTTTACGCCGGTGCCGGTGGAAAACTGGGTTGTCGGCATGCCCGCAAAAGGCGCGCTGTCGCTGGCATTCTGCAGCGATGCGGAGGAATACGGCGGCTCGGGGATGAAAGTCAAAAAGAACATTTCTGTGCGGGAAGGGGACTATGGCGGCCTGCCATACCGCGCGGAGCTAAGCATACCGCCGCTCTCTGCGGTGTATTATGTTTTTACGGAGGATCTTATGGAGGTGCGTCAGAATGGCCAATAAAAAGAAAACTGTCGCCATGCTGCTTGCGGGCGGGCAAGGCTCCCGATTGGGGGTGCTGACCAAAACGCGGGCGAAACCGGCTGTGCCTTACGGAGGGAAGTACCGCATCATTGATTTCGCGCTGTCCAACTGCACCAACTCAGGTATCGATACGGTGGGCGTGCTGACGCAATATCAGCCGCTGGAGCTCAATGCGTACATTGGCACGGGGTCCCCGTGGGACCTCGATATCAACAGCGGCGGCGTGTTTATCCTGCCGCCCTACATGAAGGGTGAGCGCGGCGAGTGGTATTCCGGCACAGCCAACGCGATCTTTCAGAACAGCTTTTTCATCGACCGGTACGATCCGGACTATTTGCTGGTGCTCTCAGGCGACCACATCTACAAGATGGATTACAGCGCAATGCTCAAGGCGCATATCGAGAAGGAGGCCGACGCGACCATCGCGGTCATTCGCGTGCCGCTGAAGGAAGCCTCGCGCTACGGCATCATGAATACCGACGAAACCGGGCGCATCGTGGAGTTTGAGGAGAAGCCCAAGAATCCCAAGAGCGACCTTGCTTCCATGGGCGTGTATATCTTCAGCTGGCGCAAGGTGCGCTCCTGGCTGTACCGCGACAGCGAGGACAAGGACTCCTCCAACGATTTCGGCAAGGATATCATCCCGAAGATGGTGCGGGCGGGCGAGTTCGTATTCGCTTACACCTTTAACGGGTACTGGAAGGACGTCGGAACGCTCCAAAGCCTGTGGGAGGCCAACATGGAGCTGCTGCAGGACCATCCGGAGTTCGATCTGTTCGACCCGACGTGGCGCATATTCTCGCGGAACCCCAACCAGCCGCCGCACTTTGTGGGCAAGGACGCGCTCACCAAGCGCAGCATCGTATCCGAAGGGTGCCATATCTACGGCAGCGTGGAGAACAGCGTGCTGTTCCCTGAGGTGAAGGTGATGGAAGGTGCGGTCGTCAAGGACAGCATCATCATGCAGAACACCGTGATCGGACCGGGCTGCGTGGTGGAGAAGGCCATCATCGACGAAGACGTGACGGTAGGCCAGGGCTGCCACATCGGCGGCGAGAAGCGAATCACCGTTATCGGCCAGCGCGTACAGGTGGAAGCGGGTGCGGACATTGCGGAGGGCACTTCGATAGAACCGGGCAGCGAATGCGCGGCGCAGCACTGCGAGAAGAAGGAGGAGGTCTACGTATGATCAAGGACGTATTCGGACTGATCTACGCCGGAGAGGAGAACTACAACCTGCGCGAGCTCGTACTGATGCGCTCCATCGCGGCACTGCCGGTGGGCGGGCGTTACCGCGTCATCGACTTCCACCTCTCCAACCTCGTGGGCAGCGGCATCCGCAACGTGGGCATCATTACGCAGAAGAGCTACCAGTCGCTGATGGACCATGTGGGCTCCGGCAAGGAATGGGACCTCTCCCGCAAGACCGACGGCCTGTTCATCCTGCCGCCCTTCGATTATGCCGAAAACACCGGCATCTTCCACGGCGTGGCGGATGCCATCAAAAGCAACCTGTCGTATATCCACCGCGCGCCGCAGCCGTATTGCCTGCTGACCGGCGCAAGCACGGTGTTCACCACGACCTATAACGCGATGTTCCGCCGGCACAACGAGATGCAGGCCGACATCACGCTGCTGTATACCACCGAGAAGAATGCGGACAGCCGGGAACGCCGCCGGGAGCTGCGGCTGTTCACGGACGAGAACGGCTGGGTGACGGAGATGGAATACGACTTCAAGTACTCCCGTTCGGACAAAATCTGCATGGACGTGTTTCTCATCCACAAGAGCCTGCTCGAGTACATCATCGACCGGAGCATCGCCCACGGCCACTACGACTTTATCGGCGACGTCATCATGCGCAACGTGCGCAATCTTCGCATTCTTGCGATGGAGCATACTGGTTTTGTGGGGCGGCTCGATTCCGTCAATGACTACTACGACCTCAATATGGCCATGCTGCGCGAGGATGTTTCGCGCGACCTGTTCTATACCGGTCAGCCGGTTTACACCAAGGTCAAGGACGAAGCGCCCGTGAAATACGGCAGCAACGCCAAGGTCAGCAACAGCCTGCTCGCCAACGGCTGCATCATTAACGGCACGGTGGAGGACAGCATGCTCTTCCGCGGCGTGCGCGTGGCCAAAGGCGCGCGCGTCAAGGGCTGCATCATCATGCAGGAAACTGAGATCGGCAAGAACTGCGTGCTGGAGAACGTGATCACGGACAAGAATTGCCGTATCCGCGAGGGCCGCACGCTGATCGGCGACGAGAATTATCCCACGATCATCCGAAAGGATACGGTACTCTGATATGGACAAGCGCCTTGCCGCAATGCTGAAAGCAAAGAATATGGACAGCCTGCCGACCATTCTGATGGTGGCCGCCGAGTGCGCGCCGTTTGCCAAGACAGGGGGGCTTGCGGACGTAGCGGGGACACTTTCCCGTGCGCTGAAGGATTTAGGCTTTGATGTGCGGCTGATGCTGCCGTATCACCGCGTCATCAAGGAAAAGTACGCGGACCGCGTGGAGCACCTCGCGAGCTTCTCCGTACAGCTCGGCTGGCGGTCGCAGTACGCGGGTGTGGAGGTGATCGACTGGGACGGCCTGCCGGTATACCTCATCGACAACGAGTTTTACTTCGGCAGCTGGATCTACAGCGGCGGCAACTTTGAGGGCGAGCAGTACGCCTTCTTCTCGCGTGCCGCGCTGGAGGCGCTGCCCATCATCGGCTTTGAGCCGGATATCCTGCACGTAAACGACTGGCATACCGCCATGATCCCGATGCTTGTCAAAACGCAATATCAGGGAAGGCCGCAGGGCAGCTGCAAGACGCTGCTGGCCATGCACAGCCTCATGTATCAGGGCAAATTCGACTTTGGACTCGTATCCGAGCTGCTGGGGATCAACCCGTTCTACTACCACCCGGATTACATTGAACACTACGGCGCGGCGAGCTTCATGAAAGCGGGCGTGGCCTTTGCGGACAAGCTCGTTACCGTGAGTCCCGCCTATGCGCAGGAGATTCGCACATCCTATTTCGGCGAAGGGCTGGACGGTATCCTGAATGCCCGCGCGGACGACCTCGTGGGTATACTCAACGGCATCGATACCAAGGCGTTCAACCCGGACAAGGATAAAATGATTGCGCAGACGTACAGCGTGAAAGCGCCGGAGGGTAAGCAGGCCTGCAAGCAGGCGCTGTGCGATGAACTGGGGCTGGACGCTTCTGCGCCGCTCGTGTGCATGGTCACACGGATGACGAAACAGAAGGGGCTGGATCTCGTGCTGCGCGTGTTCGACGAGATGATGCAGCAGGGAATCTGCTTTGCGATGCTCGGTACGGGCGACGCAGAATACGAGAACTTCTTCCGCGACGCGGAGCAGCGGTATCCGGGCCGGGTAAAGGCGCTGCTGCGCTTCGACGACGCGCTGTCGCACCGCATCTATGCGGGCGGAGATTTTCTGCTCATGCCCTCGCTGTTCGAGCCATGCGGCATTTCGCAGATGATCGCCATGCGCTATGGCACGCTGCCCATCGTGCGCGCTACCGGAGGCCTCAAGGATACGGTAAAGCCGTACAACGAATTTACCGGCGCGGGCAACGGCTTCGTGTTCGACAGCTACAATGCGCATGACATGTTGAACACGCTGCGGTATGCGCTGCAGGTATACGGAAATCAGGAGGCATTTGCGGCGCTCCGGCATTCGGCCATGAAGCAGGATCTTGGCTTTGCGAAGAGCGCCAAGGCGTACGCGTCGCTGTATGTCGCTATGATGCCCGCAAAGGAGACGCAGTCTCCTGAAAATTGACAGCCGATGCGCCGCAGCCATAGAATAGAGCATCAGGGATCACACCGGATGGAGGAATGGAGTTTGGGGACGGAAATCAAACGGGAGAGCCCGAGGCAGATACGGGAGAAGATCGAAGGCAAGCTCACGCGCTACTTCGGACGCACGCTGGAAAGCGCATCCGATGAGGAGCGGTTTCAGGCGGTCGCTTTATGTGTGCGCGACCGGATTGTGGAGCAATGGGTAAGCGGTGTCGAAGAGGTGGAAAAACGAGGGCTGAAAAAGCTCTACTACCTTTCGGCTGAGTTTTTGATGGGCCGCGCGCTCATCAACAACATGATCAATCTCGGCGCGCTGGACGAATACCGCGAAGCGCTGAAGGAGATCGGCTATCCGCTGGATAAGATCGAGGAGCAGGAGAACGAGGCGGGCCTCGGCAACGGCGGCCTTGGACGGCTGGCCGCGTGCTTCCTCGATTCGCTTTCTACGCTGAACCTGCCTGCGGTGGGCTGCGGCATCCGCTATGAATACGGCATATTCCGCCAGAAGATTGAGCACGGCGAACAGGTGGAGGTGCCGGACGACTGGATGCAGCAGGGCGACGTCTGGGAGATTGAGCGGCAGGGCGAGCAGGTGCAGGTGCATTTCGGCGGCACGGTGGACGAGATATGGACCAAGGACGGCCTCAGCATCGTGCATAAGGATTATCAGGCCGTGAACGCAGTCCCTTACGATATGCCCGTAATGGGCTATGAATCGAAAATGCCCGCCACGCTGAGGCTTTGGAGCGCGGAGTGCCCCTCCGCCTTTGACTTGAAATCGTTCAATAAAGGCGATTACGCCTGCATGATCGCGCAGAAGGAGCTGGCCGAGTCCATCTCCAAGGTGCTGTATCCTGAGGACGACCATATTGCGGGCCGTCAGCTGCGCTTAAAGCAGTTCTACTTCCTCGCGTCCGCCACAGTGCAAAGCCTCGTGCGCGACCATAAGCGCCAGTACGGCGACTTGCGCACGCTGCCCGATAAGGTGGTGCTGCAGATCAACGACACGCATCCCACGCTCGCCATCCCGGAGCTGATGCGCATTCTGCTCGACGAGGAGCACATGGGCTGGGATGATGCCTATGCTATCGTCAGCCGCGCGTTCAACTATACCAATCATACGGTGATGCAGGAAGCGCTGGAAGCGTGGCCGGAGCAGCTGTTCAAATCGCTGCTGCCCCGCATCTATTCCATCGTGAAGGCCATCAACGACAAGTTCGGTGAACAGCTCTGGAAGCGGTTTGCGGGCGATTGGGACCGCATCTCGCATATGTCCATCATCGCCTACGACGAGGTGCGCATGGCCAACCTGTGCATCGCGGTGTGCGCGCACGTTAACGGCGTATCGCAGCTGCACGGCGACATCCTGAAAACCCGGACCTTCCGGGGCTTTTATGCCATTGCGCCTGCCAAGTTCCTCGCCATTACCAACGGCATCACGCCGCGGCGCTGGCTCGCTTCCTCCAACCCGGAGCTCACGAAGCTCATCGAAGGCACCATCGGCAGGGAGTTTCTGTACGATTGGACGGAGCTGGATAAGCTCAAAAAGCACCTTGGCAATAAACGCTTTCTTACACAGTTTTCCGAAATCAAGCGGGACAACAAGCTGCGTCTTGCGGAGCATGTCCACGAGGCACAGGGCCTGGAGCTAAACCCGGATTGGGTGTTCGATACGCAGGCCAAGCGGTTGCATGAATATAAACGTCAGCTGTTGAAGGTGCTGCACATCCTGCACCTCTACAACCGCATGACGGAGGATGAGGCGTTCGCGCTGCCGCAGCCGGTGGTGTTTCTGTTCGGCGCCAAAGCTTCACCGGGATACCGCAAGGCCAAGGACATCATCCGGCTCATCAATGCGGTGGGGGACCTCGTTGACAGCGACCCGCGCACAAAGGACAAGATGAAGGTCGTGTTTCTGGAAAACTACAACGTGTCGCTGGCGGAGAAGCTGATTCCCGCTACGGATATCAGCGAACAGCTATCGACCGCCGGACGGGAGGCTTCCGGCACGGGCAACATGAAGTTCATGCTCAACGGTGCGGTCACGCTGGGCACGCTGGACGGGGCGAACGTGGAGATGCTGGAGCAGGCCGGAGAGGACAACATCTTCATCTTCGGCGCGCGCGCGGAAGAGATCGCCCGCATGGAAGCGGATAATTCGTACCGCCCAACGGAGTTTTTCGATAAGAACCCGGATATCCGCAAAGCGGTTTCACGCCTTGTGGACGGCACACTGCCCGTGGACGATAAGGAAAAGTTCCGCGACATCTACAATTCGCTGCTTACGGGAGACTATGACCGGGCGGACAAATACTTTGTGCTGTATGACTTTGTTGCCTACGACAAGGCCTTTTCGCAGGTGATGGAGGCTTATGCCGACGCGGAGCGCTGGGTTAAGCTCGCGGCAGTCAATACGGCGTCCGCGGGATATTTCAGTTCCGACCGGACGATTGCGGAGTATAACCGGCAGATATGGGGCCTGGAGCCGGTTTGAGTATGAAATCTCCCAAAAGGCGCAGCTTTTTTGGGGTGTATTGACGGGGAGGGAAGGCTATGCTGATCAACTACAAAAATGAAATGCTGCACGACTCGGCGTCGCCTGTTTATCGCGACCCCGCGGAAGCGCTGCACCCCGGCCAGAGCGTCACGCTGCGGTTTCGGACGCGGCTTTCGTCGGTGGGGGCCGTATATTTGACGCTGCTCAGCGAAAGCTTCCGGCATGACTACGCGATGCACCCGGAGAACGGGATGTACAGCGTAACCATCTCCGTGCCGGACAAGCCCGACGTCTACTGGTATTATTTCAATGTCAGCGTGGACGGCAAGGTGTATTACTATGGCGCGGAAGGCGGGCAGACCGCAGGGCTGGGCTGCGTATACACCGAGCAGCCGCCTGCGTTTCAGCTCACCGTTTACGCCGCCGGATACGACACGCCGGACTGGCTGAAAAACAGCGTCATCTATCAGATCTTTCCCGACCGTTTCGCGCGCTCGGATGACGATACCGCGCGGCGCGGCGTTGAATATCATGTCCAGAAGGGCCGCAAAGCGGCGCTGCACGCGCGCTGGGACGAGACCCCGCGCTATCGGCCGTTGCCGGGTGAGAAGGATTACGACCCCTCCGATTACTTTGGCGGTACGCTGAAGGGCATTGAGCAGTCGCTGGATTATCTGAAAAGCCTCGGCGTGGGCGCGATCTATTTGAACCCCGTTTTTGAGGCGGCCTCCAATCACCGCTACAACACCGCCGATTACATGAAGATCGACCCGGTGCTGGGCAGCGAGGATGACCTGCGCAGGCTCTGTGAAAAGGCCGATGCGATGGGTATGCGCGTGCTGCTCGACGGCGTGTTCTCGCATACCGGCTCCGACAGCGTCTACTTCAACCGCGAGGGCGGATATGGCGAAGGCGGCGCGTACCGCAGTAAGGAGTCGCCGTATTTTCCGTGGTATACATTTGAGCATTATCCTGACAAGTACAAGAGTTGGTGGGGCTTTAAAACCCTGCCCGAGGTGAACGAGCGCAACCCGGAATGGCAGCGCTTCGTGATCACGGGCGAGGACAGTGTGATGAAGCACTGGGTGCACGCCGGTGCGGCGGGTTACCGGCTGGACGTGGCCGATGAGCTGCCGGACGACGTGTTGGCTCTCATGCGCGGAGCCGTAAAGGAAGCGGACTCCGAGGCCGCACTCATCGGCGAGGTGTGGGAGGACGCGACCACCAAATACAGCTATGGTTCAAAACGTGCATTCGCGTTGGGTCACGAGCTCGACTCCGTGACGAACTATCCCTTCCGCAGCGCTGTGATCGGCTTTTTAACCGGCAAGCGCGATGCGGCGTCGCTGCAGCAGTTTCTGACCGCGCAGGCGGTCAACTATCCCAAGCCGATGTACTACGCGCTGATGAACCTGTTGTCGTCGCACGACGTAGAGCGGCTGCGGACTGTTCTCAGCACGTCCATGGACGCAAAAAACCTCTCGCGTGAGCAGCAAGCCACGTTTTTTATCAGTCCTGCGCAGAACATGCGGGGCGAAACGCTCCAGCGGCTGGCTGCCGCGCTGCAGTTTGCAGTACCCGGCGCACCCTGTGTGTATTACGGAGACGAGAAGGGCGCACAGGGCTTTCTTGATCCCTTCAACCGTGGCACATTCCCGCCCGGCGAAATGGACATCACGGGGCACTACCGTGCGCTGGCCCGCATTCGCAACGAATCGGACGCGCTGCGCACCGGAAAGGCGGCATTCTTTGCACCGAACGAGGACTGTATCGGCATCCTGCGCTATGTGCTGGATGGCCGGGACGCTTTTGGCAATGAGAAAAAAGACGGCGTCGTGTTTACGGCGGTTAACCGCGCTGATAAGCCCCGGCAGATCGTATTTGATATTGCCGGTCAGCACCAGCTCATGACGGATGCGGACATCCGCAGCCTGCGCGATAAGCTGCATGGGCGGGCGCGCTGTCTGCTGACCGAAGAGACCTACAAGCTCAACGACGGACTGATCGAGATGACACTGCCGCCGTACGGCTTGGCCCTGTTGCAGATATGAACTGAGAGGTTGATCAGATCCTCTGCTTCCTTAAAGATTCATCAGTTGCTCTAATGGATAAATGGAAGCTGAATTTGGAAACTGAAGTTTCTTCATATTATTAATTTCAACCCGTTTTATTGCAAAGAGGAGCGTTCCTTAATCGCTACAGTATTATCAATATTTAATATCTGCCGATAAATTGAATATACATATTTTTATGAAAAACATGGGCAGCAAGAATGGAAATATGCTCAAATTCCGCGCGTGTACCGAAAAAACGCGAATCGAAAAGAAATGTAACCAAATTGTAAATAGAATGTCATAAAACTTGACGCGTCATTGGGAAGGTGTGTATATTAACTGACTGTACGTGAACCCAGAGACGTACGGTCACATATCATACATTAAGCGCATGGCATTGGGGAAATTGCAGGCTTTTTGTCTGCATGAAAAATACGTGGAACGCCGGAGGACGGCAGGTATGCCGAAAACCGGTGGCAGTCAACGAAGGAGGAACCATGAAAATCAATAAACTCATTGCGGGGGCAGTGGTGATCGTTGTGCTTTGCATAACCGGCACAGCGTTTGCGGCATCCCCGGCCGATGAGCCCGCTGAAGAACCGACGAATCGAACGATGGTTGTATCAGTAGAAGACATCACAGCAGTCACGGAGCAGCTTAAGGATTATCAGCACGAGGTCGACATGTTGGCACAGCTTGTATACGCGGAAGCGCGTGGAGTGAACAGCAAGGCGGAAAGGGCAGGGGTAATCTGGTGCGCGCTCAATCGGGTAGACGCCGGTTATTTTGGAAGCAGCATTGAAATTGTGGTAAAGTCACGCTCACAGTTTGCATATTCCGCGGGATTGCCCATTACGGAAGAATGCAGAAGCCTTGCGGAAGACGTTGTAATCCGCTGGCTGCTTGAGAAGCGTGGCGTAGACGACGTGGGCCGGGTATTGCCGTCCAACTATTACTATTTTGCTGGACGCAACGGTCACAACTGGTTCAGGACGTATTATCGCAGCGACGATTATTGGGATTGGTCGCTGCCCGATCCGTATGAAGAACCAGCGCAAACGGAGGACCCCGCGGCTTAATCTAAGCGGACTGCGCAGATATGGGACAACGTAAAAGCCTTCGGCCAGCATCGGTCGGGGCTTTTTCTTATGCCCGCATCGCCTTGCCGGGCCGGGCTTGCGTTACGCCTGTACTGTGGTATAGTTAATATCAGCAACAAAAGGGGGCAGTTATGGAGAAAATTCGGATATTGGCGATCGTGGGCTCTCTGCGCAGGGGCTCCTTTAACCGTCAGCTCGCGATGGCCGCAAAGGACGCGCTGGGGGATGCGGCGGAGTTTTCGCTGCTGGAGTATGCTGATGTGCCGATGATGAACCAGGATATCGAATTCCCCGCACCGGAGGCCGTAAAGCGGGTGCGCGAAGCCGTAAAGGCGGCGGATGGGATATGGTTTTTCACGCCGGAATATAATCACTCCTATCCGGGAGTGCTGAAGAATCTCATCGACTGGCTTTCGCGCAAACCAAGTGAAAAGGAAAGCTCGGTACTCTGGCGCAAGCCCGCCACCTACAGCGGCATTACAATTGGCATGGCGGGTACGGCAAACGCGCAGGATCATCTCGTTGCGCTGCTGAGCCTGCTCAACATGGACCTCATGAATGCGCCACGCCTCGCGATACCGCATGCAAGTGATCAGGCCGACGAGCAGGGGCGTCTTGCGCTTACCGAAAGCGCGCCGTTCCTGGAGAAGCAAGCCAAGGCCTTTACGGCGTTCCTGAACAAGCGTAAAGCGCAGTAAGGAGGGCATATCGTGAAAAAGCAAGTCCGCATATTGCTGAGTATCCTGCTTGTGCTGACGCTGCTTACGGCGTGCATACCAACTCAGGTATCGCCTGCCGCTTCACTTTCTGCAAGCTCGGATCAGATAACCGCTGCCCGGACGCCTTCATCGACTATGTCCGTGTCGGCTGATATGGCGGCTAAGCCACCCAAATACATCTTTCTGTTCATTGGCGACGGCATGTCCTTCGCGCAGGTGAACGCCGCGCAGATCATGCTGGGCAGCCTGAAAGGTAAGATCGCGCAGGAACCGCTCAGCTTCACGGGGTTTCCGACGATGGGCTGCGCGTACACCTGCGACTCCACGTCTTATATACCCGACTCTGCCGCGGCGGGTACTGCGATTGCGTGCGGCGTTAAAACCAAAAGTGGTACGATCGGCCTTACGGCCGACCTCGCCATGGCTCCCAATATTTCGGAACTGCTCAGGGCGACCGGCAAAAGAATCGGCGTCGTATCAAGCGTTACGCTGAACAATGCTACGCCCGCAGCCTTTTACGCTCACATCGATTCCAGACGCAACGAATACGAGATCGCTCAGCAGATGGCGGTGAGCGGCGTAGATTACTTTGGCGGCGGCGGCCTCGCCAGTGTCACGGGGAGCGGAGGCGACTCGGTGAACGCGTTTACGCTGCTGGAGGAGAACGGCTATACCATCGCGGATACGACAGAGGAGATCGCCGCGCTGAGTGGCAGCTCCGGCAAGGCGTACGCCGTCAGCCCTGCGCTGGACAGCGGCGGGGCGATGCCTTTCATGCTGGACGCGGAGCAAGACGCTTTAACGCTGGCTGATTTTGTGCGAACAGGCATTGAGGTGCTGGATAACGACAACGGCTTTTTTATGATGTGTGAGTCGGGCAAGGTGGATTGGGCCTGCCACGCCAACGACGCCGCTTCCGCGATAGGCGAGGTGCAGGCGTTATCCGACGCGGTGCAGGCCGCACTGGATTTTGCGGAACAGCATCCGGATGAAACGCTGATTCTTGTCACCGCCGACCATGAGACGGGAGGTATGGCGCTTGGTAATACCGTAAACGGCTATGGTACGCATTTCGAGCTTCTTGCGGCGCAGACCATGTCCTACAGTGCTTTTACAGCACGGTTTACTGCCATGAAGAAGGAAAGCCTTACGCTGGCCGATGTGCTGCCCTTGATCCGCGAAGCCTTTGGAGTCGGCGCGCCGGGTGACAGCGCTGCTGCCGTGACACTGACTGACGAGGAGTACGTGCACCTCAAGGCGGCGTTTGCACAGTCTATGCTGCCCAAAGCCCAGCGCGACAGCTCTGCCGGGGCTGCGCTGCTCTATGGGAGTTACGAGCCGCTGACGGTGACACTGACGCATCTGCTGGACACCCACGCAGGCATTGGCTGGACATCGTTCGTGCATACCGCCATGCCCGTTCCGGTGTACGCCTGTGGCGTATACGCGGATCAGTTCGGCGGTGTTTATGACAATACGGAGATATTCGCACGGCTCGCTAAGGCTTGCGGACTGTAGTTTATATGGCAGTTGTTACGGGGCTCCTGTACCATGCCCGCTGGCTGCCATCCTGAGCGTGTATGGGGGGTGTGGGCGAAATTTAGATACTCTACACCATTCTGATGCTTCGTGGCTTTAAAATGGCACGAAAGGCGTTACAATCGATATGGGGCCAATGCCGTGACAATCGCCTTTTTCTTTAGCCTGAAAGACAAGGCTGAGAAGCCTGCGCGCATGCATTTGACGTCAGTGTATATTGTGATTTGAATGGGAAATTGTCCGGGTCTTCCGGCCCAAGTGCGCCATCCTGATCAAAGTGTAGCAGGCCGTAGTCAATGGTCTTATACAGTTTGCCAACCCAAAGACCAGCCCAGCAGGGAAAGGATGATGCAGCCGCGAAGAGTGAATATGGCAGTCTTTTCACTTGCCCTCCTTTGGTCTTATTTAAGGATCGATTGGCATAAGGATCTATATGATGGTAACGTGGTAGACATATACTAAAAATGAAGACGAAAAAGGGCATAAATAGACGGAAACACTATAATCTTAAAAAGTAACAAATTAACGTACGATTTACGAAAAAATTCTGTTTTTAGTATTATTTTTATACCTAAGCGTATCCACATATGTTATAATATTAATCATCCTGTTATTAAATAGAAAGGAAACAAAGCATGTTTTGTCACAAGTGTGGTAAAGAAAATGGCGACACTCGTTTTTGCATTTTCTGTGGTGCAGAATTGCCGCAGCTGCCGAAAGAACCAGCTGTGGAGCCGCCGCCGCTGGCTAAGCCGGAGGCATCGGTCGTGGGCGAACCTGCCTCAGCGCAGCAGCCGGTAACTCCGCCGGAAGCGCCGGTTATGGGCGAACCGGTTGTGGAACAGCCGCCGATCGCCCCGCCGGACATGCCTGTAATGGGTGAGCCGGTTGTGGAACAGCCGCCGATTGCTCCGCCGGATATGCCTGCAATGGGTGAACCGGTCATGGAACAGCCGTCAGAAGGCCAGCCGGAAGAGCCTGTTATGAGTGAACCGCCAATGGTACTGCCCACAGATGGCGCTATGGAGCCGTATGGGAGCGAACCGCCTGTGACACCATTCGCATATAATCAGCCGCCGTATATGGGCGAGCCGCCTCTCGTGCAGATGATGAGCATGCAGCCGCAGGCACCACCGCGAAAGAAGAAAAAGACCGGGCTGATCATCGGTATCATTGCTGCTGTGCTTGCCGTACTGGCCGGAGCAGCCGTCCTGCTGTTCTACATGCTCACCTTCCCGGTGGAGGGGCAGTGGTATAACGAAGACCGTGGGGAAGTGCTGGTATTCGGTGAAGACGGATCGGTGGAAGTTATCTCCCTGATGGGTACTGAGAAAGGCGATTTTGAGTACAACAGGCTTAAGGGCGAGGGCTACTATTCCGTAGGCAAAGCATCGTTTGACTTTGAGTCGGACGAAGAGGAAGCCTATGTCGACGGCCTTGGGACGTATGTCAAAGCGGACGAAGGCTTTAACATCGAAGACTTTCTTGCTGATTTTGGCTGGCTGGGTACATGGTACAGCGAGGAGCGCGGTGAGGTGCTGGTTTTCGGCACCAAGGGAGCGCTTCAGCACATCAGTCTGGTCAATACTAAGGATACCCTCTACGAGTACAATTATCTGGACGGCAGCGGTACACTCACGCTGGACGATGTGTCCCATGATGTTTCGATCAAGAACAGCCAGCTGAATATTTCGGATATCGGGGCTTTCAAACCTGCCGAGTCCGCCTTTGACAGTGCTGCGTTTATCGACGAATTCGGCCAGTTGGGCACATGGTACTGCGAGGAACGCGGTGAGGTGCTGGTGTTTAGCATGGAAGACGGTACGGTAAAGAGCCGCCACGCGTCTGCTACCAACGACGCCACTTTCGAATTCACTCCCTCAACCAACGCGGTCGCGCTGACTGTGGGCCCTTTTACCTATCAGGGCAAGATTGAAGACGGCCAGTTGGTCACCGATAATATGGGTACATTTGTCCAGGCAGATGACAATTTTAACGAGAGTGCGTTTTTCGAGGACTTCGGCAATTCTGTGCTCGGCATATGGTACGACAAAATGGGCGAGCTGGTGGTCGACCTGCACGACGACGGAACGTATGACGCGATCTCGTATGGCTCAGCCTTCACGGGAGAGTACACAAAGCGGGACAATGGTGCAACAATCTATTTTGATCTGTCCGGCATTGATTTCAAGGAAGTATACAACCTTGTCAGCGGAGAGCTTGTTAAAACAGATAAGCAGATTGCTGATGCTGCGGATGCCATGGTTCGGGGAGCGACTGATCAGTTTGGAGAAGAAGACTTTTACAAGGACATCATGGGCGTTTGGACTCCCCTGTATGGCAGCGGTACAGTCAATTTTTCTGACACAACCCATGTCATATTGAAAGCAGGCGGTTCAACCTATAACGGAACATACACATATGATCCGCTGATTGGCGCAGGCATTATCACTATACAGGGTGATACCGCAGTTTTTGCGACGGGTGGAGATTATCTCTACTTCCTCGATATCATATTTGTCAAGGTGAGCTGATATTCTGCGAACCGGAAAAACACAAAGCCCCGACGCTTATGCGCGCCGGGGCTTTTATAATAAAGATTAGGTTAAAAGACTCTACGGCTCTAATGAACTGAACCCGGAAGGAGGAAGTATGATGAGAAAAACAAGTATGGTCCTCGGCCTTATCGGCGGTATATTTGTGCTGAGAAGAGCCCCGGCTGCTGCACCCGGCAAAAAGGGTAAGGAGGCTGAGCTGCTCCGGCCGTATCTGCATACACCAAACATCCCAATCGGCCATATCATATAGCGTAACAGTATACTGTCATTCAGGAATCTGAAAGAGGTGTATGATATGGATATGAGACAACAGCAGCCGATGCCACCGCGCCAGACGCCTCCGATGCAGAACGGACAGCGGACAGGGCAGGGCGCGGCTCCCAGTCAGGGCGGAAACGCGGGCATGCAGCCCTCCACAAGGCAAAATACGGGAAACTCCATGAACCAGGGCGGAAACGTAGGCATGCGGCCCAATGGTATGCAGAACATGAGCACCTGACCTTCATATGGCTTCTGGGCGCAGCACTGTATCTTGGTTGGTTTATCATCGCATATCTGCGGTT
>JAEWTL010000126.1 GCA_023459495.1 Bacillota bacterium | reverse complement strand
GTCAGGCTTTCGCCAACCTCCACGGCTACAGCACCGCCCACTTTAATGGACTGCTGTCCTGCTATGTCCGTTTCTTCGTTTCCTTCAATGCTGGCCAGCCTGTTACCTTTCACGGCCTGGCTAAAATCCCCGGCACTGACCTGCTGAATGGCTCCGGCTAGCAGGGTGGCGGTCCCCACCACAATGGTTTTATCCGTGGCTTTAACCGTGGTTTCGCGACTGACCAGATCACGTTGTTCTTTATCTGCTTTTACCGTTCGCACCATCGATGTTTCACTGATGGTCTGATCGGTCTGCCTTACCCAGTCACCCGCCAGAGTCACCCTCTGGGATACTTCTTCCCGCTGCTGCTGCAATTGCTCACCGGGTTTAACGTCCGGCAGACTGGTGCCATCCGGTAGCGTCTGCCTGATAAAAGGTTTATCCGGTCTGCCTCCTGTGAATGCGACCTCAACCAGCGTCCCTTCTGGCGGGAACTGAAACATACCTGAATCATTCCCGGCCATTGGTACCGGCAGCGGCACCGCTGAATAAACAGGCGTCTGATTGTCCGGATTTCCGTCTGCGTCAAGCAGCTGCACGTCCACGGCGTAACGTGGCCGGAAGGGATCGGCAAAGTTACCGCTTTTTACCGGCTCTGAATGCGCCACGACTCTGGCCATCTTTGGCAAATGAAGCCCGGATGCCAGTTCCGGGTAATGGCTTTCAATCTGCCGTTGCGCTGGTGTTTTCTGCAAAGGTTTACCCGTTGCGCGGTTTCTCGGCGTCCATGTGATCGCCATCGTGTCATTAGTCAGGTGAACTTTAGTCACGCGTTCACCGTTCATCTCCACCCCTGGCCGCATAGTCTGGATCACTGGTAATGTCACAGAGTTACCGCCAGCAGCCCCCTGGCTGAACTCTGACGGGATTTCTACTGGACGACCGGCAAACAATGACTTTTCTGCGCCGCCGACGTAAAGCGAACCATCAGGTAACTGGTACCAGATGTAATCCTGGATACTGAACGCCCTGCCCAGATTGTTCAGCAACTGATAACCAGTACCGTTATGGGTAAAATGTGGGATGGGGGTATCGCTGTACTGTGCATCAGGCACACTGACCGTGATCCCGCTGTTTTCTTCCAGCCAGCCCGCAATTTCACGCAAAGTCGGGTGTTGAAACGAACATGGCCACATCCTTTCAAACACACCTACCAGCTCACGAATGAACAGGCGCTGAAAACCGTTTTCAGCGGGCTGCGATCGCTCCACATACCCCGTAAACCAGCGCAAAAGCAGATCGGTATACCCCACATCCAGCCGCACCAGTTTTCCGGTATAATCGGTTGTTGTCTCTGCGGTGATGAAGCCCCGGCCGCAGCTGTTCAGCTCCAGTACCAGGCTGGCATCCACCAGGTGAACTTCATCCGTTGAAAGGTAAAGGCGTTTTACTGGTTTCATCATTAACCCAAAGCATCATTGACGGGCTTCAGCACTTTGCGTTCAAACCACGTCAGTTTTTCTTCATCTTCTCCGGCAGACTGGCCACCGTTCTGTCCCGCACTACCGGCAGTCTGTTTTTTTGCGGTCGTCTTACCTGTTGCCCTGGCCTCTCGCTTTTCCTGCACGCTGATATGTTCCGCCAGTGTGAATGTCACCAGCCAGGCCATTTTCCCGTCCTGCTGGGGTGCATCCAGCATTCCGCTGAACGTTGCTTCACGAAAATTAACAGCACGGGCAACTTCATGCGCCACTCGGTACTTCTGACGATTTCCACTGGCATCGGTAGCACTGGCCAGCTCAAAAATACGCTTCAGTATTTCAGGCTGTTTAAAAGGTATTTCACCGCTGATCCGCAGTTCCTTTCCCTTTGCTCCCTGCTCTGATTTTGTTGTGGCACTGGTCTGGCCGGACTGATCTTTATCCTGAAATTGCTGTGAAACAGTCACCCGCATGTTTTTCAGCTGGATGGCCTCGCCATTAAGCGCCAGTGTCGGGATCGAAGTCATGAATCATTCCCTTTATTCCATCAAGATTATCGCCAACCAGCATCATGGCTGCGGTGTAAACGGCAGACTGCTGCGGAATGTCCTTCACCAGTTCCAGTAACGTTGTGCCGGTGTCTCCGCTGGCAGTAAAAACCCACGCTCTGGCACTCTTCCCCTGTAAGTCATTCAGGCCGCTGGCCACATCACTGATAAGCTGGTCACGCAGCTGCGTGAACTCGCCCAGCTGTTTTTTCAGCCCTTCGATATCAAATCCGGCACCCGCCACCTTTTGTGCCTGGTTGATTGCCGCAGCAGATAAAGCTGCCCTGCTGGTTGGTACAGACAGTGGAATGGACGCAGGTAACGCTGCGGCGGTTTTCGCCGGGATCTGCATCTTTTCAATAGCCAGCGCTGCGGCGGATTGCGCCAGCCGTTTTACCTGCGTGAATGCCGGGGCGGGGAAAATCCCGACCAGGTTATTCAGGCTGGCCATAAAGTTTTCCTGCGTCTGTCCGGTGACCATCATAATCACCACGTCCACATTCCCCCCAGTTCCGGCCAGGCGTTCAGCAAGATAGCGAACAGCATTAACCGGGCTGAGATATGCCCCGTTCGCTGTCTGCTGTCCCAGCCCATAAATCCACGGATGCGCAGGGACGATCGAACAGTTCAGCGCAGCAACAGAATCCGTGAAGGCCAGACGTGCTTCACGCCACATTTCCAGGCACCTCCGGCCACACAATTTCCGGCGCATCTTCCGCTTGAATACGATTCAGTAAAACGCGGTATTTTTTCCATGCGGTAAGTAACAATGTTTCTTCCTGGCTCGCCATGCCTAAAACAACAGCATCCTGCAATGTGGCAATGGCAGTATGGGCCTGTTTAAGCAGTCTTATCTTTTCCAATTCTGCCTCACGAGTTAATGCAACTCGCATAGACTCAGCATCATCCTCCCATTTACTGCCATTCCATTTTTGCCATGCGTTTTCAGGCTCCAGAGTAGTTGTTCCAGCTGGATAATCCCCTGGTGCTGTTATCACGAACCTTCTAGCGTCTTTCGTATCAAATACAATTTCGCCACGGTGATCTTTAATAGCAATCCATTTCTGTTTTTCTGTATTAAAAATTGCCACGAATCCGTCTTTTGTTAATGGAGGTTTAATTGTGGTGCAATTGGCTGGTAGTCCTGTGTGAGCGGGAATAAAAGCGTTATCACTACCAATAAACTCATTCGTCTCAGGATGAAGTTTATAAACAGTAACTGTTTGATCGATATCACTCATTTTAAATATCATTAAGCGAGTCTCACGATATAGTTTAATGCAATGTTTTTAACAGTGTTTTCTGAAGTACCCGCAGCATTAACCGTAATGGTGTGTCCATGCGAACCAATCGCAACAGAGTGCGTATGAGCACCAATACCGACAGTATGTTTATGCTCCCCAGCACTTGCTGCAGTACCTGATACCGAGTGGGTGTGTGCGCCCGCAGAATTCGTTGCACCTAAGTGAGTTTGAGCAGAGTTCGACGAAGCTACTCTACCGGAGCTAACGTTAGCATTATCTCCCTGAGATATCGGATGTGTATGTGCACCTGCTGAAGCAGCTGTTCCGCTAACACTATGGGTATGAGCACCAGTGTTATTCGTAGATTTAGTTCCATAATCAAACGATGATGTGGTTTTTGTCCCTAAATCGGTATTTGAGGCACTGGCGCTATGGGTATGTGACTTAATATTATCCTGTTCATAAGATAATACGGCACGTCCGCTGTTAGGCTTACCTTTAATCGTCTGCCCGCGCATATCAGGAATAACACCCAATGGATACGCAGCAGCCAATAATGGATATACTGCCTTATCAAAAGACTGCCCCTGCATAATTGCCCAGCCAGGAGGTGGAATATCTGCTGGCCATGGAAGTGGAACACCAACCGGCAGAACATCACTACGACTTAAAACGGCCAGTTCACCCAGCTCCAGGCTTTTTCTTGCTTTCACCTTGTCGCTAACATCAGCAAGGTTTGCATCCTTACGCAAAAAATCGCTGCTGGCCTGCTGTTCTCCCAGGCTACCCTTTGGCCGTAAATCCGTGATGTTGCCATCCGCATCAATGCTGGCCACAGCAAACACATAATGCTGAATCCCGTTCTGAACATAATCAGCAAGATTTGCTGCCACCGTGATTTTGCTCTGCACATTCCAGACACTGGTCAGTGTCCCTGTCCAGCACACATCCAGCCAGACTTTTACCGGCTTTGTCGTTACCGTAATATTCTGATTCGCAGCTAGTGACGCACGAAGTCCAGCCACATACCCCGTGCCTTTCGTGACAAAAAACTGATTGCCGGTTTTGGCTACCAGATACCCGTTACCAAAAAACGCCGCCGCGCCATAAATATCCATATTTTCCAGGCGCTGGCGTTCATCCATTCCGGCCAGACGTGCAGTAAAATCAATCTGCCATGTTTCAGCGGGTGTATTAATCCCGGTTTCCGTTTGTGCGCCATTGTACTCCATCAGAAACGAGCGGGTCAGCACGTTCCCCTGTTGACCTTCTTTTGTTTTCAGTTTCTGCTGTGATGGTGCATGGACAATCATTGCCAGCGTACCGCTAGCCTTATTGAGCAGACCGATCCAGTTAAAACTGAAATCACCCACATCTGCGCCCAGCACTACGGAATAGACCACACCGTTTTCATCCACCACACCGGTGCGGGTAACAGACTGCCGGTGAACAATCTGTGCAGCCGGTGGTAATGTTTCATTGCGGTCAACAGGTGTATCCGGGTTTAAATCCGGCACACTGGCAAAAACAAATTCATCCAGTAGTACCGGTTCACCCGTTGCGCCCTGCTGCGCTTTCCAGTTTTCAAACGCCAGTGTGATGGCTGTCTGTGACATAAAAACCTCCTTACAAACTCGCGCTGAATGTTGCGCTGCGGGCTTCCGTCCCTGCTAACGTCGCCGGGTAAACCACATATTCCCCCTGACCCCACCCGGCCCTGATAACCAGGCTTTCAGGCGTGATCACCTCAAACTGATAACGGCGGCATGTTCGCCCGTACTGGCGGATTATCTGGATCAGCAGCTGCGTGTTGTCTGCAATCTGGCTGTCTGTAACCCGAACCAGAATCACATCCCAGTCGATATCCGGTTGCCGTTCGAACAGCTCCACATAACCAATTCCCAGCCGTTCAAAGATATTGATAAACCCCTCAACTGAACCAGCATCCCGCGCATTCACGAAGGCAAAAGCCACACGTTTGCGGAACAGGGTCAACGGTTCACCATCAAAGCGGGTGATATCCCGGTCATAAGCCAGCAGGTTCAGTAATGCCGGTGTACACGTCAGCGGATCAAACTGATTCATTGGCCAGGTAATCCAGCCGTAAACCTCAGCCCAGAACCGCCGCGCCGTTTTCAGCAATTTCCCCGGTTCGCCTTTATTCATCCAGGACGGCAGGAACATCCCGGCCAGCTTTTTCATGAACTCATTCATTCTCAATATTCACCGTCAGTGATTTCAGACGCGGCACGCTCAGTTCACTGGTAATGTCTCCCAACGAAAATGTCAGTGATTCCGTCTGTGCAAAGGTTTTATGAATTTCCCGCCCCAGTTGCGAAAAGGAAAACCGCGAATATGGCCACGTCTTTCTGACGTCATAATCAGCATTTTCACGAAAGGCACAGCGGATCATGTTTTCAATGCCGCCCTTCAGAGTTTTCACTTCTTCGTCACTGAAGTTGTTCAGATTTTTGACATAAACCGTGACGGCCAGATCGTGAAGCGTTTCCGGCATGGGGTAACACTGCATATCATCACCATGCCCGTGGTGCCCCAGCGTGTTGATATAGTCATTCACCGCATCCACGAACGGCGCTGATGCCACCCCACTGTCCAGTAATAAAAAGGCGTTGGCTGTTCCTGGCCCCCTCGGTGCTTCATGCTCAAAGAAAATCCGATCGATACTCAACCCGGCAACACTGGCGATCATTGAGCGATAAACCGCATCGGTGTGGTAATTCCCCACCAGATTGAACTGATTGCGGCAACGCTCGCGCAGTTCATCATCACTTTCCTCATCAGCCCCCGGCACGGTCAACCAGTTTTCCTCACTGGCCACGTGGCTGATACCACTGACCGCCACCGGCAGAATGCGGTAATATCCGGGCGCAAGGTTATATGCGCCCCCGGTGCCAGTGGCTTTCACCGGCAGTAATGCGCTGGCCGCGCCGGAAGCGATCACCACATCCTCAGTGGTGGCCAGCTCATACACTCGCCCGTTAATGCGTTCTGTCTGGATAACCGTCCCGGCGTTGACCGTCACAACGGCCTTTGCATTTTCTTTGAAGAACCGAATAACCCCCTGCGCAGCGCTCGCTGGTTTTGCCGTGACGTTCACCGCCCATGCCAGCAAACGCAACATGCTCCCGCTGGCTGTGGCCACAAACATATTGGCCAGCACGGTTAACACCAGAACGTCTTTAAGCCACATCACCGGGGCGGTCACAATGGCGGTGATTAATCGCCAGAACGGTGACATTCGGGATGTATTGGTGATAATTCCCTCATCTGCTGCAATTGCATTGAAGCGTTCCCGCACTTCGGCTTCCGTTACCGGCATACCGCTGTCTTTCACCACTTCTTCAAAATCAACCTGCGGTTTTTCCGTCATAAATCCACCTGCGCAGAGATCCCGCCAAAATCGTATGTACTCGCGGTTACCCACAACCGCTTCTGACTTTCTTCACTGATTTCCACCGTACCCGGCACAATGCGTTCATCATCTTCAATCAGTAATTCCATGCGGGTAAAAATATCCGCTCTCATTGTCGGGCTACGTTCGGCAATTAATTCCGTCGCTAACCCACTTTCAATAATGGAATGAATAATGTCCTGCCCGATACTTTTTCGGTTATTACATAATTCAGGTTCATTACCGGTATTCAGAACAAAGTCACCGCCCTGAATCAGCAAATCGATATAAAGAACATCACTCATGCGCCAAGCTCCTGCCATTCCATAAGCTGGGATGGAGAAAGTGCTTCTTTGGTATGGAAATGCACTTCACCAATTTTCCGGCTGTTATCGGTTACGGATTTACTGTTGCTGTTGATTGTTTTGCTGATACCACCTTTATCCACACCTTTTAAATCACCCCCCGTTGACAGTGTATTTCCGGTTAATGGCTGCGTGGTTTCACTGGCCAGTGAAATATCCACGCCGGGAATTTTATTCAGTTTCTGAACAATCCAGTTCCACGACTTAAGAAATCCCCCTTTGATTGACTTCCAGACATTATCAAACAGCGACATAATGCCGGAGGCCATCCCCTTTAACGCCTCAGACGGTGAAAATCCTGTCAGCAAAGAAATAAAGCTGTTCCATCCTTCACTGATATATTGCCAGGCTGAAGCAAAGATCCCCGCCAGCCACTTCACCACGGCGGCACATGTCTGGAAGGCTTCGGTATTCATCACCGCTGCTTTTATCGTGTCCCAGTGCTTAACCAGCAAATAACAACCGGCAACCAGCAGCGCAATGGCACCAATCACAAGCAGGATCGGCCAGCTCATCAGGTTGATACCAATTCCGGCCATAATTGCGGCCATGCGTACCGCCAGTAACGCACCGCGCAAAAACTTCAGCGTGGTATTCCAGGCGATTACCGCCATTTGCGCCAGCCAGACAGTGGCCGTGTAGATTTTCGTAACCGCCGTTAACGCCACCCAGATCCCGCGCAATCCCATCATGATGAATCTGGATACCCCCATCACGATATTGGCCACCGCTCCCACAGCGGCAAAGCTCAGTAATGCCATCGACGCATAACCAATCACACGGGCAATGTTAGGAAATAACTGCATCCAGCGGGCAAAGGTCTGCCCCATATCAGCCAGGCGATTCAGAACCGGATACAGCACCGGGATCAGCGTCAGCCCGATCACGGTCTGAATGGCTTTCAGGATTTGCACAAAGCGATCCCACGGCTTGACCATTTTTTGTGCCATTTCCTGGGTACGCTTCAGGCCATCCGCGCCGCCCAGTTCGGTGATGTTCCGCTGAAGTAACGCGACATTGCCGTAAAGATGTTTAACCACTGCCGAACTGTCACCAAAGGCTGCATCCAGTTCCGCCTGGGCTTTCAGGTTCCCTTCAAGGCTTTTGCCATATTTGCCCTGCAACTTGATCAGCATTTCAGGCATGGACAGCATTTTGCCGGTGGAGTCAGTAAAGGACAGCCCCAGCTTTTTAGCGCCATCAATCGCGCCGGTCATAAATCCTTCATAGGCGCTGCTGGCTTCCGTTCCCAGCGTCCGCTGAAGTTGCCCCAGCACGGCCAGCTGTTCATCCAGCCCCACACCGTAGTTAGTCCCGACGCCGCGCGCACCTTCCATCAAATCCTTGATAGTGGCCATTTCTGTGCCAAAGGTTTTGCGCATATAAACCATCTTGCCTGCCAGTTGCTCGGCAAACTCCACCTTGCCCAGTCTGGCGGCATCGGCGGAAAAGTTACCGAACATCTGCCCCATAAATTCCGCCGTGTCCGCCGCTGTGGACTTGAGCGCAAACGCCAGGGTATTGGCGACTTTCGTCACCTTCGGCAGTTCATTACCCGTCAGTCCGGCAATGGAAGCGTTAATATTTTCCGTGGATTTAACGAACTCCACCGCGCTGGCACCGTAGGTTGTACTGAAACGCAGGGCATCACGCTGAACGGTCTTAAGCGCGGAATCATCAATCCCTTTTGCGGCGGCATCATTCAGCGCGTCATACATTTCAATTGCCGGTGATAATGCGCCTTTGATCGCCATCCCGACACCGGCCAGCGCCACCGCACCGCCGCCAATCTGCATAAAGGCCGCTTTTGATTTTTCCGCAAAGCCGGTGACGTTACCCTGCACCTGTTTTAACGGGCGGGATAATTTATCAATCAGGCTCAATGTAAAATCTAATTGTTTCATTCAGTGCCTTTAAATGCTTTTGCCACACCATTGGCCACGGCTATTCCGGTATATTCCCAGTGACGATTGTCCAGCCAGATAGCGGCGGCGATATCATCAACGGAATCCTGACCATGCGGTAAATAATGACGGCGGAGAATTAAATATTGTTCGAGTCCATTCCTTTCAATTTCATGGACTCGCTTTGTCAGTTTTTTACTTCAATTTCCAGTTCAGGCGCATAAATATCATTTACTTTGCCAACCAGTTGAAGCGCTGCACCCGGACGTTTTAATACTTCTGCCAGTGCTTCTTTACTGTCCGTTGCCACAATTCGCGTCAGATAGTTATGTGCCGGGGCAACTTTATTATCCATCGCCATTTCATTAATAAATTTGTTGTAGGCGGTCTGATTTGGCTCAAAAACAATATCAACACCACAAACACACAGTTTAATTTGTTCCATCACTCATACTCTCTCTTAAATTAATTTCGTCCACTAACTGATTATGACGCGCAGCACACTGCCCATAAATTTCAGGATAAATTGTCAGTAATTCCGCTGCATCTTTTCCTGTCGTACCGTTCAGGCGCGGCAGCTGCGTTGTGCATTTAGTTTTCAGGTTTTCCTGATAACGCACGTTCGGTACCGGCTGCGGCGCTGTTGTACATGCTGACAAACTCATCAGACAGACAACGATTGGTAAAAACGGGCTTAAGTATTTCCGTGCGTATCTCTCGCGGTGCCACATTTTTTAACGCCTCCAGTTTATCTTCCAGCGCTCTGGCCGAATCACTGGCAATACCCTGCATTGCTTTTCGCGATTCATTACCGGCCACCTGCGCCGCTGTATTGATTGCCAGCTCTAAGCTGTCACGCCGCCAGTCAGCGGTCAGCCAGCCCCAGACAAACGCCAGCGCCACCACAACCAGCCACTGCCCGCTGCTCATCAGCGCACCCCGTTATGTTCCAGACTGAAATGATTGCCATCCGGTCTGGATTTGAAGCGTCCGCCCCAGGCACCACCCAGTGATTCCCAGTATTCCCCCAGAGGCAGATAATCTTCTGTGCGGGTTTTGTACTGACCGTTCACGAACAGATTGAAATCCACCGCCAACCGCTGGGTGTGCAGACTGTTAGAAATGCCGCTGCCTTTCTTCGCATTCAGCGCGGCCTGTTCTGGTGTACGGTAAGCCTCACCGAACGTCAGTCTGTAACCATGTTCTTCTGCCCAGTGGATCAGACTGGCCACCATGACTGTGAATAATTGCTGTTTTTCACTCAGGGTCATTTGTCTTGCTCCCGTTCTGCTTTCCCGCTGCACGTCTGCGCAGCCACACTTCCACCGCCTGATAACCGGCAATCCCCAGCGCCGCCCCCAGCCCTTGAATGGCCAGCGGGCTGGCATCCGGGATCTGAATCAGCACCGCCCCGGCCACCACTGAAACCAGACTGCCCAGGATCACGCGACCAGCAAACAGGCGCGGCGTGATGGGGTCATTACTGGTCAGCACATTGCCGATGGCAATCAGTGCGCCAATGATCAGCAGTGAATAAAGGCTCTTTTCATGCTCCTGCATCCCTGCCCCTTATCCGATCAGGTTTTCTGTGGCTTCCGCTTCCAGATACGGCACACCGTTGATGTTGATGAATTTCGGACTGGTCACGAAATATTTGATTTTGTGCGTGGTCACACCGCCACCTTTCGGATCAATATCCAGCAGGTTGCTGACCTGCAATTTATTGCCGAACGTCTCCACCTTCATTTCTTCGCTACTGGCTTTGGCATAGAAAAGAAAATCAAGTGGGGGAAGCCCACGCCATGAACCCGCTGCACGGGCTTTGGCTGTCAGCACCTGAAGTGTTTTTGAACTGACTTCAATTTCCCCTTCGGCGGCAACATCGCCATCCACATACCCGTCAGGGACGCCACGCGTCTGGGCGGCAGCGCTGTTATCCGTAATATCGAGCGTGATTTTCTCGATATGGATCAGATCGCCGTCCATATAGGTGTCAAACGACATACCCGAAATACGTTTAGTCATGCTGTGGCCTCCAGACTGGCATCCAGTAACAGACTGATGGTGATTTGCAGCGGCACTTCCCAGGTGCGTACCACAATGTAAATATCCACCGCCTTTTTGTTCTTCCAGACAATGGTCACATCACCATCCTGCGGCGGCTTCACCTCACCCGGAAATGACACACCGTTAATGCTGGCCGCAGTGGACATTTCACGCAGTGGACGGGCAAACAGTGTCTGATGTGCGGCGATACTTCCCGGCGTACTGTTCAGCGAGCGATCCGCGATTTTGCTGATAGCCAGCAGACGAACACGGCGGGCAGCTTTATCCGCAACGCGCAGAGTTTCAATCGACTGGTAATCGCCGCCCTCAACATCCATCGTGCGGCCATCTGCCCAGTAAAAACCGTCATAATCCGGGTACCACATCGGCACACTGAAACGCTGTGCTTCAAGCGCCTGAAGTGTGGCCAGTTCCAGCACTTCCCCGGTACCATCAACCGGCATTTCATCACTGCCAAGATTCATTAGAGCACCGGTTTTAACCCGCGCCGGACTGTCAGCAATGGTTACCGCACGGCTACACAGGCGACCAGCCAGCACACCCGGTTCATTTCCCCACAGGCGGGGAACCAGCTGCACCGCCTTTTCTGCAATGCCATCCTGAAGGGTGGCCATGCGTACCAGATAATCCGCCTGGGCTTCTTCGTCCTGCATTCCCTGTGCGGCCAGAATGAACCACACCCAGCGGCCATACTTTGAAATCAGGGTGGATCGTAACGTCACGGCCTGATTTACCTGCGCTTTAGCGGTCACATCGTCAGACAGCACCACGCCTTCCACAGAGCACACCACCTGCGCGGCCAGAACCGCTTTCACCCAGGCATCTGCCTCCGCGTCAGTTGGCAGGACATGAATGAACCCCCACCAGTTCTGGCCAGCGTTCGCCAGCGCAGCCAGAACATCATTTTTCAGCGGGCTGGCTTCCTCGCCCAGCAGTGAATCAAAATCACTCTGGGCATTCACCGCCAGCGTTTTCCCCACATTTTTGGTACCCGAACCGATAAACAGCAGTGTGCGTTCCACTTCATTGGTTTCACCCAGCAGCTGATTTACCTGGTTTACGGTCACAATTGGCCAGGTCATGCTTTCCCCTTAATATCCTGCGCTTTAACGTCCCAGCCAAAGCCGATGGCCTGAAGCTGACGCGCCAGCGCCTTGTCAAATTCATCATCATTCATGCCCAGAAACACACGGGCAGGAAGATCCACTGTCCAGCTGGTTTTCACGGCTTTACCACTGAGTTTTCGAATCAGCAGCCCCGCCTGGCTGTACGGCATCGTTTTGGTGATCTCGCCCAGTGTGGGCTTTTTCCATCGCTTACCGGTTTTCACCCGGTACCCCAGCGCCCGTAATTTTTTGGCCTGGGCAGGTGTCGCCATTTTCCCTGCCTCCGCCTTCCGTGGCTGATTACTGCGGCTGACTTTCACGCGCATTCCGTTTTGTTGCGCGTAACCCACTGTTCCGGCTGGTACCGGCGTTTCCCCGTTTCGGTATCCGCCGCCCTGCAAATAGATCCGCACAGCCTGAATTTCTGGCATTTCACGGATATGCAGCAGCTTTGGCAGGTTGCGCAGCATCTTCCCTTTGCGTTTTGTCTTACGTCCCGACCACTTCTGGCCATCCGGGGATTCCTGATTGCGCACATGCCGTTTTGCCGCAGCAATCACGCCATATTTGGCCAGACGCCAGATCAGACGCTGCCGTTTTCTCGGCGGCAACTCCATGCTGGCCAGTGCCTTGCGCAATTCGGCCAGCTGTTTTTTATTCAGCTCGCCACCGGCAATCATTCGCCATCCCCCACCGGTGCACCGGCCTCATCCACGCTGTAAATACTGGCGGTCAGTGCCGTCCAGATTTCAGGCTCAACCAGTGACCAGCGCTCACCCCGCCACGGGATAGCCCCGTTTTCGTCCTGCCTGATCACCAGTTCTTCCACCATCGGAACAGTCAGCACCACTGTGGCCACTTCCTCATCCTCCACCGACACATCCCAGTCCGGTTCGGCTTCATTCAGCCCCACTTCATCCAGTAGTTCCCTGTCAGCATCATCCAGCCACGCCGCCAGTAAGGACATAAGCAACTGCGGCGGGCACAGGCGATACGGGAAACGCTCCCAGCTCAGAACCGCGTCATACCTGATCACCGCCTGGCGATATTGTCCCAGCCCGTAATCTTTCGCCGCAGGAATGAACTTCATCTCATCCAGTACACTGTCAAATGACTTCATCGCGCGGGGCGGGACGTTCTCTTTAAAAAATACGGTCAGGCTCTGGATCTGCGTCTGGCTCATACTTTTTTCACCGTTGCCCGTTTCAGCCCTTTCATACGGCGGATAACCACTGACGCTTCAGCCAGTAACCCGGCACGGGTTTCCATGCTTTCCTGTCCCGGATGGGTATCACGCCGCCCGATCGTGGCAAACTCCCCCAGCAGATCCGCTTTTGCCCTGGCAAAAACGGCCTTCATATACTGGGCGCACAGGCTGTTCAGTCCGCCCATTTTTACGCCTGGTACCTCTGCCGCCAGCGTGTGGCCTTTCGCTTTCCAGCTGGTCTCCACGTTTTCCAGCTCCGCATTCACCTCCGCCACTGCCGCAAGTAGCGCCTGGCTGATGGTGTCAGCGTCAATATCTGGCGGTAGTGACCGCTGCGCCTGAAAATCCTTCAGATTCAGGTCTGGCCAGAATCCGTTATTCGTCAGCGGTTCATCCTGATAATCCAGCGGCTTTCCGCTAAACATAAATCCCCCGAAAAAGGCGGACTGGCCGGTTTCCACGGCGCAGTTACACACAAGGTGTTCTGCCCTCCACCGCGTCCGCCTGGCTTGCGGTAGTCTTTACCCTTGTGTCAGTTTTCTGATACGGGCGGCAATTGTCTGCCGCGCCGTTCTGACGCCAATTTTTGAGTAGTGTTTTTCTGCAACAGCCAGCAGCTGATCGGCCTTTTCCAGCGTTTCAATATCATCCACGCCCGCCGCAGTTTTCTGGCCATCGCCATTGCGTAGCAACTTCTGACCGGCAAACTTGAACCATTTGGCTGTCACCTGCTCATGCAGTCGCCAGGTGTTTGCTACCCGCTCAAACGTGCGGGTGAAATAAGGCTCAACACTTTCCCCGCGCCCTGCGGTTTCCTGCGCCCATGCCAGCATCGTATCCGCCACAAACGTGGGGAAATTGCTGCGCAACCGATCCGGGGTTGCCTGCTGCTGACTGATTGCAATGTCAGCCCAGTCCAGCGCCTTATCCAGATCGCCCACGTCAAACAGCCAGATAACACACCAGGCGAAAACCGGGTTGGCATACACCTGGCCACTCTCCAGATAGGCTTCCACAGTGGGAACCCAGCGCGGCAACAGCACATCGCGTTTATACTCGACGCGATCGGCGATGGTAGGCAGACTTCGAACGTGTTCCACATCCGTTTCCAGCGCCCTGATCAGCAGGTGCATACTTTCCGTGGTTTCCAGTGCCTGGCTGCGTTTCAGCTTTTGTTCCATCGCAATGCGCTGGCTGTGACGCTGCGCGGGGGAAAGTGCCATTTATCAGCCCTCCACCGGTTCGGAGACTTTGCCGATCGTCACTGCGGACTCATCAATGGCCGCATACAGCTCCGGCACTTCCACCGCGTAACCTTCATTCCGCAGGTATTTGTTTTCGAACTGCTTACGATCTTCAACAAACTCCGCCTTTCGCATACGGGTATTGCGCTGGGTGTAGATGTGCAGGTTAGAAAGCGGCGTAACCACCATGCGTTTACCCGGCATAAACGGCGGGATAATGGCCTGACGGCCAGCAATGGTGCTCCCCAGCATCTGCGCAGCAATTTTTTCAGTCGGACGGTCAGCTGCCTGATACAGTCGGTACTGTTCAGCAGCGACCAGATCGGCACCGACAAGGACAACCAGACGCGGGTCATTGCGGAACTGCGCCGGGATTTTGGCGTTAATCAGATCGGACGCCATTGCATCCAGTGACTTGTAATCCCCGGCCTCATCGAGCACCACGGGATCGGTCATAATCTGATTGCCGCCCAGCAGCGTTTTCATACGCTCATGCCAGCCGATGTTCACATCTTCACCGTTCGGGTTTGCCACCGGATCAGTGGTTTTAGCCCGACTTTTACCATTGAAACCAATGCGCAACATGTCCAGCGCAAAAACCTGCGTGGTGAATGCCTGTACCAGGTTGTAAAACTCGTTTTCGTCCTTACCGGCGTTTGCCCAGACAGAAAGCAGATCCCAGCGCAGTGCAGCGCAGCTGTCTGTTTCAACCAGTGAATAGTCATTACCGTCAACGCCTACCTGACGAATAAAACGGCCATTTTCGCTTCGGCCGGTATGCAGCACGGAAGAACCGACAGAGATCACCTGGCCACTCAACTGGTCAACATCCAGACAGGTGATCATGTTCAGGAACTCGACGGACTCCAGCAACGCAAGACGCAGCGCATTTTCCTGCGGGTCATTCAGGGAAAAATATCGACTGGTATCACGCGCACCAAACTGCTGCGCCATCCCCGCCGAATATTTATCCAGTAAATCCCGCGCACGATTATTAAGGTGCATAAAACTCCCTCGCAACTAAGCGATTTAAAAATATGTTCTGGACTAATCAGCAATAAAGCGAATTACAGGAAATTAAATTTCCCGGCTTTATCTTTAATAGTACGCCCCGGTGTGCGGGTGTTTTTATTACCCAGATCGTTAAAACGGGTTACGATTTCTTTTGCATTATCGCGAATTGCCGCAAATTCCTGCGTATCGACCACTTCAGCGATAGTATCAACATCACCCTGAACGTCATTCAGTTGAGTTTCAATTTTCGCCACACGCGCTTCCAGATCGTTCACCACATTGGCAAGCGCCTGTAATTTATCTTCATCCGGGGCAGGATTATCCTGCGGCGTTTCATCTTCAAACTTTGGCTTAATACCAAACAGTTTCTGCCAGTTCTTCATTCTTGCTTCCTGTTTAATTTTTCCATCACGGGAAATTACACAGCTGTAATATCCCTGCTTTGTTAATTTATTGCGCCGACTACTAAAGCGCAGCCGTGTGGTGCCAACGCTGGCAGGCGTATCTGTTACCGCCAGCCCTTTCAGGTAAGTACGTCCGCTACCACGCCAGTTTTCATCCGGCTCAATGGAGAAGAACAAAAGCTGATCTTCATGGTTGGCGAAAATCAGCCGCATATTCGGGCAAAGGCTGACATATAAACGCGCTAGTCCATCGTCACCATCTTTCCAGGTGGCTTCCAGAACTTCGCCAAAATTACCGCAATCGTCCTCATGCTCTGGCCAGATTAATGCAACGTAATGGTTATAATCATAGGTTTCCCCCATATCTATAATCCACTGCCGTTCAATTACTCTGCCGTCAACAGTATCCCCTTCAGTAGCAACACACAGCCAGTCAGTTTTTAAATGTGTCATATCCCCCCTGTTCCACTCCCTGACGCTGCAATTCAATTATTGCCAAATAAAACAGCCACTGCATTACGCTTTATTCTGAACAGTTCGGTTATAACGCTTTACCGAACAGACACGAATTAACACCACCGTTTTTTCATCACAGCCACGGCATAATTATCCGCATGGCTAAATACTCTGAAGAATTAAAAGGCGTTGTTCGCGCACTTTATCTGCGCCGCTATACGCCAAAGGAAATCGCATCTGAATTAAATCTGCCGAATGCGCGGATCGTTTACTACTGGGCGGAGAAATACAGCTGGGCGGATTTGCTCAGTTTTGAAAGTACAGAGGAAGCAATTGAACGCCGTTACCAGCTGCTGGCCAGCCGCGATAACAAAACCGATCTCGACCTGAAAGAAATGGACATGCTCATTGCTCATGCCACGAAACTGCGTGCGCAGAGTAATAAACACAAAGAAAAAATGGCCAGCGGTCAGAGTTCCGGGCAAGCAGCTGCGCGGGACAACAATGACGACGAACCGCGCAGCAAACGGAAATACAAGAAAAACGATATTACCTCGCTGACGCAGGAGGACTTTGACGCATGGGCGGAGGAACATCTTTTTGAATATCAGAAACACCTGCGTAATAACATTGGCCAGCTTGTCAGGAACATCCTGAAAAGCCGCCAGATCGGTGCGACCTGGTATTTTGCGTTTGAAGCGTTTGAAAACGCGGTGATGACCGGCGATCCGCAAATCTTTCTGTCCGCGTCAAAGGCGCAGGCTGAAGTGTTCCGGTCTTACATCGTGAATATTGCAGAGCAGTATTTCGGTATTACGCTGACCGGCAACCCGATCCGCTTAAGCAACGGCGCAGAATTGCGTTTTCTCTCCACCAACAAAAACACCGCCCAGTCATACAGTGGCCATCTGTACTGTGACGAATATTTCTGGGTGCCAAACTTTGCAAAACTTAACGAAGTGGCCAGCGCAATGGCCACACATGACAAGTGGCGTACCACCTATTTTTCAACGCCATCGGCAAAAACGCACCAGGCTTACCCGTTCTGGACGGGCGATGAGTGGAAACAGGGCAGTAAAAAACGTGCGGCCATTAAGTTTCCGTCCTTTAACGAAATGCGTGACGGCGGGCGACTCTGCCCGGATGGGCAATGGCGCTACGTCATTACGATGGAAGATGCCATTGCGGGCGGTTTCAACCTGGCGAACATCGAGAAACTTCGCAACCGCTACAACGACGCCACTTTTAACATGCTCTATATGTGCGTGTTCGTTGACAGCAAAGATTCCGTTTTCAGCTTTTCCGACCTGGAAGCCTGCGGCGTTGAAATCGACACCTGGCAGGATCACAACCCTGATGCAGCGCGGCCATTCGGTGACAGGCCAGTTTGGGGCGGCTTTGACCCGGCTCGCAGCGGTGATTTGTCCTGTTTTGTCATCATCGCCCCGCCGATGCTCGCCGTGGAGAAGTTCCGCGTTCTGAAGGTGATTTACTGGAAAGGCATGAACTTCCGGTATCAGGCAAAACAGATCGAGCAGTTGTTCAAAAAATACAACTTCACTTATCTGGGGGTGGACGTTACCGGCATTGGCCAGGGTGTTTTTGACAACATTCAGCATTTTGCCATGCGCGTGGCCGTCCCTATTCGTTACGACCTAAACACCAAAAATAAGCTGGTACTGAAAGCGGTGGACGTGGTGGAAAGCCAGCGTATTGAGTGGGATAAAAACCTGAAAGAGATCGCGGCCAGCTTTATGTCTGTGCGCCGAACCACCACACAAAGCGGCAATGCTATGACGTTTGTCGCTGACCGTAGCCAGGATACCGGCCACGCGGAGGCGTTCTGGGCGATTACCCACGGTCTGCATAACGAACCCCTTAACTATGAAAACAAACCTAAATCCCGCTGGGGTGTAAGGAAAGAGGCAGCATGAGTAAAAAGAAACGCTTTGTTAAGCGCGACCAGCGCGGCGACAAATCAAAAAAGATGAGCATTATCACATTCGGCAAACCTGAACCGGTTCTGACTACCGGCACAGATTACCGTGATATCTGGTACGACAATGCCGCCGATCACTTCACCCAGCCGATTGACCGGCTGGCACTCGCACAACTGATTAATCTTAACGGTCAGCACGGCGGCATCATTCACGCCCGTAAAAACATGATTGTTTCAGACTATCAGGGGGGCGGGCTTATTCACGACCAGCTGGAAGCGGCAGCGTTTGACTATATAACCTTTGGGGATATTGCGATTGCCAAAATTCGTAACGGCTGGGGCGACGTGATCGCACTTGAACCCTTGCCCGGTCTGTATATTCGCCGCCGCAAAGTCAGAGATAACGCCCAGGATAAACCCGGTGACTACGTGGTGTTACAGGAAGGGGAACCGCAGGTATGGCCAGAAGAAGATATTATCTTTATCAAAATGTATGACCCGCAACAGCATATCTACGGACTGCCGGACTACATCGGCGGTGTGCATTCCGCGTTACTTAACAGTGAAGCGGTCATTTTCCGACGCCGCTATTACCACAACGGTGCGCACACAGGCGGTATTCTTTATACCCGCGATCCCAGTATGACGGATGAAATGGAAGAAGAAATTGAACAGCAGCTGCGTGACAGCAAAGGTATCGGTAACTTCTCCACTATTCTGGTGAACATACCTGGCGGGGATGGGGATGCAATCAAGTTCATCGAAATGGGGGATATTTCTGCAAAAGATGAATTTGCCAATATCAAAAACATCAGCGCCCAGGACATTCTGAACGCGCACCGTTTCCCTGCTGGCCTCGCCGGTATTGTCCCGCAGAACACTGCCGGACTGGGGGATGTTGAAAAGGCTGAACGCATTTACAAGAAAAGCGAAATAGCCCCCATCCAGCGCCGTTTCATGCTGGCCGTTAACGGCGATCCCGAAATACCGAAAAGGCTACACCTTAACTTTGATTTAAGTTACACAGAATCAACGGATAAGGGTGCGGCATGAGGCGAAACAGGCTAAAATCCAGGCATCATTTAACAGCTGGAGCATGGAATATGCGAGTTCTGAAAATCGAATGCCCGGAATGCGGCTCAAAGGCTGTTATTCGTAAAACGAACCGGAAGCACCGGCAGATTGCGGATATTTACTGCGCCTGTTCAGATGTTGAGTGTGGCCACACGTTTGTTATGAATCTGACGTTCTCCCACACTCTCAGCCCCAGCGCTAAAACGGGTGATGCGATGGTGCAAAAAATACTGAATGCACTTTCACCCGATCAGCGCCAGATGGCATTAGACCTACTGAAAGCGACCCCCGCCGCCTGAAATGCCCCCATTCTGGGGGCTTTGCCCTTCCTTTTTAACCATTTCGCGAACCTCTCCCGCAAGCTCTCCAATCCAGGCCAAAGCGATTGTTTTCTCTCTCTGGTTACTTTCGTAAACATGGGCAATTTTGGCCAATAACTCAATGCGTTCCAGCTGTGCCGACGCCTCCAAAAGATCCATTTAGCCCCCACAAGCAATAAATAACTGGATATACATACAGTATACCTTAAAGCACGAATTGTGAAATTTAATTTCCTGTCATCTACTGACATATGAATGCCTTTCACATACTTACACCGCTATAACCACCCCGGCCACAGCTCCTGTAATGGCTCGTTTTGAGTCTCTTTAAGCCGTCCGTTGCGGTAAATCAGAGCGCCCTGACCAAATCTCAAACCACTACCCCGCAGGAGAATGGCTATTTCTTCATCAGAACCATCAAAACCCCGACTGCGTAATTCCAGTTTTAACCGTCTGCGGGTTCCCCCTTCCGTACAGTTATTGACAGAACTCCAAGGGGCGGCGTTGCCGCCAGAAAA
>JAEWTL010000125.1 GCA_023459495.1 Bacillota bacterium | reverse complement strand
CTTGATAAAGAACGGGAAAGAGAAGTACTATTCGAAATTAATGCGGAAACATCAGAATTCCATTTTGACCAGTGGTATGAGCAGGAGCGCATGATGATTGAACTTCAGGCCAACTTCCAGAAGAATGAAGATCTTGAGTTGGTATTAAAGGCAGTCGGCAATATCGTGAAGAAGAATGGGGAGACTTATTCTGACGATGGCTGCTCCCAGGTTGCAACTATGACCACAGGAATTGCAACGAAAGCAGATGTAATTGTACCCAATCCGGTGGAGCTGGTTCCATATCGCACTTTCCAGGAAGTGGGTCAGCCGGCAAGTAAGTTTGTATTCCGGATCGGAGACAAAGAGGTTCCAGCCTTTAAGATTGTAGAGGCAGAGGGCGGAATCTGGAAGAACGAAGCCATTTCAAATATCAAGACTTTCCTCATGGAACATCTTTCTAATATGGAAACTGAAATAAGAAGTAACATTACAGTAATCGGTTAATTCAGCTTACCTCTGTGGTTTTATATGTCACGATCTAAAACCAGTGAATTACCCTCCGCTGCCGTTCAGTAGGTGGCGGGGGATTATAAATGGAAGTAGGTGAACCGCACCATGCCAAGACCCCAGAAAGAGGGTATTGACTACTTTCCGTTTGATATTGACTTCTTTTCTGACCCTAAAATAAAAATCCTGAAGGCAAGGTATGGAGTGGATGGCATTGCGATCTATGTATATCTGCTATGTGAGATTTACCGTTCAGGATATTACATTCGATTTAATGAAGATTCCCAGTATATTATATCGGACGATTTAAAAATGAGTCCAGATAAGGTGATGCAGGTTTTGAAATTCTTATTGGAACGGTCACTGTTTGATAACAAACTTTTCCAGTCGGACGCTGTCTTAACCTCTGCCGGAATACAGAAAAGATTCCAGTTTGCCGTTAAAGAACGAGCGAAAAAGAATCCCATTGAAATAGAGGGTTTCTGGATTCTTCCAGAAGAAAAAACGGAACCCTTTATTAAAGTGAATTCATTTTTAAATAAATCAGGGAATAACGAGGGTTATTCCGGGAAAAACTCAGATACTTCCCGGGAAATATCCCTAAAGGAAAGTAAAGTAAAGGAAAGTAAAGAAAATAAAAGTAAAGATATAAGCCCGGAGCTTCCAAAAAGCACCAGGCAGGAAGCGGTGTATGAACTGATTTTAAATGATGGATCTTATTATCCAGTTTGTACTCAGGAGATTGAAAAGTACCGGAGCCTGTATCCTGCTGTTGATATAGATCAGGAATTTCGTAAGATGATAGGCTGGCTTGATACCCACCAACAAAACAGAAAGACAAAGCGAGGAATTAATAAATTCATAAATAGTTGGATAAGCAGAGCGCAGGACTCGGCCAGGCCTATAAGAAAAGAGGAGACGAAAAAAAACCAGTTTCAGAGTTTTCCACAAAGGGAAACGGATTATGATGCTATTGTCAACGCGCAGTTAGGAGAAATGGGGAAAAGTTAAAGGAGGATTGACCTTGGAAGAGATGGATCCTGTTGTCAGGCAGGAAACTGATGAAGAAGTAAAACCAGAGCCTTCCCACTGGTATGAAGGGCATATCAGCCTGGAAGACGCAAAGACGTTTATTAAAAGTAATATTACAACGGCAGCCCGTTCCTTTATTGCCATTGGATTTTATTTGAAATGCGTTAGGGATCGAGGATTGTATGCAGAAGATAATTATCAGGATGTCTGGGATTTTGCCAAGTCAGAATATGGTATAAGCAAAAGCACAGCCAGCCGCTATATGTCCATGAATGACCGCTTTTCCGAGAACGGAAATAGCCCCAATATAAAAATGGAATACCGGGCATTTGGGAAAAGTCAGCTGCAGGAAATGTTATATCTGGAAGATGAACAGCTGGATCAAGTGAAGCCTGGGGATAGAGTGGAAGATATCCGGAACTTACGAAGACCCAAGGAGATCCCATACATAGAGCTGCCAGGGCAGATGGATTTTGAAATAGACTTTCCTGATATTCTGCCACCGGATCAGATAGAGCAACCGATTATCTCTCAGAAGCAAACCTTTGAGATGAATGTGGAGGATCTGCTGTCTGGTGAGGAGCAGGAGGGCGTTGCGATATCGCAACAAGAACAGGATCAGGAACTAGAAGAGACTCAGGATCGAACTGCTTATGTAAAAGAGCAGTACAGATTGCAGAAATCATTCCTGTATCCCTTCGCTGTCTGGTTAATAAAGAATCATAAAGCATGGTTTACGGAAGATTACATGAACCGTGTGATAAAGGTTGATAGATCAGAGGGGCAGTTAAAGTCATATCTTGGGGCGTACCCAGACGGAAGCAGTTCTTATGGATTTCCAGTAGACAGTGAGACCTACTACGCCAAACTGTACGATAACAGGATTGTGATATCACATTTTACAGATGGAGGGAGCGTTGTAGTAGATGGAACTGCGGAATGGTTTTATCTGGCAGCAAGCGTGCAGGTCCAGTGGAATGTGGTGGCGTTGGAGGAAACTCAGGATAAAGAAAGAGAGGATCCGGAAATTGATCACTTTCTGAATCGGAATCAATCTATAGATGATGCTTATGGTTGGTTTCGTTCAGCAATGGTCCAAGAATATCTAAAATCTGGATATACAGATCAAAACGAAGAGTGTGAGATTACAGTTCTTGGAAGTGTACACAGGGTCTTAAAAAGAAAAGAAGTTACATTATTTTATGATGATTCCGGATTTGCTTCATTTGATGTTGAAAATACACGTTTGGATCGAGAATATAATTACTTTTTCGGACATCATGATATGGTTGATACTGATATTAATAAGCCTAAAACTGTTATTGAAGAACCAGAAAGCGTACCAGTACAGGAGGAAAGTGTGCCGGAATCCTCTGAAAGCGTAATTGATGGAGATTATGAGGAAGTTCTAGACTTATCCGCTCCTGTAAAAACAGTTCTTGAAGAAGCAAAGAAAACCCTCAAAGATTGGATGAGCGCATTTGAAGGAGAAGCGCCGGAGAAGTGGCCGCCATTCATTGAGCGTCAGAAGATAATCGTTGCAGCACTGGAGGCTATGGCGGGAGAGCAGGAGCAGCTGGAATCAGAGTCAGATCTGGAACTTGCAAAGCTGGAACAGCCAGAACTTCCTATCCTGAAGAACAATGAACAGCGCGCTGCTTTCATAGATGCTTATGAAACATGGCCAATATGGATCGAAACCAAAGAAACAGGGGAACGGTACTACCGGTATGATTTGTCAGAAAAGGCTGCCATTGTAGTAAAGGTATACTGGAAGCACTCATGGGAGAGTTATAAGGAATCCAAGGATTATGAATACGGTGCAGAGCAATATTACCT
>JAEWTL010000124.1 GCA_023459495.1 Bacillota bacterium | reverse complement strand
GGGTAGAAGCACATAGTTATAAATGTTGGCTCCATCGACAAATTGCGGTCTCAAGTACATTTATTAATGTTGCCCCCGCATTAACAAATCATCAAGGTGACGACATGGACGATATTAATATCAGCCTCGACGAACTTAACACTATTGATTTATCCCCCTTAATCCAGAGTAAGCTGCCAGTTACCTGCTTTGATATCACAAAGTATCTTTCTAGCCTAGGTGATGGAAGAGCGGAGATAAGACTGCTAACCCATATTTGCGGTTTTCACTTTCGTCCCGAAAATCCACAGGTACCATTTGGTCCGTGCTTTCAAAGCAGCCAAGGTAGATCTGCAATTCCGGATGACATTAACGGGTTGTCGCTGGAGGTACTTTCTCAATTTTGCCCGACGATAGAGCTACCCGAACTTCAAGCTCGTATTGCTGATACACTTTGGGTTCGTAAAATTGGTGGAATCCGTTTTCCTTTGCTGGCAGTCCGTGCTTATTATGCGTCCAGTATAGCTATTATGACATCGCAAGGGACGTGGGTTAGTGCTTTAGAACGCCTAGAGCGTGCGCTTAGGCTGTGTTGTTTTTTTCGAAAGAATACTGATTTCAGGGATGAATTTGATCAGCTTTCGGCACATCTACTAGCAGAGTATGAACGTACCAGAGAACAAGGCGATTCACCTTATCCGCTGCGACTCCTGCAACTCGATATCGACTGTAAAGTGAGTGAGCCATCTTTTATTGCCCAGGAACTCCTGTTTCTGACAAAAAACTATCTGGCTCAAAAATTATTTTCATTTGCCGTCGATGCCTGTAAAACCGCAATCACGATTGCGAATAGGTGCTGTGACAGAGATACACAGTTTGAATTCTGGCGGCTTCTTGCCGATACACATCTGGAAGAGTCAAAATTCCAAGATGGCGGTATGATTTCGGCAGCCTGCATGCAGAATGCTATTGAAGCACTGGCTAATATTCCAGGAACCCGAATAGAACGTCTTGCGCTGTATGAAGAAATGCGTGATTACCAAATCGAATCCCGTCACCAGATGTCTATCCTTCAGTCTCCCCCTCAAGATATTAGTGAGATTGTCCATCAAGCCAAGAGTCGGGTAGTCGGAAGAGATATGTTTGATATGGTTTTCAGACTTGCGATGCTGGTCTGTCGGCCAACCAGCATTGAGAGACTTAAGGCTCAAGCAATAGAACAAAAGGCCAACAGCATAGCTTGGATGTTTGGATCAACACATATTGATCATGAGGGAATGACACTTGCTCGCATACCCGCAGGATTGGGGATTGATGATGCAAATGGGGCAGTTATTTGGCCCATAATGATGACGAGAATGCGTATCGACCATGAGTTGGCAGTAGCTGGACAAATTATTCCTGCTACAGATGAGATCACAATGAAATATCCAATCTCGGAGGCGTTTTTTCGCGATATGTTCATCAATCATCCCTTCATCCCGTTTGGGCATGAAGAGTTTTTCATCAAGGGTATGGTTTGCGGTTTCAATGGAGATTTTATGACGGCATGCCACGTGTTGATTCCCCAGATCGAAAATAGTCTGAGATATGTGGCTAAAATTAAAGGTGAGGAACCATCGCAGCTTCACGGGGACGGTTCGCAAGAGCGAAATGGACTCAAGGGATTACTAGATAATCCACTGATTATTGAAGCTTTCGGCGTAGACATAATTGGCAATCTTCAGGCCTTACTGGTAGATAAAATCTATGGTGATTTACGAAATCAACTAGCTCACGGATATGTGCCTGCCGGTTACTACAATCAACCTCCCTGCATTTTTGCATGGTGGCTTGTATTGCACATTCTAATGAACCCTACGGCGAGATACTGGCAAGCCACTTATGGCCAAGAGAGTGAGGCTCAGACTTAAAGTGAATAAGTTTACGAAGTTGGCACTTCCGGATGCATGTCCATATGAGTTGAGGCGATTTGGTTAATAAGGTTGAGTGCTGCTGAAATTATTCGATGTCCGCTTTTGGCACAAAGCGGACAACCACGCCAGATCTACCCTGTGCCATGAAAAATGAGAATGTCAATTCACTCCTGAACTAATGCTTTTTAATCTAGTAACGTCTAAAATACCCAACATTATCCCTGATAAAATGCCAGTATGCGCTGCATAACTTCACTCATCCGGCACTCGCGACAGATTATGTTTAGGCGACTGTCGTAGCGACGTATTTCTCCATCAGGTAACGACCAGATAAGGTCCGGATCAACCACAGCTGTTTTCTTCACCTTTGCCCTCGAGAGTTTTTTGCGGGCGTTTTGCCAGTCCTTACGCGCCTGTTCAGACGGGAATAACCCGTAGCCGGAGTTGTATACATCGCCACTGGCTACCAGCTCTCTGGCAAGAACGCTCATCAGATATCTAGTCGCACCTGTTTTAGCTTCCAGTTGCCGTAACGTCTCACGACCGCTCTGGCGCACGAGTTCCACCACCTGCCCTTTAATTTTTTCCCGCTCTTCTTGTGTAAAAACTTTTGCCACAAGTCCCCCTTAAAATTACCTCATGACCTGAAATCAAAACTTATCCTCTGAAACCAGGCGGAATTTCTGTATCCGGTTCAGAAATATGATTAACACAACGCTGTACAGGTGAACGCCCCAGGCGGATGACCAGTTCGTCCCATTTTTCGCGGAGCTTTGACGGGCTCATGATGTTTTTTACCCAGAATGGATCCCGCTGTACCCGACCAAACATTTCACAAATTTGTCTGTGGCTTCTGCCATCCAGCATCCGCATTGTGCGCACATCATTGGCCCAGACAGTCCAGTTAGGCTCTTTTGGTCGCATGATCTCGCCATCATCACTGGCGGCCTGTTCGTAGAGACCCACGATCCGCCCCCATATCCACTGCGCACACGCCAGATCCTCCTGGCTACCCCACTGGCGTTTTTTCGCACTAAACACAACTGCGCCAGGGTGCCGGATTAAAAAATCCTGTTCAGCCGTCTGCGGGTCCGGTTGCGAAGCTTCCGGACGAAAAGTGTTTTTATTCTCTGTAGTAATCTCTGTTGTATTCTCTGTAGGATCATCGGGCCATTTTGACCCGATGACATTGGGTCGTTTTGAACCAATGGAGCGTTTCATTTTGACCTCTTCCATCGTGTCATTTTGACCTGATGGAGCGGCGCATTTTGAACCGATGGATTCGCTCAATTTGCCATCATCTAAAAGCTCGCTTCCATAGTTAATCGTGTAGAAATTGGTCATATCGCGCTTTGATTTATTGAGCTTTTCACAACGCAAAAGCCCCAGCGTTTTCAGACTTGCAAACGCGCGCTTTAACGTTGACTCTGACCAGAATGGGAACTGTTCCAGCCATTGTTCCGTTGTGTTGTAAATCCAGCGAACACCATCACATTCCATGCCGGAATTGGTATCTCTCAACCAGTAATGCAACTGCTGCAACACAATGGCTTCATTTAAGCCAATCTTCATCGCAAGCTGTGTGTTTATAACCAGTGGGCGTTCAGCAAAAAGAAGGCTCATAATTCCATCCAGCTTTTTGTTGGTATTGCTGTCGATACGCAAGTTTGAAAGCAATTGCTTTTTCTATAAGTTCGTCAGTTTCACGATCCACTACGGCAGGATCAGCAAAAAGCAGTCCGGACTCCACCACATCGCCATATTCTTTGTTTAACCCGGCGATCATGTACGTGATGCTTTTTCCGTCACTAATTTCACGATACAACCTGAAATCATTAATCCGGATAGCCTCCATAATTGCAGGCACTAGCGCCGTGAACTTTTCACGCTTATCCCTGGTGTCGATAGCCTTCCAGCGTTCGAATATCTTCACTCGATTAACGCCAAGCGCTCGCTGATCAACCGCGCCACCTTCATCTGTGACACGCTGAACATCGATGTTCGGGCGCTCTTTCAAAGCCCAGAATGCTTCAGTGATTAATATCGTCGCCTGCTCCTGTGTCATTCCTGGTCGACATATCCAGGCATCCAGAGCCTCACGAGCCTGTTCAGGAGTGATTTTCATTGTTCAACCGCCCCGCCCGCTTCGTCTTACGATATTCGTCATAAACCTTGGGATCATACAGAAGCTCGCCGCCAGATGCCTCCTGTAGACGCATCGCGCGACCTTCAGGAACCAGCTCTTGCCATTGAGAAACAGCAGATGGGTCAACGCCAGCAGCTTTCGCTACTTTGGCTTTCGTACCGTAAAAATTAATTACGTCTGATTTAAACATCGCACCTCCAGTATTGAGTTTTCTCAATGCTAATCACTCAAGGAATCTCAAGTCAAGGGTTATTAAGATATCTAAATATGAACGAGAAAACTTTAGGTCAACGCATTAGAGAAAGACGTAAGCAGGTAGGTTTAAGTCAAAACGGTTTAAGCAAAGCTGCTGGCGTATCTGGCTCATCAATTTCATTATGGGAAAGTGACCATACAGCCCCGCGCGGGCAAAATTTGCATCGCCTCGCCGAGGTATTGCAATGTTCACCAACCTGGATACTGTTTGGCGACGAGGACAAAACACCAGCTCCCCCTGTTTCACTCGATAGTGCCTTAGACTTATCGGAAGATGAGTTAGAGATGCTGCGTTTGTATCGCGCACTTCCTAAATCAGAGCAACAAGCACAACTCAGCGAACTCCGCGCCCGCGTTGAGAATTTTAATCGCCTGTTCACCGAGCTATTAGAGGCTCGCAAACGCAACAAGCATCAATAATCATCCCTTCACAAAATTTTAAAGCCTTACATTTCAATGTATTGGCTTTATCTTGCGCCAATACTTGAGTTTTCTCATCAAAAAGCCTTGACGAAAAATAATGAGAAAACTAAATTACCTCCATCAACACACCGCACGGTGTTCTCAGCAAACAGTTCCGCTACCCCGGCGTTAAGGGGAAATGAGGTCAGCATGGATACTATCGATCTTGGCAACAGCGAATCTCTGGTATGTGGCGTGTTCCCCAACCAGGACGGCACGTTCACCGCAATGACGTATAC
>JAEWTL010000123.1 GCA_023459495.1 Bacillota bacterium | reverse complement strand
AGCAGCCGTATGCGCCGCAGCCACAAAGCTATCCGCAGCAGCCGTATGAGCCGCCACAAGATTATCCCCAGCAACCTTATGCACCGCAGCCGCATGGGTATCAACAGCAGCCGTACACTCCGCAATCGCAGGGCTATGCTCAGCAGCCGTATGCGCCGCAGCCACAAGGTTATCCCCAGCAGCCTTATGCACCGCAGCCGCAGGGGTATCAACAGCAGCCGTACGCGCCGCAGCCACAGGGCTATACTCAGCAGCCGTACGCCCCGCCGCAAAGTTATCCGCAGCAGGAGTATGCTTACAGCAAGCCTTCAGATAAGCCTAATGCGGTATCATTTATAATTGCAGTTTGTTTCACAGCCTCAATCGTTCTTCAGGTTCTGTTGGGTATTCTAGGCATTGGCTTTAGAGGAGTATGGGTTAACCACGTTACAGATATGCTCAATATTGGCGCAGGCGTATTGCTTATTTTGGGCACCCGTCAGCGCAGCAAAGTCGGTAATACGCTGTTTGGAGTTGGTTTGTTCATTGTCGCAGCCGGCCATATTCTCAGTATACTTGTCACCCCATACAGCTATTATCTAAACAACATGATTATAATTGCGATCCTGATGCTTGTTATGGATATTGTAATTCCCTCAGCACTCACCGTATCAGGTATCGCATGCATTGCTTCTAACGATTCACTCGCCTATACAAAACAGATAATGATGATTGTTATGATAGCAGCGTACATTTTGAGTGCGGTTCTATTTCAGGGGTTGATTATTGGGCAATTTGTTCTCTTATTAGATTTATTGAGCCTGTTTAGCGTACTAACTTATGCCGCGCTCGGTGTCTGCGTCATACGCTTCACGCCCGTAAGACAGACGAAAAAAGTTGAGTCAGCGTATCAAAAAGGGACTGTCTGAAGACAGCCCCTTCATTGTACTCAGTTTGCGGGATACGCATCCGTCGCTACGATGTCGATACCGGTACCGAAGATGTTCTCGATCAGCCTGCTGCCTGACTCCACGCTGGTCCCGGCCTGCGCGGCATTGATCTGCTTCATGCTGTCCACAAGGAGCCCCTTGGGCAGCGGTGCGGACGACTTAACCGGCACGCGCCCGCCGTCCGCGGTACGCATGGTGCTGGTCAGCGTGCGGCGCGGGTCCGCGATCTCCGCACGGACATAGGCTTCGCCGCGTTTGCAGGTGTTGCCTTCGATTTTAATAACCTGTCCGTCCTCCACCTGTGCCTTGATGGGACACCCCATGGGGCATACGATACACGTTAAGTTGCGTTCTTCCATGTTACGCCTCCTCCACCGAAACAGTGATATCGCCCATAATATCCGCGGCCTTTACCTCCAGCCGCTCCATCTCGCCCGGCGTGACGATCTGCCGCTTGCGCCGCGCGATAACCTTATCCCCGCACCGCGCCACAGTCGCGCAATTCTTATACACGTTCACCGCGCGGAAGAACAGCGTCGCGTCCTCGGCGGCCAGCCGCTGCGGCACCACATAGCGCACGCCGAAGCCCGCAGTAGTCTTGTACTGCGCCTCCCCCAGCGAACCGGTCAGTGCATATTTTGCCGCCGAGGCGCCTGCGCACATGGCTTCCTCGGTTACGAAATCCACGAGGTCGTGCACCTGCACCGCATTGCCGCACGCGAACACACCCGGCACGTTGGTCTGCAGGTGCGCGTCGACGCTCGGCCCGCCCGTCGCGGGGTCCAGCATGACGTCCATACCACGCGACAGCTCGTTCTCCGGTATCAGCCCGACCGACAGCAGCAGCGTGTCGCACGGGACGTAGTATTCCGTCTCTGGTTTCGGTACGCCTTTCTCGTCCACCGCCGCTACCGATACACCTTCCAGCCGATGCTTGCCATGCAGCTTCGTCACCGTGTGCGACAGGTACAATGGAATGGCGAAGTCGTCAAGGCACTGCACGATGTTGCGCTTGAGCCCGCCCGAAAAGGGCATCAGCTCCAGCACCATCTTCACGCGCGCACCTTCCAGCGTCATGCGCCGCGCCATGATGAGCCCGATGTCGCCCGAGCCTAAGATGACCACCTCACGGCCCGGCATGTAACCCTCAATGTTGACAAAGCGCTGCGCGGTGCCTGCTGTCAGCACACCTGACGGGCGGTCTCCCGGCACCATCAGCGCACCTGCGCTGCGCTCACGGCAGCCCATAGCCAGCACGATAGCTCCCGCTTCAATCACCACCATACCGCGCTCCGGGTTGATGGCGGTCACGGTTTTACCCGCTATATCCAACACCATGGTATCCAGCCAGATTTCCGCGCCAACCTCCTGCGCCTCTTTGGCGTAGCGCGTCGCGTATTCCGGCCCGGTCAGCTCCTCGCCAAGGGAATGCAGCCCGAAGCCGCTGTGGATGCACTGCCGCAGGATGCCGCCGGTGCGCGTTTCCCGGTCCAGCACGAGCACGCGGCCAGCGCCGTTCTTCTTTGCCGCTATAGCCGCCGCCAGCCCCGCCGGGCCAGCGCCGATGATGACTACGTCCGCTTTCATAGCTGTCCCTCCTTGGTGCGCCCGACGAGTATTTCCGAACCCGGCCCGGTTTTGGTAATATCCGTTTCGCCCGTCCCGAGCTCACGGCTGAGGATATCCATTACACGCGGCAGGCAGAACCCGCCATGACAGCGCCCCGTACCCGCACGCGTGCGAAACTTCACGCCGTCCACTGTGGTCGCGCCGCACGGGCGATGAATTGCCTCAACGATTTCCGCCTCAGTTACGGTCTCGCAGCGGCATACGATGTGCGCGTACCGGCTGTCCATCGCGATGAGCTCCTTGCGGCGCTCCGGCGTGGCATGCGCAAAAGACTCGATGGGCTTGCGTATCGTCACCGCGCTTTTTTTTGGTTCGCCTTCGACGCCGACACCCGCCAGCAGCTCCACAATGTGCTCCGCGATCGCGGGGGAAGCCGTAAGGCCGGGCGACTCGATTCCCGCAGCCTGAATGAGGCCCGGAACCTTTTGCGATGCCTCCACGATGAAGTCGTGACCTTCGGACGCGGCCCGCAGCCCCGCGAACACCGCGATGGCCGCGCGGCGGTCCAAGATGGGCGCATAGTGCTGTGCGCCGGAGAGCGCCTGCTCCAGTCCCTCGCGGGAGGTGGATACGTCGTCCGGTTCCGTAAACTGCGCCGTCGGCCCGGCGATCATGTTGCCGTGCACCGTAGGCGCGAACAGTACGCCCTTGCCCTTTTCGGAAGGCGCGCCGAATATGACAACCTTGGTTCTTGCCGCCATGCTCTTGTCGAACACGACATACTCGCCCTTACGCGGATGGATGGTGATTTCCTCGCCGCCCGCCATGGCAGAGATATCGCCCGCGTGCATGCCCGCCGCGTTTACCACACTGCGGGCCTCGATGCGGGTTTCGCCCGCTTCGATCATAAAGCCGCTGTCTGTACGGCTGACCGCGGTCACGCGGCTGTTGAAGAAGAACTTGACACCGTTCGCCGCCGCGTTCTCCCCTGCCGCGATGGTTAACGTATATGGACAAATGATGCCCGCCGTGGGCGCGTACAGCGCCGCCGTGATATCCGGGTTCAGTGCGGGCTCCATCTTCCGTGCCTCGTCGCCGGAGATAATGCACGTTTCCACGCCGTTGACCACGCCGCGCTCATACAGCTTCTGAAGCTGCTTCTCATCCTCCTCGCCGAACGCCACAACAAACGAGCCACATGGATCAAACGGCACGCCGAGGTCTGCCGCGAGCTGCGGTATCATCTTCGCCCCCGCCACGTTGAACCTTGCCTTCAGGCTGCCCGGTGCCGCGTCGTAGCCCGCGTGCACGATGCCGCTGTTCGCTTTGCTGGAACCCGCTGCTACGTCCGCTCCGGCCTCGATCACGCAAACGCTTAAATTCTTCATCGACAGCGCCCGCGCGGTGAGGCATCCCACAACGCCTGCCCCGATGATTGCCACATCGTATTTCATGCTGCCACCCCTTCGCAATATAAAAAGCCGTACCAAAACAAGGTTTGGTACGGCTCAATTCTCCTGCCATATCTTAATGCGGAGTATAGCACATTTTGCTTTCGGTTTCAAGGCTTTATCTGTATTATTGAAAAGGCATTTGAGGAATCCTGTTGCTTTTCCTTCCGCCGGGTATCATGTATAATGGACGGTGGCATCTGTGTTAAGGAGGCTTACATCAGGATGAATACCGCTGCGGCAGTCATGCAGAATCCGCTCGCAACCGAAAAGACGGGCAAACTGATACTGAAATTCGCCATTCCGGCGATGATCAGCTTTCTGGTCAACGCCCTTTATAACATCGTGGACCAGATCTTCATCGGTCAGGGTGTGGGCATGTACGGCAACGCCGCTACGAATGTTGCGTTCCCTTTTAACACCATGTGTACGGCGCTCGCACTGCTGTTGGGCATCGGGGCCGCGTCGAATTTCAACCTGCGCCTCGGCGCGGGCAAACGGGAGGAAGCCGGGCATGTGGCGGGCGCGGGCATATTCCTGCTCGCAGTATGCGGCACGGTGCTGAGCATCGTGGTCATCATCTTCTTAAAGCCGCTGCTCTATGTTTTTGGCACTACGGACAACGTTTATCCTTACGCGCTGGCATACACCCGCATCGTAACCGCGGGGTATCCGCTCATCATCTTTACCATTGGAAGCGGGCAGCTCATCCGTGCGGACGGCAGCCCCAGATACTCCATGATCTGCGTGCTGGCAGGCGCGGTCCTCAACACGGTGCTCGACCCCCTGTTCATCTTCGTATTTAATATGGGCATTGCGGGCGCGGCATGGGCTACAGTGATCGGGCAGGCGGTTTCAGCGGTTTTAGTGATACGGTATTTCTTCCGATTCAAAACGCTGAAGCTGGGATGGAATTTTCTTAGACCCCGTTTGCATGATGTCGGGGCAATCCTGTCGCTGGGTGTCGCGGCGTTTTTTAATCAGATATCCATGGCAATCGTACAGGTCTTGCTGAATAACGCGCTGACACATTACGGCGCGCTCTCCCCATACGGCAGCGATATTCCGCTGGCCTGCGTGGGGGTCATCTCCAAGGTCAACATTCTGTTCATCGGACTGACCATTGGCATCGCCCAAGGCTGTCAGCCCATCAACGGCTTCAATTATGGCGCGAAGAACTATGGCCGCGTGAAGGAGACGTATACCAAGGGCCTGCTTGCCGCGACGGGCGTTTCCATCCTGTTCTTCCTCTTGTTTCAGATCTTCCCGCGCGCCATTGTCAGCATCTTCGGGCAGGGCAGCGAGCTGTATTTTGAGTTCGCCGAACGGTATATGCGCATCTTCATGCTGCTGACGTTTATCAACGGTATTCAGCCGGTGACCGCCAACTTCTTTACGTCCATCGGCAAGGCCAAGATAGGCCTGTTCATCTCGCTGACGCGCCAGCTCATCTTCCTGCTGCCGCTGATTTTGTTCCTGCCCCTGTTCTGGGGGATCGACGGCCTGATGTACGCCGGCCCGATAGCGGACGGTATCGCGGGGATATTGGCCATTGCCTTTGCCCTCCGGGAGCTTCGGCTGCTGACATTGGCCCAAAACGAAAGGAACGCAGCTGAACTGCCAGCGGCCTGAGAAGCTCTGGCATATCGGCAACGTTCCTTCATAATCGTTATTTAGCTTGCTTACGCTTCCAGCGATGCCCCCACGCCGTAGTAGGAGAACCGGCTGCCGAATTTTTCATGCAGCGCCGGAATGATCGTGAGGCCGGAGCAATGCGATATGCCAAGAAGATGGATCTTAAAGCCGTCGAGGTCGGCAAGGACCTTCTTAAGCTTCTCGTCGTTTGCGGGCGCGAGGTGTGTGCCTCCGAACACAGCGTAAAAGCTCTTTGTACACATCTTGTCCGAGATATAAGTCAGCGTATTGATGATCCCTGCATGGCAGCAGCCAAGCACCACCACCAGCCCCTTTTCGGTTTCAATCACCACGGACTGGTCGTCCGAGACATGGTCCTTCTCATACCCGTTCTGCGTTTTAACCATCTGGCTGAACCCATCATTCTCATATTCCGTCACGCGCGGCACTTCACCCGTGAGCCACAAGCCGGGCGCGATTTCGCGAAACTCCGTGCTTAAGCTGAAGGTCATGCCGTGCGCTTCCAATTCCTCGCGGGAGTAAGGCAGGCCGATGTTATCACCCACGCTGTCGTCGTGGAACGTCTCGCGAAACAGCGCGGGATGCGCATAAATCTCGAGGCCGGGTTTAGCCTTTGCAACAGGCAGCAGACCGCCCGTATGGTCCCAGTGGTTATGGCTTAAAATGACGCCCTGAATTGAGGTTAAATCGAGGCTGAGTTCCGTCGCGTTGTGCAGGATGGTCTTGCCCGAGCCGGTATCCACCAGCCAGTTCCCGCTGTCCGTTTTCAGAAACACCGAGAATCCATGCTCCGCCAGCGCGACATGGCTCCACAGCACATAATTTTCACACACTACGGTCGCTTTCAGCTTCATGGCAGTCCTCCCCGCTCATTGTAAGCGAATTGTAGCATATGCCCATTTGTTTGGCAAGCCTGCCGCCGCCCTCAACATGAAAGTACCGCAGCCTGTACCAAGGGTCAGAAAATCCTCATTTGACGGAATAACACCCGTGTCACCGAGCGGAAAAGTGTGTGAAAATAAGCACAGATTGGCTTGTAACCCGTCATGATTTATGGTAAGATAACATAAATCAATTATTGAGCGCTTGTTTAATTTCATTCATAATCCAGTTAAGCAGCCTTTGATTCACATCCATTTACCCAAGGAATTAGACACCCTCGATTCGACTTATTTTTCACGGTCTGTTTTCAGTTAATAAAACATGTGTTTTTGTCTTCGGTAAAACCGGGTTAAGCAAATACTTTGCTTAGATTTGGTTTAAAGGCGGAAGGTTGTGCACGTAAAGCGATAACCATCTGTGCTTTATTATTTGTGCATCTCTCAGCCTGCTTAAGAAAGACACGGATTTTCTGCAAGGAGGATTTCTTATGGAATTGAACGAGATAATCCATAAAAAAGGAAAATCGCCCGATCAGCTTGTGGGCGTGCTGCTTGAGTACCAAAAAACCAAGAACCGCAACTATCTGACTATTGAAGACCTCAAAGAAGTCTCAAAAAGAATGGACCTGCCGGAAAGCCGCGTATACAGTGTCGCGACGTTCTACTCACTGCTCTCCGTAGAACCCAGAGGCAAGTACGTCATCCAGCTATGCCGCGACGTACCCTGCTACGTCAACGGGTCTTTCGACCTCAAGGAAGAGCTGGAAACCATGTTGGGAATCAGCATGGGTGAAACCACGAGGGATGGCCTTTTCTCACTGGAATACGCGAGCTGCCTGGGATACTGCGAGATGGCTCCGGTTATGAGAATCGACCAGAAGATATTCGGCAATTTAAACAGCAAAAAGCTGGCGGAAATTATTGCTGAATACAGGAGGCTTTAAAATGAGCGCGAGCATTGAAAAGAAGTTACTGACAAAAAGGTTCGGCCTGATTGACCCCATGTCCATTGAGGACTACCTCGCCAGCGGCGGCTATGAGGCACTGCGCAAAGCTGAAGCAATGACGCCGGAAGAGATCGTGGAAGAGGTAAAAGCGTCGGGGCTTCGGGGCCGGGGCGGCGCAGCGTTTCCGGTCGGACTAAAGATGGAAGCAGTTCTCAAAGCTGAAGGGAACGAAAAATACATCATCTGCAACGCCGACGAAGGAGAGCCGGGCAACTTCAAGGACAGGTACCTGATGGAGAACGACCCGCACCAAATCATCGAAGGCATGGTCATCTGCGCCTTAGCCACGGGCGCGGCCAAGGGGTACATATTTATCCGCGGGGAGTATACAAGGCCCATCTACATCATGGATACGGCGATTAAAGCGGCCCGGGAGAAAGGATTCCTCGGCAGGAACATACTCGGCCGCGGTCACGACTTTGATATCGCGCTGTATACCGGAGCCGGATCATATGTATGCGGCGAGGAATTTGCGCTTTTGCTATGCATTGAGGGCAACCCCGGAAGATCTACGTTCAAACCCCCCTTCCCCACGGCGGAGGGTCTCTACGGGAAGCCTACCCAGATCAACAACGTCGAAAGTCTGGCGAACATTCCGCATATCATCCAGAACGGGGCTGATGCGTTCAGGAAAATCGGAACCAAACACTCCAAGGGCACAAAGCTTGTTTCGCTGAGCGGCAACGTGCGGCAAAAGGGCCTGTTCGAGGTTCCTTTCGGCGTACATCTCTGGGAAATCATCGAAAACCTCGGGCTCGGCGTGATGGGAAGCATCAAAATGGTGCAGGTAGGCGGCGCTTCAGGCCCCTGCCTTCCCCCGAATATGCTTGGGATCAAGCTGGACTACAAGGACTTTGCGGATAACGGTCTATCGCTGGGGTCAGGCGGAGTCATCGTCATCGATGCCAAGAATGACATTCTCGACATCGTGCGCAATACGCTGGAGTTCTTCCGGCACGAATCGTGCGGCAAATGCACGCCCTGCCGCGAGGGCATCGTGCACCTTCTGGTGCTGCTCGATCGTTTCATTCTGTGTGAAGCGGAGAAAAAGGATCTGGAGACCATGAAGACGCTGATCCAGACGATCGAGCAAACATCGATATGCGGGCTGGGCCAAGCCGCACCGACCGCTCTTAAGACGACGATGCGATATTTTCCCGAGGTGTACGCCGCAGGGATTAAAAAGCATCATGTACGGGCGATATAGGAGGCAAATATGGATACGGTCAATATCAGAATCAACAATAAGGAGCTGGAGGTTGAAAAGGATACACTGATCCTGGACGCGGCAAAAAGCATCGGGGTTGCAATCCCTACGCTCTGTTATCACCCCGATCAGGAGATTAAGGCGAACTGCCGGGTGTGCTGCATTGAGGTGGATGGGATGAAGAACCTGCAGCCTGCATGTGCAACGAAGGTGGCCGATGGTATGGTCATCAAAACAAATTCTCCGAAGGCCCGCGAAGCGCGCAAGGTCAACGTCGAGCTGCTGCTTGCCAACCATAACATGAGCTGCACGACGTGCATCCGCAACGGCAACTGCGAGCTGCAAAAGATCGCCGCAGAGCTCGGCATCCGCGAGAATATGTTCGACAACATCATGGTCATGCAAGAGAAGGACGAGAGCAGCCCTTCCCTCGTGCGCAACCAGAACAAGTGCATCAAATGCGGGCGGTGCATCCAGATGTGCGCGAGCGTTCAGGGGCTTGCGATACTCGACTACATGGGACGCGGGCACACGAGCGAAGTCAAACCCGCGTACGGCAAGTATTTAAACGATGTGCGGTGTGCGGCATGCGGGCAGTGTTCGACGGTCTGCCCTGTCGCGGCGATTACGGAAAAGGAAGATATCGAGCGCGTCTGGGAAGCGCTGGGCGACCCGGATAAGCACGTTGTCGTCCAAACCGCGCCAGCCGTCCGGGTATCCATCGGCGAAGAGTTCGGCATGGAAGCGGGCAGCGTCGTTACGGGCAAGCTGGTCGCTGCGCTGAAAGCCCTGGGCTTTGACGCCGTGTTCGACACAGACTTCACGGCGGACCTGACGATCATGGAGGAAGGCCACGAGCTTTTGAAGCGCATCAAGGAGGGCGGCGTGCTGCCCATGCTCACGTCGTGCAGCCCCGGGTGGATCAACTTTATCGAGCAGTATTATCCCGAGCTGCTGCCGCATGTATCGACATGCAAATCCCCGCAGCAGATGTTTGGCGCACTGGCCAAGGGATACTACCCGGATAAGATCGACAAAAAGCCCGAAGACATCTTCAGCGTATCCATCATGCCCTGTACCGCAAAGAAATACGAGGCCCAACGCTCGGAGATGCGCCTTAATAAGCGGCACCCGGATGTGGACGCGGTACTGACCACAAGGGAACTCGCGCGGATGCTGAAACAGGCGGGGATCGAATTCGACCAGCTCGATGAAGAGGAATACGACGACCCGTTCGGCATCTCGACAGGCGCTGCCGTGATATTCGGCGCAACAGGCGGCGTGATGGAAGCTGCGCTGCGCACGGTATACGAGGTGGTCACAGGCAAGACACTCCGGAACATCAACTTTACCGATGTTCGCGGCCTGGATGGTATCAAAGAGGCTGTAGTCGACCTCGCAGGCACGCCCGTCAAGGTTATGGTTGCCCACTCACTGTCAAAAGCGCGTCAGGTTATGGAGATGATCAAATCGGGTGAAGCGTCGGACGTTGCGTTTATCGAGATCATGTGCTGTCCCGGCGGATGTATCGGCGGCGGCGGCCAGCCGTACGGCGTAACGAACGCCCTGCGGCAAAAGCGCATTGACGGCACTTACTCCGCGGATACGGAGATGCCGATCCGCAAGTCGCACGAAAACCCCGCGGTGAAAAAGCTGTACAAGGAATTCCTCATTGAGCCGTTGGGGGAAAAATCCCATCATCTGCTGCATACTCACTATACAAACCGGAAGAACGGCCACTGAAAAAGGGGCTGGAGGGTATACGGGGAGATCCGGTCAACTATTATGAAAGGAGCGTGACTGGTATGCAGCCATTTGTAGTTAAGGAAAAATGTAATGGATGCGGTATCTGTATCGAATTCTGCCCAGCCGATGCGATTATCAAAAAAGACAGCAAGGCTTTTATCACAATTGAATGCGTTGAATGCGGCGCATGCGCACAGGAGTGTCCTAAAGACGCAATCCTGCTGGAAGAGGAGGATGAAGTGTTCGTTTAAAAAGGCGAATACGAAAGTCTAAGGAACAAACCGGGTCCGGCAGTTTGCCGGACCCGGTTGTTTTATACCAGTGCCTTCTCCATCAATAAAAAACAACCTTTTCGATACGTCACTTCGCCCGCCTTGCGGTAGCCGAAACGCTCGTACAGCCGCAGCGCATACGGGTTCTGCGTGAACGCGTCGAGCCGGATGCAATCGTATCCCTGCTTGGCAATCAACTGCTCAGCATGGCGCATCACCTCTGCCGCAATGCCCTGATGCTGGTGCTTCGGATGCACGCACAATCGGTGGATCACCGCCGGGTTGCTGCCGCACCGCCAGTCCCCCTGCGCGTATTCATCGTCCTGCTTTGCGTTAATAACCACAACGGCAAGTATATCCCCGCCGCGCTCCAGCACCCGCATCTCGCCGCTTTTGATATCGCCCCGCAGCAAGTCCGCGTCAGGATATTTATCGTCCCACTGCTCGATGCCGTTTGCGCACATGTGTGCAATGGCCTGCTTGAACAGCGCCACGATCGCTTCTGCGTCGCGCTCGTCCGCCGGGCGAAAAACCGCTTCCATGAAGCCTACAGCTTAATGACGGGGTTTTCGGGCTTCGGACGGTAGATCACAAATTTGCGGCCCGCGGACATCACGGGTTCCGCACCCGTGGCCTGGGTCAGCGCCTCCAGAGCTTCTTTGGCGGACAGTGGCGCATTCTGCTGCACGCTGCCCTTAACGATCTCACGCGCCTTCAGCGCCTCGTCGGTCTGCGTCACTACGCTGTCCGTCACGCCGAGCTTTCCGATATAGAGCACCGTGTCGATGCCGTTTGCCATCGCGCGGAGCGCCGCGCGTTGTTTGCTGGTCAGCATATCGATCTCCTTTACACCATTAATCCATATAGTCGAATTCGAGCCCTTCGAGGCACACCGTATCGCCTGTCTTCGCGCCCTGCTTTTTCAGCGCTTTGATCACGCCGAAGTCGATGAGCAGCTTCTGAAAGTGCCGCATGGAGTCCGCGTCGTTCGGATCGGTCTTGGCCATTATATCGAGTATAATCTGGCCGTCCACGTAATACACACCGTCCTGCTTGTACACCTCGAAGCCGACATCGTCCTTCTCCAGCGCCCATTCCTCGATCACGCCGTCCTCGACAATATCCTTGGGCATGGGCAGGCTCTTCAGCATCTCCGCCGCGCGTGCCATCAGCGGTTCTACCCCGAGCCCCGCCGCCGCGCACACTTCGAACATCTCAATGCCCTTTTGATTGAGGTAAGCTTTCAGCCGCGCCGCGTGCTCATCCGCGCCCGGCACATCCAACTTGTTGGCTGCGACAATCTCGGGCCGCTTGGCGAGCAAGGGCGAATACCCCTCCAACTCCTTACGGATGATCTCGTAATCCTCAATCACGTCGCGGCCTTCGCTCTGCGAGGTGTCCACCACGTGGATCAGCAGGCGCGTACGTTCAATGTGGCGCAGAAAATCGTGTCCCAGCCCCGCGCCTTCATGCGCACCTTCGATGAGTCCCGGAATATCAGCCATCACGAAGGTTTCTTCGTGCACGCGTACCACACCAAGGTTCGGTGAAAGCGTGGTGAAGTGGTAGTCCGCGATTTTGGGGCGTGCACCGGTAGTGGCCGCCAGCAGCGTAGACTTGCCCACGCTGGGGTAGCCGATAAGCCCCACGTCCGCGATGGTCTTGAGCTCGAGGATCACGAAGCGCCCCTTGGTGCGCTGGCCGGGCGTCGCAAAGCCGGGCGCTTGCCGTGTCGAGGTGGCAAAGCGCGCGTTGCCCCTGCCGCCATTGCCGCCTTTTAAAAGCGTACGGTTGCCTTCGCGCAGGTCGGCCGCGACCCGTCCCGTGTCAAAATCCCGAATGACCGTGCCCGGCGGCACCTTGATGACGAGATCGTCTGCGGTTTTGCCGCGCATATTCTTCTTGCCACCCGTATCACCGTTCGGCGCGATGAATTTGCGGTGGTAATTGAAATCCATCAGCGTGCGCATGTTCTCATCCGCTTCGAACACGATACTGCCGCCGTCGCCGCCATCGCCGCCGTCTGGACCGCCGTTGTTTACATATTTTTCGCGCCGGAACGACACGCGGCCATCGCCACCTTCGCCCGCCTTGATATAGATTTTCGCTTTATCGACAAACATTTATCTTTCCTTCCCCCACGGACACAGGTCCGCCAGAAAGCACGTATCGCACTTCGGGCGCTGCGCTGCGCATACCCGTCGGCCGTGGTAGATCAGCCAGTGGTGCGCGATGGACCATTGTTCCTTCGGGATATTTTCCATGAGCTGCTGCTCGGTCTTAAATACGTCGTTTGAATGCGCAAGGCCCAGTCGATTCGAAACGCGCTGCACGTGCGTATCCACCGCGATAGCCGGGATGCCAAACGCGTTTGACATCACAACATTGGCGGTCTTGCGTCCCACGCCAGGCAGTTCGGTCAGTTCCTCCATGGTGCGCGGCACCTGCCCGCCGTGCTTTTCCACCAGCGCCGCAGCAGCCGCCTGAATGTTGCGCGCCTTGGTGTGGTAGAACCCGCAGCTTTTGATGATCGCCTCCACGTCCTCCACATCCGCAGCCGCAAGCGCCGCCGCGTCCGGATACCGCTCAAACAGCGTGCCCGTCACCGCATTGACCTGCTTGTCCGTGGTCTGCGCGGAAAGTATCGTTGCGATCAGCAGCTCGAACGGACTGCGAAACCAGAGCGCCGGCTTCGCGTCCGGATAATGCTCTGCCAGCCTTTTCAGTATTTCCGTATGATCCTGCATCCATTACTCCCTTTTCGTATTCGCTATTATACATTACCCGATGTGGAAAACACAAACATTTGTTGGCCTTAAGCAGACTTCGCGCTTTATCTGTGCAGCAAAAAGCGGATTCGGCACATAATGCGTACGAATCCGCTGGCTTGTCGTTGACGAAACAGCATGGACGATCCCGGCAATCGAGTGCGATATGGGCGCTATTGCCGCGCCTCGCCGGTCTGCGCCTGTGCCAAACGGAGTGAATAGCCGGGGTTAAGATGATAGAATCCTTCTTTTGCGATTCCCGAAATGGCTTTTTGAGGGCAGAAATTGTAGCACGCCAGACAGTTCTCACAGCGGTGCGTCCATTCCGGCCTCCCGATTTCCATCACGATGTTGTTCGCCGGGCAGACCTTCGCGCACAAGCCACACCCGGTGCATTTTTCGCTGACGCTTAAGACGCAGTCAAGACGGTATATCAGGTCCATGTCCGTTTGGTCCTCGCTGCCGCCCACCGTTTCGAGCAGGTATTTACGGGTCATCGACTTGAACATTTGAGCAAAGGGCTTCAGCAAAATGTCCAGAGGCCGTTTGGCAGCTGCCGATGTTTTGGCTTTCTTCCCAACCTGCCGGCAAATCCGCGCGATCACCGGGTGCATCCCCGCGTACAGCTTTTCTTTCTTCTCCCACGGCTTATAAAAAGCGTTCTGCGGCATGTGAACGCCCCAAGCGGCGGAAAGTTCCCCGCCGTTCCTGTGGATCAGTTCTTTGATGGTTTTGAGGGAGCTCCCTGCCCCTCCGCCAAAGTTACATACGGCAAAAACATATTTGGAAGCGAGGCCTTTAAGCTTCGGTATGAAGCTGCGTACGACGTTCGGAACGTCAGTGTAGTAGACAGGAAAAACGATACCGACAGTATCCGCATCCACACTAACCTCATCCTCACTCGCGAGAGATGCCATCGGAACCAGTCGTCCTGACAGCCCGTCTGAGATGCCTTTGGCAATGGCGTATGAATTGCCCGTGCCGGAAAAATAGAATATCGTTGCCGACATATCACTGCTCTCCTTTCGAAATCATATCCCTGACTTTCTGAATCCAATTCATTTCATTTTGGTAGTACATGATGCCGTTTTCGTTGGACATTTTCCAGAGAAGCCGCTCCCTTTCGCTTCTCGCCATCTGCATGTAGAATCCTTTTTCTTCGCTTTGCAACATCGACAAACGCGCCTTGAGCTTATCCTCATACGCATCCAGCTGGCTTAGCAGCTCGTCGTTCGTAAGGTCCCGCGCGTAGGTAAACCGGATCAGGAACGCATGCTTCAGGCCGGGCAGTTCCGGCTCTTCCCTGAGCCATTTGCCAAATTCGGCCCGCCCTTTGTCGGTAAGGCTGAATATCCGTTTCGAAGGATGGTCGGTCTGAAGCTTGACTTCCCCCTGTATCCAACCGTCCTTCTCCAAACCCTTCAACGTGTTGTATATCTGGGTATGCGTGGCATGCCAATAATACAGTGCCGCATAATCGAAAGCTTTAATGAGATCGTAGCCGGACAACGGGTGGATATCCAGAAATCCCATCAGCGCATATTTCAACGACAAATATATTCACCTACTTTACTATTAAACTTTTTTAATAATATAGTATGTTAATAAGGCGATGTCAATGCATATCTCGATTAAACGATGATGTACCAAACGCATGCGCTGCACATAATATTTCGAGCCCGGCAAAAAATAATTCCATGTTCAACGTGATCATTAAAACAGCGATTATCTATTTCTTCGCCATGCTCATCATGCGCATGATGGGAAAGCGGCAGGCGGGCGAGCTCCAGCCTTTCGAGCTCATCATCGCGGTGATGATCGCGGAGGTGGCTGCGACGCCGATGGATAGTCCCGGCACGCCCATCACCTATGGTATCGTGCCGATCATCATCCTGCTCGTACTGCACAACGGCATCGCCTACCTCTCGCTTAAAAGCGAGCGGCTGCGCGCATTCTTCTCCGGCAAGCCGAGCATCGTAATCTACAAGGGCATCGTGGTACGGCACGAACTCAAACGCCTTTCGTACAACCTCTCAGACCTGCTGGAGCAGCTGCGGGGCAAGGATGTGATGAACCTTGCGGACGTACACTACGCGGTGCTGGAGACCAACGGCAACCTGAGCGTAATGCTTAAACCGGAGAAGCGGCCTGTCACGCCGGAGGACTTGAACTTAAAGCCGCAGAATCCCGGCTTCTGCTACGACCTTGTGATTGACGGACGCTTGAAGCCCGATAATCTGGAACGCCTCGGTTTCAAAGAGAAGGACCTGCTGCAGTTCATGTCCGGTCACAAGATCAAGCGCGTGAAGGACGTTTTCCTCGCGCTGTGCGATGAGACCGGGCAGGTGTTAGTGCAGGACTACCATGGCGGACAGTTCACGGGGAGCATGGGTAATGGGTAAAAAGATCGTGATTTTCACACTGCTTCTAATCATCATCGCCGCGGCACTGGTGGAATACTTCTACGTTGACGGCGCTTCCGCGCGACTTACCGTGGCGCTGGAGGACGTGCAGACCGCGCTCGATGCAGAAGATACGGCGCAGGCAAAGGCCGCCGCGCGCGCGTTCAACGGACAGTGGGAAAAAGAAAAACAGCGCCTTGAAGCGCTGTATGATCATGGGGAAATCGACGTGATATCGGCCACAGCCCGCCGCATCGAGGTGTTCTGCGACGGAGAGGATACGGTCAATGCGCTCGCCGAGGTGTCGGCAGGGATGTTCTACGTCACCCACCTGCGCGAAATGATCGGCGTGCGCTGGGAAAACATATTTTAGCGCCAGCTGTACGAATAACTCCAGCCTTCCGGCGCATTCAATTTCGGATCGCTCACCGTAAAGCCACCCGGCAGGCCAAGCGCTTGTGCTGCCATTTCCATTTGGCATGCGGCGATACCCATATCCACGCGTTGGATCGAACCGGACGGCAGCCTATTGCCCGCATAACCCGGCGTTTCGGACAGGTAGAAGTGCACCGCTTCGCCCCGACGTATCGCTCGCCACGGCTGTTTGTTGGAGGCTGACGGGCCGATGCGTACAATTTCAAGGCACTCGCGAAGCGTCCCTGAAGCGTTCATCGGTGTGCTAAAATCCTCTTCGAAGAACAGCGTCTCAAACGGTTTGCGTTTGCGCGCACCTGCACCTGCCGCCACCGCGCGGTCCATCAGCGACCGCTTTTCCGCGGCTGTTCCGATGGCCGCCACCGCAGGCATCATCTCTCCCTCGGGTTTCATGGCTTCGCCGAAAGCGCCGCGCTTGAATATGCCGAGCCAGCAGGTACCAAGGCCCATGGCTGTGGCCTGCAGCACAATGCGCTCCATCGCGTAGCCGTAGCCCTCGAGGTCCATGCCGCCCTGCTTCACGCAGCCCGCGACATACTGCTTCGCGCCGCGGATGAAGCCGTATGTGCCCACGCGCTCCTCCCCGTCTGTGCCGAGCAACGCAAAACGCGTCTTCGCGCCAAACGGATTTGGCATATCCGCAACAAAGGCTTCAAGCGTCCGCCGGTCGGCTTCCTTCAGCGGCTGTCCGTCGTAGGTGCGTACCGATACGCGCTTTTTTATGGTTTCGATGGGATTCATTTCCTTTTCCACAGGACAGACACCTCCTAAAAACTCCATCGGACTCGTCGCATGCTGACGTTGATGACGAGGCCGAAAGCAATCATATTGGTTAACAGATTTGATCCCCCATAGCTGAAGAACGGCAGCGGGATGCCCGTGATGGGCGTAACGCCGATGTTCATGCCGATGTTCTCGAACACGTGGAACAGCGTCATGGCGAGCACACCCACAATGATGAGCGTACCGAAGTCGTCCTTGGCCTTGGAGGCAAGGTACAGCGTGCGGAACAGCAGCAGGCAGTACAGCAAAATGATGAGCATCGCGCCGATAAAGCCGATGGCCTCGGTGGTCGACGCGAAGATAAAGTCCGTATGGTTCTCTGGGATGCTGGACGCGGTACTCTTACCATCCGTAGAGAAAAGCCCGCGGCCCCAGATCTCGCCCGAGCCTGCGGCCTGTTTGGCCAGATCGGACTGCCAGGACGCGTCCGTCGTCACGGTTCCGGTGGTCTGGATGCCAAGGAAGGTGTAGATACGGTTTTTCTGCCAGTCGGCCAGCAGGAACCAGGTGGCGGGCAGCGCCACGCCCACGGCTCCCAAAAGCCCACCGATAATCTTCCAGCTCGTGCGCGCCATAAACAGCATGGAGAAGAACGTAAACGCGTACACCATGGCGGTGCCGAGGTCCTTCTGCAGGATGATGAGCGCGACCGGGATGAGGAAAACACCGAGGATCGGCAGCAGGTCACGGATGTGGCGCAGACCGCCCTCTTTGCCCTTGGTACGGTCCGATATCATTTTGGCCATAACGATCACCATGGCCACCTTGCCCACCTCGCTGGGCTGAAAGCCCGATGTGCCGATGCGGAACCAGCCGCGGGTGCCGTTGATGGTAGCGCCTAAAAAGTACACCGCGATAAGCAACACCACAATGACAATGAAGATCCACTTGTAATACTCGCCGATGGCGTGATAGTCGGGCAGCAGCACGATGAACATGGCGAAAAGGCCCACGCCGAACCACTGGAGCTGCAGGATCACGTACTTCAGGTCCAACTGAGAGATGACCGCCATAAATGAGTTTGAACCTTCGGTGACTGGTTCGGAGAGCGCGCTCGCAATCGCAACGAGGCTCATCATGATGAGCAGCACGATGTTGGCGAACAGCAGCCAGTCTATATGTTTGAACATCCTCGGATCGATGAACTTCAGCTTTGTATTCACAGTTCCCCCGCACAAATCTTACGATTGTGTTTCAAATTATAACACAGATATGACAAACAGAAAAGGACAGCGCTTTGTAAACTTTTTCTCTGTTCTGTCTTCAAGTCCTATATACTTCCGGCACCAGGCGTGTTGTCATCTTGAATAGCGGAGTACTGAAGAATCTTTGCGCCTGCTTTGTTCAGGATTCTTCACTTCTCAGAATGACATGCAGCGTCTATGCCACTTATTTTACCGCAATTTGCACGCCGCGTACATCCCCTTTTGTTTACGATATATCGTAAATACGCGTCTGATGTATCGTAGACATGCCCCTGTAAAAATGGTATATTAAATGGACAGTCAGGGAGGCGTTATCATGGCATATACGGCGCTCTACCGCGTCTGGCGGCCTTCAAGGTTTGCCGATGTGGTCGGGCAGGAACACATCACAAAAGTACTGAAAGCGCAGGTCGAAACGGGCCGAACGGTACACGCGTACCTTTTTTCCGGTCCGCGCGGCACGGGCAAAACCAGCCTCGCTAAAATACTCGCGCGCGCCGTCAACTGCCAGAGCCCGGAAGGCGCAGAGCCCTGCGGCAAATGCACGGCCTGTCTGCACAGCGCGGATAACGGCTCGGTAGACATCGTGGAGATCGATGCGGCCTCCAACAACGGCGTAGACTCCGTGCGCGAGCTGCGCGACCGCGTGGGACTGATGCCCGCGTTCCTCTCCAAAAAGGTATACATCATCGACGAAGTGCATATGCTCTCCAAAGGCGCGTTCAACGCGTTGTTAAAGACGCTCGAAGAACCGCCGGCGCATGTGCTGTTCATACTCGCGACGACCGAGCCGCACAAGCTGCCCGCGACGATCCGTTCGCGGTGCCAGCGGTTCGACTTCCGGCGCATTGGCGAGGCCGATATCGTCGCGCAGCTTAAACGTATTGCCCAGAGCGAAGACTACCAGTACGAGGACGCGGCGCTCTTCCAGATTGCCCGCGCGGCAGAGGGCGGCCTGCGCGACGCGCTGTCCATCCTCGACCAGTGCGCAGGCAGCGGAGCGGTTACCGCGGCAAGCGTTGCCGCAGCCCTGGGCGGCGGCGACATGCGTGCGCTGCAGGCACTGGCAGGCCATATTGCCCGATACGAGGAAAAGGAAGCGCTCGAAACCCTACGCGAGCTGCTGGTTTCCGGCGCGGATACGCGCGTGCTGATCCACGACCTTGCGGACGTGTTCCGCCGCATGATGTGGATATCGGCAGGCGCGGCCCCGGATGAAGCGGATGAGGCGCTCAAAGCGATTACCAAACAATATGGCAAGGCGGCGTGCGTGCGTGCGCTCGACATCCTGCTGCGCAAGGAATACGAAATGCGGCAGAATCTGCGCGCCGACATCGTGCTGGAAACCGCAGTGATGGCGCTTATGGCCCCGGAGGACGACACGTCCTCGCCCGACAAGGCGCGGGTGGAAAAGCTGGAGGCACGGCTGGCCGCGCTGGAGCAGCGCGCGGCGCAGGCTCCCCTGCAGGCAGCCCCGGCATCCACAGCGGCACCGGCGTCCGCGCGGCCCACAGAGGCCACAACAAAAAAAGCATCGGCAGCACCCAAGCCCGCTCTCCCGCGCGACGCATCGGCGGACGCGTTGTGGCAGCAGGCGCTGGATAAGCTGGATCAGGAAGCGCACATCACCTACACCTACGCGAAAAGGGCGGTGTGCGCCTCGCTCACCGGCGACCGGTTCGATGTCATATTTGACGATCATTGCACGGCATCAGAAATGCTGCGGACGGACGGCGAGCGTCAAACCGTAGAGAAGGTGGTCGCGGCGTGCGCAGGACGACCGCTCTCAGTGACCATAACAGCTAGAAAGCACGAGACGGCGGCAAGCAAAGGCCGCACGATCCCGTTTACAGATCAAATCGAGGAAATCTGAAGGAGGAAGTATATATGGCAAAACGGCCCTCTTACGGCGGAGGCGGAATGGGCGGCGGAGGCGGCATGGGCAGCATGATCGCCAAGGCTCAGAAGATGCAGGCGGATATGGCGGCGGCGCAGGCCGAAGTCGAGCAAGCCGAGGTGGAAGCGACCGCAGGTGGCGGCGTGGTAACGGTGCGCGCTACAGGCGCAAAGAAGATACTGAGCGTAAAAATCTCGCCCGACGCGGTGGACCCGGATGACGTCGAGATGCTTGAAGACCTCGTCACGGCAGCGGTCAACGAGGCGCTGAACAAGGCCGACGCGATGATGCAGGAGCGCATGAACGGCATCACGGGCGGCATGAACCTGCCGGGATTTTAAATGAGCCCGGTCATCGAGCCGCTTTCCCGGCTCATCCTGCAGTTCTCCCGGCTGCCGGGCATCGGCGCAAAGACGGCCCAGCGGCTCGCTTTTCATGTAATCAACATGAGCGAAGCCGAGGTGGACGCCTTCGCGGACGATTTACGCTATGCCAAACGCAACGCAGTGCTATGCCCCGTGTGCGGCAACCTGATGCCGCAGGGCGAAGAAGCCTGCTCCATCTGCGCCGACACCTCCCGCGACGCTTCGCTGGTATGCGTAGTGGCGGATGTGAAGGACGTGCTTGCGATTGAGCGAACGCGCGAATTCCGCGGCGTATACCATGTGCTGCACGGCGTGATTTCGCCAATGGACGGCGTGGGCCCGGACGACATCGCGATCCCCTCCCTCATCGACCGCCTTGCCAAGGGCGGCATCGCCGAGATAATTCTCGCGACCAACCCGGACGTGCAGGGAACGGCGACCGCGGCGTACATTGCCAAGACCATCCGGCCGCTCGGCGTGAAGATTACGCGCATCGCGCATGGCGTACCGGTGGGTGCGGACCTCGAGTATACCGACGAGGTGACGCTGACGCGCGCACTGGAGGGCCGGACGGAATACTAAATACGGATACAACTTGAAAGCGGCTGCGACGTTTCGTGAGGATGCCACAGCCGCTTTTATTATTTTCGGAATTACTGTTAAATAATATCTCAATGCAGTATAATATGTTATTATTGGATAGGAGGCGATCCCATGCGAAAGTTTCATGTAACGGCATTCTTCCTTTTGATTATTCTCGCACTGGCTGCAGGCTGCACGCCAATTGCGGGCGGAGCCTCATTATCCCCTGCTGCAGAAACACCAACAGTAGAATTGACTACATCTAACCCAACCCATACTCAGGCCGTTTTGCCTGCCCATACGATTACCCCCGTGCCAGCCGCAACTCCTTCTGCAACATCTTCTGCGGAAGCCTTTCCGACACCCTCCGAGTCGCTGATAGACGGAACCGTACATTCCACCGGTACGTTCACCGGCTATTTCGCGGAGCTCCAATACGGCGATTATATGCATGTCCTCATCCGGGCCGAAGACGGAGAGGAGTGCTGGTTCTGGATCAGCAGCAGCTGTGATACGGATTTTGAAACGCTTACTATTGGTCAGAAAATGGAGGTCACCTGGGTCAATATCGATTTGTATATTTATGAACCCGATAAGGTCATCAATCTGGACATGATCACGGAAGTTACGCTGCTGGATTGATTCGATACTTTTCCGTCACCTTGCGGCACCAACCTCCCCTTGAGGGAGGTTTTTTGTTACGGCTGGCTTGCCCACCCAGATGCGCCGTGAGTATCTTCGACTGTCCATCCTGTAATCGTAACAATTCAGGTTCATTGCTCAACTCACTGTTGACAAAACGAAACCAACATTATATATTCATAACAAAGTTTCAAACACTGTTTTAATTTAAGGAGTAATGTTTATGGAACAGTCAAAAAAGGAGGCAGCTATGGGCAACAGCATATGGATCACTATTCTGGTTGCGGCAGTAACCGGGTTGATCGTTTGGGCGGGTATATCCGGAAGGCAGGTTTTATTCATCGACAGTCCGCGCGCAGCGGTCATCACACTTGGGGCCATCGGGATGGCGTTCTGCGCCATCAGTGTGGGCAAATTTATCAACGGCAACCCCGTTCACTTTCTCACCATCCTCGGGTATCTGCTCGGTGTGATCGCGCTGCTGATCTTTCTCACGCAGATATTCCGTTGGAACCTGCCCATCATCTACGATGCAAAAACAGCGCTGTTCATACTGGCGGGCATCACTGTGCTGAAATCCATCATTGGCCGTCTGGCCCCATTGGTGCACTAAGGAGGACGTTTTGCAGCGGGATATTAAGCAGCGGATCATCGAAGCGACGATCCGGCTCATCGAAGAAAAGGGCAGCAACATTGAGGAGATCACGGTCAGGGACATCTGCAGCGCCGCCAATACGGGCATCAGCCAGATCAACTACCACTTTCAGACCAAGGAAAGGCTGATCGAGCAGTGCGTGCAGCATATCATCGGCAATGTGATTGCAAGGTTCAACAAGGTGGCCGCTCCGCTTACCGGCCTTTCTGCCATGGATACGCTCAAACAGATGCTCGGGTCTACCTGTCGTTTTCTCTATATCAACGAGAATATATCGCGGGTGTCCATACTGACGGATCATCGGGCCGCGCGGACAGATGACAACACCGCGCAGACAATCGCGGCTTACCTGCCGCTGGTGGAGGCAGCCTGCGGGGAAAGGGGCATCGACGCCGACTCGCGCAGGATGACCACGCTGATGATTTCGGCCGTGCAGACCGTGTTTTTACGCACCGATGTGGTCAAAGCCGAACTGGGCGTCGACCTGAGAAACGAAAGCCAGCGGCAGCAATTTATTGACGATTATCTGGAGCGGCTGTTCTGCAGAGGCTGACCGCGCTTTGCAACGGTGTCTTCCGGCTTTCTCTTTAATGCCAGGAAGACTCGGAATCACCCAGCAATCTGTCACCTCTCCTCCGCCTAGCGGCGTCCACCTCCCCTCAAGGGGAGGCTTTTGCAGTGAGTGCGATTTGCTTGACACTTGGAATGGCTGGTATAATACATTTCAAGTGAGGTAAAAAGCAATGGCAGAACGACAAAATTACGAACGGGAGTTCAAAGTCGAGATAGCTAAGCAGGTA
>JAEWTL010000122.1 GCA_023459495.1 Bacillota bacterium | reverse complement strand
TGGATCCGTATGGGACTCCCGATTTCCCGGCGCACCACACGCTGCTGTGGAATGGGGTGTGCATTATAGAGTGCATCAACCTGGATGGCGTGGATGCAGGGGAGTATTACCTGATGTGCCTGCCGCTCAAGCTGAAGGGTACGGATGGGGCCAACGCACGGGCGGTGCTGCTGAAAAGCGGGTTCTGTGTGTGAATGAGGCATGAAAGGCCGTAGAATAGGGAGGTGATAATTAAACCGCGTTAGGTATGGGCTTCAACCTTGTTAGGACGTGCTTCTTGTGTATTTCAGAAATAAGCGCTGAATTTTCAACCGTAAATATCTTTAATGAAAAGAGGTTTAAGTATGAAAAAGCGAATGATAGCTTTATTGCTGATAATCATTGTTTTAATCGGAGTTTTCCCGATCACGACCGTTTCCGCAGGTACACAGGCAGCTTACTATATATCTCCGTCGGGAAGCGATGCCACGGGAGACGGAAGCATAAACAACCCGTGGCAGACGGTTGCCAAAGCGCGCGATGCTGTGCGTACAGTAAACAAAAATATGACTGGCGACATCTATGTATATCTGCGCGGCGGCACATATACGCTGAGCAGCAGTCTTGTATTAAACGCTTCGGATTCTGGCACGAACGGGTACAACATCATCTACAAGGCATACGCCGGAGAAACGCCGGTAATCAGCGGAGGACAGAATCTAAGCGGCGGCTGGACGCTGTATGATGCATCCAAAAATATCTATCGCAAGACCAGTGTAAGCGGAGATTTCCGCCAGCTGTATACAGGCGGTGCTTGGGCGGTACGTTCGCGTGAGCCCGACCTGCGCGATGAATCGACCGGGGGAGACTATTATACCACGGCCGCGGATACTTCCTATCCGTTCAATGTTACTGCGCAGAGTATCGGAAGCTGGGCAAACAACGGCGCGTGCGAGTTTGTATGGATCAACCATTGGAGCCAGTACAGAGGGCGCATCAATAATTATACGGTCAGCGGTGACACGGCGACCATATACTTCAAATCGCCTGAAAGCGGCTTTGCGCTGAACCATCATAATCAAGGCAATGCGTTAAGCTATTACTTTGAGAACGCATACGAACTGCTTGACACTGAAGGAGAGTGGTATCACGATACAGCTTCGTCCACGCTTTACTACAAGCCCAGAAGCGGGGAAGATATGTCGGCCCTGAGTATAATCGCACCTTCCGTAGAATCTCTGGTCAGCATTGAAGGTACAACTACTGCGGCTGTCCATAACGTACAGTTTTACGGGATTGAGTTTAAACACAATAACTGGACAGGACCGAGCAGCTACGGCTATATTGACGTGCAGGCTGGGTTTTGCTTTGAAACCAGCGCGACAAATACCGGCCTTTACGGCAACAGCTATACGCCGATTCCGGGCATGGTCGATATCAAGTATGCCAACCACCTGCGCATTGAAAGATGCGTATTCACGCAGGGCGGTTCATGGGGCATCATGGAGAAAACCGGGTGCGATCACAATACCTATATTGGGAACGCTTTCTCGTATCTGGCCTCAGGCGCAATTGCGCTGGGAAATGATGATGCATCCTATGACTGGCCGGAGGTTTCGGCCGGTACGGCCTCATATGATGTGGTTAAAAACAACCTTGTCGAATGGGTCGGCTACTACTATAAGGACGCTGTGGGAATACTCGCGCTCAAAACCAAAAATGTGACCATTGAGAGCAACGAGGTTCGCTTTGTACCCTACACGGCGATATCCATCGGGCTGGAATGGAATGATACGGGAGCACAGGACGCCCACGATAACGATATCATATATAACCGTATTCACAGCGCGATGATGCTGCTGGATGACGGTGGGGGCATTTACTCACTTGGCAAGATGCCCAACAGCCACATCGAATACAACTATGTTTATAATGTCGTTCGGTCGCCGTACAATGGCGGCGCGCCGGTGGCCGGAATCTATCTGGATAACGGGAGCTGCTATAAATATGTCCGGTATAATGTGATGGATCAAACCAATTGGGCCACGTATGCGGCAAACGCGCCCAATCATGACAATATCGGCACAAACAATTATTACAATACCAGCAGCGCTGGATATACAAGCGGGTATTCGGTATGGACATCCAACACAAGCTGTTATGGTACGGCATGGAGCCAAGGCGCCAGAGACACGATGAAAATGGCGGGCATAGAATCGGCATACAGGGATATCGGAGATGTGGTGATCGGGCAAAACCTTGCGATCGGTGGCACGGCTTCGGCATCTTCGGTTTATACGGCACAATATGCGGCATCCATGGCCAAGGATAACAACTGTGAGAGCGGCATGTGGGCATCCGACGCTGTGCAGACCAATCCATGGTGGCAGATCGATCTGGGTGCAGTGTATCGAATAGACGAAGTGGATATCGTGGCAAGACCGGATATGGATCAGGAAGCGTCCCGAAAGAATTTTGCGATATGGCTTTCCAACGACAGCAGTTTTACGACCTATAAGGAAATTGTCTCGGTAGGGGACGAGGTTGCCTTTGCCAACAAAGGAGTATATGCTGCGATGGTGGATGATGCCAACGCTTACCGGTATGTCCGGATACAAAGGATCAATGGCGCGGGTCATTTCAATTTTGGCGAATGCAAGGTTTATGGCGGTTCCGATACCGCGCGCCCACAGGAGTATGCACCCCCTGTACAGTCCAACCTCAGGCTTTGGCTGAAGGCGGATGCCGGCGTTACACTGGGATATAACAGCAACCTCGTCAGTGTGTGGGAGGATCAGTCCAGCGCGGGCAATGATGCGGTTCAAGGCACTGGGACGAATCAGCCGCAATGGGTGATGAATGCGGTTAATTATAAGCCCTCTGTGCGGTTTGACGGCGTGAACGATTTCATTGTATCGCCGGGCGTGACGGGCAGCATGGACGCGTTTACAGTTCTGTTTGTCATTAAGCCTTATGAGCTGATCAATTACAATAATGCCGTGGGTGCGTCCGGTGAGTGGGGCGAGTTTGACTGGCATGGCTCCGCGACTGGCAGTATCTATGCAGGTACGGACATTGGTACGCGGTTTGTCACTTCCGGCGGTGTACTCGTTAGCAACGCCTATCAACTATATGCCTATGTATATGACCACGGAGATGCCCGATTGTATAAAAACGGCGTTTTGATTGTAAGCGGAACCCAGAGCACGCCGACGTCATGGACAGGGTTTCAATTGGGAAACGGCCAATCCAGCACGATCGACGGAGAGGTTCCGGAAGTACTTGTATACAATACGGCGCTTTCCGCTGCAGACCGGCAAAACGTAGAAAACTATCTTGCCGGTAAGTATGGGTTTTAGAGAACTGAGGGATGTACCCCAATATCTTCCGGGCTGAGTCCAGAGAGTAAGCCTCTCGGTATAATACCGAGGGCTTATTTTTTTGTCTGTACTTTTAAAATATAGGCAGCGTGTTGTCGATGTTGGCAATAATGTTGTCAGCAGATAAATTTTTTTTGTTTTTTATTAATTTTTCTGGTTTGGCATGAGCGAAGTAAACTGAAATAAAAAACCCCGAAAGCTCTGTATTTATCGATACTTTCGGGGTTTTGGCGGAGAAGGAGGGATTTGAACCCTCGCTACGATTCGCTCGTACTACTCCCTTAGCAGGGGAGCCCCTTCAGCCGTACTTGGGTACTTCTCCATGGGCCAGAAACGAATCTATTATACGGGATGATAATGCTGCTTGTCAACCAGAAACGGGTAATGAATCGACAACGTTTTTTAACGGATGACTGAATGAACGCAGAGAGGAAAAAGTCCTGATTTAAGAAATATCAGCTTGAAAGTTGCCCTTGGGCGGCGCTTCTGATAGAATAAACACGCAAAACATTGGGACGGTATTGATATGATCGCATTAAATTCGCTAGGATGCTACATCTTCGACATGGACGGCACGATCTATCTGGGCAGCCGCGTGATCCCCGGCGCTCAGGAGTTGCTTTCACTGCTGCGCGAGCGGCGCATCCCATACTATTTCTTCACGAACAATTCCTCCAAATCACCGGAAGATTATATCGAAAAGCTGAGAAAGCTGGGCTTCGGCGAGTATTCGCGTACCGATATCATCACTTCGGCGGATGTGGCGGTGGACTATATCAAAAAGCGTTTTGGCGACAGTGCGAGCGCTTATGTCGTGGGCACGCCGTCGCTGCTGGCGCAGATGAAAGAATCGGGCATCCGCTGTACGGATACTGAGACTCCCGACTGTGTTGTGGTGGGCTTTGATACCACGTTTGATTATGCGAAGGCTGACCGCGCGACCACATTGCTGCGGCAGGGCGTGCCGTTTCTCGCGACCAACATCGACGCGGTCTGTCCGCTGGAGGACGGTGCGGTGATGCCCGATTGCGCGAGCATCTGCGCGATGCTTACCCACGCAACCGGCAAACAGCCTAAATTTCTGGGGAAACCGTTCGCGGAGACGGCGGAGTATATCATGCGATATACCGGCTTTCCGGCAGCGAGTACGGCAGTTGTCGGCGACCGGCTGTATACGGACATGCGGCTGGCAATGGATAACGGCATGTGCGCCATCGGTGTGCTCTCGGGTGAAATGACTCAGGAGGATATCGATAACAGTACTGATAAACCTCAATACTTGTTTGCCAGCGTCCGGGATCTGATGGAGCAGATCAGATAGTCAGAAAGGTCAACTGTATGAAATCTGTTTTTCCGGAGCCCATTGCAAAGCTGCCGCTGGCCGATATCCCGCTGGATGGATGCAAAGCGTATCTTTCGCAGGGAAGCGGCCACCAGATTCTGTTCATGGAGTTTGAAAAGGATGTAGATCTGCCGGAGCATGCCCATGATGCGCAGCTGGGCATCGTGCTGGAAGGCCGGATTGACATGACGATTGACGGCAAAACCTGCACTTATCAAAAGGGAGACCGGTACTATATACCCACCGGTGTGAAGCACTCTGGAAAGATATATGCCGGGTATTCGGATATCACCTTCTTTGGTGAGGAGAACCGATATCGTATCCGGATGGATTGAATAAGAAAGGAAGTATGATATGAAAGCGATTGCGGTGAACGGAAGCCCCCGTAAGAACGGGAATACGGCGATGATGCTGAGCATTGTGCTGGGCGAATTGGAGAAGCGCGGCATTGAGACGGAATTGATTCAGGCAGGCGGCCGGGATATCCATGGCTGCACCGCGTGCGGTGCGTGCCGCAAGAGCGCGGAACCGCACTGCGCGTTCAACGACGATATTATCAATGAAAGTCTGAAGAAGATTGCGGAGGCGGATGCGCTGATCTTAGGTTCGCCGGTGTACTTTGGTGGCCTGACCGCGCAGATGAAAGCTTTCATCGATCGCGTGGGCTATGCATCGAGGCCGCACCACATGTTGAAAGGAATGGTGTGCGCCAGCGTGGCGGTCGCACGGCGCAACGGCGCGCTCGTGGCGTTCAACTCCATGAACAACCTGTTCACGATCAGCGAAGGCATCGTCGTGGGCTCCACCTACTGGAATCAGGGTGTGGGCCGCGAGATCGGGGATATCGAAAATGACGCGGAAGGCACGCAGACCATGGTGGCGCTGGGGCAGAACATGGCCGACGTGCTGTTGAAGCTGAAGGCTTAGCAGCGGGGGAGACGATGGACCTTCGGGAGCTGGTTCGGCAATACTGGGGCGATATCCACGACCAACAGTGGAAACGCCTTGCGCGGTACTTTCATGAACAGGCAGTCATCCGCTGGCATAACACGAACGAACAGTTCACGGCGGACGAATTCATCCGCGCAAATGAGACGTATCCGGGCGATTGGCTGATCGATATTGAACGGCTGGAAAGCGTGGGGGAACTCGCGATATCCGTTGTGCGGGTATATCAGAAGGGGTCGCCGTTATCGTTCCATGCAACTTCGTTTTTCGAGTTCCGCGGCGGCAGGATCGCAGCGCTGGATGAATACTGGGGGGGCGATGAGAAGCCTCCGCAATGGCGGCTGGAGCAGCATATCGGCAGACCGCTCATAAAGGAATAATGGACTGAAGCGGCGGCCACTGGCTGCCGTTATTCATATTCGCAGGATACGATCTTCACATACCTTCGCAGCGCAAACTCTCCGTCATGGGGCATGCCGCAGTAGGCCCGGGACATGTTTTCGCCGCTAGTGACGCGCACCACGCCTGTTTTCAGCAACAGCGACTCCAGCGCCGCACGCTGGGTTTCTTCGCAAACCAGCGCCGCAGTCTGCAAATGATTCTTGTATTTCGACAGCTCCGCAAGCAGCTTGTTGCGTGGCAGGGGCCTTGCCCAGCAGTGACGGAACATATACGACGGTGTCAGTGCGCAGTCGCCGTATGCGATAACTCCACAGTTTTCCGTCCGAAAGACCCTTTTTTCAGTTTTGCATGACTCCAACTCTTCCGTGTACATTTCCAGCGTCTTCTGCGCATCCAGAAATGGGTCGGTTGGCATCGGGACAGCCTTGGCCTGCTGGTCGAGTATCTGGATGAACCTTTCTGCGAACCTCACTGCATCATCGTAATCTGCGCTGCCCACGAAGATACCCTGACATGAGCTACATAGCGTCTGGTTGGTTTCGCACATGTTTTGCGCAATCCCACGCAGTGCCTCGTCCGGCGCGTCGCCGGAAACGTACGCAAAGCTGAGTTTATGGCCCCATTCGATGATGCGCGTATCCGGAGCGGCCATGGTGCGTACGGCGGACACCGCCTCGTCGCCTCCCCATACTACTACGGCATCTGCGAGCGCCGCCAGTTGGGTCAGGGTATCCGTATCACGGGAGGGCACGTCGAATACCAACGCATAGTCGGCGATCAGCGGCTCGATCTGAGCGAGTTCGTTTAAGATCATGGGGGAGAGCACGTCGCCTCCGCCCGGCAGCTTCAGCAGGTTGATGTTGCCGGTCAGCAGCCCTTCGAGTACGCTAAAGGCGGGCAGCGCATCCATGTTTCCGGCTGCGATATGCAGCAACACACCCAGAGGCCTGTATTCCTGCCGCACTGCGGCACTTAAACCGTAGGGCGTAAACTGCCCCGCCAGTTCTCCCAGTTCGATTGCCAGCCTGTGCTCCAGATAACTGCGCGACAGCATCTGCCGCGCTTCCGCAAGCTCTCTGCGCGCCTGAGCCTCAGGTATCCCCGCTGCCATGAGAAGGGGCAGATACTCCGCTTCGGTGAGCTTTTGCGAGAGCGTGTCGCATGCTTGGATGACCTGCTCCGGCATTAGTTCCGGTCCGGCAAGGGTGTGCAGGATACGCTTTTCCAGTTCCGCAAAGTCGATTACTGTTGCTGTCATTGCGCACCTCTCAGTATTTCCGCTGCTCCGGCTGTGCAGGTTTTAATCTGCTGAACACCCGCGCGTCCAAGCAGCGTAAAATAAGGCGTTCGGATGCCACAGCCGCAGCTGTCTCCGGGGGAGAGTACTGCCAGATCGTCCGTTGCGAGGCTGACCAGCGGCATGCTCGCCACGAGCGGCATCACGAAGCTGAGCAGGCCCATCTGTCCGTCAGGTACAGGCTGCAGTGTATGAACGTCGCGGATGATGACCCGGCTGTAGGCAGGCACATGGAAATGTCCGTTTTTGCACTTGCAGTAGGCAATAGGGTGTTCTGCCGCGCTGAAGAACTCACAGCAGTTTTCCTGGCCCAGTCCCAGGGTCTCCCGAATCAGGCGAAAGAACGTTTCCTCGTCGGCCTGCTCGCCCTCCTGCTGCTTCCAGCCGCCGCCGAGCAGTATCTTGGAACGGCGGTTAAGCTTTACGGATATGTTTCGGTCGTGAAGTGTTTTTGCCAGCAGAAACATGTACTGCGGGAAACCGACGAAACGAACGGGGAAGCCCTGACGGGCATATCTGCGCACAGCATCGACGACGCCCTCCGCGTTAAGCTCGTAGCCGGAACCTGTATATTTTAAAGCATATTCCCGGTGGAGCGCCGGAGCGAATCGCGTCGCGCCAAAGGCGGTCTGGGCCGCCCCTAACCGATTGTGTTTCCCGGGTTCGTAGCCCAGCACGATATAGTTTGTGGGTAGTGGCGATATCAGCTTGTGGTATGCAAAGAAACGAAACACCATACCGAGCCCGATCAGCAGCGTCTTTCGGTCGAAACCCACAAAGCTTTGCAGTCCCTTGGTACCTGATGAGGTCGCGGTGACTGCCATTTTGTTCTCGGGCAGGGAGAACATGCGGTTGCGTTTCAGATACAGCGTCGGGATTACCGGGATACGGTACAGGTCATCCTCGGAGTGCAGCATTTCAATATCAAAACCCTGTGAAGCGAGCAGGCGCGCGTATTCCGGGCATTGCCGGGCATGCAACTGTACGTTTTGCTTGACTGCGGAAAAGAAGACTGCTTTTGAACGCTCGTAAGCGTAGGGGTCACGTATCAGAAAAAGCCTGCTTCTGTAGTCCTTAGGCATTGAATACTCCATTTCATGATTTAGAACTCTGGATTAGTCAGGACAAAACACACCGCCGTGTCCATAATAAAAGAGGGCGGTTAAGCCCTCCTGTTGTTATTCTTCACCCAGCATTGCGTATAGCCGGGGCACGATCTTTCGCAGCGAATGCGGCCGGAAATTCTTATCCACAAAGACGTGCTCGGATTGACCGGCGGCAAGGAGCTGTGCGTCCTTCTCGCGCATGACCTCGTAGGAGAAGCTGATCTTGACCGCGCTTGCGTCGGTCACTGTCACGCGAACGGTCAGGTCGTCGTCGTACAGCGCGGGATGATAGTAATCGCAATGGTCGGAGAGGGGAGCGAAGAAATATCCCAGATCCTCAATCTCCTTATAGTTCATTCCGCAGCGGGACACGAGTTCCTCCAGCGCGATATCGAACCAGTTAAAGTAATTGGAATGATGCGCGAATCCCTGACGGCCCACCTCGGAATACCGTACGCGAATCTTACAATCCACCGAAACCATGAAGCGCCCTCCATCTATTATAATCCGTTTTCAACCAATATCTCTCTGGCTGCGTCGGCCTCTGACTCGAGAACGAGCACTTCGATCGTATCGCCGCCTGTTTTGGCCTTGGCCGATACGTTGCGTACTTTAACGAGAATGCCTTCCTCTTCAAGCGCTTTTCGAAGCTGGGCCGCTCTTTTTTCAGAGCCCGCCATCCCCACCACCATCCACATAACCGAACCTCTTACGCTTCGGTTTTGCCGGAATAGACGGTGCCATAGGCCGAAACGATCTGGGCTTTACCGCGGATCTTGATCGCCGAGGTATTCTCGGTAAACTGGGCGATCATCACCTCGCCGCTGTCGAGCTTTTCAGTGTGATGAAACTTCGTGTCGCGCCCGCGCGTCATGCCGATGATATTGACGCCGTCTTCCATGGCCTTGATGATGACGTAATCCTGTTCGTATTCCCGTTTGTCGTTGGTAGTATCCATTCGAGCAACTCCATTTTTCTTTGCTATATCGTACCACAATTTCAGTCTGCCTTCAATAGAGCACCGGAGGATATTTAGCGATATGCAATAACGACAGCGATGCGTAAGCTTTATGAGCAACGGTGCATGCACATGGCGTAGGATCCACAGCATGGCTCAATGCTGCCGCAACACCTCCAGAAACGCTTTTCCGTACCGTTCCAGCTTAACCTGTCCCACGCCGGACACCGCAAGAAATTCTGCGGCGCTTCGCGGCATTCTGCGGCACATATCGATCAGCGCCGCATCCGAGAACACCACAAAGGCGGGGACTCCCGCCTCCTGCGCCAACTGAAGGCGGAGTGCTTTCAGTTCGTGCAGCAGCGTTTCATCGGGTGCAGCCGATGGCTGTCGTGAACGGGATTTGACTGCTTCCGGCTTGTGCGGCGTTTCCTTTACGCGTTTCATCGTCAGCGTTTCTTCGCCCAACAGCACCGCTTTGGATTTGGGGGTCAACCGAAGGACCGGATAATCGCCGCCCGTTTGTTCCAGATAACCCTCCATCACGAGATGTCGGATCACATCACGCAGAAAACGCGCGTCCATGCCCTTCAGCGCGCCATAGGTCTTGATTTGATCCAGCTCCAACCGAACTATCTTTTCAGCACGGCTGCCGCGCACCACCTCGATGACCGTACCCGCGCCGTAGCGCTGGCCCGTTCGGGCGATGCAGGACATGAGCTTTTGCGTGGTTTCCGTGATATCAAGATCCTCAAAATTGGCCCGGCAGTTCCCGCAGGCTCCGCAATGGCTTTCCGCGTTATCGCCAAAATAGCGGAGGATATATTCGCGAAGGCAGCCGCTGATATGGCAATAGAACGTCATCTGCTTTAAACGCTCGCGTTCTCTCTCCTTAAGCTGCTCCATCGTATCAGCGTCCAGCTCAGAGTTATCATGACTTCTGTCGATAAGAAACTGATGGGTGACCACGTCCTGCCCGCTGTAGAGCAGGATGCATTCCGCCGGGCTGCCATCGCGGCCAGCCCGCCCCGCCTCCTGATAGTAGCTTTCGATATCCTTGGGCATGTTGTAATGCAGTACGAACGAAACGTTACTCTTATCGATGCCCATGCCGAAGGCGTTGGTCGCTACCATGACCGTTTTGCGGTCGTAGAGGAAATCCTCCTGATTGGCAGCGCGTTCCATATCATCCAGTCCCGCGTGATATCGGGTCGCGGCAAAACCGGCGGCGCAAAGCCGTTGGCACACCTCTTCCACGTTTTTGCGCGTGGTGCAGTAGATGACGCCGTTTTTGCTCTGGTTGGCGCTCAGATATGCTGCCGTTTCTGCGAACTTGTCGGAGGGCCTTCGCACCTCGAAATAGAGGTTGGGACGGTTAAAACCGGTAACGAGCGTAAAGGGATTCTTCAGGCCAAGCAGAGAAAGGATATCCTCCTTGACCTTTGCCGTGGCAGTGGCGGTGAATGCCGCAACCACCGGCCGTTTGGGCAGCAGACCGATGAAGCTGCCGATCTCCAGATATGCGGGCCGGAAGTTCTGGCCCCACTGCGATACGCAATGCGCTTCGTCCACGGCGACCAGAGAAATTTCCGACTGTTGTGTGAACTGCAAAAACTCCGCTGTGTGCAGCCGCTCGGGCGCAACGTAGATGAGCCTGTACTTTCCGTTTTTGGCATTGAGAATTGCCGTAGCCATTTGCGCGGGCGTGAGCGAGGAGTTGAGATAGGCTGCGGATACGCCGCCCTCCGCCATGGCCTGTACCTGATCCCTCATAAGCGAGATAAGGGGAGAGATGACGAGTGTAACACCCGGCAGCATCAGCGCCGGAATCTGAAAACAAAGCGATTTGCCTGCGCCGGTCGGCATGATGCCAAGCGCGTCCTGCCCACTCAGAATGCGGTCGGTCAGTGCTTCTTGCCCTGGCAGGAATGAGGAGTATCCGAAATGTTGTTTGAGAAGCTGCTCCTTTTGCATGCAACACCTATTGAACGACGATATTTTCGCCGCCGAACGCTTCGGTCAGGCTGGATACGAGCGCTGCGGTCAGCGTGACGCGCAGGCTGCCGTTTGTGCGAAACCTTTCGCCCGTGGCATCCACCGCGACGGCAACGGGCTCAATGCCGGAGGAAGAGGAAAGAATGTGCCGGAGACGTTCCTTGTCCGCATCCGCCGGGATGCGCACATACAGCTTTTTGCCCTCAAATTGCGCGTCCTCCTGATTGAAGGCCGTTACGCTTTCCACGAGCAGCTGCGGTACCTCGCCTTCGCGTACGTCCACACGGCCCGATACGCGCACAATGGTGTCGTCCACCAGCAGAGACTCGCATTTGGCGTATACGCTGGGGAAGATTACGATCTCGATCATACCATACAGGTCTTCGAGCAGTGCGTTGGCCATCAGCTGTTTGGCCTTGGTGGACCGCCGCCGTACAGCGCTCAGCACGCCCACGAGGTCCACAAGCCGGGATTCGAAGTATTTTGCGGAGGCTACGTCATCCGCCGCCGAGAGTATCTTGTAGATGTTGACCTCGCGATGCTCCAGCGCGGCCTTGTACCTGTCGAGCGGATGCCCGGAGAGGTATACACCGGTGGCTACCTTTTCCTGCGAGAGCAGCTTTTCTGCCGAATATTCCGCCATATCAGGATAGCGGTCCATATCACCGCCGCTGAAGTCCTCATGCGCGTCAAAAAGGGAGATCTGGCCGCTCACGTTTCGGCGGCTCGCCTCCTGCGCAGCCTTGAGTACGCGCTCATTCACCGCCATGAGCTGCGCGCGCTTGAGACCCAAGCTGTCGAAGCAGCCTGCGAGAATGAGACCTTCGAGCATCTTCTTGTTGACGCTGGCCACCGTGCGGTCAATAAAACCGCGGAAGCTCCGATATTCGCCATCGGTTTTGCGTTCCGTTACGATTTCCTCCGCCGCGCGGCCCACGTCGCGGATTGCGGCAAAACCGAAGCGAATCGCGTCTCCTCCCTCCACCGAGAACAGAAATTCGGATTTGTTAATGTCGGGAGGAAGCACACGGATACCCACACTGGCACAGTATTGGATGTAGGCGGAGATCTTGTCCGCCCGGCCGATAAAGCTGTTTAAGAGCGCGGTAAGGTATTCCACCTTGTAGTGGCATTTAAAGTAAGCCGTATAATACGCGACTGCAGCGTATGCGCACGCATGAGACTTGTTGAATGCGTACTCTGCAAAATCCATCATCTGATTAAAGAGCTTTTCGCCGACCTGCGCAGGTACGCCGCGCTTCACTGCACCTTCGACGCCCATCTGCTCGTCCCCGAGTAGGAACACGCGGCGCTCCTTTTCCATCACGTCCTTCTTTTTCTTGGCCATGGCGCGGCGCACAAGGTCGCTGCGGCCATACGAATAGCCCGCCAGCGAGCGCACGATCTCCATCACCTGCTCCTGATACACGATGCAGCCATACGTTTCACCGAGGATAGGCTCCAGAAGCGGATGTGCGTAGCTTACCCGTTCAGGGTGCGATTTGGCCTCAAGGTAGGTGGGGATGGAGTCCATCGGGCCGGGCCGGTAGAGCGAGATGCCCACCATGATATCATTGAGGCTCGTGGCGTGAAGCTTTTGCATCAAACTGCGCATTCCCGCGCTTTCCAGCTGGAATATGCCGTCCGTATCGCCCGAGGCAATGAGCTTATACACCTCCGGGTCGTCGAATTTTAGTTTATCAAGGTGCACCTCGATGCCGCGGTTCTCAAAAATCATTTCCATGGCGTTGCGCAGCACGGTAAGGTTGCGCAAGCCGAGGAAGTCCATTTTCAAAAGGCCGAGGCTCTCCAACGTGCCCATGGGGAACTGCGTGATGACGCTGTTGTCGCGCGGGTTGATCTGCAGCGGCACGTATTCCGTGACAGGCAGCTTAGATATCACAACACCTGCGGCGTGTGTCGAGGCGTGGCGGGGGATGCCTTCCAGCTTCATCGCGGTGTCGAGCAGCTTTTTGACCTCCGGCTTGGTCTGATATTCCATCATCAGCTTGGGGTTTTGCTCCATCGCCCTCTCAATGGTCATATTAAGTGCAAACGGGATCATCTTGGCGATGCGGTCGGTCTCGGCAAGCGGCACCTTCAGCGCACGCCCCACGTCGCGGATGACCTGCTTGGCACCCAGCGTACCGAACGTAATGATCTGCGCCACGCGGTCTGCGCCGTATTTTCTAACCACGTAGTCGATGACCTCGCCGCGCCGCTCAATGCAAAAATCGATATCAATATCCGGCATGCTGATACGCTCCGGGTTGAGGAAGCGCTCGAACAGAAGCGAGTATTCGATGGGGTCGATATCGGTGATGCGCAGCGCGTATGCCGCGAGGCTGCCCGCCGCGCTGCCGCGGCCCGGGCCTACCATAATGCCGTGGTCGTGCGCGAACTTGATGAAGTCCCACACGATCAGGAAGTAGTCGGTAAAGCCCATGCGGTCGATAACCGACAGCTCGTATTCCAGTCGTTCCTTCAGCGCGTCTGTGACGATGTCGTAGCGCACGGCCAGTCCGTCGTAGCAGAGCTTTTTCAGGTAATCCGCGTGGTTCTGTCCGCTCGGCACTTCAAACACGGGCAAGTGCGTGGCAGAAAAGTCCATGGTTACGTTGCACCGGTCCGCGATAATCTGCGTGTTGGATATCGCCTCGGGCACATGGGGGAACAGCGCGGACATCTCTTCGCCGCTCTTGATATAAAACTCGTCCGTGCCGAATTTCATGCGATTCACGTCGTCGATGAAGGTGCGCGTCTGAATGCACAGCAGCACGTCCTGCGCTTCGGCATCCTCGCGGCGCGAATAGTGCACGTCGTTAGTGGCCACAAGCGGGATACCCAACTTTTTAGCCATGTCGATCAGCTTGACGTTGACGATCTTCTGCTCCGGCAGCGAGTGGTCCTGCAGTTCAAGGAAAAAATCCTCGCCGAACATGGAGTACAGGCGCTGGGCGAGTCTTTCCGCGCCCGCTTCGTCGCCCGCGAGCAGCATGCGAGGGATGTCACCCACGAGGCAGGCCGAGAGACAAATGAGCCCGTCCTTGTGTTGTTCCAGCACGTCATAGTCGATACGCGGTTTGTGGTAGAACCCCTGTATGAAGCCGATGGACGATAGCCGCATCAGGTTCTGATATCCCGCGTTGTCCTTGGCGAGCAGCACGAGGTGGGAGTATTCCTTCATCTCCTTGGTCTTATCGGCCAGTTTGCCGGGTGCGACGTATACCTCGCATCCGAGGATAGGTTTGATCCCGGCTGAAATGGCTTTCTTATAAAAATCAACGACACCATACATCACACCGTGATCGGTGATGGCGATGCTGCGCATATTCAGTTCCTTTGCGCGGTTGATCACGTCGCCGACGCGGGCCGCGCCGTCGAGCAGGCTGTATTCGGTATGCAGGTGCAGATGTGTAAACTCCATGGCGGTTGCCTCCATATGAATATGATACATGAAAACATGTGTACGATCAAATCCTTTTCCGGACAGCAGGCGTCCGATGCAAAAAATACGATACAAGCGCGTTTGCCATATGCTATAATTCATCAAAAGGACGGGAGCAATTGAATGGGCAAAAAGGACAGGCCGGAAATCTTCAGGACGCTGAAAACTGTGCTGACCATCGTGGGAGGGATTCTTTTTCTTGCGCTTTGGCAGCTTTTCTCCGCACTGATGGGCAGGCCGATGCTCTCCGGCATAAGCCTCTGGGGATGGGCGCTCGGGCTCATTGCAGAACCCGCGTTCTGGTTCGCTGTGTTCTTTATCCTCTATGTATTGTCCAGAGGATGGCTGAAGCGCGCCGCGCGCGTACTGCTGATCGCGGCGTTCTGGCTTGCGGTGTGGCAGGGTGCGGCAATCGCTACTAACAAGCCGCTGCTGATGCCTTCGCCCGCCGAGACGTTTGCTGCGCTTGCCGGATTGATCGTGCAGACAAACTTCTGGATCAGCATCGGCGCCACGTTCTATCGCGTGGCGATGGGATTAGTCATTTCATTCGTCGCGGGCGTGCTGCTTGCGCTGTTTGCCTCGCGCTCCGCCATGCTGCGGAGCCTGCTGCGGCCTGTGGTAGCGGCGACTAAAGCCACGCCCGTGGTGTCCATTATTTTGTTGGCGCTCGTGTGGTTTTCCTCGTCGACCGTACCCATCGTCTCGTGTGTGTTGCTGTGCTTCCCGATCTTCTTTGCCAACACGCTTGCAGGTATCCAGACGGTGGATAAAGACTTGCTGGAGTTGGCAGGGGTGTTCCATGTGCGTCGCGGGCGCGTCGTCCGCGAGGTCATCGTGCCTTCCGTGCTGCCCGATGTCTACTCAGCCATCTCCATTTGCCTCGGCTTCTCGTGGAAGTCGGTTGTAGCGGCGGAGGTATTATCCAGCCCCAAATACGCGCTCGGCTATGAAATGTATAAGACCAAGCTGTACCTCCAGACGCCGGAACTTTTCGCGTGGACGGTCGCCATCATCGTCATCAGCCTGATCGTGGAGAAGGGCTTAAAACACCTGATGCCAAAGGGGAGTGAGCTATGAGCATACGCATCACCAATCTGACCAAGCGCTTCGGGGATGCCGTGCTGTTTGACAGGCTGAACCTTGAAATACCGATCGACAAGCCCGCTGTGATTGCGGGGAAATCGGGCTGCGGCAAGACGACGCTGCTGCGCCTGCTGGCCCGCCTCGACCGCGGCTATGAGGGAACGATCGAAGGCGTGCCGGAGCGGGTGTCATTTATGTTTCAGGAGGACCGCCTGCTGCCGTGGCAGAGCGTACGGAGCAACATCGAGTTTGTGCTGAAGGATGTCATGGACAAAACGGAAATGGATGCGGCTGTTTCCCAAATGATCGAAGCGGTGCAGCTTGCAGGCCACGGGGATAAGCGCCCATCGGAGCTTTCGGGCGGCATGAAGCGCCGGGTAGCGCTGGCACGCACGTTCTGCTATCCCGCGGAACTGTTGCTGCTTGATGAGCCTTTCAAGGGCTTTGACGAACAGCTCAACGACGAGATGATTGCGCTGTTTGCCAGGCTCTGTGAGCAAACGGGGCGTAAAGTGGTGCTCGTCACACACGACCTGTCCATTGCGGATAAGCTGGACTGCCGCGTCATCCGGCTGGATGAAAAACTGGAACAAAGCTAACGAAGCATATAAAGATTTTTTAAACACCCTGTAAGGGCACAAAGTGTATCCAACCGGAAACGAGGAGGGGAATATGGACCAGTCAGAACATAAGAAATTGGGAATTGAGTTGTTCAACGCGACGTGGGACCTGATCGATAAGTCCGACCGTACCGAAACGGAGAACTTTGAGATGATCCACAAAGCACACGCTTCCTGCTATCACTGGAGCATGGGCGGCGGCACTTCGTTGAACGAGGCGCGGGGTGAATGGCAGGTTTCACGCGTATACGCGCTGCTGAAGATGGGCGAAGGCGCGTTGGTTCATGGCAAGCGTTCGCTGGATATCTGCCTCGCGGATGGCTATGCGGATTTTGATCTCGCTTTCGGATACGAAGCAGTGGCCAGAGCCTACGCTGTTTTGCAGGATGAAGAAAACATGAAGTGTTATGTTCAGTCTGCGCTGAATGCCTGCAAGGATATCAAAGAAGAAGGCGACAGGAAGTATGCTTTACAAGAGATAAACGGCATTTCTTTATAGCGTTTTGGGTGCTGAAAAAATATTCTGAAAAGCCTGAAATACGCTGGACAAACCCTACAGGTTGTGATATTCTGATTTGCGAAATACGACATCCTTTAATTCGGAACAGAGAGTCCGGCAAGGTACAGGATTAGTTGGTTAGTTTGTGTAGCCTTGCCGAGACGGCAAGGCTTTTTTGATACAAATCTTCGGAAAGCCAAACTATGGAAGAAGCGGAGGTGCATGGATGGACAAGGCGCTTATCATGGACGACGCTGCGCTGGAGCGGGCGCTCAAGCGTATTGCGCATGAAATTGTTGAAAAGAATAAGGGCGTGGAGAGACTTGCGCTGATTGGTATTCGCCGCCGGGGAGTGCCTATCGCGGCGCGCATCGCGGACTATATCGAGATGTTTGAAGGCGCAAAGCCGGAGTTCGGTTCTCTGGATATCACGTTCTACCGCGACGACTTGTCGCTACTGTCCGATCATCCGGTATTCAAGGGTACGGATATCGCGTTTGACATCAACAAAAAGACCGTGGTGCTGGTGGACGACGTGCTCTATACCGGACGCACGGCACGGGCCGCGCTGGACGCGCTGATGGACCTTGGCAGGCCGAACTGTATCCAGCTGGCCGTAGTGGTGGACCGCGGGCACCGGGAGCTGCCCATCAGAGCCGACTATGTCGGTAAAAACCTGCCGACCTCAAAAACGGAAGTCGTTCACGTCCGCGTCAAAGAAATTGACGGAGAAGACAGCGTTGTGATCAACGATTTGCCCGATGCGTAAGCCCTTGAATTCAAGGGTTTTTTCATACCGGGCAGAGGTCAATAAATTCATTTGTGGAGGGGTATATGGAACAGGAAAAGAAGTCATGGGGCAAGATGCTGATCCTCGGACTGCAGCACATGTTTGCAATGTTCGGCGCGACCATCATTGTCCCGAAGCTGACCGGGTTGGATCCGGCAGTAGGCCTTATCGCGGCAGGCGGCGGAACGCTGATCTTCCATCTGATCACCAAGCGCAAGGTTCCCGTGTTCCTGGGATCAAGCTTTGCGTTTATGGCGGCCATCGCGTATGTGGTACAGAATGAAGGCAAGGAATTTGCCAAAGGCGCAATCCTCGTTGCTGGTGCCTGTTATCTGCTGTTTGCGCTGCTCGTCAAGCTCATTGGGCCAACAAGGGTAGCCAGGCTGTTCCCGGCGATCGTTACTGGTCCCGTTATCATCGTTATCGGTCTTACACTGGCGCCTACAGTAATCTTTAATGACATCTCCGCGGATTTCGTCGGCGGCCTGCTCTGGACAAAATGGGTGGTCGCAGCCTCTGTCGTCGTAACCGTCGTGGTGGTGTCTATCTTCATCAAAGGCTTCTTCAAACTCCTCCCGATACTATGCGGATTGGTGGTAGGCTATGGAGTCGCGATGCTGCTGCACTTCTTTGTGGCGGTGCCCGAAGGCACGACGGCGCTGATGGACTTTACTCCGTTCCAGACGGCGCACATATTGCAGCTCCCCGCTGACTGGACGGGCGGCAACTGGAAGTGGCCGGCGTTCAGCTTAAGCTCGATCCTGATCATCGCGCCGATCTCCATTGCAACCTTCATGGAGCATCTCGGCGATATCACGACGAACGGCGCTGTGGTCGGCAAGAACTTCTTTGAGGATCCGGGTCTGCACCGCACGCTGATCGGCGACGGCATCGCGACCATGTTCGCGGGTTTTATCGGCGGTCCGGCAAACACGACCTATGGCGAGAACACGGGCGTGCTGGCGGTGACCAAGAACTACAATCCCAAGGTGCTGCGCATCGCGGCGATCTATGCGATCGTGCTCGCGTTCATTGGATACTTCAGCGCGTTCCTGAACACCATACCACAGCCCATCGTCGGCGGTATGAGCATCGTGCTGTTCGGTATGATCTCTGCGATCGGTATCCGCACCATGGCGGAAGCGAAGGTCGACTTCACGCAGAGCCGTAACCTGCTGATCCTGTCCATCACGCTGGTCGTGGGTATCGGCGTCACGATCCCGATCAACGAAAGCTTCACGATCTCGGGCGTTGCGCTGGCTGCGCTGGTGGGTATCGTACTCAATGCGGTGCTGCCCCGGCACTTTGACGAGAGCAAAGAAGTAAAAAACAAATAGCGCCTGAAGCGGGAGCGGCCAACAAGCCGCTCCCCTTTCAAAAGGAAGAAAAATTATGATGCTGTCAACCAAAGATGTTCTGGGCTTGTACGACATGCCCGCACAGGAAATCCGGTATATCCTTGAAACCACGGACACGATGAAGCAGCTGCTGATGCAGAACGCCAAGAAGATGCCGCATCTGCAGGGCAAATCAGTCGTGGCGCTGTTCTATGAGAACAGCACGCGTACGAGGCTCAGCTTTGAGCTTGCTGCGAAATTTTTAGGCGCCTCATTCAGCAACCTCGGCGTATCCACCAGCAGCGTGAACAAGGGCGAGACGCTGTATGATACGGGAAAGACAATTGAGGCGATGAGCACCGATGTGATCATCATCCGTCATCCCTTGGGCGGTGCGCCCAAGTTTCTTGCAGACAACTTCTCCGGCAGCGTGATCAACGCGGGCGACGGCATGCACGAGCATCCCACGCAGGCGCTGCTGGACATGTATACAATGAAGGAGCGCTTCGGAAAAATAGAAGGGCTCAATGTCGCCATCGTAGGCGACATCTATCACAGCCGCGTGGCGCGCAGCAACCTGTGGGGGTTAACGAAGCTCGGCGCAAAGGTGACCCTGTGCGCGCCGGATACGCTGATCCCGGAGGAGCTGAACAAGACGGATGCGGTCATCACTAGCGACTTAAAGACAGCCCTGCGCGACGCCGACGTGGTGATGGGCCTGCGCATCCAAAAGGAGCGGCTTGAAGGCGCGTTCCTCTCCACGCTGCGCGAGTACCACCGGTACTTCGGGGTGAACGAGGAAACGCTGAAATACTGCGAACGCGACGTGCTGATCATGCATCCCGGCCCAGTCAACCGGGGCGTGGAGCTTTCAAGCGAAGTTATGGATGCGGAGAATTCGGTGATCAATGAGCAGGTTACCAATGGTGTGGCGGTGCGCATGGCGCTGCTGTATCTGCTGACGAGGGGGAAGAAAGATGAAGCTTAAAATCATAGGCGGCACGCTCGCCAATCCGGCGGGCGAATCCGGTAGACTCGATATATTGATTGAAGACGGTTTAATTAAGGCCGTTGGAACGGAAGTCGGCGAGGCAGATAGCACAATTGATGCGGCAGGGAAGATTGTGTTCCCCGGCTTTATCGACCTGCACTGTCATCTGCGCGAGCCGGGGCAGGAGTATAAAGAAGACATCGCTTCGGGTGCGCGGGCCGCGGCCAAAGGCGGCTATACCGCCATATGCTGTATGCCCAACACGGTGCCGCCAGTGGACAGTGCCTCGGTGTGCGCGCTGGTGCTGGAAAAGGCAAGACGCGCCGCAGTGAAAGTATACCCGGTCGGCGCGGCGACCAAAGGCCTTGCAGGCAAGGAACTCACCGAAATGGGCGAGATGGCGGAGCTGGGCTGCGTGGCCTTCTCCGACGACGGCAAACCGATCGAAAGCGGCGGCATGATGCACGCCGCGATGTCGTACGCCGCCACCTTTGGGCGTTTCATCATGGCGCACGAGGAGGACATGTCCATCAAGGGTACCGGCGTAATGAACGAGGGTTACAACGCGACGATATTGGGCCTGCCGGGTATATCCCGCGCGGCGGAGGAAACCATGATATCGCGTGATCTGATACTGGCTGAAACCTACGGTCTGCACGTGCACATCCAGCACGTATCCACGGCCGCTGGTGTGCGCATGGTGCGCGAAGCCAAAAGCCGCGGCGTGAAGGTGACGGCGGAGAGCGCGCCGCACTATTTCTCAGCGGATGACAGCTATTGCCTCGGTTACGACGGACGCTCAAAGGTAAACCCGCCGCTGCGTACGAAGAACGACGTGGAAGCGGTGAAGCAGGGCCTGCTGGACGGCACGCTGGACGCCATCGCGACCGACCACGCGCCGCACCACCGCGACGAGAAGCACATCGAATTTGCGCTCGCGGCTTCGGGCATCATCGGCTTCGAAACGGCGTTTTCGCTGGCGGTGACGAACCTGACAGATGACCCGGCGATGCTGGCGAAGCTGCTGTCGGTGAACCCGGCGGCGATCATCGGCAAACCCGGCGGCGTGATCAAAGAGGGCATACCTGCCGACATCACCATCGCGGATATGGGCGCGGAGTACATGCTGACGGAAAGCAGCATCGTATCGCGCTCCAAGAATACGCCCTTTATCGGCCAAACGCTGCGCGGCGTGGTGACGCATACGCTCGTGGACGGCAAGCTGGTATACGATGGAGGCAAGGAATGCAGATAGACGCGCTGTGCGCAGCCATCCAAAAGACCCAATGCCCGGCATGTGTGGGGCTTGATACGGAGCTTTCACATCTGCCGGAAACATACCGCGCAAAAGAAACGGACAACGCCTCGATATCAGAGAGTGTTTTTCGCTACAATTGTGATATAATTGACGCCATTAAAGGTGTCGCGCCCTCGGTCAAGGTGCAGGCCGCGTACTACGAGCAGTACGGCACGGAGGGGATGCGCTGCTTCCTCGATACGATGGCGTATGCGAAGGCGGCCGGGCTGGTCGTGATCGCGGATGTGAAGCGTAACGACATCGGCTCCACTGCGAAGGCGTACGCGAACGCGTATCTTCGCAACAGTGCGGCGGATTTTATCACCGTCAATGCCTACCTCGGCATTGACGGCATTGCGCCTTTCATCGAAGCGTGCGCGGAAACCGGCAAGGGTATCTTCGCACTCGTCAAGACCTCGAATCCATCTGGCGGGGAGTTTCAGGACCTCGCGGTGGGCGGCAGGAAGCTCTATGAGATCGTCGCCGACAAGGTGGCGGAGTGGGGCGCTTCAATTAAAGGGCAGAGCGGCTACAGCAGTGTGGGCGCGGTCGTGGGGGCGACATACCCCGCGGAAGCAGAGGCGCTGCGGCAGCGCTGCCCGCACACGTTCTTCCTTGTGCCGGGCTACGGCGCGCAAGGCGCAGGCGCGGACGACATCGCGGTCAACTTCGACAAGCGGGGCCTCGGCGGCGTGGTCAACTCGTCGCGCGGCATCCTGCTCGCGTGGAAGAAGGAAGCGTATAAGGGAATGAGCGCACCGCAGGCAGCAAGGCAGGCGGTGCTCGATATGAAGCAAGACATATTAGGCGCTTTTGAAAGGCGTGGAATAGAGTTTTAAACTTAGGAGAAGGCAATGGCGATACTCACACTGGAGGACGGCACGAGGTTCGAAGGCCAAAGCTTTGGGGCGCTGGCTGACGTTGCAGGCGAGGTCGTGTTTAACACGGGCATGACGGGTTATCAGGAGGTGCTGACCGATCCGTCCTACTGCGGGCAGATCGTGACCATGACGTACCCACTGATCGGCAACTACGGCGTGAACGACGCCGATCCCGAGAGCGCAAAGCCGCAGGTACGCGCGTTCATCGTACGCGAGGTGTGCGGCGCGCCCTCCAACTGGCGCAGCGAAGGCGGGCTGGACGCATACCTGAAGGCCAACGGCATATGCGGCCTGTGCGGCATCGATACGCGGGCACTCACGCGCATCATTCGCGAGAAGGGTACCATGCGCGGCATCATCACGCAGAGCGAGCCCACGGTGAAGCAGATCGAGCAGATGCAAAGCTACGTCTGCGAACTGCCGGTAGATCAGGTGACTTGTACCAAACGATATGAGTATTGCGAGGGCAGTCCGAAGGTGGCTGTGCTCGATTTTGGGTTGAAGCGCAACATCCTGCGCAGCCTCAAAAAGCGTGGCTGCGGTGTTACGGTGTTTCCGGCACGGACCAGGGCGGAGGCCATCTTGTCGGGCGGGTTCGACGGCCTGATGCTGACGAACGGCCCCGGAGACCCCAAGGACAACACGGAGGTCATTGCCAATCTGCAGCAACTCATCGGCAAAATGCCCATCTTTGGTATCTGCCTCGGTCACCAGCTTGCGGCGCTGGCGCTGGGCGGCGATACCGAAAAGCTCAAATACGGCCACCGCGGCGCGAACCATCCCGTGAAGGATCTTGCCAAGGACCGCGTATACATCACCTCGCAGAACCACGGTTACACGGTAATCGACACAGCACTGCCAAAAGGCGCGGTTGTCAGCCATACGAACTGGAACGACGGTACGGTCGAGGGCGTGCGCTACGACAGCCTTAACATGTTTACGGTGCAGTTCCATCCAGAGGCGTCGCCTGGGCCGGAGGACACCGCGTACCTGTTCGACGAGTTTCTGTGCTCCATGAGGAAATAGGATGCCAAAGATAGAAGATATCAAAAAGGTACTCGTAATCGGTTCCGGTCCCATCATCATCGGACAGGCGGCAGAATTTGACTATGCAGGCACACAGGCCTGCCGCGCGCTGCGCGAGGAGGGCATCGAGGTCGTACTGGTTAACTCCAACCCGGCCACGATCATGACGGACACCGACATTGCGGACAAGGTATACATCGAGCCGCTGACTGTGCCGGTTATCCGCAACATTATCGACAAGGAGCGCCCGGACAGCATGCTCGCCACCTTGGGCGGGCAGACGGGCCTGAACCTCGCGATGGAACTGGTGGAGTCCGGGGTGCTGGACGAATTCGGCGTGAAGCTGCTTGGCACCGACGCGGTGTCCATCCACAAGGCGGAGGACCGCGAGGCGTTCAAGACGCTGATGGACGACATCGGCGAACCCATCATCGAGAGTGTGATCGCCAAGACCTATGAGCAGGCGCTGGATTTCGCGAATACGCACGGCTATCCGGTCATCATCCGGCCCGCGTATACGCTCGGCGGCACGGGCGGCGGCATCGCTGCTGATGAGGCGGAGCTGCGCGAGATCACGATGAGCGGGCTTCAGGCCAGCCGCGTGCACGAGGTGCTGGTCGAAAAGAGCGTCGCGGGCTACAAGGAGATCGAGTACGAGGTGCTGCGGGACGGCAAAGGCAACTGCATCACCATCTGCAATATGGAGAACATCGACCCGGTGGGTATCCATACCGGCGACAGTATCGTAGTTGCGCCTTCCCAGACGCTGCGCGACGCGGAATATCAGCTGCTGCGCACCGCTTCTATCAATATCATCAATGCGCTGGAAATACGCGGCGGGTGCAACGTGCAGTTCGCGCTCGACACGGACAGCATGAAATACTACGTGATTGAGGTCAACCCGCGCGTCAGCCGTTCGTCCGCGCTGGCCAGCAAGGCCACGGGCTATCCGATTGCGCGCGTGGCGGCCAAGATCGCCATCGGCTATGGCCTCGACGAGATACGGAATGGCGTGACGGGCAAGACGTTCGCCTGCTTCGAGCCCACGCTGGACTACGTGGTCGTCAAGTTTCCGCGCTGGCCTTTTGACAAGTTCACCACGGCCAACAAGCAGCTTGGCACGCGCATGAAGGCGACGGGCGAGGTCATGGCCATCGGCGCGAACTTTGAGAGCGCTTTTCTCAAAGCCGTGCGTTCGCTCGAACTCAAGCTGTATTCCCTGAACTTCCCGTTTGCCGACGGCTTCAGCGACAGTGAACTGATGGAGCGCATCCGCATGCAGGATGACGAACGCATCTTCCTGATCGCGACCGCGCTGCGCCGGGGCGTGACCGTCGATGCGATCCACGAACTGACGAAGATCGATCTGTGGTTTTTGGAAAAGCTGCAGCTCATTATCAAAATGGAAGAGGATTTGCGCGCGCAGGGCAGGGCCTCGCTGACGCCTGAAACGCTGCGCCGGGTAAAAAAGATGGGCTTCTCGGACAACGCCATCGGCGCTCACACCGGCATGCCGGAAAAAGAAGTGCGCAGCCTGCGGTTGTCCATGGGTATCCGTCCCGCGTTCAAGATGGTGGATACCTGCGGCGCGGAGTTCGACGCGGTAAGCCCCTATTACTACTCCACCTATAACGACGAAAACGAGGCCGGGGCCGCGGGTAAAAAGACGGTGGTTGTGCTGGGCTCCGGGCCGATCCGCATCGGGCAGGGCATTGAGTTCGACTACTGCAGCGTGCATTGCGTATGGGCGCTTAAAGCGGCGGGCTATGAGACCGTCATCATCAACAACAACCCCGAGACCGTTTCCACGGATTTCGATACCTCCGACCGGCTGTACTTCGAGCCGTTAACGCCTGAAGAGGTCGGCAACGTGCTGGAACAGGAGCAGCCGGTGGGCGTGGTGGTGCAGTTTGGCGGGCAGACCGCCATCAAACTGGCCAAAGACGTGGAAGCCATGGGATACAAGATCATCGGCACGCCGCTGAAAAGCATTGATGCTGCCGAGGACCGCAAGGAGTTCGACGCGCTGCTGGAACAGCTGAATATCCGCCGCCCCAAAGGCGGCACGGTGTTTACGGAGCAGCAGGCGGTGGAAACTGCCGGACAGCTGGGGTATCCGGTGCTCGTGCGCCCGTCGTATGTGCTAGGCGGGCAGGGCATGGAGATCGCGTGGAGCGAGGACGATATCCGCGAATACATGCACGTCATCAACCGGTACGAGCAGGAGCACCCGGTGCTGATCGACAAATATATGACAGGGATGGAGCTGGAGGTCGACGCAATCAGCGACGGAACCGACATCCTGATCCCCGGCATCATGGAGCACATCGAGCGCGCAGGTGTACATTCCGGCGACTCCATATCGGTGTATCCCGCGCATCGCATCTCGGCAGCGCAGCAGGACGAGCTGATCGATACCACGAAGCGGCTTGCGTTGGCGCTCAAGGTTAAAGGCGTCGTCAACATCCAGTACGTGATTTCGGGCGGACAGATCTACGTGATTGAGGTGAACCCGCGCTCCAGCCGCACCGTGCCGTATATCTCCAAGGTGACGGGCGTGCCCATGATCCCACTGGCGGTACGGGCCTCGCTGGGCGAGCCGCTGGCCGGTATGGGCTTCGGCACGGGGCTGTACCCCAAACGCCGGATTACCGCTATCAAGGTGCCGGTGTTCTCGTTCGAGAAGCTGCCGGACGTGGAGGTGGGCCTTGGGCCGGAGATGAAGTCAACGGGTGAGGTGCTGGGCATCTCGGAGGACTACAGCGAAGCGCTTTTGAAGGGCCTCATCGCATCCGGGATGGTGCTGCCCAAAGAGAAGGGCACGGTGCTGCTCACGGTGGCGGATAACGATAAGCAGGAACTGATTTCCATCGCGGCAGTGCTGGATTACCTCGGCTACGACATCTACGCTACGCCGGGCACGGCCAACGTGCTGAACTTCAACTTTGTAGCGGCCAACATGGTGAAAAAGCTTTCCGACGGGCCGGATATCCGCGAACTCGTCGAAAGCGGGAATTTAAAGCTCATCCTCAATACGCCCACTAAGGGCCGCCGTGCTGACCGCGACGGTTTCCGGCTGCGGCGCATGGCGGTGGAACATCGCATCCCGTGCATCACGTCGCTCGATACCGCGCGCGTGCTGCTGCAGAGCATGAAGACCGGAAAGACGGACGCGGACCTTGTGCCGGTGTCCCTGACGGAGATACAGGAGTGACCATGCCATACAACGGAATCGTGACAATTGCATGGAACAACCGGATTGCGGACGGCATTTATGAAATGGCGCTGCACTGCCCGGAAGCGGATCTGTCCGGATTCGTACCGGGGCAGTTCGTGCAGCTCGGCATCCCTTCGCATGCGGAGCTGATACTCAAACGCCCTATCAGCATCCACGCGGCGGATGCGGAAACGCATATCGTTACGCTGATTTATCAGGTACGCGGCAAGGGTACGCATGCGCTGGCAGAAATGTCTGCGGGAACGCAGCTTCAGGCGATATTGCCGCTTGGCCACGGGTTTAACCTGAAACCTGAATACAAAACCGTATTCCTCGTCGGCGGGGGAATGGGCGTCGCGCCGCTGGCCGCGGTGACAAAGCGCTGGCCGGACAGGCAGTACGTCGCGCTGCTCGGTTATCGCTGCGAGGACGCGGCATACTGCACGGACAGCTTCTGCAGCTGCGGCATAAAGGTCGCATCCGATGACGGCAGCATCGGGGAGCAGGGGCTGGTGACAGCGCTCGTCGAAACGGCGCTGGAGGAGACAACGCCCGACATCGTGCTGGCCTGCGGGCCTGCGCCCATGTTGCGCGCGCTGAAGAGCATACTCGCGCCGCGAGGTATCCGCGCGCAGTTCTCCATGGAGGAACGTATGGGTTGCGGCTTCGGCGCGTGCGCGGTGTGCGCGTGCGCGGTACAGACGGCGGACGGCATGGATTATAAGAAGGCCTGCGTAGACGGGCCGTTATTCGATATGGACGAGGTGGTGATCTGATGGCTGTAGATATGTCGGTTACGCTGTGCGGCGTGACGCTGAAGAGCCCCATCATCGCGGCTTCAGGTACGTTCTCGTTCGGGCAGCATCATGCGCAGTTCATCAATATCAATCAGATAGGCGGCATTGCGCTCAAATCGGTGACGCCAGAAAAACGTATCGGCAACAAGCCGCCGCGCATTGCGGAGACGCCCTCAGGCATGCTCAACAGCGTGGGACTGCAAAATCCCGGACTGGAAGCTTTCATCCGGGACGAACTGCCCGAGGTGGAGCATCTCAATACCGCAGTCATCGTAAACGTGGCGGGTAGCCGGATTGAGGACTATGTAACGGTAATCGAGCGCCTGAACAATGCAAACTTTGCTTTTTATGAGCTCAATATCTCCTGTCCCAATGTAAAGCTGGGCGGGGCAAGCCTCGGCACCGATCCTCAAAGCGCTGCGCAGTGCGTGGCGGCGGCAAAGGCCGCGGCGAAGAAGCCGCTCATCGTCAAGCTGACACCTGCCGCGGGCAATGTCGTCGCGGTGGCGAAAGCGGTGCAGGACGCAGGCGCGGACGCGGTGTCGCTGATCAACACGATCCCCGCCATGGCGGTAGATTTAAAAACCAGAAGGCCGATTCTCGGCAACATCACGGGCGGGCTCTCCGGCCCGTGCATCAAGCCGGTGGCGTTAAAGATGGTATGCGACGTTTCGCGATCCATTTCCATCCCGGTGATCGGCATGGGCGGCGTAATGACGGGCGAGGATGCGGCGGAGTTTATGCTCTGCGGCGCATCGGCAGTGATGGTGGGCACAGCAGGCCTGATTGACCCGGCTGCTCCGCTGCGCATCATCGGTGAATTGGAAGCGTACGCAGACGGAATCAAGCTCGACAATATTACCGCGCTTACGGGCGCGCTGGAGGTATGATATGACCAGAGAAGAAATTCTGACGATCTTTCGGGAAACGGGCGTGATGCTCGAAGGCCATTTTCAGCTCACGTCGGGGCGGCATTCCGACAAGTACATGCAATGCGCGCGGCTGTTCCAGTATCCGGACATCGCGGAGAAGTTTGCGAAGGAGCTGGCGGAGAAGTTTACCGGGGTCGATCTGGTGGCGGGGCCCGCACTAGGCGGCATCATCATCGCCTACGAGGTATCGCGGCAGCTTGGCGTGAAAAACGTATTTGCGGAACGCGAAAACGGCGCGATGACGCTACGGCGTGGTTTCGAGATACCGCGCGGCGCTCACGTTCTTGTTGTAGAGGACGTAGTGACCACCGGCGGTTCGGTGAAAGAAGTCATCGAACTGGTGCGGCAGCTGGGCGGCGAGGTCGCGGGCGTGGGCTGCATCGTGGACCGCTCAAACGGCAAGGTGGATTTTGGCGTGCCGTTCGCTGCGGTGCTCTCTATGGAGGTCGAGTCGTGGGAGGTGGATAAATGCCCATTGTGCCGCGAGGGGTGGACAGTCGTCAAACCGGGCAGCCGCAACATGAACGTAAAATAGCCGCATATACTGTAACAAAATAGGATCACAGCCGCGTTTCGTGGAAAATCACGGGGCGCGGTTTTTCTTTGCTGTTTGAATGAGAATACTATTACGGAGACGGACAAACAGGGTCTGCTCGTCAAAGAACATCTTTTTGGGAGGAATGGCATGGTTCGGACAGATTTGGCAATGGAGGCGGTGCAAAGTGCACCGAATATTCCCGGCGTGGAGGCGACAGAGGACGACGCGGCGCCGGGCGTGCATCGGGTACGCGTGACGATCACATCGGAGGAAGGAGAAAAGCAGGTTGGTAAGAAACGAGGCACCTATGTGACGCTGGAAGCGGTGGAGTTGGCGCGGGGCGATGCGGAGGTGGACGAAGACTGTTCCAAGTTGCTTGCGGAAGAGATCAAAAGTATGGCAGGCGATGCGGCGAAGGGCGTCGTGCTCGTTGTGGGCCTCGGAAACCGTATGGTGACGCCCGACGCGCTGGGGCCTGCTGTGTGTGACAACGTCTTTGTCTCAAGGCACATCCACGAGTACGCGCCAGACGCCATCGACGCGCGCATCGGCAACGTAAGCGCCATCGCACCCGGTGTTCTTGGCATTACGGGCATCGAAACGGGCGAGATCGTGGAGGGCGTGACTGAACGCCTGAAGCCTTCGTTGGTAATCGCTGTGGACTCGCTGGCGGCTATGAACCTTGAGCGCATCCGTACGACCATACAGATCGCGAATACGGGCATATCGCCCGGCGCGGGCATTGGCAACAAGCGCAAGGCGCTCGACCGCGAGACACTCGGCGTTCCTGTGCTGGCTATCGGTGTGCCGCTGGTGGTCTATGCTTCTACAATCGCGCAGGAACTGGTGGAAACTGCGCTGGACAAAGGCCCGGAAGACGCCACGCTGCGCGACAGGATGGAAAAGTTGGTGGGCGGTTTGTCCGACGTGGAAGGCGCGGACATGATCGTAACGCCCAAGGAAATCGATAAGGTGGTAGAGGATCTGGCTCGCATTATTGCCGACGGCCTCAACATCGCGTTGCATCCGCAGATTACGCTGGAGGAAGCGCACCGGTACATGCACTGATAGCGAACGATAAACAGTGAATGATGAGCAGCGCCTATCAGCAAAATCTGAACTGTTCATTATTCACTATTAACTATTCATAGAAATGTATACATGCCCTGCACCGCGCATACATTATCCCGAGGTGTAAGGCATGAACGATGATTTAAGCGGTAGTTATCGATTGGAACGGCGCCGGGTGCAGCAATCGGCGCAGCGGAAACAGAAACTGCTCAGAGGGGTGCTCAGTGTGGGTATTGCCCTCTGCCTGCTGGTCACGACGATTCTCATGACAAGCCGGGGCCAGACGGAGCCCATCTCGGTGAGCGCGGTCAGCTTCAGCGCCAACGATACGACAGGCGACGCCGAGGGGACGGGAAGCATATTTGAGGACAGCCTGATCAATCCGAGGCTGATCCTTGGGACTGAAATGCCTGTGATCTATGGCGTCAATCTGGAAGAGGTCAGCCCGCAGGAGAGCGAAAGTGCCGAACAGCCGGAAATCAACTTCGACGTGATTCCGGAAGATATCAAGATGGAGATATTGAAGTTCTCCACGGAGGCACAGCCGGAGTTCACTGTCGGCGGGAAGGATCCGCAGATTCTGATCTATCATACCCACACGCAGGAGGCCTACAACCCGACCGATGAGGATGCATATGTGGCGTCAGGGTCGTGGCGCACCCACGACGAAGAGCATTCGGTTGTCGCGGTGGGTGATGTGCTCAAAGAGGCACTGGAGTCCTACGGCTTCTCGGTGATCCACGATACCACGGATCATGAACCGCCCAAGCTGAGCACCGCTTATTCGCGTTCACTGGTGACCATGCTCGCCTATAAGCAGCAGTATCCGTCGCTGCGGGTGTTCATCGACCTGCACCGCGACGCAAGCAGCGACACCACGGATTATGTAACGGCCGACGGCAAGGAGTGCGCCCGAATGATGTTCGTGGTGGGTACGGGGGAGAACTATGAGGGTGCCGAAAAGCCAAACTACGAGTCCAACTACAAGCTCGCACAGGCGCTGACGGATGAGATGAATTCCATGGTGGACGGCATTATGCGCCCGATCCGTGTCAAGCCCGGGCGGTACAACCAACAGGTATCGGACATGTGTCTGCTGCTTGAGGTGGGGCATAACTCCAATACGCTTGAGCAGGCGAAAAATGCCGTCAAGTACTTTGCACTGGCGGTCTCGCGCATAGTAGACATCGGCAGCCAGTAAGGCTGTGTAATAAACGAGGGCGGTTATAAAACCGCCCTCGCTTATTTTTTCAGTTTCAGTTTATTCGGTGGCATATGCTGCCGGAGCACTGCGAGAAGCGCCGCTTCCTCCTCAGGCCCGATGAGCCGCTTGGGAAGTACAAACGCCTGCATCTTTGCGATATACAACAGGAACGCTTCTTTGGATTCAGCTGCCTTAAAAACGTTTTGCCATGGTATATTCGAACTTCCGAATTCGCTTGAAGCATGGACTCCGGTATCATCCAGCAGATAATCGTTAGGCGCCTGCATGACGAGGTTGGAGGTAAACTGCTTTTTCAGGTTGCGCTTCATCAAAGCGATCAAGAGCATAATGAATAACCCAGCAACGATGACAGCACATACAAATACGATAAACATGTCTATCCAAATGTGAAATACCGTGCCGCGTTTGCTATAAACATATAAAGGTGCGATCACAGCGATCGTTATTGCCAACTGAATGTACATTCTCTTAAACGAGAAAAGGTTATAGGCAAGATAATCGGAAAATTCCAATTTGATCGTTTTACGAAACTCCATAATGCACCTCCAAATTTGATGAATACCAAGTATCAGATAATGGGGAATCAGCCTTGCTTTTTCAGTCTGATTTTCTTATCCGGCAGATGGGTGCTGAACAATTGCCGTAGCGCCTTATCTTCTTCCGGGCTGAGAAGCCTCTTCAGGATCACAATCGCCTGCATCCGGGAGAAGAAGACATAGTAAGCGGTCGGAGCCTCCTCGGCGCGCAGAACGTTCTCCCACAACACGATGGTGCTGCCAAAGTCACTGATCTCGCGCAGTCCGGCGTCGTCGATGGTGAGCTCGCTTTCCGCCTGCATATCCTTGCTGGAAAAGTACTGCTTTTTCGCGGAACTCTTGATCATGAGACGGTCCATCACCGCCAGCAGAGCCGCCATAAGAACTGAAACGGCAAACGTGCCGAGCAGCACTTCCAGCCAGGCAGGATCGCCGGAGGCCAGCGCGCTGATCAGCACGAAGACGGGAAAGATGACCGGGAACATAACTGGAATCCATATCAACCGTTTCCTCAGGGCAAAAAAGTTGAATGCAGTGTAGTCCTGTAGCGTCAGTGTGATTTTTTTGCGAATTTCCATAACCACAGCCTCTTCTAAACATTTTTGAGTACCGCTTTTGGGCATTGAATACGTGGAAGCAATCCGATATAATGATACCATGAGTACAGCGCATGACAATACGAAAATTTCTGAAAAGCCGGTTGGCTTTTTTGATTCAGGCGTGGGAGGTCTTAGCGTACTCAAAACTGCCTATACCCTGATGCCGGACGAAAACTACGTCTATTTTGGAGATAACCTGAACGCGCCATACGGAGAGAAGAGCGAAGAAGAGATTAAGGCGCTCTCTATGGCCGCGGGCGAGTTTTTGTTTTCGAAAGGCGTCAAGGCGATCGTTGTGGCGTGTAACACCGCCACCAGCGCAGCCATTCAAATGATGCGCGACAAGTTCAACCTGCCCGTGATCAGCATGGAACCCGCCGTGAAGCCCGCGCTTGCTGCGCTCTCGGGCGGTAAGGTGCTGGTGCTGGCCACGCCCGCCACCGTGGCGCAGGCGCGTTACCTTCATCTGCTGAACCGGCTGGACGCGGGAGACAGGGTAATCAGCGTGGGATGCGGCGGCCTCGTAGAGCTGATTGAAGCAGGGCAGATCGATGAAGCGAGCATTCACGGCTATCTGGAAAACCGGCTTGATTTTCTTGCTGGTGAAAAGATTGACGCGGTGGTGCTTGGCTGCACGCATTACTCGTTTGCGGAAGCATCCATCAAAAGTTATATCGACCACGTGTTTGATACCGATTGCCCAGTGTACGACGGCAGACATGGCACAGCGCGCCAACTGCAGCATGTGCTGGATGAGCAGGGGCTACGGCGCACTGCCAGTACGCCAGGCAGCGTTCAATTTTTCGCCTCCGCGCCGGATTATCCGACCGAGCACTTTCGGGAAATTTTTCTCTCTTTTTATTCATAATCATTCTTGATTTAAACAACATCTTGTGCTATCATTGAGTTCCACTACACAATAGAGCTTATGGGGGTTGGATCAATGATATTGTCGGAGAATGCAAGAACCGTGTTGGAACGCCGGTATCTCAAGAAGGACGCGAAAGGCGTATGCGAGCAGCCGGAGGATATGCTGCGCCGCGTCGCGGATACCATCGCGTCGGCAGATACCGCATACGGCAGCGACGCCAAGGCGTCTGCGCAGGAGTTTTACCGCGCGATGGACGAGCTGAAATTTCTGCCGAATTCGCCCACGCTGATGAACGCGGGCCGCGAACTCGGGCAGCTTTCCGCCTGCTTCGTGCTGCCGGTGGAAGATAGCATGGAAGGCATATTCGACAGTCTGAAGAACGCCGCGATGATTCACAAGAGCGGCGGCGGCACGGGCTTTTCATTCTCGCGTCTCCGTCCTGCTGGCGCAAGCGTCAACTCCACGGGCGGCGTGGCGAGCGGCCCCATCAGCTTCATGAAGGTGTTTAATTCGGCCACCGAAGCCGTCAAACAGGGTGGCACACGCCGTGGCGCCAATATGGGCATCCTGCGCATCGACCATCCGGATATCATGGAATTTATCGCATGCAAGAGTGACCTTGCGCAGCTCACCAACTTCAACATCAGCGTGGGCCTTACGGAAAAGTTCATGCAGGCCGTCCTTGCCGACAAGAAATATGATCTCATTGATCCAGCCACCAAGAAAAAAACCGCGTCCCTTTCCGCGCGCATGGTGTATGACACCATCGTCGAAAAGGCCTGGAACAGTGGCGAGCCGGGCATTGTGTTCCTCGACCGCATAAACAAAGAGAACCCCGTGCCGTCCGCGGGGGAGATTGAGAGTACCAATCCGTGCGGTGAGCAGCCGCTGCTGCCCTTTGAGAGCTGCAACCTGGGCTCCATCAACCTGAGCGCCTTTGCCGCTGAAGGCAAAATTGACTACGACAGTTTGAGGGATACAGTCGCGACTGCGGTTCATTTCCTCGACAATGTGATCGACCTGAACCGCTATCCGCTTAAGGTCATTGAAGAAACGACTAAGCGCATGCGCAAGATCGGCCTTGGGGTCATGGGCTTTGCGGACATGTTATTGAAGCTCGGCATTCCCTACAACTCCGAACAGGCTGTGGAGACAGCCAAAGCGTTGATGGCGTTCATCCAGCAGGCCGCGAAGGAGGCGTCCGAGGAACTCGGCCGCAGCCGCGGCAGCTTCCCGCTGTTTGAACAAAGCGTGTATCCTGCCCAGGGCTGCGCAGCGATGCGCAACGCCACGGTGACCACCATCGCACCCACCGGAACGATCTCCATCATTGCGGGCGTGTCAAGCGGCATTGAGCCGGTATTCGCCATTTCGTATATCCGCAACGTGATGGACAACGATAAACTGATCGAGGTACATCCGTACTTTGAAGAGGGGGCCAAAGCGCGCGGCTTCTATAGCGCGGCGCTGATGGAGAAGATCGCGGAACAGGGCTCGCTGCATGGCATCAAAGAGATACCGGAGGACGTACGGCGTGTGTTTGTAACCGCTCACGACATTACGCCGGAGTATCATATCCGCATGCAGAGCGCGTTTCAGGAGCATACCGATAACGCGGTATCCAAGACGGTCAACTTCCCCAAGGCCGCCACGAAGGAGAACGTCCGCGCCGCTTACGACCTCGCCTATCAGCTGGGCCTCAAAGGCGTGACGATCTACCGCGACGGCAGCCGCGAAGGACAGGTTTTGAGCGTGGGTAAGAAGGACGAGAAGAACGAAGAGGAGCGCGCCGAGGAAGGCATGCTCGCGCCACGGGAACGGCCCGAAGTCACCAAGGGTATCACGCAGAAAGTGCGGATCGGCTGCGGCAACCTGTATGTAACGGTCAACTATGACAGCAAGGGCATTTGTGAGGTGTTCACTAACGTAGGCCGCGGTGGCGGGTGTCCATCCCAGTCCGAGGCGACGAGCCGCCTCGTGTCCACGGCGCTGCGCTCCGGCATCGAGGTGGAAAGCATCATCGAACAGCTGCGTGGCATCCGCTGCCCGTCCACCATGCGCCAGCCGGGGCTGAAGGTGCTCTCCTGCCCGGATGCGATTGGCCGGGTACTTCAGAGCGTTGTGGCGATGCGCAAGGACGAGTATCTGCCGCAGAGCAAGAGCGCACCGGAGGAAAAATCAAACGGGAGCAAATGCCCGGAATGCGGCACGCCCGTAGAGCATGAGAGCGGCTGCGTCGTTTGCCGGTCGTGCGGATATTCCAAGTGCGGCTGATGTTGCAGAATATTGTTCAATTATTTCCCTGTAAGTGCGATCCGCGGCGATTTTTGGTTGTACAGCCGCGGATTTTCGTATATAATTTTCTATATGCCCATGAACAATGATTTTATGGGAAATAAAATCGGCGTGTGTGGAACAAAAAGCACACAAGCCGCGTCTTAGCATTGAAAACATGGGATATCGCAAGGGTGTGGTGGCATGAATTGCAACGATGCTAAAGCAAAAATAGATATGTACATTGATGACTTGCTCGATGATGCGGAAAAGCAACGGCTCATCTGGCATGCCTCCTCGTGTCCGGAGTGCAAAAAGGCGCTCGACGACGCAATACGGCTGAAAAAAGCGTTGGCCGGCTTGCGGGAGGTGGAGCCACCGGCCGGGCTGACCGCAGAGGCCATCAAGAAAGCCAAACGGCATCGCGTGCCCGTATGGGCATATGCCTCCGCGGCTGTTGCTGCGGCTGTCGCGTTGCTGTTCGCATTTTCTCCGGCGCTGCTTCCCCGTACGAACGGCACAGCAGACGGAGAACAGAAGCTGATGTATTCGGCAGCAAGTGAAGATATGGCAGGGGATTTCAGCGACTGCATGCCTGAAGCGGCTCCGGTGCCCGAGACATCTTTGGAGGCGGGCATAGCGGCGGCTGGCCCGGAAGTCAGAACCTCCGGTGCAGGCATTGACGGGATTACCTTTGCAAGTGAACCGGAATTTGCGGAGGCCATGCACAGCGAAGGGGTGTCATATTATTACCGTCCGTCAGGTCTGCCGGAAAACGCGGCCCTGCTGCGGATCGAGGTCAGCGACTATTCAGTGCGCTGGGTATATGAACTGGACAAAGAGACTCTGACGTTCGAGTGGTACAGGACATGGACGGGAGATGACGTCACGAAGTGGGGCGAACAGACACAGCTGCTCAGTGACAACATTGCGCATTCATTTAAGATCAACGGTAATGTATTCTGGTCTGCGGAAGGCCGGTTCAACGAAAACGGTGGCATGCAGGCTTCGGACAGTACGGCTGTAAACGCGTACTGGACGCAGGATGATGCAGCATTCCACGCGGAACTGCCTCTTGGGCTTTCTGATCAGGACATTCTTACGTATTGCGAAATGGAAGCCGTACCGATAGGATGAGAAAAGCGAAGCAAACGGGAAATATAAAAAGCTGGCTTTTGGCCAGCTTTTCTGTTTGTTGATAGGGAAGTACTATTGATCCTTTTCCGAATCGTCCTGATCCTGCGGTATGCCCTCGTCCAGTTCACGGGTCATTTGGGCGATCTTCTCTTCGATCGACATGGGGCGGTTTTCCTGCGCCGCCTTCTCGGCTTCCGGATCTTCCTTCTTCTCGGGTATACGGATGGGCGGAACCGTACCGTCGGCTTTGCGCTTTAAGTAGCGGAACAGCGGGAACCCGACGCCCAGACCGAGAAGCAGTACAATGCCGCCAATCAGTATGATGAGCCTCCAGGTGAGAGAAAGATTAATGGGCGATATGAGAACAAAAAGCACAATTCCCCCGAGAATGCCGTCGATCAGAACGAGACCGAACAGGTTGAGGCGTAAACGGTATTTATTCTCGATCGACCTGCGGCCGAACATGATGATCAGGAAGATGGCCAGGAACAGGTATTGCAGAAGATCATTGATCTCTTTGAGCTGCTCCATAAAGAACAGCGAAACAAGCAGCGCGGCAGCACTGATGACGCCGGCGATGGCCTGCAAAATACGCAGCTGCGTATCGGTAAGCTTCTTTTTGCCATCCGACTCATTTTCGGGCTGATCGCTGTTTTGGACGTTTTCGTCGTAATCGCTCATTCACAATCTCCTTTGTTTTTTCGCTAAAGTATTATGACATAGTTCCGCATCAATTTCCAGAGTAAAAGGGAAAAATCTATTTATTTTTTACAATCAATCTGATAGAATAAACAGGAATCACTTAAAAACCGGTATAATCGGATATCGGTCGTATTTGTTGGAGGAGAAAGATGAAGTTTTACAAGACGGACGACATACGGAACATTGCGCTCGTAGGCCATGGCGGAGAAGGTAAAACGACACTGGCTGAAGCAATGCTCTTTGGGAGCGGCGCGATCGACAGGCAAGGCAAGACGGAAGACGGCAACACCGTAATGGACTTTGACCCCGAGGAAACCAAACGGCACATTTCGATCAGCACCGCAGTGGCGTCTGTCGAGTGGAAGGGCGCGAAAATCAACATCGTTGATACGCCCGGATATTTCGACTTCATTGGAGATGCAACTTCGGGTTATTATTTAGCAGACAGTGCGCTCATTCTCGTCAGCGGCCTTTCGGGCCTGACGGTAGGCGCGGAGAAGGCTTGGGATGCTGCCGAGAAGGCGGGTATCGCCAAGGCATTTTTGATCAACCAGATGGACAAGGAAAACGTAGATTTTGACAAGGCCGTAGATAGCATTAAGAATAAATACGGTACCAAGATCACGGTTATGCAGCTGCCGATGGGGCAGGGCCTTAATTTTATGGGGGCAGTGGACGTGCTCGAGATGAAGGCGTATGAGTTTGACGGCAGAAAGACCAAGGAAGTACCCGTTCCGGCTGATTTAGCCGATAAAGCGGCTTCCATCCGTGAAGCCATTATCGAAAACGCAGCAGAAAACGACGAAACGCTGATGGAGAAATACTTTGAAGGTCAAGAGCTCTCCAAGGACGATATCTTAAAGGGCTTGAAGGCCGGTATCGCGCAGGGAGACGTTGTGCCTGTGTTTATCGCGGCTGGCGTACAGGGCCTCGGCGTATCGCTGCTGATGGATAACCTCGTATCATTCATGCCTGCACCGAACCAGATTATTAACGTAAAAGGCAAAACACCCAAGGGTGAGGAGATCGTCTATAACGCTGACGCTTCGCTGCCCTTCGCGGCTCAGATCTATAAGACCATCGCCGACCCGTTCATCGGCAAACTGTCCATATTTAAAATTCTCGGCGGCGAACTTTCAGCCGGACAGGCGATCAAAAACGGCAACACCGGCAAGAGTGAGAAGTTCGGGCAGATTTATGCGCTGTTCGGCAAAAAGCAGGTCAATGTCGACAAGCTGACTGCAGGCGACATCGGCGCGCTGGGCAAACTGCAGGTTTCCGATACCGGTTCTACGCTGTGCGACGAAGCCAAGCCAATCGTGTTCCCGGAGATCGAGTTCCCCGAACCGTGCATCTCGCTGGCAGTTACTGCCAAGAAGCAGGGCGAGGAAGAAAAGGTCTTTGCGGGCCTGCACCGGCTGGAGGAGGAAGATCCCTCGTTCCGTATGGTGAAACAGACCGAAACGCCTGATACGCTGGTATCCGGTATGGGCGAGCTTCATCTTGAGGTCATCTGCAAGCGCCTGATGAACAAGTTTGGTGTGGAAGCGCAGCTTTCCGACCCGCAAATTCCGTACCGCGAATCGATCAGAAAGAAAGTGCAGGCGCACGGCAGACATAAAAAGCAATCCGGCGGCCATGGCCAGTTCGGTGACGTGCATATCGAGTTTGAGCCGATCTTCGACTCTGAAGAAAACTTCGAGTTCGTCGACAAGGTCGTGGGCGGCGCTGTGCCGCGTCAGTATATCCCCGCGGTGGAAAAGGGCCTGCGCGAGAGCATCGTCAAGGGCGTGCTCGCGGGCTTCCCGATGGTCAAGCTTCGTGCAACGCTGTTCGACGGTTCGTTCCATCCGGTGGACTCCTCTGAAATGGCGTTCAAGGTGGCGGCCAGCCTTGCATACAAGCAGGGCTGTGCAGATGCGAATCCGACGCTGCTCGAACCCATCTACCGCCTCGAGGTTACGATCCCGGACGAGTACATGGGCGACGTCATCGGCGACATCAACCGCCGTCGCGGACGTATCCTCGGCATGAACCCGCAGAGCGGCGGATTGCAGCAGGTCGTCGCGGAAGTGCCGCTGGCTGAGGTGTTCAAGTACGCCACAGACCTCCGCTCCATGTCGCAGGCGCGCGGCTCGTTCAAGATGACGTTCGAGCGCTATGAGGAACTGCCGGGCAACCTCGCGGAGAAGGTCATTGCGGCGCACAAGAAGGACGAAGAGGAAGAATAATATAGTCCGTACCATAACGGCCGCAGGCAGACGCGTTCTGCCTGCGCCGTTTTATATTTTTTAGCCTATAGGGCTGAAGGGAGCAGTTTATGCCGTTGGTATTTCAGCAGCAGATTTCAGAGGATTCGGTGATTGCGTCAGCGTTTCAAATTGCGAATGCTGCGCGTACAGCGCCTAAAGCCAAGGGCGTGGATAACCTTGTTATCGCCGTATTGTATGGCGGAGACCTGGAAGCGTTTGCGGACAAAATGGTTGAATTAAGCAAGGATAGTCCGGCTGCACCAATCGTAGTGCGGGATGCCGGCAACCTCAGAAATTCCCAGGCACTTATTCTTATCGGTACGAAAATTAAATCGCATGGCCTCAACTGCGGCCTCTGTGGATTCGGAACCTGCGCCCACAGGGTGGAACATCACCCTGATGCGCCATGCTTTTTTAACTCGCATGATTTAGGAATAGCGGTTGGCAGCGCCGCAAGTCGTGCTGCCGATATGCGGATAGACAACCGCGTGATGTATTCCATTGGCAGCATCGCTGCCCGGCTCAGCCTGCTGGGCGAGGACGTCCCTATCATCACTGCTATCCCGCTCACCATTGCTTCTAAAAGCCCGTATTTCGACAGAAAGCAGGGATAACATTCGCTTTTAAGCGGTAGATTGCAGGATTATACGCAATCAAATATTGCAAAAGGTTTACATTTGAAAGAGACTGCTTCGGTGGCAATCTCTTTTTTTGTGTGGTAGAATATGACCATATATAATTAGGATAGGGGTCTTGGTTTTCGACATGAAAAAAGTGATTTCGATATTCGTAGCGATAGCGATTATCGTCGGGCTGGTATTCCTGTTTCAGAAGATGGCCTCATCTTCAGAAGCAACGGAATCATCCGCGGTTGCGGAAGGCGGCCTCGTCATTAACGAGGTCATGACGAATAATCAGGGCGTATATCCCGACGACCAGGGCAATAACAGCGACTGGGCAGAGCTGTACAATTCTACCGACCAGCCGATCAACTTAAGCCGCTATGGCCTCTCTGACGATGAAGCTGAACCCATCAAATGGGCTTTCCCAAGCATGACGCTGGAGCCGCACAGCTATGTCGTCGTATTTTTAACCGGTGACTCCAAATCGGATACGAGCAGCGGTATCTTGCATTGCTCGTTCAAGCTCAGCTCGGAGGGCGAAACGCTCATACTCACCAACAGCTCTGGAAGCAAAGCGGACTCGGTCGACATACCGGCTCTGACGGCTAACACATCCTATGGGCTGGTCGATGGCACTTGGCAGCAGACCGCGCACGCTACGCCTGGTTATGATAATACCGACGCGGGCTATGCGGCCTTTATGGCAAGCCGGACTGTGGAAAACCCATCGGTGGTGATTACTGAAGTGATGGCGGCCAATGCCATGACGGTTACGGACCCGGAGGGCAGCTATAGCGACTGGATTGAAATCGCGAATGTGAGCGGGGACGATTTTGACCTTTCGGGCTGCGGCCTTTCGGACGACACCGCCGAGCCGCTGAAATGGCGTTTCCCTGATGTAACGCTCAAAGCGGGTGAATCGCTCGTGATTTTCTGCTCGGGCTTGGCTGTCGCATACAGCGGGGAAGGCCCGCTTGAAGCAGATTTCAAGCTGTCGGCTCACGGCATGGCGGCCATGCTTTCGGATGAGAGCGGAAGAATGATGGACAGCGTGACGTCGGAGGAGATGAAAACCGACTGGTCATATGCGCGGGAATATCAGTCCGGTGCACCAACCGATTCATGGGTAATGACCAGCCAGCCCACACCCGGCTATCCCAACACGGCGGATGGCTTTGCAGCGTTTATACAGGCCAACCCGTTCGCTACGGGGGATATCATTATATCGGAAGTGCTGTCCTCCAACAACCAGATCGATTTTAACGGCAGCAAAAGCGACTATATCGAGATCGAAAACCGGGGTGCGGAGGCTGTGAATTTGTCCGGCTATGGCCTGACTAACGACGCGGGGAACCCCGCTAAATTCCGGTTCCCGGACGTTACGCTCCAGCCGGGCGGGCATATCGTGGTGCTGGCAAGCGGTGAGGAGTCGAAGAGTGCAGATAATCTAAGTGCGTCATTCAAATTGAGCAGGCTGGGCGCTACGGTTGCGCTCTTTAATGCACAGGATCAGCTGATCGACCGATATTTCCTCGGCGAAGTGCCGCAGAACATTTCCGTGGGCCGCGAGGGAAACGCTTCGGACATCATGTACTTTGAGACGCCCACCCCGGGCGCGGCCAACGGCGACGGCAAGGTGGGTATCGCCACTGCGGTACAGTTCGACCAGGCGGCGGGCAAATACGATGGTGCGGTGCAGCTGACACTGACGGCTTCCGAGGGCAGCGATATCTATTACACCACGGATGGCTCAATCCCGACCGAACATTCGAAAAAGTACACAGGGCCTATAAGTGTCGGTGAAACGACATCGGTGCAGGCGCGCGCTTATCGAGCCGATTACATTCCCAGCGGCACGGAGACTGCCACCTATCTCATCGATACACAGCACACGTTGTCGGTCGTCTCTATCACTACCGAATATGCCGGTCTGTTCGACCCGGCGACGGGCATCTATGCGAACAGTAAAAAGGATACCGAAGTGCCCGCTTCCTTTGAACTGTTTGATGAGAGCGGACAGTGTGTTTTCCAGCAGGACATCGGCCTCGCGATGACAGGTGGTATGACGCTGCAGCTGAAGGAACAGAAATCGTTTGCGATCTATGCGCGCAGCCAATACGGCAAGAGCACAATGACGTATCCGTTCTTTGACGATCGGGATTACACCGAGTATAAGTCACTGATTCTGCGCACAGCCGCGCGCGAGGGCGCAATGGTAACCAAACTGAATAATTATGTTGCGCTGGGCCTTGTAGACGGCCAGATGGACGTGATGACCCAGGCTGCCAAGCCCTGTGTGGTTTACATCGACGGAAAATACTGGGGCGTATACTTCCTGATGGAGAAACGCAACAAGTATATGGTGGCACAGTACGAAGGTGTTACGGATCCTGCTGCTATCGACAGCATCAACCTCACCAAGGGACTGAGGCCGGAGCTGACCAGCAGCGGTTCGTACGAAGGATACGCTGAGATATTTAATTTTATAAAGACGCACGATCTGTCCATACAGGAAAACTACGATTGGGTCGATGCGCGGCTTGATACCGACAGCTATATGGACTTTATGATCAACGAGATCTACATCGCCAATAACGATACGGGTAATATGCAGTACTATCAGGCGCCGGTAGGAAAATGGAAACAGATTTATCAGGACCTGGATATCGCATTTTATTCGTTTGATACACTTGCGCTGCGTATGGATCCGGCCACCGCGGGTTCCGACATCTTTAATGCCCTGCTTAAAAACGATGGCTGGCGGAACAGGTTCATCGAGCGCTTCGCGTGGGCGCTGAAGAACATCTACAGCACAGATCGCGTAACTGCGGCGATCGATGAGGCGGCGGCGCTGATGCGCGGCGAGGTGGAGGCGGAAAACGCGCGATGGAGCGGTGAGCGGCCAACGCTGGCAGACTGGGAGGCCGGGGTTAACGGCTTAAAATATTTTGCAAAGATACGTCCTGCGGCAGTGGTCAGTTCTTTAAAACAGCATTTCTCGCTCACACAGGAGCAGATCGATATGCTGGATGCGGCAGTGGGAGGATGAGAAGCGCGGTTAACGCTTTCTTATCCGAAAAATAACATACATCGGCGTTCTTCACCAGAGGTTTGCATGATAGAATTTTATCAGGAAGCTGCGGAGGAGGACGCGTATGAAAACAGTCATATCGATTATAGCCATTTTGCTGATCACTGCAGCTACGGTTGGGATGATCCTCTATTTGTCACCCGGAAAGACCCCGGAGCTGAGCGATGCCGAGAAGGCGGTTGTTATCAACGAAGTGATGTCGTCCAACACAGGCGTTTATCTGGACGACAAAGGAAAAAGCAGCGACTGGGTAGAGCTGTATAATCCATCCGATGAGGACGTCAGCCTCAGCCGCTTTTCGCTTTCCGACGATGAGGATGATCTTGAGCAATGGACGTTCCCAGATGTTGTGCTGAAAGCGCATGGCTATATTGTGGTGTTCCTGTCAGGAAGCAAGAAGGATTCTGGGGTTGGCAGCCTGCACGCTCCGTTCAAGCTGAACGCCAAAGGCGATGTGCTGATCCTTTCTGTTTCGGGCAGTGTAGTCAGCAGGGTTGAACTGCCCCCGATGGACGAGAACGTCTCCTATGTTCGCGCGGGGAACCAGTGGCTGCTAAGCAATAGCCCGACGCCGGGGAAAGCCAACGGCGAGTGAGTCGGCAGCATGCAGTAAAACGAACAGAATGAGAGGCACTCCAACGGGGGTGCTTTTTGATTGCCGGGCCTTGCCGGTTACTCTTTGAAGCTGTCCAGCATACGAACGCCGGCTTCCGTTAAACAGCCCCGGATGATGACGGATTTGACGGACTCCAGTATCCTGTCGGGCGTCATCCCGAACTCTGCCAATATGTCGGGGCTGATGATATGGGTTGCGGTGCCGATGATGATGTGCGCCACAACGGTTTCATCCACGTCCGAGCGCACATCGCCCGTCTGCTTTCCCTGTCTGAGCAGAGCGCCGATGTTCTTCAGAATCAACCCGCGCCTGATTTGATCGATCTGGGCGTAAACATCCGGCACATTGCGCTGGATGTCGTCCAGTGCGGCGATGTTGACGAAGGAAAGCAGCCGGGCGATAGGGGAGAAGAACTGATTCAGCTTTTCCACCAGAGAAAGGCTGGAGTCTTCCACCACAGCTGCCACCTTGCTGCCGACATCGTTTCTGATGGTATCGATACAGGCAAATATCAATGCCTCCTTGGAAGGGAACAGCATATACAGCGTCGCTTTGCTGATGCCACAGCCCCGTGCAATATCGTCCATCAGCACACCCGAATAGCCGATCGCCATAAACCGTTTCAGCGCATAGGACAGCACCTGATCCCTTTTATCGGCCATTTTACAACCTCCTGTATTTTTTTAGTACCTGCGTGTTGAGCGCAAGGAACAGTATCGTAAAAAACGCCAGCATGGCAAGGTCCAGAGCGATATCGGAAAAACCCAGCCCGCGCATCATGATGTCGTTCAGGGCATGAGCGCCATAGGACAGCGGAAATATGCGGGACAGTGCCTGCACCCAGGCGGGTGCTTCGCGCAGGGAGAACATGCCGCAGAACAGCACCTGTGGCACGATCACAACCGGGATGAACTGAAACATCTGCATCTCGTTGCGCGCAAAGGCGGACAGCAGCGTACCCAGAGCGAGCGAGCCCACGGCAAGCAGCAGGTTGGTCAGCAGCACCAGCATGAAGCTGCCCTTGATCGCTACGCCCAGTACATAGACCATGAAGATCTGAATGAGCACGGTCTGTATGAATACAAAGACGCCGAAGCCGAGAAAGTACCCCAGTACGATCTGATAGCGGCGGATGGGGGTAGCCAGCACCCGGTCCAGCGTGCCGCTGACCCGTTCGCGCAGGAACGAAACCCCCGCGATGATGAACACGAAGAAGAATACGAAGAAGCCCATCATATAGGCGGCAGTGGCGTCAAAAGCGCTCATGTCATCCGACCCGTTCAGATATGAATAGCTGATGTCCGAAACTTCTACGGATATGCTGATATCAGGCACCTTAATATCGGAGGATGCAATCTCAGGCGCAGAAATCTCCGGCATCGTGATGGAAGGCATTTCAACATCGCCGAGGTCGATTGAGGGGATGCTGATGGAGACAGATACCGTGGGTATATTAATAACGGGCGGCGGAATTTCCGGAAGCGTGAATGACGGAAGCTCGAACCCATCATCCGGAGAAGGCAGGCCGTTCTCCGATAGGTAGCTTTGGAGAGCCTGCTGCACTGCGTCCTCGTAGGACTGCGCCTGCTGAGACATCATCAGCGTCACGGTGGCTTGATAGGCAGAGAGTTGTTCCTGTAGCGCCGCCTGCTGCTGCTGAGCGGCGCTGGCCATGGCTGCGGCGATTCCAGACTTGATCTCCTTCTTTAGCCGGGCCGATATTTCGCTCTGTATCGAAGCTTTCATGTCCTCAATCTGCTGCTCCACCTGTCCTTCCACTTCACTTTGGATGGAAGCCTGTTGCTCCTGTATCTTTTGTGTCATATCGTCCTGTATGGACGCAATCTGTGCGTCGATCTCACTGCGGATGTTCTGCTTTTGCTCTTCAGCGGTTTGCTCTGCAGTTTCCTGCACGTGCGTTCGAATATAGGAGGTCATCGCGGACGCCACTACCTTTTTCACCGCTGTAGTGATGGAGGTATCCGAACCCTCCACATAAACGGTCACGCCCGGTTCGGCATAGATGACCACAGCATCGGTCTGCTTGTTTTTCAGGCTGTCCATCGCGGCGGCGTTGTCGGTCACGACGGTAACATTGGCTTCTTCGCTGAAAGCCTGCGCCATGGCGTCAGGCAGGCCGATGACCTCGATGTTGGGGGTGGTAATGCTATTGTTGAATATTGTGTACATCAGGAACAGCACGAACAGCGGTGCAGCAATCAGCAGCGCAAGCGTCCTTTTATCCTTCAGCACCTGTTTGATAATACGGCGGGTGACAAACAGTATCCTCATGACTTTGCCTCCTTCTGTGATGCGCTGATATAATGGAGGAAGGCTTCCTCAAGGTCATGGGCGTCCGCACCGCGGATCAGGGCGTCGGCAGTGCCGGATGCAATGATCTCACCGCCGCGCATCAGCAATACCTCATCGCAGCTGAGCGCTTCATCCATGACGTGTGTCGTCATGAATATAGTGCAGCCGTCTTCTTTGAGCTGCAGGAACTTGTCGCGGAATTTGCGCCGCAGTACCGGGTCGATGCCCACTGTAGGCTCGTCGAGCAACAGCAGGCGGGGACTGTTCATCAACGCAATGGCGAGCGATAATCGGCGCTTCATTCCGCTGGAGAAGTGTTTGATCAGCTTGTTGCGGTCGTTCGCCAGGTCCGTAAACTCCAACAGCTCGATGGCACGTTCCCGAGCGGCTTTGCCCCGAACACCGTACAAACTGCCGAAAAACAGCAGATTGTCCAGTGCGCATATATCCTCGTATAGCGCGTCGGTCTGGGCCATATACCCGATCTCGGAAATCGCTGCGAAGGACGGCACCGGCTTCTCGAAAACCGCAATGCTGCCCGACGAAATGGGGTTCATGCCCATTACGGCTTTCACCAGCGTGGTTTTGCCTGTGCCGGACGGGCCAAGCAGCGCGACGATCCTGCCTGCTGGAATGGCGATGCTCACATCGTGCAGGATATCGGCTTTTCCCAGATGTACATTCAGACGGTCAATTTCAATAGCGTTTTGCATATCAGTTACCTCGTGAAAACTCAAAAAACGATTTGAGTTTTCTGGTTACCATTCTACTCAAAATTGCGGAGATGTCAATCGGTGTTTTTCGTCAAATAAATGCATGATCCACGGAAATTGTTGATTTCGCACGAATGGTCAGCAGCAACACGGCATTTTCGTCTTGTTTTTTTTGCCTTCATGCTATAGAATGTTACGCGTATGTCCGCGAAGCCGGACGCATACTAAGGGTTACAGGAGACTTGGGATGGCGAAGATCAAAATGGCGGTTCCGCTCGTCGAGATGGATGGCGACGAAATGACGCGCATCATCTGGAAGATGATTAAAGACTACTTGCTGGAGCCGTATATCGAACTGAACACGGAATATTATGACCTGAGCCTCACGGAGCGCGACGCGACGGATGATCAGGTGACGGTGGACGCGGCCAACGCGATCAAAAAATACGGCGTGGGCGTCAAGTGCGCCACGATTACGCCCAATTCACAGCGCATGACGGAGTACGACCTCAAGAAGATGTGGCGGAGCCCCAATGGCACGATCCGTGAGATCCTCGACGGCACGGTTTTCCGTGCGCCTATCCTTGTAAAGGGTGTATCGCCTTCCGTAAGGACATGGGAGAAGCCCATCACCATTGCGCGGCACGCTTTTGGCGATATCTACAATGCGCAGGAGATCGTGGTGGACGGTGAAGGAGAAGCGGAGATCGTCGTGACGCGTAAGGATGGGAGCGTCGAGAAGAGGAAAATTGCTGCCTTCGATGCACAGGGCGGCGTGGTGCGCGGTATGTACAACACGACCCGCTCCATCGAAAGCTTTGCGAAGAGCTGCTTTGAATACGCACTCAGTGCCAAACAGGACCTTTGGTTTTCCACCAAAGATACCATTTCCAAGCTGTACCATCACCGCTTTAAGGACATTTTCCAGACGGTCTATGACGAGCAGTACAGCAAGAAATATGAGAAGGCGGGTATCGAATACTTTTATACGCTGATCGACGATGCGGTTGCACGCGTGATTCGCAGCCACGGCGGCTTTGTGTGGGCGCTGATGAACTACGATGGCGACGTGTTGTCGGATATGGTGGCTACTGCATACGGCAGCCTTGCCATGATGACCTCCGTGCTTGTTTCGCCCTATGGGTATTATGAGTATGAGGCGGCGCATGGCACCGTAACCAAGCATTACTACCGGCATCTTGAAGGCAAAGAGACCTCCACGAACTGCATGGCGACGCTTTTTGCTTGGACCGGTGCGCTCAAGAAGCGCGGTGAGATCGACGGTAATGCCGAACTCGTAGCGTTTGCGGACAAGCTGGAGCGAATTTCGCTACAGACCATCGAAGATGGCGTTATGACGGGCGATCTGTATCTCTTGAGCGACATCCCCGGTAAACGCAGCGTGTATACCGAGGAGTTCATTAAGGAAATACGCGCCAGAATGGCGTAAACACGAGGGAGAGGCATGAGTTTATACAGCCAATGGAGAGAGCTCGGGGAAGCCGAACGCTCTGAAAAGGAATATAAAGAATTCTGGGACGGCTACTTTGATATTGAAAAGGAAGCCTACAAAAAGATACTTGCGCGCAAAGAGGATTTTTACGAGGGAACACTCTCGGAGCTGGCGGCGGGATTCGACATGGACCCCGTAGTATTTGCAGGGTTCATGGATGGCATCAACGACAGCCTGCAAAATGGTTATGAAGTTGATAAGCTCAAAGAGAGCACCAAGATTAAACTGGAAGCTGATTTCGAGAAGCTTTATTACAACATGCTCGAAGCCAAGGCGAAGTGGCTGTATACGCTGCCGGAGTGGGACGATATATACGTTGAGGAGAAACGCAGGCAGATTCGGGATAAGTGGCGGCTGGATAAACAGGCGGTCTCCAACAAGGTGGGCCGCAATGATGCATGCCCGTGCGGAAGCGGAAAAAAGTACAAAAAATGCTGTGGTCAGGACGCCTGACGCGCCTGCAATTCTGTACAAAAAATAAGACCAAAAAAGTTAAAATCCATGGTTGACGAAAAGCCTAAGGTAGTGATAGAATACCAAAGTGCCAAAAATGACGGCCTGAAAAAAGGCAGTGCGCGGGCGTGGCGGAATTGGCAGACGCGCCAGACTTAGGATCTGGTGCCCTAGCGGCGTGGGAGTTCAAGTCTCTTCGCCCGCACCATGTCCTCAAGGCTCATGCGGGAGTGACTCAGTGGTAGAGTGCGACCTTGCCAAGGTCGAAGTCGCGGGTTCGAATCCCGTCTTCCGCTCCATGGTATAGGCGGTGTAAGCGCCAAGGGAGACCAAGGCGCTTTACAAACCGCGACAGGTATACGCGTTGGGGTGTGCGGGTGTAGCTCAACGGTAGAGCCCCAGCCTTCCAAGCTGGTTGCGTGGGTTCGATTCCCATCACCCGCTCCAAAATATCTGGACGATTAGCTCAGTTGGTAGAGCACCTGACTCTTAATCAGGGTGTCCGGGGTTCGAGCCCCCGATCGTCCACCAAAGAGAAAAGCCCTTGAAAGTGTTTCAAGGGCTTTTAATTTGTATTCGAAAACTCCCGGCTATGCCGGGAGTTCAAAAGAGCTTAAGCTATGGACAAAAAACTCCCTTTGATATACTGAGAGCGGTCTAGCCAGCCGCAAAAGCAAATCAAAAGGAGGTCAACCAAGTGGAAGACACAAAAAGCTTAGCACACACGAAGTGGAACTGCAAATACCATATCGTGTTTGCACCGAAGTATAGGCGGAAAGTCATCTTTGGGAAGCTGAAAGAAGAAATAGGGAAAATACTGAGGGAGTTGTGTAATTGGAAGCAGGTAAACATAATAGAGGCAGAGATATGTCCAGATCATGTACACATGCTGGTGGAAATACCACCGAAGATGAGTGTAGCAAGCTTTGTGGGGTTTCTGAAGGGAAAGAGTACACTGCTGATATTTGAACGTCATGCAAACCTGAAGTATAAGTACGGGAATCGAACATTCTGGTGTAGAGGATACTACGTAGATACAGTAGGCAAAAACAAGGAAAGAATTGCTGAGTATATACGGTCACAACTCCAAGAAGATCAGATTCCCGATCAAATTAGCTTAAAGGAGTACTTAGACCCCTTTAAGGGGTAGCCAGTAACCCCGCCCCGTTGAAGGGGCGGCCAGTAGCAAGCTTTTGCGGCTGCCGACCGTTGGGTACGCCTTAAGGCGATGCCAGCAACAAAGGGCTTTGCCCGCATATGAAATACCCCCGGCTACGCCGGGGGATTTTTATTTTTTTAACCCTTTACTTTTCACTTGAAAAATGACCCATTACTGCATTTTTACTATATCAAGATTTTTTGAGCTTTAATTATCCGTATGATATCCCGCGCAGGACGTTATGGTGGTCACAGGCTCAGGGTCGATCGGCATCATGCGGCGTTTGTGGCCAGGCAGTCGGCTATCTTCGCGAGCGTCGTAGTTCATAGTTTGAAGTTGTTGGAAATGTAGGCAGGCCATCAAAATAAAAAAGGTTCTTTAAGTAGGCTTTTTTTGTTTTCTACGCTTACTGCATTATTTACTTTCTCTTTTATAAGGTAAATAGACCTATTATTTTAAAAAATCAAGATATTAAAAAAATATATTTAGATATATGATGATTAAATATGTGATAATATTGAGGATATCTTATTTTAATTAGTATACTGTTATTTTCCTGATCAATGTTGTTAAGGTTATACTGAATGTCATGAAAAAAAGCTTTAGATCTTTTTTCAGTCAAATGGATTATGGTATTCAGCGGCTGTTGCGCAACTCTAAAATCAGCCGCAGACTAAGGGTATCCTTTATACTTTTTTCGACTGTACCAATTATTTTGATCAGTATCTTTTTCTACTATACTTCATACCGGGATAACGAGGATAAATCCATACAATATAGTAAGAATATATCCACTCAGGTTATGGAGAACATATCCAACATATTTGATAACTATATCGAGCAGTTTGAGAGCATTGCAATGGATAATACGACAGTTGCGCAGATATACACGTACGACGACCTGAAAATCAACCAGCAGGTCGAGGTTTACAGCGCAATCCGCTATAATCTTGCGTCCATCGTATGTACGAGCAAAGGTATTGATGCGTTTGAGATCCGTACGAACAGCGGAGAACGAATTTATTGTGGTTCGCCCATTACCGCCGAGAACATGAATGAAAGCGCGATATTATCCGATGCAGTGAGCAGCGATTTAATGGTCTGGAATATTGGGGAAAAGGAAATCGCGGCGGGTGGCGAGCTCAACATCATTCTGGCGAAGAAGATGGTGCTGCAGTTTGAAGAGGACATTACGGGCTTCGCCGTGATGACGATCGACAGGCGATATATCGATAAGATATGCAGTCAGAATATCAACGAAGGAAACATGCAGATCATTATCACCGATGAGGACGGAACAATCATCTCACACCCCGATGAGAGTAAGGTGCTCTCACAAATGGATGCCGGAATCATGGAGGACATCTCTAAAATGGAGAAGGAGGGGAGCAGCAACGAACGCTTTTTCAAAACTTGGAGTGGTGGTGAAGAGCTGCTGGTATCCTATGATATACTCTCACGCAACAAGTGGCGTGTAATCAGCATCGTACCCTACTCATATCTGATGCAGAGCACAATGAAGAATATGCGCATCGCGTTTATCGCAGTCACCGCGCTGATCATATTCTCAATATGGGTTGCTTCGTACGTGACCAAAAGCATATCACTGCCGGTTAAGCATCTGATCACCGCGATGGATGAAGCTGGCTGGGGCAATCTCAAGGTCCGTATGGACGGGACATGGACGGACAGCAGGGATGAACACGCACAGCTGGCGCGCGGCTTCAACGATATGACGGCACGGCTGCAAACGCTGATCAATGAGGTTTACCGCTCTGAGATCAATAAGAAGGAGCTGGAGTTCCGCAAGAAAGAAGCTGAGCTTAACGCACTGCAGCAGCAGATCAACCCGCATTTTCTCTACAATACGCTCGAGACGATCTACTGGATGGCGATGTCCAAAGGCGAAGAGGAGATCGGAGAAATGGTAACAGCCTTGGGCAACTTCTTCCGCAAGAGCATTAACAAGGGGATCGAGTACGTCACAGTCGCAGAGGAGGTCAAAAACGTACAGTATTACGTTTACCTGCAGAAGATTAGATTTCAAGAACGCTTTAACGTCGTGTGGGATATTGCAGAGGACATCACGGGTTACCGAATTATAAAGCTTGTGCTCCAGCCCATCATAGAAAACGCAATCATCCATGGGGTGGAGAGCCTGGAAAGCGGCGGTCTGATCATCGTCAAAGGTTACGAAAAGAACGGGCGGCTATATTTCGATGTTAACGATAACGGCAAGGGAATGTCCGAACAGAAGCTGCTGGAATTTGCGCAGCACATCAATAATGCCAATGCAGATACGGGCAAGAGCGTCGGTATCAAAAACGTGCACCAGCGCATTCGCCTGTATTATGGGGAGGAATACGGGATCACAATTGAAAGCTGTGAGAACAAGGGAACCCGGGTAGTTCTGGAATTGCCTGTGGTCAATGAGCAGGAACCGCATTCGGTTCCGCGGAAGGAGGAGCGTGATGTATAAGCTTCTGGTCGTCGAAGACGAAGAAGCCATCCGCAAGGGCATCATCAAGAGCATCGACTGGGAGGAACTCGGTTACGTGGTCGTGGGCGATGTAGCCAACGGCCGCGAGGGACTCGAGTTCGCTCTGCGAGAAAAGCCGGACGTGATACTCACTGACGTACGCATGCCAGTAATGGACGGATTGGCCATGGCCGAGGCAGTACTGGCGCAGCACAGCGATATCCGGATTGTTATCCTAAGTGGCTTTGCAGACTTCGAGTACGCACAGCAGGCCATCCGCTTTCAGGTCTTCGACTACCTGCTCAAGCCGACGGACAAGAACAAATTCATCCAGTGCTTTATCCGTCTTAAAAATGAGCTTGATGAGGCGCACAGCGAATTCATGATTCAGCTTTCCAGGCAGGAGAAGATGTACGACGGGCTGATGAAGCTCCGCGAGGACTTTATCATCAAGGCGCTGGACTATGAGATGGCCTCTGGGAACCTGCTGAGCGACTGGCTGGATTATCTGGAGATCGACTTTTCAGGCAGAGACTTTGCCGCTGGAATCATTAAGATTGAACTCAGCGAAACCTTCATCAAGGAGGTTTGGGGCAATGAGGGGAAGCTGCTCAAATTCTCCTACTATAATATTGCGAATGAACTGCTGCTGGGCGGATGCCTCGGTATCCCGGTCGTCAAGAGCCTGCGCGAGATCATATTCATTTTCAATTTCAAGGACAGGCCCTTCGATCAGGCCAAGGCGATCGTTATTTTGAAGAAAGGATCGCAGGCGCTGCGGGAACTGCTGGGCAACAAATATATCCGTATATCGTCCGGTCTGGGGGCCGCAGTATCCGAGTTTTCGAAGCTGCCCGGATCCTATGAGCAAGCCAGTATCAGCATGGACAAGGCGTTCTACAACAACGACAGTGGCTGCTATGTTTACCGGGAATCGTCGGAGACGGCTGTGCAGAAGAAGTGGCTGGAGAACTATCCGTCCGACTCCAACATGATTCTGGACGAAACGCTGGCGGGCAACGCACAGCACGTGGAGGAGCTCATTTCGGCCATGTTTGACAGCTTTCAGCGCAGCAGCCTGTCGCCGCGTATGGTAATGGACTATGCTTATAACCTTTGCTTCAAGCTGCACTCCAGTTTGATCGACTGTTTCTCCGGAGAAGGGCAGCCCCTGACCGAGCGCGACTATAAAAAAGAGATATACGATATGGTATCGATCGAAGGGCTTAAAGAGTACGTGCTTGCCATATCCAAGGAGGCGGCCCTCGTGTTCTCTGGCGAGAAGACGAATACGCCGCAGGACATCATCCAAAGCGTCAAACGGTTCATCAAGAAAAACTATTCGTCTGATATCTCGTTGGAAATGCTGAGCCGCAAGATGTTCATCTCTCCTTCCTACTTAAGCTATTTATTCAAGAATGTAACAGGGGAGAGCTATTCGGATTACCTTAAGAATATCCGTCTCAACCGTGCCAAGGAGCTATTGGAGAAGAACAGCGATCTCAAAGTATTTGAAGTCTGTTATATGGTGGGCTACAAGGAGTACAAATATTTTTCTCAGCAGTTTAAGAAAGCCTTTGGGACAAATCCGACAGAGCTCAGAAAGGGAACGGGAAGGGGTACTGGATGAAACTAAAACGCCAGGCGGCGCTGCTGCTCAGCTCGCTGTTGCTGCTGTCAGGCTGCGGCGTGGGCACGGACGGGAAGGAGTCCGGCGCGCAGCAGAGCAACGAGGGATATCAGTATGTAATTGGCATATCGCCGCTGACGACGCAGCATGAATATTATGTAGGGTATATTGAGGGGATTCAAAAAGCCGCACGTGAACGCGGGGTAGAGGCGACTGTCGTCGACTCCAAATGGGACGCGGAAAAGCAGGAGAGTGATATACGTACATTCATTGAGGAAGGTGTGGACGCGGTAATTTGCTCACCAGTGGACCCTGAAACGATTGGCGGCGTGCTTCGCGAGGCGGAGGAAGCGGGCATTGCGGTGGTCGTGGAGATGACCTACGTGAAGGGAATTGCGCCGCTGGTAGGCACAGACCAGTATGCCGGAGGCCAACTCGCGGGGCAGTATGTCGGCCAGTGGATCAACGAACACTGCGGCGGCGTATGCGAGGTAGCGATCCTTGATTTTCCGTACTTTAAAAACATCAATGACCGGGTGAGCGGATTTACGGACGGCCTGAATGCAGAATGCCCAACGGCACAGATTGTGGCGGTCGTAGACGCCCAGGCCAAAATGGAGACCGCGCTTACGACGACGGAAAATATCCTGGCAGAGCATCCGAACGTACGCTGCATATTCGGTATCAATGATGACAGCGCAAAAGGCGCAAACGAGGCATTCCACAACCTCGGTTTCGATACAAACGACGTATGCATCATCGGGTTCGATGCAGACCGCGGATGCCGCAAGCTGATCGCAGGCGATGAATACATTAAAGCCAGCGTTGCGGCGGATACGGACATCATTGGAGCGGTATGCATCGATACGGCGATCGAGAAGATCGAAGGCGGCATGCTGCCGGAGTGGGTGGAAGTGGAAGGTGCGCAATATCTCGTTTCGAAGGAGAACATCTCGGGCTTGCAGAATTGATTAAAAGTGAAGGCGGTGGTGCAATGAAAAAAGCTTGGGCTATGGGCTTTGGCTTGCTGTTGTTCGTGCTGCTCATACCTGCAGGCTGCAGTGCGCATGAGGACGCGGTGGTATCTTCGGCCAGTGTTGATAAAGACGCATACGTAATCGGAATATCGCCGCTGACGACGCAGTTGGAGTATTACGTCGGATATATCGAAGGCATCCAGAAGGCGGCGAGGCAGAAAGGCGTGGAGGTCGTCGTGGTCGACTCGCAGTGGGATGCTGCGAAGCAGGAATCCGATATCCGTTCCTTCATAGAGTCCGGTGTCGATGCGATCATCTGCTCCCCGGTGGACCCGGAAACAATCGGAGAGGTGCTGCAGGATGCTGAGGCGGCGGGCATTTCCGTCATCGTAGAGATGACTTATGTAGAAGGGGTGACGCCGCTCGTTGCCACCGACCAGTTTTCGGGTGGACGGCTTGCAGGCGAGTATGCGGGCGAGTGGATGAACGCCCACTGCGAAGGCGTCTTTGAGGTTGCGATTCTCGACTTTCCGTATTTCAAAAATATCAACGACCGGGTTAGCGGCTTCGTTGAAGGTCTAAAAGCCGCCTGCCCGGAGGCGCAAATCGTAGCCGATGTGGATGCGCAGGCCAAGATGGAGACCGCCCGCGCTGCCACATTGAACATATTGGAAGAACACCCGGATGTGCGATGTGTGTTCGGCGTAAACGACGACAGTGCAAAAGGTGCCAATGCGGCTTTCCACGCTCTCGGGCTCGACACCTCGGCGGTATGCATCGTGGGGTTCGACGCGGATGAAGGCTGTCGCAGGCTAATTGCGGGTGACGAGTATATCAAGGCGAGCGTCGCGGCAGATACCGATATCATTGGGACGGTATGTATTGAAACAGCGCTTAAAAAGATTGAAGGCGAGGAGCTGCCCGATTGGGTAGAGGTGCAGGGCGCGCAGTATCTGGTTACACAGCAGAACGCACTCGACCATTCGGGCTGAGCACATACGATAATAATTAGCTGCCCCCTTCTCCCCACAGGCAGATGGAGGTGCACCACGCACCTCCATCTGCCGCTTCGCAAAACCGGAGTGATGGTGATCTCAACTTATCGTGCAGATTCCACAGGCGTCAGACAGCGCCTGTTTTTTTATATCCTATTTATTTTTTTCAATAAGGCTCTGTGGCCAGACCGAAAAAATCCGGGATACTCCTCAAAAATGCTCGGATATTTTTTTGTAGGATCACATTATACAATTCAACGTGTCTGACAGACATCAAAATTCGTATTTGGAGGTTAAAATTAATGAAAAGAAAGATTCGGCTAATATCCGTACTTATGGCACTGCTGATGTTGGCGTTCGCACTCACGGCGTGCTCTGCTCCTGCATCCGTATCGTCCGAATCCAAGCCCGCAGCTGATGTATCGGTTTCTGCCTCGACAGCTAATACCGATCAAACGGGGGATACCGGCAAAACACAGCCGGGTGAAAAAGCCATCAAGAACTACGTCATCGGCATTTCTCCACTGACCACGCAGCATGAATATTACATCGTTTATCTGGAGGGAATAAAAGCCGCAGCAGAAGATCGCGGTGTCACAGTGGTCATCAGCGATCCCAACTGGGATGTTGCTACGCAGACCTCGCAGATAGAGGATTTTGTAACGCAGAAAGTCGATGCGATCATCTGCTCACCCACCAACCCCGAAGGCATCAAGCCCGCACTCGTTGAAGCGGAAGAAGCCGGTATTCCTGTACTTGTAGAGATGACGCTCATTGAAGGCGTATACCCCCTCATCGGTACCGACCAGTACGCGGGTGCTTTCATGGCGGGCCAGTATGCGGGTCAGTGGGCTGTCGATAACAACGGCGGTCAGGGCAAGGCGGCTCTTCTGGATTATCCCTACTTCCAGAACTGCCGTGACCGTGCGAAGGGTTATCAGGATGGGCTCGCTTCCGTAGCTCCTGACGTGGAATGGGTTACCGCGATCGATTGCGGAGCCACTATGGAAGGTGCGCTTAAAACAGCTGAGGATATCCTTCAGGCGACCCCAGACATCAATATCATGTTCGGCATCAATGGCGACAGCGCGAAGGGCGCAGCAGCGGCATATGAGTCTGCCGGAGCAGATCCCGCTAAAATCTGCGTAATCGGTTTTGACGCCGGCCAGGACGAGAAGAAGAACATGGCTGAAGGCGGATACATCAAGGCCAGCGTAGCGGCTGATGGCATGATCATCGGAGCGGACGCGATCGACGCTGCGATCCGCAAGATTGAAGGCGAAGATCTCGGCGAATGGGTCAAGTGCAGCGATGATGCACAGTATCTTGTTACCGCCGAGAACGTAAACCAGTACTATACCCCTTCGAATTAATGTCTTAAGTTGACCGAGGGGGGAGGGAGCATGCTTTCTTCCCCCTTTTAAGAAACCAGGGAGGTGAAAAAGTGGGTATTATACTTTCGGTTCAGAACATTACTAAAATGTATCCTGGCGTTACCGCATTGGATGATGTGTCATTAGACATAGAGGAAGGCGAGCTGATGGCGATATGCGGCGAGAATGGCGCAGGCAAATCCACGCTGCTCAAAATACTTGCAGGCGCAGTCAGCAAAACATCCGGAACCATTTATTTCAAGGGAAAGAAGGTTGAAATCAACAAGCCGCACGACGCAAAGGAACAAGGTATCAGCATCATCTATCAGGAATTGAACTTGAATCCGAATCTGAATATTGCAGAAAATATTCTGTTGGGGCAGGAGTCTTCAAAGGCTGGCTTCATAAACAGAAAAGAATTATACAATAAAGCCAAGACGATATGCGATCAACTTAATATAGGCTACGATCTTAAAACAAAAGTAGGCAGCCTGAGTATCGCACAAATGCAGATGGTGGAGATTGCCAAAGCCATCTCGTGGAATGCAAAGCTGCTGATCATGGATGAGCCTACGGCATCACTCACTACCGTGGAGATTGACGCGCTGTTCAGCACGATAAAAACGTTAAAGGAGCAGGGCGTTACAATCATATATATTTCTCACAGGCTCGAGGAAGTTTTCCAGATCGCGGATCGCGTCACCGTGTTCAGAGACGGAAAACTGATTAAGACCATGAGGATAGACGAGGCGGACAAATACGGGCTCGTCAAGCTGATGGTCGGCCGCGAGATCAGCGAGAATAAGCATATCTGCGGTGAGCGCGGTGACCTCGTTCTGGAGGTAAAGAACTTAACTGTGGGCAGCAACGTCAAGGACGTGAGCTTCAAAGCGTATAAAAACGAGATACTTGGATTTTCCGGTCTTGTGGGCGCCGGCAGAACAGAGCTGATGCGCGCGATTTTCGGCGCAGATAAGTTCGACAGCGGCGAGATATTTATGCACGGCAAAAAAGTGAAGATCAACAGCATTAAAAGCGCTATTAAAAACGGGATTTCACTGATGCCCGAAGACCGAAAGCTTGCGGGGCTGGTTTTATCGTTGGATGTGCGTAAAAACATAACCTTGACAAACGTAGCCGCCGTAATCCGCTCGTTCTTTATAAGCAAAAGACTGGAATCGAAAGTTGCCAACAACTATGTTAAGGCTCTTAACATAAAAACGCCGAGTATTTATCAGCAGGCCAAAAACCTTTCGGGCGGAAACCAGCAGAAGATCGTGTTGGCAAAATGGTTATTTGCCAAGCCGGAAGTGCTGATATTCGATGAGCCTACAAGGGGCATAGACGTAGGCGCAAAGGCCGAAATATACGAACTGATGAAAAACCTTTTAGCCGAGGGGATATGTGTGATCGTGATATCCTCCGAACTGCCCGAAATACTCCAGATCAGCGGCCGCATCATCGTCATGCGAGAGGGCAGAGTGGCCGCCGAGATTACGGGGAGCGAGGCCACGCAGGAGCGTATACTTGCGTATTCAACTGGCATTGAAGCTTAAAGAAGGAGAACTCCAATGAGTGAAAACAGCAATTCATCCACGATGAAAATGAAGAAAATACAAATGAGGGATTTTGCAACAATATTCGTGTTTATCGGCATATGCATCATCCTCTCCATTGCCAAGGGCGACGTGTTCCTCTCGGGCGGCAACGTCGAAAATATTTTTAAACAGATCGCCACCAACTCAATACTTGCTGGCGGCATGACAATTGTACTGCTGACAGGCGGCATAGACCTCTCTGTTGGCTCAGTGGCATGCTTTTCTTCGCTGATAGCGGCTTTTCTGCTGCGAGACGGCACGAATATGATTTTCGCAATATTAGTAGGGCTACTCACCGGCGCGATACTGGGCACGATAAACGGTACGATCATCACACTGCTCAAAATACCGTTTTTTATTGTCACACTATCGATGATGACGCTGGTAAGAGGTGTGGGATTCCTGCTCACCGGCGGGCTGCCGATTTCTGACCTGGGCGATGATTTCCAGAAGATAGGCAAAGGCTTGTTTTTGGGGCTGCCTGTTCCGTTCTGGATCATTGTGGTGGTGTATGGGATACTTTTCATCGTACTCAACTACACCAAGTTCGGAAGATACGTATACGCGATTGGCGGCAACACCGAGGCTGTACGGCTATCCGGCATCAACGTCAAGCTTTATACGACCATTGCCTATACGCTTTCCGGTATGCTCGCGGCGCTTGCGGGGATCGTGCTTGCCTCTCGCCTTGACAGCGGCCAGCCTACCGCATGCGATGGCTGGGAGATGGACGCTATTGCCGCAACCGTCATTGGCGGGACCAAGCTCTCCGGCGGCGAGGGTAAGATCGTAATGACGCTGGTCGGTGCGTTGATACTCGGTGTGATGAGCAATGGCCTGAATATATTGCGGGTCTCCTCCTACTGGCAGTTTGTACTTAAGGGTCTGGTTATTCTCATCGCTGTTGGCATATCCGTACAGACGTGGTCAAAGAGAACGAAACAGGCATGAGCAAAATTTCTGACCTGCTGGGAGATACCTGTGTACCGCTTTTTCACAGGGTGAAGTTCGCCATGGAGAGCCGCAGCATATCCGATGTGGAGGCCGAAATGCTACGGTGTCTCCGACGGGAGGGTACGCTGGACCGCATCGGAGCGGGCAACACGGTGGCGATCACAGCGGGCAGCAGGGAGATCAGCCATCTTCCAGAGATGCTCCGCGCGCTGATTGGCGCGATCAAGGCGCGCGGAGCGCAGCCGTTCATC
>JAEWTL010000121.1 GCA_023459495.1 Bacillota bacterium | reverse complement strand
TACTCGTTCTTTCAATTCATTGCTGTATTTCTTGTTCATCGTTCCCTCCTTTCATTACAAAAGCCTATGTTACGATATTGTACCATAGGCTTTTTACTGTCCGTTTATAGTGTAACACTACAACAGAAGTCGTTTTATGAAAAGGGATTCCAAAGGGGCTAGTCCCTTTGGCGGGAGCGCGAGGGCAGCGCCCTCGTAAAACTGCTCTTAAAAAACTGACAGGCCTTCGTCGTTTCTATTCCGGCAGACTGCACTCACCGCTCTGCGCGAGGCCCGTGTATACCATGCCGCGGGTGGTATCCAGCGTCACCGTGGTGCCGTGCTTTAAGATGGCTGTGGCGTTCTCCGCGTCGCACAGCACCGGGATGCCCAGTGTCAGCCCCACGATGGCCGCGTGCGAATCCACGCCGCCCTGCTCGGTGATGATGCCGGAGGCTTCCTTCAGCAGGTCCATCATCGAGTTGTCTGTCTTGGGGATCACGAGGATGTCGCCCGGCTCAAACGTTTTGCGCGCCTGCGCCGCGTCCGCACACACGCACAGCTTGCCGCTGACAGCGATGTTGTTGAAGCCCGTGCCTTTCACCAGCACGTTGCCCACGATGTGCACCTTGAGCGTGTTGGTCGTGCCGGAAACGCCGATGGGCACGCCCGCGGTGATGACCACCACCTCGCCGTGGTGCACCAGCCCGGTCTTTTTGGCGCAGTCGACCGCGTGCTCAAACAGCTTGTCGGTGTTCTCCTGCTCCTCGGCCAGCACCGGCCACACGCCCCATGAAAGCGCCAGCTGATGATACGTCTTCTCGCTGGGCGAGCACCCGATGATGGGTACCGCCGGACGGTAGCTCGAAACCACGCGCGCCGTCCGCCCGGACTTGGTGAACGCAATGATCGCGCTTGCGCCCAGGCTGTGTGCGGTGGAGCAGGTCGCGTGGGATATCGCGCTGGTCACGCTCCCGCAGGTCTCCGGCAGCTTGTTGTTGAAGCGCGTCTTGTAGTGGATGTTGTTTTCCGTGGTCTCCGCGATGCGCGACATCGTGACGAGGCTCTCGACCGGGTATTTGCCCATCGCCGTCTCGCCCGACAGCATGATCGCGCTGGTGCCGTCGTACACCGCGTTCGCCACGTCCGTCGCCTCGGCCCGCGTGGGACGTGGGTTGTGAATCATTGAGTCCAGCATCTGCGTGGCAGTGATGACCTTTTTGCCTGCGGAATAGGCCTTCTTGATCAGCAGCTTCTGGATGCGCGGCAGCTCCACGATGTCCATCTCCACGCCCATGTCGCCCCGGGCCACCATGATGCCGTCGCTGACCTTGATAATCTCGTCGATGTTGTCCACGCCGCTGCCGTTCTCGATCTTCGCAATGATGTGGATCTGCTTGCCGTTGTTCTTGTCCAGTATCTTGCGAATCTCCAGCACGTCCGCCGCGGTGCGGCAAAACGACGCCGCAATGTAGTCCACATCGTTCTCGATGCCGAACAGGATGTCGCTGCGGTCCTTCTCGCTGATATAGTTCATTTTGAGGTGCACGCCCGGCAGGTTGACCGACTTGTTGTTCTTCAGGGTGCCGCCCGTTACCACACGGCAGCGTACCGCGTCCGGCGTCACCTCTTCGGCCACCATCTCAATGAGGCCATCATCCAGCAGGATGTGGGTGCCGCGGGGAAGCTCGTCGGCCAGCTGCGGGTACGTCACCGCAACGCGCTTGTCGTCGCCCTCGCAGTCCTTCATCGACAGCGTGAATATGCCGCCTTCCTTCAGCTCCGCGCTGCCGCCCTTGAACGTCTTCACGCGGACCTCCGGCCCCTTGGTGTCCAGCAGGATCGCGAGCGGACGGCCGTACTCTTTGCGCAGCCGTTTGATTTGGGCGATCCGCGCGCCGTGGGACTCGTAGTCGCCATGGCTGAAGTTCAGCCGCGCGACGTCCATGCCGTTTTCAATCAGCTGCCGCATCACCGCTTCCGATTCGCTTGCCGGACCGATGGTGCAGATAATCTTCGTCTTTCTCATAGATTTAAAATCTCCTTTGGTTCACTATTATAATGGCTCGGGAGATTATCGCAATAGCGTTCATATTAAGTTTGATTCAATGGAATAAAGTTGTAATGCCTTCGAACGGTGATATAAATCTCCGCATGATATCACCTGTCAGGGAAAGACTAATCCTGACTTATAGTAAAAGGAGGTCGTCATGAAAGTCCTCGACGTGATACAGGAAAACGATATCCGGGTTTTAAGGGTGCTGTACGGCAAGTGGAAGCAAACGCATCAGGACAGGCTGGCTTATGACGCGGAGCCGTATGATATCGTCAGCATCTATCAGGCGGCGGGTTTGCCGAAGGACCAGTTTCAATCGCATCTGAAGAATTTGCAGAACATTGAATTCTTATCGTATGACGGCGATATGGTGAAACTGCTGCCGAGCGGCATCAACTATTGTCTGGGCCAGTTCGACAGCCTGCGGCATTGACTTCTTTGTATTTCCTGAATACTCCTGAACCGGAAACAAATAATAGCACTATTAAGCTTGAGGAGGATCAATATGGGAATTGTAACTAACGTTACAGATAAGTATCAGGCGTGTATCGATGCGTGCTGCAAGTGCGCTCAGGCATGTAACGAGTGCTTTGAAGCCTGCCTCAACGAGGCGGACGTGCAGGCCAGAACCGGCTGTATCAAGATGCTGGCGGAGTGCGCGAAGATGTGCGAAATGTCGGTATGCGGCATGTCGTCCAACGCGCGGTTTGCCAAGCAGCATTGCGGGCTGTGCGCCACCGTTTGCGACGCATGCGCGCAGGAGTGCGAGATGTTCAAGGACCCGCATTGTACGCAGTGTGCGCAGATTTGCCGCGCATGCGCACAGGAATGCCGCAGTATGGCGGGGCAATAGGCGCAACCCACCCTCTGATATTCTGCGCTTGGTAGTATTTGAGGGGGCGACCTTATGGCACTTCAGATTTTTGGAGAAATAATTCTACAGCCTTAACGTGGTAAGCAGCAAAAAAGCCCGGGAGACCGGGCTTTTAAGTGTCTTCGGATATTCTCAGCTTCGCACTAGCAGCATGCGGTCGTTGTCCAGCTCGACTCCGCGCTGCGAGCGCAGGCCCACCTATCAAAGCTCCCGCCACAACCCCATTACCTTGCAAGCAAATCGCTATCTAATTAATAACAATGATTTCACCTGAATACAAGCCAACACTCATTGCTTCTGGGCTAACATTATAATCCTCATCCTTGAGAGATATCCGCATTTTACACTTGCTACTTAACCTCAACTCTATATAATTCGAGTCCTTAACAATAACCTTTTTAATATATTTTTGTTCAATATCTTTGGTATAATTCATGTTAAAACTATGCCAAAGATTATCTTGTGTGCAGTATTCTATATTATTGTTAATATTTACAGCCCCAATATCCAGTATTACTGTCCAGTAATCATGGACAGTTTCTACTTTAAGTATTTTTGCATTGATTATGCGATCCAATTGATTTTTCATAATCCACTGTACCGTCAGCTTCGCACCAGCAGCATGCGGTCATTGTCCAGCTCGCCGCCGCGCTGCGAATACAGCTCCATCAGGCGGGCGACAGTCATGTCTTCGCGCTCTTTGCCGGAGATGTCGAGTATGATCTTGCCGCGGTCCAGCATGATGGTGCGCGTGCCGGTCTCCAGCGCGGCCCTGATGTTGTGCGTAATCATCATGGTGGTCAGCTTCTGGCGCGCCACCACGTTTTTGGTAATCTCCATGATCTTTTCCGCGGAGGACGGGTCCAGCGCGGCGGTGTGTTCATCCAACAGCAGCAGCAAAGGGTTGCCAATGGTGGACATCAGCAGCGAAAGCGCCTGACGCTGTCCGCCGGAAAGCAGGCCCACCTTGGCCTTCATGCGGTTCTCCAGCCCCATGCCCATCTCGGCAAGCTTTTCACAGAACAGCTCGGTATCGCGCCGCCGCAGCCCCAGCCGCAGTCCGCCGCCTTTGCGGTGGTAAGCCAAGGCGAGGTTTTCCTCGATGGTCATGTCCGGCGCGGTGCCCTTGATGGGGTCCTGAAACAGCCGCCCGATGACTGCCGCCCGCCGGTGCTCCGGCATGAACGTGATATCCGCTCCGCCCAGCAGCACCCGGCCCGAGTCGGGCAGGAACGTACCACTCACCGCGTTGAACAGCGTGGATTTGCCCGCGCCGTTGGAGCCGATGACCGTGACGAACTCGCCCGCGGCAAGCTCCAGGCTCACGCCGTCCAACGCCACGTGCTCGTTCGGTGTATTCTTTAAAAAGGTTTTACTCACTTTGCGTATCGTCAGCATCCCTGCGGGCCCTCTTTTTCATGTTTGAGAATTGAATCCGCCGTTTGATGACGGGTATTGCCAGCGCGATCACCACGATGACCGCCGACACGATGCGCAGCGCGTAGGCCGGGAAGAAGCTCGTCTTCAGCGCCGCCGCGATGACAAAGCGATACAGCAGCGCGCCGAATACCGCCGAGATCAGGCCCAGCGTCACGGAGCGCTTGCCGAATATGGCTTCGCCGATGATAGCGGACGCAAGACCCACCACTACGATACCGATGCCGGAGCTGATGTCCGCGTAGCCCTGATACTGCGCCATCACCGCGCCGGAGAGCGCGACGCAGGCGTTGGATACGCCCAGCGCGGTCAGCTTCATCGCGTCCACGTTGATGGACGACGCGCGAACCATGTCCTCGTTGTTGCCTGTGGCGCGGACGCACAGGCCGATGTGCGTTTTGAAAAACCAGATCAGTACGCCCATGCACACGGCGCAGACGAGCAGCGGAATGAGCGTTTTAACCAGTTCCTTATGGGCAGGAAGCCACGCCAGCGCCTGGCTGAACACGGTGTCCGAGCCGATCAGCGACAGGTTGGAGCGGCTGCCCAGCACGAGCAGGTTTACGCTGTACAGGCTGCTCATGGTCAGGATTCCGGCCAGTATCGGATGAATTTTGACTTTGGTTTGCAGCAGGCCTGTGACGATGCCCGCAGCCGCGCCCGCTATCAAAGCGGCCAGCAACCCGAGGTAAGGGTGTCCGGCCACCGTTAAGATGGCGGACACCGATAACCCCAGCGTAAAGCTGCCATCGGCAGTCAGGTCCGGTATGTTCAGTATGCGAAATGAAATGTAGATGCCCAGCGCGAGTATGCCGTAGATGAGCCCAAGCTGGACAGAGCCGATGACCAGCGTCATGCCTGCCGCCCCCTGCTTCGATTACTCGACCACTTTTGCGTCTGCCAGCACATCCTCCGGAATCTCCACGCCGATGGCCGCAGCCGTGGTCGTGTTGATGACGGTGGTGAAATCCGACACCGTGACAGCCGGGATATCCGCGATGGCCGTGCCTTTGAGGTACTGGTCCAGCATATCCGCCGTCATGCTGCCGATTGTGGTATCGTCGATGCTGATGGTGGCAAACGCGCCGGAAGCAACCATAACCGCGGAGCTGCCGTACACCGGAATCTTCGCGTCCTTGGCGACCTCAGCCACCTGCGGCATCGCGCTTTGCACCATGCTGTCGTTGGGAATAAAGAACGCGTCTACCTCGCCCGCGAGCGACTGCGCTGCCTGCTGCACCTCGGAGGACGCGGTGACGACAGCTTCCTTATACGAGAGGCCGTTCTCGTCCATGTACTTCTTCGCGTTTTCCACCGTGGACACGGAGTTAACCTCGCCCGTGTTGTAGATGAGGCCGTAAGTCTGACATCCCGGCGTCAGCTGGTCCGCCAGCTTGAACATCTCGCTCACCGGGATGGCGTTGGAGGTGCCGGTCGCGTTTTTGTCCGGCGTGCTCATGTCCGTGATGATGCCCGCGCCTACCGGGTTGCCCACCGAGATGAAGAACACGGGGATTCCGCTGTCCATGTTGACGATGGCCTGCGAGGCCGGAGTGGCAATGGACACGATGATGTCCTTTTTGTCATCCACCATGGTCTGGCAGATGGAGTTGAGTGTGGCCGTGTCGCCGTTGGCGTTCTTGTAGTCGAATACCATCTGGTCTTCCGAATAGCCCAGCTCGCGCATCCGGGCGATGAAGCCCTCGCGCATGTCGGTGAACGCACCGTTGTCGGCCAGCTGCACGATGCCCACCTGGATCACGTCGGACGACGCATCCTTCGCGCCGCACCCGGCGAAAGCTCCCAGCAGCAGCACGGCGGCCAATCCTAAAACAATTACCCTCGTCATTCTCTTCACTGTCTTTCTCATCTTTCTCTTCTCACCTTTCTTTGTTTTACTGGCCGCCATATGGCTGCCGAAATCAAAAAAGCCTCTCCTCTGCTACGCTAAGCGTATGCAAGGACAGACTTTGTCTGCGGTGCCACCTTGTTTGACACTTCATCCCCCGCCTCCGGGTTCTAAAATGCCCACCTCTTCAGAGCGCCAACACGCTCCCTGCCCTGTAACGCCGGGGTTGCGTCGCGTATACTGAGAGCTTACGCTCCGTTCTCCGCGCCCTCCGCAGTCCATTTGCCGCTCCGCTTTCTGCCGGTTTCCAGCAATCCCGGCTCTCTCTGAGTGCGCTTGCGGTTTGATCTCTGCATCGACGGTTTATTTGTTTCAAAAGATAACACGGTAATCCGCATTTGTCAAGTTATTGTATGCGCGAATATAAGATTTTGTTTTTGCTTCATTCCGCCTTTTCGATATACGGCACGGTGTAGCCGCCGTAGGGCATCACGTATACGTCCTTGCCGGAAAAGTCCACTTCCGCAAGCAGGGTGTTCATGTCTGAGAATACGCGCGCGCCCATGCCGTGCAGCGTCGCTTCGGGAATCTGCGTCAGCATCAGCACGCGGGCCTTGACCATGACCTCGCAGGAGGCATAGAAGATGTAGCCCGCGATGGTGAACGCTGCCCGCAAATCGGCGTCGAGCGTACCCGCCCGCAGCGGTTTGATCCAGTCGAAGTAGTCCGGCGCGCCCCCGCCCTCGCGGCACTCGGCGAGGAAGATGATCTGTCCGCCGTCCTTTACGGCCTCCGCCGCATTGATGAGCGACTTGACACCCTGATACAGGTTGATGTCCTTGGGGTAGCCGCCGCAGCTGACCACCACGATATCCGCTTTGTATTCGATGGGGATGCCCATCATCTGCTGCGCCTCGCGACAGCTCTGCTCCCACGCGGCAAAGAACTCGCCGCAGACCAGTCGGCTGTTGCCCGTCTGCGTATCCATGAGCACGTTGATGCCAAAGGCGGGCGCAGCCAAGGCCGCCGCCTCGTTCATGTCCTCGCCTACCGGGTTATCCTTCAGCTTGCCCATGCCGATGAGCGGATTAGAGCGCGCCTCATCGGGCGCGAGCGAATGGATGTGGTTCTGGTTGATGGTGGTTTTGCCGCTGATGCCGGGCACGATGCTCTTGCGTCCGCCGCCATAGCCCGCCATCAGGTGGTGAATGGTGCCGCTGATCACGATCAGCTTGCGCCCCACCGCCAGCGGATTGATGAAAACCTCCGTACCCCGCGACGTCGTGCCAAGGTATACGAGGTCCTCTGCCATGCAGTCGTGATTGACCACGCGCACTCGCTCATATACCTCGTCCGTCACAAGTTTGCGCAGCTCGGCCTCCGTCTGGGGCCGGTGCGTGCCCAGCGCGATGAGGATGGCGATGTTTTCGTAGTCCACGCCCAGCGTATCGTGCAGATACGGGATGAGCTGCGCGCACACCCGGTCCTGCCGCATCCAGAAGCGCGTGATGTCGCTGATGACGATGGTGACCTTGTCGTCCGGGGAGATGAGCTCGCCCAGCGGCGGCGACGCAACAGCGCCGGGTCCGACGGCCTCCAGAAACGCCTGCGTTTCGTCCGCAACGGACGGCAGGCCCTTGCCCTGCAGCACGCGCACCGACTGCGCGCCGTCAAAGGCCATATCAATATGTGTGTCGCCGTATGCCAGCGGCATCTTCTCCATCATGAACTCCCCCGTGTGCACTCATCCGACTGCTTTTATTGCGGACTAGTATAACACAGGGAGCAGGGAAAAAAAAGAACCTCAAGGATGCTTAACAGATGCGCGGGATAAGATTCGCGCAATTATAAAAACTAATGGCGGGGGTACACCATGTTCAACGCAATTCTTGAGACCATCGCCAAATCGCTGATATCCGTCACCGCCCTGTTTGTGCTGACGCGGTTTATGGGCAAAAAGCAGCTGTCCCAGCTGACGTTCTTCGATTACGTCGCGGGAATGTCCATCGGCTCCATCGCGGCGGCGTTGGCGGTGGACCCGTCCGTTGACTATACCAAAGGCATCACGGCGCTGGTGGTGTACGCGCTGTTTCCCATCGTGCTGTCCGTCATCGCGCTGAAAAGCTACAAGGCGCGCAAGCTGCTGGACGGCAAGCCCACGATACTCATCTGGAACGGGCAGCTCATGGACGCCAACCTGAAGACGGCCAAGCTGACTGTGAACGACGTGCTGGAGGAATGCCGCTTGCAGGGCGCGTATGACGTGGCGGACGTGCAGTCTGCCGTGCTGGAAACGAGCGGGAAAGTGAGCGTGCAGCTCAAGGCCGAAAAGCAGCCGGCCACCGTACGGGATATGAACGTACCTCCCATGGCGCAGGGGCTGTGTATCAACGTGGTGGTGGACGGCGAGATACTGGACGATCACCTGTCCATGGCGGGTATGAACAAAGCGCAGCTATTGGAAGCGCTGGCCAGTCAGGGCGCAGCCGACCACCGGGACGTGCTGCTGGCCTATGTCGATGCAGGCGGCAGGCTGGTGGTGCAAAAGCGAAACGGCAGCCGCCCCAAGAATCCGCTGATCTGACCGGCCCGGCGCAGGAGATTTCCGTATCCATGCAGAACTATTCCGTATCAAAAGCGGGCGGAGGACGATATGAAAAGTTTACAGTTTGGCGCGGCGGGCGGCCCCATCGAGATTTCAGCCATCGGGTGCGGCACGGGAGAGATCGGCGGCCTGATCGGCAAGCGGGACAGCTTTGCCATTCTCGACTATTACACGGAGCGGGGCGGCACACTGATCGACACTGCCAAGGTGTACGGCTCGTGGCACGTCGCTGACCGTCCGCTCAGCGAAGAGATGATTGGCCAGTGGATGCAGCTTCGCGGCAACCGGCACAAGCTCACGATCTCCACCAAGGGCGCGCATCCGCTCGCCTCCAATGCCGAAAGAACTCCGCGCGTGACGCCGCAGGCCATTGCGGGCGATATCGAGGACAGCCTGTTCGCGCTCGGCACGGACTATATCGACATTTATTGGCTCCACCGCGACGACGTGACGCAACCCGTCGGCCCCATCATGGAGGCGCTGAACGACGCGATTCGGGCAGGCAAGATCCGCGCCATCGGGGCGTCCAACTGGACCACGGCGCGCATCGGCGAGGCCAACGCCTATGCCGCGGCGCACGGCCTTGCGGGGTTTGCGGGCACGCAGGTGATGTGGAGCGCCGCGAAGTTTGAGGAGCCGGTCTATTTTGACGATACGCTGGTGATGATGACCCCCGCCGACTACGCATGGTGCCGCGCTAACGGCCTCGCGGTATTCGCGTTTTCTTCGCAGGCGCGCGGCGTATTTGTGAAAGCGCCCGCCGCCGGAGGGCTGGCGAATCTTAATGAGGAGTATCGGCGCTACTTCAGCAACGCCATCATCGAAGGCCAGATTGCGGTTGCGCAGGAGCTGGCAGAGAAATACCGCACCACGGTTTCCGCCGTGCTGCTGGCGTACATCAACTCGCACGACGTTCCGTCCGTTGCGCTGGCGGGGTTCTCCAAGCTTTCGCAGGCGCAGGATTCGCTCGACAATCCGGACATTGCGCTGGCACCAGAGGAGCTGAATCGGCTGGGGTGGCTGGAGATTCAGGGGTAAAGCGTAGGCGCTTATACCGTCAGTGCGTAGCCGTTGGCGAGGAAAAGAAAAAAGCCGGGATGGTTTCATAACCTACCCCAACTTAATTGAGTCACCGCGCCTCTTACTTTCTGTACGGCTTTAGTATCTCCGCGATTTCCTTCTGTCCGCGCTCTATGGCAAAATCGTAAGCGTCCATATTTTTCATGTATTTACCCGTGTATCTGACGGAAGCATCGATTCCACTGCCCAATAGAAGTTTTACGATATCTTTACTACCGCTCAGAATTGCACCAAACAACGGATTTCCCGTAGGCTCACTAATATCAAGTTCGGCATTACAAGATATTAAGTATTTGACGACATCGAAATGACCTTCTGTAGCTGCCTCGTTTATCGCCCCGCCATCGTAAACCCCGGCATGTTTATTTATATCTATCCCTAGATTTAATAGTAATTTGACTATTTCAAGCTTGCCTTGTGACGCCGATACATGAAGCCATGTCCCGAATGGCGTCAGGCTATTAAGAAATTCGGAATTCGTTTCTAATAGCAAGCGAGTCTTTTCACAATTACCATCTTCAATTGAATCGAGTACACTCCTTAGAATCTGTTTTGAATCCATTTGCCGCTCTTTACTTATGGAAGGATACAGCCGGTAATAATAGAAGGGCTTTTCCTCCTGCTCGCCGGAGTTCAGGATCATACGGCAGTCGATTTTGCTGAAGCCGCATTTCTCCACGACGCGCTGGGACGCAAGGTTGTCGGTCTCGACGATGGCGATCAGGTAATCCAGCCCGAGGTTGCGCAGTGCCCAATCTGACACCGCCGCAACGGCTTCGGACATATAGCCCTGCCCTGCGTATTCCCCGGAAATGAAATAGGCGGTTTCGATCTCGTTATCGACCTCTTCCTTGTTGCCGATGCCTGCCATGCCGATCACACGGCCCTCCAAGGTAACGGCAAACATCACACGCGCCTCGGTTTTACAGGCCTTCTCCTGCTGCGAGACAAAATACCGGATCAGCCTTTGCATCTGCTCCTCCGGCATTTCCCAGTCCGGCATCCACCTGAGCACATACGGCTCGTTCGATATCCGGTGCAGCGCCGGGGCGTCCTCCACCGTAAAAGGCCGCAGCCTCAGCCGCTTCGTTTGAATGGTAAAATCCATTGTTCCTCCATACTGGTGTTTTGTTTGGCGGCTGGTTGACAGCGCCGAAATGTGCGAATGAACGGGCAGCTATGCCGATTCGTTCTCAAAGGCGATTTTCTCAATCAGGGCCTGAGGCATTGTGATCCATGCGCCGTCTTCTCCCAAATAATCGCTAAATGCAAAGTATTGGTCTTCGTAGCATGTTACGGTAATTCGGAAACAAAAATCCGGCCAATCATCGTTGCGGCAGATGATCGAGTCGTAGTATTCATCCGCCTTCCAGACATCAGGATCATCCAATATCCTTGTTTCGTCGTTCAGGGCAGCGAAGAACTCATAGATTACCGTCTCATCCCGAGTTGTGCTGCCAAAGTGTTCAGATTCAAGGGAGTCCACGTTTTCGTATGTTAACTCCGGCATTTCGATATCACTGCGGCGCAATATGAGGCATCCACCCCACCCGCTGTATGCATCCACCTCATACGCATAGTACAAGAAAGAACGGTCTGAATACTGACCAATCGTAAAGATTACGCCTAAGGATCGCATTTGCGAATCCCGATCATCCACACGGGCGATGGCTTCTGCCTCCGGATCATCCATTGGCCAATAGCGGCCGGGGTAATTCCAATCGCTCAGGATATACGTATCATCGCCGATTTTAATCTGACTATTCTTCAGTTTGTATTTGGGAAGGTGGGCATATTCGGTTTGATAGTCCATCGTAAAAAAACAGCCTGTCAAGGACATTACGAGCAGCACTGCCACAATTACAATTAAAGCATATCGCATTTCAATTCCTCCTGCGCTCTGCAGAAACGGGGTATTGGTCAGCGCGACAGCAGCACAATGATGTGCGGAAGGAAGATGATGAGCGCAACGAGGGCGGCAAAGGCGGAGATCACCAGCACCGCGCCTGCCGCGATGTCCTTGGCGGCCCCGGCCAGCGGGCTTTGCCCCGGCGAAGCTAAGTCCACCGCGCGCTCGATGGCGGTATTGAAGAACTCGGCGGACAGCACCGCGCCGCAGCACAGCATCAGCACGGCCCATTCGAGCAGCGTCACGCGCAGCAGAAAGCCTGCCGCAATCACCAGCGCCAGACACACCAGCATAAAGCGCAGGGTTTTTTCCGCACGGATTGCTTTGCCGATACCCAACAGGGCGTATGCGAACTTTCGGAAAAACATGGCTCTCCTTTCCGCTCCCTGTTCAATATACCGCACGCAGGGAACGCATGCAAGGCCCGTCCCCCCCTGCTCCGGCCTTAAAAAGCGGCGGCATGCCGGGGCTGCTGTCGGCGCGGACCAATGGATGATGCCGGAATATATCCCCATGCTTCTCCGGTTATCCCATAATTATTTAGATTGTGTTACATAATGGTTGAAAAAGTATTGCGGATGCGCTATACTCATTGAGATAAAAGCATATATACACCATATACACACTACACTCATATGCTATAACAGGATTCCGCATGCCAGCAACTTCACACGAAAGGCAGGATAGTGATATTGACGACGCTTAAAAAGCGGTTCAGCCGCATAACCGGTATGCTATTGGTCATTGCCGCAATCGCTCTGTGCTTTGCGCCGCTGACCACAGCCCGGGCGGAGGAGGAGGCAGCGCCAACCGGCGTTGCAGTGTGCACGGCGCGTTCGTATTTGACGCTTCGCACCGGCCCTTCCACCAAGTATAAATCCATCGGCAGACTGCCCGCCGGAACCTTTGTGAACGTGTACGCACAGTCGGGCAAATGGTATCAGATTGAGTACAACGGCGCCCTATTGTGGGGCAGCGCATCCTACCTCTCCTTCGCGGCCATGCCGATCATGCCGGCCGAGACTGCTGAGATTGCAGAGACTGCAGAGACTGCTGATACTGCCATGACTGAAATGGCGCTCTCTGCCGAGCCCGAACGAACGTATACCATCTACTATCAGGGCGACTCCAAATGGAAATTTGCCACCTCGGTACGCAAGGTGGCCTGCCTGATGACCTCATATGCCATCACCATCAATAACATGGGCATCCCCGCGAACCCGCGCTTCATCTATGAATCCAACAAACGCCGTACGACCATCAACATCGACAACATCACAGCCAACTTTGGCGTGGTGCCGGTGTGCGCGCTCAGCGAGGACTCGCAATACCTCTCCAGCTTCAACGGACGCAGCACGTACGTTTCGTGCCCCGGCAGCAATGGCGTGGCCGCCATCAAGGAGGCCATCGACCGGAACCCCGAAGGCGTGATCTGCTACTTCAAGCGGGGCAATGAGGCCCACGCCATCGTCGCGTGCAAATACGAAGGCGATACGATCTATTACAGCGATCCGGGACGCAAGCGCAGTACGCTGCTGACCTTTGGCGAAACATGGGTAGCTTACGGACACCATATGGGCTACTCCAACCTCGTGGAGATCATCGCGCTGGATACGCTGGAGGAAGTGGCGGCTGCGGCCATGCCGGTGGAAACACCCGTCGAGAGCGCTTCCGAATAAACGCATGTCTGAAAGCAAGGCGTCCGTGCGGGCGCCTTTTTTGTGCGGGAAGGTTGAATGGTGGCAGGGCGGTGTGTTGGTGGGGAAAAGAAAAAGCCGGGATAAGACCCGGCAATAAGACTTTAGATATTTACTTTACTTGGCTTAGCACATGCTGTATAAACTCATCTGGTAATGCCATATCATATTTTTCGACATAGTAAATTATGTCAGAACGCCACTCGTATTTGCCATCTGACATCAAAAAGAGTTCGGGAAGTCTGATTTCAGGATTAATAACATCCCGAACGATTGCAGGTGCTACCGCTACAATATTTCCCTTTTTCATATAATCTACAATTTTTGATTTTTCCTCAATTGGCCTATTGATCAAATCCAATAAAGAAGGAAGATTTTTGTCATTGTCCAATTCACGTACTAATCCTATCAAAGTCATTCTGTACCTCCTGAAGGTTTAAATATTTTCCAAGTGCCGGTATTATATCTACCAATCTTTATTGTCCCATCTGGATAGACGTAAACTACATCCGTTGGTGCCATAATCTCCACCCCCAACTTATTCGCAAGAGTCTGAGCTACAACTGAACCATCCGCGCCAGCTTCACATACTATCAGTCGTATAGGCCTCCCCTCATAAACCGGACTGTTCTTCAATATTTCGGCAAACTCATATACTGATACGTTAACCTCGTTTCCATATGCATCTCTATAAATCAGGCTTATTTTATCGCCGTGGCATACAATATCCTGATATCCCTCTATCGGTTCAATCTTACTAGCGTTCTCCCATAGCGGATCCATCCGATTCAGAAATCTCGTAGATAGCGTTAGTACTCCCCCATTATCTCCCACACCCCAGACTCTGTCAATATACTCCTGCGTTGCCTCCAGCCTCGAAACCGTCTCCGCAACCGCCGCATCCACCGTTACGTCCGCCCCCAGCTTCTGCGACGCTATGCGCACGCTCGCGCGCACCTCTTGCATCAGCGCTGCTGCATTCTCTGTGGTCGCATTGGCTTCATAGTTTCGGTATGCACGCTCCAGCGCTTTCAGGTTCGCTTCGGGCAGCACCTCCTTGGGTAGGCTGATGAGTTCGGTGTATGCGCCGATGGCTTTATTGAGCGGCACTTCGATGGGTACGCCCTCGGCGTCCATAGCGGTAACCCTTTCAAACGTACTCTGCTCGTCCGCCACCGCTGCCCTGCCGCCCAAAGTTTCTGCCGATTGCATAGCCCCGGCAGTGCCCGGTATGCTCAGTGCCACTTTGGTACAAAAAAGCCGGAGTACTTGCCCCGGCACTAACAGATACTTTACATTTGCTTTAACTCACCTTCGTCATACTCTATCTCTAATTTATCAAAAGGGAATCGCTTCTGTCCGCCTAATTTAGTATCATCCACAGTGACAAACCCATTTCGCCTTTCCAATATTGGGGTATCTCCATTTGATAATAATATTGCATCTCCCTGTGTTTGTTCCAGTATCCGCCCAATAACATACATCATCATCTCGGATGCACCTTCAACAGATGACAGTAGCTCAAACCATATCTGACACTTTAAATCCATGTTGTAATCTTCACCTAAAAAAGTTATACTCCGGCTCCTCATATTTAATTTCATGGAAAACCAATTGCATGAGATGGATAACTCTTTATCTGTATCTTTATAAATATCCATTCCTTCAATTTGTTTAAACCTAAAAATTTCTATGAGTAATTGCTTTATTTCTAAAAAGCCGATTTCTAATCCCAGATATAATGTATAAAACATTTTAACATACTCCTCTCAAAATTTTCACGGTATCCACCGGATTATATATCCATCTTTAATAATAAGCAATTCCAACAATGTATCTATCGTCCATCCCATAAATTGATTGTATAATGCATCAATTGACCCACCGTAATCATTTAAGTTTAAAACTATACGTCCAGATTGACTGACCGTCTTATCGGCAACTGTTGACCAGATATTCCTTACGCTCATACTATTGGGGGCATAACAGTCGAAGGGCTCATTGTCAATCAAAAAGTCAGGATTTGCCCTCGGCTCAATTCCATATCCATTCCCGCCTGCTGTTTCAGGCAATATTGTAACATCATATCCCTCTCCTGCTAATAAATCAGCGCTCTGGTTTTGTCTTTCTATCGGTCTCGGGTCATTTACATCCGGTTTTTCATATTCTCCTTTTGGTTTACTTCCTCTGGGTAAAGTAGGTTCTGTTAGTTTTACTCCTGATACTCCACCTATTCCCTGACCAACTCCAACACCCCCATTATCCCCCAGCAACCCCAGCACGTCAACATACATCTGCGTGGTGTTAACATAGCCCTCCAGCGCGGATACCTCTGCCGCCGTCAGCCTGCCGGACGCAATCGCTTCGTTGGCAATCTTGCTGAACGCCTCGGCTGCGGCCTGTGCTGTGCCCTTGCCGCTGAGGTAGTCCATCAGCGCCTTATTCGCCGCATCGGTGCTGAACGCCTCACGATTTGCCATCCCGCTTTCACGGCCCAGTCGAGCGTTTACCTGCTCCAGCAGGGACATGCCTTGTGACAGGTTGGACTTGCCGCCACCCGGCGCTTCCTCCAGCGTGCGAAGCAATAAAAAAGCCGGGCATACTGACCCGGCAATAAGACTTTAGATATTTACTTTACTTGATTTAGCACATACTGTACAAACTCATCTGGTAATGCCATATCATATTTTTCGACATAGTAGATTACGTCAGAGCGCCAACCATACGTACCATCTGTCATACAATATAACTCATTTATTTTTTTCTTTGGATTAATTACATCTGTAACGATAGCTGGCGAAACCGAACTTATCTTACAGTTTTTCATATAAGAAAGTATTTTATCTTTTTCTTTTATTGGCTTGCCAACTATCTCTCCTATGGATGGATATTTATCATCTTTATAAACTTCACGAGTCTGCCCAATAACTATCATTCAACATTCCACCTTTCATAATAAAGCTAATTATTTGGAGTAAATATTCTCCACGTACCTGTATTTGTCCATTCGTCAGGTCCAATTACCATTTCACCATCAGGATATACATGCACTCTATCAGTTGGTGCCATAATCTCCACCCCCAACTTATTCGCAAGAGTCTGAGCTACAACTGAACCATCCGCGCCAGCTTCACATGCTATTAGTCGTATAGGCCCGCCCTCATAAGCCGGACTGTTCTTCAATATTTCAGCGAACTCGTATACTGATACATTTACTTCGTTTCCATATGCATCTTTATAGATTAGGCTTATTGTATCCCCGTGGCATACAATATCCTGATACCCTTCTATTGGCTCAATCTTACTAGCGTTCTCCCATAACGGATCCATACGATTCAGGAATCTCGTTGATAGCGTTAGCGCTCCTCCATTATCTCCTACACCCCAAACTCTGTCAATATACCCCTGCGTTGCCTCCAGCCTCGAAATCGTTTCCGCAACCGTAGCATCTACCGCTACGCCCGTCCCCATTTTCTGCGACGCTATGCGCACGCTCGCGCGCACCTCCTGCATCAGCGCCGCCGCATTTTCTGTGGTCGCGTTGGCTTCATAGTTCCGGTACGCATTCTGCAATGCTTTCAGGTTCGCTTCGGGCAGCACCTCTTTGGGTAGGTTGATGAGTTCGGTGTATGCGCCGATTGCTTTATTAAGCGGCACTTCGATGGGTACGCCCTCGGCGTCCATTTCTCCTGAGCGCTATCAAAAAAAAAGAAAATGCCGAGCGAACCCGGCAGAACAAAAATCCATTTTTTGATTTATAGTATGGTAACAATTAGTCTTGAAATGGAGCTTTGTTTAATATAATCTCAATTTCTTTACGTGATCTTTGTGTAAATTCTGGATCAATGCTCTCAAAATACTGTAGTCTCTTATTGAACATAATACGGCGGAAATCCTGATTTGCAATTCGATTTTTTGCCTCATAAATTGCGGATGCCTCATCAACCTCTCCTTTAATTGCCCAATATGTTATTTCAGAGAGACTTTGTGTAATGTCATCATGATATAAAATTCCTCTATCTAAAACTCTAAAGCGATATCCACTCTCATCAGTAAAGCAAAATTCGCCTTGATTATCAGAAGGAATATTTTCGCGAAAAATAGTATTCAGAGGCACTCGTATCCCATCTTTCAGCATCAATGGTATTACTTTATCATATGCGGATTTAACATGCTCTTCCAGCGCTTTTGTTTCCAATAAATTGCTCATATTCATTGCCTCCTCAGCTTTGTCTTATTATCAATTTAATGTAGCCCAGATCTATCAATTCTTGAATTGACATTGGCAACTTATATTGTGTTCCACCGCCAGGTTGATCAAACCATGGAGCGACTGTTCCCGCCTTCACATCAAATGGCCTAACAACTTCATAGATGTTATAGGGACTATTCTCCGAACCCGGTGCTAAAGAGCGTTGTTCATATGGCGTTCCTTCAGGAGATGCATACACACCTGACGTTTTACCGTATCTATCAATTTTAGTCCCAGGTTGTAAAGTCGTTTCATCCGGGGTATCAGCGAAGCCTTCGTCATCAGGCCACCATGTTGAACCATCTGGTTTTTTCCAGTTAGCAGCTTTAGCGGCTTTGTAACTTTCTACTGCGTTCCCGGCTCCACTTACAACTCCATTATCCCCCAGCAACCCCAGCACGTCAATATACATCTGCGCAGTACCGACATACCCCTCCAGCGCGGATACCTCTGCCGCCGTCAGCTTGCCGGAGGCAATCGCTTCATTGGCGACTTTGCTGAACGCCTCCGCTGCGGCCTTGGCACTCCCTTTACCGCTGAGATAGTCCATCAACGCCCTGTTTGCCGCATCGGTGCTGAACGCCTCACGATTTGCCATTCCGCTTTCCCGGCCTAATCGCGCGTTGATCTGCTCCAGCAGGGACATACCTTGCGACAGGTTGCTTTTAACGCCTCCGGGAGCCTCTTCTAACGCCCGCAGCGTTCTGAATGCCCCCTGCTCGTCCGCCACCGCTGCCCTGCCGCCCAAAGTTTCTGCCGAGCGGATGGCCCCGGCTGTGCCCGGTATGCTCATTACCGCGGCGATCGCGCCGGTTTTCAGTCCGGCCTCAATGGGTTCCTTTAGGAAGAGGTCCACCGCAGCGGCGGTTCTGGCCTCGTCCTCCGTCATGGGATCTTCTTTCCTGTTCATGTACTCGTTGACGCGCTGCGCGTAGTTTGAACGATCGCCCTTCATCATCAAATCGGCAACGTTGCCAATCAACGTTCCTACTGTTCCCGTCACTCCGCCCAACCCAAAGGCTTCGATGGCATTGAGCCCGTAGGTCAAAATCCTTTGCCCGAGGGTTGCGGGTATCCGGGTTCCGGCCATGATGCCCTTGAACCCTTTGAGCATGACCAGCGATGAGAAGAAGGTGATGCCGCCCATCACCGTCGAGTGGGCGAGCGCCTCCCCTATGGTCGCGCCATTCATATTTTCGATGGCCACATCCTGACCTGCCGCCTGCAGCCCCATATAGGCAGCTCCCGCCACAGGATTTATCGCAAAGGCGGGCGCCGAGGCGGCCAGATCAATCGTTGTCTGAATCGCCCATTTGCCAAATCCGCTTTCCGTGGTGGATGCAGTCAATGCGCTGAATGCCGTGCCGCTTCGTGCCATCAGCTGGCTTGGAGAGCTGGTATCTACCTCCTGCCCGGCGATCCCATCCCATAACGTTTCCACATAGGCCGTTGGAGACGCGAGTTTGCCGCCCACCGCAGCCACGCCGGACAGCATTTCACCCCAAGGCCCTTTCTTGTCGACAAGGCCATCCATCGTGCCGTAATAAGTCTGCCACTGGGCATTGGTCAATTCCTCTTTAAAGATGTTGAAGTACTCGCGGAATGCCGAGTCGTCCCCGGTCTCCTTTGCTTTTACATATAGATAGGTGAAGGTTTCGTACATATCCTCACTGAGAAAATCAAATATGCCCATCATATTAGCAGGATCTTTCAGAAACTCCTGTTCTGGGGTAACAAGAGCATCATACTGCTCCTGCGAAAGGTCTCCATTGGCAAGTGCCAAATCCAACTGTTCAATTAGATGCAGATGATTGTTATACGCTTGGTTGAGTTTATACCCATACTGTACCGTCGTGTAGATTGCGTCGATGCTCGGCGTAAAATATGGGTTCCATGTTGCGGAGACGCGGGGAGGATTGGCGACCACCTGCTCAAAATCCGCATTTGCACGAACCTGTTGGTCAGTCACCCCAGAAGTACTCAACTTCTCCTGCCATTGATCGGCCTTTATTACACCAGACATAATCTCTTGCATCAATTGATTTCTTACGTTTTCAGTTAATTCGTAGTAATCGCCTTCCTTTTTAGATAGAATAAAATCAGCGATTTCTTCTAATCCGTTTAAACGCAGTACTTCCAATTGATCTTCTTGAACTTCCTGGCCCGTACAGGCCAAATACATTTGCATAGAAATAATGTCATTCAGCATGTCTGCGGGTAAGCTATTATTATAGTACGTACCATACCCATCTTCATTAATAAGGCCTGTTCTTGCGTCCCAAGTCCCTCTTACAGGAACATGTCCTCCAGTTAAAGGATTGATATAATCTTCAAATTCCTCAGGGTTGTTCTCTGCATATTCATTAAAAATAACTACCTGACCATTATCACCATCTATCGTAACCAGACTGTTTTCTGCTACAAAAGCTTCACCTTGATTATCTGCCTCTGTTATTGTCCCCTTGTTTAGATCAAGTTGGAATAGAGTGTAGCCCATGTTTTCAGCAGCTTCCAGAGTAATGTCTTGCCCTTTAGCGGCTGCATATTGTTGCATCTCCTCAGTATAACCACCGCTATCATAAGCCTGCTTTAATATTTTTTGAGCCAGTTCAAATTGCTGATCTGCATCGAGCTTGCTATAATCACTTACTCCTGCAGCTTCCAGATAATCGTCAACAACTCCTCCATATATATCAGGATGTTCTATATACATCTGGTATGCAACTTGACTGCTATGTGCTCTTCGTGCAATTAAATCTGGGTCTTCCCCTGAATAAATGCTTGCGCCAAATTGAACATATTCATTGTCAGGCAAATCCGACATAGATACTGACTGTGGGTCAATGCCATTTTCCTCGCACCAGTTCATATATTCCGATAAGCACATTGCTTCAATCAGGCTATCCCAGTTCCATTCTTCTGGTTTCTCATACCAGTCAGGAAGGTTGAGTTGTGCAGCAATTGCATCCATATCAATCGATTCAGGTGGCAAATCGTAGTATTCATTCAGAATGTCATTGATATCGGCGCTAGAATAGTCATATTCCCCCAGATACTGCGGAAATGTTTCTTTTAAAGAACTGTAGGAAACGGCTTCCTCTCCCCCGTTATTTGCGACGTAGCTTATAACTATAGGTACAAGCTCATTGTAAAGACCCCCCGCAGCCTCTAAAGCAAGGTATAATCTTCCGTAATATTTCTCTTCACCGTATTGTTCAATATAGGCTTCCGAGTTGCGGAAAAGATCATCCAATATGGACATATTGTTATAGTACCATGTGCCTTTAAACGGCTCGAATCCAGCCTTTAAATTTACATATGCAACCGCTAGATTGTAACTATTCCGTCCATATTTCTCAACATACTCATCCTCATGCGCCGCTAAATATTCTGAGGTAGTCATTCCTGTTACCTCAGAATTCTCTCCGCCATCAGTGTACTCCATGCGATTTTCCTTAAACGCTACGACCTGCGTTTGACTCGCCGCTGCAGTAGCATCTTGAACTATTGCAGATGCGCTCTCAATATTGGCCGGGCGTATCTGTGGCGGCTTCCTCACCTTGATCCCCGTGACTCCCTCAAACCCTTTCTCGTCCATCATCCCGCCCGCCAGCATCTGATACGCCTGCGAGAACTGATTGCTCTGCTTTTTCAGATCAAGCTCCCGCTGCCGAAGGCCCAGCTGCTTGTCAAAGCGGCTCTGCGAGACGAGCG
>JAEWTL010000120.1 GCA_023459495.1 Bacillota bacterium | reverse complement strand
TGATTCAGGAATACGGATTAAACTTCCGTGGGGCGCGCCGCATGAGGAAGAACGGGCGAAACGACTGGCGGAAGGATTTGCTTATGTTGAAGTATTGCCGAAGATGAGTCTGGAAGGTGTTGCCCGTGTGCTGGCCGGAGCGAAATTCGTGGTATCGGTAGACACTGGGTTAAGTCATTTAACTGCAGCACTGGATCGACCGAATATCACGGTTTATGGACCAACCGATCCGGGATTAATTGGCGGATATGGGAAGAATCAGGTGGTTTGTAGGGCACCAGATAAAGATCTTGCTCATCTGACTGCAGAAACGGTATTTAATAAAATCAATTCCTGATTAATACGTTATATATTATTTAAGATGGTGGAGAAGCAATGTTAACAGCCTCGCTGGCGCTACGTAATAAAGAAAAGTGGAAACCGTACTGGAATAAAGCGTTGGTATTCCTCTTTATTGCAACCTTTTTCCTTGATGGTATAACCCGTTATAAACACATCATATCTATACTAATGATTATTACGGTAATCTATCAAGTTTCTCGTGCTCCGGGAACATTTAAAGTACTCTATAAAAATAATCTTTTTTATAGTGTCCTGGCACTATCACTCATTCTTTTATATGCTACTTTTATATCACCTGATCTGAAAATCAGTTTTAAAGAATTCAGTAATACGGTACTTAAAGGATTTTTGGCCTATAGTTTACTTATACCTGCATTATTAAAAGATGAAGATAATGAAAGCATTGGTAAAATTGTACTATACTCATTAGTTACCGGACTTGGCTTACGTTGTCTTGTTGAACTTATTCTTTATATTCAGGATTATAATAAAGGAATAATGCCATTTTCCACCTATGAACACCGTAGTATTTCCGATTCAATGGTGTTTCTGTTTCCAGCATTATTAAACCTTTGGCTTATCAAGAAAACCTCTTATAAAATAGCATTCGTAATTTTTAGTGCAGTTTTCTTATTTCTGCTATTAGGAACGCTGTCTCGTGGTGCATGGCTGGCAGTATTCATAGTGACTCTGCTATGGTTAATCTTAAATCGTCAGTGGAAATTATTGATGCTGACTTCCATCGTTATTTCTGTTGCCGCAGTGGGTGTATTTACCTATAAAGGTGATCATGCTGGTAAAGACAGGCTTATTTATAAACTTCAACAGACCGACAGTTCTTCTCGCTATACCAATGGTACTCAAGGTACGGCGTGGACATTAATTATGGAAAATCCTCTTAAGGGATATGGCTACGGCGATGATATTTACCATGCAATATATAATAAGCGTGTTGTAGATTTTCCGTCATGGAAGTTCAGGCAATCCATTGGGCCACACAACGTTGTTTTGTCAATTTGGTTTGCAGCGGGTTTGGCTGGACTACTCGCTTTACTTTATCTGTATGGCTCTATTATCAAAGAGACAGCTAATGCAACGTTTAAAACAGTTGTCGTCACTCCTTATAATGGTCAATTACTACTATTTTTAACGCTTGTAAGCTTTTATATTATTCGAGGTAACTTCGAGGAAGTTGATCTCAAACCAATTGGCTTGATTGTTGGTTTACTGTTAGCAATGCGGAATAAATAAAAAAAAGCCTGCCTGACATTAAGTTCAGGCAGGCTCTTCAAATCCAATAATTTTTAACCAAACCAGTCTTGTATTTGTGCTTCAAAACGCTGAGTAACATGTTCCCAGCTATATTTTGAGAAAACAAAATTTCGGGCATTTTTAGCAATTTGAGCTCTGTCAGCATCCGCCAAAACGCGCTTAATATCCGCGAGAATACTTTCAGATGTCATAGGCTCTGCAAGGTGATAGCCTGTAATTCCTTCCAGAACAAACTCACTAATTCCACCTTTTTGACTGGCAAGCACTGGTTTACCTGCCGCCATCGCTTCAACAGCTACCATACAAAAAGCTTCTTCTACCTGAGAAGGAACAACAACTAAATCTGCTAAACGGTAATAGTTATGCATCTGCTCTGGAGGCTGTCCACCCGCCATAATGCATTGCGCTCCAATAGCTTTCGCTGCATCCAGAACTTTTTTCTGATATTCAGCTTTTTCGCCTTTTTTACTGGCAAAAGGATCTCCGACAATCACCAGTTTGAGGTTATCTTGTATCTTATTCAGCTGATTAAAAGCCTCCATAAGCATCAGGCAACCTTTATCTGGTGATATCCTTCCTGCAAATAATAACACGGTATCATTTGCATCAATGTTCAGTTTCTGCCTCAAATCTTCAGTATTATTTTGTTCATACGATTCAGAACAAAAACCATTAGGCACAATAGCAATATTTGCATCAGGCATTTTTTCCGAATAGAAATCGAAAAGAAACTGGCTAGGAACAATTATCTTTGCATTTTTGTCTAACTCACCTGGCTCGAAAGCATTATGAAGATGCATAACTAGCTGCGCGTGAGGGCTTCTGCTACGAATCTGTTTATACAGCTTCATGCTATTGTGGATAACAATAACAGAGTCTTTCGGATCAGTGTTTTTAGGTTGGGTATTTAAAATACGCTGAGAATATGGCACAGGATCAAGTCGAGTCCACTTTTGGAAAAGTCGTTTATAGACTCGACTAAAACCAATGTAGTGAATATCACAGTGATCATTTACTTTTGTGTAGGTTGGGTAACCTTCGTTTCGAATACAGGCGATAGTTACTGGAATCGAAAGTCTTTTTGCGACCTGATAAATCCATGTTTCAACCGCTGCAGCTCCTTTTGGCGGTATAGAAAATATTGGTGTGACGGTAAATATTATTTTTTTAATCATTATTAGCCAACTCCAATATAATTTATAACACGTAATAAACACATATAAAATATTAGCTTATTTTTTCATAAACACACGGCTCTTCAATTTCGGATATTTTCATATAGGGAATAATATCATATTGAATTGCAGTATCGTCGGATAAATTATAAATATTGATATCTTCTATATTTTCACGCATAAAACGGAAAAATGGTAAAATTTTGAATAAATCCCGAGTCAACTCTGAGGGCATAGGATTCTTATCTTCATCATAGAAACGCGAACAGCTACCCGTTAAATCAAGGCCTGAACAGATAATACGAGCATACTTCAGCGAATAGGCTATTTGGATTGCAGCAAAAGCAACGGTATGGCATGAACAATAACCGAGGTTAATATCCTTGCAAAAGCCAACCAGACGACCTTTTTTAGAAAAAGGTACAGAGATCAGGAGCTCTTTATGAATTCGGCTCAAAATATTAAACTTGATCTTCTTGATCAATCCACCTTTTTCTCTGCGGTAAAATGAACGTAGTACCAGGCAGTTTTGAAGGATGTACCGCTTATCTTCTTCAGAAGCATGTTCATAAACGTCAACATTTACGATGGTATAACGACTTCTCTGGCTAAATTTATAAAAATCATCACGCCGTTGATGTAAAAAGCGAACATCGGTAAGTACATAAATATAGGGAATAATATTATGACTTAATAGATATTGTGCAGAACCATTGACAGCAATAACATCCCTTGTCTGCAGCACTGACAATGGTGTTTTTTGCGATGTGGGGCCGGAAAGAAAAATAATAACATCATCAGACGTTTTACTTTCTATCAGGTTTTCAACATCTTTTTTGTCAATGTATCTAATATTCTTCATGATAAACCTGTGAAATAAGAACTCCGCATAGAAATGTCCTGACGAAGACGTTTAAATGTAAGACTTTTACTTTATCGTGCTGGCTTCCCTTTCAAACGCCGCATAAGATTACGTATTTTTTTACGATAAACTAAAAGATAATAACCGAGATCTTTAACCTCATTCTTAATACCATAATGTCGCTCTAAATCAATACGAT
>JAEWTL010000119.1 GCA_023459495.1 Bacillota bacterium | reverse complement strand
CTGTAGGGGCGGCCCTGCGTGGCCGCCCGACGCTGGATTGCTCTGCTCTACCCCCAACCGCCCCGATCCTCCGCAATCAAAAAGCGACACCCCGAAGGATGCCGCTCTGCCGCCGGATATGGATACTAAACTATTGCTCCTCATCCGGCCCCTCGCCAAAGTTCTGATACGGATAGATGTAGGTGTTCTTCACCCGCTTGGATTTATACAGGTACGCAATCCAGATCGCGCCGCCGATTATCGTCTGAAAGAAGCCGGTATAGCTGGTATCATATCCCTTGTTGGCCAGGATCGCATTGAAAACCACGGCGAGTACAAGGTCGGCTGCCACCTGCGCAACAAAAAGAATCCGGAAGACGATTTTACGGGAAAATATAAAGTACAATACCACGCCGGACAAAATGATGTAGACCGCTGCAAAAACAATAATCATTAAGTATAGCAAGCCGTCCAAAGAAGGCTCCAGACCCAGTGCTTTGGATATATCAGCAATGCTCTTAATACCCATGATGATGCTCAGGAAGCGCCCGATAATCACGAGGACCAGCCATCCTCCTATGCCGTTGAGTGCAGGATCGTAATCGTCCGGATAATACCCCTCTGGTGGATCTGGTGGATTCAGAAGCGAGCCGTACTCCATATGGAAAACCTCCTGAAATTTATACCATAATAATATTATATCTGCATTAAATTTACAACATATATTGGCTTTCGATTCTAAATTTTTGTGTACAATTCTTATCAATGCACGCCGCAATACCATACTTTACTTTTTCCATAATGTTAATATGATAAGGCACCTTTTTATGATATAATGAAAATAATATATTCTCGGAGGGACGCTGTGAAACACTCGCTCATCGCGCTGATCGTTATATTGTGCCTGACGCTCGCTGTCAGCGGCTGCGCGCCCGCCACGGAGGATATCCCGTCCGGCGCGCCCGCTTCCAACTCTGCTTCGGCCCCGGCTGAGACGCCTTCGCCCGCTCCGGCGCTGGTCGGCCCCTACGGCATCAGCAACTACACCATCTACAACGGAGCGCACGATGCCATCTACGACGGCACGGCCTACTACGACGAGAACCTGACCGTATGGATTAGCAGCCTCACCGACGACGGCAGCGCGCTGTACTTCGTCGAGTGCTCTGCCACGGCGAACGGCGCTCTCGTATGTGGGTGCGACGTCACCGTGGAGGGCACAACCTGTTCACTGGTCCGCATCGACGGCGACGGCGGCAACCGCCAGATACTGCTCTCCGCCGCTTCGGATGGCCTGATTGCCGCGCAGCCCTTTGCCGGGCGCGTATTCTATGTCGACAGCGAGGAAGCCCATGTTTCAGTGGGCTGGGTCGGCACGGACGGCGGCGATCCCGTGCTGCTCGATCTGCCTGCCGAGGATGGCGGCTCGTACTGCTACGACGCGGTGCTTTCGCTGGACGGCGAAGACCTGCTGATCACCGCCCGCTACTACAACGAAAACACCCAAAGCGACACCACCCAAAGCTGGCGTGTCAGCGCGGACTTAACCATAACCGCCGCCGAATAAGGCGCTTTACGTTTCCGCTAACCATTCATCTTGACGGCAAAGTCTCTCTTGTCATTCTGAGGGTGTGAAGCACCCGAAGAATCTAAACATAAGCCGCTTGTAAGATCCTTCGCCAGCGCTCAGGATGACAGCAAGAGGTTCTTCAGCAAGCTGTATGCCGGGTAACCCCGGTATATTTCTTTTCAGCCGACTATCGCAAAATACATATCGTTTTCTAAATATATATTTTTTTCGATTGTGCGTTTGTCACTTACTTCGGCTGCGATAACCGATACAATTGCAAATGATGTTATGTACACGGGAATCTGCATAACGTCCGAAAAAACGTGGAACGGAGAGCTTTCAATGGGAGATAATCAGCTATTGATCGTGGCGGCAGCAGCGATCGGACTTTTCCTGATCTTCAGGATCATCAAAGCAATCACACGGATCAGCCCCAAAAAAGCGCTTGAGCTTCAGGGAAACGGTGCTGCGATGATTGACGTGCGGCAGCCATCCGAATACAGCTCCGGCCATATTCAGGGCGCCGTAAACATACCGCTGGACAGCATTTCAAGGATTACGAAGAAATTCGAGAAGGATAAGGACGTCATTGTCTATTGCCTCAGCGGAGCCCGGAGCGGCGCGGCAGCCCGCCAGCTGAAATCCATGGGCTATAAAAAGGTTCACGATCTCGGCGGCATGGGACGCTGGCCCTACAGTAAAACATAAGATCCATAGCAATACATCCCCATTCGGCGGCCCAATGTGACCGCCGTTTTTTTATACGCCCTGCCCTTCTGTCATTGCGGGGAGCAGCGTGACGAATCAACCCCCCACGCTGTCCGCAAAACTACCCAACCACGCCCCCGTCATTGCGAGCGCAGCGAAGCAATCCAGACACAAAGGTTTATATTCAATCAAAAAGCAGCGAATCTGACCATTGTGCAGCGTCAGGTTCTTTTTTTGCTGTCAGCAATAATTAACTGTGCGCTTTTTAACCTTTTACGTTGAAAACGGGTACTGGCCCGTGTTACACTATGCGTCGGCTCATTTATAATTTAGGAGATTGATATGGCAACTGATAAGATTGAAACTGGGTTTGCAAACGCAGGCCCGTTGGGGTTGCTCGGCTTCGGCATGACGACCGTGCTGCTGAACCTGCACAACGCGAACATCGTTCCGCTGTCCGCCGTGATACTGGCGATGGGGCTTTGCCTCGGCGGCGCGGCGCAGATCATCGCGGGCATCATCGAATTTAAAAACAGAAACATGTTCGGCGGCACCGCCTTTACGGCTTACGGCTTTTTCTGGTGGTCGCTGGTGCTGATCTGGACACATCCTTTCGGCGAGATCAACGCCGCGGACGAGACGAGCATGGGCTTCTACCTGCTGCTTTGGGGTATCTTCACGCTGTTCATGTTCATCGGCACCATCAAGCACAACCGCATCACGCAGATCGTGTTCCTGTCGCTGGCTGTGCTGTTTCTGCTGCTGTCCGTGGGCGATTTCACCGGCATCGCCGTCATCAAGCTGATCGCCGGATGGGTGGGCATATTCTGCGGCGCGTCCGCGATCTACAGCTGCCTCGGTCAGATCGTCAACAACGAGCTCGGCAAAAAGGTGTTTCCGCTGTAAGCTGGATTCGGGCACTATCGGCTTGTTGATTAAGGGATAAGTTCTTGGATGCGCTGCCTCCAAGCCACCGCTCAAGGGGCTCACCCCTTGAGAATCCCATCAGGGAAACACCTTATAAAGGTGTTTCCCCTGTCTTTTCCTTCTTTTCTTGAAGAAAAGAAGCGGGAGCGCGAGGGCAGTGCCCTCGTATATGGTCTGCCTGAAACTAACAGTCGGTGTAAAACCGGCTGTTTTTTTATACCCCGTTTTTGATTGTCAGCTTTGTCCGCTTCATCCTGCTGACAATAGCTGAAACCAGCGCCACGAGCCATGGCCCCAGTACCGTAAGGAAACCGCCAACCCAGAACAGCAGTATCATCGGGCGCGTCTCGAACGGAACAGCGGCGGAACCGTCTGCCAGCGCCACCGCCTGCCCGCCCCGCGCGATCACGTCCAGCAGCGGCGACGAGAGTATCGTCACATCCGCACCGAGAACCTGCGGCATGGATGCCGGAAGGCCTCCGATTACCGTGTCCGCGCTGTGCGGGTCCGCAACCGCCAAACCGCTTACGCCCAGACCCAGTGAGAGAACGACGCCCAACACCATCAGCACAAACCCGGCATGACGCAGATAGTAACGCCAGCCCTGCGTCCGAAAGCCGCTGACAGCCCACAACGCCAGCGGCATCATGCACACCCAAAGCAGCAGCAGGGGCCACACGCTCACCCGGCCCAGCGCGAGTGCTGCCCCCACGGCTGCGGCAGTTGCGGCTGCCAGCATCACCATACCGCGCCGCTTCAGCATCTCTCTGTCCTGCCACAGCAGCAGCGCCGTATAGCAAAGCGCAAACGCGACAGTGATAGCGGTGTAGTACGCCACGGGCGTTTCCGCGCCGAAGATGAGCGGCGCGACCGTGCCTGTGAATACCAACGCCGCATAAGCGTATGCCGTCAGCGCAAACAGTCCTTTGCCGTTTCGCCACAACCTGAGGGCCGCACCGGCCTTGCCGCGTTTGCGCAGCTTCACGACGATCAGCCATGCCGCCGCGCCCAGCACCAACGCAGCGATCAGCACGGAGACGGCAGTATTGCCCTCCGTATAAGCGTGAGCGGACGCATCCCCAAGTATGCCGCTGCGCGTCAGGAACGTTCCGGCGCATGCGGACGCAAAAGGGATTACGCAGCGCGCGCGCCCCGACCGCTCCCCCGTATGCAGATAGCCGCAGAGCAGCAGCCACGGCACCAGCGCGGCGTTCTCGATGGGGTCCCACGCCCAGAAGCCACCCCAACCCAGCGCGTTATACGCCCATACGCTGCCGGTGAATATGCCCAGCCCCAGCGTGATCCATGAGAAGCGTATCCATTTTTGCACGCTGTCCGGCGCCTTTGCCTCGGTAAACGCCGCGGCCTGCGCCGCCAGCACCGCCATCGCACTGTACGCCACGAACACCAGCGGCGGATGCGCCGTCATCCAGGGGTTTTGCAGCGCCGCCGTCAGCCCAATACCGTCGGCAGGAGCAGCCTGCCGCGCGAACGGCTGGGATACCGCGCACATGGCAAACACGCACGCGCTGATGAGCGCATACACACCGAACACCCGCGCACCGCGGCTGTCCTTCGCACGCAGCAACGGCAGTCCGGTGACTGCCAATATAGCGCTCCACAGCAGGAACGAGCCTTCCTGCCCCGCCCACAGCGCGGAGACCTTATACACCGCTGCCTGCGCTCTGGCCGAGTGCGCGCTCACATAGCTGTAGTCAAAACGGTCCGTCAGCAGATAGCTTAGCATCATGCCCAAAGCCCCCAGCGCCAGCAGCATCGCCGCTGCCCAAAGGCCCCGCCGCAGCGTCCCTGCCCATTTTGGTTTTTGCACAACAATAGCGGCCAGTCCCGCGCATCCGCCCAGAGCCGCCGCCGCGATCATCAGTCCGTTTTCCATACACTTTATCCAACCTTTGTATATTGTTTGATCAGCTGCTGTCATTCACGTGCACCCGGCCTTCGCCCTCGTGGCAGACCGTGCACTTATCGATGAAGCTGTCGTAACCCAGCAGGCTGTGCGGCAGCAGATTGTCCTTTGGCTGTTCCGAAACCCATTCGGCATGCGGGTTATTGTGGCAGGATTCGCACTGTATCAGGCCGCTCATCTCTTCACTGGGCGCGTTGAGCAGATAGGAGTTCCGGTAGAGCAAGCCGGGATTTGCGGCGTATTTCTCACCATGGCATTCGCCGCAGTCCGGCTCATCCACCCACGCCTGACGGCCTTCCGCCTGCGTTTCGGCAACATTGCTCATATCGCCATGGCATTTATCGCTGCCGCAGCTGATGTTCTCCATCGCCATCTGTCCGCGGTAACACTGGGTTGCCGGGCCGGGGTGGCAGCTGTAGCACACGGGGCTGATGCTGGTCTCCTCCATCTTGTCGGCGTGGAAGCTGTGGATCGCCTGAGACAGGGGCGGCACATCCGCCTTGCCCGGCAAGCCCAGCGCGTTATCCCGGTGGCACTCGCCGCATTTGTACCGCTGCCCGTTTTCCAGATCCTCCACCAGCGACGTGCCGGACAACTCGTCGTGCTCTGCCAGTATGTTGAGTCCCGTGTCCGTTTCACCGTGACAGCTGCCGCAGTCCATCTCGTCCGATACCGGCACCACCACGTTGGAGGCTTCCGCCAGCACTGCGCCCGTCAGCGCGTCCAGCACCTGGATATGAACGAGCTGGTAGGGGTTCAGCTGGCTGCTGCCGTCGTTGTACGGCGTGACGGGGATGGCGGCGGCTTCATAGTATTTGCCGTCCGCCGACAGCACGAACTCTCCGGATAATCCGTTTCCCGTAATGCCCACGTTGGGCGCAACGTCAAAGCCGTAGTCCTTCGCATATTTCCAGAAGTTCGTCTTATTGACCGAGGTGGTGTTGTCTATGATCTCGTAAGTCACCCGGATGCCCGAGCTGACGAGCCGGGCTTCGCGCGTTCCCTTCTGAATGACCTGAACCTTGAGTGTATTGGCTGGAGGCAGCAGCATATAGGCGGAGTAATCCGGCTGAATGCAGTGCATGCCGATGTCGTTCATCGCCAGGATGATGTAAGCACCACTGGTACCGTTAGCCGGAACCGCCGCTTCTGACAGCAGGCTGGCGGTCAGCACAATGGCAGCCGCGCAAAGCACGACGCTCATCAGCGCAAGAACGAGCGTCTTTCTCTTCACCACGACAGCATGGAATTTGCGCATGGCTATGGCCTCCTGCCTGTCTTCATACCATTTTATGTCCGGAAAAAAGCGGATATAACGGCGCAAAACACAGGTGCACAGCAAAAACGGCGTAATAGAAAAGGACGGCCCGTTGGGAGCCGTCCGTATACGGATTCAATTTTATATGATATCATCTGCTCTTTGCCTTCCGCCGCGTACTTAATGCTGCCGCTGTAAGCGCAAGCACCAGCGCCGTGCCGCAAAGCACCACACCCACGCAAAATCCTGCCCATCGCGGGCAGCTCCGCTTCCTCAATGGTTACGTTCAGGGACCTTGGCAACTGAGGGAGGAAGAAACCGTCTTTTGTCCAGTTCCGCCTTCCCCCTGTCGCCATCTGTCCAGATCAGTATTTGCCGAACTCGGTATCGCCCAGCGAGATCCGCTCAGTCCCGCTTTCGCCGCTCCTGCGCGCGGCTTTTTCCGGGGCAGCTTTGACGCCTTCCCCGGCGTGGCCCGCCGTTTCCGTCGCCTTCAGCTTAAACTGCTCAACCATCTTTTTGAGCAGCTCCGCCTGGCCGGAGAGCTCCTCAGCTGCCGCAGCCGCTTCCTCGGCTGTCGCGGAGTTGGTCTGCACCACCTGCGACAGCTGCTCGATCCCGCGGTTCACTTCGTTGATCGCGGTCGCCTGCTGATTGGATGCCGCGGCAATCTCGCCGACAAAGCTGACGGTATTCTCCACGCCCTCGACGATGCCCTTGAACGCCGCCGCAGTCTTGTCCGCAATGGCTGTGCCCGCTTCCGTCTTTTTGATGGAGCCTTCGATCAGCTCGGTGGTCTCCCGCGCGGCGGCTGCGCTTCTCGCCGCGAGGTTCCGCACCTCCTCGGCCACCACCGCAAAGCCCTTGCCGTGCGCGCCTGCGCGGGCCGCTTCCACCGCCGCGTTCAGCGCCAGAATGTTGGTCTGGAACGCAATATCGTCGATCACCTTGATGATCTTCGAGATGCTGGCCGACGACGCGCTGATTTCCTCCATCGCCCGCTGCAGCGCCTTCATCTGTCCGTCGCCCTGCTCCGCGCTGTTTCTGGCATCCGCGGATATCTTGCTGGCCTGCACTGCGCTGGACGCGTTCTGATTGGTCTGCTGGGCAATCTCCGTTATTGCGGTGGTAAGCTCCTCGATAGACGCCGCCTGCTCCGTCGCACCCATCGATATCTCCTGACTGCCGCCGGATACCTGTGTCGTACCGGCCGACACCTGCTCCGCCGCCGTATTGATATCCCTCATCACCTCATTGAGCGAAGCCGCGATGTTGTTGATGGATTCCTTAAGCTGCACAAAGTCGCCGCTGAAGTCCGACGTGATCTCCACATCCAGATTGCCTTTTGCCATCTCGCCAAGCACTGCGGATATCTCGCTGATATACCCGTTTACCGAAGCGATCGTGCTGTTCAGCGCGTTCTTGATCACGGCGTGATCGCCCTGATAATCGCCCTTAACCTGCACGCGCAAATTGCCTTTTTCCATCTCCTCCAGCACGCCGCGCGCTTCGATGACCGGGTCCACCACCGCGTCGAGTATGTTGTTCACGCCCCCCACGATCTGGCGGTAGCCGCCCTTATGCCGGTCCGCGTCCGCCCGTGCGGAAAGGTCGCCTCTGATTGCGGCCTGTGTCAGCATGGCTGTGTCGTCCAGCATCCGGTACAGCGACTCCCGCACATCGTTCAGGTTACCGACCATCTGCCGGAACTCGCCGCTGAACTTGTCCGCATCCATGGCTTCCAGCTCATCGCCGTTGCCCATTTTGGCCAGCTGCGCCGCCGAGGCGTATATGGGCTTCGTAATGCTCCGGGTCAGGAATATGCCCAGAATCAACGCGAGAACGACGCTCGCCGCGGCAATAATGATCATCAGCAGGGTAGCCAGTGCAGCGTCTTCGCTGTTCTGCAGGCTGCGGTCTCCGGCTTCGGTTTCATTGGACGCCATCAATTCATCAAATGAACTCTGCAGGGCCGATGCCGTTTCCGCCGTATCGCTCAGTATATAGTCCAGCGCGCCTTCGGCATCATCGTCTTCCACCATCGCTACCGCCTGCTGCACCATCGTCTTATACTCTTCCCACAGCCCAGCCGTGGTTTCCAGCAGCACCCGGTGCTCCTCGTCTTCGACTGCCGCACTGTAGTCGGACAAGTGCTCGTCCGCTTTTTCCATGTAACTATTGATGTTGCTGATGCACGTTTCGCGGACATCCCCTTCCGTCACCGTCATCTTCAAGAGATTGAAGCGTACCCGCTGATAATACGCGGTCGCGTTGCCGATGTTGGCGATGCCCATCGTGTTCTCTTCATAGAGCGCCTTATCGTTTTGGTTTACCTTATCGATGTTCATGATACCAATGAACCCGACGACCCCGGCCATCAAGGCCACGATAACAAATGCGGTGACCAGTTTTACACCTGTGCCTGTTTTTTTTAATAACTTCATTTTATGCTCCTTCTCAATTCGTCTAAAGTCCTGATAGTTCGCTGCTATCAAAAAGTTTCTCACAGTCGATCAGCATGATCATTTCCGATCCTGTCTTGCCGATACCGCTGATATACCGGCGGCCTTTGGTCCGCTGGAGTGCGGGTGGCGGCACGATATTGTCGCCGGCAATCACCATTACTTCAGCGACCTGATCGACGATCAGCCCGATCAAAAGGCTTTCGGTGTCCACGACGATGACGCAGGTCCTGTCCGTATACGGCGCTTCGTCTTTCCCCAGCCGCAGCCGCATATCCGCCACAGGAATGATCTTGCCGCGCAGGTTGATCACGCCTTTGATGAACGCGGGGACTTCGGGTAGCGTCTTTACCGGCTGCATGCCGATGATCTCGGTCACCGAACGAATGTCGATACCGTAACCGTCAGCATCAACTGTAAAGGTCAGATACTTGTCCTGCTGCGCTTCTTCCCGGTCTTCCATTTCCGCTTGATTGTAGCTCATAACAAACCTCCTTTCTTCAATTATAAATTGTGAAGCCTCGCCAAAAAGCCGTATGATGCGAAGCATAAATATACTGTTTTCTTAGGGATTCAAGGCGATAGATTAAGAGTTGAAGAACTGATTATCCAAGCCGTGATATATATGACAGGAGCGGCAACGGCGTGCCCCTATTTGTCTATCGGTCCTTGCAATGTATACTTTAGTTAGTTAGTACAATTAACTTATTTTTTTGATTTTGCTTACTTAATCCGGTAACTTTCCCCATGTTTTTACCTATTCCGGCAGCTCAGGCGAATTTCGGCCATCCCCGGGACGGCGCAAGAGCCGTTCGCTGCGCTTGACGCCGATTGACCGCGGCAGGCTGCTAGGCGTCAAAAAAGGCCAACAAAAAAAGCGCGGTTTCCCACGCTCCTGCGTTTGTTTTTATGGCTCCGGCGCATGCGAGCCGTACCCCTGCCGCACCTCGAAAAGCAGGTCGATCAGGCCCTTGCGATACGGGATGAAATCACCCGCGTCGATCATGGCCAAGATGCGCTCCCTTGTGGCCCAGTCCACGCGCTGCACCTCCTCGGGCTGCAGCTTAAGGCAGGCAAGGTCCAAGTCGGCCTCCACCACATAGTAGTCGTCAAAGCCGTGCGCGAAATTGATGGTCAGCTGCGGCCGCATGCCGCCCAGATCCAGCGCATAGCCCAGCTCCTCAAACAGCTCCCGTTGCGCCGCCTGACGGCTGGTATCTCCGGTAACCGCGCTGCCGCCCACGGTTAAGTCCCACTTGCCCGGCCAGCCCTCCTTGAACGGCTGCCGCTGCTGAATGAGCATCTCGCCCCGCGAATTGATGATGCACACGTGTACGACGAGGTGATAGTCCCCCGGCGCAACCGCATCGCCGCGCACCATGGTACGGCCCGTCTTAACCCGGTCCCGGTCATATACGTCCCACAGCTCCCTCATTCCGCATCCTCATCCGGTCCGGTTCGACGCCCACGCGGCATGCGGCTGCGGTATGCCACCTCGTTGCGCATGTACTCTTCCTTCTCCTCGTTGGTCTGCGGAAGCAGCGGCGGCACAGGCGTCTTGTTGCTGTCCTTATCCAGCGCGACAAACGTGAACCGCGCCACGTTGGTGACGATGACCGCGCCGGTCGCAAGGTTTTCCGCCGTGGCGGTGATCTTCACCTTCATCGACGTGCGCCCCGCCCACACGAGCTTGGCTTCGATGCCCACCATCTCGCCCAGCCGCACCGGGTGCTTAAACTCGATAGCATCCACCGCCAGCGTAGCCACCTGCGCGCCCGAGTGCCGCATGCACGCCATAGCCCCCGCGATATCCATGCGGTGCATCATCTCGCCGCCCAGCAGGTTGCCGAGCAGGTTCGTCATACCGGGCAGCACCAGCTCCGACGTCATCACCTTGGTTTCTTCCGGGGTCTTTCCGTTTGATGCAATTCTGTCTGTCATTCTATTCTCTCCCAAATCTCCTGTTCGCAGGGCGTATCCTTAGGCTGATAGCACATCATGCCGTCGTTGCGCACCGACAGGACGTTACCATGTGGATCAAAAAGCATCCACTGCTCGAATACACCATCCTCATATCTTCGGGTTTTGAGGACGCCTCCCAGATCAAACCGGAACACGGTATCCGCCGTTCCCTCGTCGATCTCAGCCCGCACCAGCTTTTGCCCATCGAGATACTTCAGCGCTTTTCTTATCGTCCCCCGCGTTGACTCGCTATGTGCCAACAATTCCTATCAAGGATCAATTCCCATGAACAACAGTATATCCACAAATGCCATTCTCCGCAAACTGTCACTTTCCGATATTGGAGCGTTTTTATCTTACTTTTAGCGTTTGGCTCTCTTACCTCCAAATGCGGCTGGCCAAACTCAAAGGTCAGGAACGAGCCCTGCCCCAGACGCACATTCCAACAAGAAATATTGTAGAGTTTTTCAAACAGCAACTTGATCATAATTTATCCTTGTTTTCTCCTTATTTCGATTACTGGTTGCCCTCTGGGCTATCCGATCAGCGTGGGCGGCAACTTAGCAAAAGGCCCCCTTGCCTAAAGGGGGCTCCCGGCGTAGCCGGGTGGGGGATTCGCCAATGCAGTGAGTGCGATTTGCTTGACACTTGGAATGGCTGGTATAATACATTTCAAGTGAGGTAAAAAGCAATGGCAGAACGACAAAATTACGAACGGGAGTTCAAAGTCGAGATAGCTAAGCAGGTA
>JAEWTL010000118.1 GCA_023459495.1 Bacillota bacterium | reverse complement strand
TGGATCCGTATGGGACTCCCGATTTCCCGGCGCACCACACGCTGCTGTGGAATGGGGTGTGCATTATAGAGTGCATCAACCTGGATGGCGTGGATGCAGGGGAGTATTACCTGATGTGCCTGCCGCTGAAGCTGAAGGGTACGGACGGAGCAAACGCACGGGCGGTACTGCTGAAAAGCGGGTTCTGTGTGTGAATGAGTACTCAATTCTATTTGTGATGACTTATTATACTTGAGCAAACGTTAAGGCTATAACTCCTAAAAAGCGCCGGTAGGCGCTTTTTTATGCCCTGGAATATAATCGTTGATTCCCGATCTGCCAAAAAGGTGTGGTTTGTTCCGCAACTATATTGTATAATTAACAAGCTTCATAGGTTTAACTGCAGTTTGGCTGGCAAGCCCATCGTTTGAAATCCTTCATTTAGTTTATAGAAGGCTTTATTTTAACACCACAGATTTGGACGAGCAATGAAGACGTTATTTACCCGGATTAAAGAGAAATTCATGAGCTTGGCCATACGCACCCGGTTGCTGATGTTCATGCTGTTTTTGGCGATCATCCCGATGATCATCGTACTGAACATTTCAATGGATACCTCCATCGACGTGATCGAGGAAAACGCGGAGCAGGCCAATGTATCGTCACTCAAAATGGCTGCGATCAACGTGGACGCGTTACTCAGTGAGTGCGTTAAGCAAGGAACGATGATCTCGTCCGACACCATGATCCGCACATATCTGAAGCAACCCGGCAGCTCCGACATGGAGAAAGAGGACAACGAACTCAACGACCGGCTGAATTTTCTCAAGAGCTTTACGCTTAACGACATTCCGTTCACCTTTGTGATGGGCGAGAACGGGCTGATGATCAAATCCACCTATAATTTCTATACAGATACGGATTTCCGCGACACCGACTGGTATCAGAAGGTGATGGCATCCGACGGGCCGGTATGGTTTGACTCGCACGAAGGACAGTTCATGGTGATTAGCCGCACGACATTCAGATATGTGACTATGGGCATGCCCGTAGTAGACTGGACGACAGGTGAAAAGATCGGTGTGGTGCTCATTGACATTCAGGACGACATGATCTATAACAATCTTCTGTCTGCAACAGGCGGCGGGGGAAGCCAGATATTATTTTACGACTCGGATTATAATGCAATACTGCGCACCGGCGAAAACGGGTTGGCAGAAGATATCAAGAAAGAATTGATCCGGTACAAGATTAACAGCGTACCGATGAGTTCGCAGATTGCAGACAATTCTGACTCGTCCGTAGTGAACGATGTTCAGAGCTTTCGCACAACGATCGGGGGCAATGCCTATTATGTCTGCGTAGTCGATTTGGTATCAGGTTGGAAGATGGTAGACGTAATGTCCATCGACGAACTCACAAAGGATACTAAACAGATCGTACCATTTTCTATCCTCGTTGCCATCGGTGTGTGCATAGTGGCTGTCTTCCTGTCGCTGCAATTCTCGTCCAGCATCGCCAAGCCTATCAAGAGTCTTATCCTGCTGATGAAGAAGGTGGAGACGGGCGACTTCACTGGCAAGTTTGCTGTGAAGCACGCGGACGAGATTGGTATGTTGGGCAGAAGCTATAACCTGATGCTTGACGAGATTCAGCGATTAATGAGCACAGTGCTTGATGAGCAGCGTGAACTGCTTAAAGCGCAGTTCAAGATACTGCAGGAACAGATTAACCCGCATTTCCTGTACAACACGCTCGACTCAATCAACTGGCTTTCACGCATGGGCCGTAACGAAGAGGTCGTTACAGTGGTTACCGCATTCACAAAGCTTCTGCGTATCGCACTCAGCAAAGGGCGGGACGTGATCACCGTGAAAGAGGAAGCGGAGCACATCGGGTACTACCTCACGATCCAGCAGATCCGCTATAAAAAGAAGCTGCATTATGAAGTGGATATCCCGGAGGAGATGGGTGGGTATTTTACGCTCAAGCTGATATTGCAGCCCATCGTGGAAAATGCGATTTATCACGGGGTCAAGGCAAAAAAGAGCGGAGGAGTCGTCTTTGTAAACGGCCGCGAAGAGCAGGACTGCCTGGTACTCACGGTAAGGGATACCGGTATTGGCTTTGACGAAGCGGAGCTGGCAGAACTCAACGAAAATCTGAGCAGACCGTTTGGGGCAGAGTGGGCAGGCGCAGCCTCATTCGGCATCAGGAACGTCAGTGACCGTATTAAGGTATTCTTTGGCTATCAGTACGGCCTGCGCTATGAGAGCGTAAAGGACGAAGGCACGTCCGTGCTGATCACGATACCGAAACTGAGAAAGTGGGAACAGCAATGAGAGTGGTAGTGGCTGACGATGAGGAAATTATTCGTACAGGGTTGGTGGAATTGATCCCGTGGGAAAGCCTCGGATATGAGGTGGTGGGAGATGCGGAGGACGGCGAAGACGCGATTGCGCTGATTCGCGAGACAAAGCCGGATGTGGTCATCACCGACATCAAGATGCCGTTTCTGACAGGCCTCGATCTGTTGCGAGAGATTCGCAGGATCCCCGAGCCGCCGTATACGATATTACTGACCGGATACGACGAGTTCAAGTTCGCGCAGGAAGCGGTTAATAATGGTGCATACGCGTATTTGTTAAAGCCCATCGAACCTGTGGAACTAGAAAAGATACTGACAAATATCAAGGCGGATTTCGAAAAAAAGCAGCGGATAAAAAGTTCCCTGAAAGAACTCAACACCGAGTCAAGCGTTAAAAGGCAGCTTTACGGGCTCAGCGAAACGGACGATATTGCGCGTGAACTGAGGGAGAATGGGTTTGAGCCGGACAGGCTGATTTTCGGCACGCTGATCTTTGAAATTGACGGTTACAAACGTCTCGCCCAAGCGGCGGATACGCAATGGGCCGAATCCGCCAAGGCGCTCATATTTGATGCTATCCGCGATGAAAGCGGCACGGGCCTCCGCACTATGATTGCGGAAGAACGAGGCTTTGCGTTTGTTGTTGTTACAGGGGACGAGGATGCGCAAAAGCTGAAAGCTGACAACGAACGGCTGATACGGGCCATCCGGCACAAATGTGCGGATAAGGGTATCGACCTCACCGCGGCGGCGGGAAGGCTGTACGCCGGAACAACGCACATTCGCTCCTCATATGAAGAAGCGATTCAGGCGCTTTCGATGAAGTTCCTCATCGGGCAAAACCGGAACATCTTCTTCGATGATTTTGCCGACAGGATTAAACGGCAGAAGGAGGAAGCATTCGATATCGAAGACATTGCCGGACGGCTCAGCTTTGAGAGTCGCGAGGCGGTGAACGCTTCGTTCGACTGCATCATCGACGGCATCCGAAAAAAGGGCGCGTATTCGGCGCTGTATCTCCAACTCATCATCACCAATATCTACATCTGCGCGCTGCAGACGATGCGCAAAGCCCAGGTGGATGTGGACAAAACGTTCGGCAACCCGTTGCGCAGATTTGAAGCCGTATTGCAGCACGAAACAGTGGAGGAACGCGTTGAAGACTTGAAGGCCATTATCCTTGAGATGTACGCGATGATCGAAAACAGTCGGCAAAACGCGTTCTCCGGCGCGATCGCACAGGCAGAACTTTATATCATCGGACATTTCAGCGACAAGGATTTAAGCCTGACGGACGTGACGAAGCATATTGCGGCATCGCAGGCGCATTTCTGCGTGGAGTTCAAGAAAAAGACAGGCGAAACTTTCATCGATTATCTCACGCGCATTCGAATGGAGAAGGCACGTGAGCTATTGATGCTCGGAGGCCGCAAGGTATACGAAGTCTCCGAGATGGTAGGCTATGATAACGCCACATACTTCAGCACGCTGTTCAAGAAACAATTCGGTATATCGCCGTCGGAATTCAAAGCCGCCCTTAAACGGCCTGAATGAGAACAACGCGGTCTCCTTGACGATGGGACAAGGGGAGTGTACACTGATTGTATCCGTATTGCCATGATGAATAGGAGGAAAGAACGCACATGAGAAAATTTTTCGCTGCGATATCGTTGCTCCTGGTGTTTACAATATTCATCACACTGGCCGGTTGCAGTGGAGAGACTCGAACTGATAATTCCGATATGCTGCCGCAGGACGCGGCAGGCGACGTGATAAAGGTGGGGTTTTCACAGACGGGCAATCAGGTGGGGTGGCGGCTTGCCCAAACCAACAGCATACTCAGCGAAGCCGAAGCGAGGGGATATCAAGTCGTTTACACCGATGCTCAGGAGAACACCCAGCAGCAGATTGAGGATGTGAAGTATATCGTCAGTCAAGGCGTTGACTATCTGATATTTGATCCGCGGGTATATGAGGCTTCTGCCGAGGCCCTTGAAGTCGCAAAGGAGGCCGGAGTGCCCGTGATCGTGGTGGATCGCGAGGTGCAGGGCGTAGCCGGGACGGATTTTGTGACGATGATCGGGCCCGATATTTATTGGGAAGGACGGGCGATTGCGGAGTGGCTGCGCACCGCATGCGGCGGTCAGGCGCGCATCGTGGAAATCACCGGAACACCCGGTTCATCCGCGATGATCGACCGGCAGAAAGGCTTCATGAGCGTTGTGGACGAGGAGCCCGGCATGGTGGTGGTCGCTTCCGTATCCGGCAATTTCATCCGCGAAGAAGCACAGAAGGCCATGGCGGGCATCATCGAGTCTATTCCGGGCCAATTCGACACCGTATTCGTGCACAATGATGATATGGCCATCGGTGTGATGCAGGCCCTTAAAGCCGCGGGCATTACGCCCGGCAAGGACGTGCGGGTGATCGGCATTGACGGGCAGAAGGAAGCCGTACAGGCGATCATCGATGGAGAGATGGCCTGCACCGTGACGTGCAGCCCATATTATGGGCCGCTCGTATTTGATACGATCGAGAAGCTCGCCCGAGGTGAGGATGTTCCCAGAGAGATCGTGATGCCGGACTATGTAATCGACAGTGTCAATGCGCCGGAAGAACTGGAAAAAGCGTTCTAACTGCCAGGTTCAGCACAATAAGCCTATGATAATCCCTTTTGCCAAAAGCAGGAGGGATTTTTTGTGTCCCTGTTTTCTCCATAAGATAGTTAAGGAAATCTGAAAGATACTTGATTCAGGCAACCCCGTCTTCCCGATATAATTTTCATGTAAAGCCGGGCAACCGGCATTTAAATTCGATACTTCTGAATCTGATCCATCAACCGAAGACCAATCCATAAGGGGGTCGTTATGGCCGGCAAATATCTTGAAATGGAATTCATCTGCAAGAATTATCCGGGCGTCAAAGCGCTTAAAAGCGTGAATTTCAGCGTTGACGAGGGTGAGATCGTGGCGCTGGTGGGAGAGAACGGGGCAGGAAAATCCACGCTGATGAACATTTTGGGCGGCGTTATCAAGCGCGACAGCGGCAGGATCCGTATTGCAGGCAACGAGGTGAATATCCATTCCGTGGCCGACGCGCAGCGCGAAGGCATTGCATTCATTCATCAGGAACTGTCGCTTTTCAAGCAGCTTTCCGTACAGGAAAATCTGTTTATCGACAACCTCAAAGCCGTGAAGAGCGGCGTACCCTGCTTCATCAGTAAAAAGAAGATGCGCAAAAAAACCGAGGAAATATTCCGGGAACTCGATATACACATTCCGGCTGGCATAAAGGTGGGCAAGCTGCCGATGGGAGAACGTCAGATGGTCGAAATCGCTTCCGCTGTAATGAAGGACGCCAAAATCATCATACTGGATGAGCCGACGACCTCATTGGCCAGCCGGGAGCGCGATAAGCTGCACGAGATCATGCACAAACTGCGAAGCGAAGGCAAGCTCATCATCTATATCACGCACGAAATCGAAAACGCCATACGGATGAGTGACCGCGTGGTATGTCTGCGGGACGGTGAAAACGCGGGAGAGCGGGTGAGCGAAGGACTTGTCAAGCCTGAAGTGGTGGACATGATGATCGGCGCAAAAGGCGGTAAAACCTTCGTCAAGACAGAGCGTACCGCCGGAGAGACGGTGCTGGAGTTTAAGGGTATAAAGACCGCCAATAAGCTTAACGGTGTCAGCATGCAGGTGAAAAAGGGCGAAGTGCTGGGCCTGTACGGCCTTATCGGTTCGGGCCGCACGGAGCTGGTGCGGGCGCTGTACGGACTTGATTCCATAACGGAAGGCGAGATACTGTTGGATGGTCGAAGGATCGCACACCCGTCGCCCAAGATGCTCAAAAAGCGGGGCTTCGCATGGCTTACCGAAAACCGCCGGGACGAGGGACTGTTTTTGGAACTGGGCATCCACTTCAACGTCACCGTGACCAACCTTAAAAAGTTTGCAGTAGGCGTGCTGGGCGTCATGAACCGGGCGCGCGAGACGGAAACCGTGACGGATGCGATCCGTAAGCTGCAGATCGCAACGCCGGGCATGTACCAACTGGCGGGCAAGCTATCAGGCGGCAACCAGCAGAAGGTGGTCATTGCCAAGTGGCTGCACCTGAGTCCGCGAATATTCATCCTCGACGAGCCCACCAGAGGTATCGACGTGGGCGCGAAGAACGAGATCTACCGCCTGATTGACCAGATCGCGGGTGAGGGCGTATCGATCCTGCTCATCTCTTCGGAGATCGAGGAGATCATCGGCATCAGTGACCGCGTAATCGCCATGGCGAATGGTCGGGTGGTAGGCGAGTTGGAGGGACAGGACATCAACAACACCAACATCATTAAATACGCAATGAGCTGACGGAGGTTTGTCGTGACGCAATCCAAACTGAAAAACACTTTGACCAGCAAAAGCTTTTGGCTGGGTAACATCGTATACATCGCTGTCGTGCTGGCCTTCATCGTTTTTGCCTTTATGAACCCGCTGTTCATCAGCCGCGATAACCTGCTGAGCCTCGTCAAACAGTCGTGCACAATGATCATTGTGGGAATCGGAATGACGATGTGCATGCTGACACGAGGCATCGACCTGTCGGTGGGTTCAATTATGTATGTGTCCGCTGTGGGCATGTACATCGCAATGGATATGTGGGAAACCCTGCCCATCGGCGTAGTGATCCTGGTCGGCATGGCGATCGGCATTGCAATCGGTCTTTTGAACGGGTTTCTTGTGGCGGCGCTGAAGGTGTACGCACTGCTGCCCACACTCGCCACGATGTATGCTTTCCGCGGCATTGGGCTTTCCATTGCGGGAAAGTCGGTCAGCCAGATGCCCATGAAATGGACGGCGCTTGTGGGAGCCAATTGGCTTGGGATACCGGTCTATATCTTTGTTACGCTCGCGCTGACCATTGCCGCACAGATATTCCTGAACCGCACGGCGCTTGGTCGGCGCATATACGCCACGGGTGACAATGAGCGTATGGCCCGGGAAAAGGGCATCAACACGTTTGGCGTCAAACTGTTCGTATACGCAATGAGCGGTTTGATGGCGGCACTGGCCGCGGTGCTCTCCTCGGCCATGACCATGCAGGCTTCCTTTACATTGGGTGACGGGTTCGAGTTCAAGGTGATCACTGCCGCGGTACTGGGCGGAGTAAGCCTGAACGGGGGCCGGGGTACCGTGCTGCCCGGTGTCATCGTAGGTGCGCTTATCCTGTCCTTCATTTCCAACCTGCTCGTGCTGATGAAGGCCAACCCGTACTCCTACGACATGGTGTATGCGCTCGTCATATTTGCGGTCGTCGTGCTGGATACGATCAAAGTTCGCAGCGAGGAACGGTTTGCTGCGTGATATTACCAACCGAAAGGAGAAAAGTATGAAGAAGACCAGACTTATCGTGGCCCTGCTGCTCTGCACAGTAATGATCGTCGGATTTGCCGGCTGCAAGGCGGAGACACCCGCGGGAACATCCAATGCCCCTTCCACCTCTGAGGCGGTGACCAGCCCTAGCGAGGAGACCGGTCCGATTAAGATCGGGGTTGCGATGGGCGCGATCCAGTCCACGTTCTGCGAAGGCCTGCGCGACGGTGCCATCGCTAAGATCAAGGAACTGGGTGGCGAACCGGTGGATGTCGTGGCTGATGGCGATGCGACACTGCAGGCAACGCAGATCGAAGACCTTGTGTCCAAGGGTTGTAAAGCAATTATCTGCTTTGCGAACGACACCGATGCCATTGTGGCTTCCGCGCAGTACTGCCATGAAAACGGCGTAATCTTTGCCGAGGCTTCGAGAATTTCCACGGACATGACTTATATCGATGTCGCACTGGGATTCGACAACAGTCAGCAGGCGCTGATCTGCGGGGAAGCGATTCTGGCCGGGGCAGCGGAGGTCGGCTATACCGAGATGAAGTGTATCGAGTTCGTCGGTTCGCTTACCGACCAGAACGCCATTGAGCGTCAGCAGTACTTTGAGGAATTTGCGGCGGCCAACAATATCGAGATCGTGGGCACGGTGCTCACCGAATGGGATGCTGAGATTGCCTATAACCGTTTCAAGGATGCGATAACTGCGTGCGGCGGCGACTTCAACTGTATCTACGCAGCCTCCGACTTCCTGTTTACGCCCATTATGTCCGCACTCACCGAGACCGGCAACTGGGTTGTAAAGGGAGAGGAAGGCTACAAGGTTATAGTCGGCATCGACGGTGCTCCGGACGCGCTGGAGAAAATCCGCACGGGCTACATCTATATGGTCGCTAACACCGACGTTATGCAACTGGGTGCCGCGACGGCGGAAAAAGTATGGGATATGGTGGTAAACGGCACCACCTATTCCGGAGACGATAAGCTCGTCATCATTGACGCGCAGTCGATCACCGCAGCCAACTGCGACGATCCCGCGATTTGGGGCAACAACTACTAAGCGCATCAAAAAAGTATCGGCCTGCGGAGTGCGGCATAACGCTGGAAGATCGGCGTTATGCCCGCTCTTTGCGGGTACGGAGGACGTATGAAAGCATGGACTGTAACTCTGGCGTGGATGCGCCGGTATCCTGTTGCGGTGGTGGCGATTCTCGCAGCTGCCGCGATGAGCATCTTTATACCCGGCTTTGCGACGCCGACCAACCTCTCTGCAGTAGGCGCGCAGCTTTCCTACATCGGCATCTGCGCCACCGGGCTGGCGTTCATTCTTATAGGCGGCGGCAATGACCTGAGCCTGGGCACTGCGATGTCCGCGAGCGCCGTGATTTCCGGCCTTGTAATGATTCGCATCACAGGGGCAGGCGCCACAGCCGTAGGTTTGGTGTGTATCATTGCCATAAGTATGCTGTTTGCTGCTGTGAACGGCTGGTTTGTCGCATACATCAAGGTCAATTCGTTTATGATGACGCTCATCACGCAGTTCCTCTTCCGTGGGCTCGCGCTGCTGCTGACGAATTCATTATCGGTTAAAGGGTTGCCGGAGGGCTTTGTTGCACTGGGAAAAGCCACGCTATGGGGTATACCCGTATCGATCTTTGTGATGCTGGCTTTCTTCGCTGTGGGGCAGTTTGTACTTTCCCGGACGGGCTTTGGTCGCAAGCTTATCGCGACAGGCTCTAACGAAAAAGCAGCGCTGCTCGTGGGAATATCAACAAACGGCGTTCTGCTAAAGGCGTACCTGTTCGGTGGGCTTTGCAACGCGGTGGCGGCTATCATACTGGTGGGGAAGCTTTCGGTTGCCAATCCCACCATGGGCAACGACCTCTTTCTCGATATCATCAGCGCTGCGGTAATCGGTGGCTGTAGTCTGTTCGGAGGCAAAGGCAGCGTGGTAGGCGCGGCCTTCGGCGTCCTGTTGTTTGGCTTGATATCCAACGGGCTCAACATGCTGGGCGTGCCGTATCAGGATACCAAGTGGATCAAGGGTCTGATCATACTCATCGCAATATCTTTGGATACCATCAACGAGAAATTGACCGCACGGAGTATGCTGCGCTTTGCGACTACCGAGGATCGCAAGGCACATGCGCAGGGGGAAAATCTCAGTGCCTGACAGGCGGCGGGCAAGCAGGGCAGAGAAATGGCCAAGCTGTTATAAGGTGCAAAAGAAAAGCGGAGGGTTCGAAAAATTTTGGCGCTGCTATGAAGGAATTTGGTTGGGCAATGTAGAATAATACTCTGCGTAAGCGTTTACGCAAAATCAAAAGGTTCAGGGAGACCGGAATGAGCAACAGGGTCACCATCTACGACGTGGCGGAGAAAACGGGGTTTTCGATTGCAACAGTCAACCGCGCCCTTTCCAACAAAACGCGCATCAGCGAAGAGACAAGACAATTTATCATCGATACGGCACATGCGATGGGGTATCAGCCGAGCCAAGCCGCGGCGGGATTATCGCGGGCACAGATCCGCATCGGCGTCGTGATTCATCGGCCTATCCATGCATTTATCGACGAGATACAGGCGGGAATTGAATTTGGCTTTAAGCAGGCCGCGGATTTCAATGTGACGGGTGAAATCTATGTTTCAGACAGCGCGGACACCCGCGATATGCTGGACAAGATTCGGGAGATGGTGGAAGACGGCATCAGCGGTGTGCTGATCATGCCTCCTGCGAATGATGAAGGCTTTGCGGAGTTGATCGCTGAGCTTGGGGAAAAAGGCGTGGTCACGGCCACGGTCGTTTCCGATCTTCCGGGGGCTGTGTTTTCAGTGCGCAACAACGGCATCATTGCGGGCAGTATGGCGGCTGAGATGCTGCACATGCTGGTACCGGGAAAGCCGGTGGCAGCAGTCACCGCGAATCGTCAAAAGACGGTTCATCGGGATACGATTACCGGGTTCTATCAGTACGCGGACGCAGCAGGGATGAACGTGGCAGGCGTCTTCGAGCACCATGACAATCCGCAAACCGCATACCGGCTGCTGGACAGCATTCTCGAAACGCATCCGGATATCGGCGGCGTTTATCTGGGTTCTGCAAACTCGGCTACCTTCTGCGCCCGGACGGTGGAGCTGGGTATGTCGAGCAGGCTTAAGATTGTCGCTTCGGACGTATTTGAAGAACTTACACGGTATCTGAAGCAGGACGTCGTACAGGCGACGATATTTCAGAATCCGTTCAATCAGGGCAGACTGGCTGTCCGGTATCTGTACGAGTATCTGGCGCAGGGGTGCAGGTTTGAACCCAACATATTGCTGATGCCCCGGCTGGTGATCAAAAGCAATATTGACTATATATCCAACTAATTGACATGCCCACGCGCTCAAACAAAGAAAACGTGGAGGACATTCATATGAATCAACAAACAAACTATCTACAATGGCTGACGGAGGAGACCCCCACCAAATGGTGGCACGACTCGGCGATCCCGTCAGAAATCGACGAAGCGATTGCAAGCGGGGCGCTGGGCGTCACAACCAACCCGGTGCTGACATACAAAAGCCTGCAGGCCGTACCGGAATTCTGGCAGCCTCAAGTAGATGAGGTATCGCAGGACCTATCGCCGGCAGAGCGTGCTGAGGCGCTACTGAAGCTTATCGCGACATATGCGGCGGGAAAGTTCAGGCCGGTGTTCGAACGCACGGGCGGACAGCATGGCTACGCGCTCGGGCAGCTAAACCCGTCCATCTGCAGCGATTCGGAAAAGATGCTGGCACAGGCACTGCGTTACCGTTCCTGGGGCGACAACGTGGCGGTCAAGCTGCCGACCGTTAAGGCGGCGCTGCCTGTGATTGAGGAGTTGGCTGCGCGCGGCATAGCGGTATGCACCACGCTGAATTTTTCGGTGGCGCAGGCGCTTGGTGCGGGCGAAGCATACGAACGCGGGGCGGCAAAGGCACGCAGGGCGGGCATTCCGGTAATGCCCTGTTTTGTGGTGCAGCAGGGAGGGCGGCTCGATGAATATCTGCTGGAGGTCGCGACTGACAACCGTACCAATGTTGCGCCAGAGGATATTCTGCACGCGGGCAACGCGGTATGCAAGAAGGTCTATCGGTTGTTTCAGGAGCGCGGCATCACGGCAAAGATCATGCCCGCGGGGCTGCGCGGCGTACACCACCTCGCGGAGATGGCGGGCGGGGACATGGTGTTTTCACTGCAGGCGCGCGTACAGCGGATGGTGATCGAAGCGGATCTGCCACGTGTAAAACGTATCGATGAGGAAATACCGTCGGAATTGATCGAGCGTTTGCGCCGTATCCGCGAGTTCTGCCATGCGTACGATGAGGACGGCATGGGCCCGGACGATTTTGTGACGTTCGGTGTTACGCAGAAGACGCTTTCTCAGTTTCTGTGGACTGGCTGGGCGCCGCTTGAGACATACAGTTCCACCCGCAGATCCGACCGGTGGTTTTAAGATTATCCGGCTGCAATCAGCCCGAAATATAAGGAGGATCCCTTCATGCGTAAATTCGGCATCCTGAACAGAAAAATGAACGACGCACTTTCGGCATTGGGCCACGGCGACACCATCATCATCACGGACGCAGGTTTTCCGTTGCCCTATGACGCGCAGCCCGGCACCATCAGCGTGGACCTCGCCATCGCCCAGGACCTGCCCGACATCCCGACGATCTTAAAGCTTATCAACGACGAACTGATCTACGAGGAGTGCTATGTGGCCACCTTCCAGCGCGATTACAACCCGCGGCTGTTCGAAGCGGTCAGCGGCATTGTCAAGCGCTGTGCAGTTACGCCCATTGAGCACGAGAAGATCATGGAAATGGGCAAGCGGGCCAAGGTGATTGTGCGGACAGGCAACTTCAGCCCGTGGGGCAACGTAGCGCTCGTTTCGGGAGTGAAAGCGCCGGTGTGGTTTGGCAAGCCGGGTGTGGTTGCGCCGGATTTCTATAAGGATCGCGTGGGTTACGTCGACAACGACTATCCTGAAAAATAGGAGGGCTCCATGGACAGATATGACGTGATTTCGGATGCTCCGTACCGCTGTGGCGAATGCCCGATGTGGGACGCTGACAATCAGCTTTTTCTGTGGTCGGATATGCTCGCGGGTGAGCTGTTTGAATACGATCCAGCCACGAATAAGGTGCGTAAATTCGCACAAGGCAAAAACGTCAGCGGGTTCACGTTGAACCAACCGGGCGGGCTCGTATGCGCGACGCATCAGGGACTATATCTGTGGAATGAAAAGGACGGCTGGACGCTCGTCGCCACGGAGTTTGCCGGACAGGCGCTGCATTCCAACGACGCGGCGGCAGACCCCAAGGGGCGTTTCATCTTTGGCACCACGTTCTACGATCAGACCGTGGGCGACAACTTTGAGCGTGGCCGGCTTTATTCGGTTGAAAAGCAGGGGGAGATTAGCATCATTGCCGAAGGGCTGGGCCTCGCTAACGGTATCGGTTTCTCGCCGGACAAGAGGATCATCTACGTCACTGATACGTATTCGCGTGAGATCTTTGCTTACGATTACGACCCGGAGACCGGCAGAGCAACTAATCGGCGCGTTTTTGTGAAGGTTCCCGACACTGAGGGCATTCCGGATGGCATGACTGTGGACGCGGAAGGCTTCGTGTGGTCGGCGCAGTGGTATGGCTACTGTGTGGTGCGTTACGATCCGGACGGCAGGGTGGAACGACGGCTGCATGTGCCCTCCGGACAGACCTCTTCGGTCATTTTTGGCGGAGCTGATTTGACCGACATCTATGTCACAACGGCGGCGGAGGTTGTGCGTCTGTCTGCTGCACCCAAAGGCTACGATTTTGATGCACCGCACAACGGCAGCGTGTACCGGTTCAACTTAGGCATTCGCGGCCTCGAGGAACATAAGGCCAATATCTGCCTGTAATACGGAAAGGAGAAAACAATGACTACGGAAGAAATTTTGAAGTCGATTGAAGACAACTACGAAGTAAATCCTATTGAGGGAAGTTTGCGCGACTCCGTCGTGATCGTCACGGGCGGCACCACGGGCATTGGTCGGGGCTGCGTGCACGGTTTCATGAAGATGGGCGCGAACGTGGTGTTCTGCGGCCGCAACATGGAACGTGGCAACGCGGTGGAAGCCGACATGAATGCGAAGTACAAAGGCAAGTGCATCTTCCGCCAGGTGGATGTAACGCGCGACGAAGAGATAAAGGGCCTGGTCGAGTTCACCGCCAAAGAGTTCGGGCGCATCAATACGCTGGTCAACAACGCGGGTTATTTCCCTTTGCAGCGGCCCAGCGACGCCATCACTGAGCAGGAGTTCCGCGACGTGCTGAATAACAACCTTGTGGCATATTTTGTAGCCATCAAGTACGCGCTGCCGTATCTGCGCGCCACAAAGGGAAGCGTCATCAACATCGGCAGCGTGCTGGGACTCACGGGCGACGAAGGTTCCGCAGCGTACACCGCCACCAAGGGGGCCATTGAAACCATGACGCGCTCCCTCGCGGCGGACGAGGGATGTTATGGCGTGCGCATCAACGAGGTCAAACCGGGCCATATCAACACGGACATGTTCCGCAAGACCACAAGCATGCAGGAGGACATGGAAGGGTTCATCACCTACTCCGACTCGCTGCAATGGCTGGGCCGCGGCGGCACGTCTGCGGAGATTGCGAGTACGGTCATGTTCCTCGCATCCGACTGGGCAAGCTTCATCACCGGTACGGACATACTCGTAACGGGCGGCTACGAGATCGGTGAAGGACCGAAACGCAAAAATCCGTATCTGGCTGACTGGAAGGACATCATGAAGGTCGCGGAGCTGGACCATTAATAAGCATAGCTTTATTTCCTCTTTGGAGGCGCTGCCTCCAAACCACCGCTAAGGGGCCTCAGGCCCCTTAGTACCCCATCAGGGAAATACCTTCCCAGGAGGCATTTTCCATTTTTGCTGAAACATGCATTTTGACAAACGTGTATGTCTCGGATGGCTTGCTGCTTAAGGAGTAATTCAATGAAGGCATTGGTAAAATACGCAAAAGGTGCTGGCAACGTGGAAGTCCGCGACGTGGAAAGGCCGGTCGTTCCGGCGGACGACTGGGTGCTCATCAAGGTACGCGGCGCGGGCGTGTGTGGCACTGACGTACACGTCTGGCAGGACAAGTTCATGTACTGGCCTCCTGTGACGTTAGGACATGAGTTTTCCGGTGAGGTCGTGGAGGCGGGTTCTAAGTGCCGCAGGTTCAAAGTGGGGGACCGTGTGGTGGCGGAACCGCAGATCAAAAACTGCGGACAATGTGAGTTCTGCCGCTCGGGCCGGACGCACATGTGTATGGAGAAGTGGACCTTAGGCTGGCGCACGGACGGGTCCATGGGTGAATACGTGGCCGCTCCGGAGATGTTTCTGCACCGCATTCCGGAAGGCGTGAGCTATACGCTTGCCGCGCTGTGCGAACCGGTAGCTGTAGCGGTATATGACATCGCCGAGCATGGCAAGATCAACATCGGCGATTTTGTTGTGGTGCAGGGCAGCGGGCCTATTGGTATATTGGCCGCGTACATGGCCAAACGCCTCGGCGCAGACACGGTGGTGCTGACCGGAATTAACGCCAGCGAGTACTGCCGTTTCGGAATCGCGAAAGAGCTAGGTGCAGACGTAATCGTCAACGTGCAGAAGGAGAAGCTGCTGGATAGGGTGATAGAACTCACGGAAGGCCGCCTCGCGGATGTGGTGATTGAGACGAGTGGCGCGCCGCCCGCGATATCCGGCTGTCCGGAGCTGCTCAAGAAGGGCGGGCGTATCATCGGGATGGGCATCCCGGCGGATGCGCTGACGCCGTTTATGTGGAAGGACGCGGTGTTAAAGTCGCTGGAGATATATTTCAGCATGAGTACGTCTTACACGGCATGGGATAAGGCTTTAAGCCTATTGAAGCACGATGGAGAAATGCTCTCCCGTCTGATTACATGGACAGGTAAGCTGGACGATTGGGGAACTGTGTTCCATTCGCTGGTGGAAGAGAAGAACGTAAAAGCAGTTTTTGCATTTGAGTAAAGACAGACTCGAATTCAAATAGTTGTACGGAGGGGAAAATGCTAAAAACGAGGATTTTTATCGCAATAATTGTATTGCTGTTGGTGCTTGGTGCGGCGCTTGTTTTTCCTTCGGTGGATACGGCGTTGGCTGCTACGACCTATATCAATGATAATAACGGCGGATTGTATTACTCAGGTCCCTGGACGTATGCGAGTGCTGCGGGATATTATAACAACGATCAGCACTATTCGAATTCGGTTGGCGCTTATGCGGAATATACGTTTACCGGATCATCAATACAATGGATTGGTCCGAAGAACGTAGATTGCGGCATATCGAATGTATATATTGATGGGACCTATGCGGCATCTGTAGATATGTATGCGACAACATGGCTTAAGCAGCAGGTGCTTTACTCGAACACAGCGCTTTCAGGCGGACAGCATACGATAAGGATCATAGTGACCAACACCAAAAACGCATCAAGCAGCGGATACTATTCATCCATTGATGTGTTAGAATACGACTCCGGAATCGTTTTGTTGGATGACAGTGATAATGCGATCACTTACTCTGCCGGGTGGGGAACTTATGCAGACGCTCCATTATACAACGGATATGCCCACCACAGCATATCTGCGGGCGCTTACTGCGAGTTAACGTTTACCGGTTCGTCAATACAATGGATCGGTGCCATCAACTCAAGCTTAGGCAGCGCAGACGTTTATATAGACGGCGATTACAAAGCGACGGTCAGCCAGGATCTTTCGCCTTTAACGTATCAGGTTGCGAGCTTTAAGCAAACGTGGGCGACCAGCGGAACCCACACTATAAGAATTGTTGCCAAGGACCCCAGTGTAATTGTGGATGCGTTTCAATATGATACCACGCCTGCGATTCCGGAAACGGAGCTGACACTGAACGATAACAATCCGTCATTGTCTTACTCGGGATCATGGACGGCATATACGGATTCCCCGCTGTATCAAGGTGACGCGCACTACTGTTCGCAATCGGGCTCATACTGCGAGTTAACTTTTAATGGCACATCAATTAAATGGGTAGGCGCCACGAACGTGGGTTTTGGAACCGCGAATGTCTATATTGACAGCGTATTTCAAGCGACAGTGGATCAAAATAACACGCTGACCTATCAGGTTGCTTGTTATGAAAAAACGTGGAGCGCAAGTGGGACGCACACCATCCGGATAGTGGCAAATTCAAATGCGCCTATTATCGTGGACGCATTGATAAGCGATATTGTTTTACCAAGCAACGCTCCGCGATGGAATATCAATACGGACGATACGAATACAACTGTATCCGTGTATTTAAACACCATATTTATTGAAAAGGTTTCAAACACGACGCGGGGCTGGAACTGGACCTATGACCCGGTTATTGTTCCGATTATATCTGATGTAAACGGAATAACGCCAAATTGGGCTTATCAGGACGCGACTGTAGATACGAGCAGCGGAACAAAGGTGACGCTGAGGTTTACGAGCAGTAACCCCAACCTTGAATTCAAGTCGATTTGGTGGGCAAGACCGGGAGCGGGGCCTGTGGAATATAAAGGGACCATTGAGAACAAGACCGGCAGCAATGTAACTTACAACGATATTGATGTGGTCTGCGCAGATATGAATCTCGAAGCTGACGGCTCGGTTGTATTGACGCGATTTAATAAGTCGTCTGATTTAAGAGTGTCCGGGCATCTTGGCATTCTGCAGGATACCCTCACAGCCAATCAATCCATTAATTCAACGACGCATGATGTTGATGATTGCGGAGCAACTCAATCGTTGATACCATACCATGTTTTTAGCACGGTTTCGGGACATGGCATATACTTTGGCTATGAATGGAGCTTCGGAAAATTCAGCGAAGGAGCAGGTGCCGATCCGCTGAATGTCAACTTTAAAGCCTATCTGTGGGACAGCAAATCTGTGACTGAAAGCAACGGAAAGATATTTACAGTACCGGCCATATACATTGGCACGTATACAGGAGATTTGGATAACTGCGGGAATGGCTTTAAAAAGTGGTACTGGAATTACAAGGTTCCTGCCACGCTGCGAAGCAATTCTAACGAGCCATTATTGGAATACTGCGTGCCGGATAACGAAGCGGATGTTGTGAGCTACTTTAACAACTATGATATGGCCAGCTGGGGCGGCGAACTGGCGAAGATTGATATTGGCTGGTTGGCTGGTGTTGATCCGAGCAACGCGTATACTTTCTTTGGGAATGATGCGGCGAACTGGCTTCCCAACACCACAAAATGGCCTAACGGTATGACTGCGGGCACCATTGTCCATAACAACGACCAGCTGCTTTCCCTCTATATGCCACATACTTATCAATGGGTCGATTTAGCGACGCAGGCCGGCAGGGATGCGGAAAAAGCCGCGCTATTGGCAAGGTATGATAGTTACGGTTTCGACTATTACCGAAGTGATTTCTGGTGTGAAAATAACGGGCGGGATAACCTTGGCCCCGCGGCATATCAGGGTGGCGCATTCTACCTGAGCCATGAAGGCTATATGGAAGTGTTGGATTATATGATATTCGTCAGGCCTGGGTTCAGATACGAGCATTGTGATGCGGGCGGGACTTTGAAGGACTTTGATACCTTGCAAAGGGTAACCGTTATGACTACAGAGGATTCGGCAACTCCTGAAGGACACAGACAGGCCATGTATTCATGCTTGTATGCGATTAACCCGGTCCAGCTTAAAGCGGATATAGCCATTCAAGGGGGGCCAGGTTCGCCGGATGATCCGGCGTGGGTGAAATATTGCTTAAGAACTGGCTTTATGGGCGCAAACATGGCAACCAGTTGGGGGACGTTTACACCCACGATGGCAGCGCAGGCTCAGGTTCATTGGCCGTTATACACATTGTACCAACGTCCTATCTTAAGGGGAGCAGACGTTTATCATATCCTGCCTATTTGTGACGGCGTTAACTGGGATGGGATGGAATACTATAATACGACGATAAACAAAGGATCTGTACTTCTGTTTAAACCATCTTCAAGCGCATCCAGTTCAATGTATATTAAGCTGAAGGGACTTGACAGGACAGCCAATTATACGATTACCTTCCAGGACGGACATGGAATTAACGGAATATATTCAGGTGCGACTTTAATGGATACCGGAATATATGTGACAGGTATGACTGGGGATTACGCCTCGGAAATCATATGGATAAATTTTTAGAATAAACGAAATGCACTAAAGGAGGTTTTAACATGGCAAAGGTAAAGGTAGGCGTCGCGGGATACGGCGTGATCGGGCAACGGTTGGCGGACGGCGTGGCGCGTCAGGGCGACATGGAGCTGGTGGGCGTGGCGGACGTGGCCCCAACGCTGTCGGTGCAAGCACTCAGGGACAAGGGCATGCCCTATAAGATGTTTAGCGTTGATCCGACTAACAAGGCGATGGAAGAAGCGGGCGTCCCCGTCTCCGGCAGCTTTGAGGAGCTGGTGCAGGAAGTCGATATCATGCTGGACAGCGCGCCGGGCGGCATCGGCGCAAAGAACAAAGAACTTTATCTGAAGTACAATAAGAAGGCTGTGTTCCAGGGCGGCGAGAAGAACAGCGTGGCGGACGTATTCTTCCACGGCTACGCGAACTATGAAAAAGGCGTCGGTCAGGACTACCTGAAGCTGACGAGCTGCAATACCACGGGCCTCATCCGTGCGGTGGATATGCTTGATCGCAGCGTGGGAGTGGAGAAAGTGGCCATCACGATCATCCGCAGGGTAGCTGATCCAGGCGACTATCACCGTGGACTTACGAACGCGCTGCAGGTGGAAAAGGCCCCGAGCCATCAGGCGCTGGACCTGATGACCATCATGCCGCACATCCCGTGCACGGGCATCTTGGTGCACACGCCGGTGACGCACGGCCACATCATCACTGTGACCGCAACGCCGAAGAAAGGCATCTCCAAGGAGCAGCTGTGGGAGATGGCGAATGCGCATCCAAGAATTAAGACGGTGCGGTTGGCAGACGGCTTCCTTGGCAACGCGTCGCTGTTCCGCTGGGCGCGGGACATGGGCTATCCGCGCGGCGACATGTACGAGATCGCGCTGTGGGAAGAGAGCATCGTGAAATCCGGCGAGGACATCATGTTCGCGATCAACATCCCCCAGGAGTCGGTGGTCATTCCGGAGAACATCGATGCCATTCGCGCCGCGATGAAGATGCAGCTGACGCGGGAAGAGGGCACGGCTGAGACCAACAAGTACCTCGGCATGAAGTAGGGCGGCAATTGACAAGGATTCAGGTGTGTACTAAACTGCAACGTATCACACATCAATGAGGGCGTGATACGATACGCTCCCGTTGAAGAAAGAAGAGGGCATGACTCCGAAACTGAATCTTTGTATTGATAATTGCTTTGCTTACAAGCGCTGGACGAGTCCGGGAGACTGGATGAGGGTGATCGCCGACCTCGGGATCAAATTTGTAGAAGCCAGTGCCGACACGGAATGCGACCCGCTGTACCAAGGCGAAGAGTACATCAACTGGTGGATCAGCGAGACCAAGCGGCAGAGTGAGAAGACCGGAGTCGTGGTCAAAAACGTCTATTCGGGCCACGGAACCTATTGCACGTTGGGCCTGGCTCACACCCATAATGCCGCACGAGAGTACTTCAAAAACAAGTGGGTGAAGCGGCAGGCGCAGGTGGCAAAAGCCGTCGATGCGGGATTCGGATTCTACAATCAGGCGCTGTGTGAAGACGTGCTGCAGTCGCCCACGAAATATCGTGAGGCTATGGATACGCTGATATCCGACCTGCAGGAGATTGCGCTGTACGGGCGTGAGATCGGCCTGAACGACCTGTCGCTTGAGCAGATGTACACGCCGCATATGCCGCCGTGGACCATCCGTGAGACGCGGCAGTTTGTACGGGATATCTATCTATGCGGCGCGCCAATGTACCTGACGGTTGACACCGGCCATATGAACGGACAGCAATACTTTCTGCGTCCGTCGCAGGAGCAGGTGCGTGATTGGATTGAACGGCGGCAGAGCGGTGAGCAGGTACGCCGGGTCTGGCTGGGACCTAAGGCGGCTTACGATATCTTCAACGCCGCGGTGCAGGGTAGTATGGACATCCGTGAAGCGGCACAACAAATAGACGCTCTGGGTGAGGATTACGGCTATATGTTCGCGCAGCCGGAGGATACGAGCATCGAGAACTGGTTCCGTGCCTTGGGCCGGTATGCCTCCATCGTACACGTTCAGCAGGCCGATGCCAAGTCGTCGCCGCACTGGAACTTTACCCCGGAGAACAACGCAAAGGGCATTGTGGATGGCCGCTCAGTGTTGAAGGCGCTGGCTGAGGCATTCAGCCCGGAAAACGATGCTGAGGCATTGCCGCCGCTTCGTGAGATCAACGTGACGATTGAGGCGTTCATGAGCACGGCTGCCAACGTATATGACGAGATTGCTGAGATGGAGCAGTCGGTGGCTTATTGGCGGCAGCTGATCCCGTATGACGGCATCGCATTGGATGAGGCTGTGGCTTTAATAGAAAGAAGCCGCCTGTAACATTGGTTACTGCCATGCCGACTGCCGCATATATTAAATAAGATTCAGGAGTGAATGGATATGAAGCATGGCATCAATACCATTGACGATTTCGACGTTGCGGGTAAAACGGTATTGCTGCGCGTCGACATCAACGAACCAGTTGACAAAGAAAAGAAGCGGCTGAAGGACTTGACGCGCATTGAAGGCTGTATCCCGACCATTAAGGAACTGAGCGATAAGCAGGCGAAGGTTGTGGTGCTGGCGCACCAGGGGAGCGACATCGAGTATCAAAGCTACTATGATCTGTCGCTGCACGCTGACGTCATCCGCAACATGACGGGTAAAGATGTGGAATTCGTCCCGGACGTATGCGGCCCGTATGCAATTGAACGCATCAGGGCAATGAAGGACGGCGATATCGTACTGCTGGATAACGTGCGGTTCATGGCAGAGGAAATGACGCTGTTTGAAACCAAGCTGAACCTGACGTTTGAACAGCAGGCGCAGACACTGGTGGTGCAAAGGCTCACGCCGCTCGCCGATTTGTACATCTGCGATGCGTTTGCGGCGGCGCACCGCTCCCAACCCACGCTGGTCGGCTTCGAGCAGCTCTTACCCTCCGCAATGGGGCGGCTGTTCGAGAAGGAATATACGATCATCAGCGACATTCTGAAGAGCCCGGAAAGGCCCTGCGTGTTCGTACTGGGCGGCGCAAAGATCGCGGACGCGTTTCTGATGATGGACAAGGTGCTGAAGGATGGTACGGCGGATGTGGTGCTCACGGGCGGGCTCGTGGCCAACATCGTGGCGGTGGCAAAGGACATCGACATCGGCAAGGCGTCGGAGGATTTCATTTATAAGAAGAACCTCGGCGAATGCATTGAGACCGCGCGGGAGATACTGGACGCTTACAGTGACAAGATTCTCGTGCCGGAGGACTTCGCGTATGTCGAGGACGAGATGCGCTATGAAGTCAGCGTGGGCGACATCCCGCAGGATAAGCTGTTGATCGACATTGGCGCGAAGACCATCGCCAGCTATGAAGCCATTATCCGCGAGGCGGGTACGGTTTTCATCAACGGGCCAATGGGCGTGTTCGAGAAAGCGCCTTCGGCGGCAGGCACAAAGACTGTCTGGGAAGCTGCGGCGAATACCAAAGGGTTCTCTGTGGTGGGTGGCGGCGACAGTGTAGCGGCGGCGAATCTGTTTGGTGTCAGCGACCGTATTGGCTACATCTGCACAGGCGGCGGCGCGCTGGTGCGTTTCCTTTCGGGTGAGGAATTGCCCGTGGTAAAGGCGTTGAAAGGCGCAGCGCAAAGATAGTATTCATATTCAACCAAAGTAACATTGCAACAGCCTGATCCCGGCGGGGTTGGGCTGTTTTCGTTTACGAATTCCCTGAAAAGCGCGCTTTCTGCGGTGCGGGTCAGCAAAAGGAAAATATAAAATCGCTTGGTAACTTAATTCCTATTGACAAACTATGAATCAAGTTTTATGATGTGTTTAAATCATACAAAATAAGTAGGAAATAATGACGGGAGCGTGAAATCGATGAACAAAGAAATCTATCTGGACTATGCGGCGACGACCTATACGCGGCCGGAAGTCATCGAGGCGATGACTCCGTTTATGGGACAGGTTTATGGCAATCCTTCCAGCCTGCATGGCTTTGGCATGAAGGCAAGGAAGGGGATAGAGGAGGCCCGTGCCAAGATCGCAGGTGTACTGCATGGGCTGCCTGAGGAAATTTATTTTACATCAGGCGGTACGGAAAGCGACAACTGGGCAATTCTGGGTGCGGCCCGGGCGAACCGTAAAAAGGGAACCCACGTCATTACCACCAAAATTGAGCATCCGGCGGTGATGTCTGCTGCGGAGCGGCTGGAGCGCGAGGGCTTTACCGTTACATATCTGGACGTGGACGAATTCGGTACTGTGGATGCCCAACAGCTGAAGGATAGCCTGACGCCGGATACGATACTCGTCAGCGTGATGTATGCCAACAACGAGATCGGCACCTTGGAACCGATCGCTGAGATCGGGCAGATCATCAAGGCGAATTCCAAAGCCTTGTTCCATGTCGACGCGGTACAGGCCGCGGGTGCAGTGCCCATTGCGTTGGATGAACTGAAAACCGTGGACCTGATGTCGTTCTCGTCCCACAAGTTTTACGGCCCTAAAGGCGTAGGCGGATTGTTCATCCGTAAAGGTACACGCATTGAGCCGTACGCCCTGGGCGGCCATCAGGAACGCGGCAAACGCGCCGGGACGGAAAACGTGCCGGGTATTGTCGGCATGGCGGAGGCGCTGGTGCTGGCCGCGGCAGAGTTGCCGCAGGAGAGCGCAAGGCTTGCTGCGCTGCGCGACCACTTGATCAGCCGCGTGCTGGGCGAGATGGACCACGTGCGGCTCAACGGACATCCGACCAATCGGCTGCCGAACAACGCCAACTTCAGCTTCGACTATATCGAAGGCGAGGGGTTGCTGATGCGCATGAGTGCGCTGGGCGTGGCGGGTTCTACGGGTTCTGCCTGTTCGTCCGCTTCGCTGGAGCCTTCGAGTGTGCTGCTGGCGATCGGTCTGCCGCATGAAACGGCGCACGGCTCATACCGGATGACATTAGGAAAAACAACAACCAAAGAGGAGATTGACTATGCGGTGGACGCGCTGAAAAAGGTCGTAGCCGACCTGCGCGAGATGTCGCCGCTTTGTCAGGCGAAAGGAGCATAACATGTATAGCGAGAAAGTAATGGAGCATTTTGCGAACCCTCATAACGTAGGGGAGTTGCAGGACGCCAACGCAATCGGCGAGGTGGGCAACCCGCAGTGCGGAGATATCATGCGGATGTATTTGAAGATTGAAGACGATGTGATTCAGGATGCCTCGTTTAAGACGTTTGGCTGCTGTGCGGCCATTGCGTCGAGCAGCGTAGCCACAGACATGGTGAAGGGTAAGACTGTGGAAGAGGCGCTGCATATGAAGAACTCGGACGTTGTGGAGGCGCTGGACGGCCTGCCGCCGCTCAAGGTGCACTGTTCTGTACTGGCCGAGGAAGCGATCCAAAAGGCGATTGAGAACTACAAACAGAACCAAAAAGGAGCATAACGCATGCCAATCAAGATCCCCACTGACCTGCCCGCCTACGAGGTGCTGAGTGCGGAGAACATTTTCGTCATGACGCATGACCGCGCGATCCATCAGGATATCCGCCCGCTGCGCATATTGATCTTCAATATTATGCCGGACAAGATTATGGCGGAGAACCAGCTGCTTCGGCTGATCGGCAATACATCGCTGCAGGTGGAGCCGACGCTCCTGATGACAGCCACGTATACGCCGACAAACACTGCGCCGGAGCATCTTGATGCGTTCTACAAGACGTTTGACGAAGTCAAGGGAGAGAAGTTCGACGGGCTCATCATCACCGGTGCGCCAGTGGAGACCATGGCTTTTGAGGATGTCGCCTACTGGGATGAGCTCACGGAGATCATGGAGTGGAGCAAAACGCACGTGTTTTCGACGCTGCACATCTGTTGGGGCGCGCAGGCCGGGCTTTATTATCATTACGGCATTCCCAAGTATCAGCTGGCGAGTAAGAAGTTTGGCGTATTCGCGCACACGCTTTCGGACAGCAATGTCAAGCTGATGCGCGGCTTCGACGATGTTTACTGGGTACCGCATTCGCGCCATACGGAGGTGCGGCATGAGGATATCGCGAGGGATGAACGGCTGGCGATTCTGTCGGAGTCGCAGGAGTCGGGCATATACATCGTATCAGCGCTGAACGGAAGGCAGGTCTTCGTGATGGGCCATCCGGAGTATGACCCGTATGCGTTGCAGCGTGAATACGACCGCGATATTAAAAAAGGGATGGACATGGCGCTGCCGAGGAACTACTTCACGGACGACGACCCGAAAAAGCCGCCGCTTGTGAACTGGCGCGGGCATGCGAACTTGCTGTTCGCCAATTGGCTGAACTACTACGTGTATCAGGAGACGCCTTACGCGGTGGAGCAGATATAGCCTAACGCACCTGCGTAATAAAACATTTCAGATAGTTCGTTTCGGGGGCGGCCAAAAGGTACGGATGATCCTTGGCCTGTCCCCGTTTTTCAATGATGCGCAGCTCGCGCCCCGCGTCTATGGCAGCCGCGAGCAGCATGTCGTTGAAAAGGTCGGCTGTCATGTGCTGAGAGCAGGAGCAGGTGACTAGGAAGCCGCCGGGACGCAGCAGTTTCATGGCCCTAAGGTTGATCTCCTTGTACCCGCGTGTCGCGGATTTGACTGCGCTGTGGTTCTTTGCAAACGCCGGCGGGTCGAGCACGATAAGGTCGTATAGCTCCTTGTCGGCCTGCTTTTCCCGGAGATAGTCGAACACGTTGGCGGTGATGAAACGGCAGTTATCAATGCCGTTGAGCTGGGCGTTTTCAGTTGCACGTGCGGTAGCCTCTTCCGAAATATCCACGCCGGACACCTCGGCAGCGCCGTAATGCGCCGCGTGCAGCGCAAAAGAACCCGTATGGCAGCAGCAGTCCAGCACGCGGGCGCCGTGCACGAATGGCTGCAGGGCGGCCCGGTTTTCTCGCTGGTCCAGAAAATATCCGGTCTTCTGCCCGTTCTCGATATCAACCAGCAGCTTGATCCCGTTTTCCTGAACGACGATTTTGGTTTCCCCACCACCACACAGAAAGCCTTTGCTTTGCTCCAGTCCTTCAAGGTTTCTTACGGGCGCGTCGTTACGCTCGTATATGCCCGTAATGCCGGGCAGCGCCATCAGGGCGTCTGCGATATCGGTTTTTAGCCGCTCCATGCCGAGCGACAGTACCTGCATGACGAGTGTGCCGCCGAACTTGTCCACGATCAGCGCGGGAAGAAAATCGCTCTCAGCGTTTACCAAACGGCAGACATCGTACAGCCCGAGCTTCATGCGGTACTCTGCGGCTGTGCGGATACGATTTCTGATCAATTCCGCGTCGACCGCTTCATTCCGCCTCGTGAGCATGCGCAGGGAAATCTGTGATTTCGGATTGTAGTATCCGCGCCCCAAAAATTGCTGTTCCGGGCTGAACACATCGACGACATCGCCGGGCTCGGAATCCTGAGCCTCTGCGATGTCGGATGCGAATACCCACGGATGGCCTGCATGAATTCTCTTCCGGCCCTTTTTATTGACAACAATAGTTCCCATCTGCTTCCTCCCAAACCGTATATGCCATTATATCAAAAGAGTATGAACATAAACATCTTAAATTGGTACGCCAATAAATAAATAGACTTTAATTTTTCAAAATAATAATTCAATAATTCAAAAAATTCTTCAAGATGCCAGCATTTTTTTAAAGTATACTAAACACATAGGATAAGTATGAAAGGAGCCGTATATGCCTGACTTTAAAGCTACAGCGTATCAGAATTTGAAAAATTTTGTTTATGGGCGCGCCAAATATCCTGTCACGCTTAAAAACGGAATGTCAATTGGCGGAGGAGTGCTGTACCCGGAGGTCAACTTCACGCTGCCTACGATGACGATCGACTCAAGTACGATGCCTGAGGTGATTCGCAACTACAGGGAGATCATTACGGGTATCTGTGAACGCGCAAAAGAATTGCATTGTCCGGGGTTTGTCGCGGAGATTGAGACGCTCCCGCCTATGACTTTTGAACCCTCGTGGGGAATAGAGGTTTGCAGAGTTGTGGTCGATATCGTGAAGGAATACGCAGAAAAGTTCGGGGTAAGGAGTGCTGTGCGCATCACGCCCAACGACATTCGCGAGGGCAGGGACCTGAAGCACATGTGGCGCGGTTACCACTGGGATAGAATGCTTGAAACATTCGAAGGCTGTGCGAAGTCCGGCGCCGATTTTCTGGCGATAGAATCCGTTGGCGGCAAGGAGGTACATGACGAGGCAATTATGTACTGCGATATTGCCAAGTCAGTGTTTGCGCTATCAGTGCTTGGCTGTACGGATATGAATAAGCTTTGGACCGAGATTGTATCCATTGCGGATCGAACAGGCACGGTTGCAGCCGGGGATACCGCCTGCGGATTTGCCAACACCGCTATGGTGCTCGCCGAAAAGAATTATGTGCCCAGGGTTTTTGCGGCGACAGTGCGCGTTATGACCGCAGTTCGCAGCCTTGTGGCAATAGAATGCGGCGCGCGCGGGCCACATAAGGACTGTGGTTATGAAGGCGTATATGTAAAGGCGATTACGGGGACGCCGATTGCAATGGAAGGACGAACGAGCGCGTGTGCGCATCTTAGCCCGGTAGGAAATGTGGCTGCATGCCTCGCTGATCTGTGGAGCAACGAGTCAATCCAGAACATCAAGCTGCTGGGCGGTATGGCGCCGACGGTATCGTTTGAACAACTCGTATATGACTGCCGCCTGATGAATACGGCTTCCCAGCGTGGAGAAGACACAGCGCTGTTGATGCGGGACATTCTTGCAGATTCCGACAGCCACTTTGATCCCCAAGCCTATGTATTGAGGCCGGACGTTGTCCTGGATATATCCAGAGAGGTTGTAAAAGAAGAGGGGTATTACAACCGGACGAGGAAGGCGGCGGAGCTGGCGCTGGCAAAGATTAGATCAGCCCACGAAGCGGGGGAATTGGAACTGAACGATAAGGAACTCGTATGGCTGGATCGTATCGCCGGAGAGGTGGACGCATTGCCGTCAGATGCACAGACGCTGACGGAGCAGATGATCCCGCAGTGCGATAAGCTCCGGCCTGAACTATACGATATGAATTTATAATGAAAGGATTTTAAGATGTCATACTTGCAACATATTTCGGATTATGTACAAATCGGCAAATCGGATCTGGTACAGAAGGAGATTCAGGAAGCGTTGAACTCAGGCGTATCCGCACAGGATATCCTTAATGACGGTCTGCTTGACGGCATGGGGAAATTGGGCGTTCGATTCAAGAACAATGAAGTATATGTGCCGGAAGTGCTTATTGCAGCGCGGGCGCTGAACAGAGGGCTCGAACTCCTGAAGCCCTATCTTATCGAAGCCGGTGTGGAGCCGATTGGTAAGGTGGTCCTCGCAACCGTAAAGGGTGACCTGCACGATATTGGGAAGAATCTGGTTAAGATGATGCTGGTCGGAGCGGGCTTTGAAGTGATTGATCTTGGCACGGATGTGCCTGATGCAATAATCGTAGATGCCATACAGAAGCACAAGCCGAACATCCTGGCGCTGTCCGCGCTGCTTACGACCACTATGGCCGCCCAGGGAGACGTGATCAAGGCATTGAAGGAAGCCGGACTCCGCGAGAGCGTTAAAGTGATGGTAGGCGGCGCACCTATTACACAGAGTTTCTGTGACAGCATCGGTGCAGACGCATATACGTCTGATGCAGCGAGCTGCGCCGAAGTTGCCAAAACGTTTATTGCCTGACGAATATGCAGTACTGGTGATGCTTAAAGTATTTGTTGAATGCTATGATTGAGATCGATGTGATTACCGGCTTTCTTGGGGCGGGGAAGACTACTCTAGCAAATATGTTGCTTAGCCGTTATGCGGCAGACGGCGAGCGTACGGTTTATGTTGTCAATGAGTTCGGCCAGACGGGCGTTGACGCGGAGCTGGTACGCAGCGCAGGCTTCGAAGCGATTCCGTTGAAGGGCGGATGCGTCTGCTGCACATTGAAGGGCGAATTGACGGCAACGCTTCGGGAAGTTGTACAAGAATTTAAGCCTGCCCGCATCTTGTTTGAAACGTCGGGACTGTTCGTGTTTGACCAGTTTGAGGATGTACTCCGTGATGAACAGCTGCGCGGGCGGTGCCGCATCCGGCGCGCGGTTGTCGTCATAGACAGTATTAATTATAAAAACGGCGGTCCCGCCGAGGGCAGTTTCATCGCAAATCAGATCAGGAATGCGTCGGTTCTGGTGGTCAGCAAGCTTGAACGCTTTCATGGTGACAGGGTGGAAATTGCCTGCGATTTGAGAAACATGAATCCCAATGCTGCAATTGTTGCACAGCTGTGGGATGATGAAGGCTTCATTGATGCGGTGCTGACCCCTGAAGGCAGAGAACTGGATGTTTCGCTAGGACACTGCCACGCTCATATGGATGCGGTAACGCTTCAGGTGAAAGATGATATGAGCCGCGATACAGCGAATCGGCTGATCCGATCAATCGTATCGGGTGAGTGCGGCTGCGTGCTGCGTGTAAAAGGCTTTATACGGATTGCAGGAGTGCCGCACATACTCAACATCGCCCAGGGAGACGCAGTGCTCCAACAGACTGCCCTCTGCCGGGAATTAAGTCTCGCATTTATTGGTCGAAATCTGAAAATCGGTCCTGTGGAAGATCTGATATCATTGCGCGTTTAATCCTACTGTGAAACTGCCTGCTCCAACTGCTCCAGCGCCTTTTTCAGCACTGCCCGGGGGCAGGCAATATTGATACGCTGAAACCCGTCGCCGCCTTGCCCGAACATCGTACCTGCATCCAGCCATAGCTTCGCTTTGCGTACGATAAGGTCATCGAGCGCATCGACACTTAAGCTCAACCCACCGAAATCAAGCCAGACAAGGTAGGTGCCCTGCGGCTCCACCAACCGGACGCCCGGGATGTGCGCGGCAACGAACTCGCGCAAAAAGGCAAGATTCTCGGTCAGGTAAACTTTAAGCTCCTCCAGCCACGCTTCACCACCTTCATAAGCTGCTTGGCATGCAACGAGACCCATGACATTCACCAAGCCGGCCCCACACCGTTTGAGATCTTCTTTAAATCGGTCGCGCAGAACATTGCTGGCAATGAAAATGTTGGACACCTGCAGGCCCGCAAGGTTGAAGGTTTTAGAGGGCGCGGTACAGGTTACCGCGATATCGGCAAATTCCGGCTTCAGTGCTGTAAAGACAAAGTGTTCATGGCCCGGATAAACAAAATCCGCGTGAATTTCATCCGCCACCACGATGACGCCATGGCGCAGGCAGATATCGCCCATGTGCGTGAGTTCGTCGCGCGTCCAGACGCGTCCGACCGGGTTGTGCGGGCTGCAGAGTATAAAAAGCTTTACGCTATTGTCTATAATCTTTTGCTCAAAATCCTCAAAGTCGATGGTATAGCCGTCGCCGTCATATACCAGTTCATTGGTCACGAGGCGCCGGTTATTGGCGCGTACGCCCGCGGCAAACGGGTAGTAGACAGGCGGCTGGATCAGCACCGCGTCACCTTCACAGGTCAGCGACCGGATGGCGGTACAGACGGCGAACACGATGCCCGGCGTTTTGACGAGCCATTCGGGCTGCACCTGCCAATTGAACCGCCGTGAGAACCAGCTTTGCAGTGTATTGAAATACGCCTTGCCACTGTCGCTGTAACCGAATATGCCGTGGCGGCATTTTTCGATCAGTGCATCCATGACGCAGGAGGGCGTGCGAAAATCCATATCAGCCACCCAAAGCGGGAGCAGATCCTCCGGCATGCTGCGGCGTGCGGGATCGTATTTGATCGAATTGGTATTGGAGCGCGGGATTATCTCGTTGAAGTCTGTCATGTTGTCCTCCGGCATGCAATTTTATCTCAGATGAAATGTCTGGGCAGCTAAATAAAGAACATGTAGCTCTGGTCAGCCTTGCTTCGGGCGGCTTCCTGCAGCAGGTCAGGCAGCGTTACCTTGCTTAGGGCCGTTTTGACGGCATCGTCCATGGGGATGAACGCAAGGCGCTGCATCGCGGCGTCGATTTCGGGCGCTTTTGCTTCCACGGCAGATCCAGCCTCTTCAAACAGCGACAGCTCCACGGCGGATAATACATCCAGCGCAGTGATATCTTCCGGCTTTCGCGAGAGCAGATAGCCGCCCGCTGCTCCCTTGACGGAAGTCACCAGCCCGGCACGCTTCAGCAGCGAAAAGACCTGCTCCAGATAGATCTTGGATATGCCCAGCCTTTCTGATATGCTGACCAGCGTTACTGAATCGCCGCTTTTGTGGTATTGCGCCATATCCACCATGGCTGCGAGCGCATAGCGCCCCTTTGCGGATATTCTCATATCAAACCTCTTACTCAAACATTACCTCTATATTATGAAAATATCGCGGCGTTGTCAATTTAACATACTAAACATATCAGTATTAAAATAAAGTTAACGAGGCTATTGACAAACCGGGAACATTCGCTTATATTAAAACATATAAAACATATATGAATTATATTAAGGAGGCAACTGCAATGGCAAGGATATATAAAAGTCTGACGGAACTGATTGGTAAGACGCCGCTGCTGGAGCTTTCCGGTTATGAGAAAAAGCATGACCTCAAAGCGACGATTCTCGGCAAGTTGGAATATTTTAATCCGGCAGGCAGCGTGAAGGACAGGATTGCGAAAGCGATGATTGACGACGCGGAGAAACGCGGAGTATTGAAAGCAGGCAGCGTCATCATCGAGCCGACGAGCGGCAACACAGGCATCGGACTGGCGTCGGTGGCCGCAGCGAGGGGATATCGCATCATCCTGACCATGCCGGAAACGATGAGCATGGAACGCCGCCAGCTGCTCAAGGCCTACGGCGCGGAGCTGGTACTTACAGAAGGCGCAAAGGGCATGAAAGGTGCGATTGAAAAGGCGGAGGAACTGGCAAAAGAAATACCGGATTCGTTTATACCCGGGCAGTTTGTCAATCCCGCAAACCCGGCTATTCACCGGGCGACGACCGGTCCGGAGATCTGGGAGGATACGGATGGCAAGGTCGATATATTCGTCGCCGGGGCGGGTACGGGCGGAACCGTGACAGGCGTGGGCGAGTACCTGAAGTCAAAGAATCCGAATATCAAGATCGTGGTGGTGGAACCTGCGGACTCGCCGGTGCTGCTGGGGGGCAAGCCGGGGCCGCATAAGATACAGGGCATCGGGGCGGGGTTTGTACCGCAGGTGCTTAACACAAATGTCTACGATGAGATCATCGGGGTGAAGAATGAGGACGCCTTTGAGACGGGCCGGGAAATTGCGCGGGTGGAAGGGATGCTGGTGGGCATATCCTCCGGCGCGGCGGCCTGGGTGGCTGCGGAGCTGGCCAAACGCCCTGAAAACGAAGGGAAGACGATCGTCGTAATCATGCCGGATACAGGTGAGCGCTACCTTTCCACGCCACTGTTTGCGGAATAGTCTGAAGCCACAGAAGTGGCATTGAGCCTCGGCAGCTATTGACAATTACCCGACGGCACATTACGATGAATAAAACTAACTCTATATGAATTGAGCAGATATTAAATGGAGAACAGTCTGTGACAAAACAGATTCAAACTGACAAATCGCCGCGGGTCCGATTTTTTGAAGCGACGGCTGTGGTGCAGCGATGAATGCATTTTCGCGAACGGAGCTGCTGCTTGGGCCGGAGGCGATGGAAAGGCTTTCGCATTGCCGGGTGGCGATATTTGGTATCGGTGGGGTGGGTTCCTTTGCAGCTGAAGCCATCGCACGCTGTGGGATCGGAGCCATGACGCTGTTCGACAACGACGAGGTATGCCTGACCAACCTCAACCGTCAGCTCATTGCACTGAACAGCACGATTGGTCAGAAGAAGGTGGAGGTCATGCGGCAGCGCATCCGGGATATTAACCCGGACTGCATAGTGGAGACGTACGCGTGCTTCTATACTGCGGACAACGCGCCGGAGTTTGACCTGAAGCGCTTTGACTATATCGTGGACGCGATCGATACGGTCTCTTCTAAGCTGACGCTGATTGAGGAAGCAAAAAGAGCGGATGTTCCCGTCATCAGCAGCATGGGAGCTGGCAACAAGCTTGACCCCGCGCGGTTTGAGGTGGCGGATATCTACAAAACGAGCGTGTGTCCGCTTGCCAAGGTGATGCGCCGGGAGCTTAGAAAACGGAGGATTGAGTCGCTGAAGGTGGTTTATTCCCGCGAGGAGCCCGTCACTCCGCTGGCGTCTGAAGATGAAACCGCACCTATGGGCCGTCGGCAGATTCCGGGGAGTATCGCGTTCGTTCCCTCGGTTGCAGGATTGATACTTGCGTCGGAAGTAATTAAAGATTTGGCGGGCATCCACAGAAGCCCGGCTTGATAAATGTGATGTAAACAGGATGGTGATCGGATGAAAATTTCAACCCGAGGACGCTACGCGCTGCGATTGATGCTCGATTTGGCTATGGCGGAACCTGAAGAGTATGTTGCAATCAAAAGCATAGCAGGGCATCAGGAGATCTCGGAAAAGTATCTGGAGCAGATCATTACGATGCTCAATCGCGCAGGGTATGTCAAAAGCGCGCGCGGTGCTCAGGGCGGATACCGGCTAGCAAGGCCTGCAAAGGAATACACGGTCGGTATGATCCTGCGGACCATCGAAGGGAATCTCGTGCCGGTGTCCTGTATGGAGGACGATGTGAATCAATGCCCGCGAAGCGGAGCCTGCGCGACTCTGGATGTCTGGAAGCAGATCAACGAGGCTGTCAACCGTGTGGTGGACAGCGTCACTTTAGCTGACCTTGCAGAAAAGCAAAGAAGCATGACATGACCCCGGGAAAGGCAGATACATTGATGTATCTGTAAAATTAATTCATACAAAGTGTATATAAATTATATGATAACAAAAGGAGATGAAACCATGTCGAAAGAAAGAACCCTGAAGTTTGAAACGCTGCAAGTGCATGCAGGGCAAGAGTTGCCGGACCCGGCGACGGATGCAAGGGCTGTGCCCATTTACCAGACAACCTCGTATGTGTTCCCAAGCGCTGCTTCGGCAGCAGGACGGTTTGGATTGACCGAGCCCGGCAACATCTATACGCGCATCATGAATCCGACGAGCGATGTGTTTGAAAAGCGCATTGCAGCGCTGGAGGGCGGCGCGGCTGCACTCGCGCTCGCAAGCGGCTCTGCCGCGGTGACCTATGCTATCCAGAATATCGCGCACGCAGGGGATCACATCGTCTCGGCCAGTACGCTTTACGGCGGTACATACAATCTCTTTGCCCACACCTTTAAGGATTTCGGAATTGACGTCACGTTTGTCGATCCGGACGCTCCGGGCAGCTTTGAAGCCGCGATTCAGCCCAATACAAAAGCCGTATTCTTTGAGACGTTGGGCAACCCCAATTCAAGCATTATTGATATCGAGGAAGTATCGGCTGCCGCGCACCGGCATGGCGTTCCGGTCATCGTGGACAACACGTTTGCGACACCATATCTGCTGCGGCCGATTGAACACGGCGCGGATATCGTGGTGCACTCGGCGACCAAGTTCATCGGCGGTCACGGCACCTCCATCGGAGGCGTCATCGTGGATGGAGGCAAATTTGACTGGGTAGCTTCTGGGCGCTTTTCTTACCTCACAGAGCCGGACCCCAGCTACCACGGTGCGCGCTTTACTGAAGCTGCGGGCGCTTTGGCCTACATCATCAAGGCCCGCGTCACCCTGCTGAGGGATACCGGAGCGGCGCTTAGTCCGTTCAACGCTTTCCTGTTCCTGCAGGGGTTGGAGACGCTCTCGCTGCGCGTCGAACGCCACGTCTCCAATGCGCTCAAGGTAGTGGACTTCTTGCGCGAGCATCCCGGCGTGGAACGCGTGAATCACCCGTCGCAGAATGACAGCCCGTACAAGACGCTGTATGACCGTTATTTCCTCAACGGTGCGGGCTCCATCTTTACATTTGAACTGAAGGGCTCGGCGGAGGATGCCAGAAACTATACCGAGCGGCTGAAGCTGTTCTCAATGCTCGCCAACGTGGCGGACGTCAAGTCGCTCGTGATCCATCCCGCCAGCACGACGCACTCCCAGATGAACGAGCAGGAACTGCTGGACTCGGGGATCAAACCCAACACGATCCGCCTGTCTATCGGAACGGAGCATATCGACGATATCCTGTTTGACTTGGAGCAGGCTTTTGAAGGCTGAGTAAAATTAGGTATTATAATGGAAGAAATGATATCAGGCAGTCGGCTTCGGCTGTCTGATATTCGTGCCTGTCGGGCAATCCGTTTCCCCAGACGAATCTGTTCACACAAATTTAACTGCTTATGGCTTGAAGAGCGCCCATTCAAGGAATAATATTTGTATCATTATTAATGGGAAAAAACTCAAGCTGATTTGGGCTTAAAGGAGTAAGGATATGCTGCAGGGTAAATCAAAAATTGCGATCATCGGGGCTGGGAACGTGGGAGCGGCGGTCGCATATAATGTCGCGATTAACCGGACCGCCAGTGAAATCGTACTTATCGATATCAACAACGACAAGGCCATGGGAGAGGCGCTGGATATCAACCACGGCCTCTGCCATCTGGGGCAGATGAATATCCATGCCGGGGATTACTCGGACTGTGCCAACTGCGATGTTATCGTCATCACAGCCGGGCTGGGACGCAAACCCGGCGAGACCCGGCTTGATCTGACCAACAAGAACGTACCGATCGCCAGGAGTATTACGGAAAACATTATGAAGTACTACAACCACGGCGTCATCGTGGTTGTTGCCAATCCAGCGGATATCCTTACATACCTGATTCAAAAGTGGTCCGGCCTGCCCGCCAACAAGGTAATTGGAACCGGCACCGCGCTGGACACCGCACGTTTCCGTTTCTACATTGCGCAAAAGCTGAATGTGGATATTCAAAATGTGCACGGCTATATCATCGGCGAGCATGGCGATTCCCAAGTGCCGGTATGGAGCGCGACTCAGATTGCCGGACAGAGCATCGACATCTACTGCGACTCTCTGAAGCTGGCATTCTGCGACCTGGAAAAGGATGAGATCGTCCAAAAGACCAAAAACGGCGGTTCCGACGTAATCAAGCTTAAAGGCGCCACCTACTTTGCCATTGCTGGCATTGTTGAGAATATAATCGAAGCCGTTATCAAGGACAAGAACTCCATCAAAACGGTAGCCAGCGTAATCGACGGGCCATATGGCATCCATGACGTGGCGCTGAGCCTGCCTTCCGTCATCAACTTGAACGGCATTGACGGGATCATCCGCTATAGGCTGACCCCGGAAGAGGAAGCGGCACTGCAGGCCAGCGCAAAGACATTGAAGGATTTTATTGCCCAAATCCCCTCTATATAATCTGAAGGATTTAACAGGGAGAATAGGAATAAAAGGCGCAGGTAATATTTACCTGAATATATGTTCGCACACAGTTTTTGCCCATGTATCGACACGGGACGATGCAATCTGTAAAATCAAGGACAAAAATGTGCAAAGACAGTGAAAAACTTTCATGAATTTCAACTTGTATCGGACACTAAATCGTAATATAATGTCCATCGTGCCAAACGACAACCGGGAGGAGACAATAGGAATGTTAAACCAGATTCAAAAAGAAGTATTGAAGAAAATGATTGAAATTGATAAAAAGCTGCCCGAAGGGGTTTCGTTGACTTTCGCGGTGGATAATATGTTGCTGCTGATGGAGGATCCGGAACGCGAGCAGTATGTCCGGGCGATCCATGCGCTGACCATGGCCGGATACCTGACGAGCCATACCAACCATCAGACCGGCTGCGGTGTGCCTTATTGGCTGGAACTCACCAAGCGCGGAAGAAACTTTTCTGAAGTGATGAGTGCGTAATACAATTGCTGAAGGAGCGCAGAGCGCTCTTTTTTTATGTCTGATTTTATCTTTTGCTTGACAGTCATAATGTAATGGTGTACTATGACAATAGTACACAAGGAAGCGAGGCATTCCATGGATTATAACAGCCGCATACCGATCTATATGCAGGTAATCAACCTGCTTAAGAAGCGAATGGTGCAGGGTGAAATACAGCCGGGAGACAAGATGCCGTCCACGCGTGCGCTGGCCTTGGAATATGAGGTAAACCCCAACACAGCAGCAAGAATATACGGCGAAATGGAGACGATGGGGCTGTGCTATACCGAGCGTGGGCTGGGGACCTTTATGGTGAATGATCCGTCCATTGTGCAAAGGATACGCAAGGAGATGGCGGATGAACTGATACACGAATTCGTTAGCGAAATGGCCGCACTGGGCTTTTCGCCCCACGATATGAAAATTGCAATTGAGGAGGAGTTAAAGTGATGTACAGCCTGACCACAACGCAGTTGACAAAAAGCTATGCGCGCACGCCGGCTGTCGACTCCGCTACCATCGCCCTAAGGCCCGGTAAGATATATGGGCTGCTCGGGCCGAACGGCAGCGGCAAGTCCACGCTGATGAAAATGGCTGCGGGCCTGGTGCATCCCACTGCAGGGCAAATTCAGGTACTGGACCGTCCGGTTGGACCGGAAACCCATGCGCAGGTCGCCTACATGCCAACCGAACCCTACTTTTACGGGTTCATGACCATCCGCCAGGTCGGCCGTTTCCACGCCGACTTCTACGGTGATTTCTCGATGGAGGCATACGAGAAGCTGATCGCAAAAATGGGGCTGGAAATGGGTATGCGGGTTTCGCAGTTGTCCTCCGGCATGGAAGCGAAGCTCAAGGTGACGGCTGCTGCTGCACGGGATGCTAAGCTGATTATGCTCGACGAGCCGCTCAACGGTATCGACCTCATCGCACGGGACGCGGTGCTCTCTGCTATCATCGGAAAAGCCAATGAGGAAAACACAATCCTGATGTCGAGCCACCTGATCGACGTGATGGAGAACATCCTTGACGAAGTGATCTTCATCAAGCAGGGCCGAATCGTTCTGCAGGGTGAAACCGAATCAATCCGCTCGCAATACGGCAAATCGATCGTCGATCTGTACCGGGAGGTATTTGCGTCATGATGAAGCTGATGAAATATGAACTGATGCGCCGGAAGAATCTGCTGATCGGCGTACTGATTACGCTGCTGCTGCTGGAAGGAATCGCGCTGTACGGTATCTATCGGGGCGGCGGATGGAACACACTCGCTCTTGTGATGACGCTGCTGCTGCTGGTGGGCGGGCTTTTGCTGCCGATCCTCGACACGGTGACCAAGCTGTATGCGGACCTTAAGCATAAGCAGGGCTATATGCTGTTTTTGACGCCACAGGGTGGGAACCGCATCATTTGGGCCAAAACGATATTTGGCGCGTTCGAGATTCTCGCTGCGATGGTGGTGCTTGTGGGATGTCTTGCGGCAAGCGGCAGCGCACTCAATGCCTTCCAAAACGGCATGGTGAACGCAATACTGGCGGATATGCGTCAGGAGCTGGGCGATGTATTCCTCGGCGGCGGGACTGCCGTGTTCACCGGACTGGTGGCCTTGGAGATGTTTGCGCAGATGGCGATTGCGATGCTGGCCGTTACGGTCAGCAGGGTGATGGTGCGTGGAAGCAGCTACAATTGGCTGATCGCGCTGGCGATGTACTTTGCGCTGGCGATCGCAGTCAATGTGGTGGATAGCGTGCTGATGGTGGCATTTGGTATGCTCGGTGATACGATGCGGCTTATCAATGATGTATCGGGGATCGGCGCAATGCTCGCAAAATATTTCGCTATCGGCGCAGGCGTTTATGCGGTCTGGTTTGTGGCGTGCACCATCGTTTCAGGCAGACTGGCAAGCCGTAATGTGGATATGTAATAAGGAGGATTTTATAAATGAAAAAGAAAGAATGGCTTGTAATCACCGCTGTGGTGGTGATGGTGGGCCTGCTTTGCGGATGCACGGTTTCAAATGGCGTATTTACCGGCATGAGCCAGCAGAGCAGTGAAACTTCGTTGAGCTCCAGCTATGTGTCGTTTGATGGTTCTTTGGCCCGCCGGGTTTCGCTGAAATCAGGCGACGAAGTAAGCTTCAGTCTCGAGGGAGGAGAGGGCCTGCAGGCGGTCGTAAAGAAGGACGGTGAGGTCATCTGTGACATTACCGATGGTACGACGTTAACCGTGAACGCTGAAGGCAGCTATCTTTTTACGCTGCAGGGTGAGGCGAAGAACGGTGCGTTCACCTTAAGCTGGACAATCGAATAGCATATTATCGCATTCGGGACAGGCGTGATGCCTGTCTTTTTTTATTCAGGCGCAATTTACAGCGAAAATACTGCCTGTTAATGGCGGCGGACGGATATGCAATGTATAATCGAACGCATATTTGCGCGAATATACATTCTCCACCATATATAGTATAAGGCTATCGCCAATGACATATTCTAAAAAAATAATGCTTGCAATCTTTTAAATCGGGAAGGAATTATCAAAACTATACCGAAGAATATAGGCATAGTGGGGAAACGTGGGGAGTAGGGGGAGGAAGTGGGGAATAAAAGAGCTTCTGAAGCTGAAACCTGAAAGAGGTAAGTACAGGCAACGACGGTATAGTCCATCTAAGGGGTAAATGGTGAAGGGTACGCTGATCGGGACATACTTCCATACGTTGGATGAAAAAGGCCGTGTGGCGGTTCCCTCCAAGCTGAGGGTGGACTTGGGGGACCCGTTTTATATTACCTGCACCAACAAGGATTGCCTCGTCGCGTATTCTGAAGATGAATGGGAAAAGTTCGCAGCCAAGCTCAGCGCGATCCCACAGTCCGACATTCAGGCTCAACGGTTTGTGCGCATGGTATTCTCCGGCGCTTGCAAGTGTGAGCCCGACAAGCAGGGACGCGTGCTGCTGCCGCAGGTGCTGCGCGACAAAGTGGGGATCGACAAAGAAACCGCGATCATCGGCGCGTCGTACCGCGTGGAGATCTGGGACAAGGAAAAGTGGGAGAATTACGAAGCGCAGGCGCCGTCCGACGAGGTCACCATGTCGGCCCTGGCGGCTTACGGAATATAAAAGATGGAACACATACCCGTACTGCTGCATGAAACGATAGAGCTGCTGAACCTGAAGCCCGGTATGACCGTGGTAGACGGCACATTGGGCGGCGGCGGACATGCGGCAGCGATACTTGAAAGGATAACGCCAGGCGGCAGGCTGATCGGCATCGACCGCGACGAGTTCGCGCTTGGACAGGCATCAGCGCGGCTGAATGAATTCAGCAACGTGGAATATGTCCACGGCAATTTCAGGGATATCAAAAGCATACTCAGTATGCTGGATATAAAAGGGATAGATGGAGCGGTTTTGGACTTGGGGGTCTCATCGTTCCAGATAGACCAATGTAACAGGGGGTTCTCATATAAACAGGACTCGAGGCTCGATATGCGCATGAACAGTGAGGATAAGACATGCGCGGCAGACATAGTAGCAAGCTATGCGCAGCGAGACCTTGAGCGAATCTTCCGGGAATACGGTGAGGAACGGTGGGCCGCGAGAATAGCGGAGTTCATTGTGAGGGAACGAAGCCAGCGGCCCATAACGACCACCACGGATTTAGTGGGGGTTATCAAAAAAGCCATCCCCAGTGGCGCTCGAAAAGACGGGCCCCATCCCGCAAGACGGTGTTTCCAGGCGCTCCGGATCGAAGTGAATGGAGAACTCGATGCAGTTAAAACTGCGCTGTCCGACTTCGTCGATGGCTTAAACGAAGGCGGCCGCATTGCAGTGATTACGTTTCACTCGCTCGAGGACCGCATCGTCAAGCAGGAATTCCGCAGGCTGGCAAACCCATGCGAATGTCCCAGCAGCTTTCCGATATGCGTATGCGGAAAGGTTTCGGCAGGCCGGGTGGTAACAGGAAAGCCAATCCTGCCAACGGAAAAAGAAAATGAGGAGAACAGTCGGGCGCACAGTGCCAAACTGCGCGCTTTTGAGAAGCGGAGTCCCCGAAAAGCATAGTTTTTTGGAGCGGCAAGCGGACACCTCGGTAAACACCACAAGGACCACCAGATACAAAGGCGGAGATATTGATGCAGGCAGTACAGAGAAAAACCGCATACGAAACACAATCGGCTCCGCAAACGCGCAATCGCGTGGTTAAGATCGAGGGGAACGTCGCATATATTAGTAATAACTTTGCCGAGAGGAAGCCAAAACCGGCAGCGGCAGTGAAACCAGTGCAGAAACCCGCCGCGAAACCGGTCGCCAAGCCGAAGGCTCAGCATAAAAAGGGGCTCGTTTCTACGCTGATGGCCGTATTCGTCGCGTTTTGTGCGTTGTCCCTGCTGGTTTCCCGGTACGCCGTCGCTTGTGCCGTGGGCACGCAGAACAACGATCTGAAGGCGGACATTGCTACCGTCCAGACACAGATTGAAGCGCTGCAGGTCGACATTGAGCTCAAGGACGACCTGATGAACGTGCAGCAGACGGCACAAGGCGAGCTGAAAATGACTTACCCCGATCCGGATCAAATCCTTCAAAACGGATCAGGTGGCTAATGGAGGGTAAAGGCATGGAACGTCGGAAGGAGAAAAAGGTGATACCACTGCCGACGCTCCAGTCGAAGAAAAGGCTGCTTTTCCTGATGACCACGGTGCTCGTACTGTTTTTTGGTTTAGCGGTGAAGATGGCTGTCGTGGTGTTCGTTCAGGGAGGCGAGCTGCAGCAGAAAGCGATGCTGCAGCAGACTCGTGACCTTACGGTGGCCGCGCAGCGTGGTGAGATACTGGATAGAAACGGCAACGTGCTCGCACAGAGCGCCACTGCGCAGACCGTGGTGCTGCGGCCCAATGAGATCGTCAACAGCAACACGGACGCCATCGTAAGCGTACTGGCCAAAGTCCTCGATATGGATGAGGAGACGGTGCGCAAAAAGGCGATTGATACGAAAAAGTCCGAAGTGTGGCTGAAACGGCAGGTAACGACCGAGGTGGCCAATACGCTGCGGGCGGAGAATCTGCCGGGCGTATACTTCTCGGTGGACGTGCGGCGGTATTATCCGAACAGCTCGTTCCTGACGCAGACGCTGGGCTATACGTCGGTGGACGGCGTAGGGCAGGAAGGCCTCGAAGCCTACTTTGAAAAATATCTGGCTGGCCAGGACGGCAAGATCATCGCCGAAACGGACAACAAGGGTAAGGATATTGCGATCGGCGAGGAGCAGTACATTCCGCCGGTGGATGGCTACAACATCGTGCTTGCCATCGACGAAGTCATTCAGAGCTTTGTGGAACAGGCCGTGCAGGAGGCGTACTGGGAGCAGAACGCGCAGAATGTATACGCCGTTGCGATGGACCCGCAGACGGGTGACATCCTTGGTCTCGCCAATTACCCGGATTTTGACCTGAACGACGTACCGCGTGACGACGTGTCGCAGCTGATTGCGCTGACGCGCAACAAGATCATCACCGACGCGTATGAACCCGGCTCCACCTTCAAGGTAGTCACATTGGCCTCGGCGCTCGACAGCGGCGCGATCAATACGGATACAACATTCTTCTGCCCGGGCTACAACGTGGTGGATGGACAAATGATCAAGTGCTGGCGTTATCCCAATTCACACGGCAGCCAGACACTTGCAGAAGCAGTACAGAACTCGTGCAACGTTGCCTTCATGCAGATGGGTCTCAGCATGGGCACCCAGACGTTCTACGATTACATATATAACTTTGGTTTCGGTCAGGAAACCGGGATCGCATTTCCCTCCGACGGCACGGGCATCGTGATGGCGGAAAAATATGTAACAAATGGTGACCTCGCCCGGATCGCGTTCGGGCAATCGATAGCCGTTACACCGCTACAGCTGATCTCCTCATTCAGCGCAGTGGTGAACGGCGGTTTTTTATATCAACCGCTGCTCGTCCGGGGAATTACGGACGACGACGGCAACTATATTGAAAAGTATGAGCCCACGGTAGTCCGACAGGTGATTTCAGAGCAAACCTCCGCCACGGTACGGGCCATACTCGAAAGCGTGGTAACAGAGGGCAGCGGCAAGAACTGCTACATACCGGGTTATCACGTGGGCGGCAAAACGGGTACCGCGCAGAAGTACGACGAGAACCATCAGGTCATGCATGATAAGGTTATCGCCTCGTTTATCGCCTTCGCGCCGGTGGATGATCCAAAGATCGCGATCCTGTTCATTGTGGACGAACCGGCTGTGCCGGTTACGTTCGGCAGTGTGGTTGCGGCACCTTATGTGAAGAGCATTCTCGAAAACGCGCTGCCGTATCTCGGCGTGGATCCGGATTACAACGAAGTACCCCAACCTGAGCAGGTGGTTGTGCCGGACGTCACAAACCTCGACGAGGGAGCTGCATCGGCTGCGCTGTCCGCATTGGGGCTGGAATATCTCACGGACGGTACGGGCAAGGTGGATACCCAGATGCCCGTGGCGGGAGCCACGGTTGACAAAGGCACTACGGTGCTGCTTTACATGGAGACTAAAACAGCGGAATTCGACGATATGGAAGGCATGACCGTCGTTCCGGACTTGTCGGACAAGACGGTGGTTGAGGCCGCGCAGGCCATGGAGGATGCCGGGCTCACGATGGTGCCCAGCGGGGATGGCACTGTGACCCATCAAAGTATTGAAGCCGGAACCATCGTGCCGCGCGATACCGAGGTTCAGGTTCAGTTTCACGACTCAGGTGGGTAATCGCATATTTTACGTTACATTCGCGCAACTGTGTGTTATACTAGTCCGCAGTTAAAAAACCATGTTTTTAACTTGCCGCATGAATGCAGCAGCAGGCTAACTGCCAATAAGGCGGTTGGCCTGCGCGGATATAGTAAATACTGTTTCGCTTAAGTGATTAAGACTTCCAATGTTATTAATCACAAAACAATAGTATAATCTCAAAGGATTTGAATCAGCAGGGGGGATGCAATTGAAGCTGTCTAAGCTGGTCCTGGAGGACATGCATCTGATTGGAAGCGGCGATGCCGAAATCACGGCCGTGGAATACGACTCCAGAAAGGTGCGCAAAGGCGCGCTGTTTTTCTGCATCAGCGGTTTTAAAACCGACGGACATCTCTACGCACCACAGGCAGTGGCCGCAGGTGCGGCGGCGCTGATGGTCATGCACAAGCTAGATCTGGATGTGCCGCAAATAATAGTAGAAGACTCGCGAATCGCCATGGCGCTGATCGCGCGGGAGTTTTACGGCAGGCCGGACGAACGCCTGAAGATGATCGGCATCACAGGTACGAACGGCAAGACGACCACAACGTATATGATTAAATCGGTGCTGGAGCACGCCGGTATCAAAACCGGCCTGATCGGCACTATCGTCAATATGATCGGGCAGCAGGAGCTGCCTACCGAGCGCACGACGCCGGAATCGCCCGACCTTTTTGCACTGCTGGCCCATATGGAAGACGAGGGCTGCGGAGCGGTTGTGATGGAGGTTTCGTCCCACTCACTGGCACTGGGGCGCGTATCGGGAATCACCTTTGAGGTCGGGGTGTTTTCCAACCTCACGCAGGACCACCTTGATTTTCACGAAACTTTTGAGAATTACCGGGCAGCCAAAAAGAAGCTGTTCTTCGCATCTCGAAACGGCGCGGTTAATGCGGACGACGATGCGGCAGATTATATGATGGATGGCATCGAAATCGGCTGGCGTACATATGGTATAAAGGAGAAAGCTGATGTCGCGGCGAAGAACATTGAGATCACACCGCGGGGCGTGACTTATGATCTGTGCTTCGGTACAGCGATGCTGCCGCTGGCGATTCGTATCCCCGGCATATTCAGCGTGTACAATTCGCTTGCGGCGGCTACGGCGTGTCTGCTGCTGGACGTAAAGCTTGAGACGATCAAAACCGGCCTTGAAGCCATGCCCAGTGTGGCAGGGCGGTTTGAGGTGCTCGATACGGGCGAGCGCCCGTATACCATCATTTTGGACTACGCGCATACGCCCGACAGTCTGGAAAACACGCTGAAAACCGCCGTTACATTTGCGCGTGGGCGCATTATACCGGTGTTCGGCTGCGGGGGCGACCGCGACCGGGGCAAGCGGCCCATCATGGGCGAAATCGCGGGGCGGCTGTCCACCTTCGCGATCATCACCTCTGACAACCCGCGTACGGAAGACCCGATGGATATCATCCGCGCGGTGGAGGAGGGCATGAGACGTACGCAGTGCCCCTACGTATGCATCGAAAACCGGCGTGAAGCGATTCGATACGCGATTGACAACGCACAGCCGGGCGACGTGATCGTGCTCGCGGGTAAAGGGCATGAGACGTATCAGGAGATTAACGGGGTAAAGCATCCGTTTGACGAGAAGATCGTAGTGAAGGAACTGCTCAGCGAGGGATTCAAGGTCAGCGGAAATTAAGCCGTACAGGAGATAAAGCAGACATGGATAACATCATTTATGCGGTTCTCGTATCGTTTTGTGTGGCGCTGGCGGCGGGGTATGTGGGGATACCACTGCTTAAACGGCTGAAAGCCGGCCAGCAGGTTCGGGATGACGGCCCCAAAACGCACTTATCCAAGGCGGGCACGCCTACTATGGGCGGCCTTATTATGTGGTTGGGCGTCATCGTGGCGACCCTGGCTTTCTCACGCGGCGATTTTCAGTTTGTCTGCGTCGTGCTGGGCGTGACGATCGGCTTTGGACTGATCGGACTCATGGATGACATGATCATCGTGCTGAAGAAGCGTTCACTCGGCCTTAAGGCATACCAGAAGATCATCGGCCAGATCGGCATTGCACTGATATTGGCATTCTACGCAAAGCATACAGTTGGCACGTCACTCATCATCCCCTTCGGGAGCGGCCTTGAGTGGGATCTGGGCGCATGGTACGTGCCTTTTACCGTGTTTGTGATCGTATCCATGGTCAACGGCGTCAACCTGACGGACGGGCTCGATGGTCTGGCCGGCGGCGTGACGCTGATCAACGCGCTGACGTATACCATCATACTGTTTGGCCTGTTTCAGGCGCAGAGCGCTGCGCTGCCGCTGCCCAAGGCGGATACCAACATTATCATGGTGTTCTCGGCATCGCTTATGGGCGCGTGCCTCGCTTTCCTGCGCTTCAATGCGTATCCTGCCAAGGTGTTTATGGGCGATACCGGCTCACTGGCTTTAGGCGCCGCTTTGTCGGTCATCGGCATTTTCACGCGGCTGCAGATTCTGCTTGCGGTGACGGGCGTCATGTTCGTTGCTTCAGCGGTGTCTGTGGTGCTTCAGGTGGGTTCCTACAAGCTGCGGAAAAAGCGCATATTCAAGATGGCACCGCTGCATCATCATTTCGAGCTGAAGGGTGTGCCGGAGACCAAGGTGGTGGCGACCTATATGGTGGTCACAGCGATCTTCTGTCTGATTGCAATTTTGAGCGTACCGCACTAAAACGGAGGCGGACATGGATTATACGGGCAAAAAAGTGTTGGTCGCCGGTATGGCGAAAAGCGGAATTGCCAGTGCGCAGTTATTGCTGGAGAAAGGCGCGCGCGTGGTCCTCTATGACGCAAAGCCGCTGGACAAGTTTCCTGCCGATATGTTCGACGAGTTTGCGGGCCGCGCTGAATTTGCTTTCGGCATTGATCCGATTGATATAGCGCTTAAAACGGATGCGCTGGTTCTAAGCCCCGGCGTGCCGACCGATCTGCCTTTCATTCTGGAAGCCCAGAAAGCGGGCAAGAAGGTTATTGGAGAGATCGAACTGGGATATGTCTTCTCGCAGGGCGATTTCGTCGCAATCACCGGCACAAACGGCAAGACGACGACCACTGCGCTCACCGGCGAGGTGTTTATCAACGCGGGATTTCACACTTTTGTATTAGGTAATATTGGTGTTCCCATCGCGGCTGAAGCAACGAAAACGAAGTTGGGCGATATCATTGTCGCTGAGACGGCTGCGCTGCAGCTTGAAACTATCGACACGTTCCGCCCGCACGCCTGCGCGGTGCTCAACATCACTGAGGACCACCTGAATCGGTACGGCACAATGGAAAACTACATTGCCGCCAAGGAGCGCGTGTTCGAAAACCAGACCGCTGACGATTTCTGTGTGCTCAACATGGACAATGACATTTCGGCTGGCATGGCGGGCAAACAAAAATCCCGTGTAATTGGTTTTTCGCGGAAAGTTGTGCTGTCACGCGGCGTATCTATAGAGGAGGGCAGCATCGTCAGCATGGAGGACGACGGAAAGCACGTCATCTGCCGTGCGGACGAGGTACGCATTCCCGGCGCACACAACCTTGAGAACGCGCTTGCGGCCACAGCGCTGGCGCGGTGCTACGGCATCCCGGAGATGGTGATTGCCGAAACGCTGCGCACGTTTCCGGGCGTGGAGCACCGCATTGAGTTTGTGAGGGAATACCGCGGGGTGCGGTATATCAACGACTCCAAGGGCACCAATCCCGACGCGACCGAAAAGGCCGTGGCGGCGATGAGCGCACCGACGGTGTTGATCCTCGGCGGCTCTGAGAAGAACAACAGCTTTGTTTCGTTGTTCAAGAGCTTCGGCCCGCAGATCGACAAGGTCATTGCCATCGGTGAGACCATGCCGCGCATTCTGCGCGATGCAGCTGAGGCGGGTTTTACGGGAGTCGTGACGGCAGACGGCTTTACCGAAGCGGTAACGATGGCGCGGGACATGGCGCGGCCGGGATGGAACGTGCTGCTTTCACCGGCCTGTGCAAGCTTCGACATGTTCGAGGATTACGAGCACCGGGGGCACGTCTTTAAGGAGCTTGTCAATTCGTTTTAGGGGGAAGACATGACCAAGCATTCGTACGACTATACGCTGCTCGTCATGACAGTTATACTCGTGCTGTTCGGCATTGTGATGGTATTCAGCGCGAGCTTCTATTCTGCCGAAAACAGCTCCTCCACAAACTATGACGGATACTTCTATTTCTGGAAACAGATCATGGGCGTGGCTATCGGCCTTGTCGCAATGATCGCCTGCATGATTATTGATTACCACTGGCTGATCAAATTCCGTTTTGTTTTCATCATCGGCGCACTGATCTTAATGGGGCTGGTGTTTGTGCCGGGCATCGGTATCGAACGCAACGGTTCGCATCGCTGGATCAACCTGGGCTTCATGGAACTGCAGCCGGTCGAAGTTTTAAAGTTTGCCATCGTCGTTTTCATGGCGGGAACGATTGCGCGAAACCGCGCCAAGATGCGCAAGTTCACCTATGGGATGCTGCCGTTTCTGGCTTTGCTGCTGCTCTGCGGCTTGCTGCTTTACCTTCAGCCGAATTTCAGCGCGGTGGTTACGCTGGCCCTGCTGGTTTTTGTGATGATGCTCGTGGGAGGCGCTAATCTGAAGCATTTTGGCTTGATGGCGCTGGTTGGCCTGATCGGCGGTACAATTGCCATGTTGGCCTCGGATGATGCGGCATACCGCATGCGGCGCATCCTTGCGTTTACCGACCCCTGGAAATATTCATCCAACGAAAGCTATCAGCTCGTCCAATCGCTCTACGCCATCGGTTCGGGCGGCATGTTCGGGTTGGGGCTTGGCAACTCGCGTCAGAAGTTTCTGTACCTGCCGTACAGCGAATCGGACTGTATATTTGCGATCATCGTGGAGGAATTGGGCTATGTGGGCGGTCTGGCGGTTCTGGCAGCCTTCGCCGTGCTGATCTGGCGCGGGGTACGCTCAGCGCTGCGTGCACCCGATGACGCCGGCATGATGCTCGCTACGGGCTTTACGGCGCTGGTTGCAATACAGGTGTTCATCAACATTGGCGTCGTCACGGGATTTGTGCCCCCGACCGGCGTGGTGCTGCCGTTCGTCAGCGCGGGGAATACCTCGCTGCTCGTCTTCATGGCATCCATGGGTGTTCTGCTCAACATCTCCAAACAGGGGAACATGGCTTAGCGCACACCTTCATCTGCCCTGCATAAGATAAGGTATGTGAATTGTTGCGGGGGAGACAGCATGACGAAGCTGATAATCAACGGTGGTGCGCGGCTGGAAGGCGAGATCAGCATTCAGGGCGCAAAGAACGCGGCGCTGCCCGTGTTCGCCGCGGCACTGCTGACAGAAGAACCGGTAGTGGTCCATAACTGGCCGGCAATTTCGGATGCCTATTATATGCTATCCATTCTCGAACACATTGGTGCCCATGTGGAATACGAGAAGGATAAACTGGTGATCGATACCAGACGGGCGGTACGCTGGGAAATGCCCGACAAGCTTGCTAAGGAGATTCGCTCCTCGATATTCATGATGGGACCGATACTGGCTCGGTTCAGGATGGCAAGGTTTACCTATCCGGGCGGCTGTGAGATCGGATCGCGGCCTATCGATTTGCACCTGAGAGGCCTGAAAAGCTTAGGGGTCAACATTACCGAAGCAGGCGGGCATATCATGTGCGAAGGCAAACGCTTAAAGGGCGGAGACGTGCACCTCGATTATCCGAGCGTGGGCGCGACAGAAAACCTCATGATGGCTGCCGCACTGGCACCTGGTTCCACGGTGATTCGAAATGCCGCACGGGAACCAGAGATCGTCGAATTGCAGAACGTAATCAACCTCATGGGCGGCGAGGTGAGGGGTGCTGGTACAAGCAATATTACCGTCGAAGGCAAGGCCAAGCTAAACGGGTTTGAGTATACGTGTATACCGGACCGCATCGCGGCAGGTACTTTCATGGTGGCGGCTGTGGTGACGCATGGGAAGATCACGTTGAGAAACGTGGTGCCGGAGCACCTTTACGCGATAACGGCCAAGTTGCGCGAGGCTGGCGCGGATATCCGAACATACGAGGATACGATGACGGTCAGCTGCAAAGACCGGCCCCGGGAAATGCACCTCATCGAGACGGGGCCGTATCCGGGGTTCCCGACAGATATGCAGGCTCCAATGTGTACCGCGGCGAGTATTGCCCGGGGCACGAGCATCATCGTTGAGAGCGTCTTTGACAACCGATTCAAGCATGTGCCGGAGCTGCTGCGCATGGGCGCGAATATCGTGACCAAAAACAACGTAGCGGTCATCAAGGGCGTGGAAAGGCTGCACGGCGCAGAGGTCAAGACCACCGACCTGCGCGGGGGCGCATCGCTGGTGCTTGCGGGGCTGTGTGCAGAGGGCACGACGATTGTGGATCAGGCACGCATTATCGACCGGGGATATGAAACGTTCGAGAACGAACTCAGCATGCTGGGGGCAGATATCCGAAGGGAGGAATAGCTTGAACAAAGGAAGAAGGATCGCGGCGTTTATTTCCTTGCTTTTGTTGGTTTGCGCAGTCCTCTTTGTGGGATACATGCTGTTCCAGGTGCGGAATATCAGTGTCACGGGCTGCGCTTCGCTGACTGAGGAACAAGTGGAAGCGCTGTCGGGTCTTGAGTATGGGGAGTGCATTTTCTTAGTGAATACGGATGACGTGATGGACGCGCTGAAAGCCGACCCGCTTGTCGATCCGGTGAGTGTCACTATCGAGTTTCCTTACACGGTCGCGATCGAGATTCAAGAACGGACACCTGCGGCATACATAGACACATCCGGCGTGAGGCTGACGATTGACAGCGAAGCGGTGGTATTATCCGTCGACAACAACCCGCAGGGGGAAGTATCACCCGTGGTAACCGGAATTTCGACGGACCGCTTCGAAGTGGGACAACCTCTGGGCAACGATACGTATAAACGGAAGGTGTTCTCTGATCTGCTGAACGCCCTCGGGGCTTATGATCTGGAGATTGCGGCGTTCGATCTTACGTATACGGCCTCGATCAAACTGCAGACGCAAAATGGGTTTTGCATTCAGCTGGGCAACGCGGACAATATGGCAACGAAGTTATCGCTGGCGTGCTACGCGATAGGACAACTTGCGGCGCAGGGTAAAACCGGCGGTATTATCGACGTATCTACAGGAGCCGCTGCATATTACAGGGAAAATTAGACGGAGCGGTATTGTTATTTCGGGCAAACCTGATAGAATAATATAGAGATATTGTAACCATTCGGTTTATAAAGTTTTTTGTTTAAGGGGATATTGGCCATCGATGAAGAATACCGCGGCCGCCATTGAGTTCGGTACTTCGAAGATCATATGCGTAATCGGACAGGCCCGGTCAATCGGTCGTTTCGAGGTGCTGGGCAGTGGTATAGCACGGTACGAAGGCATCAAGGGCGGGCGATGGGTTAAGCCTTCGGGCGTAGAGGAAGCCGTCGCCAAAGCGATTTACCTTGCCGAGAAACGCGCCAAGCGCCGCATCAAAGACATCTATGTCGGCGTACCGGGAGCGTCCACTCGCGTCGTCTGTCAGGATGGATATACATCGGTCAAGACCGGACAGATCACAGCGCAGGACGTGGAGGCACTCATCGGGGATGCCAACCTGTTCTCCGATGACCCGCGCTTTGAAATGGTATCCGCAACGCCCGTATACTTTTCGCTGGACGGCGCGGGGCCTAACATCGATGTCATGGGCAGTCCTGCGGCAGAGCTGTCAGGAAAGGTGTCGTTTATCTTTGCTGGCAGGCAGTATATTGAGGACGCGGCTGACATTCTGGAGAATCTGGGAGTCAGAGTGAAGGGATACATTCCGGAGACACTGGCTGAAAGCCTGTTTCTGGTCCCGGTGGAGGAGCGCGACGCGAGCGCGGTGCTGCTCAATGTTGGATATTACGATACCAACGTGACCGTTGTATACGGCGATGCGATTGTGTATAATAAGACGATACCGGCAGGCGGTATGCAGCTTGCCAATGATCTGGCGCTGGTGATGAATGTAGACGTCGATACGGCGGAACAGATCAAAAAACGGTATTGCTTTGGTCTTGAAAATACTGGATCAAAGGAATATGATTATGCCAAGCAGAAATCGGGCAGGATGGAGCGCTTCAGCCACGCGCTGATCGCTGAAATCATTGATGCCCGTGTGGAGCACCTGTGTGCACTGATCGTGCAGGCGCTGGAACAAAGCCCGCTGACCATTGCGCGGCGAACGCGCATATTCTTATCCGGCGGGGGCCTCGCAATGATGCGCGGGGCACGGGAAATGCTGCAGAATCTGCTGAAAAGGCAGGTGCGGCTTCCGGGTGTGGAAGCGCCGCAGCTCTCGACGCCCAACTACTTTACGGCGTTGGCGCTGCTCGATTATGTGTTTGAGAGCGATTATTTTGATGAGGGATATGACGGGAAGTCAGTGTTAAAAAGGCTGTCAGATAAGTTATATGATTGACGGCCGCGTATTAAGGGGGTTATCATGGCACTGGAAATCGATGTGGAACATGACAGCATCGCGAAGATTAAGGTAATAGGCGTAGGCGGCGCAGGCAACAATGCCGTCAACCGCATGATTGAACATGGGTTGAGCGGCGCGGAATTTTTCGCCATCAATACGGACAAGCAGGCGCTGCTGCTTTCCCGGGCAAAAAACAAGATCCAGATCGGCGAGAAGCTGACGAACGGGCTCGGCGTGGGCGGAGACCCGTCGCTTGGGCGGCGCGCTGCGGAGGAGAGCATCGAGGAGATCAAGAGCATGATCGACGATGCGAACCTCGTCTACATCGCCGCGGGACTCGGCGGCGGCACCGGAACGGGCGCTGCGCCTGTGATTGCCGAGCTTGCAAGACAGAAGGGCATATTGACCGTTGCGGTGGTCACCATGCCGTTCCTGTTCGAGGGCGGACAGCGGCTGAACCGCGCGAAGACCGGCCACGAGACGCTGACGGATGTGGTCGATACCATCGTGACCATCCCCAACGATAAGCTGCTCCAGGTGATCGGCAAAGGCACGTCGATGCTTGAGGCCTTCCGCGTAGCGGACGATGTGCTGCGGCAAGGCATACAGGGCATCACGGACCTCATCGTGAAGCCTGCGCTCGTCAACCTCGACTTCGCGGACGTACGCACCGTGATGATGGAACGCGGCGTCGCGCATATGGGTATCGGCGTGGGTTACGGTGACAACAAGACCATGGATGCGGCCAAACAGGCAATCCAGAGCCCGCTGCTCGAAACGAGCATCGAAGGCGCACGAGGCATACTCTATAACGTGACGGGCGACCCGACGATCGGCCTTTTAGAGATTGAGGAAGCGGCCAACCTGATCCGGCAGGCAGCCGACCCGGAGGCCAACATCTTCTTCGGTGCGGACACCGACGACAGCCTCGAGGACGAGGTACGCATCACGGTGATCGCCACAGGCTTCGACGGTGTCAAACGGCCCAAGGCTCCCGAGGTTCGGGAGGAGATCAACATGCCCGACGACATGGATGACAGGGGCTTTATCCCCGTCAGACCGGAGCGCAAGGAACCTGTTATCGGCACTTTGCAGGATACAGGCAACGATCTCGATATTCCGCCGTTTCTTCGCCGTAAAAAGGTCAAACGGGACTTTTAGTTAATCCGACCCGTTGCCTTAACGGCGGCGGGTCTTCTTATGCGGCCCGCTGGTAATTCGATTGGGCCATACTAAAGGGCCTCCAAAAAGAAGCGCATCAGGCGCGAGACATTAAGGACGAAAGCATGAACATACTGTTCTTTTTAAAGCCTAAAGCGGATATTGTCTTCATCTATGATCACTATACCCTGCGGCAGGCGTTGGAAAAGATGAAGCACCATGGCTATACTGCAATTCCGGTGATCGACAAAGCAGGGCACTATGTAGGGACGCTCCGCGAGGGCGATATGTTGTGGACGATGCTCGAAAATTCGGCATTCGACAACCGCGCGCGTGAGCAGCACCTTGTAAAGGACATATTGAAAGGCCGCCAGATGGCGCCTGTCAACGTCAACGCAGCCATCGAAGACCTGTTGATGATGGCGATGACACAGAACTTCATACCCGTTACGGACGACCGGGGGCTGTTTATCGGCATGGTCACCCGCCGGGACATCATGCAATATTATTACGACAAGCTGCACGGAGACAGCTCCGAAGAGGGCGCAGATTCGCCGCCCGACTCTGAATAAATGCGGCTGCTGCTTATGCTGCATGCCTGACAACTAGCATTTCTCCGCTGAATGCCAGAACTCGTTCGTTGCCCAATGAGAGGAGTTCCCAGTGAAAAAAATGTATTTAATATTGATCGGCGTCCTGGTCATCGTTTTGATGAGCTCGTGCGCCGGTGAGTTTATTTTTCGCGAACATCATTTCGGCGATACAGTCGATCAGATCCAAGCCGGCGAAGGGGAGCCGGATGATGTCATATCTGAAATTGAAGGCTGGGAAAGTATTGTATATCCCGATATACAACTGTGGGATGGATATGAAGCCCGTCTGGTTTATTCGCTTAAGGATGACAGTCTGGAGTATATTATTGCCACGGGATGCATCGACATCAAGACAGATGTTGCGGATGCCAAAACGGATTTAAAGTCGCTGCTCCAGCTTGGAAAACCAAATAAGGAAACCGATCAGGGCCAAGGGTATAAAATGCTCTGGAAAAAGAGCGGATACACAGCTGTACTGGTCGTATCTTCGGGATCGTTTACGCTGGTTTACGGTGCGGATACCGACCGCGTGGCAGCATATTACGAAACCATGATGCTCACCAGCCTTTATCGGACAGACTCGAATCCGGATCAACCCGGACTTTGATAAGGAATAATTCATCAGCACCGCCAAAAACTAAAACGGCGGTGTTTTTTTTGTGTTGACAAGCACCGGTTCAAAGGCTTATCATAAACCCGACAAAAAAACTCGGATTAATTCGGGTAACCGGGAGAGGGACGAAGCGTTGGTCATATCCACTCGGGGAAGGTACGGCCTAAGGGCGATGTTCGAGATTGCTAAGGCGTACGGCGAGGGCACGTTGAGTATTAAGCAAATCGCCGCTGCGCAGGGCCTCAGCGAACAGTATTTGGAGCAGATATTCGCCAAGCTTAAAGCTGCGGGCCTCGTGGAAAGCACGCGCGGCGCAGGCGGAGGATACAGCCTCCGTAAGGCTCCGACCGAGATCACGGTCGGGCAGGTGCTTGTCGCGCTGGAAGGGGAGCTTTCTCCAGCGGAATGCGTGGGCGAGGATGCGACTGAATGCAAGAATGCGTGCGTATGCACCACTCATGTAATCTGGCAGCGCATCTACGACGGCTTCAACAACGTGATTCATTCAATTACGCTGCAGGATATGCTGGACGATTATAACCGGATGGGCGAGGCCCGGCCGGATGCAAAGGATGTAAAGTGTTAATATGGGTATTTATTTAGACCACGCTGCCACGACTTATACGGATAAGCGGGTACTGGAGCAGATGCTGCCGTATTTTTCCGAGCGTTTCGGCAATCCGTCCAGTGCGCACGGCTTTGGGCGCGATGCTGAGAAAGCGGTGATGACCGCCCGCCAGCAGACCGCGGCAGTCATCGGTGCAGGTGTGGAGGAGATCGTCTTCACTTCGGGCGGTACGGAGAGCGATAACTGGGCAATCCGTGGAATCGCAGAGAAGCAGGGTACAGGTCACATCATCACCTCGTGCGTGGAGCACCATGCGGTGCTCGATACCTGTAAGTTTCTTGAGACGCAGGGTTTCGAGGTCACCTACCTGCCGGTGGACGGGACAGGCATGGTGGACCCGGACAGCGTGCGAAAGGCCATCCGAGAGGACACCATACTCATCACCGTAATGTTTGCCAACAATGAAACAGGCACCATTATGCCCATCAGGGAGATCGGGATGATTGCGCGCGAGCACGGCATACTGCTGCACACGGACGCGGTACAGGCAGTGGGGCATATCCCGGTCAATGTGGAAGAGATGGGCATTGATCTGCTTTCGATGAGCGCACACAAGTTTTACGGCCCGAAAGGCGTAGGCGCGATGTACATCCGGCGCGGAACGCCCATCGCCAAGCTGCTGCACGGCGGCGCTCAGGAACGCGGCATGCGTGCCAGCACGCTCAATGTACCGGGTATCGTCGGCCTGGGTGCGGCGGTCGATATTGCCGTGAAGGAAATTGAGGAAAACGCGAAGCGCGAAGCCGCCCTCGCGGGACGGCTGAAGGAAGCTCTGGTGACTTTGCCCGGTACGAGATTTAACGGGCACGAAACACAGCGTCTGCCGGGGCACATCAACCTGTCCTTTGCGGACATTGAGGCGGAAGCACTGCTGACGCTCCTTGATCTCGATAACATCGCGGTATCCGCGGGCTCAGCTTGTTCGTCCGGATCAACCAAGCCCTCGTATGTGCTGCTCGAAATGGGGCTTTCCATCGTGGAGGCGCGGGGTGCGCTACGGTTTACCGTCGGGAGGGAAAATACCGAGGAAGAAATCACGACAGCCATTGATATTACAAAAAATGCGGCGCAGCGGTTGCAGCAGTTTTCGCCGCTTTTCATGCAGCGCAAAGGAGACGAAAAACATGTATAATGACAAGGTATTGGAGCATTTCAAAAACCCGCACAACGTGGGAACCATGGAAGATCCGGACGGCTTTGCCGAAGTCGGCAGCAGCGAATGCGGCGACACGATGGTAATGTATCTGAGGATTAAAGACGACCGTATCGAAGACATCAAGTACAAAACCTATGGCTGCTGCGCCGCGATCGCTTCCTCGAGCATTGCGACGGACATGGCCAAGGGGAAACTGGTCGATGACGCCGAAAAAATCAGCAAAGCGGACATCGTTGAAGAACTTGGCGGTCTGCCGGAAAAGAAATGGCATTGTTCATTGATGGTGGAGGATGCGATCAAAGCGGCCATCGCGGATTATAAGTCCCGCAAATAGCACAACATCCCTGCGGCAGAATCATTTGGTATTGATAATCGACTTTCTTTTGAGCAGACTAAGACATAGCAAATGCTTGAAAGGAGTGTTGACGATGAGAGGGAGCTGGGCGATGGGGATGATCGCGGGAGCGATGGTTGGCGCAGCGGCCGCAATCGTTGCGATGCCTTATATCCGGCCGCAGATACAGCATGCCGTCCAAAGAGGCAAAACCGCGATTGATACCCAAATGGATAAGATTGCATCGGGCAACTGACGGCGGAGGGGACGGCAAAATATATCTGCACGCAGAAAGTCATTCGTCGGGTACATATGTTTTGTTGTTCCCCGCATACGTCTATTTAAAAAGCATTACGAAACGTTACAAGAGTGTAAAAAATAAGAAAAATCGGCATACACCGTTTGAAATATCGCTTAATGGCGTATATAATAAGCACATAGGGGGGTGCTTATTGTGGTAAAGTTCGACGAGACAGTACAATTCTCTTTGGAGAAGGAATTAGGTAATCCTGCGCGTGAAGTGATCTGGATGGTTTGTGACGCGCTCAAGGATAAGGGCTACGATCCCGTGAATCAGCTCGTCGGGTATATCATTTCGGGCGACCCCACGTATATCACGAACTATAAAAATGCCCGGTCGATCGTAAAGCGCGTGGAGCGTGACGAGCTGCTGGAAGAGTTCGTCAAAGTGTATATTGAAAACATGAACAAGCCCGAAGAATAATGCCGCATTGCTATTTTTATATGCGGCAGGGCAGAGCCGTGTTGTCACGGCTTTTTTTATTACGAAGACGACAAACATATGGATTAAATGTTAATTGAGCTTGTTGTCAAAGTACTCTGCTCCAATATTTTAATATCTATCGTTGGAGCAATATATTGCGCAGGAAAAGGAAATGGGGTATAAAGGGAATATGAAGAGGGTAATGTGTGTGGACATCGGCGAGAAAAGAATCGGCGTCGCCGTGTCTGATCCGCTGGGGATTACGGCGCAGGGCGTGGAAACCTATACGCGAAGCGGAGAAGGGGACGCGAAGTATATAGCGGATAAGGCGCGATCTTTAGGCGCGGAATTGATCGTGGCGGGGCTTCCGCTCAATATGAACGGCAGCGAAGGGCCCGCGGTGCAGCACGTGCGTGCGTTTATGAGCGAGGTAGAGGCGCTGGGCATACCGGTCAAGTTTCAGGATGAGAGGCTCACCACGGTGAGCGCCGAGCGTACGCTGCTGGAGGCCGATATGTCGCGCCAGAAGCGCAGGCAGGTTGTGGACAAACTGGCCGCCGTATACATACTGCGTGCTTTTCTTGATACCCATAAGCTTTGAAACCGGAATAACACTTCCGTTCAAGGCAATAATGAAAGATGCCAACCGGCAAGAAGGAGTGGAGCAAGATGGATGAAGAAGATGTAGTCGTACTGCAGGACGAAGACGGAAACGATATCGCTTTTCAGCATATCATGACCTTTGATTTCGAAGACAGCTTTTATGTGGCACTTACGCCTGAGAAGGACACTGAAGAAATCAAAAATGGCGAGGTAGTGCTTCTCGAAATCATGGAAGATGAAGACGGTTGCGACTGCTATGTGCCGATCGAAAGCGAAGAAAAGCTGGATAAGGTCTGGGAAGAGTTCGAAAGGCTGTACTACGAGGACGAGGAAGAAGGAAAAGAATAATTGCGCTATACCTTTGTGGCGCTGATGTGCGTGTTCGCTGGGCTGTACGCCAAGGCCAAAAGAGGCGGCAGTTTTGCGTCACGGCTGACCTTTAAAGCGATCGCAAGCGTAAGCTTTGTCATAATCGCTTTCCTGGGCCGCATCGGTGCGGATAGAGCCTATTACGCGTTAATCATGATCGGGCTGTGCTTTTCGCTTGTGGGCGATGTGCTGCTCGTTATTCCTGACAGAAAGGCAGCGGCTTTCGGAGGCGCTGCCTTTTTGTTTGCGCATTTTGGATACATTGCGGCATTTTTTGTTTATGCTAAACCAACATGGTATGACGCCGTTGTGTTTGCCGCTTTTGCGGCAGCCGGGCTTATTGTATTTGGCAAAAGGCTCAGCCGGATGGAGAAGAGAGTGCCGCCCGTAATCATCTATGGTTTGGCCCTCTGCGCGATGGTTGCAAAGGCGATATCGATGCTGTCCGTGCACGGCATCGCTCCTCTTCTGGCAGCTTTTGCTGCGCTGGGTGGCGTGCTGTTTGTCCTGTCAGACGCATTACTGGCTCACGCGCATTTCCATAAGGATGATCAGGGGGCGGCAGGCGCTCTGAGCGTTCTGGTCTATTATGCGGCGCAGGCGCTAATTGCCTTGAGCGTTTCGGCTTAACGGACAGTTTGTTCAAAAATACCCGGCACGCTCCGGTTGTTCCGGTATCTACGGGCAGTCAGGCGGTAAATGGTTTGTTCAAATATTTTTGATGTGCACTTATTCATAATTTTTTCACTTTTTAACCATGCTGTTGTTAGACATATTTTCTATAATCAGTTTGTCAATTCGGCCAGTGATAAGAAATGTGCGGTGCAGCCGGATAACGGTATGACATACCGAAAATTCTGATGTATAATCAGAGGTGGATAATATGAACGAGCGGCAAAACAAAAAAGTATTGGTTGTGGATGATGAATCCAGCATACGGGATCTGCTCCGGATTGTTTTGGAAAGCCGCGGATTCGAAGTGATCGAAGCGGACAACGGCGTTTCGGCGCTGCGCGCGTTTGAGGCCGGTAATCCCGATATGGTCATACTCGACGTCATGATGCCACAGATGGACGGCTTTGAGTGCTGCCGCAGGCTGCGCGGTTTGTCGGATTGTCCGATTTTGATGCTGACTGCCAAGGGTGAGGATTACGATCAGGTGAGCGGCCTCGACTGCGGCGCGGATGATTATGTGATCAAGCCCTTTACACCGATGGTGCTTGTCGCGCGGATGGAAGCGCTTTTCCGCCGCAGCGACAAGGATGGCCGCCCGCGCACTGTATTTGGATGCATGCGCATCGACCCGAACGGCCGTGAAGTATATGTGGATGACGAGCGCCTTGCGCTCAGTCGCAAGGAATACGATCTGCTGAAGTATCTGGCCGACAACTATAATATCTCGCTCAGCCGCGACCAGATCCTTGAAACCGTGTGGGGATACGATTATTTAGGATCGTCCAATACCGTGGATACCCACATTAACCGGCTGCGCAATAAGCTTGGCCGCTGCAGCAGCTATATTGAGACGCTGCGCGGATATGGATATAAATTTGAGGTGGATGCATGAAGACCAGCATATCCCGGAGGCTTTTTACCACGATCCTGGCGGTCGTGCTTGGAATCTCCACACTGATTTTGCTGGCCAACTCGCTGCTGCTGAAACCCATGTACTATAGTTCCATCAAAAGTTCGATGCTGCGGGCGGTAGAGACGCTTTCTCAGGTCGACTATACGGTCGATTACGATACCCTGGCGGACGAAATCAAGGATCTGACTGCAGGAAGCTCGTATGATGTGGTGGTGCGGACGGATACGGATGTGCTGTATTCCGATTCCAAGGAGTTTGGACTGGTGCCGCGGAACCAGAGCAATATGACGCCGCAGGAAGAGGAAGATACCGCGGCTCCCGCGGAGAGCGATGGGCAGGCCGATGCTTCGTCGGGCGACGGGCAGAACGGCCCGAACGGCGGCAACTTTAACGACGGACCCGGCATAGGTGGGTTTGCATTCCCGTTGGACTCATCGGGTTGGGAACAGGTGGATGAAAATACGTCGATGGGCATCATAACGGAGCCCAAGACGCAGATCGACCTGCTGGTCTGCATGTACAAGATGGACAGCGGCGTAACGATCATACTGACACAGGCTATCGAGCCCATCAACCAGAGCATCCGGCAGGCTAACATCCTGCTTATCGCCTGCGCGGTCATCACTCTGGGGCTCAGCGCGATCGTGGTGTTCAAGTTGTCCAGACGTTTTACCGAGCCTATCCGGCGTATCAAGGGCAAGGTTGCTGAAATCGCTGCCCTCGAATTCGGTGAGCCATGCGATATCAAAACGGGCGACGAACTCCAGAGTCTTGGTAGCGATGTGAACCTGCTCGGCGATAAGCTCAAAGGCGCGCTGGATACGCTGCGGCTGCAAAATGAACAGCTCGAAAAAGATATCGTTGCACAGCGGCAGTTTATCTCGAATGCTTCACATGAGCTGCGTACGCCGCTTTCACTGATCAAGGGGTATGCGGACGAGATGGCAACGGGATACGCAAGGGACAGCAGTCAGAAGGACCTGTACATCTCGATCATCGCCGAGGAAGCGGCAAAGATGAGCCGACTGCTCAAGGAGATGCTGGAGCTTTCCCACATGGAAAGCGGCCGGGTCGTATTGCAGCAAGAAATGCTCTCCGTTAAGGACCGTATCCAGACATTCTTAGAAAAGTATGACGGATACATCACGGAGAATGGATTGAATATAACGGTAGAAGCAGAGAACGGCGTACGGGGCGCTTTTGATCCGATGTATTTCGAGCAGGTGCTCGCGAACTATATCTCCAACGCGGCCCGCTATGGCGATGCACGCAAAAAAGTAGTGATTCGTGCGGAGGACCGCGGCGACAGCGTACGGGTCTCCGTGTTCAATACCGGCCAGCCGATCAGCGAAGAAGTCCTTCCCCACATTTGGGATGGCTTTTTCAAGGCCGACTCAGCGCGCACGCGCTTCGGCGACAGTTACGGGTTGGGGCTTTCCATAGTAAAGGCTATCCAGACCGCGGCAGGGCAGGGGTACGGTGTCCGCAATACTGCGGGCGGTGTAGAATTCTGGTTCGACGTGCGCCGAACCGGCAAAACAGCAAGTAAAGAGTAATGCCCTCCTATCACTATTACTCTTTACTATATATCGGGCAGTCTCCTTGTGGGATTGCCCTTTTTTCTTGCCGTTCAAAGTTGGCCGACAGTGTACCGCTGGTTTCAAATCAGACTGTATGAAGAACCTCTATCGGCAGATAATAAGTAAAAAATCAGGAGGCGTTTAACAATGGCGAAGGCAGGAATGCGCCGCCCCGATCCGGGTGATCCGCACGGTACGGAGAGCGATCAGACGATGAAACGCAGGATTGATCCGCACGTGCCGGAAATCCAGGGGAAGGCGAAAAACGGTAAAGCAAAGGCGCAAAACAGGATTCCAAGGCAGCCGTAAAAATATTAGTATATTATACCAACGCGGTACAAGCCAACAAATCGGGGTAAATATATAGCATAACAGAACGAATCGTCACGACTGCCGTGTAATGGAGGTTACATTGAATCTGGCGGTTTTGCTGGTGAGCACATTGATTGTTTTCAGTCTGTGCCTCACAGCATTCATGCTGTATATGCATTCCAAGCGGAAGAACGCCCCGAATATCGGTCTATTTGAGTTACTTTTTTTTGCGAATCTGCTCTATATGTTCGGGTACGCATTGGAACTGGCCAGCCAGAATGTTGAACTCAAGCTGCTTTTTAACCATATGCAGTATCTGGGGCTGCCGTTTATCGCTCCGATATGGCTCATGATCTGCGTCCGTTTCTGCAGACCGAGCTTCCGGTGGACGCTGCTGAAAACCGCCCCGATTTTTATTATTCCGATAATTACCCTCGGAATGAACCTGACCCACACGATGAACGGTTTGTTGTATTCTTCGTATACTATCGAAGCCTGGAGCGACCTTTCAGTAGTAATATTTCAAAAAGGCCTCTGGTATTACGCGGAGATTGCATGGCGAGTCGTCGTTCTTGCGGTTACGATAGGGATATACATCCATACGTTTCGCCGCGCAGACGGTATACGTAAAAGGCAGGCCCTGTTTATGCTGCTGCTCAATGCGGTGGCAATCATTCTTTCCACGGCTCAGACGATTAAATCACATACTTCTGCCATCGATTATTCAGTGCTGCTGCTCAGCGGGTCAGCAATCTTAATGTTTGCTGTGCTATTCAAGTACTCGCTGTTCGATCTTGTCCCTTTTGCCTATTCCCGCCTGTTTGACGGTATGGTTTATCCGGCTATGGTGCTTGCGGACACTTTGGCTGTTGTCAAAGCAAACCCGGCTGCGGTAAAATTGTTCCCGCAGCTGACCGACGGCAGAGAATATGTGCCGCTGGGCCAGCTGTTTTCATTGGAGCCTGACATGGTTGGGCGACTCATGGAGGACGATGAAAGCATCGTGGAGGTAGGCCCGGAAGAAGCAAAGCGCTTTTTTTCAGCAAAGCTTACCCGACTCAACTTTAAAGGAAGCGTCATGCGCAAGGATTACGGATATCTGCTGGTCTTCAGCGACATCACTTCGCATGTGACCCTTGCCCGCGATCTTAGAATAGAGGCTTCGGTCGACCCGCTCACCGGGCTTCTCAACCGGAGATCTTTTTATGAGGCGGCGCGCAGTCTGCTGGAGCGTTCCGCTGCGGCTGATGAGGCGATATCGCTTATCATGATTGATATCGACCATTACAAGGGCGTAAACGACGCGTTTGGGCACCAGATCGGGGACGGCGTTTTAAAGGATGTTTCTCATATCATCAAAGAGCAGACGCGAGAAAGCGATGTCGTCGTGCGGTATGGGGGGGAAGAGTTTGTGATCATGCTGCCCGCGACTCCGTATGAGGCGGCTATGGCGGCGGCAAACAGGATTTGCTGCGCGGTGCGCCAGCATGATTTTAAAGCCGAAGATCGCTTGATTCGTCTGACCATCAGCGTAGGTGTCACAACCCTGAACCAAGTCACGTCTTCTGACCTGACCGATCGCCTGATCTATCTGGCGGACACGGCGCTTTTTGAGGCGAAAAGAGAAGGACGCGACAGAATCTGTTACCACACTGCGGATTAATACAAGAAACCTGTTGACAACTATCTTTTTATCCCCTATAGTTAGTTACATAAGTAGTTAACTAGAGGGGTAATTTTTATGGTGATGGATTTCAGCAGTGAAACGCCCATTTACCAGCAGATCGCAGACCAATTGGAAAGCGCAATTCTTCAGGGCATATATGAAGAGGAGTCGCAGGTGCCGTCTACAACCGAAATATCGGTTTTGTACAAGATCAATCCTGCGACCGCGCTGAAAGGCGTCAGTTTGCTGGTGGACGCCAGCATTCTCTACAAGAAACGGGGACTTGGCATGTTTGTTGCGGAGGGAGCAAAGCTAAAGGTGCTGGAAAAGAGGCGGCGTGCATTTTGCGATCATTATGTCATGCCGATGGTCGCCGAGGCAAAGAAACTATCCATAACGGCTGAGGAGCTTCAAACCATGATGATGAGAGGGTATGGACAATGAACGGGATCGAAGTCAAAAGCATTACTAAGAGATATGGGCAGACCGAAGCCTTAAGCAGCGTTTCCACCAGCTTTGGAGGCAACTGTATATACGGGCTGCTCGGCAGGAACGGCGCGGGGAAGACCACGTTGCTCAGCCTGATTACCAACAGAATCTTTCCGACAGAGGGGCAGATCACGATCGACGGGGAGGACGTACGGGAAAATGACCGTGCCCTTTCCAAGGTGTACTGCATGAGCGAAATAGGGCTGTATCCCAGCAGCATGTCCATTCAGGACATATTCAAATGGTCGGCCGAGTTTTATCCGGATATGGATATGGAGTATGCGCGATACCTTGCCGACCGGTTCTCGCTCAGCCTGAAGAAGAAGGAGAAGACGCTTTCGACGGGCTACATGTCGATCTTCAAGATCATCATTGCGCTGTCGTGCAATGCGCCTTACCTGCTGCTCGATGAGCCGGTGCTGGGCCTTGACGCCAACTTCCGGGATCTCTTTTACCGGGAACTCATCCAAAGCTACAGCGCAAAACCGCGCACAATCGTCGTCTCGACTCACCTGATCGAAGAAACTGCGGAAGTGATTGAAAAGGTTGTCATCATCAACGAAGGCCGCATTATACTGCAGGACGACGTGCAAAAGGTGCTTGCGATGGGCAGTACGGTCACGGGGCCGCAAGGCCTGGTGGATGAATTCATACAGGGCAGGCATGTACTGGGAGCTGACTCACTGGGCGGCATCAGGAGTGCGTATCTGCTCGAACCGCTGACCGCTGATAACGTGCCGCAGGGCATTGAGATTTCGCGTATGCGGCTGCAAAGCCTGTTCATTCACTTGACCAACGCGGGAGGGAATCGCCATGAGAATTAAATCTGCGTACAAATACCAGCTTAACGAACTGTTAAAACCGGTGATGGTCTATTATATCATCATTGCTGCCTTATCCGTACTCACTGTCGTGGCTGCAAAGCTGTGGATGACAGGCGGGTCGATATCCGGCTGGGACGGCGCAACAATTATCTTTTTGTTCATCTGCGGGCTCAGTGCCTTCAAGGCGTCTTTCCACATGTTTATGGCCAACGGCATATCCCGCAAGGCAATGTTTATTGGCACGATTACCGCTATTGCCACAGTTGCTATAGGTATGGCGTTAATCGATGGCGTTATTGGGCTGGTGCTCAATCTGCTGATCCCTTACAACTCCGTTTTTGCGAATCAGTATGCCGGGTGGTACGGAATCCATTGGAACGGATTGTTTGATAATTTCCGTGAGACTGCACCTATGGTTGCCGATGGCGTCGTTTGGAGGATTGCATCATACACAGCTGCTGCGATGACCGGGCTTTTCCTTACTACCGCCTTTTACCGCATGAACAAGCCGGTTAAGCTGCTGGTGTCCATCGGTGTGCCTGTACTGCTGCTCATCGTGTGGCCGATCGTAGATGCTACAGTGTTTAACGGGGCCATGACGGCGGCTGTACTGCGTGCCTTTGGCTGGGTCTCCAGCTTGTTTACCAACCTTCTTGGAACAGGCAATCCGTATATCGTGGTACTGTATAACGTCTTCTGGATACTGCTGCTGGGCGGTCTGACTTGGCTGCTTACGCGGAGGGCTACCGTTAAAACGCAATAAGCGATTACCAATCTGACGATACAAAAACGCCCGTCTCTGAGAACCGAGACGGGCATTTGTTTTTTTTGAGGGCGTCTTCAGGCGGATTTGATGCAGTTTCTCCCGCTCTGCTTGGCGAGATAGAGCGCATTGTCCACCTTGGTATAATGCGACGCGAGCTGCGGGTCTGTGGTCTGCGACAGCCGTGCTACGCCGAAGCTGGCCGTCGTGTGGATGATATAGTCTTTGATGCAAAAAGCATGCGCCTCAAGCACGTACCGCAGCTTTTCCGCCACGACCAATGCTTCCTCCCTGGTGGTTTGAGGCAGGAGCAGAAGGAACTCCTCGCCGCCCAGCCGACAGAGCGTATCGTATTTACGGATGTTTTCAGAGAGCAGCCTGCCGATCTCCACCAGCAGCTCGTCACCGATAGGGTGACCGTACATGTCGTTAATGTTCTTGAACAGGTCAATATCGAGCATGATGAGGTAAGAATCGTACCCCAAGCGGCTGCTCATGGAAATCTCCTTCTGAAGGACCTGATCGAAATATCGGCGATTCGGGAGGCCGGTCAGGGAGTCGAAGAAGGCCATCTTTTCCAGCTTGCGGTTTGCGTCCTCAAGCTCTTTATGCTGCTCATCGAGCTGGCTGTTTTGTGTAATCCTGACCTGGGTTTGCCGCCACATGATGAGCGTGAGCAGGAATCCCAGCACCACGGAGGCAAGCCCGTTGACACGGTTGGAAAGCAGCGCCTCCATCGATGTGCTGTTCAGCGCGATCAGGTAGTGGAAGCCGACATAGGAAAACGCATAAAAGAAAAACGACTGGAGCGGATGAATAAGCAAGGCGGTTCCTACAGCCAGATCAATCAGTATATAGGCGGTTACGTTTGTCGTCACCAGCTGATCAATTGCGGTAATGGCAACCGCTCCGCACATCATTACAGCCAAAACGAGGTATTGAAGAAATTTTGCCAGAGCTGTAGATTGGCTGTTCCTTGTAAGGTAGAAAGCAATCAGGAAAGCGATAGCCACAAGCACGAACATGACGCTGTGAGTTATGATCAGCAGCTCTCGCCAAAGCTGTGACACCGCGTTATCGTATGAGCCGTTCAACGCAAAAAGCAGTACAAGCGCCGCATGAATCAGCAGAACAAAAGGCGCACCAAACATAATTCGGCGTGCATTAATCATAGCGCACTCATCTGCGATTTCATTGCTGGCAATATAAATACTCTTGATTTTCCGCCACAACGAACTCATGGGCAAAGCCTCTTTTTAAATCACAAACGTTGGAATAGAACAAAGCGCCTTTTACATTACAAAGTTAATTTTATCGTTTATTGACGGTCGTTGTCAATATAGGGTATCATTAATCTTGGATGGGATGGCGTTAAACTTCACAACATGTGATAAAATTCCATCAAATCAGTAAAATATTAAACAAAACTGCCTGCGGAGGTTAAAAGAATGCTAAGAGGAAGCTATCATGTTTCAGGAATGGGATGCGACGCTTGCGTGAAACACGTTCAAAATGCGGTCAGTGCGCTTAGTGGGATTAAAAAATGTGAAGTCGATCTTGAGTCGGAAACGCTGACGGTGGACTATGATGAGGATACCGTTTCCTTTGAAGACATCAAAGAGGCGGTAGAGGAAGCAGGATACGGCCTTTCCAAGTAGGCGAAAAGCTCATGACAGAAAAAAGCTTTCGGGTTACGGGCATGACTTGTGCGGTCTGCGCGGCCCATGTACAGAAGGCAATCGAGAAGCTGGACAGCGTCGAAACGGGTAGTGTAAACCTTGCGACGGAACGGCTTACGGTGCGCTATGATGAGAGCAAGACGGGCTTCGCTGCCTTCAAAAAGGCAGTAGAAGACGCTGGGTACGGTCTGGAGCCACCCGCGGATCAAAGCCGGAAAACGGAGATCGGTGTGGAGGGAATGACCTGCGCAGCCTGTTCCGCGGCAGTGGAGCGGGCAGTGAAAAAGCTCGGCGGCGTAGCCCAAGCTTCGGTCAACCTTGCGACCAATCGGCTGGACGTCGAATACGACCCTGCGGCGGTCAAGCTGTCGGAGATTAAAGCCGCGGTCGAAAAGGCCGGATACACGCCCAAAGACATCGAGAAACGTGAAGCGCCCGACAAGGAAGCGGAAAAGCGGGCACGGGAAGCACGCATCATGCGCATCCGGCTTATTGTAGCCATCGTTTTCTCTGTGCCGGTGCTGTACTTTGCGATGGGGCATATGTTCGGCTTGGGCATTCCGGTGCCGGGCTTTATGGATATGCACCATCATCCATTCGTGTTTGCACTCGTTCAGATGCTGTTAACGGTGCCGGTGCTGATAGCGGGCAGCCGTTTCTTCCGCGTGGGCATGCGGACGCTTTTCAAAGGCGCGCCCAACATGGACACCCTTGTCGCCGTAGGTACGGGCAGCGCTTTCTTATACAGCACCTACGCCACGGTGATGATTGCGCTGGGAAACATGGATTATATGAGCGCACTGTATTTTGAGTCGGCGGCGGTGGTCATTACGCTCGTGATGGTGGGTAAAACGCTTGAAGCCGCCAGCAAGGGCAGGACTTCGGAAGCCATTAAAAAACTCGTACAGCTGCAGCCTAAGACTGCTGTCATCATAAAGGATGGACGGGAAGTGGAAGCCGCGCTGGATGAAGTGGCCCCGGGCGACATCGTGTTGGTGCGGCCCGGCGCTTCCGTACCGGTGGACGGCGTGGTAGTGGAGGGTATGTCCTCCGTCGATGAGTCCATGCTGACCGGGGAAAGTTTGCCGGTGGAGAAGCAACCGGACAGCGAGGTAACGGGCGGCAGCATCAACGGCGAGGGCTTGCTCAAATTCCGTGCCACGCGTGTGGGCGAGGATACCGCGCTGGCCAAGATCATCCATCTCGTGGAGGATGCGCAGGGCAGAAAAGCGCCTATTGCACGGCTGGCTGACGTAATTGCGGGATACTTTGTGCCTGTGGTGATCGGCATCGCGCTGGTATCCGCCATCATTTGGGCGCTCGCAGGAAAACCGTTCAGCTTTGTGCTGAGCACGTTCGTAACGGTGCTCGTTATCGCCTGCCCATGTGCGCTTGGCCTTGCTACGCCCACAGCCATTATGGTGGGTACCGGCAAAGGTGCTGAGCTGGGCGTGTTGATCAAAGGCGGAGAGGCACTGGAAACCACGCACAAGGTGAGCGCCGTGGTGCTCGATAAAACGGGTACGATCACGGAAGGGCGGCCTGTGCTGACCGATATTGCCGTTTACGGCGACTTGGGCGAAGAGGAAGCGCTGGCGCTGTGCGCTTCGGCGGAGCGCGGCTCTGAGCACCCGATTGCCCGCGCGATTGTGGAATACGCCAATGGGAAAAGTATGGCGCTTGCGGAGCCGGAGAGCTTCCGTGCGGTTCCCGGACGGGGCATTGATGCAAAGGTAGGCGGGCATCACGTGCTGGCTGGCAGCATCAAGCTCATGATTGAGAATAGTGTGGATGCAGAAAAGGCAGCAGACGATGCCAAGCGTTTTGCAGATAGCGGCAAAACGCTGATGTACGTCGCGGCGGACGGCAAGCTGGCAGCGCTGATGGCTGCGGCAGATACCGTAAAGTCGGGCAGCGCTGAAGCGGTGCGCACAATGCAGGAAATGGGCGTCGAGGTCTGGATGATTACGGGCGACAACCGCAGTACGGCCGAGACGATCGCGGCCGAGGTAGGCATCTCCCACGTGTTGTCCGACGTACTGCCGCAGGATAAGGCCAGCGAAGTCAAAAGGCTGCAGGAGGCCGGGCTTAAGGTTGCGATGGTAGGGGACGGCATCAACGATGCGCCTGCATTGGTGCAGGCTGACGTGGGCATGGCCATCGGCACGGGTACCGATGTGGCGGTGGAGTCGGCGGACGTGGTGCTGATGCGCGGCGACCTCAAGGAGGTGCCGGTTGCAATCGCGCTTTCGCGTGCAACGATGCGCAACATTCGGCAAAACCTCTTCTGGGCGTTCATTTACAATACCATCGGCATTCCGCTGGCAGCGGGCGTGTTCTATGCGATATTCGGAGAAGGTTGGGCGTTCAACCCGGTGTTTGCCGGCGCGGCAATGGCGCTGAGCTCTGTGTCGGTGGTTACCAACGCGCTGCGGCTTAAGCGGTTCAGGATGAAACGGACCCGGTAAACGCCTCGACGATTTTGCTGATACGGTATGTGCAGTCCGCAATGCGGCAGTGCTTGTCCCGCCATGAGTCGGAAAGTGGGAATATTACTTGGTCTGCCGCGGATACGCCCATGTCCCATGTTTCATCGGCATTTTGGTGGCTGAGGAGCCAGTCGGCAGCGAACTGCAGCTGGTGGCGACTCTGTCGGTATCCGGACAGCAATTCGAGCACGGACAGATAGCGGGAAGCCTGCAGCGACATAAACGCATCGGGAAGCTGCGCCGCAGGGTGCGGCCAGCCCAGATAGTAGATGCCGGCTTCACTGCGCAGGATATGTTCCAACACGCGGTTCTCGGTAACCGTGTCCAATTGATCGCGTATCAATGACACCTGATAGAATGTAACGAAGTCGACCAGCCGACTGCCCTTCGCCGGACGGCCAAACGTCTGACGATAAGCGGCCAGATACGCTTCATGATTGTAAGAATCGCTGCGGAACGCGGAGGAGACCACCGCGCCCCACATGCCGGCGATACGGTTGGCAGCGTCCGACCCATCGGTGAAACGGCGGACCCAAGCCGCCAGCATGAGATCTGTAAATGCATCCCAGTCATGGGACTTTTCACGGCGGTCGGGCAGCTGCCGTTTGCCAGTCAGACAATCGTGCAGGGCAGCTATTGTACTTTGAATACAGCTGTCCTCAATCGTGTATCCCAGCGCTTCCAGCTTTCGCAATGCCTGCTCTGTGGTATAGCTTTTTCTGTTTGGAACAGCGCATGAATGAAACAAGCCCCACATACCATCGCTTTGCTGCTGGGCAAGTATTTCTGTGGCCCTTTTGCTGTTTTTATATCCTTCTTGCTCCATATTTAAAACTGCGTTACGCTCTCATATCACCCGCATACGGCTCGTCACCGAAATCATCTGAAGGTGCGGCTTTGTCCGGGAACCCCACGCGGATGCCGTATTTGGACAGCGCGGCGTCGGCATTACGGTAGTACTTCCTGAAAAGCCGGAAGTACCCCTTGGTGTCCTCGCGGACAAAATCCGACGGGATGCTCGGGTCGGCCAGCAGACGCTTAAAGTTATAGCCACCGTTGACCTTCCAGGGATGCAGGATGCCAAAGCGGATGGCGTCCTGCGGGCAGAACATCGTACAGCGCATACACAACGCGCATTGTCCGTCAAAATGAATCTTTTCATCCTTGATTCGGATATTTTTCGTGGGGCACATCTGCACACAGCGTCCGCACATCGTGCACTTTTTCATGTTGGCCGAACACAACGGGCTGTTGACCTTGGGCGCCAGCCATTCGATGCGGAGCAGAACTGAAACGATGGTGTGTCGGATGCTGAACCGGATGTCGTCGCGTTCACCGTTGGCGATACGTAATGCGAGCATGCGGCTTTGTGCCTCCGTATACAAGTACATCTGCTTCGCCAGTGAGTCCTTGTAGCGGAACATGACGTTGTACGGCATCAGCATGTGCATATCGAGTGTAACGTCGTAGCCTTTGCGCCTGAGCATACGGTAAAGCATACCCGAAGACGCGGTGTTAAGAGGAAAGGGCTCTCCCGACGTTTTAAATATGAAAGCGCGCTGCGTACTTGCCGAAAGTTGGCGAACAAACTGAATAAAAACCTCCGGCGCGTTGAATGCATGTACCGGGTATCCGAAGCCGACGATGTCATATCCTTCGGGCGAGGGCAGAGCCTCCAGGGGTAGTTTTACTTCACAGACGCGCGCATGAACGCCGCGCTTTTGCAGCGCGTCGCCAATCATACGGGCAGCCTTGAGTGTGTTGAAGGTACCGGAAAAAACATAAATGATTGCGGATTGCATGTTACACCTCAAAGATCAAATATATTCAATTCATAAACTTCAGGTCTTTTTTTTGGTTGGTCCTCCTCTCTGAAGCGTTGTGTCACTTGTGCTATTTTAAACTTTATACTATTCCAACATTGCTTGTAATCCCAGCTACCGTGCGTCCATTATATGATATTCTGCCATGCCGGATAATACAACCCGGGAAAGACTTTTTGTCGAAAAATGTGATTCTCAGCCTTCATGGATACAGCAGGAATCCTTCTGCGCAAACCTGTACATGAGCTATTATACCATAATTTTATAGACGGCGCAGCCAAAAGAATAAAGAGAACTTCGCGGGGAAATAATCAATTTTATCAGAAGGAGGGAGCAATATGCCCAAAGACAGCCAGATCGATAAGAAAAGAATTCGCAAGCAGAAGAGCAACGGTCAGACAACGTTGGCGGAGGAGAACCAAAATCAAAACCGAACGGTGAAAAAGCAATCCGCAAAACGCGGCAACGTATAATGCTGGTGGATCGTTGGTGAGGGCATTTGTTTCGCCGCATTTTTCGCGCAATTACGTCGCGCTGTTCGTCAATTTTTTTAACATATGCAGGGTATAATTGCATTGCGAACTCACAATACGGCAGTTTCTGAGGTATGACAGATGCCTGATGAACGGATAAAACCTGAATATATGATGGAGCTGCCCATGCCGGTAATCGTTGCGGACCGAAAAACCGCGCTGATCCTGTATGCCAACACAGCCGCAGAAAATGGCGGGTTGATACAGGGACAGAACTTTTACGATTCGCCGGTACAGTCCAATGACCCTTCGGTAAAATGCGCGCGTGTCATGCTGGGACAGAGGGCGCTTCTTGCAGAGTTTAAGGAGACGGACGTGCGCTACGGCGGCAAGGATGCGCGTCTGATTGCGTTTACCTCGTTGTTGGATGAAGCCGATTCTCTGCGCAGCGAAGACCTCTGTGTGCTGTTTACCGGGCCGGACAGGGCCCGCGCCTCAGCGGAATTCCTCCGGCTTACAGGCCAGAGCGCCGGAGCTTACTGCGCTGCGCTGTACGAAGCAAGGACCCAGCGGTATGTGCTGCGCGAAGAGTGGCGCAGTCGCAGAAGCGTGAGCATACCAGTGCTTCGTTCTGATTTCTTGTCGAATCTCGAGGCGGAAACACAGCAGCTGCAGCAAACCAAAGGCGCGTCGGATATTGCGGTATTCCCGTATACCAAAACGCTGGGTACAAAAGGCGTTGCGGTATACTTTTTTGACAAAGCGCCGGACGACAGCCACCGTGAACGGCTGAGCCGTTTTGTTTCGCTGTACGCCGCGCTGTCACCCGATATACCGGACTCGTCGCGCGTCGTGCTGTACCGTGGCGTTGAGGCGCTGGAACAAGGCATTGCGGTGTGGAACGCGGCATCGCGCGCACTGCTCTACAGCAACAGCGCATATCAGCGTATATTTGGTAAGGAAAGCAAACTTCAATTGACGGACGAGCTGGGGAAAAATCTCCGGGGCCGGGTAACGCGCGAAACGATAGCGGATGGGCGCGGCCGGTATTTTGATGTGACGCATACGGTGTGCGGCAGCCGTGGTCAGGGCATCATCTCCACCATTATCGTGGACAATACGGCGTATGTGAAGGCGCAGCGCAGACTGGACGCCATGGCCAATACGGACGCGCTGACAGGATTATCCAACCGGCGTGCCGGACTCGACTATCTGGAAACCATGTATGCGCAGTGCCGCCAGCGCGGAACGCCGCTGACGGTTTGCTTTGCGGATATCGACGGATTAAAGCATATCAACGATACGTGGGGGCATGGCGCGGGCGATGCAATGATCCAGTCGGTCGCCGCCGTGCTGAAAAAATATGTGTCTGAACCCGGCAAAGTGTGCCGTTTGGGCGGCGATGAGTTCGTGTTGATTTTGCCGGAGCATACAGCGGGTCAGGCATCCACGCTCGCCGTACAGATCAGCCAGGAAGCCGGAAAGCGTCTGGTGGGAGGATCGGACGGTATAACGATGAGCTTTGGTTTCAAACAGGCGGAATTCATCGCAGGGGAGACCGCGCAAACGCTGGTCTCTGTGGCCGATATGGAGATGTACCGGGTAAAGAGCAGCAAGCCACGATAATTTTATGCGAGATTGCTGCCGGTAAGGATGCGTGAGACGGTCTCGGCTCTGTTCATCGTATAAAGATGGAACTTGTTGATACCATTCTCTTTTAAATATGTAATCTCGTTAATCGCGTATTCGATTCCCGCTTCAGCAAAACATTCTTCGTTTTCGCCGTAACGACAGATGATGCGGCTCAAGGACGCAGGAATGGAACAGGCCGAGAGCAGCGCCATGCGGATGATCTGCTTGGGATTCCGGATCGGCATGATACCCGTGACCACAGGCGCTTTTACGCCCGCCTTATCTGCCCGCTCATAAAAATCCACGATTGCATGACGGTCAAAGCAGAGCTGCGTGATGAAAAAATCCGCACCGGCTTCTTCTTTAATGCGTAGGGAAGCGATGTCATCCTCATGATTTTCGCTTTCCACGTGCAGCTCAGGATATGCGGCGGCGGCAATTGTGAAACCGCCGCTCTTTTTAATGTCGGAGATCAGGTCACTGGCATGCCGGTAGTGCCGAAAGGCCTGCGTATGGTCCATGCCCTCCGGAACATCGCCGCGCAGCGCAAGCACGTTGCAGATCCCGTTTACCTTCAATGTCGCTAACGTTTGTTCGATCTGCTCCGGCGCCGCATCGACGCAGGTCAGGTGTGCAATGGCTTCCATATGAAGCGTATTTTTTACGTATGATGCAATCTCGATGGTGCGATCCCGGCTGCTGCCGCCAGCACCGTAGGTAACGCTGACAAAGGCGGGAGAAAATGCGGCAAGCTTCGACATTGCCTCAAATACACTTTCGATTGGCATGTCCTTTTTAGGCGGGAAAAATTCAAACGAAAACAGATTGTCCGCGCTGCGGAGCCTGTCCAGCAGTTCCATAATTGACCTCACAATTGTTTTGACCATTTAACCATAGCAGAGGGTTTTTTTCAAGAGGTTGAAACTTCAAATCAAGTAGTGTATCATATCCCCTGAGGTGCTTATGGAGGAATTTCCGGTTATTTCGTTCGTACCCGACAAAAAAACGATCATGCGGAGGTTAGGTTCGCAAAAAGCGACATTCCCTGCAGGTCTCGACGCGGACATTGATGCGCTGATTGCGCAGGCCCAGTCCGCGTTTTTTGCAAAGGGACGGGCAAAGGTGTGCAGCCTTGCCATAAGCGGAGACGATATCGTGGAGATCGGCGGACAGGCGGTCGAATCACAGCTGTTGACGAAGATGCTGAAGGATAGCACCGCAACATATCTGATGTGCGCGACGATTCCGCAGCGCGCTGTGGATACCATATCCACAGCAATCCGCACCGGGGAAGGGCTTAAGGCCATTGTATTTGATGCCTATGCCTCGGAGTGTGTGGACGGCGTACTGGACGTCATCATGGAGCGAAAAAACGCCGGTTTGAAACGTACGGGGCAGCATCTCACAAAGCACAGATTCAGTGCGGGCTATGGAGACCTGGATATCCGTTGGCAAAAAGTCTTTTACGACATGCTGAGTATGGAAACGCTTGGCGTGCATATCAATGATAAATTTTTGCTGTCACCGGAAAAATCGGTGATCGCGGTTGCGGGAGTGGAATAGGTGAAAAGGATTGACGGGCTGACATTTCTCGAATATCTGAAGACTCGCATTATGCTGCTGGATGGCGCGACAGGTACCGCTCTGCAGCAGAACGGCATGATGCCGGGAATCTGTCCGGAGCTGTATGCGCTGGAGCACCCGGAGGTACTTCGCGAGGTCCAGCAACAGTACATCGATGCGGGCACGCGTGCCATCTATACCTTCACCATGGGGGCAAACGAGTTTAAACTGCAGGATTTTGGTGCGGGCGCAGATATGCACCGCATCAATGCGGAGCTTGCGCGTCTGACCGCGGAGGTCGCAGGTGACCGCGCGTTCGTCGGTGGGGATATTAGCACCACCGGTTCTTTCCTCGCGCCGCTCGGAGACCTGCAGTTCGAGCAGGTCGTGGATATTTACAAGCGTCAGGTTCGCGCACTTGTGGAAGGCGGCGTGGACTTTATCGTCATCGAGACGATGATCGATATACAGGAGACACGCGCGGCTGTGATAGCCGCCAAGGAAGCGTGCAATCTGCCCGTTGTAGCCAGCATGACATTCGACGAACACGGGCGCACATTGACCGGTACGACGCCTGCCGCCGCGGCCATCACGCTCATCAGCGCGGGCGCGGACGTTGTAGGACTGAACTGCTCCACCGGCCCGGCTGAGATGCTTTCACTGGTGGCGGCAATGAAACAGGTATCCTCCGTACCGCTGCTTGTCAAGCCCAACGCGGGCATGCCTCATATTGAAAACGGTGAAACGCATTTCGATCTTTCGTGCAGCGCGTTCCGTCCTTATATTAAGCCGCTCTGCGAAGCGGGCGCTAACCTTATCGGCGGGTGCTGCGGTACAGACCCGGAATATGTGCGCGCTATCGCGCAGGAGATTTCGAACCTTTCGCCTGTGTTGTGGAAGGAAACGCTGCCTGCGGCGCTCACGTCCGTATCGGACGAGGTGTATATCGGCCGCCAGTTCCGTGTAATCGGCGAGCGCATCAACCCGACCGGCAAGCCCAAGCTCAAGGAGGCCCTGAAGACGGGCGACTTCTACGAGGTGCTCGACATGGCGCTGGAGCAGCGAGACTGTGGTGCGCACATACTCGACGTCAACGTGGGCATGCCTGAGATGGACGAAGCGTCCTTAATGAAGCAGTCGATCGAGATGATATCCGTGCAAGCCAAGCTGCCTATTTGCATCGACTCCTCGCGCATGGAGGTCATTGAGAATACACTGCGCATCTGCCCAGGCCGTGCGCTGGTCAACTCGGTATCCACTAAGGCGGAGCATCTGGCAAAGCTGCTGCCGATTGTAAAGAAGTATCATGCCATGTTTATTCTGCTGCCCATTGGCGATTCTGGTATCCCCAAGACAGCCGAGGAACGCATTGCAGAGATCGAGGCGGCATATGAGACCATCCGGGTTGCAGGCCTCAGCAAACAGGATATGCTTGTGGATGGCCTAGTGATGACGGTCTCGTCCGACCCGCGTGCCGCGATTGAAACGCTGAAGGTCGTGAAGTGGTGCACGAAGAATGGTTTCAACACGGTGCTCGGCATCTCAAACGGTTCTTTCGGCCTGCCGGAACGCAAATATATCAATTCCGCCTACCTCGTGATGGCCATGGCGAACGGCCTCTCCGCGGCGATCATGAATCCCTGTGATACGCTGATGATGGACCTCTACCACGCGGCGGAGGCTCTTATCGAGCGCGACGAGGGATTTACGGAGTATATCAGACGGTTCTCCGATACGCAGATCAGCGAAGAAGAAGCGGAAAACATCGTCGATGCGATATTGACGGGCAAAAAAAAAACCATCACAGCCCTGATTGATAAGGAGCTGGCGGCTGGCGCTTCGCCGGAGCAGATCATCAACGAGAGGATCATCCCGGCGCTTAGAAAAGTGGGGGACCTATACGAGCAACGCGTCTACTTTCTGCCGCAGCTGATCTACAGCGCGGAAGCCGCGCACGCAGCGTTCGATTATCTGGAAAAGCACTTCCCGGCATCAGGCGACGCTTCGGCAAAAAAGAAGGTTGTGATCGCCACGGTTCGGGGCGACATCCACGACATCGGCAAGAACCTTGTCGCCATGCTGCTAAAAAACCACGGCTTTGCCGTAACCGACCTTGGAAAGGACGTACCCGCCCAGCGCATCGTGGAGGAAGCGGAGGCGCAGGACGCGGACGTGGTGGCGCTCTCCGCGCTGATTACTACGACTGCACGGGAGATGGAGGGCGTCATAAAGCTCGTCCATGAGCGAAGCCTGCGTGCCAAAGTGCTCGTGGGTGGTGCAGTAGTTACAGAAGAATACGCCAAAAGCATCGGCGCAGATGGCTATGCCGCGGACGCGGCGGGAGCCGTCAAGGCTGCGTCGAAGCTGGCGGGTATTGAATAGATTTTTCAGGAGAAACCATGAGACCAAAAATTGATACGCACACGCATACCCTATTGTCGGGGCATGCGCATTCGACGCTGGTTGAAAACGCAGCCGGAGCAGCTGAGGCAGGCCTTGACGGATTCGTTTTAACCGACCATGGCCCTATGCTGCCAGGCGCTTCGCCTGCGTTCGTGGTGACGACCTACCGGTTTTTTACGCCCTATATTAAAGGCGTCCGGGTTTACCATGGCGTAGAGGCGAATATCTGGGATGATGAGGGTAATCTGGACATGGAAGAGCGGCATCTGGAAATGCTCGACTATGTCATCGCGGGGCTGCATGAGTTTGTACGGCTCAGCTCAGGACGCACGAAGGATACCGAAGCGGTGCTGGCGGCAATGAACAATCGGCATGTGGATGTGATCGCGCATCCGGACAACCCCAGTTATGACCTTGATTATGAGGCAGTGGTAAAGGAGGCCGCGCGCCTGAATAAACTCGTTGAAGTTAACGATCATTCCTTCCTTTTCCGGAAAGGCGGAGCGGAAAACGCGTTAAAATATCTGCCGCTGTGCAAAAAATACGGCGTGCGCGTAGCGGTATCGAGCGACGCCCATTCCGCGATGGAGATGGGGCAGCATAACACGGCACTGAAGATGCTCGAACTGACAGAATTCCCTGAAACACTGGTGGTCAATCTGACGCGTGAGCGCTTTGAAGCGTATATCGCGGAGCGAAAAGGCCGGGCGGTTTAGACAATCGTATAAATTTTCGTAGTGATTGTTGCCCGGGCCTATGATAGAATGTTAGTATATATAACTTTTATTTGGCATCATACATTTATTTTTCGGAGGCTTGGCAAGATGAACATGACCATGAAGAAGCTGGGTGAGCTTCGGGAGGAAAGAACATTTAAAAATCTTTTCTCTATCATGTGCGGCTACGGGGACATAGTAGCCGCCGAGTATCAGGAAAATTCCGCGATCAAGAAGCTCACGTATGCGGATTATGAACGCATCGCGGTGACGGGAGCGAGCCGGCTTTCCAAGCTGCTTGCAAGTGTGGAGCGCAACACGTTTGTCGCACTGCGCTGTACCAACAGTCCGCTGTGGCCGGCTGCATTCTGGTCGATCATCATGGCGGGCTACCGTCCGTTGCTTGTCGACGCGGCCTGTGATGACAGTCAGGTCATGCATATCCTGCGTCAGGCAGGTTCGCGCGCCGTGGTTACGGATGCACCCGTATCCATCGGCGGAGTGCTCAGCATATCGCCCGACGATTTTGTAAGCATCGACGCGGAAAGCGTGATGTATTCGCCGGTCTATGGTGACGCGGTGGCGCTGTGCACCTCGGGCACCACGGCTACGCCCAAAGTGTACGTATACAGCGAGCAGGGGATCTGTGATCAGGTGCTGCTGGCCGACTATGTCTGCCACAATAACAAGGAGATCATACACGACGGCGAGATTAAACAGCTCGCGTTTCTGCCGTTCCACCACATCTTCGGCTTCATAGCCGTTTACCTGTGGTATTCGTTCTTTGGCAAAACGATCGTCTATATCGCTAAGCGCACGCCTGATGTGATCCTCTCGGCGTGCAAGACGCACAAGGTTACACACATTTACGCGGTGCCGCTGCTCTGGAACAACGTGGCCAAGGGTATACTGCGTAAAGCCAAGCTTCAGGGGGAAGAAACCTACGAAAAGCTGCTGAACGCCTGCGACCTTTCAATCAGCCTGCAGCGCAGGCTTGGTAAAACGGGCCGCAAACTGGTATCCAGCCTGTTCTTTAAAGCCGTTCAGGAGAACCTTGTCGGCGACAGCGTGCAGTTTCTGATCACCGGCGGCGGGCATATCCAGCCCGAAACGCTCAAGATCATCAACGCCATCGGATATCCGCTCTACTCGGGCTTCGGCATGACCGAAACGGGCATCGACTCGGTGGAGCTATCCAGCAAGATCGACAACCGGCTCGACGCAGGCGTAGGTAAGCCGTTTTCTCCCATGGAATACCGCATCGTGAAGGACAAGCCAGAGGCTGCCACGGGCGAACTGCAGATCAGAGGCGAAGCGATCCATACGGGGCGCATGGTGGATGGCGTGTACATCCCGCGCGAGACCGCGGATGGCGGCTGGTTCTCCTCGGGTGACATCGTGTGCGAGGTGGACGGGCGCTACTTTATCGAAGGGCGCCTGAAGGACGTCATCGTGGGCGAGTCAGGTGAGAATGTATACCCTGACGAGTTGGAGGACAACTTCTCCGAACTGCCGCATGCGGAAAACATCTGCGTTGTAGGCGTTGCCGCCAAGGGCGTATACGACGATACCACGCTGATCGTGTCGTTGGGGGACAATACGGGCGATGCAGCCAAGGCCCAGGAGATGATTGCTGAGATCACGCGCATCAATGGCCTGCTGCCCATCTATAAGAAAATCAAACGCGCATATTTATCGCTTGACCCGTTGCCGCTGGCGAACGGTATCAAGGTGAAACGCCAGAAGGTGAAGGAGGCCATCGAACGCGGGACCGGCCGTTTCGAGGTCATTGACATCAAAAGTGGAACGTTGCGTCATGAAGAAGCCGTAAAACCGGAGAAAACCAATGGCGCGGGTTATGACAGCACAGAGCTCACCAAAATCACGGAGCAGGTGCGCAGCATATTTGCGGACGTGTTGGGTATTGACGCAGCCACCATCGGGGATACCGACCATTTCGTGGACGACCTCGGTGGCGACAGCCTGTCCAGCCTCAGCGTATTCTCCAAGGCAGAGGAGATATACGGAGTGGTCATCCCAGATACGGAATATTTTACCTGCGCAAACGTACAAGATTTAGCTAAGCTTCTTTTCAGAAAGGTGCATAATATTGATATGACTAAAGAACAAGCGCCAAAAAGCGCCGTACAACCTATAACGAAATTCAACCAGTCCCGCGAGTTTGAGGAATACGCGCAGCGCAAGCTCGCCCTCGCGGATGCGGGCCTGAAGGACCCCTACTTTGTCGCACATGACTCCGTGCTCAAGGATACGTCTATCGTAGGCGGCAAAGAGGTCATCAACCTTGCGTCGTACAACTACGTGGGCATGTCGGGCCACCCGCGCACCATGGAGGCCGCCAAAAAGGCCATTGAGAAGTATGGTACATCCGCATCCGGTTCACGGCTCATCGCGGGCGAGAAGACGCTCTATATCGAGCTCGAAAAGGCCATCGCGCAGTGGAAGCATACCGACGCGGCCATTGTGCTTGTGGGCGGGCATTCCACCAACGTCACATTCGTGGGTAACTTCTGCAATGAGCACGACCTGATCGTCTATGACGCACTCTCGCATAACTCGATCACACAGGGCTGCCAGCTCTCGAAGAGCGCCACCAAAGCGTTTCCGCACAACGATTTTGACGGGTTGGAGCATATCCTGCGTGCCGCGCGCGATAAATATGAAAAGATACTGATCGTCGTGGAAGGCGTATACTCGATGGACGGCGATATCGCGCCCATTCCGGATTTCGTCGCGCTCAAGAAGAAGTACGGCGCGTTCCTGATGGTGGACGAGGCGCATTCGGGCTGCGTGATCGGTGAGAACGGCGGCGGTGTGGACGAATACTTCGACCTGCTGCCCGGCGATGTGGATATCAAGATGGGTACGCTTTCCAAGGGCCTTGGCACCTGCGGCGGCTATATCGCGGGCGACGCGGACATGATCGCTTACCTGCACTATGCGATGCCGGGGTTTATGTTCTCCGTGGGCATCAGCCCGCCGCTTGCGGCTGCTACACTCGAAGCGGTGAAGATGATGATGGAAGGCAACCCAAAGGTGGCCGACTTACACGCAAACATCAAGTACTTCGTGGAAGGCGCAAAGAAGCGGGGCTTCAATACCTGCCTCGCGAAGGAAACCGCCATTGTACCCATCATGGTGGGCGAGGACCACGACGCATACGAGCTTTCCACGCACATGTTGGAACGCGGTGTGTTCGTACCTCCGGCGGTATATCCGGCGGTGCCGAAGCATCAGGCACGCCTGCGCTTCTGTCTGACAAGCGAGCATAAACCGGCGCAGCTCGATTTCGCGCTGGATACGCTGGACGATTTGTACAAGGAAATGAACATTAAAAAATAGGGGAAGCATATGAAAGTACTCGTTACGGGCGGTGCGGGCTACATTGGCAGCCACGCAGTGCGGCAGCTTCAGCGAAGCGGTTATGACGTGGCTGTATTCGACAACCTTTCCAAGGGGCATCTGCAGGCGGTCAAAGGTGTGCCGCTGTGTGAAGGTGACCTGCTGGACAAAGACAGCCTGAAACGCTGTTTTGCGGAACATCGGCCAGACGCTGTGATGCACTTTGCGGCGCTCAGCCTCGTGGGCGAGTCCATGAAGGAACCGTATAAGTACTATGAGAATAACGTTACGGGCAGTCTGAACCTGTTCAAGGCCGCCATGGACGCTGATGTGGATAAGTTCATCTTCTCGTCCACTGCGGCGGTATATGGCGAACCGGAGCAGGTGCCCATCACAGAGGAATGCCCGAAATCGCCGCTCAACGTATATGGGCGCACCAAGCTTGTCATTGAAGGCATGCTGAAGGACTTTTCGGATATCTATGGGATTCGTTACAAAGCGTTGCGTTATTTCAACGCGGCAGGCGCTGACGAGGCGGGCGATATCGGTGAGGACCATGATCCGGAATCGCACCTGATCCCGATCATCTATTCTTTTGTCAATGGCAGCCGGGACAGCCTGCAGGTGTATGGCGACGATTATGCCACGCCCGACGGCACCTGCATTCGCGATTACGTCCATGTGACCGACCTCGCGGACACGCATGTGCTGGCACTGCAGGACCTCACAGCGGGTGGCGGAAGCGACGTTTATAATCTGGGCAGCGAAACCGGCTATTCGGTGCTGGAAATTATCCATGCGGCGGAGCAGGCCACAGACCGAACCATCCGTTACCGCGTCGTCACACGGCGGCCGGGGGACCCGGCAAGGCTGGTCGCGTCGTCCGAGAAGATACGCAAAGCGCTCGATTGGGAGCCAAAGTACGGCATCGATGATATCATGCAAAGCGCATGGCAGTTCCACAGCCGGTATCCGCTCGGCTATAAGTAAAAGATTTGTAATAAAATTATTGCTTGACAGCAGGCCTGTCCGGCAAGTATAATACGCATCAATAAAGGCTGTGACGGAGAACAGTAGCCGAAGCAATGCTTTTCAGAGAGCCGCCGGATTGGTGAAAGGTGGCAGGCAAAGTGCGGTGAACTCGCTCCCAAGCCGCTGTACCGAAACTCAGTAGGTGCAGTCGTGCTGACCCGACGTTACACGGGGACGGGCATCATGTTGTGCCCTGATGAGCTGGTGGCTTTTAGCCATAAGCAGAGTGGTACCGCGAAGGTCTTTCGTCTCTGTATGACGAAAGGCTTTTTTGTTTTTAATTATCGGCCGGTAGTTAAAAACGGGGGCCACGGCATGAGCCAAACGAAAAGGAGGCTGACCCATGAGACAGATCAAGGTATTTGACACCACGCTGCGCGACGGCGAGCAGTCACCGGGCTGCAGCATGAATTTGCAGGAAAAGCTGGAGGTTGCGCGGCAGCTGGAGCGGCTCGGCGTAGACATTATCGAGGCGGGCTTTGCCATTGCTTCGCCGGGCGACTTTCAGGCCGTAAAGGCGATCTCCGGAGTCGTGAAGAATGCAACGGTAGCGAGTCTTTCCCGGGCACTGAAGCCGGATATCGAGCGGGCGTATGAAGCTGTGAAAGATGCCGTGGACCCCTGCATCCATACGTTCATCGCAACGTCGCCCATCCACATGGAATACAAGCTGAAGATGACGCCTGAGCAGGTGCTGCAGCAGACCATCGACATGGTGAAGTATGCCAGCTCTCTCTGCCCCAAGGTGGAGTTCTCCGCTGAGGACGCTTCGCGCAGTGATCCGGAGTTTTTGTACCGTGTGTTCGAGGCGGCAATCAGGGCGGGGGCAACCTGCATCAACGTACCCGATACCGTGGGCTATGCCATGCCGGATGAATTTCATCAACTGATCGTGGGCGTGAAGAACAACGTCGCGGGTATTGAGAAGGTCGATCTGTCCGTGCACTGCCACAACGACCTGGGATTGGCGGTCGCCAACTCGCTGGCGGCGGTGCGCGCAGGCGCGACGCAGGTGGAATGCACGATCAACGGCATTGGCGAACGCGCGGGCAACGCGGCGCTGGAAGAGGTCGTGATGGCGCTCGTCACACGCAGGGAATTGTACGGTGCGGAAATGAACGTTGTGACAGACCAGATATACAACTCGTCGCGGTTGATCTCCTCGATCACGGGCGTTTCGGTGCAGCCCAACAAAGCGGTCGTGGGCCGCAACGCATTCGCGCATGAGGCGGGCATCCACCAGCACGGCGTGCTGGCTAACCGGATGACGTATGAAATAATGACCCATGAGTCAGTGGGTTTGCCGGCAAACGCCATCGTGCTGGGCAAACACTCGGGCAAGCATGCGTTTGCGGAGCGCCTGCGTTCCATGGGCTATGCGCTGGACGACGAACAGATATCCGTCAGTTTTGAAAAGTTTAAGGAACTGGCTGACCGCAAGAAGGAAGTATCCGATCTGGACCTGAGAGCGCTTGTGGAACTTGACAAATTCGAAGTTCCGGGCGAATATGTATTGGATACGTTTGTGATCAACAGCGGCAACAAGATGACGTCCACGGCAGTGATCAAGCTGCAGCGGCAGGACGAGACCGTGGAAGAAGCCTCGACGGGTGACGGCCCTGTGGATGCCGCGTTCAATGCGATTGAGCGCTGCATCGGAGAGAGCTTCACGCTGGAGGACTACATCGTGCGCTCGGTAACGGGCGGCAAGGATGCGCAGGGCGAGGTGGTCGTTAAGCTGAAAAACAATGGCAGCAGCGTGCGCGGCAGGGGTCTCAGCACGGACATCGTGGAGGCAAGCATACGCGCCTACATCGACGCGATCAACCGGTACCGGTATGAAAAAAGCATGGAGGGCTGACACATGGGAATGACGATGACGCAGAAAATACTCGCCGCCAAGGCGGGATTGAATGAGGTACACGCAGGCCAGTTTATCGAGGCGTCTTTGGATCTCGCGCTGGGCAATGACGTGACCGCGCCGGTCGCCATCAGCGAATTTGAAAAAGCGGGCTTTAAGCAGGTATTCGACCGCGATAAGATCGCGCTGGTGCCAGACCATTTTACTCCTAACAAGGACATCAAGGCGGCCCAGCAGTGTAAGCAGATTCGTGAGTTTTCCGCTGCACACCAGATTACGAATTACTTCGAGGTAGGCGAGATGGGTATTGAGCACTGCCTGATCCCTGAAAAGGGGCTAGCGGTGCCCGGCGACGCCATCATCGGTGCCGACTCGCATACCTGCACATACGGCGCGCTGGGCGCATTCTCCACAGGCGTGGGCAGCACCGACCTCGCAGCCGCCATGGCGACGGGCAAGGCGTGGTTCAAGGTACCTGCCGCGATCCAGTTTGTGCTGAAGGGTAGGCGCAGCAAATGGGTATCCGGTAAGGACCTTATTCTTCACATCATTGGCATGATCGGCGTGGACGGCGCACTGTATCAGTCGATGGAATACGTGGGCGAAGGCTTGGCAGACCTGCCAATGGACGACCGCTTTACAATCGCCAACATGGCCATCGAAGCGGGCGCGAAGAACGGCATATTCCCGGTTGACGAGCAGACCATCGCCTATGTGAAGGAGCATGCCAATCGGCCTTACAAAGTATTTGAGGCAGACCCGGACGCGGAATACGCGCGCGTGATCGAGATTGATCTTGCGTCGCTGAGGCCCACCGTGGCGTTCCCGCATCTGCCCGAAAACACCAAGACCATCGACGAGGTGGGGGACATCAAAATCGATCAAGTCGTCATCGGTTCGTGCACCAATGGCCGCATCAGCGACCTGCGTATTGCTGCGGACATTCTGCGTGGCAAGAAGATCAAAAAGGGCGTGCGCGTGATTGTGCTGCCCGGTACGCAGGCAATCTGGCTGCAGGCAATGGAGGAGGGCCTTGCCAGGGTATTCGTCGAAGCAGGCGCGGTATTCTCAACGCCCACCTGCGGGCCGTGCCTCGGCGGACACATGGGCATCCTCGCCGCCGGAGAGCGGGCGGTGTCCACAACCAACCGCAACTTCGTGGGCCGCATGGGCCACACCCAGTCCGAAGTCTATCTGGCCAGTCCGGCAGTTGCCGCAGCGTCCGCGCTGACGGGCCGCATCGAAGACCCGGAAAACATCGTGAAGGAGGCGTAAACAATGGGCAAAGCATATCGGTATGGCAGCAACGTCGACACCGACGTCATCATCCCCGCGCGGTATCTCAACACGTTCGACGCAAAGGAACTGGCGTCGCACTGCATGGAGGATATTGATGCGGACTTTGTAAAGACCGTACAGCCCGGCGATATCATCGTCGCGGACAATAACTTTGGCTGTGGTTCCTCGCGGGAGCACGCGCCTATTGCGATAAAAGCTTCAGGTATTCAATGTGTAATTGCGCGTTCTTTCGCCCGGATTTTCTTCCGAAACTCCATCAATATTGGCCTTCCGATTCTGGAATGTGAGGAAGCGGTAAACCACACAGATATGGGTGACACCTTGACGGTCGACCTTTCAAGCGGTACAATAACCAACGAGACAAAGCACATGACGTTCAAGGCAGAACCGTTTCCGCCCTTCATGCGCGGCATCATCGATGCAGATGGCCTGATCGGCTATATCGCCAAGAAAGGCTGATTGCATTGGTAGCATAAACCGTGCTTGAATACAGACTCTTTGGCTTTGTCAGAAGCGTAATTGCGCCGGGCGGTTGTGTGCCGCCCGCTTGCGATAAAAACTTGAAAGGGACTAACAGCTGATGTTGAACCGCAGGATGACGGAACCAAAGTGGACATACTATGGCGCGGGATGCGATTTTGCGAGCGATCCGTATTCTCCCGAAAACATGGTCAAATATGTGGATCATACGCTTTTGAAACCGGGCGCAACGCCTGAACAGATTGATGTGTTGTGTGACGAGGCGATCAAATATGGCTTTGCAAGCGTATGCGTGAATCCGAGCAATATCGCGCAGGCGGCGAGAAAGCTTTCGGGCAGCAAGGTTGCTCCGTGCTGTGTGGTCGGTTTTCCGCTGGGGGCAACCACACCCGATGTGAAAGCCTATGAGACCAATATGGTGATCGCGCTGGGTGCAAAGGAAGTCGATATGGTCATCAACGTCGGCGCGGCCAAAGCAGGGGATTGGGCGCTGGTGCAGCATGACATTCAGGCCGTAGTGAATGCGGCAAGGGGCAAGGCGCTCGTCAAAGTGATTATCGAGACCTGCCTGCTCACCGATGATGAAAAAGTAGAGGCCTGCCTAGCGTCGAAGCGGGCTGGTGCAGACTTTGTAAAGACCTCCACCGGTTTTTCGACGGGTGGCGCGACGGTTAAGGACGTGCGCCTGATGCGCATGACAGTCGGGCCGAACATGGGTGTCAAAGCTTCCGGCGGCGTGAAGGACTACGCTTCAGCGGTGGAGATGATTCAGGCTGGGGCTAACCGCCTCGGTACCAGCTCGGGCGTAAAAATCGCTCAGGGCGTGGTCGACGCCAAGGAAAGCAAGGGCTATTAAGCCGGACAGAAAGGATAAACCGATGCCATATGTTGTTGCCAGCGTTTCCAAAACGCTGAATGCCGGACAGAAGGAAGCGGTCAAAGCGGAGCTTGGATCGCTGATCACGCTCATTCCGGGAAAAACCGAAGCAGTTACAATGGTGCGCATTGAGGATGGCTGCGCGCTTTATAAGGGCGGCATAGCGCTTGAAAATGGCGCGTTCATCGAAGTGCGGTTATTTGGTAAATCGTCCTCGGAAAGCGAAGAGCAGTTTACGCAGGCGATCTTTGAGATGCTGGAAAAACAGCTCGGCATCGCACCGAGCGATATCTATCTGAACCTTTTTGAAATGGAACGATGGGGGACGAGCGGACGCTTAAAGTAGTCCGTAAGGCCGCTGCAACGCATTGATATGAAAAAGCGCAGAAGCATACCGCTTCCGCGTTTTTTTGATATTTTGAATCAGTATTCTTCGCTGCCATCCGCTGCATCCAGCGCCGCTGCGGCATCCTCCGCCGTAAACGCTGTCTTGCGGGGTTCCTTGACGAGGATGGCTACGACCAGGTTGATAAGCGATAAAGCCGCAACCGTATAAAAGATATACTGTGAGCCGAACGTAATCCAGATCAGGCCGCCGAAAACGCCGACGACGATGGAAACGACGTGATCCATTGCCATCGCGAGCGAAAGCGTAGGAGTCACATCCGCGGCATCAACCGCGATGGATTTCAGATATACGGTTCGGATGATGCCCATCTGTGAGGACAGGCGGTCCACAACGAATAGGGCACAGGTGAGGATGAGAGGCACGCCCACCTTAGCCAGTATACCGCCATTAAAGAGATGAGCCAGTACGCCATAGCACAGATAGACAGCAATGAACGAAAACGCGTCCACAAAAAGCAGCTTTTTCACACCGAAACGGTCAATCCATTTACCAAGCTGCGGCATGAAAAACATGCCGAGCAGCGACGCGATGATGCCGAGCAGCACGATGGTGTCCGTCTGCTGACCTAAAGTCTCGATCAGCACCCACGGCCCGAATACGAGCATGACCTGCTTCTGCACGCCGAAAACCACAGCGATCGTATAGTAAAACTTATACTCCTTGCGGAATATAAAACGGATCGGTTCACGCTTGCGGCGTAATTCGCCGACGCCCCGCCTGAGTCTGATGAACATTATCAATGCGGCAACATAAAACACAGCCGAGACGACAAATGTCCACTTGGTGGGTTTCAGAAAGCTGAATACGCCAAAATGGAACAGCAGAAACACTGCGATGCCTGAGACCATCAAAAATGCAAAGCGCACTCCGGCATACTGCCCCATTCGCTTTCCAAGCTTATCCGGCTCGGCGAGCTTCATGCCAATACTATCCTGTATCGGCATATAAAGGTGCATGCCGAGCGAATTGGTAAACAGGAATACGAGCATCAGCGCAAAGGACGGAGTAAAAAAGCCGAGCACTGTGAGGCCAAAAGCAGACAGCGCCTGAGCGATGATGGCGATGGTGATATCCCCGAAAAACGCGATCGCGCTGATCAGAAAAAAAACGATAACACCCGGCAATTCGCGCGGGAACTCGATGAGTCCCCGCTGAAAAGCGTTTACGTTATACGCATCCTTGAAATAGTTGGAAAACAGGCCATCGCTGAAACCAACCGCGATGCTGACTACTGCCAGCGCCACAAAGAACAGGTACAGATTACTTTTTTGTTTTCCCGCCATACACTGCCCTTAAAAGATCGTCTTCGATTTGATCTCGCTCAGCAGCGTATCGAAGAATTTCTGTCCGACCATTTCGCCGAGGTCTCCCGCACCGCGCTTGCGCACAGAGAGCGTGCCCTTCTGCGATTCGTTGTCGCCTGCGACCACCATGTAGGGGATGCGCTCCGACCGAGCTTCGCGCACCTTGTAGCCGATCTTTTCACTGCGGTCGTCGAGGGTCACGCGTACGCCCGCTTCCTTGAGCTTCTGTTCCCATTCCTTCAGGTACTCGATCGAACGGTCGGTGATGGACATCAATCGCACCTGCTCCGGGGCGATCCAAAGCGGCATCGCGCCCGCGTATTTCTCAATTAGCATGGCCAGCGTACGCTCGTAGCAGCCGATAGACGAGCGGTGGATGATATAAGGGCGTTTCTTCTCACCGTTGGAGTCCACGTAGACCATATCGAACCGGGCAGCGTTGGCAAAGTCGATCTGCACTGTGAACAGTGTATCTTCTTTGCCCCAGACGTTCCTGAACTGCAGGTCGAGCTTGGGACCGTAGAACGCGGCTTCGTTTTCCGCTTCCACATAGTCCAGCCCGATATCGTCCAATATCTCCTTCATGTACCGCTGCGTGGTCTCCCATGCTTCCGGATCGTTGATGTACTTCTCGGTATTCTTCGGGTCCCACTTGGAGAAGCGGTACTTCACGTCGTCCTGAATGCCGATGCACGTCATCATGTACTGAATGAGGTTCACGACGCCCTTGAACTCGGAGGCAAGCTGCTCCGGCGTGCAGATGATGTGCGCATCGGCCAGCGTGAACTGCCGCACACGGATCAGCCCGTGCATCTCGCCCGAGGACTCGTTGCGGAACAGAGTGGCGTTCTCACTATAGCGGATGGGCAGCTCGCGGTAGCTGTGCATCTCAGAGTTATAGATCATAAACTGGAACGGGCAGTCCATGGGCCGCAGCGCGAACACCTCGTCGTCCTTGTCTTCATCGCCCAGTACAAACATGCCGTCCTTGTAGTGGTCCCAATGTCCGGAAATCTTGTAGAGATCGCTCTTGGCCATCAGTGGGGTGCGAACGAGGGTATAACCGCGGCGCTCTTCCTCGTCCTCAACAAAGCGCGAGAGCACCTGAATGACCTTGGTGCCCTTGTTCATAATGAGCGGCAGACCCTGACCGACGACGTCGCTGGTGGTGAAGTACTTGAGCTCGCGACCGAGCTTGTTATGGTCGCGTTCGCGTGCCTCTTTCAGCTGATGCAGGTAGGAGTCGAGTTCCTCCTGCTTCTCGTAGGCCGTGCCGTACACGCGCGTGAGCATCTTGTTCTTCTCGCTGCCGCGCCAGTACGCGCCCGCGATAGAGAGCAGCTTAAAAGCCTTTACCTTTCCGGTAGAGGGCAGGTGCGGCCCCGCACACAGGTCGGTGAAATCACCCTGCTTATAGAAGCTGAGCTTCGCATCCGCAGGCAGGTCGTTGATCAGTTCAACCTTATACGGTTCATCCTTCATCAACTCCAGTGCTTCGCTTCTGGGAAGCTCAAAGCGCTCCAGCGGCAGGTCTGCTTCGACGATCAGCCGCATCTCGGCTTCGATTTTGTCCAGATCTTCGGCCACAAAGGGCTTTTCCAGATCAAAGTCGTAGTAGAAACCTGTATCGATCGCCGGGCCAATAGCCAGCTTTGCAGTGGGGTAGAGGCGCTTAACAGCCTGCGCCATCACGTGGGAAGCCGTATGCCACAGCGCTTTTTTGCCTGCCTCATCCTCAAAGGTGATGATTTCAACGCGACTGCCGTCGCTTACCGGCGCGGTGAGGTCGCACACCTCGCCATTGATCCGGGCGGCCAGCGCCTTCTTTGCTAACTTGTGTGATATTGCGTTTGCCACATCCAGTGCGCTCTTTACGCCTTCGAGATCCTTTTCGGTTCCATCCGCCAATATGATTTTCATAAACTCCTCCAAATTTCTGTCCCGATCAGCTGCGCTTTTCAGGAATCATGATAATTAAAAATCCCATGTACAACGTACATGGGACGATTTACACCGCGGTTCCACCCATCTTTCATCGATCAGATGACAGCTTCATGGCTGATAAGGGAGCCATCCCAGCCGGATGATATCGGGTGGTTTCACTTTCCGGTGCGTCCTTTGCGCTTTCAGCCTGTGGCGCATAGTCTCTTGTGGCGCATTATCGGTCAGCTACTTATCCGAAACCAGCTTTGCCGTACATTATATGCCCGCTTGGGCTGCATGTCAACTAATAAAGGTTCGATCGCCCGCCGGAGGTACGATCATCGAATCGGGACTTGGACACAATACCCTGAATGATCCGCACACCGCCGATGATAATACATGCGATTCCCAGCAGTATGATATAACCAAAGTTAAATAAAAGCGGTATGATCAACAGCGCCAGACCGATGACCAGCAGCAAGGCACTGATACGGCGTGTCTGACGGCTTCGTTCGCTGCCCGAGTCGTTCTGAACAATCCCGAAAAGACCAAATACGATAAACCAGCACGCCAATATGATGCCGAGCAGCTTGTCGGAATCCCGGATGATCAGTATCAGCAGCAGCAGGACGATGTCCAGTATACCGTGGACCAAGTGGGCTACAAAAAGCCGGTGATCGTTTTTCAGCCTGAATGCCTTGTATAAATTAAAGATACCATAAGCAAAAACAATTAACCCAACGATGAACAACAGCGTTTGAAGGGCGACGTTCTTATCCTCCCCGGGTGTGTTGGCTGCAAGTAAAAAAACTCCTGCGCCGAGTATCAGCGCGCCTGTTAATATCACCAGCCACCACGGCATTTTACCAAATGATTTCATTTGCCGCAGCAATCTCCTCTCTTCCTGTATGGCTTCATCATATCATCAATTCAATTCAAAGCACAACAGTAAATATGGCGATTTAAAGCAATTTTAAACCTTTTTTAATAAGCGTTAAAAACCTTCGCCCAAAACCTCTTTTACATCACCCACAATCACAAAAGCCTGCGGGTCAACGCTCTTGACAAGACTCTTCAATCGGGCGCCTTCGGTGCGCCATTGTATCACACACATGAGTACACTCTTTTCCTTGCCGGTGTAAACGCCCTTGGCTGAGAGGGCAGTAACGCCGCGGTCCATCTTTTCCAGAATGAGCTTTGCGATCTCGTCGTTTTTATCGGATATGATATAGAATGCCTTGGCTACATTGAGACCGACCGAGATAAAATCGATCAGCTTGGTGGAGATATACAGCGATGCGATGGCGTACAGGGCAAGGGCATATCCTTGGCCTTCGTTCTTGAATACAAAGGCAGCGGAACCGATGACCAGAAAGTCGATCATCAGCACAAACGTGCTGATACTCAGGGTTTTAAAATGAGCGTTCAAAATCACGCCCGCCATGTCTGACCCGCCCGTGCTTCCGCCAACTTTGATCACAATGCCGAGGCCCGCTCCCATGAGCACGCCGCCATACAGACTGCCCAAAATGATATCCTTTGTGGGCGGGGTATCGGCAGGGATCACTGCGGCCAGCGCAGAATACAGTGCGAGACAGTAGGCGGTGCGGATAGCAAAGGTTTTGCCCATCTTCTTAAAGCCGAATATGAAAAGCGGGATATTAAGCACGGCGATGGTGAGGCCCAGATTGACATGGAACAGATAATGAAGGATCGTCGCGATACCGCTGACTCCACCTGCCGCAATATTATTCGGCACGAGGAACAGGTTCAGCCCGCAGACCGAGATGGCCACCCCGATCGTCATTATTACGTAATCCCTGATCTTTGCTTTCATATGACCTCCAGCATAAAATACATGAAAAAGCGGAAGATAAAATCTTCCGCTCCTATTGTAGCCGGTTTATTTACTTTTATCAAACCCCATACTGATCGAAATTGCTTCGTCGATTCTCAGCATATCCGCTTCGCCTAAATGGCCCAATTTCTTGATCAGCCTTGTCTTATCAATTGTCCGAATCTGCTCCAGTAGCACAACACTTTTCTCCGATAACACGTTCTCATCAATGATGATATGCGTGGGCAATCGCGCCTTGCCAAGATTGGACGTGATGGCCGCGACGATTACCGTCGGACTGAACCGATTGCCCGTATCGTTCTGTATCACCAGCACGGGCCGGATGCCGCCTTGTTCTGATCCGGTAACGGGGTTTAGATCCGCGTAGTAAATGTCTCCTCTCTCTATCATACTTCACCCCGCATATGCTGTTTTAGGTTCTCCAATAACATCATATGACCGGGCGGCGCAAGGTGTTAGCGTGAATTCAGCAGGGAAAGCGCATTACCGTACATGATTTTATCAATATCAGATGCCGGCAGCGACAGTGAAAGAATGTTGGGGATTTCGTCTCTGGCGCTGTTCCAGGGGTAATCGGTGCCAAACAGCACATTCTCCGCACCGTGTCGGCCGATCATGCGTTCCATGCCCTGCTTTTCAAGCAGATAGAAGGAGTAGGAGGTGTCGAGGTATACCGACTGACCGAGCAGCACTTCCTCTACGTCGTGCCAAAGTGCATGTCCGCCCATGTGTGCTGCGACGAGTTTGATGTCGGGTATGTTGTCGATTATGTGGCGTATCATCAGCGGCGTGCAGTAGACGGGGGAAGGGTAGCCAAGATCAATACCCGCGTGCAGCACGATAACGAGCCCCGCGTCGCGCAGCAGCTCATAGACCGGCATCATACGCGGCTCGTCCGCAAAGAAATGTTGATAGTCCGGGTGGTACTTGACGCCTTTAAAGCCGTTATCCTTTAGGAATCTTACGGTCGACTCGACGTCAGGATCGTCAGGGTGGACCGCACCGAAAAACTCCGCCCAGTCGTCCCGCTGATCGATTGCCCAGCGGTTAATGGAAGCAATTTGTGTGGGTTTTGTGGCAACGGGCAGCACGACGCTCTTGTCCACGCCACATGCGGCCATATGGCTTTTCAGGTCTTCAACGGTTCCGCCTGAGACGGACCTGATTCCCGCACGCTTCTCAAGCGTTGTCACCGCGTTCTCCGCGATATTATCCGCAAAACAATGTGCATGAAAATCGATTACCATATCAGTTCACCGCCACGCGATTGCCCAGAAGGTTCAGCGCGTTTTTGTAGAATATTTTATCAATATCATCCGCAGGCAGGGGAAGCTCCCGGATGCGCTGTATTTCCCAGCCGACATCACGCCAGGGCGAGTCCGTGCCGAACAGTACGTTTTCCGCTCCGTGCTTTTTGATCATCCGTTCCATATCCTGTGGGGAAAGCGCATACTGCGAATAGGATGTATCAATGAACAGCCGTCTGCCGATCAAGAGCTCCTCGGCGTCGCGCCACATGGCATGCCCGCCCATGTGCGGCGCAATTAGCGTGAGGCCCGGAACGTTGTCAATGATATGACGGATCATCAGCGGCGTGCAGTGTACAGGGTATGGATATACATTGTCTAAACCGGAATGAAGCGCGAGAATGAGGCCGCTGTCCCGTATCGCCTCGTACAGCGGAAACATGCGCGGCTCATCCGCATAGCAGCCCTGATAATCGGGATGCAGCTTCACACCCACAAATCCGTTATTTTTAACCCAATTGAGATGCTCATTAAAATCGGGATCCTCCGGATGGAACGCGCCAAAAAAAACGAGCTTCCCGTCCGTTTCTTCCTTGGCCCAGCGGTTGATCGCATCCACCTGCTTTGGCTTGGTTGCCACGGGGAGCACCACGCTCATGTCGATGCCTTGGCCGTCCATTGCGATTTTTAACTGCGACGGAGTACCGCCGCCGTTTGTTCTGATACCGCTTCTGCTCTCCAGCAGCCCGATAGCCGCGTTTACGACCTGCTCGGAAAAGCAATGGGTATGAAAGTCGATGATCATTGCAGTATGTCCGCTCCTTTTAAGCGGTTACCATTCTACAACATTATCACGATCATATCAACCGGAGCTATGAAAAGAAAAAAGCAGGCTTCATGCCTGCTATATCATGTCTTCAGAAAACTCTACGCGCTTGCCGAACACATCTTTGATGGTTTCAAGGATACGCGCATCCCAAAACCGGTCCTTGTTGTGCACCACGATAGACAGCGGAGCGATATTGACCAGCGCGGAGAGGAGCGCGTCGTCCTTGTCGATCCGCTTGCCTAAAAAGGTACATTTTAGCAGGCAGAGCCGCTCGTCGAGCAGCAGATATTCGCCGTGTCCGTCCACGCAGACGTGCACCTTGCGGACGCGCGGAATACGGATGTTGATAAACAGCCGAAGTATTTCAACGAATTCGGTATATTCTTTTTTACGGATATAATCTTCAACGCCGAGCGCCAGCGCACGATCCCATTCCTCAAGGTAGTCCTTCATGCGAAACCGCATGAAACCCTCGAGCATCAGCGTATCCGGCGTGGACTCGCTGATGAGCGAGCTTAAGCGTTCCGCAACGTTTTGCTTACACTGGGATACGTTGCCGCGCTGTTCCGAACTGCCATACCATAGGGCTTTTAACACACAAACTAAAATTTCGCATTGGTCTTTTTCGGGCAGAAAATCATACTCCTGCTTCAACAAGCGCACGAGATGACGGACCTGCAGATTCTCCACGATAATATCCGCAAGCAGGGAGCACAGTACGTCGTGCTCGTTTTCAATTTTGCTGTCGCTGTCGGATACCGTGACCTGCGCCATCCGGTCGTCCGCATCGATTACCGGTCCGATGCTGACGATACAGCCTCTTTTCTGTGCATCATAAGCGCGATTGATGATCAGCGGCCCCAATACGATGCCTTTATCTTCAACGCCGACAGTTACGTTCAAATTTCATCACAACCTTTTCGCTCCGTTCACACTACAATTTATGCCGGGCCAAAATAAACGTTTCTAACATTAATGTCTGCAGCAAAATTAAAATGCTCTCGTTGAAATTTTTGTTAGTTCTATGGTAGTATTGGAGCATCAATAGTAGGCGGATTGCCGCTCCAAATTTTCATAAATAAGGGCGTGAAAAAATGAAAGATAACCTTTTGGAGACATTGAACAAGTATCGTGATGCAGCGCGGGAACTGAAGGAGGAGACTCCAACAGCCGAACTGGTCAACGATATTCCGGAGGAAGTACGGCCTGCATTTCTGCGCATGGCGGCGGCGATGTCGCTGAATGAACAGCTCAGTCTGTGCGAAGACTTTTTAAGCGAGGATACGCCGGAAGAGGTCGCCGAAGCGTACTATGAAGCGCAGGAGGAAATAACACGGGCGGCAGACGACGCCTTTGGTGAGATTGAAAAGTTTTCATCGTACTCGGAGGAATTCCAGAACAGGGTCGAAATGCTTTCTGCCAATTCGGAGTCGTCCGGGCTGGCGGACGACCTGCTGAAGCTTTATAAGTGCGAAGGCATCATCCGCATGGCCTACGACAGCATGCAGAAGGTGCCGATCATCGGAACGCCCGGATTCACGATGGTGCGGTTTGAGGAGCAGGATAAGGAGTCCACGACGGACCCGGAACAGTATCTTCTTGATAAAACAGGTGTGGATGTGTATGCGCTGATGGAGGTCCGCAGCAAGCTGGTCGCCGATATACAGCGTGAAATGGGAATCGCACCGTAAAAGCGAAGCTTCCCGGTACTGTGCCTTGAACGCGTTTTCCGGGGATGGTATTATAAAGGCGGACAAACCGTATCTATGGAATGATAATAGGGCTGTTCATCGGAGTAAAATAATGCAGCGGGGCCCGCGGGCATACAACTTTCATCAGGAGCATTTATGACAGACATCGCAAAGCAGATCGCAAAGGAATTGGAGATTCGCGAACAACAGGCCATCAGCGCCATCGAACTGATCGATCAGGGCAATACCGTGCCCTTTATTGCGCGTTACCGCAAAGAGGTCACCGGTGGCCTCACAGACGAGGATCTTCGCCGGCTGGATGAACGCTTAACCTACCTGCGCAACCTTGAAAACCGTAAGGAAGAAGTAAAGAGGCTCATCGGCGAGCAGGGGAAATTGACACCGGAGCTTGCCGCGCAGATTGATAAGGCGGTCAGCGTTACCGAAGTGGACGACATCTACCGTCCGTACCGGCCCAAGCGCCGTACCCGCGCGACCATTGCGCAGGAGAAAGGGCTGGCACCACTTGCGGAGCTGCTTTGGGCGCAGCAGACAAAGGACTCCGCGCTGCTGGAAGCGGCGAAGGGATATATCAGCGAGGAAAAGGGCGTTGCCTTGGCGGAGGACGCTGTAGCGGGCGCTCAGGACATCGTAGCGGAGCGCATATCGGATGATGCCGAACTGCGCAAACAGCTGCGCGCGCTCATCCGCAGATCGGGCCGTATCGTATCCAAGGCGCTCGTGAAGGAGAGCACGGTATACGATCTTTATTATGACTTCGCCGAGCCGATCTCGCGGCTTGTTGCTCACCGCACGCTCGCGCTGGACAGGGGAGAGCGTGAGAAGGTGCTCAGCGTCAAGGTGGATATGGAGGAAGCAGAGGCGCTGATGCTGCTTTTCGGTCTGGTTATCCGGCCCGGCTGGCGCAGCGACTTTCTGCGCGCGGCCATTGAGGACGCGTATAAACGGCTCATCTTCCCGTCGGTGGAGCGCGAGATCAGGGGCGAGCTCACCGAGGCGGCGGAGGAACAGGCCATCCGTGTGTTCGGTGTGAATTTGAAGCATCTGCTGTTGCAGCCGCCCGTTCGCGGCAAAACAGTGCTGGCATTGGATCCGGGCTTCCGCACCGGCAATAAAGTGGCCGTGGTAGACCCGACAGGCAAGGTGCTGGACACCGGCGTGGTGTACATGACGCTGGAGCACCATGACGTCCCCAAGGCTAAAAAGATATTGCACGCACTCATCGAGAAGCACGGGGTGCAGATCATTGCCATCGGCAACGGCACCGCGTCCAAGGAGACCGAGGCCGTGGTGGCGGAGCTGCTCAAGGAAGTCAAACGCGAAGTTTTTTATATGGTTGTCAGCGAGGCGGGCGCGTCGGTGTATTCAGCCTCCAAGCTGGGCTCGGAGGAGTTTCCGGAATATGACGTTGCGCTGCGGAGCGCGGTGTCCATCGCGCGGCGCCTGCAGGACCCGCTCGCGGAGCTGGTCAAGATCGACCCCAAGGCCATCGGCGTAGGGCAGTACCAGCATGATGTGAACCAGAAGCAGCTTGCGGGCGCGCTGGGCGGCGTCGTGGAGGACTGCGTGAACACGGTCGGCGTGGACCTCAATACCGCGTCGCCGTCGCTGCTGCAGTACGTGTCGGGTGTTTCCTCCGCCATCGCGAAGAACATCGTGGAGACTCGCCAAAGCAAGGGCCGCTTCACGAACCGCAGCGAACTGAAAAAAGTAAAGGGTCTGGGCGACAAGGCGTTTGAGCAGTGTGCGGGATTTATGCGCATTCCCGGCTCCAAAAACATACTCGACAATACCGCAATCCACCCCGAATCCTACGAAGCGGTAAACAAGATGATGCGCATGCTCGGAATCCGCCCGGAGGACACGGAGGCGGTGGAGCTGCTGAAGCGGAAGGTGAATGTACAGGATGTGCCGAAGCTTGCCAAAGAGGTGGGCATCGGCGTACCGACACTCAAGGATATTCTGGAGGAGCTGAAAAAGCCGGGCCGTGACCCGCGTGACGCGTTTGAGCAGCCGGTGTTCCGCTCCGATGTGATGCATATGGAGGACCTGAAGGAAGGCATGGTTTTAACCGGCACAGTGCGCAACGTGATTGACTTCGGTGCGTTCGTGGATATCGGCGTGCATCAGGACGGCCTCGTGCACATCTCGCAGCTATGTGACCGGTATATCAAGCACCCGATGGACGTCGTCAAAACGGGCGATATCGTGAAGGTGAAGGTGCTGGGGGTAGACCTTGCCAAAAAGCGCATCTCGCTGACAATGAAAAATGTGCAGTAGGAGGAACCCATGAAACTCGCGATATTCGATTTTGACGGTACGCTTTTTCCGCAGGATACCCTGCCGTATCTGCTGAAGCAATGGAAGCGTTTCGGATACCCGAGAGCAAAAAGATACAAGGTCTATCTTTCCGTCAGCGGCCTGTACCTGCGGTACAAGTTGGGCAGGGGTTCCTTGGAAGATATCCGCAAGGAAGGCATGCGCAAATTCACGCGCATCTTTGCGGGTATGAGCAAAAAGGAGTTCAAGGATTTTTTGCAGCGCTGTTCCGTTCCCATCATGTCTGAACTGGACCCGGAGATCGTACAGGAAGCAAAAAAAGCAAAGGAAGCAGGTTACCATACGGTACTGCTTTCAGGCTGTTACGAAACCTTTCTGAAGTACGTCGGCGAGGCACTCGGCATCGATACGGTCATCGGCACGGAGATGCGGTATAAAAATGGCCAGGTGGATTTGAAGACGCCAATGGAGATCGTCAGCGGTGAGGTCAAAACAGAACGGCTGCGCGCCTACTTTGAGGACAAAGAAGTATACTGGAAGGGCAGCACCGCCTATGCCGACAGCATGTCGGATGTCAGCATCCTGGTCATGGTGGGCAAACCGGTCGCCGTTCGCCCGGAAAAGGAACTGAGGAAGGTAGCCGAGCGCAAGGGCTGGCGGATCATGGATTCAGTGAATAATGGATAGTGATTAGTGCAGTGCAGATACGAGATTTTTCCTATTCGACCCCGCTATAAACAAAGCAGCGAACTCCTGACGTCCGCTGCTTTTTTCATTGTTCACTATTCACTGTTCATTGTTCATTGTACTACCTTGACGATATTGTACATATCACTTAAAACCAGCCAGTTCTGCGGGAAGGAAACGCCGAGCAGCCAGTAGCTCACACCCCGCAGGTCGTACTTGTTGACGAGCAGCAGTTTGGCGCGTACGCTACGTGCGTCCTCAAACCATATTTCATGCTGGTTATTGTTATCGTCGTAATATTTGAAGGTGGGCGAAGCTGTTTGCGCGTCAAAGCGGATCTCCGCACCCCGCTCTGCCGCGATGCGCAGGGCATCCTGTGGGCTGATGCGCCGCGCCCATTTGCCGTGCGGCATAAAGGGCAGCTGCCAATCGTAGCCATAGAGTGGCATCCCCATCATGATCTTACGGCTGGGGATAACGGATACCGCATAGCGGATCACATCCTCCACGAGGTCAACAGGGGCCACGGCATAAGGCGGACCACCCGACCAGCCCCACTCATAGGTCATGATGATGACGAAGTCCATGATCTCACCATGCGCTTTATAATCGTGCGCACCGTGCCATGCGCCGGTCTGTACGTCCGAGGACTTCGGTGCCAGCGCGGTGGAGACCACATAGCCCATCGGATGCAGCGCTGCCACAAGCCGACGCAAAAAGTTGTTGTAGTTCTCCTTGTTTTCAGGCGAGATGCGTTCAAAGTCGACGTTCACGCCGTAGTAGCCCTTTTCCTTCAGTACGGCGGTGATGCTGCCGATCAGTTTATCCTGAAGTGCCGTGTCGGTGACTATCGTATCCACAAGCTCCGTATCAAAGTTACCGCTTGCAAAGTTGGTCACAACGAGCAGCGGTGCAATGCGGTGCTGTTTCGATTCGGTCAGAATGGCAGCGTCGTTAATGGGAGTAAGCGTCCCGTCCGCCTTGGCCTGATAGCTGAACGGGCTTATGTACGTCAGATAATCTCCCACTTCACGCACAGTGGCAGTCTCCTTTTCCGGTGTGGAGGGCTCAATATAGCCGTTGACCTCAATATATCCGTAGTTTCGTGTGCGCTGGGGAATGCGAAGCACCATGCCCGGCTGCAGCGCATAAGGTGCGGTAAGGCCGTTGGCCTGCGCGATCTTCTCCGGCGTGGTGCCGTTCTTTTGCGCGATTGTCCAGAGCGAATCTCCCGACCGCACGGTATAGGAAACCTCTGTCGTTGGTATGACGAGCGCCTGCCCGACCACGAGATAAGGCAGGTCCTGAAGCTCGTTGGCTTCAAAAATAAGATCCGGACTTACTCCAAACCGCTGGGCAATCTGATACAGCGAGTCGCCCGGCTGCACGACGTATATGTCCAAATTGATCACTTCCTTTATAGTTTCTGTACTCCATTATATTGATGACAGGCTTACGAAGTTCGGATTGAGGCTGACGTAAAATTTGCTTTATCAATTTTGCATGTGCCGCAATATATTATAAGTGAACAGTGGGCTGGGCTGAAAAATCTAAGGATTTGGTGACGTTATGGAATTTGGAGCGAGAGAGCTTTTTGCAAGAATGATCAAATGTGAGGCCGGAGGAGAAGGCTTGAACGGCATGCAGGCGGTTGCGACAACGATCATGAATCGGGTGCATGTATCTTACGGAGAATATTTGCGGACAGGGCAGGGGGATCTGAGGCGCGTCCTTACGCAGCCGGGGCAATTCACCTGCTACATGTCGACTGTGGGCGGCGAGTTCAACCCGCAGACGGTTTGGAGCAGCCCTCCCGATCAGATCCATTACGATGTGGCGGACTGGGCACTCGCGGGCAATGTACATTCGGGCGCGATTCAGACGCTCTGGTATATGAATCCGTTCAGCGCGTCATGTCCGCCGTATTTTCCATACAATCGAACAGGCGTGCAGTTCAACCGGGTTAATCAGCACTGCTTTTTTCAGCCGACCGCTCTGTATGCTGAGACATAATCTTGGATAGGGGGAAGACAATATGGCATGCCAATGGAACCAGGGCATGGTTCAGGGAGATCAAAGGACGAACGGGCAGGGTATGGCAGGGACAGCCGGGATGACAACCGGGCCTCAAGTGTCCACTTGCCCGCAGATGACAAACATAAGGACGCGCACACAGCAGGGTACGCCTTCTGCCGGAATGCAGATGCAGCCCTCGATGGGACCGGGCACCGCGCTGATGCCGCCGGTTTCGAGCGATACGCCTTCCACGGTTCAGAGCCCGTATTATACGGCGGGATTTTTGCGGAACTTTATCGGATGCAACATGCGCGTCGAATTTCTGATTGGCACCTCCGGTGCGCTTGTCGACCGTATCGGCGTATTGATGGAGGTCGGCGCAAGCTACATCGTGCTGCAGCCGTTCCAGACAGACGACCTGCTTATGTGCGACCTGTATTCAATCAAGTTCGTAACAATCTATGGCTGACATCTTCTTGTTTTTGCCTGGCTGCGGCCGGGCTTTTTTTTGCGCTCCCGCAGGTGAATATCAAACCGTCCCGGCTCATAGCCATATATCAGGAATCTTCTCGAAAGGGAGCTGCCGTGAAACGAGGAAAGATCGCACTATATATTGTGGCATGTCTGGATGTTATCCTGATCGTACTGTCCCAGCCATTGGGGCTTGTATCCGCGATGGTTTTTAATCAGACCGCACACACGCTGACGACGCAGTACGGCTGGTATTGCATGCCGCGTGCCGACGGTTTGCAACCCGAGCGAAACCGGGAATTTGCGTTTGCGTATAACTATGACATCATATCCATCGGCAGTCCGGACGACAAAGTAATCTATATCACGTTTGACGGGGGATACGAGAACGGATACGCGAACACAATACTCGATGCGCTCAAAGCGCATAACGCACCGGCTGCGTTCTTTCTGGTTGGCCATTACATCAAGACCCAGCCGGAGATCGTCCAACGGATGCTGGATGAGGGGCACCTCATCTGCAGCCATTCTATGAACCACAAGAATATGGCGGCCATGACGGACTACGATGCGTTCAGCAAGGAACTCTCCGATCTTGACGATCTGCTGTTTGAGCAGACAGGACATCATATTGCGAAATTCTTTCGGCCGCCGGAGGGCAATTTCAGCGAAATGCTGCTGCAGTATGCGCAGCGGTGCGGCTATACGACAGCGTTTTGGAGCTTTGCCTACAAGGACTGGCTCATCGATGCCCAGCCGAATACAGCGGACGCGATGAATACCGTCATTTCACGCACCCACCCCGGAGAGGTCGCGCTGCTTCATATTACTTCCGCGACCAACGCGGCAATACTGGACGACGTGCTGACCAAATGGGAGAGCATGGGCTACCGCTTTGGCAGCCTCAATGATTTTGCTGAAAGGAGTGGCCCGGATATATAATACGCAGCATTTTTCTCCGCTCCGCACGGCGCGTTTTTGTTTTCGAAAATCCGGTATTATGCTACAATATACGCAGGAGGAATGTATGAACGTCACGGAACTGCTGCTGGACTGGTATGACAAGAATAAGAGGGATCTGCCGTGGCGGCATACAAGTGACCCATATGCGATTTTCGTGTCCGAAACGATGCTGCAACAGACCCGCGTTGATACGGTGATCGCGTATTATCTTGATTTCATGCATCGATTCCCGGACGTATTTGCGCTGGCGAGTGCGCCGGAGATCGACGTGCTCAACGCGTGGAAAGGGCTGGGCTACTACTCCCGTGCGCGCAATCTTCACCGGGCTGCACAGATCGTCGCGGGCCAGTTGGATGGAAGATTTCCGGAAACGCTGGAGGGGTGGCTGGCGCTGCCGGGCGCAGGCGAATACATTGCAGGCGCGGTGATGAGCATATCGATGGGCAAGCCCTGCGCTGCAGTGGACGGGAATGTGCTGCGCGTGATCGCTCGCATCGACGGACTGCTGTCCGACATTTCTACGCCGGCTGCCCGGCGGGAGGTTAGGACCCGCGTGCAGGAGATGATGCCGCCGAACCGCACGTCGGATTTTACACAGGCGCTGATGGAGCTGGGCGCGCTTATCTGCAAACCCAAATCGCCTGAATGTACGGGCTGCCCGGTTGCTCCGCTCTGCACAGCATATGCGCAGGGCATGGTCGAACAGATACCCGTCAAAACGCCTAAAAAGCCGCCGCGCGAAGTTAAAGTGTGTGTCGCTGCTGTGGTCAGCGATGGGTTGTTACTGATAGAACACCGCCCAAAGGGTGCGTTGCTGGCTGGGATGTGGGGACTGCCCGCGGTGGAGATGCGGGTAAATGCCGAGAGTGAATTGCTTTTCTTAGAGAAATATGGACTTGCGCTGCCGACCGGCAAATTGATTGGGCGTGTTAAGCATACGTTTACCCATCAGCGCTGGGAGATGGACGTCTGCTTATACGAGTTGGACAAGCCTGTACCTGCCGCCGAGAATCTGGAGTGGGTGCGGATGCAGGATGTTGATGAAAAACCCGTTCCAAAGGCGTTTGGGCGGGCGCTGGATATTTTCAGGGAATACTACGCAGGAGGTGATCAAAATGAGTGAGAAAAAAACTGCTGTATTTGCGGGAGGGTGCTTCTGGTGCATGGAGCCGCCCTTTGCGCATGTAGAGGGCGTTATTGAATCGTTGCCCGGTTATACGGGCGGGCACGTGGAAAACCCGACCTATGAGCAGGTATGCGCGGGCGATACCGGCCATTATGAGGCCGTGCAGGTGACTTATGATCCGGAGAAGGTCTCCTTCCGGGACCTGCTCGATGTATACTGGCGTCAGATCGACCCGACCGACGGTGGCGGACAGTTTGCCGACCGTGGTACGCAGTACAAGCCCGTGATATTCGTCCGCGACGGGGAAGAAAAGCGCATTGCGGAGGAATCGCTGCGGCGCGTTGAGACGCTGATGGGTAAGCCGGTACGCACAAAGATACTGCCTGCGGCTCCGTTCTATCCAGCGGAAGGGTATCACTGCCGCTATTATGAGAAGAATCCGGATCGTTACAAGAAATACAAAGAGGCCTCGGGCCGTGCGCCCTTCATCCGCAGTGTGTGGGACAAAAAAGCGCCTCTGCGTGAGCGGTTGACGGATATGCAGTTCCGCGTCACGCAGGAGAGCGATACGGAGCCGCCCTTTCGCAACGAATTCTGGGACAACCACACGCAGGGCATCTATGTCGATGTGGTGACAGGGGAGCCGCTATTCTCATCGCTCGACAAGTTCGACTCGGGCTGCGGCTGGCCGAGCTTCACCAAGCCGCTCGACGAACAGCGGATTGAATACAAAGAGGACTTAAGCTTCGGGCGACAGCGCACGGAGGTGCGGTCCGATGCATCTCATCTGGGCCATGTGTTCGACGATGGCCCGGAGCCAACGGGTCAGCGGTACTGTATCAATTCGGCTGCGCTGCGGTTTATCCCGAAGGAAGATTTGGAGAAGGAAGGTTACGGAGAATACCTGAAGCTGTTTAAAGACGTATAGATGATATAAGGGGGTATAGGGGTCGATGAAAATAATATCGTGGAATGTAAATGGGCTGCGCGCCTGCTACGGCAAAGGCTTCGTGGATTTTTTTAAGCTCATGGACGCGGATATATTCTGCGTGCAGGAAACCAAGCTGCAGCAGGGGGAGATTGCGCTCGACCTGCCGGGCTATAACGAATATTGGAACTATGCCGAGCGGAAGGGCTATTCGGGTACGGCGGTGTTCAGCCGCAAGGAGGCACTTTCCGCGTCGTACGGTATCGGTATACCGGAGCACGATACCGAAGGGCGCGTGATTACGCTGGAGTTTGAGGAGTTTTACTTTGTATGCGTGTACGTGCCCAACTCGGGGGAGGAGCTCAAACGCCTCTCGTACCGAATGGAGTGGGATGACGCTTTCCGTGCGTACCTGCTGGGGTTGGACGCAAAAAAGCCGGTAGTTGTCTGCGGCGACCTTAACGTGGCTCATAAAGAGATCGACCTGAAGAATCCGTCGTCCAACCACCATACGGCGGGCTTTACGGACGAGGAGCGTGCAAGGTTCACAGAGCTGCTGGACGCGGGTTTCGTGGACTCCTTCCGCCAGCTTTATCCTGATGCAGAAGGCCGATATACTTACTGGTCGTATCGGTTCAATGCACGGGCGCGAAACGCAGGCTGGCGAATCGACTACGGCTGCATCTCGCAGCGCGCTACAGAGTCGCTTCATGATTTTATTATTCATGACGGCGTTATGGGATCGGATCATTGTCCAATTGAACTGGAGATATTTTGACCCCGCGCGTGCAAAATCAGCGAAATTGTGATATAATTAAATAAACGATAAACCAGTTTTATCAGGCCGTATGAATTGAAACGGTCAAAATATATAAGGAGGCTGCACAATGGATCGATATCTATGTGAGGACTGCGGATACACGTTTTCCGTGGAAAACTTTGAACCTGACTACGCCCATGATCCGGACGATGTCCCGGACGCTGTAGAGTGCCCGAACTGCGGATCGCGGGAATGCAGTCTGGACGATTACGAAGACTGAAACGCCGCAAAAACGCAGATACATATGTGGCTAGATGTTTTTGCGATTTGCGGATGGTTTTCTGTTGATTGCGGAAAATAGAGACATGCAGGAAAGATGTAGTTTGACAAGCAAAACCAGAATGAGAGCAATGAACCGAAAAAAGGCGTGAAAAACCTGAAAAACCGAAAAAAAGCCGTTCAAAAGGCGTGATTCAGGCGTGGCGGATGTGCAAAATTGCGCGAGGCATTGGAACAGTGTTGTCAAACGAAAAACGGCGAATCTGCCCTGGAGCCCAGGGATCAGAGGCCGTTTTCACTTTTATGTTAAAAGCCATTATAGAACTATTTTAAAACAGCCGAAAAGCCTATTCTATAGCGTTAAAATCATTAAAACAGTGTCCGCAGCCATGATTTTATTTAACGGTACCTGCGGCTCAAATTCTCGCGGAACTCGCGGAACAAAAACACGAATCGCGCGGAACTTGGTTCCGTGACGCTGTTTTAATCGGTATTCTAAAGGCAATTTTGATGCTAATGTTTTAGCCAAAAGTGATTACCAAAAACTAAAGTTAAAGGTAAGATTTTTAGAGCTCAAAAAAGGCCCCGAAAATGGCTTAAAATCGTTACCAAAAATATCACCAAAATCATTATTGCCAATAAGTTATGTTAATGATAAAGTGGTTTTGGAGGTGAACGATATGAATAAGGTATATGGTTATGCGCGTGTAAGCACCACGGGCCAGAACAACGACCGGCAAATTGATGAGCTGTCCGCCTATCCTTGTGATGAGATACTGACGGAAAAGTATACGGGCACGAAGCCGATCCGTCCGGAGCTGAACCGGCTTAAGGATAAAGTGCGGGAAGGCGATACGGTCGTTGTGGAGTCATGGTCGCGATTAGGGCGTTCCATGCGGGACCTTTTGGATTTGGTAGAATGGTTTATCTCTCGAGGCGTGATACTGGTATCCATCAAGGAAAACTTCGATACCGGCACGCCACAGGGACGCCTTATGATGAAGGTATTTCAGTCCTTTGCGGAGTTTGAGCGAGATCTCATTGTGCAGCGAGTAAACGAGGGGCTAAAGAGCGCCCGTGCCCGTGGCCGGATCGGCGGGCGTCCACGCACGAATCCGCGCGCAATTGATACCGCACTGAAGCTCTACCGTTCAGGGGATCACTCAGTCAGCGAGGTTTGCCGCCTGTCTGGAGTATCACAGACAACGCTTTATAGATATATTAACCAAGAAAAATGAATATAGACCAACCTGCTTTTTCGATATAAAAGAGTATATTTTTGTTTTAAAATTTTGCTCTTAATTCTACGACTTTACCAATGATAGAAACAGGTAGAGATAAAATTTCATCTTTTGTAAAAAACATTGGTGAATAGGCAGTATTAGTAGCCACCAATGACAGGCCATCATTATGTTTAAAAACACGCTTTATTGTAGCGTCAGATCCGTTGATTATAACTACGCCTACCTCACCGTTCTCGATATCATCTTGCTTTCTTACTATAACCGTATCACCTTCAGAAAATTTCGGCTCCATACTATTCCCTTTAATTTGTAGCGCTAAAAAATCTCCTTGTTTTGCTAAATCGAGTGGTATCTCTTCATAATCAAGTATTTCTTGTATAGCCTCTATGGGTATACCGGCTTGGATTCTACCCAAGACGGGTATTTGTATACCTTTGGGAGTTTTTGAATTATTACCAAGAATATAGTCAACGGATGTATTATATAATTTAGACAATCTTATTAAAGACTGATTGTCTATTTTCACCTTATCATTCTCCCAGTAAGAGTATGTGTTTTGAGATATACCCAGATAACTAGCCACTTCGCTTTGGGTGAGCCTTTTTTGTTTACGAAGTTCTTTTAATTTACTCATAATTACCGCCTACCGATCGCCCTTTTCCTCATAATATATCAATATAAATGATAATATCAATAAGATTAATATAATTTTGATAAAATATTGATATATATATTGAATTATCAATGTGGTAGATATATAATATCAACGTAGGCGATATTTCGTACCAGAGGTGATCATATGGGTCTTAATAAAATGAATCAGATAAAAGAATATCGTAAAAAAAAGAGGCTTACGCAAGTGCAGCTCGGAGAAAAGCTGCGCGTCGCTCAGTCAACTGTTGCTATGTGGGAGACGGGTAGATCAATGCCCCGGACTGATTTGCTTCCAGAGCTAGCATGCCTACTGGATACAACAATTGATGATCTATTTAAAAGGAGGTGAGAACCTGTGGCAATTACTATGACAACGCGGACGTATGAAGCGCTTTGTGAGGCCAGAATGATCATAAAAAGAAAACGACTTAATAAAGATGAGGCGCAACTCTTAGGATTCATTATTTCTACAGACGACGCGGCTGAGGATCACGAGTACCGTGTCTCAAAGCAAGGGAAAGATGATCCCAAAGCATTGGAAATAAAGACAATTGAGTGCGAATGCGGCTTCATATCATCTAAAGTTATGGGTTTACCCAAGCTTAGGTGTTTTTGCCCGAAATGCGGGCGTGAGATAAAACAGCCTTCAAAAAAGTGCAGCCTCCCATGGGAGTATATTATTCCATTTGTGGCGGGAGGCATATCCGTATGGCTTACATTGTTACTTGGCCAATTGTTAAAACCTTAAAGGATTATCACAGCCAGGCTGCTGTGCAATAAACGAAGGAGGTGCTTTGGATGGTGAAACGTGTATGCCCGATATGCGGTGAAGCAATGCTTTCCGCAGCGGCAGAAAAGGAGTGGACATGCCCGGTCTGCGGTGCGAAGGTTGGCCCGTTGCTGAACACAACGCCGGAAGGCCGTGCCTACCCTGTTGTGGGGCAGGTACTCCCTGACGGTTATGAGGTGCTGGCTGTTTACATGAACGAGTACGTGCTGGCACACAACCTCGAAAATCAAATGTCCTATGTGGTCTTAAGCTTGAATCATGAGGGCGGGTATCAGGTGGCAGAGTTTTTTAAGGAAGCGATCAGCGCGGAACGATGCTTTGCCGAGCGCTGCTTCCGGTGGTTCAAGCGGAGTCAGGTTAGAATGATCATCCCTGTTATGGATCCGGAAGGAACGGCGTCCGGCGTGATGATCGACATGGAGCGGATGAGCGATAAAGCTAGGTGCAGAACAACGCTAGAATATACCGAAAAAACAGAGACGGTAAAGGGGGTATTCGCTATTCTGCGGGTGACCCATTAAAAGTCATCTCCCCGATATCAATGCCTAATTCGAGTAGTTTTTCTCTCAACTGGGCATGGTAGGCCGCTATAGCACCAAGGACAATGTTGTCTACTATACGCTTACCATATTCAGAGCTTAAAACGGCAGGAGATTTTAAAAGCTTGTAGAGGTCAATTGAAAGCGGCTTATCTTTTATAGCTTCTCTCAGCATGATGCTCGCGAATTCGTTAGCCTCTTTAATAATATCGATTCCATCAATCAGCATGTGCTATACCCCTTTTTTTATGAGTATAACACAAGAACAGATAAGCCGGAACCGCAGTTGAGAGTAGAAAGGAAGATTGCAATGTCATTTATGATCACCGACGGCCAGAAGAGCTATATGCAGGAACTGATCGATCAGCTTCAAGTGGATCTGGCGGACTATACAGAAAAAGAGGCCAATGAACTTACATGCCGGGAAGCCGCGGATATCATAGACGATCTAAAGGCTGAAAGATTCGCCAGAAGATATCGGAAACAGTAGCCGAAACCGCCCGCGGGCGGTCTGCCGGGGACGACCTACCGGCACTGATGAGGCAGGTTTCAAATTATGTTTAGGAGGGTTTTCGATGGATATGACAGGCAAGATCGAAACAACATGTCCGAAATGTGGAGCTAAAAATCGCGTAGAGGTCATATTCCCAGCTCACAATCAAGGATTTAAGACACGGGACTTTGATTGTTTAGTATGCGGCGAGCATTTGACTGTATCTGACCCGCACCGCTATACGGTGGATGGGAGAATCGAAGAATAAGCCGAAACCGCCTGCGGGCGGTCTGCCGGGGATAACCTCCCGGTACTGATGAGGCAGGTATGACATGGATCTATTGACAGTAAAACAAGTAGCCGAATTGAAGAACTGTAGCGAGCGATATATCCGGGAGCAGATCAAAACCGGGGCTATTTATGCTCAGGAACATTCAAACCCGGCTAACAACCGCAAGCAGTATATGGTCCCGGCCAGTTCGCTTCCGCAGGAGCTGCAGCGCAAGTACTACTCCAACCTAAAGGGCGAGTCGCTGCTGCCTGTAGCGCCAAAAGCGCCGAAGGCAGCGCGCCCGGCGCGGAGCTTCGATGAATACAGCGCAGCGGAACGTGAACAGATCTCTTTTTGGACAAACGTGTTGGAACAATGGCAGGCTTGCCGGGCTAAATATGACCGAAAGACTGACGCGGATCCGTTGTTTGTCAGCATGATGAAACTGCACTATAAGGACATCGCCCTAAGCGAAGATATCCTCTACCGCAAATGGGCGGCATATAAAGCCGGTGACATCGAAGGCCTCATCGATCACCGGGGCGGATGGAACCGTGGCCAATGCGGGATTCCGAAAGAAGCCTGGGATTGGTTTTTGACCGCATATCTGGACGAACGGCAGCTTTCGATTAGCCAATGCTATCAGCTGACACAATACTGGATCTCCGAGTTCTCGCCGGAACTGGTGCCAGACCTTCCGGGTGAGCGTACCTTCCGCCGCCAGGCGGAGAAGATCGCCGCTGCCGTGGTCACATTGGGTCGACAGGGCAACAAGGCATTTTCCGACCGGTGCGCGCCATATATCGTCCGGATGTACGATGAGCTTTTTCCAAACGATTACTGGGTGGCGGACAACCATACGCTGGATATCTTCTCCTATCGGGATGATGGCAGCAAGGTGGAGCACCGCATGAGCCTGACAGCGTTCATCGACGCCCGAAGCGGAGTCATGGTCGGATGGAACTTGACAGACAATCCATGCAGCCAGTCCACCGTTCTGGCATTACGGCACGCAATCCTACGCTTTGGAATCCCGAAAGTTGTCTACTTCGATAACGGCTCCGAGTTTCTCACCCACGACCTTGCCGGGCGCGGCCACAGGAGCCGGAAGAGCCAAGACCTTGTATCCGATCCGCCGCCGATATTTACCCGGCTGGGGATCGAGTTGCGCAACGCCCTGGTGCGTAATGCCAAGGCGAAGCCTATTGAACGGACTTTTAACACCTTTAAAGGAACGATATCGAGGCTGTTTGAGACATTCTGCGGCGGAAACGTGATGGAGCGTCCGGAGAGCCTGAAATATACGCTCAAGCAAGGACTGGTACCGCTGGACGGCGAGCTGCGCGTTATGATCTCGGACTTCATCGACGGCCAATTTAACGTCGGGAGCTATGGCGGCGCGGTAGAAAAGGACCATGGTAAGCGCCGGATCGACATCTGGAATGAGTATATTCAGGCGCAGCGCAAAGCCTCTGCGGATGATCTCAACCTGATGCTGATGCGCAGCACTCGTAAGCAGAAGGTTGGTCAAAACGGTGTGCATATCACGATCTGCGACGAAAAGCTCTATTACTGGGACGAAGATACATGGCGGCTGCAGGGTACCGAGATATACGTCCGCTACAACCCCGCGAACCTATACAGCGTGCGTATCTACGACGCAGAGACGGACCGCTACATCGGAACGGTACCCATGGCGCGAGACACGATGGTTCTGTTTAATGACAATCCGGAAGCCGTCAAGGTGGCACAGGAGACCGTACGCCGCGTGCACAAGGCTGTGAAGTCGGAGCTTGCCGCGCTGAAGGGTGCGGTACCCGCCGCCCGCAGCATCGACATGCTGGACCTCGCTGTGCGCCGGGCGCACGCTGGCAAGGAAGGTATGCTGATCCAGCAGCCCAAGGTCATCGTACCGGTAACATCCGGCGAAGAGATGCCCATGCAGGAGGCTGTCGGTCAAGGCACCACGGGCGTGCTGATCGACATGAGCAAAATGAACCGTAATGCGGCGAAGCGCCGCTCGGAATAAATGGAGGAGGTTGCATATGGAGTTAACAAGCATGCAAAAGCAATGGGCCCTGACGAAGTTCGCGGAGCTGGAAAAGACCGTTGGGAGCCAAAACAAGGCCTGCGCAATCGTAGGAATACCATCGTCGACCATGTCCCCATTGCGCCGCGGCGTATACAAAGGGGATGAGGATGCGAAATTCGCAAAGCTGATCAGCTATTTCGAAACCAAGGAAGCTGCCGCCGCATCGCCTGGGTACGAGCTTACCAGCAGCGGGTACGTGGGTACATCGATATCCACCAAGGTCTATGAGGTGATTCGAAACTGCCAGCTGAAGGGCGGGCTGGCCATCGCATGCGGTGATGCGGGGATTGGAAAGACTATGGCCGCCAAGAAGTTCTTCCGCGACCACCCGAACGATGCCGTATACGTGGCATTAAACCCCTGCATAACGACCGTTAAAGCTCTTTTGAAAGTGCTTTGCGCGAAGCTCAATGTCACAGAACGTACCAACGACGAGATGTGGCTCGGGCTTGCCGCCAAGCTCCGGGATGGAATGGTGATCATCGTCGACGAGGCCCAACATCTGCCCATCAAGACGCTGGAAGCGCTGCGCGCGCTGTCGGACTACTTTGACGAGCTCGGCCAAACGCTGGGGATCGCGCTGATCGGAAACAGCGACACGGTAAACAATGCAGGCGGTAAGAAGCGCGCTGAATTCGCGCAGATCAATAACCGCACCCGGCAGCGCAAGGTCTACACCTATATGCAGATCAAGCGCGAGGACATCCAGCTGCTGTTTCCGGCGTTGGAAGATGAAAAGGCAATCGATCTGCTGCTGGGGATCGCGCGCAGCGCCCAGGCTCTGCGCGGTGCCATGAACCTCTATGTTAATGCGATGGACAATGAGAACACCAGCTATGATGGCCTTGTGGGCATGGCGAAGCATATGGAGATGAAGCTGGCGGTGGCGGTATGATGACGGTCAAAAAGTACGCAATGCAGATTACCGCAGCCCAGACCGTGAAGCTGCCGGAGAATGCCAAGGTACTAAGCGTAATGGAGCAGCACGAAGGCATCGTGTTGTTCGCCCTCATCGACTCGGACCGGGCGGCAACCGAGCCATACACCGTGATCATTCTCGGCTCCGAATATGAAGCGCCGGACCTGACGGGATATCGCTTTTTAGGCACCTGCGGCATACATCACGGTTTGCAGACAGTCCACGTATTTATCCGGGAGGAGGCTTTCGCAGATGGGACAACCTGAGCAGGATCTTAAGCGGATGGCTACCGAAGCCACGTGGCACGGATATTCCGAAGGTGCCAATTATGTGATGTATGCCATCGCGGAAAGGCTCCATGTCGAGAGCAAGGATATCCGCCTGGGCCGGGGTACGGTCTACGACAAGGTGGACAGGCTCGCGCAGCGCATACAGGAATCGCTGTCCCCTACACCATGAGGCGGCTGTGGGCGAGCCGCCGCTTCCGGAGATGGGCGGTGCTGGCCGGGATCTGCTGGGGCCTGACACCGTTCCTCTTCCGACTGGCCGATATCGAGCGCGGGTTTGACGCCACCGGCGGCGAGGCGATCATCCCGCTGATCCCGGTCATTGCAGTGATACTGGCATGGGCCGGTAAGAAATCAAATTAGGAGGAGCACTATGGAGTGGTTTGCAGGAGCTACGTACCACGACGCTAAGGGCAATATGTACCACATCGCGCCCAGCAGCGCAGGGCTAGGCGACAACTCGGCATACCGGGCACGGAAATACTTGAGGGACAGGACTGGCGCACGGAGCTTGCCGGGATGCCCTTGCAGGGAGACCGCCGATGAGGCGCAGCGTGATCTGGATAAGATGGCGGCGAAGAAAGGATGGCGGAAAGGATTATGACATGCGGAGAGCTGATTGAATATCTGCAGCGATTTGCCCCGGAAGAGCAGGTCGGAGTGGTGGTCGTCGACATCGGAAAGCGGCTGCACCACATTACGAAGGGATATCAGCTGCTGGCCGCACCTCCGGCAATACTGCTGGAGACGACCGGAAGCGAGCCGATGGACGAGATTTTAGAGGAGGTGCCAAATGAAGGTCGGAACGGAAGTGAAGATGGTCAACTGTGCGGAAGCGCGGATGTATCCGAACAAGGTGTGGAAAACACGGTCGGAACCATATGACGTATGCGGAACGGAATGCGTTCTGCTTGAGGGAAAGTCCGGAGGGTTTGCAACAAAATGCCTGAAGATCGTAGACAAGCCTCTTGTGAGCCTGAAGGATCCTCCAAAAGACATCGCGTAGGAGCGTGACAGCTCCTACCCCGTAATGCAGCCGACGGCGGTCACAAGCCCGCGTGTAATGCAGAGTGAGGAATTTGAAGGAGGGTAATCGTGGATGAGCTATACGGAGATGTTTGGGTTTGACAAAAAAGGAGATGCATACTTTCTTGCGGAGATTAAAAATTCGTGGCGTGGAGGAATCGCCATATGGAACTTCCTATACGACAAATATTATGGTGGAACCTTTCCAATGTTTAGTGGTCAGGCCGGATTCGATCAACTGAACGATGCATTTGAAAGGATGCCGGAGTACGAACAGATCGCATTGCAAACCACCTATGATTATGCCCTTATAAAGCGCGAAAACTTTCAGCAGGTTATTGATGCTTTCAGGGCTTTCGAGGGTGAGACTTCATTGAAAGAACAAGCAAATGTGATTGAAAGCGCACTTGCGGACGAAGACTGCATAGCCATTGGGTGGAATCAGACGTCTGTGAATGGTGACAACTGGACAAATTACGGCGGCTACGATGAAAAGAATGATGAGGCTATCCCTTATAACATCAACAAGGATGATAAGCACTGGTTTTTAAGTGGTTTTGCGTCGGAGGCCAAGCCGAGCGAGGATGGCACCGCTTAGAATGATTAACTGCCAAGGAGCGCTACCGCTCCTGCCTTAATGCAGCCGGTTAACAGCCGACGGTCACCAGCCCGTGAAAATGCAGAGTGAGGATGAAGCCCGATAGCAGGGCCTGTGGGGAGAGACCATGGCAGCGGGAGTTTGGGGGGTAAACTCCCGCATAGCCATGGAGCGTAAGGCCCGCTAAAGTTCGCACAATCAGTATGCTATACCTAGCGGATAGATTGATAAAATTATACATCCAACTGGTACTGGAGGCAATATGAACTACGCGCAGGAACTTGAGAATGCGATCAACTTTTTGAAGCGGTCGGTCAGTGATTACGGCTTCCACGGCGGAGTTGTCAGTGACCGGGAAAAAGAGATTTCTGACCTACAGCATGAGCTTGAGCTTTCAGCAAAGGACGCGAAGTCGCGGACCCGAGTCAGCCGCGAGCTGCAGAAAACACTCATCTCTCGCCGCTATCACAAGGATATCGAGGAGTGCACGGGGCCGATCGACGCGTTCATGAGGTCGCATCCAAAGTTGCTGAATGAACTAAGCGCGCTGCTGGGGCAAGTCCGCAAGGTAGATGAATACCACCAGAACCGCCACTATACGCCCCGCGTCCGGGATGATCTGACCATCCCCCGCATGCGCGAAAAGCATTGACAAAGCCTTGCCTCCGAGAGAACATAGAACATATGTTCGATAAAGGGGGCAAACATGATACGGATTATACAAGGTGACTGTCTGCAGGTCATAAGGCAGTTTGGGAAAGGGACCTTCGGCGGAGTAGTAACAGATCCTCCGTATTCAAGCGGAGGGCAGACGATCGGGGCAAAACAGCAGGCGACCAGCAAAAAGTATACCAGCACAAAAGGCGCTTGCCCGTATGCCGACTTCGAGGGCGACGCCAAGGACCAGCGAAGCTGGACACGCTGGATGGCTGAATGGATGTACGACGCCCGGCAGGCGTGTAAAGCAGGAGCTCCGATCGTAGTGTTCAGCGACTGGAGGCAGCTGCCGTCTCTAACGGATGCGATGCAGTGGGCCGGGTGGACATGGCGTGGCATGGTGCCGTGGGATAAGGCTAATGCGAGGCCACAGAATGGGCGCTTCCGGGCACAGTGCGAGTATGTGGCATGGGGATCCAATGGGCCTATGCCGATCACCCGCGACGTGCCGGTGCTACCCGGAATATACCGGTGTCCCATGCCGACCGGCAAGGAAAGAATGCATCAGACACCGAAACCCGTGGAGCTGATGCGGGCGCTGATCAGGATCGTGGAGTCGGGTGAAACCCTACTTGACCCGTTCGCGGGCAGCGGGAGCACGCTGGTGGCTGCAAAGCTGGAAGGCTATAGCGCGGTAGGCGGCGAGATTATGGAGGAAAACGTGCGGATCATCGAGCAACGGCTTGGGGTACGCGCGGGATGATGGAGGTCATATGAAGATCTGGGGAGAGACGCAGGACGAAAGAGAGATCGCGAGGCAGAAGGAGATCGAGGCGACGCAGGTAAAGAGCGGCGTGAATCTTCAGTACTTTGAGAAGCTGCATCCTCCGGTCTCGCTGGCACCGGATACAATGCTGATTCAGCCGTACCAGACATCCTGTAGGATCCGGTTGGCGCAGAGCATGCTAAGTGGTCTGACTGCTGACCGGATGGATATCCGGGTCAACAGTCAGGGCACCATTCTGGTGATGATACCGAGCGCGTCCGGGTTCCAGATCACCCGGCGAAAGCATGCTGCGCAGATCTGCAGCCATGAGCTGGCGGCAGCATTTAAGGATCACGGGATACATTTGCCCGCGCGTTTTGCAGTGACAGCGGATGATCAGGTTGGCGGATGGATCTGCCGGAGGGAGAACTGATATGGAGCGGTGCGCAATATGTGACTTTGTAGTTGATCCTGATGAGGCCCATGTGCATGTGCGCTGTCACGCCAATGCGGTATCCGTGTTGGCGGATAAAATCGAGAAGTTAGAACTGGAAATCAAAAAGGCGCAGATAGAAGCCGCCGTATGGAAGAAAAAAGCGGGGCAATATCTGCAGCGTGCCGAGATAGCCGAAATGCCAGAAGGAAATCCGTATCAGGAGGTGTTTGACTTTTATAACACCCTCGGTCTGATTAAGCACCGGAAGCTCACCAAGGAGATGCGCGCGGCCATTGATGTGGCCCGCCGCCGCGGTGAGTATTCGTGGGATGAACTCAGGATGCTGCTAGACCGGCATGCCAAGGTCGTCCGTATGACTGCAAATAACGGACCGTATGCTGTCCCTGCCCGGTCTCTCGCAGAGTTTTTTGGCCAGAAAGTAGCAGGGAGCACGGTATTGATCTGCTCAGAGTATGCGAACGGTGGCGCGAAGTGGCGGCGCTACAAGGATGGGAATCCATCTACAAAAGCTGACAGCCGCCAGCGCTCAGCGTTTGAGCGGCCCGTGGGCAATCTGGATCATCTGGCGCTGGATCCGTTCGCGGATGAGAAGTGAGGGAGATCAAAAATGGCGCACGTTGAGACATGGTACCGCTGCCCAGTATGCGACCTCATGCACGGCACATATAAGGCAGCGATTGATTGCCGTAACAAGCATGAAGTCATATCAGAGCAATGGGCGGTTGGACACTATAAGTCGGTGCGCATAGATCCGCACTGCTCAGGGCGCGGTGGGTTAAATTGGGCGCTACAGGAGGCAGACCTGAGCGACTTTATTCCTGAGAGGCAACGGCAGTTGGAGGAGCTGAGACGCTACCCTACAACCCAAGCGGATAAATGATGTCGACGAACGCGGTCATGCGGTGCTCGGTAACGTACTGATCGACGAACTGCCCGCAATGGTCACCATGCTCACAGTCACGGCAACGGTCAGGCATACTGGTTACCACAGGGTACCAGATACCGTCCGGATCCTCGACGTAAGCAGCGGGCCAGTCGAGGACGATGCGGCGGGGCGCGCAGCCAACCTTGATGGAGTCAGTCATGAGCGCTGCGGCGGCTTATACCGCACCATAGCATCAGCGACCTGCGCGTCAAACGTGACAAGCTCAACGCGCTTGAGGGCGTCATCAGGAACCATGAACCGGGCAATAAATCCGTTGGGGCTCTCAATACCGAACTGCGTTTGCCAGAGCATGTATCCGCGAGCTTCAAGCTTAACGGATACTTCGGACCATTTTTCAATAGAGTCAACTCTCATGGGGGCATTATATCACAAATGATGGAGGTCAGAAACGGCAATGGATAAAACAATCGAGGAACTCAAACAACAGTTGGAACGATGCGAAACACTGGAAGAAAAAATAAACTGCGAACACGCTTTGAAAAATGCACTTTTTGATGCTTTTACACAAGGGCGCGTGGAAGTTCGTCCAAAAATTGAATTTAAAGAACCAAAAGAAATTTACACCGATGATGAACTTCGTTATGCAGCCTATGCTCGCTGCGACTGCGGTGCAGGACTTGCCTATCCAAAAGGACTAAGTTTCCATGATTGCAGCGCATGGGACTGCTCAGACATACTGACAGGCCGCGCACAACCCGGAACAAAGCACTCGGATAAATATCCGTTTGCGTTTTATGAAATCAGGTCGGAGGATCAGCCTTCCGTTAAAGGCGCGACGACACGGCCAATGGCAGTCGAAGCCGATAGCGAGGTATCGCAATGAAAAAGCTTATCACCTGCATTCTCATCGCGGCGGCGCTGCTCATCACCATGCCGAGCATCGCCCACGCGGCGGCTCTGGGTATCTCAGAGCCCGAGAAGGAGCCAATGATTATCAAGGTATCAGACGATGAGATCGACATACTTGCGCAGCTGGTATGGGCCGAGGCCCGCGGAGTGGATAGCCGCATGGAACAGGCAGCGGTGGTCTGGTGCGCGCTCAACCGCGTCGACGCGGGCATGTGGGGCAGCACGATCACCGAAGTTGTAACAGCAAAGCATCAGTTCGCGTATCGTGCGTCCGCTCCGGTAACCGAGGAGCTGCGCGAGCTGGCAGCGGATATAGTTGACAGGTGGGTCAGGGAGCAGCTGGGAAGTGACGATGTGGGACGCGTGCTGCCTGATGACTATCTCTACTTTGCGGGCCGGAATGGACGGAACTGGTTTAGACAGGATTACGGGAGCCGGTCATACTGGGATTGGTCTCTGCCGGATCCATATACAGAGGAGGCGTAAGAATAGTGTGTGCTAGTGAATGTGATTGTAATAGTTGTCTGAGACCGAAGCAATGTGGTGAATGCCCAAACTTTCCGAAGGTAGGGTCTCCAGAATGGAACGAAATTAACTGCTTGTTGACCGGTTATAAGTGCCCTTATAAAAAGATGGCGGTCGGGTATCAGTGCGATTTGCTGAACGGTCATCGTGAGCCACAATATCAAAGCTATAACGATGCAATTGCGGGATCAGGTAAAAAGCAAAACAATCTTCTTTAAGGAGGTCTAACTATGGCAAGAGTACGGATGGAAGAGGTCAGCATATTAAAGACTTGGGATGACGCCAACCTTACGCTGGCGGATATCGGTGAGTATGAACGTGTCATCGCCGGGATCGAAGCGAAGATGCAAGAAGAGATCGCCGCCGCCAAGGCCGCTGCCGAGATAGCGGCAGAGCCATGGCTAAAGCGCATTGAGTCTATGAAAAAACAGCTGCAGCTGTTTGCAAATGCTCACACCGACGATCTTGGCAAGGCAAAGACCAAGGCTATGACTTTTGGTAAGCTCGGGTTCCGGAAGTCGACCAAGGTCATCTTGCCCAAAGGAAAGACTGAGATCGAGGATATTGTTCAGAAGCTAAAAAAGCTGGGCATGAAAGATTGTCTGGTGCCGCAGCCTGACAAAATTGATAAAAAGAAGCTCGGCAAGTACTCGGAAACACAGGTTTCAGCTGTCGGCGCTAAGCTAGAGATCAAGGACGTCTTCTGGTACGAGGTCGACAAGGAGCAGCTGCAGGAGGGCGCGAAATGACGCCGAAGCAGGAGCGCGAGTGGGCGCAGGACATAATGGACCGTGTGAAAGCCGATTCATTCAGGGTGTCAACACAGCTGCTGCATGAATGCATGTTCCATGTGCAGGGCCTTGCCGAGAATCAGCAGTTTTGCGACAAGCCTCTTGCCCGTCGGTTAGCAGACATTATGGAAAATGTCCTATGGCTGCGGGATTGTCAGGATGGGAAAATATCAAATGATGAGCTTTGGAAGAGGATAGAAGATAAAACCAAAACTGCGGTAGATAAAAGAATGGACGCGTTCCGGAAGCGGCTGGAGCGGGAAAGCCAGCCAAAGAAGAAAAAGCGTAAGAAGCGGGCAGCATCGGGACGGTAAGATAAGGAGGTTGACATGGGTGCAATTACGAAGGAACAGGTACGGCGGATCTACGCGCTGGGCGCGGCTGCAGGCGTCCTTGAGTCCGGGAACAAGGACGATAATCTGCATGCGATTGTAATGCGGGTTACCGGCAAAGGTTCGGTTAAGGATCTGAGTGATGGCGATTTTTACAATGTGGAGCGGGAGCTGCTCCCCCTCCTTCAGGGCAAGTCCCGCCGCGCGCCATTGCCTCCGGCAGCCACCGACAATACGCCTGCCGGGCGGATGAACAAAGCGCAGCAGCGGCTGGCATGGCGGTACATCTACCGACTAATCGAGCTGGACGATAAGAAGTCCAAAGCGACCGCCGGAGAACGCATGGTCGGTGTGATCAAAAAAGAGCTGCTTGTCGACGCCACCGTCGAAGAACCGTTTCGATGGCTTACACCGTATACTGGCGGGCAGCTAATCGAAAAGCTGAAGCGGTACGTGGCGTCGGCAGAGCGCAGAAAGGAGCGTAGCGATGGCAATAGATCTACTTGAGCAGCTGCAGCTGGAGCATCTAGCCGACGAGCCGCGCCGGGTGGCCGAAGCAATCGGGATAGAAGCTTATCGCAAGCTGGTTGAAATGTTTGCGGGCTGCACGATGTATATCCCCACTGTGGATAAGCTGACAATAAAAGTGCGTGACAGCTTGATCAAAGAGGAGTACACTGGATACAACCATCGCGAGCTTGCAATTAGGTACGGGATATCGGAGCAGTGGGTGCGCCAGATCGTTGGCCCTTCCATACCGCCCGTAGTAGGCCAGATCAGCTTGTTCGATGACACCTCAGAGGCAGTTTAAAGTAGTTTATAAAAGTAGTATAGCAAACAAAATACATCAAGCGCTTTGCTTTATGGTCAAGCGATATAATGGTAAGGTTTTGGTATCAGCCAAGACCTTACTTTTTTTATGGGGTGTCAGATGGATACTGGTGGGATCATCGCAATTGCACTGAGCGCTGTGGGCATCGTTGTGGGCATAATCGGTTTTTTCCTGAAGCGCACGATCAACCAGTCGGACAAGCTCGCCGAGCGTGTAGATACACTAGAAAGCTGTAAGGCTTCCAAAGAGGAAGTCTGCGAGCTGCGCGATGAGGTAACAGCTCTCGAAAGGACAATCGGAGAGATCAAGACCAACTATCTGACCAAAGAAGACTTTTTCAGGGAACAGGCGAAGACAGACCGCAAACTCGATCGGATCATGGAGATCCTGCTCGATATCAAAGGAGGCGGCAGCAAGAATGGATGAACGCGACGAACTGAAGAAACGTATCCGCGCCGGTAACTTTGTTGACAACACGGGCCGCGTCCTACGTACAATCAATATCCTCCGTCATGCGTACAACAAGCTGACGGCCATCCAATACGCCCACCCGGACATTGAGGAAGATGAACTCCTCGATGCGGTCAACTATCTTTTTGAAGCCGGGTATATCCACCTCCGGGATTGCGAGACCAAGGCCAACGTAGAGGCGGGCCTTGCGGATGTGGATTACCGGAAGCTTGAAGCGAAGCTCACCGCGAAGGGTATCCAGCTGCTCGCGTTTGGGATCAAAGACTCGCTGGTTAGGGTTTAGGGGGTGTGACGCATGGCAAGGCGTAAGCACTCCAAGATCGACGCTCTTCCGCAGCCCATCAAGGACACGGTCGAGCGGATGATGCAAACTGACTGCACATACGGAGAGATCGCGGATTACATCAAGCAGCAGGGTTACGAGATATCGGTTACTTCCGTCTGGCGGCATGCGAGCACGCTGAACGCCACGGTGCAGTCCCTCCGGATGGCACAGGAAAACTTCCGTGTCATCATGGATGAGGTCGGCAAGTATCCGCAGTTGGACGCGAGCGAAGCTATCATCCGGCTGCTCTCTCATCAGGTACTTGAGGCAATTCAGCAGAAGCAGCCCGACGAGCTGGCTAAGATGGATCCGGAGAAGCTGCTCCGCGAGTCCTCGGCTCTGATCCGGGCTGCGGCCTACAAGTCCCGGATCGATATCCAGAACAAAGATGCACTGGAAGCGGGCTTCGAGCAGATCAAGGCGCAGTTCTTCGAAGCGATGTCCAAGGAGCGTCCGGATCTGTATACCGAGGTCAGTAAGTTCCTTGCCGAGAAGGGCGGTGCCGCATGATCTATGTGCTCCATGTCCAGACCGGCCAAGAGATGGCCATCCGGGACGAGCTGCGGCGGCTGTACTTCGGTGCCATGGTGCCGCGGGAGATTGCGCTGGAGCGTAAGAACGGCAAAGAGGTCCAGCGCGAGCGGACACTGTTCACCGGGTATGTCTTTGTGGATATGGCTATGGATTTGAAAGCCTACTATAAGATTAAGGGCATCCCGCATGTGATACGCTTCCTGGGCGACAAGCAGCCAACAGAGCTGTCGAGGAAAGAAGCGGAATATATCACATGGCTGGCAAGCGGCGGAAAACCGTTGCAACCATCCGAACTGGATCAAGACGGTGCGGTGATGACTGGCCCGCTCAAGGGCCACGAACCAGAGATCGTCAGCGTAAACACACGCGCCAAGCGCGCGAAGGTGAGGATCACCCTTGCGGGAGAGCCTCACGAGATCAGCCTATCGGTGGTCACCGCCGCCGGAGACAGCGACGGTGATACCGAAGAGGCTGACGATGAACCGTTAAAATAAGTTTGATACCCATAGTGCACCTCCAAAACCGTTTCGTCCGCCGGGGTTGATTCGTCCCCCGGCGGGCCCGAAACGGGGTAATATCGGCCACAAATCCGGGCAAAATTGCCGCCCGGATGTCCGACCCTGCCTTTTTTGGAGGCCTTTTTAATTTAAAGGTGTTTTAAAACGTTCAAGAGATTTTAAAGCGTATTCAAAAGTCCGCGCTGGTGTGTTTGGGCGTTCGGCAGGGTGCCGCGCTCAGATCGCCTCGTAGGGCTTCATTTTCATAGACAAAGGGGGGGCTGCCAAGTGAATGAGGCTAAAAAGCGTAGTGTACAGAAGCTAAGTGATGCGATTGCAGAGGCAGCCCGTAAAAGTGACGAAGGTTTAAAGGTTGATTTTAACGCTATTAAAACACTTTTAGAAGAGTGTTTAACAGTGGATGGTGATCCACGCCGTGCCGAGCTATTGGCGCAGCTGCGAGCTGGCGCAAAGCTTACCGGGCCGGACGGCCTGCGCAAGAAGCTGGCGGCGTTTGATCTCAACTACTTTGGCCGGGCGTATCTGCCCCATTACTTCAGCCGTCCGTCGCCGCCGTTCCACCGTGAGCTGGACGCCCTTTTTGCCGAAGGTGTCATGAAGGGCCTCAATCCACTGGACAATAAAAAAGCCATCAACCAGAAACCGGGCTGCCGCCGGGCGACCGCGGCCCCCCGTGGCCACGCGAAGTCTACAAACTTCACGTTCAAGGACGGGCTGCATGCCACGTTATATGAATATAAGCACTTCATCATTCTGATGTCCGACACCTACGGCCAGGCTGCGGGATTCCTCGCTGCCTACGCCGAGGAGTTAGAAGAGAATGAGGCCATCCGGGAGGACTTTGGCGAACTGCGCGGTAGCATTTGGCGCGAGGACGTCATCGTCACCAAGACTAACATTAAGGTGCAGGCCATGGGCGCCGGGCAAAAGGTCCGCGGTCTGAAGCATAAGAACTGGCGTCCGGATCTGGTCATCCTGGATGACATGGAAAACGATACGAACGTTCAGACACCGGAACAGCGCAAGAAGCTGAACGACTGGTTTACCAAGGCCGTGCTGAAAGCCGGTGATAGTTACACAGACTTTGTGTACATCGGCACCATGCTGCATTATGACGGCCTCCTTGCAAAGATCCTGAAGAATCCGGGATTCAAGGGCAAAAAGTACAAAGCTGTGCTATCCTTTTCCGGATCCAAGCTGTGGGATGACTGGGAGAAAATCTATATCGATCTGTCGAACGATAACCACGAAACGGATGCGCGAGCATTCTTCGAAGCTCACCGGGATGAGATGTTGGCCGGAACACAGGTGCTGTGGGAAGAAAAGAACTCCTACTATGACTTGATGCGCGAGCGCATCGACGGTGGCATATCCGCGTTCAACAGTGAGTTACAGAATGAACCGATCAATCCGGACGACTGTCTGTTCAATGAAGAGTGGTTTGATTACTACAACCCCGCCGAGATCGACTTCCGCGATCCGCGATGGGAGTTCTTTGGCTTTGTGGATCCATCGCTCGGCAAAACAAAGAAGAGCGACTTTTCCGCGATCATTACGCTGGCGCTGGATAAGAAGACCGGATACATGCTTGTGGCCGACGCTGATATTGAGCGGCGTCATCCGGATAGGATCATCGAGGATGTCCTCGGCAAGGCCCGGTGGATTCAAAAGCAGTTTAATAAGCGTTACCGCAAGTTCGGCGCTGAAACGAACCAGTTTCAGTGGTTCTTGAAGGAGCAGCTCGCCAAGGCCAGCGCGGCGGCACGGGTCTACCTCCCTATCGTGGAGGTCAACCAGACATCGGATAAAACGCTGCGCATCCAGACGCTGCAGCCTGACATCAAAAACAAGTACATCAAATTTAACCGTGAACATAAACGGCTGCTTGAGCAGTTGAGGTTTTTCCCTATGGGCGATCACGACGATGGACCGGATGCCCTCGAGGGCGCACGCAGTCTGGCATCACGGCGCAGCAGCGCAGGCTTTGTAAATGTGGCGGTATAAGGAGGTCATATGCTGACGAATTTAAACTGGCTGGCTGAAGGTAAGCCATGGCCTCCCCCGAGCGAGGCAGCCCGGATCAAACGGTACCAGGAACATGAACGGCTTTTTCTTACGGAACATGACGAGGTATGGAAAGCCCGATTTGTTAAATTGGCTGATCAGTACAAGAAGAAAAACAGCAGCGTGAAAACGATCCTCAACTATCACCAGTTGCTCTCTAAAAAGACAGCTGATTTTGTGTGCGGGGAGTCTCCGACAATCGAAACGGAAGGCGAAACCGATCAGTTGATGGAGCTGCTGAACGATCTGAATTTTTTTAGCATGCTCTATGAAAATATCATCGACGTCAGCCGGTACGGAAACGGGCTGATTAAGTTCGTCGGCAAGGAAATCACAGAGGCCAACCCACAGCACTGGATACCGATCGTGGATCCGTCGAATCTGAAGCGTATTTTGCAGGACGTTATCGTATATCCGACCGATACCGACGCCGACGGGAAGCCGTCAGCGCTGTACGCGGAGATCCACTCGTCGGGCAAGATTGAGATCCGGAAGCATAAGTTCAATGCAGATAGCAGCACGATCGGAGGCTTAATTAGCGCGCCGGTCACTAAATCGACCGGGCTGGAAATTTCGGCGGTGCAGCGGCTGACGAACCTGACGCATAGCGGCAGCGTCTTCGGGCTGGATGATTATAATATCGTAAACAGCATCATTGCCGAGCTTATGTGGCGTTTACACTGCGCAGATACGATCCTCGATAAGCACAGCGAGCCGAGTATGAGCGGGCCAAAGTCGGCGCTGGAGTGGGATGAACGTACGAAGCAATATTTTGTTCCACTGGGCAACTACTTTCAACGCGAAAGTAAAGACGACCCTGATTTCGGATACGTCGTTTGGGATGGAAACCTTGAAAGCAACTGGAAAGAGATCGAGATACTGCTCGATCAACTCTATATTTTATCCGAGATGGGACAGGCTTTCGCAGACGCAGGCGGGGATGCCAGTGATTCATCAGGTACTGCCCTAAAGCTGCGCATGGTATCGCCGCGCATTAAGGCGCAGCGGCTGGTAAGTCTCAATAGCCCAACAGTAAAGCGGGTAATTTACAACCTTGCAAAGCTCAATAACATTAAAATCAACAAAAACACACTGAAGCTCTATTGGAGCGACGGTCTTCCGGTCGACGAAAAAGAACAGCTGGAGATGCTGTCATCTGCGACAGGCGGAAAAGCGGTCATGAGCCAATATAGTGCAATCAAAAAGCGCGGTCTCAGCGATGACGATACTAAAAAAGAGCAGAATCAGATTCATGACGAAGAGGCCGCTATGTCGCCTACGGTTACCGTGCCCAGAATAGCCGGAGATGATGAAGGCGCAGGCGATGAAGAATGACCGCCCAGGAACGGTTGATCAAGTATTATCAGGCGGCATATAAACGGCTGCTGAAGAAAATCGCCGAGATGTCGGAGGGCGCGAGCTGGAAGCGATATTACAAACGGCTCGTCGCGGAGATCGAAAAGGAAGTTGCTAAGCTGGATGCGGCTGCGGCTAAGGACCTGGCGGAGTTGGTCAAGAAATCGTATACCGCTGCAGAAGCCAAAGCGCTGGCGGATATACAGGCCGGGCCGTTCGGAGGCTTGAACCGCAGCGCAATGCAGATCATAGCAGAAAACGCGGTGGACCAGCTTGTCGAGGCCAACCATTATTTCGGCAGGCATTTGGCGGACAACATCCGTCAGATTGGCATTGATGCAATAGCGGAGAAGCTCAGCACCGGCCAGACGATACGTGAAGCCAGGCGGCGGATTCTTGAGCGCCTGCAGGCCGAAGGCATGACGACGGTGACCGGCGGATCCGGACGGCAGTTTCGTTTAGATGGATACGCGGATCTGGTGGCGCGCACCACCACGCGTGAAGCCACCAATAGCGCAACAACGTCGACCGGCGAGCAGCTGGGCTATGATCTGGTTAAGTTCTCGGAGCACTACCCTACCTGTGAGGTATGCGCGCCGATCCAGGGTCGCATATTTTCGATCTCAGGGAAAGACAAGCGCTTCCCTGCCCTCTCGGACGTGCCGGGTTTCGATAAGGGGTTTAAGGTCATCCACCCCAATTGCAGGCATGTAGTTGTGCTCACCGTCGAGGCATTATGGACCGATGAAGAGCGCGCGCAGTATCTGGAGGATGCAAAGAAGCCTCTACGAGGCGATACCCGTGCCCAGCAGGAAGTCGATGCCTATAATGCCATGCAGGCCGATAAGCGCGACCAGCGCCGCGACCGCCGACAGTGGGAAAGGTATCGCGCATATCTTGGCGACAGTGCACCAAAGACACTCAGCGCGTTTCGGGCAATCAAACGCGCAAACGGTGATAGGTGGCGCGATATGCAACGCGACTATAAATATGTACTTTCCAAAATCAAAGATAAAAGTGGCGCTTAGGCGCTGTTTTTATAAATTCTGCCTACCATGCCGGGCGCTTAACTGCATGGCCCCGCGAGTATCCGGAGTAGACCGGCCCTTAAACTAAATCTACGGGGAGAAAGGATCCACATGGAATTTTTGAAACCGGTACTGGGCGATGAGCTCTACACTCAGCTGGAAACTGCCCTGAAGGGCAACGACAAGATCAAGCTGGCCAACCTCGCTGACGGCGGGTATGTCGCCAAGGACAAATTCGACAAGGCCGATGCTGACAGAAAGACCGCTGAAGAAAAGGTGGCGGCGCTCGAGAAGGTCGACGCGGCGGCGCTCCAGGCAGACAACGAGAAGCTGAAGGGCGAAAACGCCACGCTGCAGCGGGATAGAAAGCTCGACGCCAAGTTGTATGCGGAGCAGGCAAAGGACGTCATCGCCGTAGGTGCGCTGCTCGATAAGAGTAAGATCAGCCTCGACGAAGCGGGAAACCTTGTCGGCGCGGATGATCAGATCGCGGCGCTGAAACAGTCCAAAGGCTGGGCTTTCGGCGAAGTGTCTGTGCCGGGCGCAGGCGGGAACCCGCCGCCAGCTGGCGGTGGCGGAGATGCTCAGAAAACAACGTGGGGCGCTGCGATCGAAGAACGCATCGCTCAGCAGTAAGACCAAAATATAAAAAGGAGAAAAAGTTATGCCTCTTACATTGGCAGAAGCCAAGGCACTGTCGCAGGATAAGCTGACTGGGCTCGTCATTGATGAGTTCCGGAAGTCCGGCCTGCTTGACATGCTGCCGTTTGACAATACCGTTTTGCCTCAGGGTGACGGTCAGACCCTCGCGTACGTATACAATCGCGTGACCACGCAACCCACTGCGGCGCCGCGCGCGATCAACAGCGACTATACGCCGCAGGAAACCAAGACGGAGCAGATCACCGTGAACCTGAAGGTGTTCGGCGGTTCGTACAACCTCGATCGCGTCATCATCCAGCATGAGCGGCTGCGGATAAATCATATCCAGATGCAGTCGGAACAGAAGGTCAAGGCAACGCGGGCGCTGTTCCACGACATGGCTATCAACGGCGACAGCGGTGTGAACGCTACGCAGTTTGACGGAATTGATAAGGCGGTTGCGGGCGGCGTGACAGAGATCATCCCGTCTGCGGCGATCGATCTTTCTTCCTCATCCGCCATCGATAGCAACTGGAAAACGTTCCTCGATGCGCTGCGCGATCTGGAGGCACTGCTGGATGGATCTCCGACGCTTTGGCTCATGAACAAGGGCTTGTACGCCAAGTTCCAAAGCGTCATGGACCGCGCCGGTATCAACCTCACCAGCAAGGCCAATTACGGCACCGAAGCGACTCAGTGGGGATCCGCGCTGGTAATGTCGCTGGGCGATAAACCCGGCTCTTCCAACCCGATCATCCCGACGACGAACGGTGAAACCTCAATTTACCCGGTCCGCCTCGGCCTGGACGGCGTTCACGGCGTGAGCCCCGAAGGTGATAAGCTGGTTGAGGTGTATCTGCCGGATATGAAGTCCTCGGATGCGGTCAAGACTGGTGCCGTCGAAATGGTCGCCGCCATGGCGATTAAGAACTCGAAGTCGGCGGGTGTACTGCGTAAGATCAAGATCGTGTAAGGGGGCAGCATGATGTATACCGTGAAGTCCCCTGTTGAGGGCTACAGCGGCACTTCTGCTGGCGTGAAGTTCACTGGTGGCGTCGGAGTTACGGACAACTCGCCCGCCGCCGAGTGGCTGCAGCGCCATGGTTACGAGGTGACCAAAGACAAGCCCGTCAAGCCTGACAAGGATCAGAAGCCGCCAAAAGCTGCAGATCCGGCTAAAGAACCGCCGCCGCAAAAATCCGAGGCGGATAGCAAAAAAGGAGGGAAAGCCTGATGCCGAGGATCTACGCTCCTAACGAGGAGCATAACTACACGCCGGGCGACGTGGACTTTGTCAACGGTGCAGCGGCAGTAGTGGCGGACGCTGACACGGACTGGTTCGACGATCAGGGCTACAGTATTGACAGCAGTAAGCACGAGCTGACGCTGCTTGATACGCTGACTCCCGCGCAGCTGCGCGAGCTGTGTGCTTGGCTTGGCATTACGATCGACCAGGGCGAGGACCCTGACACCAAGCAGGTGCTGGTGCGCGCGATCGAGACCAGCCTCAGCGCAAAGTATCTGGCAGCCGTGACGGTTGCGTCGACCGCGGGCGCCACGGAAGGAACGTCCGACATCGCGATCACCGGCGCGGGTACGTACAAGTATAAGACCGGAGCGACGACGGCCCCGGCGCTGCTGTACAAGGATGTGCCGGACGATACATGGCTGGATATCGAGACGGGCGACGACATCGAGCCGATGACGTCCGGTGACGATAAGGTCACCGTTGTAAAGCTCGACACTGACGGGTATGTCATCGGGCTGGGCAGCGACGACCTGACGCTCAACGCGGGCTGATAAGGAGTGAGACGCTATGACGCCGGGAGTTGATACGTACATCACCGCCGCCGAGGCCGACGAGATCATCGGCAGCATGATGCTGTCGACCGACTCCCGGCGCATCGCATGGACGGCGCTAACCACAGGCGACAAGGAAGTTTACCTCCTGCAGGCGGCGATGTGGATCGATAGCCTGCCGCTGACGGGCCGCAGGCTCGATCCGGATCAGCAGATGCAGTTCCCTCGGGACTTTCAGGATACCGTGCCGGGCGCGGTTAAGCAGGCACAGGCGCTGGAAGCCGCGGCGAGCATCGGCATGATTGAACAGATGGACAAACGGCAGCAGCTGCGCGCCCAGGGCATCACTTCGTTCAGCGCTGGTAAGCTATCCGAGCAGTACGGCAGCGGATCCGCTTATGGGTTATTTAGTTCACAGGCGGAACGGCTGCTGCGCCGTTACTTGTTAGGAGGGGTGCCGTTTGCTTGAGCTGTTCGCGATGCAGGACATCGGTTGGCGGCGGCGTACAGGGATCAAAGACAACGGTGCCGCGATATACTCCCCTGCAGCTCCGGAAGATCCAACGGTGATTAAAGGCCGCGTCGAGTCGTCCCGCCGACTGGTTCGTAATGAAAAAGGCGAGCAGGTGATCAGCCAGGCTTATGTGATGACCACTGCGCCTATCGAGCTCGGTGACATGGTCGTGTGGCAGGGCCGCGAATGGCCGGTGCTGACGGTTGATATCGAAACCGACCTTATGGGCAAGGAACTGCACCGGGAGGTATATTTCTGATGGCCACATGGGTGATCAAGACAGCCGCCGATTATGAGCGGGCCTACAGAGCGATAAAGGCCAAGATGGACCGGGTTATTACAAGCGTAAATAACGCGCCTTTCCGCGCCATTATCGATATTGCAGTTGACTGGCTGGGCAGGGCGGTTCAGAAAGCGCCAAAGGACACGGGCGATCTGCGAGGCAGCGGGTATATTCTTGTCAATGGCGAGCTGATCGCCCATGGAAACGATGACGGCAGCACCACGATATTGAGCGAACCTAACATTCCGCAAAGCAATGTGACTGTGGTAGAGATCGGGTTCGCATCCGCTTACGCCTTTGTGCAACATGAGCACGTGGAGTTTTACCATGAAAATGGTGAAGCAAAGTACCTTGAAGTCGTGGTCGTGACGCGCTCGGAGGCTGCGAGAGAATATCTGGTCAATGCCGTAAAAGACGCAATAAAAGGTGGTGTTTAAGTGATATTTTCAGAGGATTTAAAGGCCTTTTTAATAGCCAATGGATACTCGGATATTTACCGTGACACCATGCCGGATCTGCCTGATGAATGCATCGGGTTGCTCGTTTGGGGGCATAAGGTCCCCGAGATCACAACCGGCGGCTGCTGGCGATTCGTACAGATACAGGTACGCCGGTTTGATGGTGATAACGCTTATGCGGCAGCATACGCGCTGCACTTGCTCCTCGACAGCGGCAGGGATGAGACGCCGATCCAGCTCACCGAGAGCCGGAGCTGCGTCGCAAGGCCCCGCAGCGGCCCCCGCAAATTGTCCGATGACGGTAAGCGGGTGGTCTACTACATCGAAGCCGCCTTTGGCGGTAAAAACGAACCATAAGGAAGGATGATTCAACAATGGGTGAATTAAAAGCTTTGATCGGTTTTCGGGCTGCCCGTTACTGGCCGATTACGACCAATGACTCGACAACCTATGCTACCGGGACGATGAAGGCGTTTGTCGGCGCGCGGAGTCTGACAAAGGATGAAGTGCGTACGGAATACGAGATCCCCGGAGACGACGGCATCTATGCTACCGGCAGCAGGTACCGTTATCAGGACATGGAGCTCGAAGTGGATGAGCTGCCGCTCGAACTGCAGGCCGCGCTGAAGGGCGGTACATATGTTGAGGCGGATCAGACTTACTACTTCGAAAAAGACGACGAAGGTATCGCTTTCGCGTTTGGTTGCGCAGCGCCTCTGCTGAGTGGTAATTTCCGGATGTGGAAGTACTATGCCTGCAAGGTACTGTCCATCAAGATTGATCACACGACACAGACCACGGATAAGATCGACGCGCAGACCTACAAGATCAAATTCCGAAACACCTACCGCGAGGCGGATGGGCGGCCTGAGTTCGTGAAGGACTCGGCGGACGGGACCTACGACTGGCTGAATAGCATCGACCAGTTGCCCGCAGCATAGTCGGCTAACAAAGATCGGTCAGGGGGTGGGCTTCCCCCATCCCCTGAACATTATGGAGGGTTTATATGGGTATGAACATTTTCAAGCGCAATTCAAGCGCGAATATCTCTATGCCGAAACCGAAGACGGTACACGGCATTGAAGTAAAGAAAGTTCCGATCGGCGTCTACCTTGACGCCATGCGTGAAATTGAAAGCTTGCCGATGGATATCCTACAGGATCTCTTTCCCGGAAAGACCATGACCGAAGTCATTGCGGAGCTCATGACGCTCACCGATACCGGCATGGCCAACATTATTACGCGGCTGCTGAAAGTGGCTCCGGAGTATATCATTACAATGCTGGCCGTGATCCTGGGCGTCGACAAGGCGCGGATCAGGGACTATCTTACCCCAAAGGAAGTATGCGACGTGTTTAAAGAATACTGGGCGATGAACGATATGTCCGGTTTTTTCGCCGACGTGTCGGGGCTGCTCACGCCGATACTGGGCAAGCTGCCGACACCGAATACTGGTTCCAGCGTTGGATTGCAATCGCTGAAACGCTCGGCATAAGCAAGAAACAGCTGCTCGAGGAGTACTACCTCGACGAATTTCTCCTGGTGCTGGACGCCCATAATGATATGCACAAAATCGACAAAGAGAAGAAAAAAGTGGTGGCGGTTAGCGCCGAAGAGTGGTAAAGGAGAGTAAAATGAAAAAAGAGCGAAAGCATTTTATCGAAACGCCATGGGATTACGTCTGTCTTGCGCTGTTTTTTGTGATACTGGGATTTATAGCTACGCTGGCGTTATGGCCAAAGTAGCATGCTGATGCGAGCAAGAATTGCGCCGGTAAGAGCTGAAACTACGGCTACGCCGATATTCATCCGCCATCGCCGCCAGTCCTGCCTGCGCGCTTCGGCTTTATCAGAAAAGTAACTGACGCCGGATGGAGTAATGTTAATAGTATAAAAGTCGTCGCTTTCCGGATAATCTGCACAGTTTAAAACTACATAACCTTTATACTCAAGACAAAGAAGATAATTATAAAAGTCATCTTCTGATATTCCTGGTATGGATGAAAGTATATGATTCGGTTTGATGATTGTGTTATGAACAGTAGTTGGTATACTCAGCAAGTGGCTCAATACCCGTTCCTGATCTTTTGAATTGAACATAAAGACCTCCAAAGCGTATAAAGAGATTATATCGCCATATATTTCTTATTTGCAAGAGAAAACTGTGGCTAAGCGCGCTGAGAAGTGGTAGAATGTGGGCAATAAATATATTGGAGGAAGGCACATGAAAAAGCTGGTTATTATCTTACTGATATTGCCCGTTTTCTTACTTGTTTCTGGCTGCGGCGCAGTATCTCACACTGAAAGCCTATCCATGTCTACGGAGCCCACACCGTTGGATACGCCGACACCAACGCCCGTGCCGTTAAAGATGCCGGTGATAATCGTGCAAATGGGGTTTAATAAAATAGCAGAGGATTCATATGGTCTCCAAGTACAGGTTCAAAACACTGGAGAAAAAGTCGTAACTGGGTATAAGATCAAGATACAGTTATTTGATATGGACGGAAAGGTAATAAGCCGATATGGCAGTGACTATGATGCTATTATTGATAAAGGAGTAAACCTTGAAAAAGGGTACATGACAGATCGAGATCTCAGCACGTCTATATATAACGTGCCTGGTTTTACATCCTTTCGAGCAGCGGTAATAGAATGTACCTATGAAGATGGAAGCGTAACTGAACTTGCAGACGCCGAGTTGGAATGGGTAACATATCCATAAGAGACCACTTGAATAGGCCAAAAGCATCTCTAAGAGGTGCTTTTTAATTTGCAACTAAGGAGGTGATGGCAGTGGAAGAAGAACTCAAATTTATATTAAGCACCGAGGCTGAAGGTGCTGAGGAAGCACAGAGTCGGTCTACAAAGGCAATCCAGCAGGTTGGCAAGGTATTTACCACAGTCCGTGAAAACGTCCAGCGAGCTGCAGCTGAAACCAGAACGGCAATGGATGCCATCACGAAGCAGGTGAGTTCATCCGCTACGGAGATGAGCAATCAATATAACGGCATGTCTCTTACTAAGCTGCAGGACGAATTTGTAAGGTTAGAAGAAAAGATAAGGTCTCAAGAGCAGGCGCTTAATGATGCGGAAAAAACTTTCGAAGATTATTCCGCGTTCAATGCTAAATTTAACGGGGACCAATTCAATGGTTTTTTGGACCAGCTGGGAGAAAAGGCTAACCAAGCAGAAGATGATCTACGAGCTTTAAAAGTACAGCAGGAGCAGGTCGCAGCGGCGATTAATATAAAGACTAATTCTGAACAAGGTACAGAACTGCTGAATGAGCAGCTTAAAGAAACCAAGAAACAATCAGCCCAGACCAAAATGGGACTCGACTCTGTTGCCAATTCGTTGTATGTCGTAGGCCAGGCAAGCGGCGGCGCTGTTAGCCAAGTATCAGGGTTAATTCAGCAGATTCGTTTTTTAAAGCAAGGATTTACGGAGACTGCGGTGACCGCTGGTACTGCAGCTGCTGCCATATCAGCAGCATTCGGTATTGTCGGAATTGTAATTATGGCCATAACTATGGTGGTGAATGCAGTCAACAAGAAGATCGAGGAACAAAAAGAAAGAATAAAGGAGTTACACGAAGAGATTAACAACCTCAGAAGTGATAATTATGATGCATCCGGCTTAATCTCCGAATATGAAGAACTTAACAATAAGGTAGTCAAAACAGCTGAAGACACACAGCGCATGCTTGACATACGAGCAGAGCTCGTTGAAACATATGGGTATACCGTTGCCGCCGTTGACGATGAGGGCAGACTGCTCGCAGGAAATCTGGCTTTAATGAAGGAACAGCTAGAAACTGAACGTGAGTTGTTACTGTTAAAATTGCAGGAGTCGGAGCCGGATGATGAAAATAAATTTAATCAGGCGTTTGAAGATTATATCACAAAAGCGCAGCGCCTCGAACAGGTTAAAAAAGAAATAGCGGCAAGAGAACGCGAGCTTGAAGAAACATTAGCCACTCCTGCACCTGATCAAAACGCCGTTGGTTTTTTAGAGTCTATGATTGCAATGAATAAAAACGCCAAACGAGATATTGAAGATGATATAGAAGATATAAAAACAAAGGTAAGTGATTCTATAAAAACAATATTTCAAGTGATGGTTTTAACGGCGCAGACAGAAGGAAAAGATGTCCCAGAAGAACTACAGATAGCCATATCTACGGCTTTAAATACAGCCATTACTCAGGCATTTGAGGATGGTAAAGCTTTAACTACGGATGAAGTTAAGGCTTTCATACAAAATATGATCAATAACTTCAATGAGATTGCTGCGAATGTACCTACCAGCGATGTGGATATTATCAATTCATTTATAAACGCTCTCATCGCAGGCCTTTCGGATACCGGCGATACTAAGATTGCGGAAGACTTTATAAAAAGTGTACTGGACAGATTGTTCGCCGGAGCTGGAGAGGAAGCCTACGCCCGCGCAGAAGAACTGCGGCAGCGTATCTATGAGGGCTTGGCATCACAAGATGAGATCGCCGAGTACGATGCGTTAATCACTCAGATCGAGCAGGCCATCAATGATGCGATCAATCATGCCAGCAGCCGAGAAGAGGTGGACGCGCTGTATGATCTAAAAAAGGCCGTCGTTTTAACCTCTGATGAGGTAGTCGAATTATCGTTGCATGAGAAAGCCCTCAAAATGACGCTCGAGGACGCTGCCGACAGTCTTCGGTCAGTAGCCAGTGCATATGAAGACCTGCAGGACGCTATGCAGGAAGTTGGGCGTTTGAAAGCCGCCATAAAAGCCATACAGGACTACACCTCTGGTGTGGATACGTCTGCAGAAGCGGCGAAGGCAGCTGCCGAGGCCAGGACGTATTTGGCTCAGCAATACGGCGTTGAAGAAGACGCCATTGACGGCATGCTCCCATCTATACAGGATGACATCGACTTAAAAGAAGTGCTGGCTCAGGCAGAATATGCTGTTGCGTTGGCCGCTGCACACGCTGCCAGAGCGCAGATCATTGCAATGGTGACAGCACGAACGATCACAGTTGAGGAAGGTGGTCGTATGTTGGTGGTGCTGGATAAGCTGATCGCGAAGATGGAGCAGCTGGGCAGCATGAGCATTGACGCCGACGGAAAGATAAAGCTGGATAAGTCGTACAACTCAGCAATTAAAACTCCGTCTGGCGGCGGGTCCAGCACAAACAAAGCCCTCCAGAACCAGCTTAATCAAATCGAGCACAAAGCAGCGTTGGATCAGATCACCACCGCCGAGGAAATCGCGCTGCTGGAAAAGGCGCTGGCCAAGTACGCCAAGACCACCGCTGAAAAAGAAGATCTCACAGAGCGGCTGTATTCCCTGCGCAAGCAATTAGCTGAAGACGATCTCGATTATCAGCAGGCAATGGATCAGCTGACACTGCGCGAAGAGATCGCGGCGCTGGATGCCATGATCGCGACGTATAAGGCCGGAACTGATGCCCGCAAGGATCTGGAGAAGCAGCGTTACGAGGCGCAGCGCGATCTGGAGAAGCAGGAATACGATCTGAAGGTCTACTATGGCCAGCTCACGCTGAAGGAGCAGGAAGCGTACCTGAAGCAGATCATCACGTCCTACAAAGAGGGCGTTGACGCGCGGATCGAGCTGGAGAAGCAGCTGTATGACGTCCAGCAATCAATCCGCCAGCAGCAAGTCGACGAGCTGACGTCCCTCACGGACGCTATCATAAGCGCCCTGAAGAACCGGTATGGCTCCATGCGCGAGGCTGAAAAGGACACGCTTCAGGCCTCCATCGATGCGTGGCAGCAATGGGGTGATGAGCAGGTCAAGGCAATCCAGCGGCAGATCAATGCGCTGGATGATCTGACGAAGCAGGAAGACGACGCCGAAGTCGAAGCGGAAAAACGCCGCAAGGTGTCGATGCTGGAGCAGGCGATCCTCTACGAGCAGGATGCGTATAATCGCCGTAAGCTGCAGGAGCAGCTGGTGGCCGCCCAGGCGGATCTCAATGATTGGCTGGTAACACAACAGCGCGAGGCCCAAAAGGAAGCGCTGCAGGATCAGATCGATGACATCAACAATACGGTTGATACGCAGACCAAAGCCCTGCAGGGTCAGATGAACGCCGTGGACAAAGTATACGACAGTATGACCGAGGCCCAGAAGCTGCAGGCCGAGGCCCAAAAGCTGCTGATGGCCAGCACACAGGATGATATCTTAAGCCTGCTTGAGTCGTACGCTTCAGACTACAACATCACCGGCCAGTCTCTCGGTGAGCAGTTAGTGGATGGTTTTACGTCGGCGGTCGGAGACATCGATCTTTGGTTTGATAGCCTGACCGCAAGGTTTACGGCATATCAGGCGCAGCTGGCCAGCATGGCCAACGCGGCAGCGGATCAGTTCTATGCGTCCGGCGGCGGGACGTCTACAACCACAGTAACCGAGAGTACCAAGATCATCAGCCCAACAATCCAGATTACTGTACTGGGCTCCGGAGCTGACGGGGGCATGACGCCGTCCGAACGGCAAGAAATGATCGACGATATTGTAGCTGCCATAACGGCATTGTGAGGTGATTCGATGCGGCAAAGCGTCACGTATATAAACCCGCGAGGTAATGCGGCGGTCTTCAGCACGGACCCGCCGTATTTATTTGAGTCAATCGACGGTACCGGCGCCGGTGATGTACAGCAAAGCACCTCGGAGCCCGCCGGGCTGGATGGCGCACCGCTTGATGATGTGGATATCGGACCGCGTCAGGTCACAGTTAAGTTTCATGTCTATGGGGCTACGCAAAAGGCGTTGTTTGAAAAGCGCCGGGATATACTGACGCTGCTTGATCCGTACTGGCACAAAGGCGGTGCGCTGGGCCGTCTGGAATACACAAACGAGAACGGCACTGTATGGATCCCGGCATCAGTCAAAACAGGGCCGCAGAAGTTCGACCGTGTTGCGGACTATTTTAAGTCCGAGCAGGTTGTGTTTTACTGTCCGGACTCCAATTGGCGTGGGAATGCGTATAACCGCATCCGACTTGCCTACTTGGGTGGCGGCATGCAATTCCCCCTTCGGATGGGTGCGGTGCGCTTCGGCGCCCGCGGGTACCAGGACGCGATCTACAACCTTGGTAATAGGCCGTCACACGTGGAGATGGAGATTACCGGACCTGCTACGCGCCCGGAGGTAATTAAGGTTCGTACCGGCCAGTATATCAGACTTCGGGCGGACAAGCCGCTTGTGGAAGGCGATACAATGCGCATCGACACTACGCCCGGCACGGTACCCGGCAAGCCGTCTTTGACGATCACGCACTCAAACGGAATCACAGAGGACGCGATTGGATATCTTGATCTGTCCTCCACTCTATTCCGTTTGGATCCGGGTGAGAACCTGCTGCAGTACGTATCCGGAGATGACGGGCAGACCTCTACTGTGACAGTGGCCACGCTGCCCTGGTGGGGAGGTTGGTAATATGCCTGTTTTACGCGCACAGGCGCTGGACTTTACGCCACGCGCCTACATAGACAGCTGCTCCTCCATTCAGTGGACGCGTAAGCTGTGGGAAATCGGATCGTTTGAGATCCACTGCAGCCTGAATAAGCGAGGCGCGGATAAGCTCACGGAAGATACGATCGTATTTTTGGATACGCACCGAGCCGGGATAATTAATTTCCCATCAAGTGAGATGGGAAAGCTCTTTAAAAAGGTTGTAAACAAAGGCGGCGAGCTAAAAGACCTCTGCCGATGGCGTGATACTGTACCCGACCAGATCGCAGAAACACAGTATTACGGGTACGATCGGTATCCGGCAGTCGGTGATCCGGACGCCCCGGTAGAGACCATTATGAAGCAGATGGTCGCTCGGCATATGGTAGATCCGGAAGATACAAACCGAGCGCTGGCCAACATCGTTATTGCTCCGGATCAGGGACGCGGAGCGGCTATTCGTTGGTCAAGCCGCTTTGCTCAGCTGTCGGATGCGTTTAAAAAAATCGGGACAGTGTACGGCGTTGGTTACGAAATATCCATTGATCTCGAAAATAATCGGTATGTATTTGATACCATCCACGGTAACGACCATACCGCCAGCAGCTCAAGCCCCGTAGTGTTTTCGACCGCGTGGAGCAATATCGCGACGCTCAAATACGGCGTGGACAAGAGTAAATATTACAATACCGCGTACCTCGGCGGAGCAGGTGAAGATGAAGCCCGTCTGATTCAGGTCATCTATGAGGATGATGAAATCAAGACCGGCTATAACCGCCGCGAAACGTTCATCGACTGTGGCAGCATTGATAACATTGCCGACCTGATATACGAAGGCAAGTATAAACTGAAAGACTATGTTGTGGTACGGACATTAACAGGCGACATTGTCCCGAACGGGCCGTATGTCTACGGCGTTGACTGGGATCTTGGCGATTTTGTGACGCTGTCCAGCGCCGACTTCGGCGTCGAGCTGGACGTACAGATCACCGAGGTAAAGGAAATTTATGAACGCGGGAAGATCAAAGCCGTGCCCACGTTCGGCAAGCGGCACCGGAACATCGTTTATGATGAAATACGCCAGATTGGAGTGATTAGATAATGGCAGCAGAAATAAGCCGGTTTTGGGACTACGACGAAGTTAAGGGCAATGAGTACCAGGCAGACGAATTCGCCGAGTACTTCCGCACGTTTTTCTTTGACGGCGTGCCGGAGCTGGGAACCAACCTACAGGTTTATGCCGACGACAGCGGCATGCAGGTTAAAGTAGGATACGGCTTTGCAACCGTTCAGGGCGGGCTCTATGGGCTGAAGGATGACAGCTCCGGTATCAAGACGCTCGCGATTGCTGCGTCTCATACCACTTATTCCCGCATTGACCGGATTATTTTGCGACGGGATAAATCATCGGCAGTTTCAAGCATTATAATGACTGTTCTTGCCGGTACGCCTGCCGCGAGCCCTGTACCAACTGACCTCACGCGCGAAGGGAATATTTACGAAATTAGCCTCGCTCGGGTGCTTATCGGACCAGGTGTCCTTGGTATCACTGCAGATATGGTTACTGATGAACGCGATGATAATGACCTTTGCGGGCTTGCAGAAAACAGAGTCACACGAGACCGCATGGACGCTTTAGTTGCTGCATTGGCTGGGAAGGCAAACACTAATCACTCGCAAGCGATAAGTACGATCACGGGGCTTATTGAAGCATTGGGGTTGAAGGCAGATGCAGCGGCGATGGCGACAGCGTTAGGGTTGAAGGCAGACGCAGCAGCAATGGCGACGGCGTTGGGGTTGAAGGCGGACACGGAAGCTATGGTGACGGCGCTTGCGGGGAAATTGTCCACATCGGCTGCGGATGGTTTTGCGGCTCGAGGCACCGCAACAGCGATTGATGACATTTCCCAAAACGGAATTTATGCAGTGCCTTCCATGGGAGAAGTTATACATATGCAATTTGATAGTAACGATGCAGTTCAGATCCGGAATGCTATTGGAAATGCATATCTTGAAATGCGGCGCAAGCGTGGGGGGCCATGGGGTAACTGGGAATTAATAGGTGCTCCGCTATATGGCACAAGCGCAACGCCGCCATCTGGTATATACCCCGCAGGCACAATCTATGTACAGTATGAGGAATAAGTTATGGAGATTGGAGCATACGGGTTCAAAATAGCCCCTATTGCAGGCGGGCCGAATAAAGGAATAAAAAAGATGATGATTTCGCCAGTGCTAGGCGGCATCAATAAAAATGCGGTTGCGGTGCGTATAATGCAGCCTAATGGCCAATGGAGCAAACCCACGCATATTGGTATGCTGGGCGATGTGAACGGTGATGGACAAGTGAGTATAACAGATTACACGCTCATCAGGGAACACTATCTGGGGCAAATACCGCTTACAGGTGCAAATCTTGTACGCGGCGATATAAACCGGGATGGAGTAGTCGACGAGACGGATTATGACTTGTTAAGAGATTATATTTTAAATCAGTAAGGGGTGCATATGAGCAAATACAGCCGTTACGGATATCGCAGGATGGTGGTCATGATGGTGATTTTGCTGGCCGCGCTCATATGCGGTAGCGTCATGGCGGCAATGGGCACACTGAAGATGCTGTTTTTAGGACAGCTTTTTTAGAAAGAAAAAGATATATGGAGATCATTGGATTAGGCGCGGCTTTAGGGCTGATAATTTCTGCGGTATGCGTGGCGTGTTACCGAAAAGGACTGAAAGACGGAATGCAGAGGAGGCGATTTTAATGCCATTTGAAGAAGCTTTAAAGCACATTAAAAATGGGCACAAGGTAGCAAGAAACGGCTGGAATGGAAAAGGCATGTGGGCTGCATTGCAGCGGCCTGACTCGCTCAGTAAAATGACGCTGCCTTACATCTACATGAAAAGCGCTACGGGAGGCTATGGGCCGTGGACGCCCACCCAATGCGATATTATGGCTGACGACTGGGTTATAGTCGATTAGGAAAGGAGTACACCATGGCGCTCGAGGAGGGCCGTTTTTTTGTTGGATCAATGACGGATAAACGGTTTGAGGCGGATCCGTTTGCCGAGTACTGCCGCAAGTTCCTTTCTCCGGGTGTATGGGCTCTGGACACAAATTTGCAGGTTACTCCGGGCGGCGGCATGACAGTGATCATAAATTACGGGGAAGCGCTTGTGGACGGGTATCCTTACCGGGTGCGCGACAATGGTACCGGCCAGCTGCAGCTGACGCTGGAGGACGCGGACGCTTCAAACCCGCGCATTGATAGGATATTGGTGCGCAAGGATCCCGCCACGCTACGGATCCGCGCGTACATCATGCCGGGGACGCCCGCGGCAGTTCCAGAGGCCCCGGAACCAGAGCGCACAAATGATGTGTACGAGATCAGCCTAGCTCGGATAGTCATAGACGCTGGAGCGACCAATATCGTCGAAGGAGACATCACTGATGAGCGGGATGAAAGCGCGATATGCGGGAATCCATTGCGTGGGATAATCACTGCGGTAAAAAACGAACTATATTATAACGAAATTTATGCGATCGGGAAGCCGTATATCAGCTTTACCGATTCGCGCAACCCGCATGATATATTAGGTTTCGGTACATGGGCCGCCGTAGAGGGAATGACGCTGGTCGGATATCAAGAGGGGGACACCGACTTTGGAACAATCGGCGCAATGATCGGAGAAAAGACGCACACACTTACGACGGGTGAATTCCCGCCGCACTCTCACGACAACATATTGGGAAATGGGTCCGGAAGTGTTACTACTGCACAAATAGCTCCGAACTTAGCACCATTTGGGACAGGCCAGGCGAGCGCAGAAACTGGCGGTGGAGGTGCGCATAATAATATTCAACCGTCGATCATCGTATATATCTGGGTGCGTACAGCTTAAATAAAATTAGTAAATAGGCGCCTTCAGGCGCTTATTATATTACACAAGGAGGAAAAATAGGTGAAGAAGGTATTTGTTTTAGTACTGCTGGCCGTGCTTCTGCTGGCACTGATTCCTACTGTGGCGCTGGCAGCGGATACGGTGGTGACGACAGTCGATAGCACAGCGGCGGTGCCGTCGATGGATGTGATCATGGCCAAACTTGCAGAGGCAGTGGCCGTATTCTTTGCAATATGGATACTGGCCGTGGTGATCGAGCGAATTATTGAATTAGTGAAGTCAAAGATCGCACCCAAAAAAGCGTCAAATCTGGTATGGTTTCTTGTAACGAGCACGATCGGAATTTTGATCTGCATACCGTCCGGTCTTAATATGTTAGGATTCCTCGGACTTAACGGTATCGTTGTCGAGTACACATTAAGAGTATTGACGGGCATTGGCATCGGCGCTGGATCCGGCTTTGTTCACTCGCTGCAAACTAAATTTAATGAGGCAAAAACTTTTTCAACGGTTGTGACATATGCAGCGGAAAATACGGGCGGCGATCCAGCTGAAGACCCTATTGAGACACCCGACGAGCTGCATGACACGTCCAACACTGGCGGTGAGTCTAATGGATAAGCGCAGTGAGTTTATCGCCATAGCTGATGAGCAGGACAAAAACGGATCGGGCTATCTGCTTGGTGCGCAGGGACAGCTGGCCAGCAGCGCCACGGAGCCGTGGGTTAATACCCGCGAACATGGCAAGGCCGCGGAGATAGCCCGCGTATGGGCGTATATCCACAAGATGCTGCCTATACATCCGGATATGCGGCTCTTCGACTGCTCCGGCTATGTGTTGTGGTGCCTCGAACAGATCGGGATTATACTCAGCGACATGACTGCCAACGGTATCTATTTCAATCTGTGCGTGCCCATCGACAAGTATGATCTCTGCCCTGGAGATCTCGTATTCCGTAAGTATGCGACAAAGAACGAGATGTTCCATGTCGGTATCTATTGTGGCGACGGAACAGTGCTTCATTGCAAAGGCCGGGACGACGGTGTTGTGCGCGAGTCCATTGGAAAGACGGCGTGGTCTCGTTACGGGCGGCTGAAATGCCTGCCTACGGCAACGGTAACCTGCTTCCTTCGTACCCTTTCAAAAAACTGCAAAGGTGGCGATGTCTATGCGCTGGAGCTGCAGCTTGAGGCGCTTGGTTATGATTGCGGCATCACAAAGCATGAAAAGACGACCGGAATCGGGAACTGGGGGCCGAAATGCGATGCAGCATTCAGGGCGTGGCAGGCAAATCATCCGGAGTGCGGCACACGCGGGAAGCCGGACGGCAAGTGCGGCCCGCTGAGCGCCAAAACGCTGGGATTTTTGAGGTGCTAAAACACCTGTTTTATCGGTTTTTAATATAGTGTTAAAACTGGTGTAAAAAAGTACTTTAAAAGGCTTATAGTACAGCAGACGAAAATACTATAATATGGAATTAAAACACGCCTATTGTACTAATAAATGGTAAAATAGGCGTGTTTTTTTGCGTTTTGCATGACAATTTTTCGCGTTTTGCGCGGCAAGCTACAAAAGAGTAGCTGATAAAATCAAAACAACTTTTGTTGAATGGGAACAGCATCTGATGAACGACAAAGCGCCTTCGATGTATTTCAGGGCGCTTTTAGATGAAGATATGTTTCCCCGGGAATACCCATTTTCCATGGTGTCGGATTTAAAACAGGTACAGCAGCAGCCCGACCATCATCCTGAAGGTGATGTGCTAGAGCATACGCTGCAGGTGGTGGACCTTGCTGCTTCACTGAAACATGAAAGCCAAGATCCGCGGGCATTGATGTGGGCAGCGCTGCTGCACGATCTGGGAAAGAAGACAACGACAAAAATGAGGAACGGCAGAATTACCGCGTATGACCACGACAAGGAAGGCGAAAAGCTTGCGCGGGACTTTCTGCGCCAGTGCACGGATGAAGAAGCCTTTATCAGGAGAGTCTGCTCGCTGGTGAGATGGCATATGCAGGTGATGTTTGTCGCACATAAGCTGCCGTTTGCGGATATCCGCGGAATGCTCCGCAGCGTTCAGCCTCACGAAATATCGCTTCTGGCTTATTGCGACCGTTTGGGACGCGGGAAGCTGCCGCCCAGAACCATTGAAAAGGAAAAGAGGAATATAGAAACTTTTCTTGCAAGGTGTGCGGCTGAAGCTTAAGCAGAGTAGACTTTTCTGAGAGCGGTGGAAAGCGAAAAGGGGGAATTATACAGAGAAGCTAATGCTTTATCTTTAAAACACGTCGAAAAAGGGCGCTTTTTTTATTTATAGGGGGAATATAGCGCTTTATTGTTGAAAGATAGAAAATTATGTGATAGGATAATTCAAAGATAAAAACAAGTAAATACAACGATATGATGGGGGGGAAGATTTGTGAGGAACTATCCCTTGTACCCTGTGAAGCGACTGCGCAATTTGAAGGAGCTAACCGACAATGCCTGCGCTGAGTTTACGCTTCATGATGCTTTTCGGACGATGAACAGCCAGACAGAATATACTTCTGTCTCGTACACTCAATTCGGTGAAGAGCTCTGTGCGCTGGCTAATGCGCTGCTTGAAAAAGGCTTGGCCGGACAAGCTATTGCGGTAGTTGGCGAAAACTCATATCCTTGGATACTGACCTACCTGTCCGTCGTTAACATCAATTCTACGATTGTGCCACTGGACAAAGAGCTCCCGCCTGAAACGATGTCAGAATTGGCAGCGCGTGCAGGGGTCTCTTATTTATTTTATTCCAACACATATGCGGACGAAGCTGCGTTCATCAAAGAAAAGATTCAAGGCATCCAAACCGTATCGTTTGAACCCGGCGGAAAAGCGGATTTGACCCTGCCTGATTTGGTCCTTCGCGGAAAGCAACTCGTCGCGGAAGGCAAGGATCAGTACACCGGTATCACAATTAACGATGATCGTGTGTGCACGGTGCTGTTTACCTCCGGCACAACGGGCAGCAGCAAAGGCGTGATGCTCACTCATCGAAACCTTGCATCCAATGTGACTGCCGCCTGCGAGCTGATCCTCTATACTCCCGAGGATACGATGCTTTCCGTGCTCCCGGTCCATCATACCTACGAAGCCATGGCGGGCATGCTTTGTCCGCTCAACTGCGGTTCCGCCATTGCTTTCTGCCCGGGAATCAAATCACTGCCTGCAAGCCTGAAGCTTTTTAAGCCCACCGTTATGGTGCTTGTTCCACTCTATGTGGAGACCTTCGTCAAACGGATATGGGAAAACGCCAAGAAGAGCGGCAAGGAAAGCAAGCTGAAGTTCGGGGTCGGTTTGTGCAATGCGCTGGCTGCGGTCGGCGTCAATATTCGCGCCAGGCTGCTGGGAGAGGTGCTGAGTTTTTTTGGCGGACGGCTTAAATTTGTGATCAGCGGCGGCGCTGCGCTAAATCCGGTGCTCGTGCGCAGCTTTGCGGATTTCGGCATCACGCTGGTGCAGGGATACGGCACTACTGAATGTTCGCCGATTATCGCTGAAAATCGCAACCGGTATCACAAGGCGGAAGCGGTAGGTCTCGTGCTGTCGTGCTGCGAGGTGCGTATCGACGAATCAGGAGAGATCCTCGTTAAGGGCGAAAGCGTGATGAAAGGATATCTCGATGATGCGCAGGGCACGGCCGAAGCATTCGACGGCGAGTGGTATAAAACGGGTGATTTGGGGCGCATGGACAAGGATGGCTTCCTGTATGTTACCGGCCGCTGTAAGAACCTGATCGTGCTGAAAAACGGAAAGAACGTGAGTCCTGAGGAAATCGAGCAGGAGCTTTCCGGCATTTCGTATATCGCCGATGTGGTGGTGCGGGAGGACGCGGAAAACGAGTATCTGACAGCGCTCATTTACCCGGATCAGGAGCATTTAAAACAAATGGGCAGGGAAGCGCTCGAGAAAGTCCTTGATGATGCAATCGCTAAAGTAAATACCAAAATGCCGCCGTATAAAAGGCTGCGGCATTTTGAAATAAGAACGCAGGAGTTCCCCAAGACAACCAAGAGAACAATCATGCGGCATCAGGTGAAAGGCGGAGAATAATGTTTGATAAAGTAAAAGAGATCATTGAGGAACACGTGGACTGCGGCGGGATTACGATTACGCCTGAGACGGAGCTGCTTGCGGACCTGCCAATAAACTCTTTGGATCTCGTGGAACTGGTTTGCGCATTTGAGGTAGCGTTTGATGTCGTGGTGCCTGAGAAGGATATCCGCGGCTTTTCGCGTGTTAAGGATATTACGGACTATTTGGAAAAATTGCAGTCGTAAAAGTTGACTGCATAGCCAAAAATTCGACAGCAATACAGGGCAGGGAAGGCATATGGTTATGGATCATCCGGTTAAATACGAGCTCACCCATCCGCAGCAGCGCATATGGTATACCGAGAAACTGCATCCCGGAACCGGGATGTGGAACAATGCCGGAACACTTAAAATTAAAGGCCATATCGATTATGCGCTGCTGGACCGGGCCTTGAACATATTTTTACAGGAGAACGAATCAATTCGGCTGCGTGTCAGCACTGACAGAGGCGCACCCTATCAGTATGTCGCTCCATATGAACCATACCACGCGGAGACGCTGGATTTTTCGGGCCTCAGCCTTGAAAAACTGTTCGAATGGGACAGCTTGCAGACCAAGACCCCAATGCCGCTTATCGACAGCCGACTATACTATTTTGCCTTATTAAATGTTGGCTCAGGGGAATGCTGGCTGTACGCCAAGTTCCACCATATTATATCCGATGCCAACTCCATTGTAGAGTTTTCTAATCAAGTAATGGATAACTACCGGCAGCTGCTGGAGGGCCATGAACCGGCGGCTGCTTCTCATCCGTCATACATCGATTATATCTCGGCAGAGCAGCAATATCTTCAGTCTAAACGCTATGCATATGACCGGGATTACTGGACGAATCGGTTCGAGCAGCTTTCCGAGCCCACCATATTGAAGCCGAAGAAGACCACCGATATGTGCGTTGACGCACAGCGCAAGGTGTTTATTCTCCCAGAATCGTTTTCCGGGAAAATGCGGGGATACTGCCGGAAGGCGGGTATTTCCGTATATGCGATGTTCCTGTCCGCTTTGGCGATTTATATCAACCGCGTCACCGGGAAAAACGATATCATCATCGGCGCGCCAGTCGCAAACCGTACGACGCTGGATGAAAAGTCCATGTTTGGCATGTTCGTGAGTATGGTCCCTGTGCGCATTGCGTTGTCCGATGAGCTTTCCTTTACGGAGTTTTCCCAAATCGTATCCAACGAGTGGTTTTCCGCGCTGAAGCATCAGAAATATCCTTTCGATATACTCATGCATGAGTTGCATCAAAAATACAAGAATCTTGATGAGCTCTATGACGTTACGCTTTCTTACCAATACGGGAAGTTCCAGAAGAATTCTGAGCACTTTAATTATGAGGGCCGCTGGCATTTTTCGGGCAGCCAGGCCGGCGCGCTCAGCATCCATGTGAACGACCGTGAAGACGAAGGGCGCTTCATCCTCGACTACGACCATCTTACGCCACTTTTCCACGATAAGGAGATCGAATATTTCCATATCCATTTAGCCAATATCGTCCGCGATATGATCAACCATCCCGACAAGCCGCTCTATATGCTGGACTTATTGGGCGAGGAAGAGCGCAAAAGAATCCTCTATCGCTTCAACGACACCGCACGCAGCTATCCACAGGGCGAAACGCTGACGGAGCTTCTACAGCACGGCTTTGATAAAGACCCCGACGCACCAGCGGTAGTCTGTGCAGGCAGTACGATGACCTATCGCGATTTGGACGAACGCTCCGACGCCCTGGCTGCCCATCTTTACAGCCTCGGCGTCCGCAGGGACAGCATCGTGGGCCTTTTGGTGAGTCGTAATATTCATTACTGCATCGCAGTGGCGGCAATCCTCAAAGCAGGCGGCGCATTTCAGCCCATTGATACGGATATTCCGGCAGAGCGCATCGCATACATGCTGGCCGACAGCGGCGCAAAAATTGTAATTGTATCGCCAGAGTACGAATACAAGTGCCCTAATGACCTCGGTTTGCATGTTGTTCGGACGGATTTGAGAATCCCTTCCGCAGGCAAGGTCAAATCCGACTGTACACCGGACAGCCTCGCATATGTGATATACACCTCCGGCTCAACCGGACAGCCCAAAGGCGTGCAGATTGAACACCGTTCGATCGTGCACTTTGTGTATTCGATGCAGGAACTTTGGGACCTTTCGCCAGGCGGCAGGCTTCTTTGCGCTTCATCGATTTCGTTTGACATCAGTGTCATGGAGTATACGCTCGCGCTGACGAGCGGCCTGACTTTGGTAATGGCACAGGAACACGAAGTGACCGTGCCCCGCAACATGGTCCGGCTGATACAGTCCGCCAATGTTAACATGATGGTGGTGACGCCGGGACGGATGGAATTACTTTTGTCGGACCGTCAAAGACCGGAATGCCTTGCGAATTTTCGCGAAATCGGCTTAGGCGGAGACGTGCTGACTGAAAAGCTTTTAGCACAGATTCAGCAGTGTACACAGGCACGTATTACGAATATGTATGGTCCCACGGAGATCACTATATGCTGTACCTTGGCTGAAGTTTCGCATGCCGCCGTCCCAAACATTGGACGGCCGATGCCGGATGTTAAGGCGTATATCCTCGACCCGCACCACAACCCAGTGCCTATTGGAGTACCAGGCGAGCTGTATATCGGAGGACCAGGTGTAGCTCGTGGTTACCTTAACAAGCCGGAACTGAATAGCACGCGGTTTATTGACAACCCGTTTGAGCCGGGCATGAAACTTTACCGCACAGGGGATCTCACGCGCTGGTATCCGCTTGGTGAGATTGAATTTTTGGGCCGCATCGATAAACAGGTGAAGATACGCGGCTTCAGAATTGAATTAGGCGAGGTGGAAAATCGGCTGCTCAGCATCCCGGGTGTTACTTCCAGCGCAGTGACTGCCTATACAAACGACGCAGCGGGAAGCCGCTTCCTCTGCGCGTATCTTTGCGGTAATCCGCCCAAGAGCGTGGATATTAAGGCGCAGCTGAGCCGGGACTTGCCCGCGTACATGATTCCGTCCATATTTATAACTGTGGACAGTCTGCCTTACAATAACAGCGGCAAGGTGGACCGGAATAAGCTCCCTGATCCTATGGCGTATCTGGAAGATCAGAAAGAGGACTATCAGCCGCCGGAAACCGCTACAGAACGGTTGTTGGCGGAAATATGGGGCGCCGAGCTGGGACTGGAACGAATCAGCCGTAACGACAGTTTCTTTGATGTGGGCGGAGACTCCCTGAGCATACTGAATGTAATGACGCAGATCGAGCAGCAGTTCCATGTCGCATTTCGCCACGAGGAAGTGTACAATGCCCCTCGGCTGGCCGACATGGCGGCTGTGATTGACGCTGCGGAAGAATCCTCATATAGCCCTATACTCTGTGCGCCTGTACAGCATGACTATCCGGTGTCTTCGGCTCAGCAGCGCATGTGGATTTTAGCCCAGGCTGATAAGGGGTCTGTCGCTTACAACATACCTCTTGCGTTTGAAATTACAGGCGATATAGACATTTACAGGCTTCAGTCGGCCTTCCAGAGGCTGGTGGATTATTATGAAACGCTGCGTACATCCTTTGTACTGCGCGGTGCGGATTTAAGGCAGCAGATTCATAAAAAAGCAAAGCTTGTTCTGGAAGCCTTGGAATGTGAACGAAAAGCGCTGAGAAGTACATTGAAAGGGCTTATCCGGCCCTTCGATTTAGGGACCGCACCGCTGATGCATGCCGCTCTGATCAAGACTGCGCCACGGCGGCACGTATTGTTTATTGATGTGCATCATATCATCAGCGATCAGCGCTCCCAGAAGATACTGTTTAGCGATCTTGCTGCGCTATACAAGGGCGAAAAGCTTGCGCAAAGGCCGTTGGAATATAAGGATTATGCGCTATGGCAGCAAGAGTTTCTGCATTCCGACAGTATGAACATACAGCGGGATTACTGGAAGAACGTGCTTTCGGGCGAGCTGCCGTTGCTGAATTTGCATACCGACCGGCCGCGTCCGGCGGAACAGCGATTTGATGGCGTTCGGCATGCGTTCCGAATCGGAAAGGGTGCCAAAGAAGCGCTTCAGTCATTCGCAGCACAGCATGGCGGCACATTGTTTATGGCCGTACTCGCAGTCTACAATGTCTTCCTGATGAAGTATACCGGACAAGAGGATATTATTGTAGGCACGCCGATATCCGGCCGGACGCGGGATGAGCTTCGTGATATGGCGGGCGTATTCATCAACACGCTTCCGATGCGATGCTTCCCACGCGGAGACCTTAGCTTTGCAGATTTCTTTGCCAGTGTAGCGAAATACTGTGCAGCTGCTTTCTCCAATGAAGATTGTCCGCTGGAGCGCATGATCGCTGATATCGCACTGCCACGGGACTATAGCCGCAACCCGCTTTTTGATACGATGCTGATTGTAGCGAAAAAGGATATGCAGGTATCTCTGGACGGCACAAATACGGCTATATACCCGTTTGACCCGGGCTTTGCCAAGTTCGATATCACACTGGAACTGTACGAAGATGAAGAAGGAGTACAGTGCTATTTTGAATACAATAAGCGGCTGTTTAAGCGGTCCACGATCCAACGCATGGCTGGACATTTCTGTCGGCTGTTCACCATTCTTCCGGAATCACCTGAGACGTGTATTGCAGGAGTCGAGATGATGTCGCCGCAGGAACTCTGGCAGGTCACGCAGGGGTTTAACCAGACGGATATGCCGCTTGATTTTAACGTTACGATCCAATCGCTGCTTGAGTCGCTTGCAACAGCCTCCCGAGACAAAGCTGCACTGATTATAGAAGGAAAGCGCATGACGTTTTGGGAGCTCAATAACCGGGCTAACCAAATCGCGCACCGTCTTCGCGAGATGGGCGTCCAGCGGAACACAATCGTTGCGCTGTATGTACGGCGTTCATTTGATATGGTGGCAGGGTTAATGGGTGTGCTGAAAGCGGGCGGCGGGTATCTTCCGCTAGACCCCACCTATCCCAACGATCGGGTTTCCTTTATGCTGGAAGACAGCGATACTAAGATTATACTGACCGACAGCCCTGTGAATATACCGTTCAATGGTGATGTGCTGAATCTAAAGGATGTGCCTGATAATGGAGACGCAGAGAATCTGGATGCGATCGACCGACCGGAAGATGCTGCTTATATGATCTATACATCCGGTTCGACAGGCATACCCAAGGGCGGCGTATTGCCCAGAAGAGCACTGCTTAATCTGTATGAAGGTACAAAGACGACGATCTGTTATGACAGCAGCCAGACAAGCGTATCGGTAACTACTGTTTCTTTTGATATTTTTGTGATTGATGCGTTGCTGCCCTTACTGTTCGGATGTACCGTGGTGCTGTGTACCGAAGAAGAGTTGCGACAGCCCCATATGCTTGCAGAATTAATCGAGACTGAGCAAGTGAAGTTTATACAAACAACGCCCACGCGTATGCGCATTATGATGAGCGATCCGTCCTTTCGTGCGGCAGCCAAAAGAAATATACAGAAGATTGTGCTCGGCGGGGAAGAATTCCCGTTGTCGCTTCTTAAGCTGCTTAAAAAATATACAGATGCGCGTATTATCAGCGGATATGGTCCGACGGAAACCACGGTATACTGTACTTTTAAAGACCTGTCACACACATCCCATATTACGATTGGAAGGCCCATCATTAATACGCGGATGTATATACTGGATAAGTATCGCCGCCCGGTACCCATGGGCGTGTTGGGTGAGGCTTATATCAGCGGTGCCTGTGTAGCTACTGGTTATATCAATCGTGATGAGCTTAATCGGGAGAAATTTACTCCGGATCCATACTGGCCCGGAAAGACTATGTATCAGTCGGGTGATATCTGTGCTTTTATGGAAAATGGCGAAATGGAGATAAAGGGCCGCGTGGATCATCAGGTGAAGATTCGCGGGCTGCGCATCGAGCTGGGAGAAATTGAAGCGGCGATACGCGAAGTTAAAGGAGTAAGCGAAGCGGTTGTAAAGGACTGGGACGAGGGAGTAAACAAATTTCTCTGTGCGTATTACGCGACAAAGCAGGGCATAACGCCTGACATGCTGAGGAAATACCTGTCAAAGAAGCTGCCTTCATATATGGTGCCGTCATTTTTCATTGGGATGTCGGAGCTGCCGCTTACGTTGAATGGAAAAGTAAACAGAAAACTGTTGACTCGCCCAGACAATGAGGCTCAGCCGCAGGATAATACCCCCCATGAAAAGCTGACTAAATCAGAAAAGATCATGGCGCGGATATGGTCAAGAATATTGAAGATCAGCGCTGTACAGCCGGGGGACAGTTTCTTTGCGCTGGGCGGCGATTCGTTGGGCGTAATCAAGGTACAGGCTGCTTTGCTGCAGTATGGGTGGACGATTCGGACTCAGGATTTTTACGAGTATCAGACGCTGCGCGGTGTATGTTCAAGGTTGAACACTGCAAAAACTGTACGCAAAACGGAAAACGAAAAGGTTTACATCAAAGAATATCGGCATATTACACCACCGGACATGAAGAACATACTAATTACCGGAGCCACCGGTTATCTTGGTGCGCATATACTTGCCGAACTGATTGAAAAAGGCGAAAGTAAAATCTGTTGTCTGGTACGCGGGAAGAGTCATAAGGAATGCACAGCACGATTGCGTGAAGTTTTGGTTTTTTATTTTGGAAGCAGTGCACAAAAGATGATGGCAAACGTTCAAATCGTGCAGGGCGATATCACCCAGCATCATTTGGGAATAGCTGTGCACCAATATAATGAGCTGATGGAAATTGACACAGTCTTCCATTGTGCTGCGGTAACAGACCACATCGGTTATTCAACGGTATTCCAACAAATAAACGTAGAGGGTACACGGAATATTGTAGAATTCGTAAAAGATGCTAAAGCCGTACTGCTTCATGTTTCCACCGTTAGTGTATCGGGAACACAATATCGGGATGACCCGATGCGTCGAGGGGAATTCCATGAGAATTATTTTGACATCGGACAAAACTATGAAGATAACGAATACGTGAAGAGTAAGTTTCTATCCGAGGAGATCGTACTTAAGGCCATCGAACAAGGTCTTAACGCGCGTATTTTCCGTGTTGGTGTATTAACGGTAAGCATGAATGGCAGATTTCAATACCATCCGGAAAAGAATGCTTTTGCCAACCGACTCTTAACGATTTGCGATATCGGATGTATACCCATTGAGATGCTGGACACCCGCATTGAAATGACGCCTGTGGATATATGTGCTAATGCAATACTGTTACTTGCCTCAGTGGAAACGAAGTTGCCTGTATTTCATGTGTTTAATACAAACATTATGACATTAGCGGAAGTGATAGCATTAATTGAAATGAATGGATACAGAATTGAGATCCTATCCGGACGGGAGTTTATGCAACGGGTCATTTTGATGAGTAAGAAAGGAAGTTTGTCACGGCTGACCGGTATTATTGAAGATATTTCTGGTGACCAAGCTAATGAAAATATCATTATAACAGCAAAAAAGACGCACCAGATTTTAGAACGGCTTGGATTTGAATGGCCTGTTATTGATGAAGGGTACATTGCATCTTTCTTAAACACTATAAAAGAGAAGGGAATTACGGGGGTGTAGCAATGCGTATGGATCCATCATTTTATATAACTTGTGCTACCAGTGTACTGTTGATATTTATGTGCGTCTATTTGGCACTGGCAAAAAACAAAAAGCCATTACATTATCATTTCATAACAATTGTCGTCCAGATATTTATCTGGACTCTGGCAGTAATCCTTCTTGGTCTTGCCTACAAGCAGGGTAATAAAGAGGCGTGGAAGTTCTGGGAGAAAGTAACATACATAGGATCTGCTACGATACCAGTATCGTTAATCTTTTTAGGTAAAGTCTATTCGGACAAGCAATTAACGAAGGTATACTGGCTATTGTATATCGTACCGATTATTACATTATTAATAATTTGGACAAATGAAAGTCATCACTTGTTCTATATCACATATGCAGTAGATTCGCCGAACAATGAAAATGTATGCGGATGGTACTTTTATATCCATGCAGCATATTCCTATACGTTAATGCTTGTTGGTTTTGTGTTACTCAGCGTGTATGCAATAAAGAGTAATGGCATACTCTCAGCACAGGCAGTACTTATTTTAATCGGAAGTATTATTCCTACAGTAGCAAATGTACTATATACATTCAAACTTTTAGGTTTTGACGTTTATTCAACGCCTATTGCATTTTCTGCAACAATGGCTTTGTATCTATTGGGCATGTTCCGCTTCAATCTGCTTAAAGTTTCACCGATTGCTCTGCAAACGGTGATTAACCGGATTTCTGATAGCTTCATTGTGCTGGATAAGGACATGAACGTGTTGGATTTCAATCATACATTTATGGATAACTTTTATTATCTTAGTATGATCCGAAAAGGTGTCAAATTGAGCAGCGTCATTGCTGAAGCAGGTCCCAGCCAACTCGGTCCCAGAGATTTTTCGGAAATGGCGCAAAGTTCTCTTGAAACGAATACAACCATCGTAAAGGATGTAGTGTCGGACTTAAACGGCGTACGTCAATACTACACTGTAGAGATTACACCCATTATCCAAAGGTCCTTATGCGTGGCAGTAATTTTACTGTTCAAAAACATTACGCAGCATGTCCACGACGTAGAGAAGATCAAGGAGAACCAATCCATCTTGCTGGAGCGTGAACGCCTCGCGTCGTTGGGACAGTTGATTGGCGGTATTGCGCATAACTTAAAAACGCCCATTATGTCTATTGCAGGTGGCATCGAACAGATGCAATACCTTGCGAAAGAATATGAAACGTCGGTTGGGGACCCTGAAGTCAGTTTGGAAGATCATGCGGAGATCGCGCAGGATATGTATCAGTGGCTGGGCAAGATGAAACTGCAGACGGGATATATGTCGGATATTATTTCGACCGTAAAAGATCAGGCGTCGAAATTTGTGAATCAGCGTCATATGTGGTTTACACTTGACGAAATGCTGAAAAGAGTTAAAATACTTATGCAGCATGAAATCGTCCGGAACCAGTGTAAGTTCACACAGGATATACGTGTGGATAGGGGGACACGAATTCCCGGCGATGTCAACAGTCTGGTTCAGATACTGGACAATGTGATTGTCAATGCCATTCAATCCTATGATGAACAGGGCGGAGAGATCATTCTGCAGATCACCAGTGAAGGCAATAAAATGCTGATTACGATCTGCGACTTTGGAAAAGGCATCGAAGATAAGGTGAAGGACCGTCTTTTCAAAGAAATGATTACCACCAAGGGGAAGCATGGTACCGGGCTGGGACTCTATATGTCTCACAGCACGGTCAAGGGCATGTTCAGGGGCAACATGTGGTTCGAATCCAGCGTTGGGCAGGGGACAAAATTTTATATCCAACTGCCGCTGTATGAAGAGGACACGGAGGTCCGGGATGCGTAAAAACCGTCGCGTCGAGCTATCAACCGAATACAGCATTATGATTATCGACGATGAAGAAGGGATTCTCGACAGCATTAGCGCGCTTTTAAACCGTAATGGTTATGCGTGTGTTGGTTTCACCAATCCGCTGGAAGGGTTGGAGGAATTAAGACGCAACCATTATGACCTTTTGATCCTCGATTATTACATGCAACCGATTCATGGCGAAACGGTTGTGGAGCGGCTTCGCGAGACCAACAAGGAAATTTACATACTGCTTTTGACCGGGCATAAGGATCTTGCACCGCCTATCAATACCATTAAGTCATTGGATATACAGGCATACTGTGAGAAGAGTGACCGTCTTGACCAATTGCAACTGTTAATCGAATCTGGTATCAAAGCGATTTCGCAGATGCGCACCATACAGAAGTTCCGTGACGGTCTACAGAGCATATTGGGGTCTGTGCCAAAGATTTACCAGCTTCAGCCCATCGGCAATATACTGGAGGAGATACTGGTCCAACTTCTGCCCATGGTCCACAGTTCGGATGCGTTCATACTTGTGGATGACATTCCTGCCAACGAAATCAACAACGATGGTGAATTTATTCGCAAGAGTATATTCCGGGGTATCGGCATTTACGATGTCGATATTGACGAGTTTCCCGATCTGCTTGACCATGAGCTTTTAGAAGCGATCGGGCGTGCGCGTACCGATATGAGGGTCGTCAAGCATCCTGAGGGTGGCGTTATCATTCCGCTTAGTGGCGAAAGTAATCTTGCAATTGGAGCAATTTATGTAAGCAATATCAGCGCGGATGAGGATATTGATTTACTTCTGATTTATGCCCGACAGGCCGCGTCGTCCATCAACAACGCGTTTCTGCACTCACTTGTCAATACCAAGAACGAAGAGCTGAACAATACTTACGCGCAGCTAAAGGTGCGCTATATGGATACCATTGAGGTGCTCCGGCTTGCGGTGGATGCGAAGGATGAGTATACACGAGGCCATTCGGATCGCGTAGCGTATTACAGCACCCGCATCGGCGAAAAGCTTGGGTTTGCTCCCGAAGAGCTTGAAAAATTGCGTATTGCGGGAATCTTTCATGACATCGGAAAGATCGGTACGGCAGACGACATCCTCCTGAAGAGCTATTCGCTCAGCGAGGAAGAATACACCGAGGTCAAGCAGCATCCCATCAAAGGCGCGATGATCCTTTCCGCGGTTTCAATGTTTCAGGATATTGTTCCCATCGTGCGCCACCACCATGAGCATGTGGACGGCAGCGGGTATCCGGATGGAATCAAAGGCGACGAGATCGAACTTCTTGCCCGCATCATTTCGGTTGCGGATGCGTTTGACGCTATGATGAGCGACCGTCATTACAGGCGGCATCTTTCACTGGAGGAAACCCGAGAACAGCTTGTCAAGGGTTCAGGCACGCAGTTTGACGCGGATATCGTCAGCATTCTGCTGGGGCTTATCGAAGAGGACAGTGAGCTTAAATTTAATCTGAGCACCGCTGCATATTATGACCGTGAAGATTAAGAAAATAACGTATTTGTTTTGATTGACATATCCGGCAACAGCCGGTTTTTTCATTTTGCGAGAATGTAAATTTTACCGTTTTCATGATATAATATGATCTAAAGGAGGATGCCGAAATGAGTATTTCTCATGCTTTTGTGGTTCCTCATCCGCCGCTGATTATTCCCGAAGTGGGCAAGGGGGAACAGCGGGCGATACAAAAAACAGTGGATGCGCTTGAATGGACAGGCAAAAAGATTGCGGAACTGAAGCCGGAAACAGTGATCGTTGTCTCGCCCCACGCCATTATGTATGGAGACTATATCCACATTTCACCCGGAGAAAGTGCTAAAGGCGATTTCGGGCGTTTTGGCGCTCAAAAGGTTTCTCTGCACAAGCAATATGATAAAGCGCTTGTCCATGCAATCGGCGAAGAAGCGCAGGAGGCAGGCATATCTGCCGGAACTATGGGGGAAAAGGACAGCCGTCTCGATCACGGTACCATGATCCCTCTGTATTTTATTGACCATTACTTTACCGATTATAATATCGTGCGCATATCCATATCCGGGCTTTCCGCGCTTGAGCATTACCGATTCGGCATGTGCATCCGACGTGCTGTCGATGAGCTGGACCGAAATGCCGTGCTCGTGGCCAGCGGCGACCTTTCGCATAAGCTGACCGGAGAGGGCCCATACGGATTTGCAAAGGAAGGGCCGGAGTTTGACCAACAGCTTACTGATGCGCTTCGTACAGGCGACTTTTTGCAGCTGTTACGATTTGAAGAAGATTTCACCGAGGCTGCCGCTGAATGCGGCCTGCGCTCCTTCATCGAAATGGCCGGTGTGCTGGATGGCTGTGAGGTTAAAAGCGAATTTCTGTCCTATGAAGGCCCGTTTGGCGTAGGTTATGCTGTTTGTGTATTCACGGTGACCGGAGAAGACAACGTCCGGAGATTTGCGAAGCAATATGAAGCCGAGGAACTCAGCCGGCTTCAAGCGATTAAGCATTCCGAAGACGAGTATGTCGGGCTGGCGAGGCAATCACTTGAGACATATCTGAAGACAGGCAAGTCGATGAAACGACCTGAAGGGCTTCCGGAAGATTTAACGGAACGAAGCGCGGGCGTGTTCGTATCCCTCAAAAAACATGGACGGCTGAGAGGCTGTATTGGAACGATATCCGCAACGGAAACATGCATCGCGGACGAGATCATCCGGAATGCCATCAGCGCAGGCACGGGCGACCCGCGTTTTGACCCGGTAGAGGCAGGGGAGCTGACAGAACTCGTCTATAGTGTGGACGTTTTGGGGGATGCTGAGCCGGTTTCCGGCACAGATGAGTTGGATGCCATGCGATATGGCGTTATCGTGAGCCGCGGCTACCGTCGCGGGCTGCTGTTGCCGAATCTGCAGGGCGTTGATACGCCGCAGCAGCAGATATCCATTGCGCTGCAGAAAGCAGGCATATCGCCCGATGAAAAATATACGTTGGAGCGCTTTGAGGTGGTGCGGCACAAATGAAAGCTCAGTGCGATATCTGTCCGCATCGCTGTGTGATTGAAGAGGGACATACCGGTTTCTGCCGCGCCCGGAGCAACAGGGACGGCCGAATCGTGGATGAAAATTACGGCGTCGTTACCTCAGTCGCGCTCGATCCGATTGAAAAGAAACCGCTCAGCCGTTTTTATCCGGGAAGCCGGATTCTTTCGGTGGGCAGCTATGGCTGCAACCTGCGTTGTCCGTTCTGCCAGAACCATGCGATCTCCATGTGCGGCAAGGGACAGGCAGGAGAAACGATGTACTCTCCTGAGGAACTTGTCAGTCAGGCGGCAGATCTCGTTCCACGCCGCAATATCGGCATCGCTTTCACCTATAACGAGCCCTTGATTGGTTATGAATTTATAAAGGACTGCGCGGCGCTTGCGCATGAACGTGGGCTTAAGACTGTGCTGGTAACCAACGGCTACATTAACGAGGAGCCGCTGATTCGGCTGTTGCCGTCAATCGATGCGATGAATATCGATCTGAAAGGCTTTACGGAAGCATATTACCAGAAGCTCAGCGGGCACCTTGAACCCGTAAAACGTACGATCGAGCTTTCTGCGAGCGCCTGCCATGTGGAGGTGACGACGCTGATTGTGCCGGAAGAAAACGACTCTCTTGACGAGATGCGCCGCCTTTCGGCCTGGCTTGCATCCGTGGGCGAAAAGATACCGTTGCACATATCCCGCTTTTATCCGCGCTACCGGATGGCAGATTCCGAGGCAACGGACGTTGAACTAGTCTATACGCTTGCGGATATCGCCCGCGAGAAGCTGCAGTACGTATATACTGGGAATTGTTGACCATTTTTGTCCGGCTCGGATTGATTCATTCCCATTATACTGGTATAATGGTAAGGAATTCACTGTCTATGGGAGGGCTTAGGTGGAGGAAACCATCAAGCAGCCGCTCATTACCTGTACGCTGACTTATGAACTTGGCGCTGATAAACGCGCCGGTATTTTTGCGTCCCTTTTTGACGATATGCTGGAACTGAGTTCGTCCGGCTTTAGCCGTCAAATACGCCTCAGCGATATTTCGGGTATACGCGCGCAAAACTATCGTATATATACCAGCGTGCCGGAAGGTGACGTAGTGTTTTCCATGATCGGTCACTGGTACGAGGATTTTTCTGATAAATTCATCCGCGCGTATAACGAAGTGCTTTTCAACGAATTGCTGATGAAGGAATCCGTCCATTTTGAGACGGAAGGATATTTTGCCGAACCGTCAGGGGAGACTGTGCGCGCGTCGTTTAGGGTTTGTGAGACCGCTTTGGTTGCGCTGCCCGTGACGCACGGGCTGGTGCGTATCCCTTTCTGTATGATCACATCCGCTGATATCCAGCCATATCGCTTTACGATCACTGACAGATTGGGACGCGTTTATGTATTGTCCAAAATGGGGTATTCCACGGACGCTTTTTTGCAAGCTTATCAGACGCGGTTGGAGGAACTGATCCGCCAGACCCGCGCAAAGCTCAGCGAGATATCACCTGTGGACGACAGACTGGCGAAGCTGCTGATGGAGGGGATGGTTCAGCCTCTGTCCGATGTACGCGCTGTATCGCCGGACTTTGCTGCAGCGCTGGAGAATACGATTTCTGGCTCAGCTATCGCGGAGCAGTTTCAGTATCTGAGTGGCATTTCGGGTGACCTTGCTGTTGGCGTTAAACGGGGACTCATGGGCGAACTTACGGGTGAAAGCATTATATTGCTGGTGCCAGTGTATGCCCGGAACGCACTGATCATGGAAAGCGTGGGGGACACCGCTGCAGCGACGTATGTTTTCCGGCTTTCGAAGGATGGTGTCTTCAACCCGCCGGAATGGCGGCGATTCCTGCTGGAGTTCAATGACAGCATGCTAAGCGTCAATTTCCGCCGGGAACCGATTTATTTGAGCGATAAGGCACTGGAGGAAGCGCAGTATGAGCAATACCGTCGTGCATTGCGCCGTCTCCCTGTGCTGGCGAGGCTGCGAGGGTTGTTCATCGGGCGCGCGGTTCACAGCGGCTTTGATGCCTGGAAAAAGAAAATTGAATCACTGATCCAGTAGAGGAGGAGTTTATGGCCGGATACGATAAGCCGTGTATCGGTTGCGGTACGCTGATCGGATATGACAGCAAGTTTTGCCCTGCATGCGGAAGAATTAGCCCTTTCTATGACGCCTGCCCTGGCTGCAACGCTGAGATCAAACGTATCTGGCAGCGCTGCCCGTCCTGCGGGCGGGAACTCTACATCACATGCCCGTTTTGTGGGCAGCGCACATTTGTCGCAGACCGCTGCGATGCCTGCAAGGCGTCGCTGATGGTGCAATGCGGCAACCCGCGCTGCGGCATGCCACAGTTCTTTATGAATACAAAGTGTACCGCTTGCGGTAAAAAGATCAAGAAATAAGCTACGGGAGGAATTTCAGTTATGATGCAGGCATTTACTCGGAACTACGAGGACAACAGCACAGAAGCCGGATTCGAATTCACGTTCTACTGTGACGTATGCCACGATGGTTTTAAGACGTCCTTCATCGAGTCCGAAACGTATAAGAAGGGCAATCTGTTCAGAGGGATCACCCGCGGCGTTGGCGCTGCAGCCAGCCTTTTTGGCGGCAGCGTGTTGGGCGGAATTCATAACGCTGCTTATCAGGGCGAGCATATTTTGTCCGAACGGTTCAACGGCATGTCGCCCGCGTGGCACAAGGAACATGAGAATGCGTTTGCCGCCGCACAGAACGAGGCAAAGCAGCATTTTCACCGCTGCAACAAGTGTCACCAGTGGGTATGCGATTCCTGCTGGAACGATGAGGTTGGCCTCTGCGCGGAATGTGCGCCTCGCATGAACGTGGAAATCGCGGCGGCTCGCGCGGACAAAATGAAGCGCGACATATGGGATAAAGCCGACGAGACGCAGGTGTTTAAGGGAGAGATTACCCAAAAGGCAACATTCTGTCCGAACTGCGGTAAACCGGCTGGGCAAAGCAAATTCTGCACAAACTGCGGCGCGAATCTTGCGCTCAACGTATGCCCGAACTGCGGTGCGGAAAACGACCAGAGCGTGCGTTTTTGCGGTGAATGCGGAACCAAGCTGAAATAAATCGGAATACAGATAGCACCGGACATACTCAGGTGTTATTTGTTTGCCTTCGAAAGAGTGGAAAAGATTTGGATTGCATTTGCGTTCCGGGGATGGTATTTTAGTTCAGGAATATTTGCGCCGCTGCCTGTGTACCTTCTTTGATTCCAAAGACGGGGTCATGCGGCTGCAGTTGTTCGATGGTTGTGGGTAATCTGATATTTTGCTGAAGGAATTGTATGGATAAGTTGAACCGGATTACTGTTCTTATACCGGCGTATAAGCCGGATGAAAAGCTGTTGGCGCTTGCCAAACAGCTGCTTGAAGAAGACTTTCTTGAAATCCTGATCGTAGATGACGGGAGTGGGGCATCGTTCTCGCATATTTTTGACGAACTCGACAAGATGGGCTGTCGTGTTCTGGCTCATGCGATCAATATGGGCAAAGGCCGCGCGCTTAAAACTGGCTTTAACGACCTTTGTGTACGCGGAGAAGCGGTCGGCGTCGTCACGGCCGATGCTGACGGGCAGCATTTGGTAAGCGACATCAAAAATGTAGCCGAAGCGCTACTTGCTTCCGACAATACCATTGTGCTGGGGAAACGAGTATTCTCTGAAATGCCGCTTAGAAGCCGCTGCGGTAACTCCATCACAAGGACGGTGTTCAACTTTGTAAGCGGACAGAAGATTTACGATACGCAAACCGGACTGCGCGCTTTTCCGGTAAGCTCGCTGCCCGCGCTGCTTGCGCTTTCCGGCGAACGTTATGAGTACGAGATGAACATGCTGCTGGAAACATCCAATTTAGGCCTCAAGCTCAGCGAGATCGAAATTCAAACCGTCTATATCAACGACAACCGCGGTTCTCACTTCAATACGTTGAAGGATTCGTGGCGCATCTACCGGCAGATATTGCTGTTTGTGGGATCGTCGATGTTCTGCTTCCTGCTGGACTACGGTTTGTACGCGCTTTTCCTGACGTTGATCCCCAAGGAGATGGCCTTCAACGTGGTGATCGCCTATATCGGGGCGCGCATCATAAGCTCAGCAATCAACTTCCTGATCAACCGCAATATGATCTTTGCAAAGGACAATAAGAAGGATTTAAAGCGGCATCTGATCGGTTATTATCTGCTGGTAGTCTGCATCATGCTGATCAACACAGCGCTTGTCGAATGGCTCTCGCACTATGTCAATGAATATATTGCCAAGCTTCCGGTTGAACTGGTGATGTTTTTCGTCAGCTTCATTGTACAAAAGAAATTCATTTTTAAATAGTTGCGATGAGAGCCGCCTGCGGGTGGCTCTTTTTTTCATTGGAAGGCATAACCGAATGTTTCCTTGACCCGCAGAAATGAAACATCTATAATGAATATAATCTTTTTTTGGAGGACAATCATGGACAATGTCGCATTTACGATATTCGGGAAAGAAATTTACTGGTATGGCATTATCATTGCGGTCGGCCTGATACTTGGTGTGGTGATCGGCGTTTATGAAGCCAAACGCAAGGGTTACCGTTCCGAGATGGTGCTTGACTTCATACTTCTTGCCGTGCCGCTATGCATCATCTGCGCAAGATTGTATTATGTGATATTCCAGTGGGATAACTATGTGACTGAACCGATCCGGATGCTTTACATCTGGGAAGGCGGGCTTGCAATTTACGGTGGCGTCATCGGCGGTGCTATTGCGGCAATTCTGTTTTATCGCTGGCGCAGGATAGCCATCGGGGATATGCTTGATATCGCGGCTCCCGGTCTCATCATTGGACAGGCTATCGGGCGCTGGGGCAACTTCATGAATCAGGAAGCTTTTGGCACCGCGGTCAGCAACCCTGCATGGCAACATTTCCCTTGGGCGGTGTATATCGATCCCGGCAAAACCATTGACGGCACATTCTTTCCGGCGGGATATTATCATGCTACGTTCTTTTATGAGTCCATGTGGAACCTCATTGTGTTCGCGATTCTGCTGCTGGTTCGTAAAAAGATCAAAGTTCGCGGCGGCGTCTTCGCAATGTACGTCGTTTTGTATGGCTTTGGACGTTTCTGGATTGAACAGATGCGTACGGACAGCCTGATGTGGGGCAGCATCCGCGTCTCCGAAGGCTTAAGCGAGTTGCTGTTCTTTGGCGGTATTGCGTATCTGGTCTACATGCACTTTACCCGGAGGAATTACTTTCCGTATTCCGGTTACTACAACCTTGGCCTGACGGAAGCGCAGATTGACGGCTTTAAAGGCAAGAACAAGCTGATGAACGCGCAGTTCGACCTGAACAAGGCGAAGTGGTATGCCGGTCTTGTCCGTGACAATGACATCACCTCGCCGCATTATCGGGCAGTCCGCGAAAAAGCCGACAAGCTTGCTGAAAAAGCCGACTCGTTGTTTGAAGAGCTGGGTGAAGACAATGCACGCGTCAAAGCGGCCCGCAAGAAAGCGGATGCTATGACGCAAAAAGCGGATACGCTTTATGCCAGATATAATTCGAAAGGCCGCCTGAAGCTGGCAATGGAGGAGGCCGAAAAGGCTGAAAAAGAATTTAGCGAACTGTCGGAAAGCGACCCAGACAGCACGGAAGCTTTGGCTGCGCAGGAAAAGCTGGATGCGGCCAACCTGCTCGTTGAGAAGATCCGGGATATCATCGCGGAGGATGAAAAAGCCCGCGAGGATTTACTGGAAAAGGAAGAACTCCATGTCGAGGCGCTTGAAGAAAAGGTAAGGCAGATCAAAGAAGAGTTGGGGTTAGCCGAAGAGAAGAAAGCGGAAGAGGCCAAAGAAGAGGAGCCGGAGACGGAGGAAACGGATGATAAGGCCAAGGAAGTAACAAGCAAGGGCAAATCGAAATCCGCGGAAAGCGTCAAAAAAGACAGCAAAAAGGACGACGGCAAGGAGGCGGAGGAAAAACCGAAGAAGCCCGAAAAAAATAAAAAAGATCAAAAAAGTAACCACGGAAAATGATAAGACTGAATCCAGCGCCCGCATCCCGCGGGCGCTTATTAATATGGGGGAATGACGATGCGTAATTTGACCATGCTGACAGACCTCTATCAGCTGACAATGATGTACGGGTATTACAAGAACGACATGACGGACAAGGCCGCGGTATTTGATCTGTTTTACAGAAGGCCGCCGGGCGACAGCGCCTACGCAATTGCCGCAGGGCTGGAGCAGGCGATTGAGATGATCAATAACCTGCATTTTGAGGATGCGGACATCGCGTACCTGCGTTCGCTAAAGCTGTTTGACGAGGATTTTTTGGAGCATCTTGGGCGGTTTGAGTTCACGGGAGAAATCTATGCCGTGCGCGAAGGCACCCCTGTTTTTCCATATGAGCCGATCGTACGGGTGAAAGCGCCTATCATGCAGGCCCAGTTGATCGAGACAGCAATGCTCAACCTCATCAACCACCAGACACTGATCGCCACTAAAGCCTCACGGGTGGTATATGCTGCAGAGGGCGGTGAGGTACTGGAATTCGGTTTACGTCGTGCGCAGGGCCCGGATGCGGGCGTCTATGGTGCGAGAGCAGCAATCATTGGCGGCTGCTCGTCCACCTCCAACGTAATGACGGGGGAGATGTTCGGTATTCCCGCTAAAGGGACCCACGCGCACAGCTGGGTGATGAGTTTCGAGCGCGAGATCGACGCGTTTCGCGCGTATGCAAATATATTTCCTGACAGTTGTTTGCTGCTGGTGGACACCTATGACACCCTGAAAAGCGGTGTGCCTAACGCAATCACCGTTTTCCGCGAGTTGAAGGCAGCAGGACATCAGCCGGTCGGAATTCGCCTCGATTCCGGCGACCTCGCATACCTCAGCAAAAAGGCGCGAATCTTGCTCGATAAAGCGGGCTTTACAGAGGCTAAGATATTTGCGTCGAGCGACATTGACGAATGGTTGATCCGAGACATGAAGCTGCAGGGAGCGAAGGTGGACGTGTGGGGAGTGGGAACCAAGCTGATCACGAGCGACGGGTGTCCCGCGCTCGGCGGGGTGTATAAGCTGGCCGCAGAGATCAGCGACGGTATCATGATTCCCAAGATCAAGGTGAGCGACAATGTTGGCAAGATCACCAATCCAGGGTACAAAAAAACAGTGCGGATTTACGATAAGACCACGAATAAGGCGATTGCGGATCTCATTATGCTGGATGAGGAGACGATCGATGAGTCGCAGCCGCTGACGATCTTTCATCCGGTCGATACATGGAAACGCATGCAGGTTACGAACTTCTATACCAAAGAGCTGCTTGTGCCGGTGTTCATTGAGGGACGGCAGGTATATCAAAGCCCGTCGTTGATGGAAATACAGGCATACGCCAGGGCTGAACTGGCAACGCTGTGGGATGAGACCAAACGCCTCATCAATCCGCAGGAGTATAAGGTGGACCTTTCTCAAAAGCTGTTCGACTTAAAACAAAGTTTGCTGCACCAATGGTCGGCGCAATAGCCTAAAAATAGACTGCCCTCAGCGCACCGTCCGACAAATTTTATGTTCGGACGGGTGTTATTCTTGCCAAAAGGAGGGGGTCTGAAAATGCACAATTTGAAAAAGAACATGCTCGGCAGTTATAAAGCCGCGGATGTCGACAAATTGTTGTCCAAAGTGAGGATTGATTATGAGAAGTGCCTAAAGGAGCAAAAGGAAAGAATCGTAAAGCTCCGGGAAGAAAATCGGGAGATGGAAGAGCTGATCGAACGCTATAAAGCCAACGAGAAGCTGATCGTAGGCGCAATTACCCGGGCGGAGGAGACGGCGCAGAGCATCGTCAGCGCTGCAGAGAAAAAGGCAGCGGAAAGGCTGTCGCGAGTGGCGGATGAGGAAAAACAAATCCGTATGGCTGTGGAAGCGGGATGCCAACGGCTGTATAAGCTCAAACGAGCCAGCGAAGCCATCTACCGCGCGATTGCGAAAGCCACAGGCGACCATGAAGACCAGATACAGCCGGGCGTTGTCCGACCGGTAGTCAACCTGTATGATGGACAACATTAGTGTCACCGGTGCGGCTCCCTTCGGTAGTATGGGTATCGGCGGAAGGGGGCCGTTCTTTTTTATTTTGACAAACGCGTTGAGAATGGGCATTTGTTATAGGAGACGTAAGGTTTTGTTGCAAACAGCATAACAGCAAAAAAGCGGCCATGGACCGCCTCGGACTGTCGATAAACCTTGCATAGTGGCCCCCCTCAGATGAGGGGGCTGTCGCCGATAGGCGACTGGGGGAGGGAAAACCCGCATTGTTGCTGTCACTCCCTCCGGCGCTTCGGCCGCCTCCCCTCGGACGAGGGAGGCGAGTTTAACTTTTTTGACAAGCTGAAACGGCCATGGGCCGCCTCTTTTTATGCTTTTAGTCGTGCGTCAGAGAAATTCACCGGATCGATTTTACGTTTACCCGCTTCAATCTCCTTGATCATCTGTACGATGCGCGTGTTAACAGGTGTGGCTACGCCATGCTCCGCACCCTTTTTGGCAATATAACCGTTGAAATAGTCCACTTCGGTGGTCTTCCCGCGGCTGATGGACTGCAGGCTGGAGGATTTTAGCCTGCGGTACTTGAAACCGATCACACGAATCATGAGATGTCTGCGCAGGTTGTCTAGCGCACTGTTGCCGCGGATGAGCTTGTAATAATCGAGCTTACCTCCGAACGGCTCAATGGTTAGCTTCATGGCATTGGCAACTTCTACCGCCTCGCGGATAATGGAGATAAAGATATCGCGCGCTGACCGGTACTTCAGTATCTGTCCGAGATAAAGCCCGCTGAAAACGCCCAGTGAGGTAATGCAGGCGTTTACGATCATTTTAGAATAGAGCTCTGCGACGATGCTGTCGGATATGCGAGTGGGTACCATGGCGTTCATCACATGCTGCAGGGCAGACAGGTCCATACCGGGCTTGATACCACCGATTACGAAATCGCCTTCCGAGGTCATATTGAGCGTACCGTCGCTAAGCATCGTGGAGCCCCAGCCTACCACGCAGCCTACTGCGCGCTCTGCGCCGACTACATCGGCAAGCGCCTCAATGCAGATACCGTTCTGCAGGGAAACCACAAAAGAGCTGTCCTTCAGGTATGGCAATGCGCGGCGCGCGGCGTCGGGCATATCGTATGCTTTGGTAGCAATCATCAGGATATCGATATTCCGGGATAGCTGCTCAATCTCGGCGACCGCTTTAACCTTAACGTACCGTTCGCCACGAACCCCGGTAATATGAATTCCCTTGTTGATGAATTGCGCAGCTTTTTCTTCGTGCTTGCATACCACCTGCACTTCATAACCCGCTTCCGCGATGTATGCGGCGGTGATGCCACCGATGGCGCCTGCGCCAATCATTGCGACCGATAGACTCATCGTACCCCTCCAGAAACAATTAATGCATCCATTATAGCATGATATCCGGGATGCATACCATCGTTTCATAGCGCAAGTAATGAATTATCGGACACAAGAAAGAGAGGTTTCTTAAAGATAATCGAGAAGCTGTGATAACGTGACGACGGAAAGCTCACTGTCGTGATCATGTACATATTCCACGATGCGGGTAAACTCCTCGGGCGGAAGCTGCATATGCTGGTCGTCTGAAACCGGCTCGAGCTTATGGATCACGAAGAGAAGCGTGCTGTGGTTGTGGATAGCTTTATCGACCGCAGCCGTCACGTAATCCATGTTAAGCCCGGGCAGAAGATTACACACTTCCGCATCCTCCAGACTGCAGCCGGTATTCACCGTCCAAAGGCTTTTGAGGCTGCGCCCTGCGGAAAAGCCTTCGTCCTTAAGTGCCTGAAGTGTAGCCTGATCGAACCCTCCGCCGGGGAATACGACGATGTCTGAGCCCCGGCGCAGCCCGTGAGATTGCAGCCATTCGCGCGCTTTGACCAACTGCTCTTTCTGCTCATCGCCAGACAGGTCGGTCAGCAGCTCATGGTTATTCGTGTGATTGAGCATATCCCAGCCGTCGATATACAGGTCAGCCAACTCTGAATAGTTCATATACCCATTGGTATTTACCGCGGCTGGAATTACGGCAACGCAGCCCGGGTAATCGTATTTCTCCAGAATCGCATACCCTTGCGTATACTGTGTTTCCCAGCCATCATCCATGATGAATACGATGCGGGCTGTGTCCTCCACAGCTGAAGCCGCGGACGCATTTTTATTTATGAGCAGCTTCAGCCGTATTGCCACACCTGAAGACCAGGCAGATGTATGTCCAAGTACCGAAGGCGTGCACAGCAGGCAAAGTACTAAAGACACTGCGAGTACGGCGTAGATTTTAATCATGGGTTTTCTCATCGCCTTAAGCCTCCGTGGCGCAGCTGTATTCCTTGCTGCGCGCCACCTTGTTCCAACGCGCGTCACGGCTGTTCCAAAGATACGCAACCGTACCGGCCAGGTATGTAAACAGATTGAAGTAGCGGTAGAAAAGCGCGTCGAACACGATCGCTGTCAGCATTTTTTTCCCTGCGCCATGCGGATACCGGTGGTATCTGCGGGACACGAGCAGCGCTCCGACTGTATACAGCAGATTCAGCAGTACACAGAGCAGGAAGTAGAAAAGGAAAATGTGCAGGGTAACTGGCTGGGTCAGCGCCAATGCGATGACAAGCAAATAGTTGACAGAGGTAAACAGACAGGAGCACTGCCCAATGATAAACGCTTCTACCAGATAGTGAAAGCTCAGACTTTTATACAAAAATGTACGAAGCAAAAATTTGCGGTGATGCACTGTGCAGTCTACAAAACCCTTCTGCCAGCGAAGCCGCTGCCGTATCAGGTCATGCCAGCTTTCCGGGCACTGGGTATAGCATAACGCTTCCGGCAGATAGAGAACCTTCAGTTTTGTGTTGTGAATGATTCTTTGGATACGCATTGTGATGTCAATATCCTCTCCGAGTGTGCGCCGGTAGCCACCGGCCGAAATTAATGCGGAACGCTTAAATGCACCGAACGCACCCGAAATGATGGCAATGGCGTTTTGTTTTGCGAGCGAATGCTTATAGATGTAGAAGCCTTTAATGTATTCCAGCATCTGCAGAGAAACCAGTGTCTTGCGGACAAAGCCCCAACGGTTTTGATATAAATCGGGGTCGTAGCCCTGCATGATATGGATGGAACCGCCTGCGGCAACTACGCTTGGGTCCCCAAACGCAGTGCAGATCACTTTAAGCGAATTCCGTTCAAGTATGCTGTCTGCGTCAAGCGTGACGATGATTTCCGACCGGGCGACCATGAGCCCGGAGTTGAGTGCAGCGCTTTTGCCGCCGTTGCGCCGGTTGATCACGAGAAAATTACGGTACCGCTGAGACCGATACAGCGTGGCCCGACCGCCAAGGTGTACATTCTGAACCAGCTTCAAATTGAGTATTTGATTGAGTTTTTCCAGCGTATCGTCCGTTGAACCGTCGTTGATGTAAATGGCTTCGAAATCGCGGTAATGCATATTCAGCAGGCCGCGCACGGAAAGTGAGACGGTATCCTCTTCGTTATAGCAGGGGATAAGGATACTTACCCTACGCTCCACTTGATCAAGTTCCATGCGTTTTCTGCGGGAGAAGAAGGCGTTGAGCAGATGGAACAACGGCAGTATGGTACTGAAGAATATGAGAAGCTCAAGCAATATCATACTGGTCACTCTCCGTTTCCCGGCTGTATATGCGTACATAATCCACTTGCATGCTCACGGGGAAATGCGAGGTGCTGTCCGGGCTTCCCGGCCACTCTCCACCTACTGCAAGCGTCAATATGATATACATCGGATCATCCGGCACGTTGCTGCGTGTACTGAAGAACTCCACATCATCCACATACCAGCGCACTTCATCCTTGTCCCATTCGATCGCATAAACATGGAATGCTTCGGGATCGGCGACCGACGTAAAGCCATATGCTTTACATCCGATTTGTTCCAGGTAGTGACATACCCCATAGATGGTACCCGGTTCGTTTCCGACCATTTCGAGGATGTCCAGCTCATAGCTGCCGCTGCCTGAAATCATCCAGAAAGCCGGGAAGGTGCCCTGACATACGGGCAGGCTGATACGTGCCTCCACACGGCCATATAACAGTTCAAATTTGTTCTGCGTTTCAACCATGCCGGAAGTATAGTGCCGGCCTCCCATCTCTTCATCTTTGGCGGTGAGTGTCAGGAAGCCGTTTTTGATGCTGGAATTGGCAGGAGAGTAATACTGCAGTTCTTCGTTATAATTATCCCTGCGGTCAATCTCGGTCCAATATTCGATATTCAACATCGGCGCATCAAAATCGTCCGACCAGACGAGACTCCACCCAGATGGTTCTGAAGCGGCTTGAACATTTTCTGCAAAAAGGTCAGACAGGGCGGCGGCATCTGTTGCACCAGGGGTGGTTTCCATTGATGTCTGCAACCCCTGCATCATATCATTCTGATGCCCGATGCTTTGGCCGGACCCGGCTGGCTCTATGATATACCATGAAAAACATGCAACGATAATGATGATCACAGCAATGAGCACCGTTTTCTTCATTTGTACTCCTTCCCACACATCCTGTGCCTGATATCTATATGAATAGCTGACACAAAAAATGCGGTTACGCTGTATCATTGTGACCAATGTTTAATTTTCCTAAACGTATGGGAAATATGAGCCATATAGCGATATGAGTACAGGCGAATAGCATAAGACTATTGGGAGAACCAACGAATCGGGAGAGTGTACGTATAAATATTAATCAGATGTAAAAAATCATACCGGCGGTATACATGGCATAAGGCGCAATGATATAATTTAACTAATATACGGAGGTCTGCGATTGAACATCATATTTGACGCCATACAATTTATTGAAACTTCTTTACTGTTCTGTGCGTTTCTTTTTTCTGCGGTAATGTTTATTCGCACGCGGGACAGACTTGCGGGTCGTAATTTGATGGTGCTGCTTCCCGTTTCCTCGGTGGTATTTATCTCTTATATGTATGCCATTAACGAACGAACGGCAGGTCAGGATGTACAAAGCATCGGCTGGCTGTCTCCGCTCGTAGCGCTTGGCGTCGTGGCGCTCATCATGCTTTCGATACTCACAACGTGTTTCTACGTGATTCAGCTATTCCCCATAACCTCACAGAAGAAAAAAATTGGCCGTATTTGGGTAGTCGCGCTTGTAGGTTTGCTACTCGTTATCACCGCCATACTGGTAATGTACATGTCCAAAATGGACCTTGCCAATTCGGTGCGCAACGTGCTTTGGGCGTTCTATCCGCTGTGCTCCCTTGCGCTGTTCGCGGAGGCGGTTGCACTGCTGAGCATGGCCCGCAACATCAGCAATCCGCATGACCGGAAGCTGGCCCGATATTTTTTGATCGCCTTTCTGCCGCAGGTCTTTTTCTCCGCGGCGGACTTCTGGCTGATTCGCGATATTTCGTTTCAGCTGACGCACCTTTCTTACGCTGTTTTTTCTCTATTTGCCTTTGTCGATCTTTGCGCGTACTTTTTCAGCAACTACGGCCGAAAGATGGATATCACCGCCTACCGGCAGTCTTTAAGGGATAAGTACGAGCTTTCTGAACGGGAGCTCGAGGTGCTTGAACTCCTGGCCAAAGGGGACAGCAATAACGCAATTGCGGAGCGGCTCCATATCTCAGTCAATACGGTCAAATCTCATATCAAGCGCATTTACGCCAAACTGGTAATTTCAAGCAGACTCCAGCTGATGAACCTGCTTTCCGGCAATGGATTCAGCGAAAAATAGCCAATCACCCGAAAGGGTGATTCAAAATCACCCGAATGAATTGTAAATTACGCGCACTTGGGTCATTGTATACGCCTCTTAAAGTTCTTAGTATTGACTAAGGCTTTTTTTATGCCGAGTTTTAAGAGGGAGTAGGGTAAGCTTGAAGTTTTTTGAATGGGTGGTTCGGCACCGGGTTATCGTCTCCATTGTGTTTGTCTGCGCAGCAGCCGTATCCGCCCTGCTCATGGTAGGGGTCGGACAGAATTACGATATGTCCAAATACCTGCCCGCAGACTCAAATTCCAAGCAAGGGATCGACATTCTGGAAAACGAGTACAGCTATAACGGCAGTGCACAGCTGATGCTGGAGAATAAAAGCATCGTCGAGGTTTTGAATGTCAAAAAACAGATCGAGTCAATCGACGGCGTGGAAACCGTGGTATGGCTGGACGATGTTGCAGATTTAAAACAACCGGTCGAAATGATCAATGAAGAGGTGCGAAACAATTATTTGGTAGGCGATAACGCGCTGCTTCAAATCATATTCTCCGGTAACGATTATGCCAAGAGTACGCATTCCGCCATCACCAGCATCAGGACACTGCTGGGTGACGATGCGCTGATTTCCGGCAATGCTATAGACGCGTACTCCATGGTAAATTCCATCAGCGGCAACATCATGACAGGCGTGGCCATTGCGCTTGCAATCGCACTGCTGATCCTGCTCCTGACTACCAACTCGGTCTTCGAAGTGATATTGTTCCTTTTCAATATCGGCGTTGCGATTCTGCTCAACATGGGCACCAACATCATATTTGGCGAGGTCTCGTATATGACCTTCGCTTGTGCGGCCATCCTGCAGCTTGCGACCTCGATGGACTATTCAATATTCCTGCTGCACCGATTCGATTACGAACGCCAGTCGGAGAGCGACCCGGCCAAGGCGATGGCCCGCGCGGCCCGCGCATCCGTATCGTCGATTATGTCGAGCGGATTGACCACCTTCGTGGGCTTTATCGCGATTGTATTTATGAGCTACAAAATCGGCCTTGATATGGGGCTGGTGCTTGCCAAGGGTATCTTGTTCAGCCTCCTATCCGTACAGCTGCTGCTCCCGGCCTTATCCGTGATCTTTGTAAAAGCGATCGATAAGACCCGGCACCGCACCCTGCTGCCGTCGCTGAAAAAGGTACAGCATGTTTTGGGAGGAAAGGTGAAGTATGTCGTACTTGGCATACTTGTTGTGCTGTCGGTTATCGGGTATATGGCACAGAGCCATAATACATACATGTATTCCTTCAGCAGCGTAGGGGATAAGGAACAAGATACCGTGAACACAAAGATCGAGGAGGTCTTTGGCAAAAGCAATACGGCTGTGGTGCTTGTACCCCGCGGTGACGTAGGGAATGAGGCTGCAATGGCAAATGACCTTGAGCGTTTGAGCTGCGTAAAAAGTGTGCAGGGGCTCTATGCGTTTGTAGACGCGTCCATGCCGGAAGCGGTAATCCCGGACTATGTGAAATCGGAATTCTTGAGCGAAAACTATTCCCGCTATATTGTTGAAGTCAATTCTGTGATTGAAAGTGATGCGGCGATGGATGCGGTGGTCGAAATCCGCGGCGTTGTCAACTCCCATTACGACACGGCCTATGTAACGGGAACATCGCCCATCATCTATGATATCCGTGAAACGACCTCGGGCGATTTCTCGCTCGTCACGCTGCTCTCGATCCTGTTTGTAGGCATAATCGTGATGCTCACGTTCCGTTCCTTATCGATCCCGGTAATCCTGCTGTTTATTATCGAGTCTTCGATATGGATCAATATGTCGTTCCCGTACTTCTCCGGGGAACCGATGATCTTTATCGGCTACATGATTATCAGCGCCGTACAGCTGGGAGCCACGATCGATTACGCAATACTCATGACCAATTACTACCGGGAAGGAAGGCAGACGCTGCCCAAGCGGGAAGCGGCCGAATATGCGTCCGAAAAGGCCGGGGCATCGATACTGATATCAGCACTCGTGCTCAGTTCCGCCGGATTTGTGGTAGCAACGGTATTTACGCAGCAGGCCATGGCGCAGCTCGGAACCCTGATTGGAAGAGGCGCATTGCTTTCTGCCGCGATGTCAATTCTGGTATTGCCGCAGGTGTTGATGCTGACGGACGGCATTATGCGGAAAACCACGCTGAACAGGCAGCTGTTCAAAAGGAGACGGAATAATGAAAACCAACAAGACGGAAAACCGGATATTCCGGGCAATGCTGTGGTGCCTGCTGATCGTACGATCGGCGGCAGACAGGCTTAGAATAAGGAGGGAACCCTATGATAATTAAGAAGATTGCTGCGTCGCTGATGGCGCTGATGGTTTTAGGTCTGCCGTTTGTGTCTTCAGCGCAAGCGGAGGGCCAGAGCGGGACGGCTGCTGACGATGTAACCGGAAAGAACGAGACGGTGTATGCAATGCTGGGCCATGACGGCAGCGTGGGGGAGATTTACGTTGTCAATCAGCTTCTGGGCGAATACATCGATTACGGCAACTATACGAGCATCAAGAATCTATCTACAACGAGCGTACCCGTTATCGACGGCGACAAGATTACGTTCCCGGATGCGGCTGTAGAAGGCGGACTGTATTATCAGGGAACGATGGAAGGCCAGCTTCCGGTGACACTGTCCATACAATACAACCTGAACGGAGAAGCGGTAGCTGGGGACAGCCTGGGGGGCAGCAGCGGGCATATCAAGATTGATGTCAACTGCACTCCCAACGAAAGCTGCGATGAGCGCATCCGCGAAGGCCTGACGGCACAGATCATGCTGAGCCTCGACACGAGCCTTGCAGGCAACATTAAGACTGAGGATGCGACGACAGTGATCACCGGCAACACAATGAGCATCAGCTTTACGGTGCTGCCGGGAGAGAGCGGTTCGTTCACGGTAGAAGCGGACGTTACGGACTTCGAAATGGACGCGATCAGCATTACGCTGGTGCAGGCCAACATGGGCAGCTATGGGGACAGCATTAGCCAGCTTGAGGATGGTTTCGACGATATGATCTCCGGCGCGGCTGACATGGTGGACGGCAGCACGCAACTTCGGGACGGTGTTTCGCAGTTGGCAGATGGAATGGGCAGCCTTAGCAGCGGGCTCGGTCAATTGTCCTCCTCCGGAAGCGACATGGTTTCCGGCATGGATCAGTATGGAACAGGGCTGCAGGGCTATACGCAGGGTGTGAGCGACTTGGCCGATGCATCCGGCGAGGTTCAGTCCGGACTGAATGAGCTGGCGGAAAACGGGGCACAGCTCTCGCAGGGTCTGTCACAGATCAGCGGCAGCGTCGATGCGATGGCTTCCAATCAGGACTTATATGCGCTGGCAACGTCACTTGCAAACAGCGACGACCCGCAGGTGAAGGCGCTGGCACGGGGCACACTTGCGATGCTGGATGGTCTTGGCGGTGTGTCGGATGGGTTGAGTAACGTAAGCGACGGAGTGAGCGGCTACACAGCGGGAGTCCAGCAGGCGGCTGACGGTTACAACGAATTCGGTGCGGGGCTGTCTCAGGCCGCGGCAGGCGGGGATACGCTGGTATCCGGATACGGTGAAATCAAGGATGGTGTGTCGGCGTATGCTTCGGGTGTGAGCAGCAGCGCATCGGGTGCAAAACGGATATACGGTGCCATGAACGGGCTGCCTGATGATATTCAGACGCTCATCGATGGTCAGAACGAATTCCGCGACGGCATCATTTCAGCGAAGGCGGAGTTGCTGGAGCAAACACAAGGATTGACCACGTCCAAACCCGTATCGTTTGCCTCGCCGGATAAAAATCATCCGCAAAGTGTTCAGTATGTATTTATGACGCCTTCGATCGACCGGCCTGAAGCACCGGCACAGACTGAAAATACGGAAGACAAAGAAACGTTCTTCACCCGTTTTCGCGATTTGTTCAGCTGAACCTTCGCGCAGTAAAGCACATTGCTCCGACGATTAAAAATATCAGTGGCTGGAGCGGTGTGCTTGGATGGGCAGACATTTCTCATGCTGATTTATTGATATGTTTGTACGCCCTCGTAATAATATGCTCCTGATTCCGCACAATAAGAGCAACCGGAAGAAGGAGCATTTTTTATGTCGGAAGCCATATTGCTGATCCAATTAACTGTCACGATCATTATGGGCGTGTATTTTTACAGCATGCTCAAGGGTAAACGCAATCACAAACAGAGTGTACAGCTCGACTCCAAACGACAGGTGCAGCATCTGGAGAAGATGCGGAGCATCTCGCTCAACGTACCGCTGTCTGAGCGGACGCGCCCGCAGCGCTTCGATGAGATCATTGGCCAGCGGGAAGGCGTCGCGGCTTTGTGTGCCGCGCTTTGCGGAGAGAACCCGCAGCATGTGCTGATTTACGGACCGCCAGGAGTGGGCAAAACCTGCGCGGCACGGCTCGTGATGGACCGGGCCAAGGCCAGCGGCGTCTCGCCCTTTAAACCCGACGCGAAGTTTGTGGAGATGGATGCTACCTGTATCCGCTATGACGAACGCAACATTGCCGATCCGCTGATTGGCTGCGTGCACGACCCGATCTATCAGGGCGCGGGCGCGTACGGCGTGGCGGGCATCCCACAACCCAAGGAAGGGGCGGTAACCAAGGCGCACGGCGGCATCCTGTTTCTTGACGAAATCGGTGAGCTGCACCCGTTCCACATCAACAAGCTGTTGAAGGTGCTGGAGGACCGCTGCGTATTCTTCGACAGCGCCTATTACAACAGCACGGACAAGGACACGCCCAAGTATGTACATGAGATATTCGCACACGGCATGCCCGCAGATTTCCGGCTCGTGGGGGCCACTACTAAATCCCCAAGGGAAATATCTCCGGCGATACGCTCACGGTGTATGGAGATTTTCTTCCGTCCGCTTTACCCGGAGGAACTGGTGTTGATCGCGCGCAACGCCGCTACCAAGTCGGGCTATTTCATGGACGACGATGCGGCGGCGCAGATCGGCGAATACGCCAACAACGGGCGCGAAGCGGTGAATCTGGTGCAGATGGCCGCGGGCATTGCGCGCGAGCAGGGCGGAAACCACATCCATGTTTCGCATATCCACTGGGTAGTGGAAACGGGTAAATACACGCGCCGCACCGTACCGCGCCTCGGCGGTACCTCGGCAGGCTGCGTCAACGGTCTTGCAGTCTATGGCTCCAATATCGGTGCGATCATCGAGATCGAGACCGTGGCTGTGCGTTCCGGGATTCCGTCGCTGACGGTTACGGGCCTCGTGGACGAAGAGGAGGTAGGATATGAAAGCCGCCGCTACCGTCGCAAAAGCACCTCCAAGAGCTCGGTGGACAATGTGCTCACTGCACTGAAAAAGAACTTCGGCATCAACCCGAACGAATATTACATTCACATCAACATGCCGGGCAGCGCGCCGGTGGACGGCCCATCGGCGGGCGTCGCTATCGCGGTGTCGGTCTATTCAGCAATCAATGGCTGTGTCGTGCGCCCGGGTATCGCGATGACAGGCGAGATATCCATCAACGGCAATGTACGCGCGGTAGGCGGCGTGACAGCCAAGATTATCGCAGCTAAGCGTGCGGGTGCTTCGCTTGTAATCGTGCCGGAGGAAAATATGAAGGAGGCGGAGCTGGTAAGCGACGGCGTGCGCGTCGTGGGCGTCAGCCATATTGCCGAGGTGATGAAGTATTCATTTGCAGCAGAGACGACGGAAAGCCGCGAAGGGATACTGAGCGCAGCCGGAGAGGATCAGATGATCCTGACAAGTTTGAAATCGGTGGCGTCGCAGGACGCAAGCGTATAGCGCACGCCGCGCACCGTGCCGGAGAGCGCGCCGCGGATGCTGGCGGCGTGCAGATGGCCGTAGATGACGTCGGTTGCACCGTACTGCTCGAACAGCTTTGTATAAAGCGTCGGCGCGCCGTTGGAATCGGCAGGGGGGAAGTGCATCATGCAGATCAGTTGCGCGTCAGGCGCGGTCTTGCGGGCGTGCTTGAACGAAAGCTCCAGCCGCCCCGCTTCTCGGATATAGATCTTCTCATCCGCCGTCGGATCGTACTGCTTGCTGCCCGGCGTCGTCCAGCCGCGCGAGCCCGCGAACACGAAATCGCCGAAGCGGCGGCTGTTGTTTTGCAGCACATAAGTGTTATTGGAGAGCAGCGCTTCCACCTGAGATAGGGAACCCCACCAGTAATCGTGGTTTCCCTTGATGATGAGTTTGGTGCCGGGTAGCCCGCATACTTCGTCTAAATCGACTTTGGCTTCATCCAACCGCATGGCCCAGGAAATATCGCCTGGAACTAAAACAATATCGTCCGGCTGCACAATACTCAGCCAGCTTTCCTTAATCTTATCCCAATGGCCGTCCCATTGCTCGCCGAATATATCCATGGGCTTAGGCGCGAACCCTGAGAGATGCAGATCGGATATTGCATATACATTCATAGTGTCAGGGCCTTATCAATTTCTTCCAGAAGGGCTTCGGTTCCGGTTTTTTCGAGTGAAGATATTGCTACGATGGGATAGTCTATGCCGCCGCTGACCGCGGCCTTGATTTCGGCGAGGCGGGGTTTGCGGCGCGTCTTGGAAAGCTTGTCGGCCTTGGTGGCGACGAGGATGACGCGCAGCCCGAAATGCGCCGCCCAGGTGAGCAGCAGTTTGTCGTTTTCGGTGGGGTCGTGACGGATATCGAGCAGGATCATCAGCGCATGCAAATTGTTTCGCACTGCAGCCAGATAGCCTTCGATCATGCGCGGCCATTCCTTCTGCTCCGACTGCGGCGCTTTGGCAAAACCGTAGCCCGGAAGATCGACGAGCAGAAACTCCTCATTGATGACAAAAAAGTTGACGAGTCGCGTCTTTCCGGGTGTAGCGCTCGTCTTTGCAAGCTTATTCTGGTTCGTCAGCAGATTGATCAGTGACGATTTACCCACATTGGATTTTCCGCAAACCGCGATCTGCGGCAAGTCCAGGTCCGGCATGTCGCTGACGTTTTTCATACTTTTCAGGAATCGTGCTTTTTTAATCTCCATGAGGTTCCTTTCAGGGGTTGATGGCGAGGCTGAGCACCTCGCTGAGTTCCGTCACGGGGATGAAACGGATACCGCGGCGCACCGAATCGGGCATCTCGGCAAGGTCTTTCTCGTTGCCTTTGGGGATGATGACCTGTTTGATACCCACCTTCAGCGCGGCGAGAGATTTTTCCTTCAGCCCGCCGATGGGCAGCACACGGCCGGTCAGCGTAATCTCTCCCGTCATGGCGATGTCACTGCGAACCGTGCGCCCAGAAAGTATCGAGACAAGCGCGGTCGCCATGGTGATCCCCGCGGACGGCCCGTCCTTGGGGATTGCGCCCTCCGGCAGGTGGATGTGAATATCAATCGTATCGATGAAGTTCTCATCGATGGACAGTTCCGCGCTGTTGGCACGTACATAGCTGAGCGCAGCCCTTGCGGACTCCTGCATCACGTCGCCGAGTTGGCCTGTGAGCGACAAATTGCCTTTGCCGTGCATTTTAATGGCTTCAACCATAAGCGTCTGGCCGCCTGCCGCCGTCCATGCCAGACCGGTCACCACACCTATGCGATCCTGCTTTTCTGCTTCGGTCTGCGAAAACACCGGCGCGCCGAGGAAGCGGTTGACCATTGCGGGCGTGACGGTGAGACTCTTTTTCTTGCCAGCGGCCAGTTCCACCACGCATTTGCGCATTACAGTGGCGATCTTCCGTTCCAGATCCCGTACGCCTGCCTCCCGCGTGTAGCGGCGGATGATCTCGATAAGTGCGCTGTCGCGGATACTCACTTCATAACCGCCCAAGCCATGCTGAGCCATCTGCTTGGGGATCAGGTGATTCTGAGCGATACCCATTTTCTCAGGTTCGGTATAGCTCGACAGCTCGATTACTTCCATGCGGTCGCGCAGCGGCCCGGGGATTGCTTCAAAGTTATTGGCGGTAGTGATGAACATCACACGCTCTAAATTAAACGGCAGGTCAAGATAATGATCCCGGAAGGTGTTGTTGATCTCCGGATCAAGTACCTCAAGCATCGCTGCGGCCGGGTCACCTCGGAAATCACCCGTCATTTTATCGATTTCGTCGAACAGAAAGACGGGGTTTACACTGCCTGCCTGCTTGATGGACGAAATGATGCGGCCCGGGATTGCACCGATGTAGGTGCGCCGATGACCGCGAATCTCCGCTTCATCGCGTACACCGCCGAGCGAGGTGCGTACGAATTTGCGCCCGAGCGCCCGGGCGATTGAACGCGCCACGGAGGTCTTGCCCGTGCCGGGAGGGCCCACAAAGCATAACACCGGCCCGCGCATATCCTGCTTGCGCTTTAAAACCGCAAGGTATTCGATGATCCGTTCTTTAACCTTTTCCAGTCCGAAATGATCCTCGTCCAGAACGGCGCGGGCGTGGTCAAGGTCGAGATCATCCGGGGTTTGTATTCCCCAGGGGAGATCGAGTATCCACTCAATATAGGTGCGGATGACACCGAGCTCCGGTGAGCCGATGGATAACCGCTCCATGCGGGAAAGCTCCTTTTCGGCCTTTTCACGAATCTCGTCACTGATATCCAGTTGTGCCAGCCTGCCGCGCAGCTCGTCCACGTCGGACTGAACGCTGCCTGCCTCGCCCAATTCCTTCTGGATTGCGCGCATCTGTTCACGCAGCACATATTCCTTCTGCGACTGTTCGATCTGCTTGCGCACCTTTCCCCGGATATCGTTCTCAATCGTGGCAATCTCCAGCTCACCCGAAAGAATGTTGACGAGGAGCTCGAGCCGCTCCAGTGGATCGCCGCTCTCCAATATCTTTTGCTTATCTTCGAGGCGGAACAGTACGCTTGAGGCGATGACATCAGCCATCTGTCCGGCGTCGTCCACACCGCTGACAGAGGAAAGCGTCTCGGAAGACACCTTGCTGCTAAGGCTGATAAGCTGCTCGAAGATGCTCATCACCATGCGCTTGAGCGCCTGTTCCTTCGCAGTATCATCGGCAACGAAATCGGAAACCAACGTTTCCGTTTCCACTTCGAGATAAGGCGTGTTTTGGGTATATTCCACGATTTTGGCGCGATCTTCGCCCTTGACGAGTACGCGAATGATATCGCCCGGCAGCTTCAAAATCTGCTTGATCCGCGCGATTGTTCCGACTTCGTATATATCCTCCGGCTCGGGATCGGATATTTCTTTATCTTTCTGCGCCGCAAGAAAAATGATCTGGTCACCTGCCATCGCAGCTTCCAATGCGGCAACGGATTTCTCCCGGCCAACTTCAAAATGGAGCGACATATTCGGGAAGACAATAACATCCCGTAATGCGACCATCGGCATCCTGCTCATAATGAACAGCCTCCTGTTCTGGTTTGCTGAAGTATTATACATGATATGGCTTTCAATGGCAACTGTAGTTCGCATAGCGAAAACGATTCCCGAAATTTAGGAATATTCATATTTTCGTTTTAGACAGCCGGCTTACGCATATGATATAATCGCATGGTATCATCTTTTTTTATTGGAGTATCTTATGAGAAAAGTGAAAATTGTCACCGACAGTACTGCAGACCTGCCGCAATCGCTGAGGCAGGAACGGGGGATCGACATGGCTCCGCTGCATATCATTTTGGGAGACGAGACGTTTCCCGATGACGGAAGCCATGGCAATGCAGAACTCTTTACCTTTGCGGATACGCATAATATGCTGCCTAAATCGGCGGCTGTGAACGAGTATCAGTTTACTGAACTCTTCACCAAATGGCTGGATGCGGATTATGATATTTTCTTTATGGGTATCAGCAGCAAGCTCTCAGCAACGATGCAGAGCGCTGTCAATGCCGCGAACGCGCTGGACACGGAGCGCATATCGATCGTGGATTCACTGAGCCTTTCCACCGGCACAGGGCTGCAGGTGCTCGAAGCCTGTGATCTTGCCGATCAGGGTGCAGGCCTGAAAGAGATTGTGGAGCACGCGCTTTCCATCCGGAACAAGGTTCAGGCGAGTTTCGTGGTGGATACGCTCAAATACCTCTATATGGGCGGAAGATGCTCGCGGGCCGCGTCTATCGTGGGTTCCCGCCTGCAGATCAAGCCTATGCTGGAGTTGATCGACGGAGAGATCGTGCCGGGCGTCAAATTTCGCGGTTCGCACCACGTCGAGAAGTATTACCACCATATCATGGCCGAACCGGAGAAGATCGATCCCAAGCGCATCTTTGTCACGCACTGCCTTTCGGAGCATGCGGAGGAGCTGAAGCAATCGATCGAACAAGATCATGGTTTTAAAAACGTGATGATCACCGTCGCATCGCCAACCATTTCCGTACATTGTGGACCTGGAACCATTGGTATCCTGTATATCCGAAAATAAGGCTTGAGGGCCTGAGCTCCGTCGCGGGGCTGGAATCCATATAAAACAAACGGGTGGTCTAACTCCAATCCGGGGAACAACCGCCCGTTATTGCGTTTTTAGCCTATTTCTTGTACAACAGCAGAAAGTACAGTGCAGCGAGTACGGCAAGGCATATTGCGGCAAGGATCAAGATCTTCAGTGCGCTCCTTGGAGAGCTGCCCGTAACCTCGCCGGTCTGCCCATTGATGTATATCCCATATGTCTTATCCTTGTACCGGTAGGAGGAGATCCATACCGGCAGTAGCATCAGCCTGTACTGGGTTTCCGTATACTCCGGGCATATGCGTACCGGCCCCAACACATCGCTTCCGCGCTTGACAAGGCTGCTTACATCTGCAAGAATCTGGCCGGACATAAATTTCTTTGCCCGGTCCCAAATTGCTTTCGGTCCGGAGGCGTATCGCTGCGCGGTAAACCCGGCTAAATGTCTGGCATTAAACTTTTCGAGCTCGTTTAGCTTGAAGGGCTCAAGCTCTTTGATGACCGCTTCATTCACGATGCTGACATCGTTATAGATGACACCGCGGAACACTTTTTCGTACATACCCGAAACGAAGCGCCAGCGCGTTTTTTTTACCGATTTCTGATGAGCCTCCGTCCGGCCATCTTCCGTCCGGGTATTCTCGTCATTGTCACGGTAATAGCTGCCCGCTTCACCGGTATAAGCTGTTTTGGTTTTGGTGTCAAACGCCCAGTAGGGAAGGTAGACGCCGGAAAGCGTACCGGCAGCATACTGCTTTTTCATGGAGAACGGAGCCAGATTCAGGCGGCTGATCCAGCGGATAAACCGGCTGCCCGCTTCGTTGGCATCGATCCGGAAAGGAACTGCTGTATCCGGCCGAATGCCGGGTGACTCGTCAATTTCTTCAATTTGTGCGGATGCGCCGCAGAAAGGGCAGGACGTAAGTACGGCTTCCGCAGACACTGCCAGTTTTACACCGCAGCCTGCACAGCGCAGCACTTTAACGGGGAATCCCCAGTCCTGGAGCGAAGGGTTGTTCTCTAGCGCAGCAAAATCGCGGTCCTCCCGGTCACCATCCGGACATACATTTTCTGCTGTGCCGCAATGCGCGCATTTTACCTGGATCCCCGCGGTGTCATAAGCCATATCCATGCCGCAGGAAGGACAAATAAAACTCTGCTGAATTTCTTCCTTTTTGCTCATCGTCACACCCCCAATATCACTTTATATAATCATATACCTTTTTTTATATTACATAAAGGAAAAATTGCGGAAATGTGGAGTATAAAAAGATTTTTGGGCTGGTTGTTGTGAATTAACGGATAATTATATATAATGATAATTCAGAAAAACATGATTTGGACATACCGACTGGAGGACCTTTCGATGGAACCCGGAAGCAAGGACGTCGCCAAAGCGGCAATCCGCCTTGCGCTCACGTCTACCCGCGAAGACGAAAAAGCGCTCAAACAGCGCTACGCAGAAAAGAATATCCGCGTAGCTGCGGTGGATTTTGGCGGCGAATTTATCGCATCAGTGATGCGCATCGTGGAATGCTGCGTTGTAGCAGCCAAGCGTGAAAACCTGATTGGTGAAACGCATCACGAGGAAGGTGCTGTTGCGGGTGCCGCAAGAGAAGCGATCTCCCAGATTACCTCCAAAGCGATCGGGCTGAATGTAGGCGGGAAGATCGGCATTGCCCGATATGATGAGCATATTGCTGTCAGCATATTCTTTGGTATCGGTCTGCTCCATCTCAATGAGGTTTCCATCGGCCTCGGACACAGGGTAATATAATGCTGACTATCGCGATCGACGGGCCTTCAGGTGCGGGGAAAAGCACGCTGGCAAAGGCCGTTGCAAATAAACTTTCAATCCACTATCTGGACACTGGTTCAATGTACCGCGCGGTGGCATATGCCGCCATGCAGGAAGGCGTTGATATAGGCGACGCGCAGCAAGTAGGTGCGCTCGTTTGCCGCATTGACCTTCGAACCGAATACCGCGGTGCGGATCAGGTGAATCTGCTAAATGGGGAAAATGTGATGCCATATCTGCGTACGCCTGAGATATCCCGCGCGGCATCCGATATCTCCGCATATCCGTGCGTGCGTGAAAAGCTGGTTGCCATGCAGCGGCAGGTGGCGCTGTGGTACGATGTGGTACTCGATGGGCGGGATATCGGAACTTATGTACTCCCGGATGCCAGATATAAGTTTTTTGTTACTGCAGACGCCGGTGAACGTGCAAAGCGCAGACATGCCGAACTGCTGGAACAGGGGATTACAAAAAATTACGAGCATGTGCTTAGCGAGATGGTCCAGCGCGATAAAAACGACTCAACGCGGGCGCTTGCGCCGCTTAAAAAGGCTGAAGACGCAGTCGAAATTGATACGACCCACATGGATATTGATGCGGTTTTGACAGAAGTGCTTGCCGTCATCGGACAGGAGAAAGCATAATGTATCAAGTTTTGCGATTCATCGGTATACCCGTTTTATACCTGCTCTTTTTTCCGAAGATCGTCGGCAGGAAGAATATGCGCATCAAAGGAAAGGCGATTATCGTTGCCAACCACCTCAGCATGTGGGATCCGCTGCTGATTTCTGTAGTATTCACGCGTCATATCTATTGGATGGGTAAAATCGAATTGTTCAAGAACCGGTTTGCGCGTTTGTTCTTCAATCTCGTTAAGGCGTTTCCGGTACGCCGCGGCGAGGGAGACCTTGCGGCGATCCGCCACGCATTCCGTATCCTGCGCGATGGTAAGATTTTCGGCATATTCCCCGAAGGAACGCGCGTGAAATCGGGTAAGCTTCGCAAATTTGAACCCGGTACGTCGATGATCGCGCTGAAGAGCGGTTCGCCCGTCATTCCGGTTTATATCAAAGGCTTGTACAAGCCGTTTCACAGGATGAAGGTGATCATCGGCGAACCTGTACTGCTTTCTGACTATGTCGGCACCAAGACTGACCCGCATACAGTGGAAGCCGCGACCAGTTTGCTGGAGCGCAAGCTGGAAGATCTGCAGAATAAGACATTATGATTTTACTTGCCAAGAACGCCGGATTTTGCTTCGGCGTTAAAAAGGCCGTTGAGGCAGTGGAGTCCCACATCGGACAGAATATCGTCACATTAGGGCCGCTGATCCACAACCGCGGCGTGATCGAGCAACTAGAGGCACGAGGAGTGCGCTGCGTTGACCGTGTCGAAGATGTGCTTCCCGGTGAAACTGTGGTGATCCGGTCTCACGGCGCTTCCCCTGAGGTATATCGTCAGATTGAAGAGCGCGGGATTGAGTTCATCGATGCAACGTGCCCGTTTGTACAGCGCATACATCGCCGTGTGTATGAAGCAAGAGAGCAGGGGATGCCGGTTATCATAGTCGGCAAGGCAGGGCACCCTGAGGTGGACGCAGTGTTGGGATGGGCGGGACAGAACGCTTATGCTGTGTATACAAAAGAAGAAATAGAACGATTGCCGCACATGCAGCGTGCGGTGGTTGTCGCCCAGACCACAATTACTCACGAAAAATGGAACAAGGCGCTGACAGCCTTAAAAGACGTTGTAGACGAGGTCATTCCGTTCATGAGTATATGCTCCGCCACGACGGAACGGCAGGAAGAAGCCACGGAACTTGCCAAAAAAGCGGACACGATGATCGTCGTTGGCGGAAAAACGAGTTCAAATACACAGAAATTATACGAAATATGTTGCAAGTATTGCAGAAACGTTTATTATGTTGAGTATAAAACTGAACTCTCTATTGAAAAAATGCGGTTTGGTGGTATAATAGGCATTGTCGCCGGTGCGTCAACGCCGGATACGATGATTAGGGAGGTTTTTGACTGCATGACTGAGAATGAGAAAGTGCTTACCGTTGAAGCAGAATCCATCGCTGAGGGCGGAAGCACGGTCAGCGAGGCGGCAGAGCCGATTGCCGAAGCTGAAGTACCCATCGTCGCGGGCGAGACGGCTGCTGTGCCCGAGTCGCCCATGGAAACACAAAACGCGATTGAGGAACCCATTGAAACGCCTGCAGAGGACAATGCTCCTGAAGCGGCGCAGGAAGTAAAACCAAGCGCCCCGGCAACAGAACACGAAGAATTTCTAGAAAGCATTGATAAGGTTGTCCGCCTGAAAAAGGGTCAGATGATCACGGGTAGCGTCGTTCAGGTAACTGACGAGGATGTTTCCGTTAACATCGGGTACAAATCGGACGCCATTATCCATAAAAATGAGCTCTCTCTCCACGATGTGAACCCAAAAGACCTGTTCAAGGTTGGGGATGAGATCGAAGCTGAAGTCGTCACCTTGAACGATGGCGAAGGCAACGTCCTGCTTTCCCGCAAGCGCGTGGAAAAACGTCAGAACTGGGTGCTGATGCAGGAGAACGTGGGTACAGAGAAGCTGTACAAGTGCACGATCCGTAAGGCTGTTAAAGGCGGCGTAACCACCAAGATCGAAGGTTACAGCGCATTTATCCCGGCTTCGCACCTTTCGCTCAAGTATGTTGAAGATTTGAAGCAGTTTGAGGGCAAGGAAATCGAAGTTACGCTCATCGATGCTGACAAACGGCAGGAGCGTCTCGTCGCTTCGCACAAGTCCGTGCTGATGAGAGAGAAGCAGGAAAAGGAGCAGGAGCTCTGGAACAACTTCATCAAAGGCAGCCGTATCAAGGGCGTCGTCAAGCGCTTAACCGATTTCGGTGCGTTCGTCGATGTGGGCGGCGTGGATGGCTTGCTGCATATCTCCGACCTTTCCTGGTCGCGTGTGAAGCATCCTTCTGAGGTCGTTTCGGAAGGTCAGGAGCTGGAGCTTTTGGTACTGAACGTCGACCCGGCCAAGAAAAAGATTTCGCTCGGTTATAAGCAGCTGCAGGCTAAGCCGTGGGAGCTCGTACCGGAGAAATATCAGGTGGGTGACATCGTTACAGGCAAAGTCGTTCGCATCGTACCGTTTGGTGCTTTCGTACAGATTGAGCCTACGGTAGACGGACTGATCCACATATCGCAGATTGCGCCGCACCGGCTGGAAAAGGTAGAAGATGCGCTGCGCGTAGGCGATGTAGTGGAAGCTAAAATCTTGGAGATCAGCGCAGAGAAGCATAAGATCAGTCTTTCAAGAAAGGCGCTTCTGGCTGTCGAAGAGAAGCCCGTCGAAAAGAAAGAAGAAACGGTCAATGAGGAAGATTTCAGATACGAGCTTCCTCCGATACAGGAGTCTACTGTGTCGCTGGCGGATTTCTTCCCTAAAAAAGATGAATAATAGTTATTATTTTGGTAATAACTATTAAAGACCTCACAAAATATATTAAGACCCCCTTTACATTGGTCGTGATGCAAATCGCGACTCTCTTTTTTTATAGCAAAATAGAATATTATGGGAAAAAGCAATGGCTCGAATCGCGCAAGCGCTGCGGATGCAGATGTGATATAATACCTGTTGCAGGAGGTTGACTAATGGTCAGCATTCAACAAGTGAAAAATCGTTCGTGGGTGTTTACGTTTGACAGCAGCCCGGATTGGAATCTGAACATACACCTGATATTGGGCGAGCATCGTGATTATATCATTGATACGGGCCTTGGTTCACTGAGCATGGAACCGGTGAAACCCTATCTGCGGCAGGATAAACCAATGGTGGTCGTCAATACCCATTTTCATTGGGATCATGTTTGGGGCAACGCAGTATTTGACGGAAATATCATTATCTCGCACAGCCTCTGCCGAAAGCGGATTGATGAACGCTGGGACGGTATGCTGGAACGCAACCGGCAGTATATCGCCGGGGAAGCTTTGAAGAGGCTGCCGAATCTCGTATTTGACGACGCACTGTATTTTCCGGACGACGGCATACGCATCTTCTATACGCCGGGGCATACGGAAGACTCCGTCAGCGTGTTCGATGAAAAGGACGGCGTGCTCGACGCTGCGGACAACATCGGCGACGACATGGAACATATTGTGCCGGAACTGGAATGTGACAGAGAAATTTATGTGGACACGCTGCAAAAGCTGAGAAGTACCGGCGCGGATGTAGTTGTTTCCGGGCATAACGAGATTCAAAGCGGGGACATATTTGACCGGATTATGCGGAGCTTATAAGGGCGTACCTTGCGTTGAGCGACAGGATTTGCGGTTGCATATGATGGGTAATTCCACTATACTAAATGACATATCGAAACGGGAGAAACCATGAAAAAAACCTTGATGGTCGTCGACGGGAACAGCCTGCTGCACCGCGCATTCCATGCGTTGCCGCTGCTTACCAATAAGGAAGGGCTATATACCAACGCCGTTTATGGCTTCTTTTTGATGCTGCTCAGTGCGCTGGGAATGGTGAAACCTGACTATCTCGCCATCGCTTTTGACATGAAGGGCAAGACTTTTCGTCACGATATGTATACGGACTATAAAGCGGGCCGCAAGGAAACACCTGACGAGCTGATCCCTCAGTTTGACCTGCTCAAAGAAGCGCTGCGCGGCATCTCGATTCCTGTGTTGGAGAGCGAGGGCTATGAAGCGGATGATATTCTCGGCATGCTCTCAAAGCTTGCCGCCAGCCGCGACGCGGACGCCGTGCTGCTGACGGGCGACCGGGATTCGCTGCAGCTCATTTCCGATCGCTGCAGCGTGATGCTGACCCGCAAGGGTGTCAGCGAACTTGCGCTGTTTAATAAAGAGAAACTGGCTGAGGTATACGGCCTTCAGCCGGAGCAGATTGTGGATCTGAAGGGCTTTATGGGAGACGCGTCGGATCATATCCCCGGCGTGCCCGGAGTGGGCGAGAAGACTGCGCTTAAGCTTTTGCTCCAATATCAGGATATGGACGGCGTATACGCGCATATCGATGAGATAACCGGCAAACTGAAGGAAAAGCTTGCGGATAACAGGGAACTGGCTTACTTAAGCCGTACGCTTGCGACTATTGATACCACGGTGCCGCTCGATGTGGCGCTCGACGATCTCTCTTTCGGCGGTATCACAGCACAAAATGCCAGCCCGGTGTTCAGCAAACTGGGCTTTTCATCCCTGCTCAAGCGGCTGGAAGCCGCGGAGGAAGCAGAAAAGACGGAGGCTCCGGAACCTATTCAGCAGGTGCGGATTGCGGATATGGCGGCGCTCCGGGAGCTAATGCAACGCGCGCAGAGCGAGCCGTATTTGGCCCTTGATCTGGAGGGGGAAATTACGCTTGCGTTCTCCGAGGATACGGAATATGTGTTGATCGTGGAATACACGCTGCTCAATCTGGATTTTACGCTCGACATGGTGCTAAGCGAAATGCGCACTGTGCTCAGCGACTCCCGCATTCCCAAGCTTATGCACGGGGTCAAGACCGCCGTTGCGATGCTGGATGAATACGGGATCACCGCCAAAGGGATCATCTTTGATACAAGGCTGGCTGAATACGTGATCGATCCCGGTACGACGGATTATTCACTTCGCGGATTGGCAGAGAAGTACAGTATTACAGGAAGCGCTGCCGCAATTGCACGATTGTACCCACTGCAGAAAAAGCGGCTTGAGGATGATGGCCTTTGGGTCGTCTATAGTGAAATTGAAGCGCCGCTGACGCAGGTGCTGCTCGATATGGAGCGCACAGGGTTCCGCATTGACCGCGAGGCGCTACGCGGATATGACGACAGCCTCACAACGCAGATCGACGCGTTGACGCAGGAAATCTATACGGTCAGCGGGTACGACGATTTTAACATCAACTCCACCAAGCAATTGGGGCAGCTGCTGTTTGAACGGCTGAACCTGCCCGTTGGCAAGAAGCTGAAAACGGGTTATTCCACGGATATTGCGGTGCTGGAGAAGCTCTCCGACAAGCATCCTGTGATTGATAAGATTATTGAATACCGCCGTCTGACCAAGCTGAAGAGCACGTACCTGGACGGCCTGTCCAAGATCGCGGACAAGAACGGCTTTGTGCATACTACGTTTGTACAGATTTCAACGGTCACGGGCCGCATCTCGAGCAAGGAACCGAATTTGCAGAATATTCCGGTGCGCTCGCAGGAGGGACGCGAGATCCGCCGCTTGTTCCTGCCGTCAACGCCTGAACGCAAGCTGGTTTCTGCTGACTACTCGCAGATCGAACTGCGCATCCTTGCGTCCATTTCGAACGACATTGTTATGAAGGACGCTTTCAGGTCGGAGATCGACATTCATACGCGCACCGCATCCGAGGTGTTTGAGGTGCCGCTGGACAAGGTGACGCCGGATATGCGGCGCAGCGCCAAGGCGGTCAACTTTGGCATCGTATACGGCATCAGCGATTTCGGGCTCGCGCGCAACCTCGATATTCCCGTCAAGCGCGCGGCAGAGTACATCCGGCGGTATTTTGAAAGGTTCCCTGGCGTACGTGCCTATATGGACAACATCATCGTTCAGGCAAAAACGGATGGGTATGTAACGACACTGCTTGGACGACGCCGCTATCTGCCGGAACTGAAATCGAATAATTATAATATCCGTAGCTTCGGTGAACGCGCTGCGCTCAACACGCCGATACAGGGCACGGCGGCAGATATCATCAAGCTGGCGATGATCGATGTACACGGAAAGCTGCAGGAAGGCGGTTATCAATCCCGCTTGATCCTGCAGGTACACGACGAACTGGTGATAGACGCCGCGCCGGACGAAGTGACCGCGGTAGGCGCTTTGCTCAAAGAGAGCATGGAAAATGCCTATACGCTGGACGTACCCATTGTGGCGCAGCTGGCCGTGGGTGATAACTGGCTGGACGCAAAATGAGCCGTATCGTAATCGGCATTACGGGCGGCATCGGCTCGGGAAAATCCGCGGTTACCGCATATTTGCGCCAGCTGGGGGAGACCGTAATCTGCGCGGACGAGGTGGCGCGGGAGATCGTGCTGCCCGGCAGCAAAGGCGAGGCTGTGGTACGGGAGCAGTTTGGGAAAGAATATTTCCTCCCCGACGGAACGCTGGACCGTGGGAAACTGGCGCAGAGAGTGTTCAACGACCCGGAGAGCCTGAAGCGGCTGAACGCGTTGCTGCACCCGCTCATCATCTCAGATATCTGGGAAAAGGCTTCAAAGGCCGAGGGACGGGTGTTTATCGACGCGGCCTTGCTGATTGAGACCGGGATGCATGAGAAAACGAATTATGTGTGGCTGGTGACAGCGGACAGGGAAACGCGTATCCTGCGCGTAATGCAGCGCGACAGTGCGGTGCGTGGGGACATAGAACGGCGAATGGACAGTCAGATGGACGATGCTCAGCGCAAAAGGTTTGCGGATGAGGTCATCGACAATCGCGGCGATATGGATGCGCTGTACCGCCAGATTGAGCGCCTGCTCCAAAAAGAGGAGTACAATGAGGTGACGATATGAAAAGACGGGGGAATACCCGCCGACCGGATACATCCGCCATACGCAGAGCGTGGACCATTGTCTGCGTGCTTTTTGTGTGCGCGGTAGCCCTGTTGGCACGCGGCGTGGTGATATACCGTTTGTACCCACTTGAGTATAAGGATGAGATCGCCCAATACAGCAGTGAATACGAGATGGACCCATATATGGTGTGCGCAATGATCAAGGCTGAAAGCAGCTTCAGAACAGGCGCGGTATCAGGCGATGGGGCAGTGGGACTGATGCAGGTGCTGCCTTCCACTGGCGAATGGGTCGCGGGTAAACTGGGCATCGAGAATTTTTCTGAAGATATGCTCACTGACCCGGCAGTCAACATTCGTATCGGATGCTGGTATCTGCATTATCTGGATGGTCTTTTTGGCGGCAACACCGACCATATGATTGCGGCATACAACGCCGGGCAAAACAACGTCCTTAAATGGATAGCAGAAGACGAGAATCTGGAGAATATCCCTTTTCAGGAAACTGAAAATTACTTAAACAAAGTGAATGCGTATTATGAGATATACAAAGGCTTATACAAGTTTTCTTAAGGTTGTAGGCGTTTTGGTCTGTGCCGTTTTGACGCTGTCAGTATGCGGCTGCAGCGGCGGGACGCCTGCTTCCGTGAATTCACAGATTCCGCAGTATACGCTTCCTCCGGTCAAGGTGGAGGCCCAGCCCGCACAGGGAGGAAACTTGACGTTCCCGATTCCTCAGAATCCCGCAACGCTGAATCCCCTGAAGATCAACAATGTGGAATTGTACAACCTGTATACGCTGATCTATGAGCAGCCTGTCAGGGTCGGTACGGATGGCAAAGTGACGCCGGAGCTTGCCCAGACATGGAGCGTGGACGACGCAGGCACCACATGGACGTTTAAGCTGCGGGAAGGCGTACAGTGGCAGAACAACTACGGTGACTTCACCGCGGACGACGTGATCTACACTATCGATCTGATTAAAAGCTATAGCGACGGTGATTCCACATACGCAAAATATAACAGCCATATCACAGGGTACAGCAAGATAGATGATTACACCGTATCGGTTACCACGGACTCGCCGGGGTATATGGGCGTCTATTTTATGACGTTCCCGGTTGTGTGCAAAGCGTATTGCGCCACCGGAGATATCGATGATTTGAATCCGCTGGGGACCGGGCCTTACAACGTAACGGAATACGATCCTTATGAAAAGATGCTGATTGCCGTCAGTCCGGTGTGGTGGAAGCAGGCGCCGTATATCCAGACGCTTACTGCGCTTTGTTATGAGGACCATGACGATGAATTGGCCGTGTTCAAGGAGAACCTGCTTGATTTCGTGACGACATCGGAGCTGACCGTGGGTACCTTAAGTAACACCCGCCATGTGTACATCGACTACATGACGCAGTATTATGACTGCCTTGTACCGAATACGTCCGGCCTCTTTGGCGACGTCAACATCCGCCAAGCAATCAGTTATGCGCTGGACCGCCGAGACATCATTTCCAAGGCGCTGCTGGGACATGCGGTGGCGACTGATTACCCCATCCCGCCGGACTCCTACCTTTCCAACGCGACCGCCGACATGTATGAGTACAACCAGACCAAGGCGCGGGAGTTGCTGGAGCTTGCGGGCTGGAAGGATCGCGACAACGACGGCATCTGCGAGAAGGTGGACGGCACATCGATCACGGAGCTGGAAATCAGCCTTCTGATCCCCGAAAATAAAGAAAACACGTATCGGCATGACGTTGCAGAAAATATACAGTCCCAGCTGCTCGAATGTGGAATCAAAGTCACGATTGACGAGGTGGACCAGACTACATACCCGCAGATGCTGGAGTCGGGGAACTTTGATCTCGCGCTCTGTTCGTTCTATCTGGACGACTACCCCGATATTTCCTTTCTTGTGGGAACGGGCGGAGCCAAGAATTATGGTGGCTTTTCAGACTCTGAGCTCGATCAGCTGCTGGGCGCTTGCACTTCCGCGCTGAGTGAAACCGCCATGTCTGAGGCGTTTGCGGCCATGGAACAACGCTTCGTGGCAGTGATGCCGCAGATTGGGTTATACTTCAAAACCAATGCGCTGTTGTACGATTCGTCTGTGATTGCCATAAAAGGCGTGGTCCGCGACCTCAATATCTACACCACGCTGCCTCAATGGTACATGTATGTGAAGGACGGCAACGGAAACATTGTGGAAAATGCGGTTGCGTCAGCGTCAGCAGCAGCCGCCTCGGCGGAAGCCTCGACGACGCCAACGCCTACGGCCACAGATGCAGAGAGCACGGGAGATTAATTTGGATACGGTTATTACCAGTACAAAAAACGATTTGGTGCAGCGCGCGCGCAGCCTGCACGCTTCAAAGGGCAGGGCACAGCAGGGCGAAATGCTTGTTGAGGGCGAAAAATGCGTACGCGAGCTGTTTGCTTTCATGCCAGACCGGCTGCGCAGTCTGATCGTTACGGAAGGCCGGTTTGAGGATATCGCGCAGGGCGCAAGGGATGCGGGTGTACGGGTTTATATAGTAAAGGAACACGTAATGACCGCGGCATGCGACTGCCAGACGCCACAGGGCGTTGCGGCAATCGCGGCGTTGCCGTCATACCAGCCAGTGACGCAGGGGTTCATCATCGCGCTTGACGACGTGCAGGACCCGGCTAACGTTGGAGCAATCATTCGGACCGCAGACGCGGCAGGCGCATCGGGTGTCGCGCTTTCGTCTGCCTGTGCGGATGCCTTTTCTCCCAAAGCGATACGCGCATCGATGGGCAGCGTATTCCACCTGCCGGTATTTAAAACGGTTCTGACAGATTACCTGAAGGCTCTCGCCAATGGAGGGCATCATATCGCATGCGCGCATCTAAACGGCAACACTGAATTTAAGCTGGACTGGCAACGTACCTGCCTTGTGATCGGCAACGAATCGCGCGGGATTTCTGCTCCCATTATGGAGTTGGCTACGGATGCCGTGCGCATCCCGATGTTCGGCAAAGCCGAGAGTCTGAACGCCGCGGTTGCCGCGGGCATACTGATATATAAAATACGGACTTGAAAAAGCTTCAAGGGCTGTGCTATAATGCCTGCATTAAATGCGGTGAAGTCTGAACAGTACCGCTGCGGGAAGCATGTCAAGAGACGGGCTGCCATTGGCTGAAAGCGCCCGCTTGCATGCAGCGAGAACCTTCGCAGACAGAGCAGGAGCTTAGCTCCCGGTACGCTCCGTTACAGCGTGTCCTTAAGGAAGGCGCATCTTGCGCGTCTTTGAATTTGGGTGGTACCGCGGACTTTCGCCCCAAGCGAAGGTCTGTTTTTAATTTAAGATGATAGTGGCGTGTACAGAATGCGCCGTGACATGGAACAGGAAAGGGAGAACCAATGGATTACGAATCGATGGACAGCCTGGCCGCTTCCGCACTGAAGGAGATCGAAAGCTGCGTGACAACGGATGACGCGGAAGTGCTTCGCATCCGGCTGCTCGGCAAAAAGGGCGAGCTCACCGCTGCACTGCGGGGTATGAAGGACATTCCGGATGATCAGCGCCCGGCGTTTGGAAAAAAGGTCAACGAGGTGCGTGATCTTTTGACCGAGGCGCTTGACGGCAAGACGCAGGCGCTGCAACATACGGAGAAGGATGCGCGTCTCATTAAGGAACGCGTGGATATTACACTGCCCGGCAAGGAGCAGGCCTTTGGCGGCCTGCATCCGCTGACGCGCGTGTACTACGAGATCCGCGACATATTCATCAGTATGGGCTTTGAGGTGATGGACGGTCCGGAGGTGGAGTACGATAAGTACAACTTTGAAATGCTCAACATGCCCAAGGACCATCCGGCGCGTGATATGCAGGACACGTTCTATGTGTCAAGCGATATCGTACTGCGCACGCATACTTCACCGGTTCAGATCCGTACGATGCTGAAGCAGAAGCCGCCTATCCGCATGATTTGCCCGGGACGCGTATACCGCAGCGACGATGTGGACGCGACGCATTCGCCGGTGTTCAATCAGATTGAAGGCCTCGTGGTGGATAAGGGAATTAAATTCTCCCACTTGAAAGGTGCACTCGACAGCTTTTTGAAGGAGTTGTACGGCGAGGAGACCAAGACCAAATTCCGTCCGGGCTTCTTCCCGTTCACGGAACCAAGCGCCGAGGTGGACGCCACCTGCGCCAAGTGTGGCGGCAAGGGCTGCACCGTCTGTAAGGGTACCGGCATGATCGAGTTGCTGGGCTGCGGCATGGTGCACCCGAACGTACTGCGCGTGTGCGGCATCGACCCGGAAGAATACACCGGCTTTGCGTTCGGCATGGGGCTCGACCGCATCACGACGATCAAATACGGCATCACGGATATCCGGCTGCTCTTCGAGAACGATATCCGCTTCGTGTCCCAGTTCAAATAGGAGGGAAATATGATAGCGCCTTATAAATGGCTTTGCGATTATGTGGATATGGATGCAGCACCGGATGAGCTGACAAAAAAGCTCATCATGGCGGGTACTGCGGTGGACGGATACAAGGAACTCGGCGCGGAACTGAAAAATGTCGTCGCTGGACGGATCGTGTCCATTAAAAAACATCCCGACGCCGACAAGCTGTCCATCTGCATGGTGGATGTGGGCAGCGAAACATTGCAGATCGTATGCGGAGCGCGCAACATCTTTGAAGGTGCGCTGGTGCCTGCCGCGCTGATTGGCGCATGCCTGCCTGGCGGCCTGAAGATCAGCAAGGGCAAGCTGCGCGGCGTGTATTCCAACGGTATGCTTTGCTCCGGCGCGGAGCTGAATATCAGCGAGGAAGAGTATCCCGGCGCAGGTGTGGACGGCATCATGATCCTGAAAGAGGATGTGCCGACCGGCACGCCGCTGCGTGAACTGCTCGGTTTGACGGACGTCATATTTGAAATCGAAGTGGGCGCAAACCGGCCCGACTGCCTGTCGATACTCGGCATCGCGCGCGAATGCGGTGCTACGCTGGGTAAAGGCGTCAAACTGCCGGAGACAGGCTACCAGCAGGGAAGCGGGGATATCTCCGAATACGTGTCGGTGGATGTGCAGGATACGGAACTGTGCGAGCGTTATATTGCGCGCGCTGTGAAAAACGTCAAGATCGGCCCGTCGCCCGCGTGGATGAAGGACCGGCTGATGGCTGCGGGCATTCGTTCCATCAACAACATTGTGGACATTACCAACTTTGTGATGCTCGAAACCGGACAGCCGATGCACGCGTTTGATTACAAGGATATCAGGGGGCAGCAGATTGTCGTGCGCCGCGCGAATGCGGGCGAGACGATCACGACGCTGGACGACAAAGAACGGGAGCTCTCGGAAGAGATGCTGCTCATCTGTGACGCGCAAGGGCCGATTGGCATCGCGGGCGTGATGGGCGGGCAGAATTCCGGCATCCGCGACAACACGGTGACCGTGGTGTTTGAGGCTGCAAAATTTGCGCTGGGCAATGTGCGCCGCACGTCGCGTGCGCTGGGCCTGCAGACGGAGAGCGCAATGCGCTTCTCCAAGGGCATTGATGCAGCGGGCTGCAAAATTGCCATGGATCGTGCACTGCACCTCGTGGAGCAGCTGAGCGCGGGTGAGATTGTTCCGGGTGAGATCGATATCTGCTCGGCGGATCTGTCACCGCGCAGCGTGACGGTGAGCACGAAGAAGGTTAACGCGATTTTAGGCACGGATATCGCGCCTGAAGATATGGCTGCATTGCTGCGGCGCGTACACATCCCGACAGAACTGAAGGAGGGCATGCTGACCTGTGATATTCCAAGTTTCCGCGGCGACATCCGCATCGGCGAGGATATCGCGGAAGAGGTAGCGCGCATGTATGGCTACGACCGTATCCCCATGGTGCAAATGGTCGGCATCATGCAGCGCGGGATGGTGCTGCCGGACGAGCGGTGCATCGATAAGGCCCGCGCCCGGCTGACCGCGCTGGGCTGCTATGAGTGCGTCACCTATTCGTTCTGCCCGCCGGTGGAACCGGACCGTCTGGGATTGCACGAGGATGATCCGCGGCGCAGTCTTGTGAAGATCATCAACCCGCTGGGCGATGATCAGGGGTATATGCGTACTTCGCCGGTGCCCGATATGCTGCGCGTCATCGCGACCAACCTCAACCGGAAAGCAGAGAACATCCGGCTTTTCGAGTCGGGGCGTGTATATCTCAATGCCAAGCCTGGCGACCTGCCGGAAGAACGCAAATATCTCTGTATCGGCCTGTGCGGGGACGAGGATTTCTTCTCGCTCAAGGGCGTGGTGGAAAACCTGCTTGAGGCCTTTGGCATCCACAACGTAAAGTTTACGCCTGAGGGTTCGGTATATTACCATCCTGGCCGCAAGGCCGCTATCGGTGTCAAAAATGCCCGGCTGGGTGAAATGGGCGAGGTGCACCCCGATGTGGCGGGCGAGTATGGCATCAACAAGCGCGTATACATCGCCGAGCTCTGGGTGGATGCGCTTGTATCTCAAGCAGTCGAGGTGATGCGTTATGAGCCGCTGCCCAAGTTCCCCGCGGTGGAGCGCGACCTTGCGTTCACTGTTGACGAGAAAGTTTTGGCTGGCAGCCTGCTGGACTGCATTAAAAAGCATGGCGGTGCGCATTTCGAGAATGTACGGTTGTTCGATGTGTACACGGGCGAGAAGCTGGGCGCTGGCAAGAAGAGTCTTGCGTTCACGGTCGTGTTCCGTGCCAAGGACCGTACGCTTACCGACGAGGAGGCCAACGCCGCGCGGGACGTTATTGTCGCGGCTGCAGCCAAGTCGCTGGGAGCGGCGCTGCGCGAATAATACAATATTTTGTGGGCCTGCTGTTGAATTATTCCCTATGTTGATATATAATACAACCAATATAGGGGGCTGGGGTGTGGATGCGCATGGATAAGACACGTACCACGGTAAAAATCTGCGGCAAAGAATATGTGATGTCCGGCTATGAGAGCGAGGAGTACATTCATCGTGTGGCGATTTATGTCGACCGCAAGATGGCTGAACTGAAGAGCCAGTATGTGAACCTGAACCCGAACACGCTGTCCGTTCTCACCGCGATCAATGTCGCCGACGACCTGTTGAAACTGCAGGATCAGTTCGACGCCTTGAACGAAGAGTATGCGCAGCTCACGGCGGAGATCAAGCGGCTGCGTTCGGAGGTCCCCCGTGAAAAAGAGGGGTATCGCTCTAACGTTTCGACGATCAAGAAGGACAAGAGTCAGATCTTCGACGGGTACAAATAACTACAGAGAATAAGGCATGATATGTAAGCGTACCTGTAATCGGTGCGCTTATTTTATGCCGAAACTGTTGGTTTTTACAAATTCGACATTTTTGGTCCGTTGAAAGAAGTACCTTTTTCGGATATACTGAAAATCTATTACATAAGTCTGGAGACGAGAAATGTTTGAAGGTATACGTAATTTCCTGTATAACATGCCGATTTATATTCTTTTTGACCCCAATGGCGGTATTTTAGAATATTTGAAATATTTATTGTACCTGCTGCCCGCGTATGTTATTGGTCTTTCGTTCCATGAGGCGGCTCACGCGTGGATGGCAAATCGGATGGGTGATCCCACGGCGAAGAACCTGGGAAGGCTGACGCTCGATCCCACGAAGCATATCAATCTTTTCGGCGTTTTATCGTTCTTTATCATCGGCTTTGGCTGGGCCCAACCGGTACCGATCAATCCCCGCAATTTCAGCAACTATAAAAAGGGGAATGTGCTTGTTTCGCTTGCGGGTGTGATCATGAACCTGATCATCTCGTTCGTGTTCTACGGGATCATCATCCTGCTGTATAACGGTTTCGGTGTAGATAATCAAATCCTTATTACGATCCTGTATTATATCGTGATGATGAATCTGGTACTGTGCTTCTTTAACCTGATCCCCATACCGCCGCTGGATGGACATCACCTCATCAGCGGATTCATTGCGCGTAAGAGCCCGAAATTTTATTTCTACTATATGCGGTATGGCAACATCGCTTTGCTGCTGCTCGTATTCTGGGGTTATCTCCAGGTTGTGATCTCATTTGGGGTCAATGGCGTGCTCTGGTTGTATATGAAGTTCTTTGGGTTGTTCTTATGACGGGAGATTTTGAAGAGTACAAAGTTCATATCGAACAGTTTGAAGGCCCGCTGGATCTTCTGCTGTTTTTGATCGGCCGTGCACGGATCGATATCGAGCAGATTTTCGTATCCGAGGTGACGGGACAGTTCTTGTCTTACGTCTCCGAGATGCAGAGCCTGCCCATGGAAAGTGCAAGCGAGTTTTTAGAGATGGCGGCAACGCTGCTTTATATCAAGTCGCGCATGATGCTCCCCCGCGAGGATGAAGAGGAAACGGAAGAGGAAGATCCGGAACTGGAGCTTATTGAGCGTCTGAAGGCGTACAAGGCGTTTAAGGACGCTTCCGAGCAGCTGAGGCCGCTGGAGGAAAGGGGCCTTTGCAGCTACTACAAGCTGCCTGAGGAGATCGCGCTGCCCGATGAGAAGTGGGAGTTTGAGGAGATGACGCTGGATGGGCTGGCGCAGGCCTTTATGGAGGTGCTGTCGCGCATCCCGGACGCCGAACCGGAGCGCTTGGAGGTCATCGAAATCAGGCGGGATACGGTCTCGTTCAAGGACAAGCGGCGGCATATCCTGAATATGCTGTCTAAGATAAAGACACTGAACTTTTTCTCTCTGTTTGAAGATTCCCGGACGAGGCTTGAGATTGCTGTCACGTTTCTGGCGCTGCTCGACCTCATCCACAAAAATATTGTGACCATCCGGCAGCCGGGCTGCTTTGAGGATATCACGATCACTAAAATCAGCGAGGAGGCCGCGGGTTGAACGAGGAACAGATAAAATACGCAATCGAAAGTATACTGTTTGTTGCGGGTGACGCGGTGGAGCTTCGCGAAATCGCCGCAGCACTGGAGACAGACGAAGTTACGTTGGCCCGCATTGCGGACGAGATGGCTGCACAAAGGGAACAGGCAGTTGCCGGTGTGTTGCTGAAGCGGGTTGGCGATAAGTTGCAGCTTTGTTCCAACCCGGAGTATATGCCGTTCATCGACCGTGTGCTGCAGCCAGTCAAAAAGACGCGCCTTTCTCAATCGATGCTGGAAACGCTCGCAATCATCGCGTACCGGCAGCCCATCACGCGGTTTGAGATCGAGCAGGTCAGGGGCGTGCAGTGCAACTATTCTGTCGCGGCGCTCGTAGAAAAAGGACTGGTTATCCGCACGGGCCGCAAGAAGTCGCTGGGGAATCCGATGCTTTACGCGACAAGCGACGAGTTCCTGCGCCATTTCGGCATATCGTCGCTGGACGAGCTTCCGCGGCTGAGAGAAGCTGAATAGCGAATTTTTTTCATGTTTTAGATAATACTAACAACGTCGATTCTGAATGGAAGGCGTTGTTTTTTATTATTATTGCTTTGGTCAGCTTGATCATCGTCGCTATAGTATTGACTGCTACCAGGGTGCACGGGGTTTTCCGGCTGGAGAATGAGTGCGTTCATTTTACTGTTTCCTGGATTTCCATACAAATCATGAAAAGGGAGTATCGCGTCGGACGGGACGAGAACCGGGTGGTCGCGCTTTACCGGATGTTGAAAACGCGGGAGGAGAAAGTGACCACGCTGACGGAGGTTCTGTTTACAGAAAAACCGGATAGAGACGCTTCACTCCTCAAACTGATACAAGCTGCCATCCAATCGCGAAAAGAGAGAAAGCAAGTCAGCCCATGGTTTGGTATTCTCGAAAGAAGCTGGGTCGATCTTCGGTTGAATATAGAAGTGGGCACAGGCGACGCATTTGTAACAGCGATGGCCTGTGGCTTGCTGATCACTGTCGGCAGCGCGGTATGCGCGGCAATTTCCACCAAACGGGAGAATTACCGGCTGTTCGTTCAACCCGCGTTTTCCCGTTTGTCATTTTCCATACGAGGAGACTGCATAATCGACATTGCGCCCGCAAATATTATTCTTGGATATTTTATCTACAAATTTAAGTCAAGAGGTAAAGAGCATGCATCCGATTGAAAATATCATGCAGACAGCGATGGCTAAAATCAAGGAGATGGTGGACGTCAATACCATCATCGGGGATCCGGTCGTTTCAGCAGACGGGTCGACCATCATTCCGATCACTAAGGTGAGCTTCGGATTCATATCGGGCGGTGGAGAGTATGGCGGCAGCAAAGACGGGCAGTCCTCGCAGCAGGGCTCGGAGGGCAGCTATCCGTTTGCGGGCGGCGCGGGCTCCGGTATTTGCGTTACTCCGGTGGGCTTCCTTGTAGTGGACGAATGCAACGTGCAGTTGCTGCCGGTTTCCGGTCCGTCCCTTGTGGAGCAGGCTGTGGAGTCAATCCCGCAGCTGATATCTGAAATTAAGGATGCTGTTTGCGGAAGGAAACGCGAAGAGGGGGAATAAAGTTGAAAAAGACCATATTAAAAATCATCCCCCTGCTTATGGCTTTCTGCTTCATATTTGCTTATAATGTTAAGGAGTCAAAGGCGGCGGTTGCCGTTTCGGCAGACTCGGCGATCCTCATTGAGGCCACTACCGGACGGGTGCTGTTCGAACAGAACGCTTATGAAAAGCGCCCTATGGCTTCGACTACCAAGGTGATGACTGCTGTTCTTGCGCTGGAACACTGTGATCTTGACGACATCGTCGAGGTTTCAGATAACGCAAGCGGTGTGGGCGGATCGTCGATATGGCTGGAAGTAGGGGAACACATGCCGCTGTCCGATATGCTGTTCGGCCTCATGTTGAGTTCCGGCAACGATGCGGCGATTGCGATTGCGGAGCATGTGGCGGGTAGCGTGGACGCCTTTGTTCAGATGATGAACAATAAAGCGACAGAAATCGGCGCGTACAATACGCATTTTGCCAACCCGAACGGGTTGCCTGCCGATGACCACTATACTACGGCGTACGACCTTGCATTGATCTGCGCGTATGCAATGAGTAACGATTACTTCTGTGAGATCGTCAAGACGCAGTACAAGACCATACCGTGGGAAGGCCATGAGTGGGACCGGGTTGTAAAAAACAAGAACAAGCTGCTTTGGAACTATGATGGCGGCAACGGCATCAAGACCGGCTATACTGATGCAGCTGGAAAATGTCTTTGCGCGGCGGCAAAGCGGGACGGCATGCAGCTTATCTCGGTGGTGCTCAATGCGCCGGATATGTTCAACGACTGCACGAAGCTGCTCGACTACGGATTTGAGAATTATTCGTTCCGAACGCTCGTGCAAAGCGGTGAGACCGTGGGCGAGGTGAAAGTTGAGCACGGCATGGAGGACGGGTTTACTGTCTGCGCGGATCAGGACGTTGCTTATCCGCTGACGGACGAAGAATACGCCCGTGTGCAGAAGAAAGTATATGTTGAGCAGACGGTGGAAGCACCGGTGCTGGAGGGTCAGATCGTGGGCACCATCGATGTCTGGCTGGATGGCAAACGTGTATATTCCGCCAACCTGACCGCACCGAGGGAGATCGGCGACAATTCGTATATCTATAATCTGCGCAAGCTGTTGGAGGGCTGGCTCGATCCCGCAGCTTAGCGCGCGGGAGGAACAGTGAGGCTGAACCGGTATATCGCCATGTGCGGTGCAAGCTCGCGCCGCGGGGCCGACGAACTGATTGCGCAGGGACGGGTTACAGTGAACGGCGCTGAAGTGCAGACGATGGGGATGGATGTGAACCCGGATCAGGATATTGTCTGCGTGGACGGGCGTGAACTCAAACTTGAGGAGAAAAAAGTCTATATCTTGCTGAACAAGCCGACGGGATACATTTCTGCGTGTCGTGATGATCGCGGGCGCAAAACCGTCCTGTCGCTTGTCGGCGGAGTTCGCGAACGTATATTCCCGGTTGGACGGCTCGATTATGATACGGAAGGGCTGCTACTTCTGACCAACGACGGTGACTTCGCGTATCGGTGCACCCACCCGGCGCATGAGGTGGATAAGCAGTATCTCGTCGTGGCATCCGGCTTGGTTGGAGACGACGCCCTTAGTGCATTGCGTTCGGGTGTGATGATCGAGGGATATAGGACTCATCCCGCCAGAGTCGAGGTCATAAAGCGCCGCGCGGAGGAAACCCGGCTTAGGATCACCATTCATGAAGGCCGTAATCGTCAGGTCCGTCACATGCTTGAGTCGGTGGGCTCTTCTGTCCGGTATTTACAGAGGGTGTCGGAGGGGTGCCTGAAATTGGGCGACCTAAGACCGGGAGAATGGAGATATCTGACGGCCGATGAACTGGATCGTTTCAAGCGGCTGCTGCAATAAAGCACCGCTTTTTTTATTTATTCGTAAAGGAAAAAGAGTTTTAGTGTAGAATTAAGAATTAGGGCAGGAATGGTCTTGCTTTAGAGGGCACTTGAAAAATGCCGGCCAATGGAGTATGATAGGGTAAAATAAGTTTGTGAATTTTTTATTTATAAGGAGGAACAGATTATGGCAATCAAGGTTGGTATCAATGGTTTTGGACGCATCGGGCGCCTTGTTTTCAGGGCGGCAGTGGACAACCCGAACATCGAGATCCTCGGGATCAACGATCCGTTCATCGATCCGGAGTACATGGTGTACATGCTTACGTATGACACCGTGCATGGCCACTTCAAGGGCAGCGTCAGTGCCAAGGAAAATGCGATCATCGTCAATGGGCGTGAGATCGCGGTTTACGCTTGCATGAACGCTTCAGATATCCCGTGGAGCGAGTGCGGCGCGGAATACATTGTGGAATCCACAGGTGTTTACACGACTATCGAAAAGGCGAGCGCGCATTTCAAGGGCGGTGCCAAGAAGGTAGTTATCTCAGCTCCCTCTGCTGATGCGCCGATGTTCGTCATGGGTGTTAACAACGACAGTTATACGACGGACATGAACGTTGTTTCCAACGCTTCGTGCACGACCAACTGCCTCGCGCCGCTGGCTAAGGTGGTTGACGACAACTTTGGTATCGTAGAAGGCCTGATGACGACGGTTCATGCTACCACGGCTACCCAGAAGACGGTCGACGGTCCTTCCAAGAAGGACTGGAGAGGCGGCAGAGGCGCTGCGTTTAACATCATTCCTTCGTCTACCGGCGCTGCGAAAGCGGTCGGCAAGGTCATTCCGAAGCTCAACGGCAAGCTGACCGGTATGTCTTTCCGCGTGCCCACGGCTGACGTCTCGGTTGTTGACCTGACGGTAAGGCTTGAAAAGGCTACGACGTATGATGAGATCAAGGCTGCGATGAAAGCTGCTTCCGAAGGCGCGCTCAAGGGCATCTTGGGCTACACCGAGGATCAGGTTGTTTCGTCCGATTTTATCGGCGATGCGCGGACCAGCATCTTCGATGCAGGCGCAGGCATCATGCTCAACCCGAATTTCGTCAAGCTCGTATCCTGGTACGACAACGAGTGGGGCTATTCCAACAAGGTTGTCAGCCTTGTTGAGCATATGGCGTCTGTTGACAAAAAGTAATTTGGTTCTTAGAAGGAGCGACGGAAACGTCGCTCCTTTTTTATCTACGACATAAATGTAGGCTGCCTCATATGTAATTTATATAAATAATCCTATTTACATTTAATATTAACAGCGCTATTTAATGGATTCATAAACCAGAGTTGACATATGATAGAAGCCATGTTAACATAATTATATAATATGCTATCTTTATACATATGCGGAGGGGTAATGGGTGATATCGTTTCCAGGGATGTGTTCAATCATCTTCGCGATCACATGCTGGACATTCACCGAAAAAAGTTAAACATAATCAGCGCGTATACTCACGACTATGATTCCTATACGAGCAAACTAAACTTCTTGAATTTGTACATACGGGAAATCGAGTCGTTTCTTGAGAGCGCGTCTGTCTGCTGTGAAAGAAACGAGCTGCCTTTTGTAATACTCGGCAGCGTCGTTGAAGCACAAAAAATAGACACGCAGGAACGCATTAAAGTCAGGGTAATGCTGCCGAAAGAGTCCAAACTACCCGATTGCGAAAATGTAGAAGTACATACTTGCTTTTCAGACTTGGGGAACGCGCTGCTGCTTAAGCGTGTCGGGGATCAGGTTGAAAAATATTGTATAACACAAATTTCCCATGACCGTTTCGGAAAATTGGCAAGCCAGAAGGGGCATTAAAAAAGAATATAAAACTGAAATTGGGGGTTGCCATCAAAGCGGTTTTCTGTTATGATGATTTTCGCGACTCGCCTCCTTGGTCAAGCGGTCAAGACACCGCCCTCTCACGGCGGTAACAGGGGTTCGATTCCCCTAGGAGGTACCAAGAAAAGCAGCTTGTCATTGATACAATGGCAGGCTGTTTTATTTATAAAAACAAAGCTTGTTTGTTGTACCTGGTTGTTTGTCTGTCAGCACCCTAACCTAGATATACCTGCATAAAAATGGAACTGGCGCTATAATCAAATGGGGACGTATTTTCAAGTCGCTAACTAATAAAAGGAGGCTTAACCGCGTTCCGAAAAGAGGGTTGTAAAAAATAATCAAATATTATATTATTAAGTCAACGCTGCTTATAGTTTTTATAATAATAATGTTTACGGTAGTCGATATGTGTCCTGGCTGATGACGATGATATGGAGATTCCACCATGAAACGCATTGCATATTACTGCACATTCTTACTATTAATCCTTTTGTTTCTGGTGGGATGTGACGAAACAAAACAAACAGCCAGTGCAGACGAAGTCGTAATCACTCGCGCCATAACTCCTGAAATGACAGCAGCACCGACACCGCACAACTATGACGCTGTGATACAGACACCGACGCCACACATTTTTGATGTTGACGACGTTAATATGCAGTCCACGCCGGGATCCTCCTGTTTTAGTGAAATTGGCTATGATTCAGACTGGGAGATTCTTGTTGTCCGGTTCAGGGATAGCGGTTCAGTCTACGCGTATTCGGATTTTCCAGAGGATAAATGGAGTCAATTTATCGCAGCTGACTAACTTGGCAGCTGGTATAACTCACACATCAAAGGTCGATACGAATATGAAAAAATAGACGGGTGACCGTCCGAGGGTGAAACAAGGATAAAGTAACGCTTATACGATCTTATTTGTCCAGTTTTCCACATTCCAGACATCGGTTACCCAGCCTTCATAAAACTCTGGTTCATGACAAACCAGCAAAACAGTTCCTTTAAATTCGATAATGGCTTTTTGAAGCGATTCCTTTGCGTCAGTATCAAGATGATTTGTAGGTTCGTCGAGTACCAAAAAGTTTATATTCTTGAGCATCAGCTTGCAAATGCGAACCTTTGCGTTTTCTCCGCCTGATAGCACTTTCATCTGACTTGTAATATGATTTTTGGTTAGCCCGCACTTGGCAAGCGCCGACCGAACCTCTGCGTTTGTCATACTTGGGTATTCGGCCCAAATTTCATCAAACGCAGTACTATCACTTAACACCTCTTCTTGTTCGAAATAACCTTGATGTATATATGGGTCAAGCTCACATCCGCCCGAAACCGGAGCTATAATGCCAAGTAATGTTTTTAATAATGTGGATTTACCGAGTCCGTTAACGCCTTTGATAGCAACTTTCTGACCACGCTCCAGCATGATGGTGATTGGTTTTGTCAACGGGTCACCATAGCCCAAAACTAAATCCTTCGCGTTCACTATAATTTTCCCTGGGGTCTTTGCTTCGGAAAATTTGAAGGTTGGTTTGATTCTATCTTTTACAAGCTCGATAATCTCCATTTTGTCCAGCTTTTTCTGACGGCTCTTGGCCATGTTCGAAGTCGCCACGCGTGCCTTGTTGCGTGCTATAAAGTCCTCTAATTTGCCGATTTCTTTTTGCTGGCGATCATAAGCCTTTTCCAACTGAAGCTTTTTCAGGTTATACATTTCCTGAAACTGTTCGTAATTCCCGGTATACCGTGTAAACTGAGCGTTTTCGACGTGGTAAACAACATTGACGACATCATTTAAAAAGGTGACGTCATGCGATACCAAAATGAATGCATTCTCGTAATCCTGCAAATAATTTTTTAGCCACGCAATATGATTTTCATCCAAAAAGTTTGTCGGCTCGTCCAAAATCAATATCATCGGGTTTTGCAGCAGCAGCTTTGTCAGTAATACTTTAACACGCTGACCGCCGCTAAGGTCTTTGACATCGCGGTCTAACCCGATATCGCACAGGCCGAGGCCGTTTGCAATCTCCTCAATTTTAAAGTCAATGGTGTAGTAACCATTATGCTCAAGGCTGTGTTGTATATCTCCGGCTTCTTCTAAAAGTGCGGTCATCTCATCTTCGGAGCAGGACCCCATGCGTTCGTACATGGCATTCAATTCGGTTTCAAGATCAACCATATATTGAAAGGCTTCGCGCAAAACCTCTCGTATCGTCTTTCCCTGGGTTAGCGTCGTGTACTGATCAAGGTAACCGGTCGTCACACGATTACACCACTCAACCGTGCCCTGGTCCGGCATCAGTTTGCCGGTGATGATGTTTAAAAATGTGGATTTTCCCTCGCCATTCGCGCCGACCAGCCCAACATGTTCGCCCTTTAACAGGCGAAAAGATGCATCTTCTAAAATCCGTCTGGCACCGAAGCCATGGGTGACATGCTGGACGTTTAATATACTCATAGATCCTCCAATATATTCGACAAAAAAGAAAGCCTTTTAAGGTTAATCTCTAAGGCTTTCATAGTTTTCAACTATTTTTAATTATACCCCACAAACACTATAATGCCAAGTCTGCTGGATTTCACTCGAAACCTTCTTTAATAATATGAGCGCGTATTACTATATTAAGTCGTTGGTTCATGTTAACTGGTGACCGATCCTTCACACTTTTGCATTCCCTAAAAAAGCAAACGAAGGGAGCATTTAAATCATATCAATCTTGATTATTTTAGACAACACAGATAAAACTCGGCTGGGCATTTTTTATTCTCCGCGTATACTTAACATTAGCCCATAAGGACATTATTGTCGGCGTAAGCTTTAAGCAATTAATATTGTACTATTTAAATCGCTGGTACATGAATAGCCGCGTTGATACAATTGCATTAAACATAATAACGCAGAGAGGTGGCAAAATGAAAGAATATTTTCCGAATGTACCGAAGATCGAATATATGGGAAAGGGCGGGAGCGCGTTCTCATTCAAATTCTATAACCCCGACGAAAAACTAGGCGGAAAGACCATGAAGGAGCATTTGCGGTTTGCGATGTCTTATTGGCATACGTTGGGCGCCGACGGGCTCGATATGTTTGGCCCGGGAACCCGTGATAGATCCTTTGGAGGGGCTGATCCAAAAGATATATATACCCACAAGGCATACGCAGGCTTTGAGATTATGAATAAACTCGGCATCGACTATTTCTGCTTCCACGACAGGGATATCGCGCCTGAGGGCAGCACGTTGGCCGAGACCAATGCGATTCTAGATCAGTATGTTAATTTGCTTGAGCAGCTCATGAAGGAGCATGATAAAAAGCTGTTGTGGGGAACAGCGAACCTGTTTGGAAACAAACGGTATCTCCATGGCGCAGCGACATCCTGCAACGCGGATGTATTTGCGTTCGCCGCGGCGCAGATTAAAAAGGCGATGGAAGCGACGGTTAGGCTTAATGGCGAAGGCTACGTATTCTGGGGGGGCAGGGAAGGATATGTGACACTGCTTAACACGGATTTTGCGCTGGAACAGGATAATTATGCCCGGATGCTGACGATGGCGCGGGATTATGCGCGCAGCATCGGATTCACAGGCAGCTTTTACATCGAGCCGAAGCCGATGGAACCAACGAGCTTTCAATATGACTACGACGTCGCAACCGTGCTGTCATTCCTGCGCAAATATGGGCTGCAGGATGACTTTAAAATGAATATCGAAGCCAACCATGCTACGCTTGCAAAGCACAGCTTTGCCCATGAGCTGCGCGTTGCGCGCGAAAATGGCGTTTTTGGTTCGATTGATGCGAATCAGGGAGAGACGTTCAACGGATGGGATACCGACAACTTTCCCTCCAACGTATACGAAGTTGCGCTTGCGATGTATGAAGTCATTAAAGCTGGAGGCTTCACCAAAGGCGGAACAAACTTTGATGCGAAGTTGCGGCGGGAATCGATTGCTCCTGATGATGTTTTTCGTGGATATATTCTGGGCATGGACACCATGGCACTGGGATTCAAGATGGCATGGAAACTGGCGGAAGACGGGCGTTTGGAGCAGTTCCTCAACCGGCGCTACCAGAGCTATTATTCGGGCATCGGCGAGAAGATCGTCAGTGGTGCTTTAAGCTTTATGGAACTCGAAGCTCACGCTCTCTCGCTGGGAGAAGTCAGCGTAAAAGAAAGCGGAGAGCAGGAATATCTTGAGAGCATAGTTAACGAAGCATTTTTCGGATAAACGAGAACGATACTGCTTTATAAATAACCGCTCTGTTGTAGTGTTACACTATAAACGGACAGTAAAAAGCCTATGGTACAATATCGTAACATAGGCTTTTGTAATGAAAGGAGGGAACGATGAACAAGAAATACAGCAATGAATTGAAAGAACGAGTA
>JAEWTL010000117.1 GCA_023459495.1 Bacillota bacterium | reverse complement strand
ACTTGTTCCGCAACCTCCAGGCGGCGCTCCAGACAGTGGGGATGCCAGAGGTCGTCGGCTTCCAGAAAAGCCGTCCAGCGGCCCCGCGCCTCAGCCAGGCCCAGGGCCAGACCGGCGGGCAGGCCCTGGTTTTTGCCGTCCGCATGGGTCAGCACGCGCAGCCTGGGGTCGCGCGCGGCAAAGGCCCGGGCCACGGCCAGGGATTGGTCCGTGGAGCCGTCCTCCACCAGCAGAATTTCGATGTCCTCCACGCTCTGCCCCAGAACGCCGCGCAACGCGCCGGGCAGGTAGCGGGCGTAATTGTAGCTGGGCACGATGACCGTGACGACGGGAGCGGACATGACGGATCTCCCGGAAGGGACGCCGCGTGACGGCGGATGCGGAGTGCGGAAAAAGAGGCCCCGCCCCAGTGGGGGCGGGGCCTTGTGTTAGGAGTTGAATCTGTGCGGGTTAGGCGACGATGTCGGTGGCAACAAAGTCGCCACTCTTTAAGCCCACAAGAGAAATAGCCTGATCAGCGCTACCATCGCCATCCGTATCCCAGAAGAGATAGCCATTGGTGCCATCGTCCACGAAGGCATAGATCTTGGTGCCATCCAGCAGATTATCGGCCGCAGCTTTGTAAACATCGAAAGTCGAACTAGCGGCGACAGTGTCAGTATCAAAATTAGCTACTGTACCATCAGTTCCCGTCTTAATCTTGTCCGTTCCACTCACAAAGCTAGTGATTGAATCAGCCGTAGCTTCGGTGATGCCGGAATCGGTCTTGCCCTGAACAAAGATGTCAGCGCCCGCGCCAGCGGTCATTATGTCAGCGCCCGCGCCGCCAGTGATTGTGTCACCATGTCCGCTGGCTTTGATAGTGTCAGCACCCGCGCCACCAGTGATCTTCACCGCAGCATTGGCAGTGGTACCATCCAGTATGCTAGACGTACAATTGGACAGGCCGCTGATATCAATGGAGGTGGTGCTTGTACTGGCATTTACCGTGATACTATTGGTGCCAGCGCCCATATCGCCAGAGGCTTTGAAAGTAACATCAGCGGTAGTCGTCACTTCGTCATCAGCCAAGCCGCCGGTGTAGGTGAGCGTATCGGCGTTAATGGTAAAGGAGTTCGCGCCGATCTCGGACCCCTTGATGACAGCCGCATCAGCCGTAATCGCGCCGATGGCGGCGTCAACAGTTCCGCCAACGTTAGCGGTAACGATGCTGCCCAGATAGTTGGAGGCGTCCAGGTTCACGGTGTCGGCAGTCAGCGCGCCGAAGGTCATATCGCTGTTACCGTCAAACTGCACGGAGATGGTCTGATTATCGCCAGTGGTGGCGGTAACACTTGTGACATTGACGGCAGACGCACTAGCGCTGCCGCCGAGTACGCCCATGGCGTCGATGCTCACGTTGCCGTCGGCGATGATGGCACCCAAGGAGGTCGTGCCGAGCTGGGCGGCTTGGACGGTCACATTATTGCCGTGCACGGTGCCGACCGCAGCCGCGCCCGTCACTTCGGCGAGATTCAGGGTTACATCGCCGCTGCCGGCGTCAGTATTGCCCAAGATCAGACCGGCTTTCAGGCCGCTGGCGTCCACAGTGATGCCGTAGTCTTGCGAGCTGCTGCCGAGCTGGCCGAGAGTCACAGCGGAACTATTGTCCGCGCCGGACAGGGTAAGGCGGTTCACGGCGGTCAAGTTCACACCAGTACCATCAAGGGCGCCCTTGTTCTGAACCAAGCTCACATTCTGCGCGGCGCCCAATACGCTGCCGCTGATATCCATGTCCGCGCCGGCGGTGATGCTCACATCGGTGGCCTTGCCGGCCTGAATATTCACCGCACCGCCCTTCGCGGCATCCACAAGCACAGACGTGGCCGCGTTCACGTTGAACACGGCAGTACTAAGCTCACCATCCGCATTGACGGTAAGGCTTTGAGCTTTGTTCGCGTTCACGGTAGCGCCAAAAGAGGTCATTTCGGTCTTGCCGTCGCTGCCCAGACCGCTGGCCACATTCACGGTCACATCCGAGGCAGCGGCGAATTCCAACGTGCCGGTCACCTTCGTGTACTCGCCCACGTTGACCGTGGCCGAGGTGGCATTGGAGGCGATCACTCCGGTCCCGATGTTATTGGCGGTTTTGTCGGTCTTGCTGCTTACCGTATTATAGGTAAGTGCGGTGGCGTCGCTCAGCGTGACGGAACCAGCCGTATCTCCCGATGCGTTGACGGTGAAGGCCGGGGCGTCCACATTGGACAGCGTCACGACCGCGCCCTTTTCCACAGTCAGGGAGTTGAAGTCGGACACGTTTTTGCCGGAAATAGTAAGATTGCCGCCGACGGCCGTAACATTCTCAAAACCGGACATGGTGGGTTGCAGGATGCCGCTGAAACCTTTCAGAATCAGGCTGTCGTTGCCCGCGCCGCCCTCAATGACGGCGTTGGCGACGAGATTGGTCACTGTAATAGCGTCATCGCCGGAACCGCCCTTGACGGTGGACAGCGTGGCCCCGCTCAGATCCGCCGTGACATCGCCGTTGGAGGCCGAGGCGTCAAAGCTGGTCAGCGTGGCTGCCACATGGTTGACGTCCAGATCGCCCGCGCCGCTGACGGTGACGGTTTTGCTGCCGGCCTGCCTCAGGTCCACATAGCTGTCGTCCGTGACGTTCACGGCCAGATTTTCAATGCCGTTGGCGGTGACGCTCACATATTTGGCGGCAGTATTGCCGTCTTCAGCGGTGCCCACTTTATTGAGGCCCAGGGTCAGCGCGTCGTTGTCGCCCTTGACGGCGTCAGCGGTGAAGCCGATGCTGGTCGAACCCTGAGCCAGGCCCTGCACGTTCACGGTAACGCCCGCGGAGGAAAGATCGGTAAGGTTGACGGCCGCACCCTTGTCGTTCAGGGTCCAGGTATTCACACCGTCAATACCCTTGGCCGAGAAGCTGTGGGCAAGGTTGTCTTCGTTGGTCAGCACCACATTTTCCACATTGACCATGGAACCGGTGGTGAAGCCGGTGAAATTGCCCTGCATGGACACGTTCAGGGTGTCTTTGCCTTCGGCCCCGTCGATGCTGTCTTCGGGATTCAGGGTGCGGTCGGCGGACAGGGAGGAAACCACGCCGGCAATAATATCATCGCCGGCGGTGCCGGGGATCGTGTCAATCTCGGGGGTCAGCACGTAGTCGGGCGTGGGGTCGGGCTTCACGGGCGTATAGTCCAGATGCTCGTCCTTGCCGTAGAGAGCATAATGCTCAATGGGGTTCAGGCCGGCTTCTTTGAAAAGCTGCTCCATCTTTTCCATGGTCCATCCGGCGTCAGGCTCATCTCTCTGCATCTGGGCCAGCTTGGCTTCCATATAGAGGGCGTTGTCAAAAGTGCTGGAGGGATTTATGCCTTCGTACATGCCGTATTTGGTGTAATGGTCCCAATACGACAGACCGGACTCTTTGAAGAGCTGCTCCATTTTCTCCATGGTCCATCCGGCGTCAGGCTCATCTCTCTGCATCTGGGCCAGCTTGTTGGACTTGTATTCTCCCTCAACGAACCATGCGGAGGGGCTGATATTCTCGGCATTGCCGAAATCGACAAAGTGCTGATACAGCCCGTCGTCGGTATTGGCATAGCCGGCTTCGGCAAAAACCGCCGCCAAAGAATTGGCCGTCCAACCGGCATCAGGTTCATCGGCCTGAACCTGAGCAAGTTTATTGCCGAAATACGTCCCTTTCTCAAACCAGGAAGGTACAGCCATGGATTCCTCCAAAAAAGTTTTGTTGTTTCTGTCAGTTGCTGACGTGCTCCACAAAAATAGAGGTCCCTTCATGTACCCCTCTTCCGTACCTTCCAACGTACGAAAGTGTTCCATTAGGGTACACCCTAGAACCTTTCAGGCTTGAAATTCTCTCCAAAAGTCAACAGAGAGGATCCCCTAGCTGTAGAGTGTCAACACGTTGTTCACCCTCCAGAGAGTTTTGAGGCTGGAGGTTTTCTGCCAAGAGCCGAATGCGGCCGCACATAGTTATAGCAGTGTGTCCAGATCGGCAGATACGCTGTTCGCTTCCACGAGTGGGTACATGTTCTTGCGTATGCCCACGCTCTTAGACAATGTCTACACAAGATTTATGTGATGAGAAGCGCATCAATTCAGCAAGGATGTGCTTATGACGAATCCTCAACGCCGCCATGACATCTCAGATGCAGCATGGGCCTTATTGGAACCGCATCTGCCTGGGCAAAGTGGGCAATGGGGAGGCATCGCAAAGGATAATCGCCTCTTCAT
>JAEWTL010000116.1 GCA_023459495.1 Bacillota bacterium | reverse complement strand
CGCAGATGAAGATGATGCCCACAGGCGGCGTGACCGTTGAGAACATCTCGGAATGGATCAAAGCGGGCGCGGTGGCTGTCGGCGCGGGCAGCAGCCTGACTGCCGGAGCCAAGAAGGGCGACTACGCTTCCATCGTCACCATCGGCAAGCAGATGGTCGAGGAAGTCAAGAAAGCAAGAACGAAAAAATAGAATTATCTGTATATATAAAAGGCATATTCATTTAAAACTTGCACCGTTAAAAGACAAGAGAAGCAGGCCTAAAAATAGCAACAGGATTGATGGTGGTAAATTCCAGATTGCCGCATTCTTTTTTAATGAACTCCTAAGCAGCACGTTCTGATCGCTAATGAGTTTTCGGTAGCATGCGCTCAATTCTAGCGCTGGGCCGAAAATGGAATGTTTGCGGAATTGGTATATTGACTTGTATCTATGGACGAGTAAAAGCTATAATTATACTATTAATATATTTGAAGGGTGCTGCCACTAAAGTAGCAATTGACTTGCTACGTGCCCAAGAATATACAGACCAGAAATCGAGGTTTTGTGGAGATGGTAGTATTAAAGTTCAAGGGCATGCAGTATAAGCGTATGTTCTAAAACAAAGCTATCTTGGTCTCGATAAGCCGGAGTATAAAAAGCATAATTTTATCATTATAAGTATCAGGAGGAAGTGCAATGCCCAAACCTAGAATCTATACGATGAGCTTTGCAAACGTATATCCCCTTTATATAGCAAAGGCAGAGAAAAAAGGGCGAACTAAATCAGAAGTGGATGATATCATACGCTGGTTGACCGGATATACTCAGCATGGGCTGGAGGAGCAGTTAAAAAAGCAAGCAGATATGGAGACATTCTTTAAGGATGCTCCCTTCCTAAACCCGGCAAGAACCCTGATAAAGGGAGTTGTTTGTGGCGTCAGGGTAGAAGACATAAAAGAACCTATAATGCAGGAAATTCGATATTTGGATAAACTGATTGATGAATTGGCAAAAGGCAAATCCATGGATAAAATATTCCGAGAGAAATAATTATAATTTTCAGTCGGAGTTACGGAGGTTCTGCCAAGTGGAACGCCAAAAAAGGCTATTTGGAATTGTGGGGTGTGATTTATATGAGTAAAGATGAAGCTGCGGAATTGCATGCAAAAATAGCCGACAAGGGGCCCTTCTACCATGGCACAAAGGCCGATTTAAAGTCGGGTGATTTACTGGAACCTGGCTATAGCTCTAACTATGGTGAGAAAAAGAAGGCCAACTACGTTTACCTGACTGCGACATTGGATGCGGCTGTGTGGGGAGCTGAGTTAACGATAGGAGACAGACCCGGCCGTATCTACCGTGTGGAACCTACCGGTGTTTTTGAGGATGACCCCAATCTGACGGACAAGAAATTTCCGGGCAACCCAACCAGATCCTACCGCACCCGACACCCCGTGAGCGTAGTCGACGAAGAGTTTGACTGGAAGGGGCATTCCCCAGAGGAGCTTCAAAAAATGCGGGATCACCTTGACGAGCTTAAACGGCTTGGCATTGAGGCGATTAACGAATGACTGTATAATAATTTTGAGTATATGTATCCTTAGATAGTCTGTCTGGCTAAACGAGAAAAAGATTGACGAAGAAGTGTGGTAATCTTAGGTGAGAACAGACCCTTTAAAAAGGGTCACTAGGGGAGATAAATGGGGAATACGGATAAGTTTGAAGCAATAGCCGACAGATATGACACTCCTGAAAGAGTTCAAATCGCCAGGGTATCAGCAGATGCTATTCGGGAATGTGTGGTTAATGCTGAACATAAAGATGCTATTGATTTTGGATGCGGAACGGGTCTTGTCGGTATCAATCTCCTGAATGATTTTAAATCGATACTGTTTCTAGATACATCACAAAGCATGCTTAATCAAATTCAGCATAAGATACAGAATGCAAGAACCTTGTGCTTTGATTTTGAAAGAGACAACTTATCGGATTTGCACGCAGATTATATCTTCATGGTTCAGGTTCTGCTCCATATTGAAGATTTTGAGTCGGTTTTAATAAAACTGTATAACGTCTTGAATCCAGGCGGACATTTAATCATTATTGATTTTGATAAAAACAACGAAGTCGTTTCAGATATGGTCCATAATGGTTTTGATCAGGGAGAACTAAAGAAGATCATGTTTAATTTAGGGTACTGGAACATTGCATCCAGAACATTCTATTCTGGCGCTAATATTTTCATGGGTCGTGATGCGTCCCTGTTTATACTCGATTCACAAAAGTAAGTTAAATATGTTTTATGGAGGGGAAGATGCGGTTTTTTATAGCGGATGCCTTTACTGACTGCCTGTTTAGCGGAAATCCCGCGGGTATTGTGCTGATCGACGCGCAAAGCGATTTCCCGAGCGATGAGGTGATGCGAAAGACTGCGGCGGAGCTTCGCTATTCGGAAACAGCGTTTATCAAAAAAGTCGGAGAGAAAGAATTTCATACAAGATATTTTACACCCATGGCCGAGGTTGACCTGTGCGGACATGCAACCATCGGGGCATTTTCGGCCCTGTCACGTGAAGGGATAATAAAACCGAGAGAAACCTATATTAACTATACGCTGGCGGGGGCGATAAGTATTGAAGTCGGCGAAGGCGTAATTTTTATGGATATGGCGGAACCTCAGGAAATATTACTGATGGATTCAAAAGAAGACATAGCGGAATTATATACGTTGATGGGAATTTCATCTGAGGATCTATATTCTACTGACGGCACAAAGCTGCTGCCGCGGATCATTTCCACAGGACTGCCGGATATTATGCTCCCGGTAAAAGATGAGGATCAGCTGAATGCTATTTTGCCGGATTTTAAAGCGCTTTCAGCATTGTCGGAACGCTATCATGTAGTCGGAGTTCATGCTTTTGCGGCCAAATCAGCAGACGGGAATATTCATTGCAGAAATTTCGCTCCTTTATATGGGATTGATGAGGAATCAGCGACCGGTACATCAAACGGGGCTCTTACCTATTATCTTTATCTGAATAACATGATAGAAAAGGACAGCGTCATTCAATTTACGCAAGGAGAGGCCATGGGACGGCCTTCGAAAATTGTCGGCAGGTTTGGGCCAGACGGAAAAATTCAGATTGGAGGAACGGCGGTCATTCTTGCATCGGGGGATATAGCCATTTAAAAATTATTGATATGACGTAGGGCCCATGTGATGATCAACCGGTAATGAATGCGTTGTAAATATGCAGGTGCAAGTCTTCACCGCTGAGTGCGCAGGCGCTTTTGCTCGTACAGATCGCTGTCCGCTTTATCGATCATCTGCATGATGGAAAGCTCTTCGTCCAGCGGCTGCAGGCACCAGCCATAACTGGCGTTCACACCGTAAGGTCTGGCAGAGCGATCATTGTACAGTGTGCCATAGGACTGCATGGAAAACAGCATGGAGCGCAGCGTTTCTTCATCCGGAACCAGACCGATGCAGACAAACTCGTCGCCACCCATGCGCGCAATGACATCGCTGGGGCGGGAACAATGCCGCAGGATATCCGCGATGACCTGAATGGCTTCGTCTCCGGCAGCATGGCCATAGACGTCGTTGATGCGCTTGAGGCCATCAAGGTCAACGAAGATTACAAAAAGCATCCCCTTTGCGTCGGTATTGATCAGGGATTTTGCATGCGCTTCCAGCCCTCTGCGATTCAGTACGCCGGTCAGCGGGTCGTGCAGGCTTATTTCTTCCAGCGCAACAGCATACTGCTTAAGCGCATGCTGGGTGCGCAGGTTTTCCAGTGCAAGGCGCACATTCTTCACCCAAATGCGGTGCATGAAGCTGCTGGAATGGTTGAAGTCGAAAGCAATATAGCCAAACGTACTGTTCTTGTAATACAGCGGCGCAAAAACAAGCGCTGTCATGTCTTTGTCCAGCGGCGGCAATATGTCCTTCGTTTTAAACTTCAGACCGGTATACACGGTATCGTTGACGATGCCCAGCATCAGCGTCATCTCGTCAGGGTAAGCTGCGGACCGCTTCGTTTGATTGATAAGGCTGTTTTCATCCACACAAAAGTATAAGTGCTTAAAAGCCAGCGAACGGGCCAGGCACGTGAGCTGATTCACAACATCCTGCATGGTATAGGTGCCGGTCAGCAGTTCCATCATGGATGCGCTGGCTTCGTTGTAAAAGCGCAGTTCGTCGATGTTCAGTAAAAGATCCTCCACCAATTGCCTTTCCTCTATCGGAGCCGCGTCTGCACAGCCGCATGACCCTGCAACGACAACCTGCGAATCGTATATGTACTCCCTTTGCACATGGACGCCTTTGACAATATCGCTTATGATCTGTACGGCGCGCCTGCCCATTTCCATCAGGGGCTGCTTAACCGTGGTGATACGCGGCAAGTGGTACTCCGCGTCATGGACACAGTCGTATCCGGAAAGAGCGATATCCTCCGGCACCCGCAGGCCGCGTCTCATCAGCTCGGCATATGCGCCAAGCGCCAGGTTGTCATTGACGCATACGATCGCCTGCGGCAAATCATTATTTTCACCGAGAAAACGGGTGATTGCTTCACGCGCACATTCTCTGCTGAAATCACCGATGTAGACCCGGCTTTCGTCGTACGCGATGCCGTATTCCGCCAGCACCCTTTTATATGTATTCAGCCTGTATTGAACATCCGGGTTGGTTGTAGGCCCGGAGATAAAGTTGATCCGGGTATATTGATGTTCAACGATGAAATGCCGGATTATATGATCCATGCAGCCGTTATCTTTTGAGTCCACGCTGAAGGAGCCGTTGATGGGAGAGCCGATGTTGACCACTGGAATGCTGTCCGACGGCAGCGCTTTCTTCAAATACTCCACGGTTTCCGAGGAATTGATGGTATTCGTCGCGACGATGATGCCGTTGAAGCAATGCATATCCGGAAGGGTAAACAGTTTCAGTTCGCCTTCGTTGTTCTCGTTGACGGCATTATCCACTCTGGATGCAAAAAAGAGTACAGAGAAACCCAACTCTTCAGTTTGCCGGGCAATGCCCTCGCAAATTGTATGCTGATAATAGTCGCTGAGTCCATTGAGAAATACTGCGACTTTGGGTCTGCCCGTAACACTGCAGTCCGTTTGCCCATGGGCATTGGCACAACATATCAACTCGGACATGTGATCTCAATTCCCTCTTGCTATTATAAATCTAAGCTGGAGTAAAAAATTAATGCTCTACTACTTATTGTTAACATAAATCGCTCATAAGTGCAAGCCCTGTTTGAAATATATTGTACGATTTAGCAGAATGATGGGGAATGAATGCGATAATGGCTCGATTTATACCGCTTCTTCGGATATGAGTGAATGCAACTAATACAGCCCATTGGTTGAACCTTATTTACGAACTGGACTCAATATCGGGAATGTAGTAATGTTAGAAAGAGAAACACAAAAGGGCTAAAAAGGGGTAAAGGCGCTGCCTGATTAAGTCTGGCGTGATCGCGTGTGAGTCAGGCGGGAATGCAGCGCCAGCCATGCAACCTTTGGATGAATTCGTTCATGACGCCTATATCTTTTTACGGAGGCTATATGGCAAATAAGATAATCGCGCAATTAGATAAAGAAGAGCTTCTTAAGCTGATCGATATCTATTCAAAGAACTGGCTGGCCATGGATGGTGTCTGGTTTCAGTCCGTCGAGCAAAAATTCGGTATGGCTGAAGCGATTGAACATGACGAAAATGCGTGGCGAAGCTTTACGGTAATCGAAGCGAAACGAATCAAACAGTTTTTGGATTTGCCGGAGCAAGGAGGAATTGAGGGACTGAAGCAGGCGCTGCCGCTTCGGATGTATGCGAACATCAACGAAGACGAGATCATCATCAAGGACAAGGAACTGGTCTATCGCACGCTGAACTGCCGCGTGCAGAACGCGCGTAAGCGCAAGGACATGGCGTTTCATCCCTGCAAGTCTGTGGGGATTATTGAATATACGTATTTTGCGCAGACGATCGACAGTCGGTTTTTATGCGAAGTATTGAGCTGTTTTCCCGATATAACGGACGAAACCTGCAATTGTTCGTGGAAGTTTACGCTTGTCGATTAGGTTTATCTCCTGCAACTTGACGCAGAACTGATCAGGCCCCGATGCCATAACGGCTCCGGGGCCTGAGATTATTCGCGTATTTCCGGCAATTAACCAGCTTACTTCATAAACATGCGGATAATGCCGAGCTTCTGCTCCGAATAGGGATGGTAACGCATCGGCAGATCAATGAAGTTTGATTTCTTTACGATGCTCTTGTAGTGCGTAAACGTATCGAAGGAGAGCTTGCCATGGTAGCTGCCCATACCGCTGTCGCCTACGCCGCCAAAGCCCATCTTGGACGTAGCGAGGTGGATGATCGTATCGTTCCAGCATCCGCCGCCGCTCGACGTGCGCGTGAGCACGGCATTACCGACAGCCTTGTCATCCGTGAACACATACAGCGCCAGCGGCTTCTTGCGGGCATTGATGAAATCGATCGCTTCGTCGATCTTTTCATAGGTCAGCACGGGGAGGATGGGTCCGAAAATCTCCTCCTGCATGACGGGTGAGTCGGGGGAGACGTCTACGAGCACTGTGGGCTCAATGAACCGCCGCGCTTCGTCCACACCGCCGCCGATGACCGCCGTACCGCTCTTGATTAGCCCGGATACGCGTTTAAAATGCTTCTCGTTGACGATGACCGGCATGTTCTTCATGTCGCCGTCCGGGAAGAACTCCTTCAGCGCTGCCCGGAACTGCTCGATAAAGGCATCGCGTACGTCCTTATGGATCAGCATATAGTCGGGTTCAACGCAGGTCTGGCCCGCGTTGAGTACCTTGCCAAATGCGATACGCCGCGCGGCGAGCTTGATGTTGGCCGTCTTGTCCACGATGACCGGGCTCTTGCCGCCAAGCTCCAGTGTGACGGGCGTGAGATGCCTGGACGCGGCCTCCATCACCACGTGGCCCACTTCCATGCTGCCCGTGAAGAAGATGTAGTCGAACTTCTGATCCAGAAGGGCGCTGTTCTCCTGCCGCCCGCCTTCCACGACGGCGACATATTCCTTCGGGAAAACGGATTCAATAATTGCCGCAATCGCGTGGCTCGTGTGGGGGGTGTACGCCGAGGGCTTGACCACCGCGCAGTTACCTGCGGACAAGGCCCCAACCAGTGGTTCAAGGCTCAGCTGCACGGGGTAGTTCCAGGGTGAGATGATCAACGCAACACCGAACGGCTCCGACATCACAAAGCTTTTGGAGTGGAACTGTGCCATGGGCGTGGCTACCGTTTTGGGACGGGCCCACTTCTTAAGGTGCTTGATGTGGAAGCTCAGCTCCTCCAGCACCATGCCGGTTTCGGTCATGTAGGCTTCCATCTCGGTCTTGTTGAGGTCTGCTTTGAGCGCTTTGCAAAGCGCTTTCTCATTTTGCTGCAGCGCTGCCTTCAGGCGTTTAAGGGCGTTCAGGCGAAATTCTACCGACCGCGTTGCACCGGTAGCAAAGTAAGCCCGCTGGGCCGCTACGAGTTCTTCAATATTCATGGGTTGACTCCTTTCAGTGCCTGCTCTATATGGGCGGGGAAGGATGCGTACTCCCCGCTGGCAGCGAGTTGTTCAAGGTCCCCCGCGGCAGCCTGCGTCAATGAGGGATACTGCAGCGCGTCGGGCGCAAGGACGAACCACCCGAGACGCAACGCGAGCAGCAGCGGCCGGTCAGGCTCCGGAGCCGTCGAAGCGTCAAGGGATACGATGAGACGGTGCGCTTTGCTGGAGACAGCCACGCTCTCGGCCAGCCCCGCTTCGGTAAGGTGGATGACCGACGCATAGGCGCGCAGCGCTTCTGCGGTCTGTGTATCGTCTTCGGACGGTCTCCCATTCAGCGCATCGCCGCACAGCCTGCACAGGCTGTCGTCCGGCAGGATGCGGGTTACTTCGGACAGGAATCGCTCCAGCCGCTTTGAGAATTTGGTTACATCTTCGATATGGCGCGAGCCGTATTCACGGTTGAGTTCGTACCGCCGCAGCGATACGAACTCGTCCAGCGTTTCGTCAGAGATTCGGATCATATGCACGATCTCGTCTGTCGCGGGGCATTCGGGCACAAGCGCGTCCGAGATCACCGCGTCAATGTCCTCGCGTACGGCTTCGTTCAGCGCTCGCTCGTAGGCCGAAAAGGCACGCAGCGTCTGCTCAAAGGGCAGCCCTGCCTCCTGCCTGCGCCGCACAAGCCGCATTACCTGACAGTCGGAGTCGCGGTACATACGCTTTCCTTCAGTCTCGAAGGGGGAGACGACCCCGGCCTGTTCAAGCAGTTCGATCTGTACGCGTGTCAGCCCGGTCTGGCGCATCGCCGCAGCCAGTGTCAGCGGACGGTAAGACGCCGTATGCTCCACTTTGTGGATCGCGTCGTACAGCTCGATTTCCGCAAAGCCCGGCTCGCCGTGATCCAGCAGGTGGCGAATAACCGAGAGCGGGTAGAACCGCTGCTTCTGCAGCGATTTGATGAGCTTTACGCGCGCCACGCAGTCCGGGTGGTAATACGCCATGTTGCGCCCTGTCTTTTTGGCGATGGGGACAAGGCCTTCCTTGACGTAATACTTCACCGTGGAAACGCTGGCACCCGATGCTTTGGCGAGTTCGCCGATCTTCAAAAGGCCGGTAACGTCGTTCTCATTTTCCATGCTTTATTTACAGTCCAGTACGATTTTAATCAGCTCCGGCGGGTTCTCCATCGCGAGCCGGAGCGCCTTTTTGTAATCCTCCAGCGGGAAGCGGTGCGTAATGAACCCTTCGGTTTTATAGATGCCGCTCTTGATCCATTCCTGTGCAAGGTCGAAGGTGTAGAGCCTGCGGCCCTGCCATTCCTCCATGCCGTGCGCATCGATGCCCACCAGCTTTAGCTCCTGCCACCAGATGGGCGTCTCGTCGAACTTGATCGCCTGCATGTGATGGCCCACCTTGACCAGGGTACCGCGCGGCGTGAGCAGCCGTAGGCAGGTATGATTGGACCAGTCGCCGCCCACGCAGTCGTAGATGCGGTCGAAGCCGCCGAAGAACATGCTGTTGCCGCCCATGCCGATGTATACGCGGCTGCCGCCTGTTGCTTTGGATGCAGCTTCATACGGGTTGCCCGAAAGGATGTGGTCCACACCCAGCTTTAAGGCAAACTCCTGCTTGGGCTTGATGCGCTCCATCGCCCAGACCTCGCAGCCGGGCTGCACGATCTTGAGCGCCTGCACGATGCCGAGGCCGATTGTGCCGCATCCTAAAACCATCACCTTTTCACCCGGAGCGGGAGGCGCCATCAGTACGCTGTGGATCGATACGCAGGACGGTTCCACCATCACAGCCTGATCGTCCGTCAGGCCGTCGTCAATGGGGGAGAGCTGCTGCTCCGGGGCAATAAACGTATCGCCCCAGCCCGCACCCGTATCAGGCAGCTTCAGTGGGCTGGGCTCGCCATAGTTGAGACACAGGTTATAGTTGCCTTCGACACAGTATTTGCAGGGCGGCTTGATTCCCTTGGTGCCGCAGCCCGACATGTACTCCCGGATCGTTACGCGGTCACCTACTTTAAACTTCGTTACCGCCGGACCTGCCTCCACCACAACGCCCACGTTCTCGTGCCCGAGGTAGGTGCGTTTGGATACCGGGATGGGCTCCAGTGCGGAGTTCGTGCCAGTCGTCGCCTTAAAGAAGCTCACGTCCGTGCCGCACAGGCCGCAGGCGATGTTGCGCACTCGCAGCCAGTCGTCCGCGGGCAGCGGCGGGTCGGGCAGCTTTTGGTTGAATTTTACGGCATTCAGCCCGGTAAAGAGCAGCGGTTTGCAGCACTTTGCAGCGAATTTGGTGGCGAGTATGCGGGGGATGTCTTTCTCAAAATAGATTGTTTTCAAACGCAAGCCCCTTTCATCAGGTCATCATCGATTGCAGGATCGCCATGAAATCGTTGAGTGAGCAGGCGTATTCTGGGCTGCCAATAGTTTCGACATATCCCTTTTCAACGCCTTCCACAAAAGCGACTTCCTTCAAAAGAACTTTCATCGCGCCCTCCACGCTGAGGAAGTGGAAGTGCACAAAGGGCGTGCGGCGCGTATAGATGCCATGGCCGGATTTGGAGTTGCCCGCCTTTACGCGCAGGTAGCATGCGATGCCTGTCTCCGGATAGGGCTCCACCGAGAACTGATAGATGCGGTCGGGCTGGCGAGTGCACCACTCGCGCATGTCGGGGTCGCCCAGCTTGTTATATACCGACAGCGCCCGCGTGATCATATACAGGCTGCATTTGACTTTCAGCTTCTGTCTGTCGTACTCCTTGGGTTTCTGCTTGGGCGACATAATCATGAGGCCCATCAGCAGCATCAGCACCTTGGGCAGCAGGGTGAGCTTGCCCTTGATACCGGGCATCGCGAGGCCGCCGCGCAGCAGTGCGTTCATTTTCCCGACGGACGGGAAGGTCAGCGACAGGTCCGGCTTTTCCGCCGGGGCTTGCAGCACTTCTATTTTACCATGGTCGAACTTCAGCGTGCAAGCGACCAGCTCGCCGTCGTCCCTGGCCCCGAACTGCACGGTGGCCGCAACGTTGGCAAACGCCTTGTGCAGCTTGGGGTCGTCATCAAGCAGCACCTGCATGACGGGGAAAGCCGCGTTAAAGAACAGCTTAGCGGTCATGAGGTCTTGAGGGGTGGCTGACAATCTCAACACTCCTTTCAAATTGGAATGGGTCGCCTGCGGCTCATTCGTCTTCCCAGTTCTCGTCCGCTTCGAACTCTTTGCCCATGAGGCTGCGCACCTGATCGATGATACCGTTGGCATCAAATCCGTAGTAGGCGTAGAGGTCTTCCGCGTAGCCGATGGTGGCAAACTGGTCGTACATGCCGTGCTTCTTGAATACGCAGCCCTTGCCGCTCTCCGCAATCACGCTGCCGACCGCATCCCCAAGGCCGCCTTCCACGTTGTGCTCCTCGATGGTGAGGATACGGCGGGTTTCCATGACAGCCTTCATAATGGCTTCGCGGTCGATGGGCTTGATGGTGTGCATGTTGAGAACGCGCACGCTGATGCCGTCCTGCTCGAGCAGTGTCTTCGCGGCCTGAACGGACTGCAGTACTGCGATGCCGCAGCAGATGATTGTGACATCCGTGCCGGGCACCATTTCAATCGCCTTACCGATTTCAAAATCGTAGTTTTCGTCTGCGTAGCAGGGTGGCTCAAAGCCGCGCCCGATGCGGATGTACACTGGGCCGGGGATGTCCACGCAGGCCCGTACAGCGCGAGAGGTCTCGATACCGTCTGCGGGGCAGATGACCGTCATGTTGGCAATGGAGCGCATCACGGCGAGGTCTTCGGTGCAGTGGTGTGTGGTGCCCGCGTGCCCGAACGAGATACCCGCATGCGTGGCAATGATTTTGACCGGGAGGTTCTGGTACGCGATATCCGTGCGCACCTGCTCACCCGCGCGCAGGCAGGCAAATATGGCCATGGTGGAGGCAAAGGGGATAAGTCCCACCTTGGCAAGGCCCGCGGCGATGCCCATCATATTCTGCTCAGCGATTCCGACGTTATAGAACCGGTCGGGGAAGGCATCGGCAAAGTGTATGATCGCGGTGGTTTTCGCGAGGTCCGCGGTAACGCCTACGATCTTGTCGTTGGTCTTGCCCATCTCCGCCAGCGTCCGGCCGTAAATTTCCTTTGCGGTCATGGTAGCAGAGTCATAACAGTTCCATGTGGTTCCTGTAACGGTTGACATATTTTAGCCTCCTTCCTACGCGCCCAGTATGCACGCCTTGGCCTTCTCGCATAGCGCAGAGTCAGCCGAGCCATAGTGCCATACGACGTTGTTTTCCATGAAATCGATGCCCTTGCCTTTGATGGTGTTGGCAAGGATGAGCACCGGCTTCCCGACGGCATTCCAGCCGCGGTCCAGCGCATCACACACCTGATCAAAGTCGTGTCCGTCGATCTCGATCACGTCGAAGCCAAACGCGCGCCACTTATCGCCAAACGGTTCCAGCGCCATCACGTCCTCGGTACGACCGTCGATCATCAGGCGGTTGCGGTCCACGATGGTGATTACGTTGGTCAGCTTGAAGTTGGCCAGCGACATGGCCGCCTCCCACACGCTGCCCTCGCAGCACTCGCCGTCGCCCATCAGGCAAACGGTTTTGAAGGGCTTTTTCAGGTAGCGCGCGCCAAGACCCATGCCCACTGCCATGGGCAGGCCGTGCCCAAGGCTCCCGGCAGAGGCGTCGCAGCCGACGACCTTGTTGCTGTCCGGGTGCATTGCAAACGGCGAGCCGAAGTGGTTGAAGGTTTTCAGCTCTTCCTCCGGGATAAAGCCGCGCTTGGCAAGCACGGGTATGAATCCGGCGGCGGCGTGGCCCTTGGAGAGCACGAACCGGTCGCGATCTTCCCAACAGGGATTCTTTGGATCGATGCTTAAGTACTTAAAGTACAGCGCCGTGAGCAGCTCAACAATACTAAGTGAGCCGCCGACGTGCGCTCCGCCCGACCACGCCATCACATCCACGATGGTGAGGCGCAAATCGCGCGCAATACCTTGCAACCTTTGCTTTTCTTCCGCAGTACAGGGCATACGAAGCTCCTCCTTTATTCGATTTTCGGGACTGAATGATGTAAAAGTAGAGAGTTGTACTATCTACTTTATAACATATTTACATACCGATTTCAATATGCCTGAAGACAGAAGTTATATTTCTTATGATATAAATATATGCCTTGTGACAATTGATTAGCGGCAACTTATATAAACGGAAATAAAAAAGCAGGCATCATGATTTGAATGATACCTGCTTGCGGTTGATCGGAATGCTGAGGATTGTTTACCCCAGTTGGTTCAAATCGCCGATAGTCACAGTCGCTTGGTGCTCCCGGCCGCTGCGCCATACGGTGAGAGTGATCCGGTCGCCTACCTCATGTTCCTGAATGACGGCGGTCAGATCCTCCACCGAGGTAAGTGCGGTGCCATCCGCAGCCGTGATGATGTCGTTAGGCTGGATACCTGCCAGATCCGCCGGGCCACCCTCGACCACGGAAACCACCGTCACGCCATCCGGAGCGTCGGCCGTGTTATATTGGTGATTCTCATCCACCGTGCCGGTGATGCCGATACCCGGATGCACCACGCTGCCTTCGGTCATGATCTGGAGTATTACCGGCAAAGCGGTGTTGATCGGTATCGCGAAGCCGATGCCTTCAGAGGATACCGCCTGCCCGTTGGCATCATACTCGGCGATGTAGCTTTTGAGTGTGTTGATGCCGATGACCTCGCCACTAAGATTGATCAGCGGGCCACCGCTGTTGCCGGGGTTAATTGCAGCATCCGTCTGGATGTATTCCTGCGTATAGTATTCCTCATTCGTGATCTGCTTGTTCAACCCGCTGATGATTCCCGTGGTTACGGTTCCGGAGCCCATGCCCAGCGCATTGCCGATAGCAACGACTTCTTCGCCGACCTTCAGGGCGTCCGAGTCACCCAGCGCCGCGGCCGTGAGGCCCTTTGCACTGATTTTGATCACCGCGAGGTCGGTCGTTTCATCCATGCCGACCAGCCCGGCCTTATATTCCTTGCCGTCGCTCGTCACAACGACGATGTCATTATATGCCCGGTCGGCGATTACGTGGTTGTTGGTGACGATGTAGCCGTCGGTTGAAATGATAATGCCGGTGCCCTGCGGGTCGTACTCATCAGAATACTCCGGATTGTCGATGCGCACCACGACCACGGCGGGGCCGACCTTATCAGCAATCTGCACGTATACGCCTTCGCTGCCATCAATAGATGGTTTTTCGCCGCCGATCTCAGGGTTCTGTGTCGTGAGCGACGCATCGGGAGTGGATACTGGCTGCACGGCTGTCTGCTCCTGAAGCCTCGGCTGTGTGGCTGTGGGTGCCTGTGCGATGCTGCCGCCATTTTGACCGCTGAGCTCCGGCGAGAGCACATATATTCCTAAGGCGCTGCCTGCGATGAGGCAGAGCATCATGAACACACCAATCAGCACACGGCGGACGCCTCTTTTTTCGCGCGGCGGCTTAGTGTACTGCGGCGGCTGGTTGTAACCGCCGTAGGGATTATAATAGTACCCGCCCTGCTGCTGGTCCGCGCCGTACTGGTACCTGTAGCCCTGTTCCGTACCGTCGTTGCCCTGATTGTAACCGTTGTCCATTGCTGCCTCCTGCTTTCTTATCAATACCTTATATTATAAAACACGTGCATTAACAAATTTAAAACATGGCGTGAACATTTGCACTGCGGTTACCGCTTCTTTTCGGGAAATGCCTTGGTCAGCGTAAACGTAAAGGTCGTTCCCTCACCCTGAACGGATTGCACTGAAATCTTCTCACCGTGCTGAGCGATGATGCGTTTGACGAGGTGCAAGCCGATTCCCGCGCCTGCCTTGCTGCGGCTGTGCGATTTATCCACCTTGTAGAAGCGCTCGAAGATGTTTCCCTGATCCTCCTCCGGTATGCCTTCTCCCGTATCCGATATATTCACCAACACCTTGCTGCCTTGTGTCTGGGTCCAGATATGCAGCAGACCGCCTTCAAAAGAAAATTTGACGGCATTGTCCACAAGGTTGGTGACGACCTGGGAGATGCGGTCCGCGTCCGCCCAGACCATTGTCTTTTCCTCATCCAGATCGATCTGGACTTCAAGCTTTTTGGCTTCGATGGGTTGCTCGAACATGAGCACGCAGCGCCGCAGCAGCTCGTTGATATCAAACTCGGAATACTCCATGGGAAACTTGCCCGACTCGATTTTGGCGAGGTTCAAAAAGTCGTTGATCAGCGCGTTCATGCGCTTGGTTTCACTGAGCGCAATCTCGAGGTATTTGCAGCGGTCCTGTTCCTCAATTGTGCCGTCGATCACGCCTTGGATGAATCCCTGAACTGCGGAGAGCGGCGTACGCAGCTCGTGTGATACGTTGCCGATGAACGCGTTGCGCAGGCCGTCCTGCAGCTTCAACTCCTCCGCCATTTTGTTAAACGATACGGCGAGTTCGCCAATTTCGTCGCTGGTTGATGGTTTGACACGAAAATCCAGATTGCCGCGCGCCAGTTCACGTGAGGCGTGCGAGATATCCTGAATGGGCCGCACGATATGCCGTGACAGGATGGACACGAGTATCGCGGCAAACGCGACCGAAATCAACAGCGGGAATAGCACCCTACGGAATATGGAACTGATGCCTACGCTTACGTCGCTGACTTCCTTATGAATGACAATGGCGCCCGCAAACATCCCGTTGACCTCAAGCGGAACCTCAACGGACATCACTTTGCTTTTAAACGACGCACTGACGTCGGAAACCAGCTTATATGTCTTTCCCTGCTGCGCGTATGAATAGAACTGCCTGATTGTATCGTTGGAGAACGCCTCTCCTACTTCGCTCTTGCTCTCCGGGTCGGCGGTCTCGTATACCATGCCCATCTTAATGATCCAGATTACCGTATGTTCCTGGGATGCCTTTTGCTCCATGTTGCTGACCAGGTCGTCATCCGTGATCAGTCCGTTCTGATAGTCTTCGTACCACTGGCTGATCTCCTGTGCCCCGACGATCATGCTGCTCATCTGTGCGTCTAAATACTCGCTTTTCAGGCTCTCGAAGAATATGCCGCCCACGAGCGTGAACGACATGACGATGATGAGCAGATAAACCGAAAGCATACGGGAGAACAACGACTTTTCCAGCGACCTTGCCATTAACGAACCTCGAATTTATATCCCACGCCCCATACGGTTTTGATCTCCCAGGGGTTGCTTTCGTCGTAGAGCTTTTTGCGCAGCCGCTTGATGTGCACGTCCACGGTACGCGAGTCGCCGAAGAACTCGAAGTCCCACACCTGCTGCAGCAGCTGTTCGCGCGTGAACACCTTGTTGGGGTGCGAGGCGAGGAAGTACAGCAGTTCGATCTCCTTGGGCGGCATCTCCACAACCTCACCCTTGTAGAGCACGGTGTAGTTGGAGATGTTGATGATGAGCCCTTCGTAGGTGATCTCCTTCTCCTCTTCCTCCTGCTTGCTCGCGCGGCGGGAAACCGCCTTGACGCGTGCGATGAACTCCTTGGGATCGAACGGCTTGACGATGTAGTCATCCGCGCCGAGCTCTAGCCCCAGCACCTTGTCAAACGTTTCGCCTTTTGCCGTCAGCATGATAACCGGAACAGAGGAAGTCTTACGGATGTGCTTTAACACTTCCCAGCCATCCTTGCGCGGCATCATGATATCGAGCACGACCAGCGCAGGCGCTTCGCGCTCAAACTCGTCGATGCCCGCCTGCCCGTCGTAGGCCAGCGTGACTTTGTAACCTTCCTTCTGAAGATAGAGCTTGATCACTTCGCATATGTTCTTGTCGTCATCCACGACCAGTATGTTCTTGGGCATGCGCTTCACCTCATAATAAACAGAATCATGCACATTTACCTGCATTATAGATCAGATGGACCCACGGGATAAAGCCCGCCGAAGCAAGTATTTACTGAATATTCATATTTGTTTCATATTTCAACCACTTCTATGCCGTTTCGCTTCAAAAGTGCGGCAGTTACGCCGTCGCCGCCGCGCAGCACGCCCGAAAATGTGCCGTCATAGATATGTCCGCAACCGCACGAGGGGCTTTTGGATTTCAGATATGCACGCTTGGCTCCGAATCGTTTTGCTGCTTCCAGCGTTTTTTTAGCGCCTTCGATGAACTCTGCCGTGCGGTCACTGCCGTCCTGCGCCAGCACGTGCGCCCTGCCGTCCAGCACATCCGCGCCGTCGCCGCCCACGATCTCGGATGGGCAGCGGGGGATGGTCAGCTTCGCAAAGCACTCCGGGCATACGGCTTTGAGCTCACCCGCTTCGTACCGTTCTTTGATCGTTTCGTCGGGCCGGGCTTCGCCGTCGTAGCGGCATTTGCTGCCTGTCAGGCATGCGCTGCAGATATCCATTTAAGTACTATTCCTATTTCTGCCTCAGCGTGACGACGGTCACGCCGTCCTCGCCTTCGCCGTATACGCCGCGGCGGAACCCCTCCACGTGCGCGTGCGTCTTCAAAAAGCTCCGCAGGCCGGTGCGCAGTACGCCCGTGCCCTTGCCGTGGATCACAGTGACCTCGGTCTGTCCGGAAAGGTACGCTTCGTCAAGGTAGCGGTCGGTTTCGATTTCGGCCTCGTCCAGCGTCATGCCGCGCACATCGAGGCTCATGCTCACCGGCCCTGACGCACGCTGCACACGGCCCAACCGCTGAGGCTTCTTGTCTGGTTGCGCGGGCTCCACGTCGGAAAGCTCCACCGTGAGCTTGAGCGCGCCCGCCTGCACGTATACCTTGCCGTCCTTGGGCGCTTTCAGCACCGTGGCCGTAACGCCGTGGCTCAACAGTTTAACTGTATCGCCCTCGATGATCTCATCCGGCTTAATGTCGCTTTTGCGCGTCTCCTTCTTACGCAGAGAGCCCGCTTTCTCCTCAATCTTATCGGACAGCTTTTTGCGCGCCGCGTTAATGTCTTCCTGACGTACGGATTGAGCGGCCTTCAGCTCTGATATCACGCCTTCCGCCTCGTCGCGGGCTTCCTTCAGAATGGAAAACGCCTTTTCGTTGGCATCCTCCACGATCTTCTTCGCCTTCTCCTGCGCCTTTAACAGCTCGGTATCGCTTTTGTCGCGGATGGACTGTGCGGTGCGGCGGAAGCTTTCAGCCTGCTGCTCCTTGAGCTGCGCGAGCTCCCGCTGGCGCTGCGCCTCGCCGATGAGCTGTTCAAACTTGACCGTTTCCTCGCTCATATGCTCCCGTGCGCGGGTGATCACCGTTTCGTCCAGACCCAATTTTTGCGATATCTCAAACGCATTGGACACGCCCGGCACGCCCATGATGAGCCGGTAGGTGGGGGAGAGGGTGCGCACGTCAAACTCCATGCACGCGTTCTCGTAGTCCCCGCTCGCCATGGCGAACGCCTTAATCTCGCTGTAGTGCGTGGTCGCCAGTACGCGGCAACCGCGCTGCGCTAACGTTTCAAGGATCGCCATCGCAAGCGCCGCGCCTTCCGCCGGGTCTGTGCCCGCGCCGAGTTCGTCCAGCAGCACCAGTGATTTCGCATCAGCGTGCTTTGTGATATACGTGATATTTTTCATATGCGATGAGAATGTGGAAAGGCTCTGTTCGATGCTTTGTTCATCGCCGATATCGGCATACAGACCGGATAGTACCGGCAGCTCCGTACCGCCATCCGCAGGCACGAAAAGACCGCTCTGCGCCATCAGTATCAGCAATCCGGTAAGCTTCAGAGTAACGGTCTTACCGCCTGTGTTGGGGCCGGTGATGATCAGCCCGCTGTAGGGCTCCTCAATACGCAACGATACCGGCACCACTTTCTTCGGGTCGATCAGCGGGTGCCTGCCGTTGCGGATGTCGATGCGGCCCGACTGCGTGATGGCGGGAGGGGAGGCCTTCATCGCCGACGCAAGCGACGCGCGTGCAAAGATTAGATCGAGCGCGGTCAGTGTTTCAAGGTTGTTTTTCAATGCCTGCCAATCGGCGCGCAGCCGTTCGGAGAATACGTGAAGGATGCGTTCGATCTCGGTGCGTTCCGCCAGCTCCAGTTCGCGCAGCCGGTTGTTGGCTTCCACGACCTCCATGGGTTCGATGAACACCGTCTGCCCGCTGGAGGACTGGTCGTGCACGAGGCCTTTCACGTTGCGGCGGTATTCCGCCTTGACCGGCACGACGTACCGTCCGGCACGCATGGTCACGATCGCGTCCTGCAGGTGCTCCCGGTGCTGTGCGGAGCGGATGATATCGTTCAGCTTTTCACGGATTCCCTCGTTCTCGCGCAGTATTTTGCGGCGGATGCTGGCCAGTTCCGGCGATGCACTATCCGCCAATTCGTCGTCGCTGACGATCGCGTTGTCGAGGTCGGAAATCAGCGCGTCGGTATAAAACAGCGTTTGCGCCATGTTGAAGAGCGAACCCAGCCCTTCCTCGCTGCGCATAATGCCATTTCTCGCGCGGCGGGCGGCTTTGAGCAGGCTCAGCACGCGCCGCAGTTCACGGCAGGAAAGGTCCGCCCCGGCTTTGAGCCTTGCCGTTTCGGCTGTGGTATCTGCAAAACCGCTCATGGGTGAGGAAGCAGCGCGCATCAATACGCTTTCGGCTTCGAGCGTTTCAGCCTGCAGCCGCTTCACCTGCGCGTAATCGGTGCTGGGCGTCACTTTAAGCGCTTTTTCCCTTCCAGAGTCGGAATGCGCGCGTTCCGCCAGACGTTCGAGGATCTTATCAAATTCAAGTTTGGTAATTGCTTTTTCGTTCATCAGCTTGTCCTGTAATTTAATCCTTATTAATATAACACTTTCCGCCACCGCTGAAAAGAACAACAAAAAAGGGGCGCACGCGCCCCTGATCTATCCGTTTACAGCCAGCTTGGTATCCGGTCGTTTTCGACGAGTTGCTCATAAGTCTGCCGCTTCAGCATCAAATCAGCTTTGCCGTCCTTGACGAGTACCATGGCCGGGATGGGCAGCTTGTTGTAGTTGCTCGCCATGGAATACGTGTATGCACCTGCAGTGAATACTGCCAAAATGTCGTTTACCTTAGGTCCCGGCAGGTTTGCGTTCCAGACCAGCATATCGCCGCTCTCGCAGCAGCGTCCCGCGATGGATACCACGGTTTCATCCGGTTCATTCATGCGGCCTGCCAGTGCGCAGGTGTATTCCGCCTGATACAGCGCCACGCGCGGGTTGTCCGCCATGCCGCCATCTACGCTGACATAGGTGCGGATACCAGGCACGGTTTTGATGTCGCCCACGGTATAGAGTGTGGTCCCGGCCTCGCCCACGATGGAACGACCGGGCTCGATGGCGAATACGGGCGTGTCGATACCCTTCTCCGCGCACAGCCTCTCCAGTTCCTCGTGCATTGCGTGCACATATTCCTCAGGCTTCAGCGGCTTATCGCTGGAAAGGTAATGTACACCGTAACCGCCGCCGAAGTTGATCTCGGTGAAGGTAAAGCCGGTCTCTTTTTTGACCTCCAGCAGGAAGTTCAGCATCACATCGACTGTGTCGCGGAAGGGCGTGAGCTCGAACACCTGCGAACCGATATGACAGTGCATGCCCACAAGGCTCAGACCGGGTTTCTGCAGTATTTCCTTGACGATTCGCATGCCCTCACCGTCCGGTATGCCGAAGCCAAACTTGGAGTCCATCTGGCCGGTCTTGATATATTCGTGCGTATGCGCCTCAATGCCGGGCTTTAAGCGAACAGAAACATCCTGTACACGGCCCGCGGCGATAGCGAGTTCCGATATCATGTCGATCTCGCTGATGCTGTCGATGACGATGTGGCCAATGCCTGCGTCCACAGCCATGCGAAGGTCGTCCATGGTTTTTACGTTGCCATGCATATAGATCTTTGCCGGATCGAAGCCCGCCCGAAGCGCGACGAACAGTTCGCCGCCCGATACGACGTCTAGCCCCATGCCTTCGCTCTGTACGATCTTGCACATTGCGGTATTCAAAAGCGCCTTGCCCGCATACAGTACTTTGCCGCCGCCCGCGTATTTGCTGATTTCATCCACATAGCCCCGGCATATGCTGCGGATAACGTCCTCTTCCATTACATAAAGCGGGGTGCCGAATTCCTTTGCGAGCGCCAATGCGTCGCAGCCGCCCAGGAGCAGATGTCCTTCTTCAGTTACGTTCAGTTGGTTCCAATGTCTCATCGCTTACTCCCGAAAAATATTTGGTAGCATAGTAACATATGCGCTTTGGCAATGTCAACGCAGGCAGCCGCCTTTTCGCGCTTGACCAGCGCGCTGTGTTGATTTAATATTTAATATAAGGAAACAACGGGACGGAATGCGGATGGAAAAAAAGAAGCACGGCAAGCACAAATATCTCGGAAGCTATGTTCCCAACCTGAACGGCGAATACGAATATACTGGCGTCTATTACAAAATCGATGTACCGGTAGAAAGCCTCAAACGCATTAAAAGCTGGTGCGCTGTAATGGCAACTGTAATTGCGGTGCTGTTTGTTCTGGCTGGGCTGACTAATGCCGCGGGTAGTCGCATAATGTATGTCATGCTTCCGTATGTCGCCGCTGTTCTGCCCATCGCATTTATGCTGGCCGATGTTTATCGGATTGCTCGGTATCAGAAACCCATGACACAAAAGCAATATGATCAGTCTGTAGTGCAGCTCAAAGCCGTCACCATAGCCACGCTTGCGCTCATTGCTATTTCCGCCGTAGGGGATATCGTTTTTCTGGCGTTTTTCTGTGCAGCGAAGGACGTGGCCCGAGAGCTTATTTATCTGTCGGCGTGTATTGCCATCATTGCGGTTTCCGTGGCGCTTTTAGTCTATCAACGCAGGATAATCTGCGTGGATTGCCAAAAGTAGCCGATTATCTCCCGAACTCTCATGTATGCTTTTTCATACGGCTCCTGTTACCTTTTTCACAAGCTTTATACATCCGGTTTCGATTGACATTCTGTCAATTCTGTGTAAAAATGAACATAATCATATATATACACTTCGCAAATCGCACATCACGATGCGATAGCGGGTGCAGCGTTGCACCGTTTATCTGAAATATGTCTTTAAAAAATGAGAGGAGAGTGGCAAAGTGAAAAGAAACAATTGGATCAGGGTGATCGCGGTTGTTCTCGTTCTGCTGATGTGTCTTGCGGCGTTTACCGCATGCAAAAAAGCAGAAGTGACTCCGTCAGAGTCCCAGTCTACTGAGGTAAGCCCATCGGCTACCCAGGAGATTTCTACGACACCGCTGGTGGTTGGCTTACCACAGTTCAGCGAGAAGTTCAGCCCGTTCTTCGGGGACACCGGGTATGACATGGAAATTGTGAACCTTACAGCTGTGCAGTTACTAACCACGGACAGAGTGGGCGGCATCGTGTACAACGCGATCGAAGGCGAAACGATTCCTTATAATGGAACGGACTATACTTATACCGGTATAGCCGATCTTGCGGTGAATTATGACGAGGCTCAGGACCAGACGGTTTATGACTGGAAGATTCGCGATGATGTGCAATTCAGCGATGGCGAAACCATGACAGCTGACGACATCATTTTCTCGTACTATGTGTATTGTGACCCGTCTTACAACGGTTCTACTACGCTTTATTCCCTTCCGATCGTGGGACTCAAAAATTATCGTACCCAGACCTCGGACGAAGTTTATGCGAAGTATGACGCCATGTTCGACGCGATCCTTGCGGCCGGCGAAGACCATGTCTGGACTTCCTCGGATAGCTGGACTCAGGAACAGCAGACATCCTTCTGGACCATTATGAATGACGAGTGGACAGCGGACGTTCAGGCCATCGTCGACTATTGTATGGCCAACTATCTAGCCGATTATGGCGAAGCCATCACTGGCTTTACTCCGGACCAGATCACCGCTGAGCCCGGCCTGCAGGTCGCGTTCGGTATAGCGATCTGGGGATTTGGCGAAGTCGCTGACGGCGTTCTGACGGGTGTAAGCGGTAAAACGTTCGACCTTGCGAACGGTGTATATCCCACCATTGCGGATTATTTGGCCGAAGCGAAAGCCAAATATGACGGCGACCCTGCGGCGTATGACGCAGTTCCGGAGAATGCTGACGGCACCGGTGTAGTGGATGAGGCAAGAGGCACCTTCATCAACACCGAAGGCCCGAAGGATCCTTCCATGACGGGCGGCGTGCCCAACATCTCGGGCATCAAGAAGATCAGTGATACCGAAGTGACCATCACCACCGAAGGCTTTGACGCCACGGCGGTTTACAACCTCGGCATCCAGGTTTCGCCGCTGCACTACTACGGCGATGAGAGCATGTACGATTACGACAACAACCAGTTCGGTTTCACATATGGCGACATAAGCGCAATTAATGATAAGACCACACAACCCTTGGGCGCTGGTCCTTACCGCTTCGTCAAGTATGAGAACAAGGTTGTTTATCTCGAAGCCAACGAAAATTATTATAAGGGAATGCCCAAGACCTATTACGTGCAGTACAAGGAAACTGTGGACGCGGATATGGTATCCGGTATCGCAGCCGGCACGATCGATGTGGCGAACCCCGGGTTCAGCAACACCACTGTCGATGAAATTAAGGGCGACAACTCCAACAATGAACTGACGGGCGACGTCATTACGACGAACACAGTCGATAATTTGGGCTACGGCTACATCGGCATGAATGCCACGACCGTCAATGTGGGCGGCGTACCGGATTCCGATGCAAGCAAAGACCTGCGCAAAGCATTTGCGACGATCTTCGCGGCATACCGGGATCTGACAGTAAGCAGCTATTATGGAGAGCGTGCGTCGGTCATCAACTACCCGATCTCCAACACCTCCTGGGCTGCACCGCAGTCGACGGATGAGGGATACCAGGTAGCATATTCTGTGGCGGCGGACGGCACCCCGATCTACTCTTCGGATATGAACGAGGATGCGAAGTATGCTGCGGCGCTGAAGGCGGCGATTGATTACTTCAAGGCAGCCGGCTACACATTTGACGAAGCATCCGGCATGTTCACCGCTGCTCCGGATGGCGCGAAGCTTGAGTACGAGGTCATCATCGCGGCCGATGGCCAGCACGATCACCCGTCGTACCTGCTCCTGCAGAAATCAGCTGAAACGCTTGCCACCATTGGCATCACGCTCACAATCAACGATCCGGCGGATTCGAACGTCCTCTGGAACGCGTTGGATGCCGGTACGCAGGAGATGTGGGTTGCTGCGTGGCAAGCCACGATCGATCCGGATATGTACCAGGTGTACCATTCGAACAACATCGTCGGTCTGCCGGGTTCTTCGGAGTCCAACCACTACCATATTCAGGATGCCCAGCTGGATCAGTTGATTATGGATGCCCGGTCTAGCGCTGACCAGGCGTACCGGAAATCAGTATATAAATCCTGCCTGGATATCATTCTGGATTGGGCAGTTGAGGTTCCGGTGTATCAGAGACAGAACTGCATCGTGTTCAGTTCGCAGCGTGTCAACATGGATACAGTAACCCCGGATATCACCACCTTCTGGAATTGGTACAGCGAAATCGAGCTTATCGAAGTTTACGACGCCTAGCAGAGAAAAGTAAAAGAACGATGACTTGGGTCCGCCCTGACGGGCGGACCCAAGTCCATTTCTTTATTATCCGGCAGTTCATTATCACAAGATGCTTTAAGTCTTAGGGGTTGGAATATGCGCAAATATATTGTAAAGCGGTTGATTCTCAGCGTTGTTATTTTGCTCTTTGTTGCGCTGATTATCTATACTATTATGCGCTGTATCCCCACGTCTTACGTGGAGAAGATCGCGCGGGAAAGATCTACCAGAGCCGGTTCCAAAAGCTACGCAGAATGGTTAGCTCAATTAAACTCTTTATACGGCCTGGATACCGGAATCATTCAGGGTTTTTTTAGATGGGTATGGTCCGCGGTACAGGGCAATTTCGGTGACAGCTGGTTTTATACCGTGCCGGTAACGGAGAAATTCGCCGATTCTATTTGGTACTCATTTGCCCTCGGCGGAGTCGCATTTGTTTTAGAGATCGTTATCGCAATTCCGTTGGGCATATTATCTGCCCGAAAGCAATACAGTAAAACGGACTACGCGGTGACTGTCTTTGGGTTGCTAGGCATATCCTTGCCCACATTCTTTTTTGCAACCATACTCAAGTTGGTATTTTCCATCAAATTAGGATGGTTTGAATTATACGGAACTGTGGGCAGATTTTATAACCAACTCGGCCCGTGGGGGCAGTTTCTCGATATCTGCAGCCATTATGTCCTGCCAGTATTCACGCTGGTTTTCATCAGCGTCGGTTCCCTCATGCGGTATACCCGAACGAACATGCTTGAGGTTTTGAATTCGGATTATATCCGGACGGCCAGAGCCAAGGGCCTGCCCGAACGGCGGGTGATCAATTACCATGCCTTTAGAAATACGCTTATTCCCATCGTGACGCTCCTCGGCGGTACGCTGCCCGGTCTTTTCTCAGGCGCGCTGATCACCGAAACGCTCTTCGGCATCGTGGGCATTGGCAAGATTTCATATGACGCTATGGTGACCGGAGACATCCCCTTTTCAATGTTTTACATGACGTTCTTGGCGTTGATGACTTTGCTGGGAACGTTGATTTCGGATGTGCTCTACGCAGTCGTTGACCCGCGCGTGCGGTATAGTTAAGGGGGGAGCAACAATGGATGACAATAAAGACTCTCGGTCAAAGGGCGAATGTGTTCTGCCCGAGGATGAAAATGTTACGCTGGATGACGTAAGGCGGGTAAAGGTTCTCTCTCCGTCTATGCTCGTTTTCCGGCGCTTTATCCGAAATAAACTGGCAATTACTGGATCAATATTTATCATTGCGATGTTCCTGTTCTCTTTCGTGGGCGGTTGGATAATGCCCTATTCAGAGAGCCAAATATTTACTAAGCATCAGGATATGTCGAAAGAATTTGCAGGTGTTACGGAAAACAGCGAGTTCCGCTACACCGAGGTGGAGGGTGCCGAGTTTCCCCTCTCTGCCCGGGCACAGTTTGTTGGAGCGGTCAGCAAAGGCCAGACAGAATTCTCATATTCCAATATTAATTATATGTCCGAGGCTATTGGCGACAGGGCTTATCAAATATATGGTTTGAAGGACGTAGCGCTGGCAACTAAGCTTGGAAGCCATTACACGATCTTGGTTTCCGGCGGCGTTTCGGATCCGGGCTTTGAAGATGCTTTCGCCACTGCGCTTGCAGATGGGGCGGAAAGCTTTGAAAGCGGCGGCGTCAGCTATATCGTACAGGGAGGAAAGAACTATACAGCCTGTATTGCCGAACCGCTTGCGTTGGCCACAACTGACATATTTGACTTTGCCAGCGCTGATTTTACTGATAGTTACGATTTTCGCTATGCTGCGGAAACCGCCATTGGTGAAATGGACGAACGTAGCTTAAGTAGCTTCAGTTTTAATTACAGCGGAGAGCACTATAAAATTGCCAGCGAAGATGGCACCTATGCAATTTCCGTAGAAAAAAAAGGCGAAGATGTCTTGTTTGCCAATGTTTCAGGGTATGCCATTCAGGCGATTTACCCCGATGTGTTTCTGACACTGGATTTCAAGGCTGCAGTAAAAGAAGCGATTGAGGATGAAAGGACTTCATTTACCGCCGTCAATGCGGACGGGTCTGTTGGCGAGTACACCGTTGAGCGCTCAAATACCTTTTGGACAGTGCGATGGATCGAGAGCACTGAAGTCGTCGATGACTTTGCAGCGCCTTCTTCGACTCATATTCTCGGCACAGATGGTTTCGGCATGGACATGTTGACGCGCCTGATGTACGGCGGTCGTGTTTCGTTGATGATTGGCTTCATCGTAGTGTTCATCGAATTGATCATCGGCGTCATCATCGGCGGTATCTCCGGTTATTTTGGCAAGTGGATTGACAACCTGCTGATGCGTATCGTGGATGTATTCAACTGCATTCCGTCCTTGCCGCTCATCATCATCATCGGCGCGGTGATGGATGGCATGCGGATGGACCCGCAGATGCGCATGGTGTGGCTGATGGTGATCCTGGGTATTCTTGGATGGCCGGGCGTGGCGCGCCTTGTGCGCGGTCAGATTCTTTCGCTTCGCGAGCAGGAATTCATGGTAGCTGCTGAAGCAACCGGGCTGTCGGTGAATCGCCGCATATTCCGTCATCTTGTGCCCAACGTGATTCCGCAGCTCATCGTATACAGCACGCTGAGCCTTGGCAGCATCATTATACTGGAGTCTACGCTGAGCTTCCTGGGGTTGGGCGTTAAGTTCCCGTTTGCTTCATGGGGCAACATTATCAACGCGGTCAGCAGCGTATATGTAATGACCAATTACCTGTTCGTATGGATACCAGCCGGACTGTGCATCATTATTACAGTGCTCGGCTTCAACTTCATCGGTGATGGGCTGCGCGATGCCTTCGATCCGAAGATGAAACGGTAGGGGGTGAGCGCAATGGCAAATTGGCTGAAAAACAGGCAAGAAAAGAAAAAGAATCTGAACTATATGTCGGCGCGTGAGTCCAGCAGGATTTCACGGGAGAACCGTAAGATAACCAACCGGTTCGAAAAGATGCATAAGCGGAAGAATGTGCCGGAAGCAGAATTCCTTACGCAGATGAAGGACCCGGGCAATGTCGTAGAGTTTGATAACCTTCATACCTACTTTTATACCGACATTGGCGCGGTCAAGGCGGTGGACGGTGTGTCCTTCGACGTGCCGATCGGCAAGACGGTAGGCGTCGTGGGTGAGAGCGGCTGCGGTAAATCCGTGACGAGCCTCTCGCTTATGCAGCTGCTTCAGCGTCCACAGGGGCAGATTGTCAAAGGCGAGATTCGATTCAACATGGGCGACAAAGCATATGACATCGCCAAAACGCCTACAGAGCGCATGTACAGCATCCGGGGCAACAAAATATCGATGATATTCCAGGAACCCATGACGAGCCTGAATCCGGTTTTCAAGATTGGCGCCCAGGTGGACGAAGTCATTGAACTGCACGGTCACGATCTGTTTAAGGATCTGGCTGAGTTCAGCGAGGATACGCCCAAGCAGAAAAAGCGTGGCAAGCTTGCCGAAGCCCGGGCGAAAGTCATCAAAGAGCGTACGATCGAGATGCTGAACATGGTGGGTATCGCCAACCCGGAAGGCGTATACGAAATGTACCCGCACGAGCTGTCGGGCGGCATGCGCCAGCGCGTCATGATCGCCATGGCGCTGGCATGCGAGCCGCGTCTGATTATCGCGGATGAACCCACGACAGCGCTGGACGTAACGATTCAGGCGCAGATCCTCGATCTGCTGCGCCACCTGAAGGACAGGATCAATTCAAGCATCATGATTATCACGCACGATCTGGGCGTTATTGCCGAGATGGCGGATTACGTGGTGGTTATGTACGCGGGCCGCATCGTGGAACGCGGTACGGCGTTCGAGGTTTTTCAAAACCCGAGTCATCCGTATACCATCGGTCTCATGGCATCCCGTCCGGCCGTCCATCGCAAGGTCGACAGGCTGTACAGCATACCGGGAAAGGTGCCTAACCCCATCGATATGCCCGACTACTGCTATTTCAAGGACCGGTGCGAGATGTGTACTGCTCAGTGTTCCGGTCCGTATCCGCAAGAGATTGCGCTTTCGCCGACCCATAAGGTCGCCTGCTATCGTTATGCAAAGGAAATGAAGAACAATGGCTGAAGTGAAGGTTAACAAACAAGCGCACGTGCATAAGGAAAAGATCGATACGAGCTATGTGCCGCTCGTACACGATGAAAAGAATGTGCTGGAGGTCAACCGGCTCAGAAAGTACTTTCCGATCAAGGACGGCGTGCTGGCAAATACGATCGGCTATGTCAAGGCTGTGGACGGCATCAGCTTTAACATTGAGCGGGGTACCACCATGGGACTGGTGGGAGAGAGCGGTTGCGGCAAGACGACGATCGGGCGCACAATCCTGCGCCTGACCGACAAGACTGCGGGTCAGGTTCTGTTCAACGGCACAGAGATCTACGATCTCGACAAGGAAAAGCTCCGAGCCCTGCGGCCCAAGATGCAGATTATATTTCAGGACCCGTATTCCAGTCTGTCACCGCGGCTGCCTGTTGGCGAGATCATCGGCGAAGCGGTGCGTGAGCACGGCATTGTGCCTAAGAAGGAATACGAAGCGCATATCGACTACATTATGGAGAGCTGCGGTCTGCAGCCTTACCATAAAGATCGCTATCCGCACGAGTTCTCGGGCGGTCAGCGTCAGCGCATCTGCATCGCAAGGGCTCTGGCGCTTAGGCCGGAGTTCGTGGTATGCGACGAGCCGGTATCCGCACTGGATGTTTCGATTCAGGCTCAGATTATCAACCTGCTGATGGATCTGCAGAAGGAGTTCAACCTGACGTATCTGTTCATCTCGCACGATCTGTCGGTGGTGGAGCACATCTCCAACACGATCGGCGTAATGTACCTCGGCGATATGGTTGAATTCGGCCGGAAGGAAGATATCTTTGCGCGACCGCTTCACCCGTACACGCAGGCCCTGTTCTCCGCGATTCCCATTCCGGACCCGACGGTTCGGATGAACCGCATCGTACTGGAGGGCAGTATACCCTCACCGGCCAACCCGCCGAAAGGCTGCAAGTTCCATACACGCTGTTCACAGTGCATGGAAATCTGTAAGTTTGAAACGCCGGTGAAAAAGGAGATTGAACCGGGGCATACTGTGGCATGCCACCTCTACGACGAACAATGAGAAAAAAGTACGAGGACGATGACGGCCGGCGTATTGCGGATATGAGCGGCATTGAGATGCCGAATGACCCGCTGCTGGGAGGTATGCCCGGAAAGAGGAAGAAAGCGGCCCGGGAGAGCGATCCGGATGCTCCTGCACCACCTCTGCCTGATAAGCGGGAGACACGCCTTATCGCACTTCACGCGCTTCTGGCGGGTCTTGTAATCGGCCTGATATTTATTGGAGCAGCCTTCCTGTTTCTGCTGTTCTGCAGGTATGTCTGGCTTCGGTAACGCAATCGTCCGAGCGATATTCAGCCCATAAAAAAGCCGCTTCATTTTGAATGCGGCTTTTCTGTTATTCAAAACTTACAGTGCTGGCGGGACGGTGCCTTCACTGCAGCACATCCCTACCTACTCCTTTTCGAAATGTTGGTTGGAGCCGGGCGTGGGTGGGAACGAGTCTCCCTTGCTTAATGTAACGCCGTTGCGAACGACCTGTCCACGGTCATTCACGATCTTATAGTCGCCGCTTTGCGGCGCTTTCTGCCCTGATTTAAAGCTTTGCATGTAAATTCACCTTCCTTCCTGCGTTGTCTTTATTATCTGCGGAAGAGCGCAAAATATGTGAAAATTGGCGCACATAAAGTGTTGTTATTTTATCGGGCGTATGATAAAATAGCCTTCGCGTGGATCGAAGATCACCATGGAGAGATGGCTGAGCTGGTCTAAGGCGCACGATTGGAAATCGTGTGTAGGCTAATACCCTACCGAGGGTTCGAATCCCTCTCTCTCCGCCAAAAATAGCGCCCATCTGGGCGCTATTTTTCGTAGCTGTAATATATGATGCTGATCGCTGGTCGTACATGTGGTTTGGACTAATCATTATCTAAATTATTAGCATAATCGCTTAACTTATCACATAATGCGTTCGTTTTTTGTATTGCTTCCGAGAAGTGTCCCAGAGCAGATGCGATACTGTTTATGATTGTATTTATGCCTTCAATTTGATCGATTGTACTATCGCTGTCTTTGAAAACGGTTTGGAGCGTTGCTTCTGCTGTTAAAATTGAATGGGATGTATCCGAGGATAATCTGCGGATCTCTTTCGCTACGACAGAAAACTCCTGGCCAGCACTTCCTGCCCGCGCAGCTGTTATGGCTGCATTGATTCCCAATAAATTGGTTTGCCTTTCTATTGTCCTAATAATATCCAATACGTCATTTAAGTTACTAATCTCATCTTTCAAGTTTTCTGCAGATGTGGCCATCTTACTGCTGTATGATTTGACATCTTCCATGTCTGTATAGATTTCTTCCGTGGTGTTTGCTATAACAGCAATATTATCCGTCAATTCCAAAGCCATTTCTCTGAATATTTCTTGCTTTTCTATAGTTTCATATAGACTGATAACGCCAACTAAACTGTGATGATCACTATAAATGGGTACAGCCGTCACAACAAGGCTCATACCATAAAAGGATTTATCTAAAACAGCGGTTTTTCTGCACCCCTCCTCGAGAACCGCCCAAATTATGCCCCCTGGTTTTAAAACTGTTCCCGGCTTTATATGCAGATCTATTTTTTTACCGGGCTTATAATATAGGAACTTTTCGCAATCAGTAAGGCTTACTCCTCCTGAAGCGAACAAATCCTGAATAAAAGGCAACGTGTTGATGATCTGATCAAGAACGGGTTCATACATGCTGTATTATCTACTCCTCATTAATAAACAGTAACGCTCTTAGGCTCTGCATTATCAAATTAATCTCTTTTAATTTTTATCGTTAGGTGTTTATAATTTCTAAAGTGCTTTACGCGTATTTAACCCCGACTCTGTTGTGCAATACGATCAACTCATTTTTATTAGGGATGCCCCCGCGAAAAAACACTATGGTCCGGCGGCATTATGGACAAGATTGTCTGCCGTGCATAGCTTCGTGAGAAGAGCATTATTAACAAGAGTATAGATATGCATAGCTAATTTAGGTAACCGTATTGCCAGCAAAGGCAGCGTAATGAATATTGTGATGGCTATTAATGCTTAAATATAATAATAGAATATGGATGTTTTAACGGTTTATGTACGCAATGCCCTGTGTTCAGGCTTTACGCATTTTAAAAATGTTTTGATGCCATTATTTATACTGAATAATGCAGAACTTTTTTCGTATTTGTTATTCCAAAGTTCGGACAGTGCGGTTATAATAGAAAAAATAAATTTAAATTTTGAATCGGATGGGGATATGGGATGGAGCTTTTAAAGGAACGGATCCGAAAGGACGGCAGGATCAAAGACGGGCACATTATCAAGGTGGATGGTTTTTTGAATCATCAGATCGATATCGGGCTGCTCGATGAAATCGGGAAAGAATTCTGGCGCCGGTTTGACGGCGAGAAGATTACCAAGATCATCACGATCGAAGCCAGCGGCATCGCCGTGGCCTGCCTTGCGGCCAAGTATTTCGGAGTTCCCATCGTATTTGCCAAAAAATCTGAAAGCAAAAACATTGATGGCGACGTCTATAGGTCCACTGTCACCAGCTATACGCGTGGCAGGGACTACACAGTTATCCTTGAAAAACGCTATCTGACATCCGATGACCGGATACTCATCATAGACGATATATTGGCAACCGGTAAAGCCCAGAAGGGCCTGCTGGATATCAGCGGACAGGCAGGTGCTGTGGTTGCGGGAATCGGCATTGTCATCGAAAAAGGTTTTCAGGGCGGCGGGGACAAGCTGCGCCAAGCCGGATACAACGTGCAGAGTCTGGCAATCATAGACAGCATGGAAAATCAAACCGTTCAGTTCCGCGATTAACGCTTCCTGACTACAGCAGAATCTGACTGATATGCGCATTCCGCAGCCGCGGCGTGCGCTTTTTATATTCTTCATTTAGGATGCCTGAACGATAAAAGCCAACCGGAAGCTTCCCAGTTGGCTTTGGTAGCGTGGTTGCGATCATTTAATCTCCGGTGGTGACCTGTATGGTGTACCCGTCGGAGGTAAACAGGATATCCCCTGAAATGTCGGTGCGGTATGGCGTGAGGCCATATTCGGTGAGCAGACCGAGCGTCTCCTCATGTGGATGCCCATAGGTATTTCCTTCGCCGCAGCTGATGACTGCGTAATCAGGGGAGACTGCTTCCAGAAACCCCTCACTTGTGCCGGTGGAGGAGCCGTGGTGCGCAACCTTCAGTATGTCCGCATCGACATAATAACCATCCGCCAGCACCTCATCCTCCGCGCGTTTTTCCATGTCGCCGGTAAACAGGCACTCCGTATCAAGGTAGTCCAGGAAGATGGCAACGCTTTCGTTGTTAGCATCGTAATCGTCGTCCTCGCCGGGTGATACGATGGTGCATCGTGCAGCACCCAGATAAAACTCCTCACCCGCGTATGCTTCAACAACAGGAACGTCGTGCGACTCAATGGTGGCAATCAATTTCTTGTAGACTTTGGACGTGCTTGTCTTGTCCGGCATGTATATGGTACCAATCTCATAGCGGTCGATGATTTGTGACATGCCGCCAATATGATCCGCATGAGGGTGGGTAGCCACAAGAATGTCGATCATGTCAATGCTGCGTTCGTCCAGTTCCTCGCAGATGGAGTCGACACTGTCCGACTCACCCGCGTCGATCAGCATCACCTCGCCGGTGCTCATGGTAACTAGTATGCTGTCTGCCTGGCCCACGTCGATAACCAACACGCTCAGTGTAGCGCTGTCACCGGAAACCGGCTGAGGCTCCTCGTATTCCGTTAGCAGCATATATACCGTAAACGCACAGACAACGACAAGCAACGCAATAAGCATCCATCTTCTCATACTGGATCTTTTCTGTCGCTGCGACTCACCCTCGCTGTTTCTGGCTGTACGTTTTTTCTTATTTGGACCTGGACTCATGACTGTAGCCTCCAACGCACTACTTTAAAAGATTCTATCGAAAAGCGGGACACAATGTCAACCGCCGGAATATAATGATATAATTATATGTATAAACCGTATACATGCTGGCCTTCTCCGGGCTGTTTTCAGGCTTTTTCGGGCTGGGTGGACGGGTGATTTGCAATCAGGATGCTGGAATACAGCCGGTCTTTCACAGCAACGCTATAGAGTGAGTTTTTTATTTAATTTGCGTCAAAAATTCCCGAAAAACCAATTGACAAAGCAAAGGTGTTTTGATAATATAATCGAGCGCCCTGAAAAACAGAGCGCAAGCAGAACCTTGAAAGTGCCGCTGTAAAGCGGTCAAAGAGTTTCGAAAAAACGGTGTTGACAAACCGGGAATGGTTTGTTAATATACAAGTCCGCGGTTCGCAAGGACGGCGGGACGAGAACCTTGAAAAGTAAATCAGCACTATACTTTAGAACGC
>JAEWTL010000115.1 GCA_023459495.1 Bacillota bacterium | reverse complement strand
TTTTATGTGCGCCCAGTATGGGCGCAATCTAACGGGTGAAAGTCCCGAGTGCGGGCTAGTAGTGCCAAGCACATAGCCAAGAGCAAGGGTGTCCTTGGTGACGAGGAATCTGAAGAAAGCTGGAGGCAAACTTCTGGTCTGACGAACAGAAATCACATCAGGCATATTTAGGTCGGGTAAGGCTGCATAACAAGCCGAAGCCCAATAACTACTCGGAGCCTATGATGTATATGTGGCAGGTAGATGGAAGGAAAGATTGCGCTCTTACCTGGGGAGGTCTCACGGACATGCAGAAACATAAAGTATGAAGCATGGTTGAAATAAGATTTATCGTGAGAAGTCAGCCGAGGTCGTAGTACCAGATGGAGTCGACGCCATTTGGGAAGGACTGAACTTTAGGAGGTGAAAGTAAATGAATGTTACCAAAAGTGAATATAAGGACAGACAACCACAAAATAAGGGCTATCTGCAAAAGGTATCTGCGGAACAGAAAGAGTATGCAGAAGCGTCCGCTCACAGGAGGATAACTGAAAACAACATCACCAATGCATACCTGTCGACAGATGATTTATTGGAAAAGATATTGGGCAAAGACAATTTAAATGCGGCATTCAAGAAAGTAAAGTCCAATAAAGGTGCTGGAGGAATTGATGAAATGGAGGTAGATGAACTTCTGCCGTATCTCAGAGAAAACCGAGAGCAACTAATTCAAACAATCAGGGATGGCAAATACCATCCTAATCCGGTAAGAAGGGTAGAAATACCAAAAGAAGAGAAAGGAAAAGTGAGAAAGTTGGGTATACCCACTGTTGTTGACCGGGTAATCCAACAAGCAATTTCGCAAATACTCTCACCAATATTTGAAACACAGTTTTCAGAGTACAGCTATGGCTTTAGACCGAAAAGGAGTGCGCATGATGCAATAAACCAATGCCAGAGGAATGTGAACGAGGGGTACAAATATGTCGTAGATATGGACTTGGAGAAATTCTTTGACACAGTGAGCCAAAGCAAGCTGATAGAAGTACTATCAAGAACCATAAAAGATGGCAGAGTAATATCACTTATTCATAAATATCTGAGGGCAGGAGTTGTTGTAAGGCATAAATTTGAGGAAACAGAAGTCGGCGTACCTCAAGGAGGACCACTAAGTCCGCTGCTCAGTAACATAATGCTGAATGAACTGGATAAGGAACTGACCGCGAGAGGACATAAATTTGTCCGCTATGCAGATGATAGTATGATATTCTGCAAAAGCAGGAAAAGCACAGAAAGAACCCTGAATAACATCATACCGTTTATCGAAGGAAAACTTTTTCTGAAAGTAAACGGAGATAAGACAACGGTTGCACGCTACAAAGAGGTGAAATTTTTAGGATTAGCCTTTTATTGGAGCAAAGGGGAATGCAGAGTCAGAATACACCCAAAATCAATCAGCAAGATGAAGCACAAAATAAGAGGACTCACAAGTCGCTCAAACGGCTGGGGAAATGAATTCAGGGCGAATAAACTAAAACAGTATATTCAAGGCTGGATAAATTATTTCAGAAAAGCCGATATGAAAGGCTTGATGAAACAGACAGATGAGTGGATGAGAAGAAGGATAAGGATGGTATACTGGAAACAGTGGAAGAAAATCAAGACAAGAATTAAAATGCTCATGCACTTCGGAATTGAAAAGCAGAAAGCATATGAGTTTGCGAATACAAGAAAAGGCTACTGGAGGATTTCCTGTAGCCCTATACTTAGCCGAACTCTTAATAATGATACTCTAAAGAAATTAGGGTACATCTTCTTTTCGGATTACTATAAACAAGTACGTGTAAACTAGAGAACCGCCGTATACCGAACGGTACGTACGGTGGTGGTGTGCCATGAAAGGCACACAGATGATGAAGGAAGGTCCTTCGGCAGGAATTGTACAGGCAAATCTGCCAAACAACACTAATACTGCTGCGGTAAAGAGCCATGGTGGGAAACGATTAGGGAAAAGGCTGTACAAAACAGTCATGTGAGATATATGAAGATGAACGCAAGTGAACCGTTGATGAAGTATCGATAGCGTAAGGGCTGACAAAACCTGTTCTTCACCACTGGGCAGGGATAAGGATGGAGGATACCTGAAATGCTGTCCATCCGTCAGACGGTATTAAGGCGGCATGAGCATATATTAGGCGTCTGTGTGAAACATGGGAACCTGTGACGTGATGATAATCGAAAAGGTGCAAGCCACAGAAAAGCAAGACCGAAAGTAGAGAAGCACGGAACAGGGGCGGAGACATTCGCAGTAGTGTGGAAACTGTTGTAATGACAGTGGAGCGAAGGGGTGTCATCATTCAGCTAAATTCAGATAACAACTACTATGTAGGAGGATTTGATGAACGAAAGCAAACCATACAACATACCCAAAAGAGTTGTAATTGAGGCTTACAGAAGGGTAAAAGCAAACCATGGAAGTGCAGGAACAGATGGCATTGACCTGGCGGAGTTTGAGAAACATCTTAACAATAATCTCTACAAAATATGGAACAGAATGAGTTCGGGTAGTTACTTTCCTTCTCCAGTATTGGCGGTCGAAATACCTAAGAAATCAGGAGGAACAAGAAGACTTGGGATACCCACAGTAGCGGACAGAATAGCACAGATGGTTGCACGAATGTATGTGGAACCAGTTGTGGAACCGATATTCCATGAAGATTCATATGGGTATCGCCCGAACAAATCAGCGCTAGATGCGGTAGCAAAAGCAAGAGAAAGATGCTGGAGATACGACTATGTAATCGAGCTAGATGTAAAGGGACTCTTTGACAACATAGACCATGGATTATTAATGAAAGTGGTAGAAAAGCATGTAAAAGAGGGATGGATTAAACTCTACATCAGCAGATGGCTGAAAACACCATTTGTAACAGCGAAAGGTGAAGTCATAGGAAGAACATCGGGAACGCCACAAGGCGGTGTAATTAGCCCAATGTTAGCAAATATGTTTCTGCACTATGTCTTTGACATGTGGATGAATAGGAAGTATAAAACAGCACCTTTTGAAAGATATGCTGATGATGCTGTAATCCACTGCGATACAGAACAGAGAGCCCTAGAGATTAAGGAAGCTCTTATCGAAAGGATGAAAGATTGTGGATTAGAGCTCCATCCCTTGAAAACAAGGATTGTTTACTGCAAGGATAAAGACAGAACGAAGACATACCCGATAACAGAGTTTGATTTTCTGGGGTACACATTTAAAGAAGTCTATATCAAATGTAGGGATGGAAAGATAAGAAACAACTTCGTAGCCTCTGTCAGTAAGAAGTCATGCAAAAGTTTTAGAGAAAAGATAAGAAGCATGGAAATCCATAAGAAAACAGGATGCAAGATAAATATGATTGCAGAGGAACTTAATCCGACTATCAGAGGATGGATTAACTACTTTGGTAAATTCAATGCCTCTGCTATCAAGTACTCCTTGGACTGTGTGGATAGAAGGCTTATAAAATGGGCGATGTGCAAATATAAACGCTTTCGTGGAAGAAGACGTTTAGCAGAAAACTGGCTTTCCCAGGTAAAGAAAAGAGAGCCAGCCTTATTTGCTCATTGGAAATATAGGTATGTTGTTATGCGTTGAATGATAAGAGCCGTATGAAAGGAGACTTTCACGTACGGTTCTGTGAGAAGCTCGAGGTGAAAGTCCTCTTGCTTACTCGACTGGAAGGTC
>JAEWTL010000114.1 GCA_023459495.1 Bacillota bacterium | reverse complement strand
GCGCTCCACCTCCTTTCGGGTATTCTTAATATCAATGATACAGAATCCAAGAGGAAGGTTACAGGTGGTTTAAGCATAAAAAAATCAAGGCTTTCCGGCGACATTTTGTCGCGCGGGAGGCCTTGACACACGTTTTTTCCAATGATAGAGTGAAACTATCATTCACAGACAGGGGGTATAGATATGGGCGAAAGAATACTTGACCGGATGAACCGGCTTTATAAAGAGTACCAGCAGGAGCATCAAGTGGTGGCATCGATACAGGCGACCGTGACACAGCCAACCGCCGCAGTCGTGCCCAGGGTACCGATCAGCCGAGAGAACATCGACGCCCCGGCCAGCCCGGACGAATTGCGCCGAGCACGCACGCACCGGCTTATTGAGGTGGGAGCAATTTGTGATCAATACATGGGCACCCGCGGTATGACGCCTGATCAGGTCATAACCCTGCTGAGCCGAATCAGTAAACTAGATAACGTACAGGAGATTATCGGCTGATCACCTTATCGTAATATCATTTATTTACTCGCGTAACAATTCTCATTTGAGAAAAGTATTTTCCCGTATAGTCCTGATAAACACCTATATAAATATCGTCAGAAAAAATAATTTTCCCGAAGGATCGGTGATCATGATAACTCGTATCGGTTTCTCGGCTGATTTGCATTGCAGCCAAATTCTTATGTGTATCGGAAAGTATTGATGAAACTTCTTTCTCTATTTTCTCCAATGTCATTTTTTCGCCAACTAGTCTACTGAACACTTCACAGAACATCTTAGCGACTTGTCCATCCGGCAATGCCTTTTCTGGTGTTTCGGCAGAATGTGTAATAATTTGAAGAGAATAAGTTTCCAGTCCGCTTTCATTTTTGAGTTCTATGTTGATCTTTCCATTTGAAAACGCACCTTCAACATTACGCATATAAAGCACATCATCCCATGGCTCAGCTTCATAGAAAGTTGCTCCGAAATCTTTTAAAACCTTCTCGGCATCAAAAATGGCACTGTCAAACCTTTTTTGAGACTCCTCTGCAGTGACTGTGGTCGTGGTATCGATTTTCGAACAACTATAGCCTCCAAAACCGTATACCAACAGAGCGAAAATAATCGCCAGCCACTCCCACCGCCATCTGCGAACTGCTGAAATCAATAGATCACCCCTTATATTCATATGAAAAAGTAATACTGATGCCATAGTTGTTGATCACACCGTCATATTGTGAAAAAAGTCCTGCGTTATTAGCTGTTTCTCCGACAATTGCTTTTAAGCCATCCGTAAAAATTTTTTCGAAAGGAATTCTTCTAAACTTATCAAAATCATATGTATCTATCGCTATACATTTAAATACCCAACCTTTGTCTTGCTCATAATTAGCGTGGCATTTAACGGACATCGTTCCTAACGATAAATATAAATCATCATCATTATCATCACTTGTAATGCTAAAAGATATATCACCGTAAAAACGACTGCGAGCAAGATAATAGTGTGTATTCTTTTGTATTAACCCTCTAATTTCATCTTGAAATTTCTTGGTTTTTTTAATCCTTTTTGCTGCCTCTGAACCGTCATCCCATATAATGTTTTGAGGATTCTTCTGTAAAGAGTGTAAGAGCAATTCAGCCGTTAAATTCAAGCCCTTTGGCTTTAAGTAATGCTCAATTCCCTTTTCCCAAATGAAACGTTGAATATCTCTACGATGGTAAATATATATGCGTTTTAAAATAGGGCTGTCCTTTAAAATTAAATTTGTTGTAATAAGGTTTATTAAAACGTAAGTATTATGAGGATCTTTTTTAAAAAGATCCATAAGTTTATTTTGTTTGCAAGCTGTTACAAACTCTGTAATCGTGTTCTGGGTATCTAAGTCTAACAAACCGTTTTCTTTAAGTTTACCACATTTTAGTCTGAAAGTCTTTAAGCTGTTAAGTGCCTTTTGTAGTTCTTTTACTTTTGTTTTACTGTACCCCACGTTATTTCACTCTTTCAATTAAAATATTGCCTCTTCTGTGTTTTAACTGTATCAATAAGCAAGTATGGCTTTCAATGGTCAATTAGCCAATGTCGGCAGAACGTGACTTCGTGTAACCAATAGTGGGTAAAGTTTTGGTCGAGCTTTTTCAAAAGCTCGCGGATGCCAAAGGCAGCGCCTTTGGCACGTCATAATGCCTGGAACCAAAATCCCAAACGATTGTGATTTTGCCGCTCGGCATAAAGTGAGAAGCCTGTCCGCTTTCGCAGCGGACAGGCTCCATTGGATTCTTACAGTTTTTCGATGGCGGCAACCAGCACAGTTTTTAAAGCGACCTTTAATTTTGCAGCGGTTTCTTTATCCTCACCCTTTTCCATCTTGATTACTAAGCCGTTAAGCTTGTTGATGCAGGTTTGCAAGTCCTCAAAATAGACGGCAAAAGCGGTTGCGTCGGTGTTAGCCAGCTTCAGCTTCTTTTCCAGTTCAGTGGCGCGGGTTTGCGCGGCTTTAAGTTCGGCGGCTGCTGCGGCGTCCTCGGCTTCTGCCTTTTTCAACTTAGCTTCGAGCGCCGCCAGCTTTTTCTTCTCAGCGGCAAGCGCTTTGTCGGAAGCGGCTTTTGCGGTCTCCTTCGCCTTTTGAAGCTTTTCTTCAAGGTCGGCCACTTTCTTTTTCTCGGCGGCGATGGCCTTTTCAGCGTCGGCCTTGCCGCTGCCCTGCGCCTTTTCAAGTTGCTCTTGTAAAGCGGCAATCTTCTTTTGTTCCTCGGCAACTGCTTTTTCAGCGGCTGTTTTAGCGCTTTCATCTGCCGTTTTCAGCTGCTGTTCCAGTTCGGCAACCTTTTTCCGTTCCTCAGTCACGGCTTTTTCGGCGTCGGCCTTTGCAGCTTCCTGCGCCGCTTTCAGCTTTTCTTCCAGCTGCTTTTGCTGCTCGACGGCCTTGGCGGTTTCCTCGGCGCTGGCGGCAAGCACCGTGTCCAGTTCCGCTTTGGCCTTGGCGCGGGCATCCTCTTCGGCTTTGGCTTGCAGGGCTTTT
>JAEWTL010000113.1 GCA_023459495.1 Bacillota bacterium | reverse complement strand
AAACGCTCGAACAATGGTTTGAACCCGGAACCGCCCGCGCGCTTGATGCGTTTATTGAGGGGATGACGCTGCATTTTGTCACCGACCGTAAGCCGCTATCGCGCGAGGAGATTTTGAGGATGGTTGAAAGGGTTGCAGGGTAGTAGATAAAATTCAGGCAACAAAAAACCCATTTATGTAAACGAGTTAATGAAAACAATAAGTTAGAGTAAAAACAATAAGTTGGGTTGGTGGTCAGTGGTGGTTATTACGGGGTAATGCCAACCGCTGCCGCCACTTTGTCGCCACTTGGCAGCGTTGCCAGAGGATTGAAACGGAGCGCCGTTTCCAGATGATCCGGTGCCAGATGTGCGTAACGCATAGTCATTTTTATATCGTGGTGTCCGAGAATTTTTTGTAAGGCCAGAATGTTTCCACCCGACATCATGAAGTGCGCCGCAAACGTATGGCGCAGAACGTGTGTGAGTTGACCGCGAGGGAGCACGATAGACGTTTTTTCCATCACGGATAAAAATTGAAAATAGCAGTCTGTGAAGAAATTGAACCCATCAAGCGCCATGATCTCTTCGTAAAGCTCTTTACTGATAGGGATGCTTCTGTTTTTCTTCCCCTTCGTTCTTACAAAGGTAATTCGGTATTTGGTCACCTGTGATCGGGTAAGGTTTATTGCTTCTCGCCAGCGTGCGCCTGTGCTTAAGCATATCTTGACTACCAGTGCCAGAATTGGGTCCTGACGTTTGCAATCAGCCAGCAATTCAACAATCTGCTCATGGGTAAGCCATGCCATCTCTTTTTCTGCGATGGTGAATTTTCGCATGTTCTCCAGTGGGTTCGGATACGACCATTCGCCCAGACGGGATAGTTCGCTAAAAACACTACTTAGATAGCTTTGCTCCAGGTTAATGGTGACCGGGCTTGCTCCTTTCTTCCATTTCTCGCTGAAGTAGATCTCGCCTGTCAGGCGTTTATCTCGATAGTGGGCAAACATTTTAGAGGTTAGATCAGTTGCAAGGGGATTGCCCAGAGCGTCAACCATCAGCAGCAATTTGTCATAGACATGCTGCCCAGCAGTCAGTGATTTACCATGTAGTTTGAACCATAGCTCAACCACGTCTTTCAGTGTTCGACGATCCACTGATTCACCCAGCCAGGGCTTTGCTTCGGTTTCTTCCATCGTGTGACGCTCAAAAGCCAGTGCTTCGCCTTTGGTGGCGAATTGTTTACGCACACGACGCCCATTACGTCCGGCGGGGTAACATTCGCAAAGCCATTTCCCTGTGGTGAGTTTTCGTACTGCCATAAAAAATGCCCTCCAGTAGAGAGCATTTTCACTGTATGTATAACCAGTGTCAATGTATGAAATCCTACGACCATACATCTCACTGAAGCCATAATTAAGTTGGCTATTCTTTTTGCTATGTGAGCATGTAACTTTTGCGGTTAACCTGCGGCTCATTTTTATTTTAGGCGCAGATATAAAAGCAAAAGTTATCGTGAGTTTTTAGTACAGATTTTTTTGGATTTACTAATAGTTCCATCATTGCAAACGAATTTGCCATCTGAGGTACAGTGAGAAACACCTCCCTTTTTCCCTGAACAGGGATAATTTCTAGCATAGGTAGTTAGTGGGTTTAATAACAAAGAACATGACAAAACCACAAAAAATACCTTACCAAGCATAGTTTCCTCCCGGTACTATTTAACATACTTGACTGTTAAACTTATAATTTTACCAATTATTTCAATGTCTTCTATCTTGCATTCGAAGGCTCTGTTTCCACCCTCGACGAAGATTCTTCCACCGGGTAAACGAGTAATGTCACGGATCGTTATTTCGCCATCAATACTTATTACCCATTTACCATCACGTATATCATCAAATTCCTTATCACAAATAAATTCAGAATTATTATCTGTGATTACAAAAAGATTCTTGAATGCCGACGGTAGAAATTCTCTATCGAAAATATAAAAACCGTCTTCACACAAAGCCCCATCAGATAATACATATTTAGCAACTTCCATAGTATTTGTATTACCTGAAGTTTGCTTTGAACCATTCCCGGTTGTGAGCCAATTAAGCGAGGTGCCTGTTTCAAGGGCGCACTGGATTACCCATTCTGCTGGGAATGAGTCACGCATGTAGCGTGTGGCGAGTGTACTTTTAGAGATTCCTAAATGATCGCACAACGCCTGTCGAGTCTTGAATCCATAAGCTTCTACCATGCGCTCTATAGCGCCTCGTCCGCCTTTCTCCAAATTCATGGTCACTCCAAGTGAACTTTTGTCTTGACGATTTCACTGTGCGATCGTATGTTTATGGTGTTCACAAAATACAAACGATCCGTATTCGTCCTGATTAATCATCATTAAACGAGGAATGTTGCATCATGAGACCTAACATTTCAATCACTCTTACCACGCCTCATGTGACTATTGAACGCTATAGCGAGCTGACAGGGCTATCCATCGATACCATCAATGACATGTTGGCTGATGGACGCCTTATCCGTCACCGTCTGCGCAAAGATAAAAAACGCGAAAAAGTGATGATCAACATAGCAGCCATGACCGTTGATGCGCTTTCAGAATGCAATCTAAACCTTAATTAGTTCGATTCTGAAATACATCAGAGGCATTGACTATGTTTGATTACCAAGTTTCCAAACATCCACATTTTGATGAAGCCTGTCGTGCATTTGCACTGCGCCACAATCTGGTGCAACTGGCAGAACGTGCAGGCATGAATGTGCAGATTCTGCGGAACAAGCTGAACCCATCTCAACCTCATTTATTAACCGCACCAGAAATCTGGCTGCTTACCGATCTGACTGAAGATTCAACGCTGGTAGATGGCTTTCTGGCACAGATTCACTGCCTGCCATGTGTACCGATAAATGAGGTGGCAAAAGAGAAACTGCCGCATTATGTCATGAGTGCAACCGCAGAGATCGGGCGTGTTGCTGCAGGTGCGGTATCTGGCGATGTAAAAACCAGTGCAGGTCGTCGTGATGCTATCAGCAGCATTAACTCTGTAACACGACTGATGGCGTTGGC
>JAEWTL010000112.1 GCA_023459495.1 Bacillota bacterium | reverse complement strand
AGGTAAGTCCGTTCAATGGCTTAGAGAGAACATAGAGTGTCAAGAAAAAAGCATCGATGATAGAATGTTTTCTGATGCAGAAAATCGCAGAGATGTTTGGAACAGATTGCAGCCATTTTTTGATATGATAATGAGTAGTGAACAAGAGAATATCATTCTTGTTTCTCATGGGGATTTACTAAGTGTATTTAATGCGATGTGGCTTAATATGGATATTGCTATGCTTAATAAATGCGACTTGTTTGGCATCTCCGGCGGAGTGAGCTTCATGCAGGAAAATGCAGATGGGAAACGTACTATTAAACGTCTGAGCGATCTGTCTTACATAAGAAAGTAGGTATGATCTGCATCGGGAGTAAAGAATTTCTGCTTGACTACATTAGTATCGCAATGATTTTCAGTAAAAGCTTCATAACAGTAGCCCCTTTCCTTGTTTGACTCTACCGATATTTTATTATCCGCAGAAAAGAACCGCCATGCTGCCGCGATTTTGCCAACCATATCGAAAACAGAACGGGAATAATTCAGGCCCGATGGCTGTTAAAGCCATCGGGCCTATTGATTATCCGGATGAGTTTTTAATTACTATCTCCCCGGAGGGAGCCTTGTCAAAATTGCTTCTTTGCTTAGGACAACAAGGTGTGCTTGTCCCACACAGTCAACCGCAAGAGAAATATCGGCCTGTCGGAACAGCCTTATCCGAACAGGGACAGCAGGACGCCCGCCGCGACGGCCGAGCCGATGACCCCCGCCACATTCGGCCCCATCGCGTGCATCAGCAGGTAATTGCCCGGATTGGCCCTTTGCCCCTCAAGCTGGGACACACGCGCCGCCATCGGTACGGCCGACACGCCCGCGGAGCCGATCAGCGGGTTGATTTTTCCGCCCGACAGCTTGCACATCAGCTTGCCGATCAGCAGCCCGCCGACGGTGCTGAACATAAACGCCACCAACCCGAGAAGGATGATCATGATGGTTGAGGGCTTCAGGAACTGGCTTCCCTCGGCCGTTGCGCCGACCGTCACGCCGAGAAAGATTGTTACAATGTTGATCAGCGCGTTCTGGACAGTGCTGGACAGCCGCTCCACAACGCCGGATTCCCGGAACAGGTTGCCGAGCATGAGCATGCCGATCAGCGGGGCCACCGACGGGAGCAGCAGCACGCAGAAGACGGTGACAACGATGGGAAAGCAGATTTTTTCCAGCTTCGAGACTTCGCGGAGCTGCTCCATCTTGATCTCGCGCTCTTTCTTGGTAGTGAGCAGCCGCATCAGCGGCGGCTGTATCAGCGGTATCAGCGCCATATAGGAATAAGCTGCGATCGCAATGGCAGCCAGCAGATGCGGCGCGAGCCGCGTCGTCAGATAAATGGCGGTCGGGCCGTCCGCACCGCCGATGATGCCGATCGAAGCGGCCTCCTGCGGGGTGAAGTGCATGGCGGAGGCGATCAGAAACGCGGCGGAGATACCAAATTGGGCGCCCGCCCCGATAAACAGGCTGGCCGGGCGCGCGATCAGCGGCCCGAAATCCGTCATGGCCCCGATCCCGAGGAAAATCAGAGAGGGGTAAATGCCCTTTTTCACGCCGAGATACAAGTAATACAGCAGGCCGCCCGCTTCTGTCTCGCTCGGCGGAGCGCTCATCAGCTCCGTCAGGGGGAGGTTGGCCAGCAGCATGCCGAAAGCGATCGGCAGCAGCAGGAGCGGTTCGAACTTTTTGGCGATTGCCAGATAGATCAGTACGCCAGAGATCAGAAGCATAACGAGGGACTGCCAGTTAAGCGAGGCAAACCCCGAGTCCTGCCATAATTTCAGCAGCGAATCCACAAACATACCCATAATAAGTGACCTCCAATAGTTGATAGCGCTCATCGATGGGACAGAGTATTCATCGAGTCAGCGTGCCGGGCTTGTCCCGGCGGATAGGGGCGCTTTGAGTTCAAACCGCTGGCCGGCTATACATTTGACCCATTCGACTGTTTATGTTCTCCGCTGCCTGCAATTTTTCCGACGATTTTTGAAAAAAGGACCATGAGCAGATACACGACTCCAAGAACCGCAAATACCACGAGCATACAAAACAACGCGACCAAAAGGCTTTGGGATACCGGCATAATATTGTTCTCCTTTCTTATTTAGAAACCAATGCTGGATGCGGACACCTTCTCCTTTCTTTAGGCATAACGCAAAAAAGGGTGGAGCACTCTTAACAAAGCCCTCCACCCTTAAGCTCAAAACTTGAAGCAGCCCAGCGGCTGCCCAACCGGAATCACAGCACATTATTTTTGATAATATTATAACATAGATTGGCTGGATGTCAATGCGCCTTTTTAAGTATACATCCATAAAAAGCGGCGAAAAAATTTGCTGCATAATATTGACTTTTGAAAAAACATCGGCTATACTCATATTAAAGTTAATGATGGCTATCCGGTTGGACAAATGTCCGTGCACCGTACGGTATTTGTTTTCAAGTTTTGAGCTTTAGGGTGGAGAGCTCCGTAAGGAGTGCTCCGCCCTTTTGTTTTAGCCTCCCACCCCATCAATGCTTATGCGCGGACGCCTTCCGCATTGTTTAGTAACCCGGTATTTTGTTTTTTATATTCTGTACAAAGATGTACATTTGAGGCTTTGTAGTGCCTTGAATGTACATTTTTTGTTTATATTATTATGCAAAGGAGAGCGTGTTATGTTATCATCAGTCGACACCATCTGGGTATTACTCGCGGCGGCACTCGTATTCATCATGCAGGCGGGCTTCGCCATGGTTGAAACCGGCTTTACAAGAGCCAAGAACGCGGGCAACATCATCAT
>JAEWTL010000111.1 GCA_023459495.1 Bacillota bacterium | reverse complement strand
ACCTCCTGCAGGTGGCATCCGTCAGCGAGGACGCGATGACGGTTGTTGTGCCGGGACGGGCTGAACCGGCCTCCCTGCCTGTGGCTGATTCACCGTTCACGGCACTGAAGCTGGAGAGCGGCTGGGTGGAAACGCCCGGGCATTCCGTCAGCGACAGTGCGAAGGTTTTTGCCTCCGTCACACAGATGGCAATGGACAACGCCACCCTGAACGGTCTGGCCCGCAGCGGTCGTGATGTCCGGCTGTATTCCTCACTAGATGAAACCCGTACTGCGGAAAAACTTGCCCGCCATCCCTCCTTTACGGTGGTTTCTGAGCAGATAAAGGCGCGTGCCGGTGAGACATTGCTGGAAACCGCTATCAGTCTGCAGAAAGCCGGGCTTCACACGCCGGCACAGCAGGCCATTCATCTGGCCCTTCCTGTGCTGGAAAGTAAAAACCTGGCCTTCAGCATGGTGGACCTGCTGACAGAGGCGAAGTCGTTTGCTGCAGAAGGAACCAGTTTTACTGAACTGGGAGGGGAAATCGATGCGCAGATAAAACGGGGTGATTTACTGTATGTGGATGTGGCAAAAGACTATGGCACAGGCCTGCTGGTTTCCCGTGCGTCGTATGAGGCAGAAAAGAGCATTCTTCGCCATATTCTCGAAGGTAAGGAGGCGGTCACGCCGCTGATGGAGAGAGTACCTGGCGAACTCATGGAGAAACTGACATCAGGACAGCGCGCCGCCACCCGCATGATACTGGAAACGTCCGACCGCTTCACGGTGGTGCAGGGCTATGCAGGTGTGGGTAAGACCACACAGTTCCGGGCGGTGATGTCAGCCGTGAACATGCTGCCGGAGAGTGAGCGTCCCCGTGTCGTTGGGCTGGGTCCCACACACCGTGCGGTCGGGGAGATGCGCAGCGCCGGCGTGGATGCGCAGACATTGGCGTCTTTTCTGCATGACACGCAGCTGCAGCAGCGCAGCGGAGAAACGCCGGATTTCAGCAACACGCTGTTCCTGCTCGATGAGAGCTCAATGGTGGGCAATACCGACATGGCACGGGCATACGCCCTGATTGCGGCCGGTGGCGGTCGTGCCGTGGCCAGTGGTGACACGGACCAGCTGCAGGCCATCGCGCCCGGTCAGCCTTTCCGTCTCCAGCAGACGCGCAGTGCTGCCGATGTGGCCATCATGAAGGAGATTGTGCGTCAGACGCCGGAACTGCGGGAGGCGGTATACAACCTGATTAACCGGGATGTGGAAAGGGCACTATCCGGGCTTGAGAGTGTGAAACCGTCTCAGGTGCCACGTCTGGAGGGCGCATGGGCACCGGAGCACTCCGTGATGGAGTTCAGTCACAGCCAGGAAGCGAAACTGGCAGAAGCGCAGCAGAAGGCGATGCTGAAAGGCGAGGCTTTCCCGGATGTCCCCATGACACTGTATGAAGCCATTGTCCGCGACTATACCGGCAGAACACCGGAAGCACGGGAGCAGACGCTGATTGTCACGCACCTGAATGAGGACCGGCGCGTGCTGAACAGCATGATTCATGATGCACGGGAAAAGGCCGGTGAGCTGGGAAAAGAGCAGGTCATGGTGCCTGTCCTGAACACAGCGAATATACGCGACGGGGAGCTGCGTCGTCTCTCCACCTGGGAGACACATCGGGACGCACTTGCCCTGGTGGATAATGTGTATCACCGGATTGCCGGTATCAGCAGGGATGACGGGCTGATAACCCTGCAGGATGCTGAAGGTAACACGCGGCTGATTTCGCCCCGGGAGGCGGTGGCTGAAGGCGTCACACTGTACACCCCGGACACCATCCGGGTGGGAACCGGTGACCGGATGCGCTTCACGAAGAGTGACCGGGAGCGCGGTTATGTGGCCAACAGCGTCTGGACGGTGACAGCGGTTTCCGGTGACAGTGTCACGCTGTCGGACGGACAGCAGACCCGGGTGATTCGCCACGGTCAGGAGCGGGCAGAGCAACATATTGACCTGGCCTATGCCATCACCGCCCACGGTGCGCAGGGGGCAAGTGAAACCTTTGCCATCGCGCTTGAAGGTACGGAAGGCAGCCGGAAACAGATGGCCGGCTTTGAGTCAGCCTACGTGGCCCTGTCGCGTATGAAGCAGCATGTGCAGGTGTATACCGATAACCGTCAGGGCTGGACGGATGCCATTAACAATGCCGTACAGAAAGGAACTGCCCACGATGTGCTTGAGCCGAAATCGGACCGGGAGGTCATGAATGCAGAGCGGCTGTTCAGTACGGCGCGGGAGCTGCGGGACGTGGCGGCCGGCCGTGCCGTTCTCCGTCAGGCAGGGCTGGCCGGGGGAGACAATCCTGCACGGTTTATTGCACCCGGGCGCAAATATCCGCAGCCGTATGTGGCACTGCCGGCTTTTGACCGTAACGGCAAGTCAGCTGGTATCTGGCTGAATCCGCTGACCACGGATGACGGAAACGGGCTGCGGGGCTTCAGTGGTGAAGGCCGGGTGAAAGGCAGTGGGGATGCGCAGTTCGTGGCCCTGCAGGGCAGCCGTAACGGAGAGAGCCTGCTGGCTGATAATATGCAGGATGGTGTCCGGATTGCCCGTGATAATCCTGACAGCGGTGTGGTGGTAAGAATCGCCGGTGAAGGTCGTCCGTGGAATCCCGGTACCATCACCGGTGGTCGCGTGTGGGGGGATATCCCGGACAACAGCGTTCAGCCGGGAGCCGGAAATGGCGAACCGGTCACGGCAGAGGTACTGGCACAGCGGCAAGCTGAAGAGGCCATCCGCCGTGAAACGGAACGCCGTGCGGATGAAATTGTCCGTAAAATGGCAGAGAACAAACCTGACCTGCCGGATGGCAAAACAGAGCAGGCTGTCAGGGAGATTGCCGGGCAGGAGCGTGACCGGGCTGACATAACTGAACGGGAAGCCGCGCTGCCGGAGAGTGTGCTGCGTGAATCACAACGGGAGCAGGAAGCGGTCCGGGAGGTTGCCCGGGAAAACCTGCTGCAGGAGCGACTGCAGCAGATGGAGCGGGATATGGTCCGTGACCTGCAGAAAGAGAAAACCCTGGGCGGAGACTGATACAGGAAGACAAACGCTGATGACAACGGATAACACGAACACGACACGTAACGATTCACTGGCTGCCCGGACCGATACCTGGTTGCAGTCGTTGCTGGTCTGGTCACCCGGACAGCGGGATATCATCAAAACGGTGGCACTGGTGCTGATGGTGCTGGACCATGCAAACCGCATTCTGCATCTGGACCAGACGTGGATGTTTCTGGCCGGGCGTGGGGCCTTTCCGTTGTTTGCCCTTGTGTGGGGACTGAATCTGTCCCGTCATGCGCATATCCAGCAGGTGGCCATTAACCGGCTGTGGGGATGGGCAGTGATTGCTCAGTTCGCATATTATCTGGCCGACTTTCCCT
>JAEWTL010000110.1 GCA_023459495.1 Bacillota bacterium | reverse complement strand
TCGGGATGAAAAGAAGCAGGACGACATGCGTCACATGCTTCAGAGTCCGAAGGTCAAGTTTTACATCGGGAACGTTCGGGATAAGTCGTCGGTTGATGTGGCCATGCGCGGGGTCGACTATGTTTTCGCAGCCGCGGCCCTGAAGCAGGTTCCGTCGTGCGAGTTCTTTCCGATGGAGGCCACGCGCACGAACGTGATCGGCACGGGTAACGTTCTTGAATCAGCGATCGAACACGGGGTCAGTAACGTGGTGGTTCTCTCGACGGACAAAGCCGCCTATCCGATCAATGCGATGGGAATCTCGAAGGCTCTGATGGAGAAGGTCGCTATCGCCAAGGGCCGCGAGCTGGGGGAGGGCGCTCCGACGACGATCTGCTGCACGCGCTACGGCAACGTTATGGCGAGCCGCGGGTCGGTGATTCCGTTGTGGGTCGAGCAGATGATGGAGGGTAAACCCATCACGATCACGGACCCGAACATGACGCGCTTTATGATGACGCTGGACGATGCCGTGGACCTTGTGATCTACGCTTTCCAGCACGGACATAACGGAGACCTTTTCGTTCAGAAGGCTCCTGCCGCCACGCTATCGACCCTTGCCGAAGCCCTGAAGCAGACCTATGCGAAGGTTAATCCGAAATACGGCGAGACGGAGGTGAAGGTGATCGGCACGCGGCACGGCGAAAAGCTCTACGAAACGCTCGTTACACGCGAGGAGATGGCCAAGGCGATCGACATGGGGAACTATTACCGTATTCCGTGCGATACGCGGGACCTGAACTACGACAAATTCTTCACCGAGGGCAGCGAGGATGTTTCGAAGATCGAGGACTACCATTCGCACAACACGCGCCGTCTGGATGTCGAAGGGATGAAAGAACAATTGCTGCGACTCCGCTTCGTCCGCGAGGATCTGGGGCTGATCACCCGTGCCAAGCCGCGCGACATCCGCTCGGAGTAAGCCCCCTCTCTCTTTCGAAAATGCAGGCCTTGCGTCCGGGCGTAAAACGGATTGCGATTCTTACACCTCATTTCTTTGCGGTCCGCACCTCCAGCTATGGCCGCCCCATACAAGATGAACATATTGATTACAGGAGCCTCGGGCTTCGTGGGCCGCAACCTGTGTGCCCAGCTGCGTAATATCCGCGACGGCAAGGCGAAGAATTATGCCGTTTCAGGAGACCTTACGCTCTATGAATACGATCTGAACAGTACGCCGGAAGAACTCGATGCCTATTGCCGGGATGCGGATTTCGTCTTCAACCTCGCGGGTGTCAACCGTCCGCAGGACCCTGCGGAGTTTATGAGAGGCAATTTCGGGTTCGCGTCGACGCTTCTCGCCACGCTGAAAAAACATGGCAATACCTGCCCGGTGATGATTTCGTCGTCGATTCAGGCGGCTTTGGACAATCCTTACGGCGAGTCCAAACGTGCCGGCGAGCAACTGTTGTTCGACTATGCCGAAGAGACCGGCGCGAAAGTATTGGTTTACCGTTTTCCGAATCTTTTCGGCAAATGGTGCCGTCCGAATTATAACTCGGCCGTTGCGACCTTCTGCAACAATATCGCCAACGATCTGCCGATCACGGTGAACGACCCGTCGGTGGTCATGCATCTGGTCTATATCGACGATGTGGTGGACGAACTGATCGGAGCGCTCACGGGGGGCGAACACCGCGACGGGGCTTTCTGCGTTGTTCCGACATCGCACCGGATTACTTTGGGTGCGATCGTCGATCTGCTGCATACGTTCCGGCGGATGCCCGAGACGCTGGAGGTCCCCGATACGACCAAAGACGGCTTTGCGAAAAAACTCTACGCGACGTACCTTTCGTACCTTCCGTCCGACAGATTCGCTTACGACCTGAAAATGAATGTCGACCCGCGGGGCAGTTTTACGGAGATTATCCGCACGGCCGACCGGGGGCAGTTCTCGGTGAACGTCTCCAAACCGGGCATCACCAAAGGGCAGCACTGGCACCATACGAAGAACGAGAAATTCGTGGTGGTGCACGGACGCGGACTGATCCAACTTCGGAAAGTGGGCACGGATGAAAACGGGCAATTGTATCCCGTCGTCAACTACGAGGTAAGCGGTGAAAAGATACAGGTCGTGGAGATGATTCCGGGCTATACGCACAACATCGTCAACCTCTCCGATACGGAAGACCTGGTGACTTTCATGTGGTGCAACGAGTGCTTCGATCCGGCAAAGCCCGACACCTATTTCGAACCGGTAGAATAACTGCAATTCAATGAATACAATCAAACTCGACTAATCGGACGTACAGTTTGCCGGCAACGGCCAACTCAAACTGCTGATCATTGTCGGCACACGTCCCGAGATTATCCGCCTGGCGGCGGTGATCACGAAATGTCGGAAGCATTTCGACTGTGTGCTGGCGCACACGGGCCAGAACTACGATTACAACCTGAACGGCGTTTTCTTCCGGGACCTGAAACTTGAAGACCCGGAGGTGTATATGAATGCCGTGGGAGACGACCTGGGGGCAACGGTGGGCAATAT
>JAEWTL010000109.1 GCA_023459495.1 Bacillota bacterium | reverse complement strand
TGCCTTGGGCGGGAATGAGGAGCACTTTATATATGAAATGCGGGAAATACCATAACTATGACTTGGAGCCGGTATTAGACATCCAAGGCTGGGACGGCCATGCCTTTTCGGGATGGGAAGCAGTCCGGAAAGAGCTGGGACGGCATATGGATAAATGCCGGGTATTTGTTTTTGATTTTTATCCGGGAACAAACAAGGAGGAGGTTGCCAAGGAGTTGGCATCTTTGTCCCCGGCGCTGATGTTGGACTGCGAAACCTGCCTGTTGCCGCAGCGGCAGCTGGAACAGATACTTGCACCCAGCCTTCCCCAAGACCCGGTTTTCGGCGTCATGTTTTATGGCCGGTTGGAAAGTTGCTTTGACCCCGCCTCCCTGGAGGCTTTGCGGGCAGAAATTGAGCGAACCGACGGTCCGGTATTTCTCTATGGAACAGGCGCGTCGCTCGTAACCAGGGGTGATATGCTGGTATACCTGGATTTGCCCCGTTGGGAAATCCAGCTGCGCTATCGCCGGGGAATGACAAACTGGCTGGCCGACAATCCCGATGCGCCGATCCTGGAAAAATACAAACGCGGTTTCTTTGTAGAGTGGCGCATTGCGGATCGGCATAAAACCGAGTTGCTCGGGAGCTTGGATTATCTGATGGAAACCACCTCGCCGGGCCACCCAAACATGGTTTCCGGGAATGCCTTTCGCTCCGCTCTCAAAGCGGCGGCTTCGCGGCCGTTCCGCCTGAAGCCTTATTTCGATCCGGGCGTATGGGGCGGGCAGTGGATGAAGGAGAATTTCAGGCTGCCCGAGGGGCCGCCGAACTATGCCTGGAGCTTTGACGGCGTTCCGGAGGAAAACAGCCTCCAGCTGCGTTTCGGACAGGTTACCCTGGAGATTCCGGCTATTGACCTGGTGCTTTTCCGCCCCCGCCGTTTGCTGGGTGAACGGGTTCATGCCCGGTTCGGGGCAGAATTTCCGATCCGGTTTGACCTGTTGGACACGATGGGAGGCGGGAATTTGTCCCTCCAGGTACATCCGCTGACCGAATACATCCAACAGACCTTTGGTATGCACTATACCCAGGATGAGAGCTACTATATCTTGGAGGCAGCTGAAGGCGGGGACGCTTTTGTTTATCTGGGACTAAAAGAAAATGTGGACGGCAAACGCATGGCGAGCGACCTGTACCGCGCGAAAAGGGGCGAGGCGCCTTTTCCGGCAGAGGAGTATGTAAACAAAATCCCGGTCAAGAAGCATGATCATGTGCTTATTCCCGCGGGCACCATCCACTGCTCAGGCAAGGATACCGTGGTGCTGGAGATCAGCGCTACCCCTTATATATTTACGTTTAAGCTTTGGGATTGGGGCCGCACGGGCTTGGACGGCCTGCCCCGCCCCACACATCTGGAGCATGGGCTAAAGAACATACAATGGGACCGGGACACACCTTGGGTGAAGGAGAATCTCATTCATCAGGAGGAGGTGCTGGAAGAATCAGAGCACCGTAAAGTGGAGCGAACCGGCCTGCATAACCGGGAATTTATCGAGACTTGCCGCTACACATTTTCGGCGCCTGTAGAGATTGCCTGCAAGGACAGCGTGCAGGTGCTGAACCTTGTGGAAGGCGGGCAAATTACGATTTACAGCAAAACCGACGCGTTCCCCCCTTTTGACGTACACTATGCCGAGACTGCCGTTGTCCCGGCAGCGGTGGATATTTACTCGGTCCGTCCCTCGGGAATTTCAGAAGGGGGGACGGCCATGATAATCGTTGCGTCGGTCCGCTAAGTTCGCTATGCCTGAGAACCAGAAACAGTCCGTCCGACGTATTGCCGACGCACAGACAGAAGGCATGGATATGAACGGCCCGAACAGTTTCCACAGGGCGATCGAGCAACAGGCAGCATTAAGGGCATTACAATCACAAACCGCTTCGTTATGGCTCCAGCCGTCTGTTTTGGCTGGAGCTGTAATGACGGTGACGGAAAAACACATCCGCCACTACGAAACGCGCGCGCAAGGGGATGTGGGGATGGTTATCCTGCAATCGATCCTTGTGAACCACGATCATCCGAGTCAGGACTGTTATGCAAGTATTTATCAGGACAGTCAAATCCACTACCTGTCCTGTCCGGCAGAAACGCCTGCACAAATACCGCACGGTGGTGATCGCACAACTTCATTACGACGACCTGACAAAATATCGCCCCGCCAAAGATCAGCGCAACCCAGATGGATATTGAGGAGATACACCGCATCCGGGCGTGCTTTTCCAGCGCGATACGGCGCTGTGAGAAGCCCGGTGATGCACGTCAGATCGTTCCCGGCTTTTCGGACAATTCTTTTGATTTCATTTTTCAGGATGTGGACAAACGACTTTATCCCGTTTTACTGAAAATATGAAGAAAGGGAAGGCGTCTTTTATTACCTAACTTCTCGCAAACCCGCTTGAACAGGACGTTCAAGCGGGTTTTATTGTTTGATGAAAAGGACGCAGGATTCCATGATATAGGAGATCGCTGACAAGCTGCGACATTCCTTTTTTAAGAAGCCCCCCACGGCGTTTACAGCGCCCTGCTGTATATCCGTCAGAATGGGAATATCCACTATCATTTCAATGCCTAACATCAAGCCGCTTTGCGTCTGTAAGCCCTCATGGCGAAAATATACGCAACGATCAGAATACCCAAATTTGACGCCGATAAAGGTCTGCCCGACAAAGCACAAACCCCGCAGGTCGGAATATTTGAAGTCTACGCCGTTGAAGATACATCCTTTAAAGACCGTTTCTTTCAGGTCGCTCGTGATTAATTTGACGTCGTCAGTTTTACATCGATTTGCGCCTGCGTTTTTGTTTTCAGATCAATGAAACCGTATCCAAACCGTAAAAAACTACATTTAAGTGATAAATTCCGCGTCAAAAAACGGAATTTATCATGCGATCTTAAAAGATTACACTAGCGAATCGATGACAGTATTGATATAATTTCGATAGTTTAACATTGATATGAGAAAAAAATATGTCGATTATGTCTTAAGCTCCAAGGAGGCTGACATGTATGGGTTCTTCCGCCCCCCGTTCCCACGCGCACCGAAAAAAATGGTTCCTGGAAAACTACCAGCTCTACCTGATCCTGATCCTGCCGCTGGCCTGGCTGATCGTATTCAAATATGTGCCGATGTACGGCGTGCAGATTGCGTTCCGGGACTACCGGGCCAGCGAGGGCATCTGGGGAAGCCCGTGGATCGGGCTTGAAAACTTCTCAAAATTCTTTCATAATTATATGTTTGTGCGGATTCTCAAAAACACGCTGGTCGTCAGCTTTTACCAGTTGCTTGTCAGCTTCCCCTTCCCGATCGTTCTGGCGCTGGCACTGAACAACACGCTGCGGCTGCGCTTTAAAAAGGCGGTTCAGATGATCACCTATATGCCGCATTTTATTTCCATGGTCGTGCTGGTCGGCATGATCATCCAGTTCACGAATCCTCATGTCGGCATCATCAATAAGCTTCTCACCGCATTGGGCGGCCAGCCGCTCGATTTTATGGCGAACCCCTCCGCCTTCCCCCACCTCTACGTCTGGTCGGAGGTTTGGCAAAACTGCGGCTGGGGCACCATCATTTACCTGGCGGCGCTCGCCGGGGTGGACAACGACCTTCACGAAGCCGCGATGATCGACGGCGCCAGCCGGTGGCAGCGTATGCTCTACATAGACTTCCCCTGCATCCTGCCGACGGCGACCATCCTGCTGATCATGAACACCGGGCAGATCATGGACATCGGCTTCGAAAAGGCGTTCCTGATGCAGAACCTGATGAATATCAGCACATCCGAAATCATCCCGACCTACGCGTACAAGGTCGGCCTCGCCTCCGCCTCCGCGGATTTCTCGTATTCGACCACGATCAGCCTGTTCAATTCGATCGTCAACATGCTGCTCATTCTCACGGTCAACAAATTCGCCGCCAAGTGGGGCGAAACCAGCCTCTGGTAGGCGGAAGGAGAAGCGCTATGAACCAAAAAAGCCTGTCCCGCACCGACAAGGTGTTCCTGTCGCTTAACGATGTCATACTGCTGTGCGCCTTTGCCGTCGTGCTGTTTCCGACGATTTACATA
>JAEWTL010000108.1 GCA_023459495.1 Bacillota bacterium | reverse complement strand
GCATTGCGACCTGTTTGTCGCCTGCGTCGACGATTCGGTGCACGCTGAGGCATTCTCGCTCGTGCAGGCGTTTCGCGATGCGGGACAATCTGCTGACATGGATCATCAGAAGCGCAGCTTGAAAAGTCAGTTCAAGCTTGCCGACAAACTGAATGCATCGATGGTCGCCATCCTCGGCCCCGATGAGCTCTCTGAGGGCAAGGTGAAGATGCGCAATATGACGTCGCACGCGGAGCGTCTGGTCGACCTTGCTGCGGTGAAGGCAATCCTTGCGAGGTTCTCCAGCGAGGGCGCCGTCCTCACGCCGGAGCAGATGGGCGAAGCGCTCACTGAGGTTGAGTAGAGCTAAGAGGGAAGAGAACTGTGGGGCGAATGCCGTAGGCGATTGTCTCATCCATTCAAGAGGCCGGGTGCTCGAGAAGCGCTCGGCCTCTTTCTATAGCAAGGGTGCCACTATGAAGCGGGAAATATCTCTGCGTGGCAGAAAGCTACTATATATAGTGACGCGCCGACCCCTTCGGCGGATTTCGCATCGAATGATTCTGCCCGACAGTTGCTCGGAGTGCCTAGGGACCGGGCTCGCTTAGTTAGTTGGGCTCGGGAACATTTGGTCGGCTCCTGCCCTTGCACAACGAGATGTCCACACCGCCTCCCAGCGCCCTTCCTAGGCTTATGGAGAAGATGTGTGGACGGCACGAAGGGCACTAGAAGCGCGTCGCCCCAGGTCGTACGGCTAAAACGGCCCTTAAGGCGCCCCTTCCCGGGAAAAAGGCGGGAAAGACCCTTGACCGCGGGAGGGGGTGCGCGTAATATATCTCCTTGCGCCGCGGACGGAAGGAAGCGGCGGGGCGGGGCGCTAGGCGCCCCGGGAACCTTGAAAACCGGATACCGAGGAAAACGGATAGGAACGCGTGCGGGGCCCCCGCCGGCATGGAGCCGGCGGAGATCTCCGACGAGAGACCAATTCCATAGGGGCCCTACCCAGGGCCCCGGACCATCATTCCGATGGCTTTTTCTTTATTTTGATTCGAGCTTAGGCGCCCCTTGAGGGGGCGCCCGAACGAAGAGTTTGATCCTGGCTCAGGATGAACGCTGGCGGCGTGCCTAACACATGCAAGTCGAACGGTTAAGGCGGCTCCGGCCGCGTATAAAGTGGCGAACGGGTGAGTAACGCGTGACCGACCTTCCCCCCGCACCGGGACAACCGCGGGAAACCGCGGCTGATACCGGGTACTCCGGGGCCCCCGCATGGGGGCCCCGGGAAAGCTCCGGCGGCGGGGGATGGGGTCGCGTCCCATCAGGTAGTAGGCGGGGCAACGGCCCACCTAGCCGACGACGGGTAGCCGGGTTGAGAGACCGACCGGCCACATTGGGACTGAGATACGGCCCAGACTCCTACGGGAGGCAGCAGTGGGGAATTTTGCGCAATGGGGGCAACCCTGACGCAGCAACGCCGCGTGCGGGACGACGGCCTTCGGGTTGTAAACCGCTTTCAGCAGGGAAGAACCTCTGACGGTACCTGCAGAAGAAGCCCCGGCTAACTACGTGCCAGCAGCCGCGGTAATACGTAGGGGGCGAGCGTTATCCGGAATGATTGGGCGTAAAGCGCGCGCAGGCGGCCGCTCAAGCGGGACCTCTAACCCCGGGGCTCAACCCCGGGCCGGGTCCCGAACTGGGCGGCTCGAGTGCGGTAGGGGAGAGCGGAATTCCAAGTGTAGCGGTGAAATGCGCAGATATTTGGAAGAACACCGATGGCGAAGGCAGCTCTCTGGGCCGTCACTGACGCTGAGGCGCGAAAGCCGGGGGAGCGAACAGGATTAGATACCCTGGTAGTCCCGGCCGTAAACGATGGGCGCTAGGTGTGGGGGGACATTCCCTCCGTGCCGCAGCCAACGCATTAAGCGCCCCGCCTGGGGAGTACGGCGGCAACGCTAAAACTCAAAGGAATTGACGGGGGCCCGCACAAGCAGCGGAGCATGTGGCTTAATTCGAAGCAACGCGAAGAACCTTACCAGGGCTTGACATCCGGGTGAAGCGGCGGAGACGCCGTGGCCGAGAGGAGCCCGGACAGGTGGTGCATGGCTGTCGTCAGCTCGTGCCGTGAGGTGTTGGGTTAAGTCCCGCAACGAGCGCAACCCCCGTCGCGTGTTGCCAGCAACTCGGTTGGGCACTCGCGCGAGACTGCCGGCGTCAAGCCGGAGGAAGGTGGGGACGACGTCAAGTCATCATGCCCCTTATGCCCTGGGCTGCACACGTGCTACAATGGCCGGCACAACGGGTTGCGACCCCGCGAGGGGGAGCGGATCCCTCAAAGCCGGCCCCAGTTCGGACCGCAGGCTGCAACCCGCCTGCGCGAAGCCGGAGTTGCTAGTAATCGCGGATCAGCACGCCGCGGTGAATACGTTCCCGGGCCTTGTACACACCGCCCGTCACACCACCCGAGTCGTCTGCACCCGAAGCCGCCGGCCGAACCCTTCTAGGGGCGGAGGCGTCGAAGGTGTGGAGGGTGAGGGGGGTGAAGTCGTAACAAGGTAGCCGTACCGGAAGGTGCGGCTGGATCACCTCCTTTCTAGGGAGAGCATCTTGCAGGGGCCCGCGCGCTTCCTACCGAATCCTCGGCATCCGGCCTCCAGGGCTCCCGGAAGACGGGACCCCGAGGCACCTTGGCAACTGCATAGCGCGCGACATGTTCGGGAGCTCCGAAGCCCCCGAACGATCTCAACTTGATATCAACCAATGTAGGAATGTAGATTCCGCATCTTCGAAATCAGTTAGGATCGCCGAGATACGTTTTACCCAAAACTTTATTTTTTACTTTCTCCGATGATCTGCATCATCGGCTGGCATTTACCGGGGGCTTGAGGCCCCCGGGACCGCGGGAAGAAGATACCGCGGGCGCACGGCGGATGCCTTGGCATGGGAAGCCGAAGAAGGGCGCGGCAAGCTGCGATAAGCCCCGGGGAGGCGCAAACGGCCTTCGATCCGGGGATTCCCGAATGGGGGAACCCAGCAGGGGTCATGCCCTGCTGCCCGCACCCGAACCCATAGGGTGCGAGGAGGCAACCGGGGGAACTGAAACATCTAAGTACCCCGAGGAAAGGAAATCAACCGAGACTCCGGGAGTAGCGGCGAGCGAAACCGGACCAGAGCCCAAACCCGCGCACGTGCAAGCGACAGGGCGTTGCTGCGCGGGGGTTGCGGGGCGAGCCATCCCGAGAGCCTGCTCTCTCGGGCGGAGTCGCAAAGCCACACGGAAGCGGAACGGCATGGGAAGGCCGGCCGCAGCGGGTGAGAGCCCCGTACGCGGATCCGTGTGGCCTCCGAGGCGCGTCCCCGAGTAGGGCCGGGCACGTGAAACCCGGTCCGAAGCAGGGGGGACCACCCTCCAAGGCTGAGCACTCTCCCATGACCGATAGCGAACAAGTACCGTGAGGGAAAGGTGAAAAGCACCCCGAGAGGGGAGTGAAAGAGCACCTGAAACCGTGCGCCCCCAAGCAGCCGGAGCACCCTTCGCGGTGTGACGGCGTGCCTTTTGTAGAATGAGCCAGCGAGTTGCGTCCGGCGGCGAGGTTCAGCTCAGAAGCGAGCCGCAGCGAAGGCGAGTCATTAAGACGGCGATTTTAGTCGCCGGGCGCAGACGCGAAGCCGGGTGAGCTATCCATGGGCAGGCTGAAGCAGGGGTAAGACCCTGTGGAGGGCCGAACCCACTTCGGTTGAAAACGGAGGGGATGACCCGTGGATAGGGGTGAAAGGCCAATCAAACCCGGAGATATCTCGTTCTCCCCGAAATAGCTTTAGGGCTAGCCGCGGCCGTTAGCCGCCGCCGGTAGAGCACTGGACCGCCGAGGGGGCCTCGCAGCCTACCGAAGCGGACCAAACTCCGAACGGCGGCGGCCGAGAGGCCGCGAGTCAGAGCGCGTGGGCTAAGCTGCGCGCTCGAGAGGGAAACAGCCCAGACCGCCCGCTAAGGCCCCCAAGTCCATGCTGAGTGGCAAAGGATGTGCGTCTGCCCAGACAACCAGGATGTTGGCTTAGAAGCAGCCATGCATTCAAAGAGTGCGTAACAGCTCACTGGTCGAGTGGACATGCGCCGACAATACACGGGGCTAAGCATGGCGCCGAAGCGGCGGACTAAATCATTTAGTGGTAGGGGAGCTTCCCCGGGGGGGCGAAGCCGGAGGGCGACCTCCGGTGGACCGCCGGGGAGTGAGAATGCTGGCACGAGTAGCGAGAGCGGGGCGAGAAACCCCGCCGCCGCAAGCCCAAGGTTTCCTGGGCGATGCTAATCATCCCAGGGTCAGCCGGGAGCTAAGGCGAGGCCGAGAGGCGCAGCCGATGCGCAGCTGGCAGACATTCCAGCGCCGCTCCCGCGCCGCTACGACCGAAGGGGCGACGGAGAAGGGCAGCCGGGCGGGGTTCTGGACGTCCCCGTGAAAGCGCGTAGGGGGGTGCGCATGGAAATCAGCGCACCGTATGCCCCGAGACGCGAGACGAAGCCTTTACGGCGAAGCCGGTCATCCCATGCTCCCGAGAAAAACCCCTAGGCAGGCGCGGGCGCGCCCGTACCAAGACCGACACAGGTGGGCGGGTAGAACATACCGAGGCGATCGGGAGAACCATGGTCAAGGAACTCGGCACACTGGCCCCGTAACCTAGGGAGAAGGGGCGCCCCCCGGCGTGAAGGAGCATCGCCTCCGGAGCGCGGGGGGGCCGCAGCGAAACGGCCCAAGCGACTGTTTACCAAAAACACAGGACTCTGCCAAGCCGCGAGGCGAAGTATAGGGTCTGACGCCTGCCCGGTGCCGGAAGGTTACGCGGATGCGTTAGCAGCGATGCGAGGCGCTGAAGCCAAGCCCCGGTAAACGGCGGCCGTAACTATAACGGTCCTAAGGTAGCGAAATTCCTTGTCGGGTAAGTTCCGACCTGCACGAACGGCGTAACGACTTGGGCGCTGTCTCGACCATGGACCCGGCGAAACTGCACTGTTCGTGAAGATGCGAGCTACCTGCGGAAGGACGGAAAGACCCCGTGAACCTTCACTGCAGCCTGGCATTGGCCGTTGGTACGGCGTGTAGAGGATAGGCGGGAGGCTTCGAACCCCGGGCGCCAGCCCGGGGGGAGCCGCCCTTGGAATACCGCCCTCGCCGTGCCGGCGGCCTAACCCGCGGCCCGAGACCGGGCGCGGGGACCGTGCCAGGCGGGTAGTTTGACTGGGGCGGTCGCCTCCCAAATCGTAACGGAGGCGCGCAAAGGTCCGCTCAGGACGGTCGGCAACCGTCCCGGGAGCGCAAGAGTGCAAGCGGGCTCGACTGCGAGGCGTACAGGCCGAGCAGGGACGAAAGTCGGCTCTAGTGATCCGGCGGCTCAGAGTGGAATGGCCGTCGCTCAACGGATAAAAGGTACTCCGGGGATAACAGGCTGATCTTGCCCAAGAGTCCACATCGACGGCAAGGTTTGGCACCTCGATGTCGGCTCATCGCATCCTGGGGCTG
>JAEWTL010000107.1 GCA_023459495.1 Bacillota bacterium | reverse complement strand
CCCGGTACTGTGCCGCGACCACGAAATCGACCTGATGATCGACATTCTCTGCCGCCGCCGTAAAAACAATCCGGTGGTGGTGGGCGAAGCCGGCGTGGGCAAAAGCGCGCTGATTGAAGGGCTGGCGCTGCGCATCGTGGCAGGCCATGTGCCGGACAAGCTGAAAAACACCGATATCATGACCCTTGACTTGGGCGCATTGCAGGCCGGGGCGTCGGTGAAGGGTGAATTCGAAAAACGTTTCAAAGGGCTGATGGCGGAGGTCATTTCCTCCCCGGTGCCGGTCATTCTGTTTATCGACGAAGCACATACCCTGATTGGCGCGGGCAACCAGCAGGGCGGGCTGGATATCTCCAACCTGCTCAAACCGGCGCTGGCGCGCGGCGAGCTGAAAACCATCGCCGCCACCACCTGGAGCGAGTACAAAAAATACTTCGAAAAAGATGCCGCCCTGTCGCGCCGCTTCCAGTTGGTGAAGGTCAGCGAACCCAACGCTGCCGAAGCCACCATTATTCTGCGCGGTCTGTCGGCGGTCTATGAACAGTCTCACGGCGTGCTGATTGATGATGACGCCTTGCAGGCCGCTGCGACATTAAGCGAGCGTTATCTCTCCGGGCGTCAGTTACCGGACAAAGCGATTGATGTGCTGGATACCGCCTGCGCCCGTGTGGCCATCAACCTGTCGTCGCCGCCGAAGCAAATCTCGGCGCTGACCACTCTGAGCCACCAGCAGGAGGCGGAAATTCGCCAGCTTGAGCGCGAGCTTCGCATCGGACTGCGTACCGACACATCACGGATGACAGAGGTGCTGGTGCAGTATGATGAAACGCTGACGGCGCTGGATGAACTGGAAGCGGCCTGGCACCAGCAGCAGACGCTGGTCCGGGAGATTATCGCGCTGCGCCAGCAGTTACTGGGCGTGGCAGAGGACGATGCGGCGCCGTTGCCGGACGCAGATACCGTGGAGGATACGCAGCCAGAGTCAGAGTCAGAACAGGATAATACCGGTGCCGTACCGGCTGATGAGGCCGACAGAGAACAACCGGAAGAGACCGCTGAAACAGTTTCCCCGGTACAGCGGCTGGCCCAGCTCACTGCCGAACTGGACGCCCTGCATAACGACCGGTTGCTGGTCTCCCCGCACGTCGATAAAAAACAGATTGCGGCGGTGATTGCCGAATGGACCGGCGTGCCGCTCAACCGCCTGTCGCAGAATGAAATGTCGGTCATCACCGACCTGACGAAATGGCTGGGTGACACCATCAAAGGCCAGGACCTGGCGATTGCCAGCCTGCATAAGCATCTACTGACCGCACGCGCCGACCTGCGTCGTCCGGGACGCCCGCTCGGTGCGTTCCTGCTGGCTGGCCCCAGCGGTGTGGGTAAAACCGAAACCGTCCTGCAACTGGCAGAGCTGCTCTACGGCGGTCGCCAGTACCTGACCACCATCAATATGTCCGAATTCCAGGAGAAACACACCGTCTCGCGGCTGATTGGTTCGCCTCCGGGCTACGTTGGCTACGGTGAAGGCGGCGTACTGACCGAAGCGATTCGTCAGAAACCCTACTCGGTAGTACTGCTCGATGAAGTGGAAAAAGCGCACCCGGATGTGCTCAACCTGTTCTACCAGGCGTTCGATAAGGGCGAAATGGCAGACGGTGAAGGCCGCCTGATTGACTGCAAAAATATCGTCTTCTTCCTGACGTCCAACCTCGGCTACCAGGTAATAGTCGAGCATGCCGATGACCCGGAAACCATGCAGGAAGTACTGTATCCGGTGCTGGCCGACTTCTTCAAACCTGCCCTGCTGGCGCGTATGGAAGTGGTGCCGTATCTGCCGCTGTCGAAAGAGACGCTCGCCACCATTATCGCCGGAAAACTGGCCCGTCTGGATAACGTGCTGCGCAGTCGCTTTGGTGCAGAAGTGGTCATTGAACCGGAAGTGACGGACGAAATCATGAGCCGCGTCACCCGCGCGGAAAACGGCGCGAGGATGCTGGAATCGGTCATCGATGGCGACATGCTACCGCCGCTCTCGCTGCTGCTGTTGCAGAAAATGGCGGCTAACACGGCGATTGCCCGGATTCGGTTGTCGGCAGTGGACGGCGCATTTACGGCAGACGTGGAAGATGCTCAGAACGACGAGTCCGTCACAAAGGATGAAACGGTTTTATGAGCAGGTTGCGCGTTTTCCGGCAGACAGGATGGTTTATCGCGGGCCTGATGACGGGCTTACCCGCCACTGCCGCGCCCGCAGAAGCATCGTCAATGGCCGGTGTGGCGGTCGCCGTCGCCACCACGACCCCGCCGGATGCGACAGCCACGTTACAGGCCATACAGTCCTGTCGGCGGGAGTCCGCGGCGCTGGAGCGGCTTGACTGCTATGACCGCCTGCTGGCACCGCTGTCCCCGTCAGGGTTTGACGGGGCGCTGGTCAAAGCCGGTTTTGTGGGCGAGGCCTGGACCCGCGCCACAGAGCAGGAAAAACACCGCGAGGGCAACACCACAGAACTGCTGGTGACGCAGGTGCCGGGGGAGCGCCCGACGGTGGTGATAACCACCCCGGCTATCGGTCATGTTCCGCCACGCCCGGTGCTGATGTTCAGTTGCGTGGACAATATCACCCGGATGCAGGTGGCGCTGATGCACCCTCTGGATGTCCATGATATCGCCGTCACTCTGAATGCCGACAACCGGGCATTGCGCAGCCACTGGTTTGTGCGCGAGAACGGCACCCTGCTGGAGTCCAGCCGGGGGTTATCCGGGATTGATGAAATTAAGCAACTGTTCGGCGCAAAAACGCTGACGGTGGATACCGGCGCAGACAATGCCGCCGGAAAGCTGACCTTTAACATTGACGGGCTGGCAAGGGCGATTGCTCCCCTGCGCGATGCCTGCCACTGGGCGGGAGAATAAAAATATGGCAATGGACTTACGCGATCCGAATGTCTGGATATCGCACCTGCTGGAAAACCTGCCGGAAGAGAAACTGGCATCGGCGCTGAAAGATGACAACCCGAACTGGGAGTATATCGACGGCGAAATCGTCAAGCTGGGATCGCTGGCCCACAGTCAACTGGATATCTCGGAACTCCAGCGCCGGGGGCTGGTCATTCTGGCTTCGGAGAGTAAGGATTTTCGTCTGCTGGCGCATCTGCTGAGAACCCTGCAACACGCCGGTGATCCTCATCTCGCATTGCGCCTGCTGGCGCTGTATGTGGAGCATTACTGGGCGGTGGCTGCGCCGCAGAATATGGCGCATAAAAAACGCTTTGCCAGCCAGGTCATTAAACGCTTTGAAACAGGTATTGAAGGTTTTTCACAGAACGCCGCCACAGAGCAGCGCGATGCGCTGTCAG
>JAEWTL010000106.1 GCA_023459495.1 Bacillota bacterium | reverse complement strand
AAAGAGGTGTATAATCATGCTGTCGGGCAGATATACACTTTCCTGTGTAAGCTGTTCTATATAAGCCGTCGGTGTTAGCAGCACCGGCGGTTTATTTATTGCAATCAGCAGAATTTTGGTATATAATTTTGCATGGAGGGGGGACCTATCATCAGTCATAGAGATGAGTTCCTCTACCCCAACAAGGCCGCTATGACTGGCCTTGTTTTTTTTTTGCGCCCTGGGCTTCGGCTCGGGGCGTTTTTCTTTTGCTCATTTTTGGGCGAAAGGATGCCCTTTTTTAGGGCCTCCCAAATCTCCAGATAGCAAAGCGGTTCTGCTTCGTCGTGTGGGCCTCTACGGCTCGATTCTAGCCACTTTGCGGGTGGGGTGGTATTCTCTTCGTCTTGAGGGGGAAACGCGCTTGTACGGGCGCTGGTGGGGCTACGCCAACGCTTCAAAGTCTACGCCCATATTGTCCCGGTAGATATTGTGTATGCACGCCTAAAACCAATGCGTCCAGCCTACCGCCTGCCCCTCGATGTGGACAGTGGCAAGCGTGTAAAGATTTATTCATCGTAGTCAGGATCTACATTTTCTTTCCAGAATTTAATGACACGTTCATTTTCTTTCTCGCGGGCTTTCACTTTTTCAATATTTTGATATTCTGGAATCTTTGCGATGTCCTCCACGGCCTGCGCTGCTCGTTCTGCCCCCTTGTGGTTCAGGTCGGGTAAAACTATTCTTATTCGTTCATATTGTTCCCAATTTTCCCCATAAGTTATGCGGTTTTCGTTTATGTTTTCCTCAATCAAAGATGAAGCATCATCAAAACTCACCAAAGAATAAATTGAAACCCCAAGAGCAAGGGCAATCTTTCGCAATGTTTCAATGTTCGGCTCTCTGGATCCATTTTCGTATTGACGGACCGTCACCGTTGCAAGGCCGACCCTTTTTGCTAGTTCTGCTTGCGTGACGTTTTTTTTCGTGCGTGCATGTTTAATCAGCTTCCCTATTTCATTGTTCAAGTTTTCACCCCCTTTTGTGCCATGATAACACATTCATATTGAATATTCAATATGAATCGCAAAAAAGATATTGACAGATTCAATATGAATTGATATTATAGATTCACAACGAATCGCAAACGAGGTGAAAAGCATTGAAATTAGACCGAACGCAACTCGATATTGCCATAGCAAATGCAGGTGTACCCAGTTACCGGAAACTTGCCCAGCGGATTGGATGCAGCCCACAAAATCTGTCCGTGATTTTGAACCGTGGCAGCTGCACTCCCTCCACCGCTTGGAAGATTGCCGCCGCATTGAACGTTCCGGTAGAGAGCATCGTCAGAAAGGAGAGCCAATAGCATGACGAGACTTGAACAAGAAACGATCATCAATTTCAACGAAGCGGAAGCCACGGCGAACATCTACACGCACAACGGCGCTTTAATCCGCAAGCTGGATGCCTTAGCCGACCAGAGGCCGGAGGACGCAAAGCGGGGCCGCAGCTTCCCGGACGGCGGGCGGGAATTTACCGTCCCGAAACGCTGGGTAAAGGTGAACGCCGGGCCGATTTTGACGGATGAGCAGCGCCGTGCAATGGCAGAACGCGCAAAAAATCTTAGACGTGCGATTTCAGCCGAGAATCAATGACGGCGGTCGTGCTTACAGGTACGGACACACTCAACCCGATAACTTCTATACCCCACCATTAAAGCCCCGGAAAACGCTGTTTTTATTGGGGCAAAACAACAAAGGAGGACAGGCCCACAAAGATGAAAGACCTGGATATTTTTGTATTCAAGCAACACCCCGTAGTGGATAGCCGGGACGTGGCCGAGGTTATAGGCCGGCCGCACCGCCAATTGCTGCGCAGTATTCAAACCATGATCGGACACATAGAAAAGGCAAACAGCGAATCCAAAAATGGATTGGCTAAAGTCTGCGGCGAGCGCAAAAGTGTGCCCGCTACCTACGGAAAAATTGTTGTCAGTGATTTCTTTATCCCTTCTACATACACCGACGAACAAGGCAAGGAGCGGCCCTGCTTTCTCTGCACCCGGCTGGGCTGCGACATGATTGCCAACAAAATGACGGGCGAAAAGGGAACGCTGTTCACGGCGGTATATGTCACCAAGTTCCGGAGCATGGAAAAGGAGCTTGCGACCCGTCACGCACTCCGCGAAGTAGGCAAACCCGTGCAGCGGGAGCTTACGGACGCAATCCGGGACAGCGGAGAGGCGGCACGGATGCACGGGCATGCGTTCAATACCTACACGAATTTGATTTACCGCGCTGCCTTGGGACAGACGGCCCCACAGGTAAAGAAAGCCCGTGGCGCTGCCAAGGATGCGCGCGCTGTGGATTTTCTCACATCTGATGAACTGCGCACGGTGGAGAAGAAAAAGCGTCTTGTTACCGACCTGCTTGACGACGGGTATTCATACGAGGCCATAAGAGAGATATTACAGGGAGGTGTAACGCATGCCAAGAGAGCGCAAAGGCTTTAGAGACCAGCTCGAAAGCATCATAGCGGCACACCCACAAGGGGAGCAGATGAGCGTGAAAGAAGTCGCGAAATACTGCGGGCGGGATGAGCGAACCGTTGCAAAGCAATTCCCGTTTGTCGGTAAGGGCAGGATGGCCTTTATCACACGCACGACCCTTGCCCGTGAAATGGTGGCCGCTGATGTGTGAGGACATAAGAAAAGCCGCCCTGATGCTGGAACATCAAAGCGGCGCAAAGGTGAAGCGGAAAGGAGCCCCGTTTCACCTGCATTTTAACAGAAAAATGGAGGTTTTGCAAATGATTACATATCTCGGAGCCGTAGCCCTTGGCTTTGTGCTGGGCGCTGTATTCTCTGCTGTGGGCCTGCTGTCCGATGGAAAGGGGGCGCGGCGGTGATGGATATTACAGAGCTTAGTGTCCTTTCCTACCGCATTGAGACGGGCATAAACGCTGCCCGTGCTATCCATGAAGCCATGATTAACGGCGATTGCGAGCCGGATGGGTGGCTTGACGGCCTGCACTATGTACTCTATAACCTGAGCGACGATGCAAAAGCGCTGCGGGAACTGACGGAAAGGAACGGCAATGGAGGCGCTGGAAATGGTTGATAGAAATATCGTGATAACGTTTATTGAAAGTGAAAGCGGCAGGCTCTGGCAGGCGCATATCATGCTCAACGCTATTTTAAAGAAATACTTTTCTTCTACTTCCGTAGAGGACAGCGACCGCGCCTATATCTTTGCGGTGCTGAATGCGGTTGATGATATAGTTTTCGAGTTTTCACGCGACTTAGATGCCGCGTTTGGGATTGAAACGGCTGAGGTGCAGACATTCATTAAAAACACGCGGGAGATTTACGGCCAGTTTATAGACAAGCCAAACGATTAAAAAGCGACCAGCTTACCCGACAAAAATAAATGCCCCGCTTTGTTGAAAAAGGAGCGGGCGCAGGCGTAAATGATAAATATAAGCAGTTTTCCCGCCCGTAGTTGGCGCTGCGGGCGGGTATTTACACAGAAAAAGGAGGCAGCACGATGAAAACATCTATCA
>JAEWTL010000105.1 GCA_023459495.1 Bacillota bacterium | reverse complement strand
GGGAGACATATACGGTCTGGTTGGAGAGTCCGGTTCGGGAAAAACTCTGACAGCAAAATCAATCATCAATCTGCTGCCCGGGGATTTGGAAATGACGGCAGACGAAATAACACTCGCAGGTAAGAACATTTTAAAAACCTCACAAAATGAGGCAGCTTCATATATAGGCAGGACTGCAGGATACATACCGCAAAACACCGTATTTTTTCTGCATCCCATGATAAAAATAAAGAATCAGATTGCCGATGGGTACATGCATCACACAAAAAAAAGCAGGACAGAAGGTTTAAAGGTGAGTCTGGAGCTGTTGAGCATGGTGGGCTTTGAAAATCCCGGAAGCATCCTCAACTTTTATCCGTGGCAGCTCAGCGGAGGTATGCGCCAGAGAGTGAATATCGCAATGGCATTGATGAACAATCCCTCATTTATAATAGCCGATGAGCCTACAACAGCACTTGACAGCACTGTACAGAGACAGGTCATGGAATTGTTCAAAAAAATAAATGAGGACAGGGGTATATCCATACTGCTGATATCTCACGACCTGAGCCTCATAAAGCATTACTCCCGCAAAATCGGTGTGATGTATGCAGGTCAGATAGTGGAATCAGGCTATACAAAGGATATATTTGAAAACCCGAAGCATCCATATACTCAGTTGCTGATAAAGATGATGCCCTCCATGAGCATCAGAAAAAGCGAACCAATCCCCGAAATCAAGGGCTTCGTCCCAGAAAAGGGAAGAGATATAAAGGGATGCTTGTTCAAGGAAAGATGTCCCTTTGTAATGGATGTCTGCAGCATAAGTGTGAAGGAACACAATGACAACGGTCATTACTACAGATGCAATCTATAAAGAGGAAAAATGGGAACAGTTATTGAAGTAAGAAACATAAGAAAAGAATACATCACAAAAAAGCATTTTCTGACGGGAAAGACTCAGGAAAAGGTGACAGCGGTGAAAAATTCATCCTTTAAGGTTGAGGAAGGAAAAACCGTGGGAATCGTAGGAGAGTCCGGCAGTGGAAAATCAACAACCGGAGAAATTGCAGGAGGGCTGCAGAAGCCATCCTTCGGCAGTGTATTTTATTACGGGAAAAATATCGCCGAAATGACGGACGACGAATGTTATGAATACAGGAAAAATGTCCAGTTCATATTTCAGGACCCAAAAGGCTCCATGGACCCCAACTACACCATAGGAGATAATATTGCCTTTCCGCTCATCACCTTTAAAATAGAAAAGGACAAAAAAGCGGCAATGCTCAGGGTGGAGGAAATGCTGGAAAAGGTAGGGCTGGATAAGGACATAAAAAACAAATATCCTTCTGAAATCAGCGGAGGTCAGTGCCAGAGGGCAGCCATAGCAAGAGCCCTGACCGTAAATCCAAAGGTTATAGTATGTGACGAGCCGGTATCGGCACTGGATGTTTCAATTCAGGCGCAAATACTGAACCTGCTGAAAAAGCTGCAAAAAGAATACAATATTTCCTATATATTCATATCCCACGACATAGGTGTCGTAAACTACATGTCCGACACCATAATCGTAATGACTAAGGGAAATATAGTTGAAATGGGAGACGCAAAGGAAGTATTCATCCATCCTAAAGAGGAATACACAAAGAAGCTGCTGGAGAGTGGATTTTATGAACATAGAACTTAAAGAAAACGAAAAAATCGAAGATTTGCAGTGCAAGGGATTGAGAATCATTCAAAACAAAAAATGGTTCTGCTTTGGCATGGATGCGGTACTGCTGACAAATTACTGTGACATAAAAAACAATTCCACCGTAGTGGATTTAGGCACGGGAACAGGCATAATCCCCATACTTCTGAGCGGGAAAAGAAATTATTCTAAAGCATATGCAATAGAAATACAGGAAGAAGTCGCAGAGATGGCAAAAAGAAGTGTCATGCTAAATGATCTCCAGGATAAAATTGAGGTGCTTAATATAGACCTGAAGGATGTTTTAAATTATCTTCCGTCAAATTCTTTTGATGCTGTAATATCAAACCCTCCCTACAAGCTGAACAACAGCGGCATTGTAAATCCATCAGATAAAAAAGCAATATCAAGACATGAAATAATGTGCTCCCTTAAGGATGTCATAAGCACCGCGTCATCCCTTCTGAAGCAATACGGACGCTTTTACATGGTTCACCGCCCCGACAGACTGGCAGACATAATGTGCATCCTGAGAAAATATCGACTGGAGCCCAAGCAAATACGCTTTGTACACCCCAGAGCCGCCGAAAAACCAAACATGATTTTAATCAGGGCATCCAAAAACGGAAACCCCGAATTAAAATTTGACTCGCCGCTATATATTTACGGTGAGGATGGTAAGTACACAAAGGATGTGTATGATATATATCAATGTGAAGGGACTGATATTTAATATGCAAATCTAAAATATGATTTTAGATTTGCATATTATTGTCTGTTATCGTGATATCTTCACATTATTAATTCTATCCAATGGCTTGACAGCCGGGCCCTCCAGCACATTTCCCTTTATATCAAATCTTGAGCCGTGGCAGGGACAATCCCATGTCTTTTCGGCTTCATTGAATGAAAGCGCACACTTCAGATGAGAGCATACAGGATTGATCAGGAAATAATCTCCCTTTTCATCCTTATATACACCAACCCTCATGCTGTTGTAATTTATAATTTTACCTGCTCCGGCTTCGATATCATTCACATTGTCAGGCGGCGGAGCAACTCTCTTTGCAAATGATTTTAGTATGACACCCACCGAACTGAAAAATTCCATTGAAGACTTTACCGGAGTATATCTCGAAGGATTGAACACATCCGAAAAATCATCCTCTATATCCAGTATTTTATTTCTCAAAATTATGGCTGCTGCGGCAGAATGGGACATCCCCCATTTTTTAAAGCCTGTTGCAACGTATAAGTTATCCACACTGTTGGAGTACAGTCCTATAAATGGTATTTTGTCGTAGCTCTTGCAGTCCTGAGATGACCATTTTGAAATTATTTCTGCTCCGGGAAAGTTTTCGTTTAAAAAATCCTCCAGTTCTTTGTAGGAATCCTCTTCATTATCCTTTTCTCCCGTACGGTGCTTTCCTCCTCCCAACAATAAAATGCTCTCATTGTCTGAAAAGTGATATTTCACGGAGTATACAGGCTCGGTGTGATTTATGTACATTCCTTCAAAGGGCTCGGATTTTGTTCTGGCAGCTACAACGTATGAC
>JAEWTL010000104.1 GCA_023459495.1 Bacillota bacterium | reverse complement strand
TCTTTATCCAGGAGTAAAGGCTGTGGGTGGTGATATCGAGACGTGTTGCAACGCTGGCAACAGAATAACCGCGATCAACAACCTGTTTGACTGCTTCAATTTTAAACTCTTCGGGATAACGCTTACCGCTCATGGGCACCTCTCTTTAAGTCATCTTAAATGACTCTGAGGTGTCTATTAAACCTGTGGCGATTCACATTAATGTGAAAATTATCACACACCTACAATATATATATGTTATTTTTAAGAAGCTATTAGTAAGTAAACCATTACTAATGGTTTTAATGATTGATAGCTTATTAATTATACAAAGTAACTGAGGAAATATATGAATAAAATATATTCTCTTAAATATAGTGTTGCTACTGGTGGGCTAATCGCAGTATCTGAATTAGCAAGAAAAGTCTCTCAGAAATCATGCGGGAAGTTATCCCTGACAGGATTAACTACTTTAGCTTTAACTCTTTCATCATCTGCATTGGCTGCAACAGTAAGAGCGGATATACCATATCAAACATTTAGAGACTTTGCAGAGAATAAAGGTTCGTTTTTTGTTGGCAATACAAACATTGCAATAAAGAATAACGCCGGGAATATCATTGGGTATCTTGATAAAGCACCAATGCCAGATTTTAGTAGTGCATCAGTCGCAGCAACGCTATTGGTTCCAGGAGAACATACATTATATTCTCCTCAATATGTTGTTACCGCCAGGCATGTAAACGGCACCTCTTTCGGAACAACTAATATTAGCTTCGGTTATAAGCAAAATGAATATTCCGTTATCGAAGAGCATAATCACCCTTCCTCTATGGCAGATATAAAAACTCTTCGATTGAATAAATTAGTTACTGAAGTTGCACCTGCTATAGTTTCAACTTCAGGTGCTGTAAATAATGCGTATAATAAAAACAGCATATATACAGCTTTTTATCGACTTGGTGGAGGTGATAAAAATATAAAAAACATAAATGGGACCACAACACATGTAGATGGTGATTTTTTGATTGGTGGCACTATTGGTTATTTAAGTTCATACAATAATAATTTGATGATTTCATCTGGTACAGCTCAAATATTTAACGAAAACTATCAAGGATATCTTGCAAATTACCTTCAACCCGGAGATAGTGGGTCTCCATTATTTGGGTATAATAGCAAGACTAAAGAATGGGAACTCATTGGCGTAACATCCTCAATGAGTGTCAATGGAAATAACTGGGCTGTCACCAGCAGAGATTTTTTATCTCAGAAACCAAAAAATGATTTTGAGCCGGTTGTTAGACATACGGATACATCTGCTCCTCTTGTATGGAAATACTCATCAAATACTGGAGAAATAAAAAACAATCAAGACTATTATCAAATACACTCAGGAAAAAATCTCTATTTTACAGGAAAAAATGGACATGTAGATATTCAGAGCTCCGTAAATCAGGGGGCTGGATATTTACAATTTACAGACAGTTATACCGTATCAACCACCAATGGTAGTTCGTGGATTGGTGGTGGTATCATCGTAGAAGATGGTGCGACAGTCAATTGGGGAGTTAACGGTGTCGAAGGCGACAATCTACACAAAGTTGGCTCTGGAACATTAGTTATCAATGGTATTGGAGAAAATAAAGGCGGTCTAAAAGTTGGTGATGGTCTCGTTATACTGGCACAAAAAAAAGATAATGATAATAATATTCAGGCAGCTTCATCACTGGATATATCAAGTGGTAGAGCAACTGTGAAACTTACTGATTCAAATCAAATTAATCCCAATAACATAACCTGGGGGTATCGTGGGGGACGTTTGGATATAAATGGTTCAAACATTGAATTTTCCCGACTGAATGCTTCTGATTATGGGGCAATTATTGAGAATGGCAGTAGTTATAAATCAACCCTGACATTAAATCTTAAGGCAATTAATCCTGATGATATTATAGTAAAGATGAATCAAATGGACTTCAGAGGAGGGAATGGTACTCCCGGAGAACTGTATCTTGATAAAGATACAGGCCGATACTATATTCTGAAAAAAAATACTTACTCTCCTACATTCTTTGGGATAAATTCTAATGAGTGGACTTTTGCAGGTAATAATAAAACTCAGGCGATCGCTTTTTATAAGAACATAAAAGTTGCCTCAAGCTCGACTCCTTATATGTATCACGGGCAGCTAAATGGCTATATGGATGTACATGTTCCCTCCTTGTCTGGTTCAAACATTTTGGCTCTGGATGGTTCTGTTGATATATCCGGAGATTTTGAGAAAGAAACAGGCACACTTATATTCCAGGGGCATCCAGTACTCCATGCGGGAAAAAGACCTTCCCCATCCCAGAATGACTGGGAAGTTCGTCAGTTCAATCTAAATGTGCTCAAACTGGATGGCGCTGAATTCCATTTATCACGTAATTCAACGATGAAGGGAGATATTCATGCCAATAACAGCGTCGTAATTTTGGGGAGTAATAAGGTTTATACTGATAACAATGATGGAACAGGTAATACCATTGAATCTGTAGCAGGAGAAAGCACTCCTGATAATGATAAGGATATAAGTACACTCAGTGGATATATTTACTCTGATAACTCAGTTATTACTGTCAACAATAAATTCAACGGTGGTATCTTTGCGGACAATAAAAGCATCATTAACGTTCATGGTAAAAACTCTATAATTAACGCTGGTTCGGAAATATCTAAAGACAGCAAATTGTCGTTGCAAAATGGATCTAAACTTACCACGGAAGTGAATTTTATAAATTTGGGTATTCTCGAAATTGGAGAGAATGCCACATTAAATCTACAGGGGTATAAAGTATGGGGGGGTTACATTCCGTCTATCCATGATATTGGCAATGTTACATTAACAGGTGAAGGGGCAACGTTGTCCGCAGGTAATTATACCATGTTTAATGGTATAATAAATGCAAATGACACTACATCAGTAAAACTGACACTTGGAGATAATGAGAGCAAGCTTTCTGAATTGAACCCTAACCCAGAGCTAACCACAAAAATGTTTGGTGACTGTTATAATACATCCTGGACGGGGAGTATCCACGCTCTCAAGGGAGATGTTGACATGGTTAATTCCATCTGGCGTATGAGCAATAATTCAACACTAAATCACCTCAATACAAAAAATAGCCTGTTTGTCTTCAGTAGTGATAACGGTTCTTTATCCACACTGACTGTGAACGAGATAAAAAGTGATGATAGCACTTTTGTTATGCGTTCAACTTCTACTGCTTCCGATAAACTGGTTGTAAATAACAAATTGGAAGGTACAAACAATAATCTTATCGTCGATTATATAGCTAATGATGGAAAAGAAAAGACACTGAATCACGTACTTATCAGTTCCCCAAAAAATACAGCTAAAGAGGTGTTTAATGCACAAACTCAAACTGTCGGTTTTAGTGATGTCAAACCAATTATAGAGAATTTAGATACTGAAGAGAATACACTCTGGATACTGAAAGGATTTAATACGGTAGCAAATCAGGGAACAACCCAAAAAGCAGTACATTTTATGTCTTCCGGCTATAAAGCCTTCCTAGCAGAAGTCAACAACCTGAATAAACGTATGGGTGACCTGCGTGACATCAATGGTGAAGCTGGCGCATGGGCACGTATCATGAGCGGAACCGGCTCTGCCGGTGGTGGTTTCAGTGACAACTACACACATGTTCAGGTCGGTGCGGATAAAAAACATGAACTCGATGGGCTTGACCTCTTCACTGGGGTTACCATGACCTATACTGACAGTCATGCAGGCAGTGATGCCTTCAGTGGTGAAACGAAGTCTGTGGGGGCTGGTATTTATGCTTCTGCCATGTTTGAGTCCGGAGCCTATATCGACCTCATCGGTAAGTTCGTTCACCATGATAACGAGTACACCGCGACCTTCGCCGGCCTTGGAACCAGAGACTACAGCTCCCACTCCTGGTATGCCGGTGCTGAAGTGGGCTACCGCTATCATGTCACTGATGACACCTGGATTGAGCCGCAGGCGGAACTTGTTTATGGGGCCGTATCCGGTAAACAGTTCTCCTGGAAAGACCAGGGAATGAACCTCACCATGAAGGATAAGGACTTTAATCCACTGATTGGTCGTACCGGTGTTGATGTGGGTAAATCCTTCTCCGGTAAGGACTGGAAAGTCACAGCCCGTGCTGGCCTTGGCTACCAGTTTGACCTGTTTGCCAACGGTGAAACGGTGCTGCGT
>JAEWTL010000103.1 GCA_023459495.1 Bacillota bacterium | reverse complement strand
ATTAATAGCTAGCTCTGATTGTTCAACTGCTTTTCCAATATTATCTAAGTTATCATTTAAAGCTTCTTCTAAATTTTTATTATTGACACCACGCATCATCTTTCTATACTTTTTTTCAAGTTTATTTACAGATGATAATAATATCATTGTCATTATAAATAATAATAATGTGATTATTGATAATCCTATTATTATAAAGATTGAATATTGATTAATTATATTTATTATGCTGTCCATCTTCTGCATCTTCCCTTCAAATGTTTCACGTGAAACATTTATAAATTAATTATCTCTAGTATTCTTTGCAAATCCTCTTCAGAATAGTATTCAATCTCAATTTTCCCTTTATTATTTTTATTAGTTATATTAACCTTAGTTCCAAAATAATTTTCTAGTCTTTCAGTTAAATCTTTATAATAAGGATTATTTTCTTTTCGAGATTTACTTTTAGATCGACCAGAATTATCTTTTAACTTTCTAATCTGCATTTCTAATTCTCTTACTGATAGCTTATCATCAATAACATTTTGAGCTAATTCACATTGAAGCTTACTATCAGTAATAGCTAATAAAGCTCTTCCATGCCCTTCAGATATAACCCCTTCAATAATATATTGCTGAACATCATCACTTAAATTTAATAATCTTAATGTATTAGTTATAGCAACACGTGATTTTCCAATTCTTTTACTTAATTGCTCTTGAGTCAAACTAAAGTCATTTATCAATTTTTTATATGCAGTAGCTTCTTCTATAGAGTTTAAGTCTTCTCTTTGAATATTTTCAATTAAAGATATTTCTAATACTTGCTTTTCAGTTAATTCCATTACTACAGCAGGAACTTCTTTTACTCCTATTGTTTTAGCAGCTCTCCATCTTCTTTCCCCAGCAACAATTACATATTCACCCTTATCTTTTTTTAATATTAAAGGCTGTATTATTCCATTGCTTTTTATAGATTCCGCTAATTCCATAATTCTTTCGTCATCAAATCTTTTTCTTGGTTGACTATCATTATTTTTAATTAAATTAATATCAATTAATGTATATCCTTCATTTTTAACTTCTGTTTTAGGTTCTTTTTTATCTAAAATCATAGTATCTTCAGGTATAAGAGCATTTAGACCTTTACCCAACCCAAATTTTTTGCTCATGTTTCTCAACCCCTTTATTGCTTACTTAAAAACTCTTTCGCAAATTTTTTATATGCTGCAGCGCCTTTGCACTTTTCATCATAAAGCATAATAGGTAATCCAAAACTTGGTGCCTCTGCCAATCTTATATTTCTAGCAATAGTCGTTTCATATACCTTATCATTGAAGAATTTTTTTGCTTCCTCATATACTTCATTACTCAAAATAGTTCTATAGTCATACATAGTCATTACTACACCTTCTATATCAAGAGACTTATTTAATGATTTTTTAACTAATTGAACTGTATTAATTAATTGACCTACACCCTCTAATGCATAGAATTCACATTGTATTGGAATCAGTACTGAATCAACAGCAGTTAATGCATTTATTGTTAAAACACCTAATGATGGTGGGCAATCTATGAATATAAAATCATATTGATCTTGTATCTTAGATATTTCTCTTAAAAGAATAGTTTCCCTATCCTTTACTCCTATAATTTCAACTTCTGCACCTGCTAATTCCATAGTTGATGGTGCTATGTATAAATTAGGAATTAATTCACTCTTAATAATAACATTTTCTAAAGAAGTATCAGCAGTTAATACATCATACATAGAATATTCTAAGTTTCTCTTGTCTAATCCTAAACCGCTAGTTGTATTTCCCTGAGGATCAATATCTATTGTTAATACTCTATAGCCCTCCATTGCTAGAAAAGCACATAAATTTATATTAGTAGTAGTTTTTCCAACTCCACCCTTTTGATTAAAAATACAAATTTTTTTCATAAAAAGTCCTTATTAAGGACTTCACCCCCTTCCCATATGTATATTATATATATTTTCTTGTAATAGTTAAAGATAGTGTTATTAAAAATAAGATGAAATTTAAGTTAATTATTATTTCACGTGAAACATTTAATAAAAAATTTTTCTTAGTAAATGTTTCACGTGAAACATATTATAAAAAGGCACTCAAAATAAAGCTTGAGTGCCTTGAAAATCTTATTTGTTTTTAGGTATAGAAACTGTTATCTCAATACATTCTTCCTTATCTTGAAGTTTGTATTCAGCGGGAATATTAAACTTATTTAATACTTGCTTTATAGTATTAACATATAACTTCCCAGGTAAAACCCCTTTACCTTTTCTCTTTTTCATTTGTTCACCAGCTAATTTTAATAACTCAGTATTAATTAGCTCTTCAGTTTTCTTTACATTTAAAGAATTTGCTATTACTTTTTTCACAACCTTTAATTGTAATTCTTCATTTGGTAAACTTAATAACGCTCTTGCATGTCTTTCCGTTAGATTATTTTCAAGACATAAAATTCTTACTTTATCGCTTAGCTTTAATAATCTCAATTTATTAGCTATTGTTGATTGTTTTTTACCCATTCTTTTTGCTAATTCTTCTTGAGTAAACTTATGGTCATTAATTAAATTGTAATATGCTTCAGCTTCTTCCATGAAATTTAAATCTTCTCTTTGCAGGTTTTCTAATAATGCTAATTCTGCTGATTCTGTATCTGTAATATCAATTACATTACACGGTACAAATTCAAGTTCTGCCATTCTAGCGGCTCTCCATCTTCTTTCCCCTGCTACTAATTCAAATTTATCTCCCATTCTTCTAACTGTAATAGGTTGAATTATACCATG
>JAEWTL010000102.1 GCA_023459495.1 Bacillota bacterium | reverse complement strand
GCCACAGATAGTTACCCTCGCTGTCTTTCAGCAGACGGATGGCAAACAGGCTGTTGTTGTTCATCATGAACTTCGCGCCAGTGCGGTGTGCCTTACGCAGCGTGTAAATCAGTTTGATAATGGCGTCTGCGGTCACCGCAGTCGCTTCGCCGGATACAATATGCTGAAGTTTGCCGAACGCCCGGACCTTGTCGGTTTCATCAGTGGATTCATACGCCAGGAACCCTTTCGGCTTCTTGGTGCCATCGCCTGAGGTAAAGGCAATTTCTTCCTGTTCGGCAAATTCGGTTGCCAGCTCGCTGTTGATCCAGGCCTCCACGTTGAAAAAGGCATCATCCAGCATTTTCTGGGTGGCCTGCGGGTTGCCGTAAATTTCCCCCATGAGAGGTTCAATCAGCTCCAGTCTGGAGGTGGCAGTCTGGGATCGCGTATCCGTTTCCCCCACCCACCCGGAAGCCGTACCGCCCAGATTCACCAGTTTTTTGTAGTCGGAACCGCCAACGGTGATCACCGTGGCTTCCTGACGCATCACCACTTCATCTTTCAGCAGGTTAAGAATGTTGCGATCCAGTTCTTCCGGCACGGCGTAGCCACCGTCTTCATCGGTACCCACCTGCAATGCCTTACGCTCCAGATCGCGCAGACCGTCTTCACGGCCTTTACGCAGGAAGCCCACAAACGCCTCTTTATGCTCGGCGGCCAGTTTATTTTGCGCTCCACCAGCCGGACGTTTCAGCTCAAGCAGCTCTTTTTCAAGGTCGCTTTTGAGATTTTCCAGCTCTCTGAGTTTCCCGTTCAGGGTTTCCACCTGCCCGGCAAGCTTGCCTTTTTCCTGCTCAATCGCATCCACGCGCTTGTCGTTCTTTGCTTTGAAGTCGTCAAACTTCTGCTGCAGCTCCTGCGCGACCTGTTCGACATCTTTAATATCAACCGCCATCGTATTTCTCCTGATTAGAAGTTCAGATTTTTCAGTGCATTCAGTGCAGAGCCCACATCCTCAGCGTCGCGCAGGGACAGTGCGCCATAGCCCCCGGCCATGAATGCTTTGGCCTGGGTACGGGAGAGTCCGACATCACGCAGGACTCTTTCGATTTTTTTCTGTTCGGGGATTTCCCCGCGGGCCAGTGCGTTCTTGACGTCGCTGATCCGCGCCTCGTCGTTAGACGGGAACGTCACCAGGCTGACTTCCCAGAGGTCGATTTCTTTCAGCAGAAAGGCTTCTTTGCTCCGGTCGTATTCCCAGTCTTTCAGGACGTACCCAATAGAAAGGCCGGTTAACGAACCGGCCTTCATGTGTGCATGTGCGCGTTTTGCGAGGGGATCATCATCAATAAGCAACCGTCCCCTGACGTAAAGCCCGACATCGTCTTCCTTCATTTCGGTGTAAACACCGATGGGTTCATCCATGCGGTGCTGCCAGAGCAGCGCAGGTAACGCTTTTCTGTCACTCCACGCCCGCAGGGAAGCAGCAAATGCCCCGGACATCACCACATCATCGTGGCTGTCCTTTACACCAAAGACGGAGCCATACCCTTCAAACTCACCGGAGTCACTGACAGATTTCAGACTCAGCGGTACATCAAGACGTTGTTTCGTCTGCATTGGCGTTATCCTTCTGCTTACCGGCTTTACTGCCATCGGAGGGTTTCGTGGTCATGTTCATCGGTGTGAGATAGACATCACCACCGGGACGCGGATTCATATCTTCCAGGTCGCGGCAGTCATTGGGAGAGTAAATTCCCCAGTTGATCCCGGTGGCGTAGGCTTCAAAACGGGACTTCATATCCCCGCGCAGTAACGCCCCGGCGTTAAATTTGGCGTAATAAACGCCCTGCTTACTTTTTCGTACTAGTCCGGTTTTGATCCGCTGTTCGATGCGTGTCAGATACGGCACCAGTGAATAGTTGATAAATCCCAGCCCCAGCTCTTCGATATTGTTGAAGGTGGCGCGATCGGTGTTCTGCACCATGTGCAACGGCACCCGGAACAGACGACAGATTTCTTCAAGCTGAAACTTGCGGGTTTCCAGGAACTGGCTGTCCTCGGCGTTCAGCGCCATCGACTTCCAGTCCAGCCCCATCTCAAGGATCATCGGGCGGTGAGCATTGCCAAGCCCGGTGTGACGCTCCTCAAAATCTTTCTTCAGGCGCTCATAAGCCTGATCTGACAGCGTCTGCTCTGTACGCAACACACCCGACGTCACCGCGCCATTGCTGAACAGTCTGGCCCCGTGCTCTTCGGTCGCTGCCGCCAGCGATATTGCCTCGCGGGCATAGGCGATGGGATTCAGCCCCACCAGTCCGTCCAGCGTCAGCGTGCGCACATGCCAGATATCCTCCTGGCTCAGTACATCCGTGGAGCCATCCGGGAATGTGACCTGATAGACCGGCTCCCAGCTACTGTTAAGCTTCGGTACCACACAGCCGGGATCGACGGGCAGCAGTTCAGCCACTTCGCCAAATGCTTTCACTTTGTAGGCGTAAAAGTTTCCCCGCAGGCACAGACAGGTGACCACCAGCTCCCAGAACTCCTGCGGCGTCATATAGCCATTGGGATGCGTGGAGATCAGCTTATGCAGACGTTCGCCAGCGGCTCTCTGCTTCAGACTGCCGTTCAGGTGATACAGGTTGCAGGGCAACATCCCGACCGACTCCGCCAGCACCCTGACACAGGAAAAAACCGCCGTCAGTCGCATGGCCCGCTGGCTGCTGATCTGCTTTCCGGTATAGGTGTCGTAGGACAACCCGATAGCATCCGCCAGCTCTGCTGGCGTGGTCACCGGTGCGTCACTTTTTCGTTGAAATAATCCCGAAAAGAACACTATTTACCTCCGCCGACAGACGACTGTGTACGGTCGAGATATCGCGCCACCAGCCACGACCAGAACAGACACAACGCCCCGGCAACAACAAACCCCGCCGGGGGATAAATCAGCCAGGCACCATACGCCAGCAAAAGCGCCCCCAGCACGCCCACCAGAGGCGCGAGAATCAGCATGATCATAATTACCTCAGTTAAAGCGAGCGGATCCCATAGGACTCAATGTGGTCAGACAGCGTGTCTTCTTTCTCGTACAGCATGGCTCTGCCAACCGCCATAATCAGCGCAACTGCACCATCGATTTTGCTTTCCGCCTGCTCTTTGACGGGCTTCACTAAATCATCGTTACCTGGCATGTTTTTGCCGACCACATTGCCGATACACCAGGTCATGATGGGATTGCCGTCATGATGAAAGCGTCCCGATTCAATCGCTGCCTCCAGCTCTTTCATCGGGTCGGACATATTGGCGAAGTTCTGGACGATAGTAACGGGATTCAGGTCTTCATCAGCAAGGTCATGTGACAGCCCGGTCGCTCCGAAAGGGTCGATGGGTGACTCACTGACCGGGCTGATTTTGTTCGCCGCTTTGGCCTCTTCGAGGATGTAGCGATAATCCACCTCTGCACCATCGGTAACGGTCAGAACGCCCATTTCCACCCATTTCTGAAAGCGTTCGGCTGTCCGGCGATCTTCATTTTTCTCGACGCTATACACCGTGTCATACGGTACCCAGAAACGCGGGGCCACACTGTAGTAATGCGTTTTACCGTCAATCTCGCGGGTATAAAGTCGCGCCATGCTGTTCATATCCAGCTTACGCGCCAGGTCAAAGGCCAGAATGCACGGCTGCCCCTCGAACTGCTCAAGGGTCAGTGATTTATCCTCGCAGCTCTGCCAGCTCACCAGGTTGAAATACGCCGAACGCGCCGACACCCAGATATTGAGGTGTTTTGTTTTAAAGACGTTTGCCAGACGGGCGTTATTTTTCGCACGCTGCTGCTGACTTAACAAAAATTCGCGATAAACCGACACGCCAATATTTGGATTGGCTTTTTCCAGCACCTGCGGGTCGGTCCAGTCGTCACCTTCATCAACGGTATAGATGATCCCGAACAGTTCATCGTTAGGCACCGAGCCGTTGAGCATCTCGATGACTTCCCGCCGTTTGTCGTAGCACGGCCCCTCAATGTTGTACCCGGCGGTGGTGATGGCCCACATCAGTGGCTGACGTCGCGCCCCCCTCCCGGTAAGCATTGTGGTATAAAGCGCATCGGTGGCATGCTCGTGATATTCATCCACCACCGCACAGTGGGGTGATGAACCATCACCTGGGTTGCCGATCAGCGGTTCAAACCGCGCGCCATCCTCCGGACGGTTCATGTTTGAGGCGTTAACCTCAATCCCGAACGCTTCCGTCAGCATGGGTGTGCGTTTACACATCAGTCGCGCCGGGCGAAAGACTTCCCACGCCTGTTTCTCTGTCGTGGCACCGGAATACACTTCCGCGCCAAACTCGTTATCACAGGCAAAACAATACAGGGCAACACCGGCAGAGATTGCCGATTTGCCGTTCTTACGGGGGATTTCGGTATACACCTCCCGGAAGCGGCGCAGCCGGGACCCTTTATTGACCCAGCCAAACGCACAGCAGATCACAAATAGCTGCCACGGCTCCAGCGTGATGGGCATCCTCTTGAATGCCCACTCACCCTTGGTGTGCGGCAACAGCTGAATAAATTTGGCGGCCCGTTCAGCCAGGTCCTTGTCGAAGCGGTAACGAAACGACTTACTTTTTTCCGCCATCAGGTCATCAAGATGGCGCTGGCAGGCCTGAATCACAAACTGGCAGGCAATAATCTTTCCGCGCACGACATCCCGGGCATACTGATTTGCAGCATTTACGTTGGGGTAAGATTTCCGGCTCATGATTCGATGATTTTCAGAAACGGGTTAGTGGCTTTCTTCTTCCCCGCCAGGCCAATCAGACGCTGGCGGCTGCTGGGGTCGAGTCCGAGCATTGCCCCCGTACTGCTCATCTCGGACTCCTGTTCTTTTTTGGCGGTCAGCTCCGGATTTTTGACCATACCGCCCATTGCACCGGTGATGGTGTTGCCATGTCTGGCAATATTTTTCACGGCACGTCGCCAGAACTCGTAGGCCACGCACCACCGCTCAAGCACCGCGAGGTCAGTCACGCACAGCAGGCCCTGACCGCAGAGTTCTTTAGTTGTCAGTTGCCACATGATCGTGGCGAGAGGGAGATCTTCTTCAGCGAACCACTCCGGTGGCTCAACACCTTTGATGGGCGTAAAAACAGGTTCATCTTTATTCAGGGCTCGCTTGCCGGGGTTTCCGGCCAGCGCCTTGCGCGCCGTTGGCTTGGGGCGACGCCCGGAACGCCCCGCCGTTCCAGCCATATGCGGCACTCCTGGTTAAATTTCATTTTTCGCGGGTATAAAAAAACGATGGGGCGGGCAGTCCGGAAGACGTCAGGCCACAGGGATTTGACCCGCCCCTCCCCTCAGGCAGTTGAGAATTATTATCACTTTAGCCGTTCACGGGCCGTCTTCGTCTTATGGCACGGCCAGCACAGGCTCTGCAGATTACTGTCTGCATCGGTGCCGCCATGCGCTTTAGGGATGATGTGGTCAACGGTTTTAGCTTCACGCACCACACCGGCACGCAGACATAACTGACACAGGCCTTTGTCACGTTTCAGCACACGCGCACGGATAACGTCCCACTTCGAACCGTAGCCGCGCTGATGACGGGAT
>JAEWTL010000101.1 GCA_023459495.1 Bacillota bacterium | reverse complement strand
ACGGACAGCAGCCCTCTTAAACCATCATTTTAAGAAGTGTAAAGGACGATAGAAGCTCATATACAGAGGGATTTACCACCCGTATGACAGCTCTACGTCCTTTACACTAAAGTTATGAAAATAACATCTCGCGCACAACACGGTCGGCCATCTTCACGGTGCCGACGAGTACGAGCATATTGAAGATCAACTCACCTATATAGCTCCACACCTGCGTGACCGCCGCCGCGTTCGGGTCTATAGCGGGCGGTGACGCGGCAAACACAGAGAAGATAATGCAGGCCAGCACGATGATCGCCCCCTCCAGACAGACGGCGGTGTAGCTCTTGATGAACGCCTTGCCCACGCTCTGGCTCGGTTCTCCCGCAAAGGCAGCCAGCGGCACCGGCGCAATAGCGGTGTAGAGATAGAGCTTAAAAAAGCGGCCGTACACCGACATGATCATAATGAAGGACAGCACCGTAATGAACAACCCGCCCAGTAGCGTCACCGCCCAAAGCGGAATGCTGCCAAAAAAGTCCACGTTTTCAATCGCCGTCACGATGCTGTCTGGCAGTACCATTTCACTCGCCGCACCGAAGCCCGCCGCGTTCATAATGGTACTGATTAAACCCTGCACGATTCTAAACAGGGCCATCATCAGCTCCAGACCATAGGTGATCGCGGCCTTAGCCAGTGCAAAGCGGATAAACAGCTTGACGGCATGCTCGGGCTTTTTAACCTCGGCAAAGCTGCCGCAGGTTTTCACGACGCCCACAACGAAGAACAATACCAAAAGAGCCAGACCAATGGCCTGAACGGCACCGTGGATGTCCACGATAACGTTCCAGATGCCGCCGCCCTTGAAGGTTTCGGGGCTTTGGGTGAGAAGCTGCCATATCTCGGAGAGCTTGCCATTCCATGTGTCCAGTGCGTTTTGTAGGTTATCTACAATCCAATTCAATCAACACACCTCCTCGGAAAGAATCGGGGCGAGCCGGTATCCGTACCCGCCCCTTACCGGACACTGAAATCAGCCCGTAATGAGGGTCAGTATCTCCTTGGCAAAGGTAATAATGACGCCTCCGGCCAGCGTGAGAAATCCGTTGGCCCGCTGGCTCGGATCGTGGGATTTGAGCGAAAGCCCGATCTGCACCACACCGAAGCCTAAGAGTATGAGACCTATCGCGCGAATGAGTCCAAATATGAAGTCACTCAAATTGTTTACCACCTGTATGGGGTCGTCTCCTCCAGCGGCAAAAGCCGTGGTGCTGAACACGGTCAGCATCAGGGCCAGCACGGCGTAAACGGCAAGGGCCTTGCGAAACCCCTTGCCCATGGGCAGCTTTTGAGTATTCTTGTTTTTCATGGTATTAAGCCTCCTGTTTTTTGGATTGGTATAGCGCCTGCATGTCCTCCTCGGACAAAAGCTCGAAGGTGATCTCCCCGGACGCAAGCGGCTCCAGCCTGAGCATGTCGCCTGTGGGCTTCACAAGCGCAAGGACCGTCACCGCCTGGGTCACTTCGCCGTGCCGGTACGCTTCGCCGTCGCCGTCCGTGGTGTGGGAAACATGGGGGTGCCGGAGAATGTCGTACTTTTCATCCATAATGGGGCGTTCGCCGCGCACAAACAGCAGCGCATAACGGTTGTCCAGCATACGCACCTCATCCGGGGTCAGCAGCTCGCGCCCGGTAATCTGGTAATTGGTCGAATAGTTCCCGCTGCGGCCTGTGCTCTTGCCGTAGGTGTTGGTGTCAATGGTGGACTTACCCAGGAGCGATTCGCTGATGAGCTTATGGGTGGAGGTTTCGTTGCCACCCAGATAGAGAAATTCATCACAGTTGCCCATAATGCTTTCCCATTGCTTTTCAAAAAGCGCTTTTAGCTGCACGATGTTTTGCAGGATGATGGACACCGACACGTTGCGGGAGCGCATGACGGACAGGATTTTTTCAAAATCGTCCGGCAGGCTGACATTGGCGAACTCATCCATCACAAAATGCACATGCACCGGCAGGCTCCCACCGTGCTTATGGTCGGCACAGTGGAATAGCTGCTGGAAAAGCTGCGTATAAAGGATGGACACCAGAAAGTTGAAGCTGGAGTCGTTGTCGGGTATCAGGGCAAAGAGCGCCACTTTTTTCTCCCCGATGGAGAACAGGTTCAGCTCGTCCGCAGCGGTCAACGCCGCCAAGCTGTACAGATTGAACTTTTCCAGCCGGGACGCCAGCGTGATCTGAATGGACTTTAATGTCTTGGCGCTGCCGCTGTGGTAATCTCGGTAGTATTTGAGCGCGATATGCTCCGGCTCCCGCATCTCCAGACGGTTAAACAGCTCATCCAGCGGGGATTGGTATTCGTCGTTGTCCTCGCGCACCTCGCCGGCGCGCAGCATCTCCATGACCATCGAAAAATTCTGTTCTTCTTCCGGCGCTTCATATTGCAGGTAGAAGATGAGCGCCAGCAGCAACATGCTTGCCGCCGTATCCCAAAACGGGTCCTGGGTTTGTGCGCCCTTGGGCGTGGTGGCCTTAAAAAGATTCGTCACCAGCTTTTGCACATCGTTGTCGGAAACAAGGTACACGAACGGGTTGTAGCAGTGGCTGCGCTCCATGTTGATGAGGTCCAGTATCTTCACGTCGTAGCCTTTTGCTTTGAGTAGGTGCCCGGTATCCCGCAGGATTTTTAGCGATAGGTAAGCCTTTGAGGTCATCTCTGGCTTTTCCCCCGCTTCACACCGTGCGCGATGGTTTCCCATCACACGGCGCTCCATCAAAATTTACCTATTTGTACTTA
>JAEWTL010000100.1 GCA_023459495.1 Bacillota bacterium | reverse complement strand
ACGGACAGCAGCCCTCTTAAACCATCATTTTAAGAAGTGTAAAGGACGATAGAAGCTCATATACAGAGGGATTTACCACCCGTATGACAGCTCTACGTCCTTTACACTAAAGTTATGAAAATAACATTTCGCGCACCACGCGGTCGGCCATCTTGACGGCTCCGACCAATACCAAAAGGTTGAATATGAGTTCACCCATGTAGCTCCACACCATCGTGACTGGGCTGGCATCTGCTGGTACAGCCGGAGGGCTCGCCGCGAACACGGAGAATATGATACACGCCAGCACGATAATTGCTCCCTCCAAACACACGGCGGCATAGCTTTTAAGGAAGCTCTTGCCGATGCTGCTGGATGGCTCTCCCGCAAAGCTTGCCAGAGGAACAGGCGCAATTGCGGTGTAGAGGTAGAGTTTAAAAAAGCGCCCGTATACGCTCATGATCATGATGAACGACAGCACGATGATGAACAGGCTGCCAAGCAATGACACCGCCCAAGCGGGGATGCTCTGCAAAAAGGTCAGGTTTCGTATGGCCGATTCCATCTCGGCGGGGATCGTCACCGCTGTTTGCGCGCTCAGTCCCGCGGCATTAGTTGCCGTCGATATGACGCCTTGTACCACGTTGAACAATGCCATCATCAGGTCGAGCCCGTAGGTCACCACGGCTTTAGCAAGGACGAAGCGGACAAACAACTTCAGCGCCTGCTCGGGACGCTTGATCTCTGTGAAACTGCCGCACGTTTTTACGACGCCCACAAGGAAAAACAGCACCAGCAGCGCGTAGCCTATGGCCTTAAGCGCACCGTTGATGTCTACGATCACGTTCCAGATGCCTCCGCCCTTGAACGTCTCAGGGGACTGGCTGATCAGCTGCCATATTTCCGTCAATTTTGCGTTCCATGTGTTAAGGGCGTTGGCAATATTGTCGATAATCCAGTTACCGCTTCCCACTTATTTCACCTCGTTTCTTCAGGGCAAGCCTACCCATAATTAGCAGGCTTGCCAAACAATCTAACGGCATGGCTCATCTCTGCGCGGCGTTTTCTCTTTGATAACGCCGTACTTATCATCCACATAGAAGCGGCCAACAAAAGGATTGAAGATGGCGGTGCAGCGAACACCGCCAAACTCCGCCACATACCGGTTGTCGCCGACCTTTTCCACGATCGTCGCTTCCCGCAGCTCACCATTCAGCGAATGGATGTGCATTTCTTCTGTGATTGGAAGGTTAAACATATCGTCAGCCTCCCGTGATCAGATTCAGGATTTCTTTTGCGAACGTGATGATAATGCCGCCCGCAAGTGTCAGAAATCCATTGGCGCGTTGGCTCGGATCGTGGCTCTTGAGCGATAAACCTACCTGCACGATGCCGAACGCCAGCAGGATAATACCAATGGCGCGTATCAGGCCGAATATGAAGTCGGACAGGTTGTTGACTACTTGAATGGGATCATCTTCAGCGGCAAAGGCAGTGACAGTGAAAGAGAATACCAGCGCGATAGCGCAGAATACGTTGAAAAACAGCCTCATCTTTTTGGACATTTTCATTTTTGTTTTTCCTCCAGTTCTTTATTGAGTAGCTTATTGAGCTCGTCCTCGGACAGCACCTCGTAGTCGGCGTAATCGCCGTTCAGTAGAATATCGTCCATATCAAGGGCAAGGGGTGAGAGTCCGTGTACATACGGCGTCGCTCCGCCGTCTGTGGTCATTTTAATATTTGGGTGGCGCAAGAGATCGTACTTGCCGTCCTGCACAGCGCGCTCGCCGCGTATAAACAACAGGACGTAACGGTTATCGAGCATACGCACCTCATCCGGCGTATACAGCTCCCGCCCAGTAATCTGCCAGTTGGTCGAGTAGCTTCCGCTGCGGCCTTTGCTTTGTCCGTAGGTATTGGTGTCGATGGTCGCCTTGCCGAGCATTTTGCTGACATATTCATGCGTGGACTGCTCGTTGCCGCCAAGATAGACGAATTCGTCGCAGTTGCCGACGATGCTCTCCCATTGCTTCTCGAACAAAGCTTTGAGTTGCGCGAGATTTTGCAGGATGATGCTGACGCTGATTTCCCGCGAGCGCATGGTGGAAAGTATCTTGTCAAACTCATCAGGGAGCGCAACATTTGCAAACTCATCCATGACGCAATGGACGTGGACGGGTAGCTGTCCGCCATGTACATGGTCAGCACGGTAGTAGAGCTCCTGAAAGAGCTGAGTGTAGAGCATCCCAATAATAAAGTTGAGCGACGAATCGTTGTCGGGGATAAGCGCAAACAGCGCCACCTTCTTTTCGCCCAGCGAAGGGAAATCCATCTCGTCATGGCTGACCACGCCGGCGATCTGAGGCAGGTTGAATTTCTCCAGCCGCACGCCGAGGCTGATGAGGATTGATTTTGCCGTTTTACCTGCGGCCAGCTTGAAGATGTTGTACTGTTTGACCGCCAGATTCTCCGGGTCGCGCATCTCCAGCCGCTCGAACAACTCGTCAAGCACGCTGGCGTATTCCTCGTCCTCCTCGCGTACGTCGGCCGCGCCGATCATCTCCATCACCATAGGGAAGTTCTGCTCAAACGGCGGGGCTTCGTGGACAAGGTACAGGATAAGCGCCTCCATGAGCGCCGTCTCCGCGCGTTCCCAGAAGGGATCGTTGCTCTGCGCGCCCTTGGGCGTGGTGTTACGCACGATGTTGCCGACCAGCTTCAGCACGTCCTTGTCATCGCGGAGGTAAGTGAAGGGGTTATATCCATGGGATCGCTCCGTATGGATGAGGTCAAGGACGCGCAGCTCGTAGCCCTGCTGCTCCAGCAAATGCCCCGTATCCCGCAGGATTTTTAGCGATAGGTAAGCCTTTGAGGTCATCTCTGGCTTTTCCCCCGCTTCACACCGTGCGCGATGGTTTCCCATCACACGGCGCTCCATCAAAATTTACCTATTTGTACTTA
>JAEWTL010000099.1 GCA_023459495.1 Bacillota bacterium | reverse complement strand
CAACCCTTCCGCCCGTGCGGTTTCCAGATCGTTGGTTAACTGCTGATAAAATTCTCCACGCATTGCGATTCTCCAGACAGGGCAAATTCCAGCACATATTACCCAAACTTATAGGTCGCGACGAGATAACGCGTTAACACTTCTGCAAAATTCAGGATAAATAACGTGTAACTTGATGTCTCTCAACACCTACAGATAGTAGAAAAACTGTACAGTTTTGGCTGGGCATAATGATGAGTGATTTTACTGCATTGATATAAAAAGAAAAAATGATGCCAAAGCATCATTTTTCCTATCTCAGTTGGTATCAAAACGCTACCCACTAATGGAGGGAAACCTATTTTCTTGAAAGGAAAATTCTCAGCGCCTGCATTTTTGCCCCTAAAGTGTTACTCCTGAAGCAGCGAAACAAATCGAACCATTTTCCTCTCCCCAGATAGTTTAGGTTGAAGAGATCGGGGCGTTTGTAATAGCACATGACAAAAATGCCCTGGTCATCGTCCACAATGTTATTATTTAATGTTATTTTTTGACTTTCCAGAACTAATTTATAGAATTCTTTCCATTTATGCTGTGAACCAACAATTGCGCCCCCAATAATATATACATGATTGCCAATCATGAAATCAAAAGCCTGTTGTTGAGATGTGACAGTAAGCCCTTTTTTTATAGTGAAAAGATGCATCTTACTTTCATCAAATGGGAAATCCCAAATTTTCAATCCTCGAGTTACATTTGGCTTACGGCAATAGCCAAAATCTATCCACGCAACAAGAGGCGTTTTCACTAAGCCCATGTTGATAGCTTTATTTACAAAATAGGCCTTAAGGTTACATACCAAAACATACTCTGGTGACCAGTACTCTGGGTTTTTTAATTGTCGAGGCTCAAGTCTATTTGTAAACGACTCATCTTTTTGAATTTTTTCGATACGACTTCTGATATATCTAAATTTCTTTTTTATATCGATAACGATAACCGTTGTTGGTTTTCCGTTGCGAATCGCTTCAACCCTTGGTTTCAAATCGGGAGAAGTGAAAATAATCATCTCATTTTCAAGTGCGCCCAGACGCTCAAAGTAACTAAAATAAACATCAACTGAACGAGCTAGTTTTTCGCGGAACCCTTTATTAGCAGTCCAATCCCCTCTACCAATGTCAAAATATGCAGTGATAATTGTGGTGGATGATTTCATTACTAATAAGACCATTAATATAAAAAAAGAATTATATCATAAATATTAACAGAATGTATACTGTATATTATCCATTCAAATGCTTCCGTTATTTATCATACATCGGAATATTGATACTAAAGCACTATTCACATGCAAAACCAACATCCGCCATGAAGGACTAGCTAAAACCCAAACTAGTTTGTTGCAATTAGCATCCTTGCACCTCTATGTAAAGGGCTGAAGGGATTCGGATGTGATGGTATGATTACAGACATTCGTGTCTGAGATTGTCTCTGACTCCATAATTCGAAGGTTACAGTTATGATCATCGTTACCGGCGGCGCGGGCTTTATCGGCAGCAACATCGTTAAAGCCCTGAATGATAAAGGCATCACCGATATTCTGGTGGTGGACAACCTGAAAGACGGCACCAAGTTTGTGAACCTGGTGGATCTGAATATCGCAGACTATATGGATAAGGAAGACTTCCTGATCCAGATTATGGCTGGCGAAGAGTTCGGCGATGTCGAAGCGATTTTCCACGAAGGCGCGTGCTCTTCCACCACCGAGTGGGACGGCAAGTATATGATGGATAACAACTATCAATACTCCAAGGAGCTGCTGCACTACTGCCTGGAGCGTGAAATCCCGTTCCTGTACGCTTCTTCCGCAGCCACCTACGGCGGACGCACCTCCGACTTTATTGAATCCCGCGAGTACGAAAAACCGTTGAACGTCTACGGTTACTCGAAATTCCTGTTTGATGAATATGTTCGTCAAATTCTGCCGGAAGCAAACTCACAGATTGTTGGCTTCCGTTATTTCAACGTTTATGGACCGCGTGAAGGCCATAAAGGCAGCATGGCGAGCGTCGCTTTCCATCTCAACACCCAGCTTAACAACGGTGAATCACCGAAGCTGTTTGAAGGTAGCGAGAACTTCAAACGCGACTTCGTCTATGTGGGCGACGTGGCTGATGTGAATCTGTGGTTCCTGGAAAATGGCGTTTCCGGCATCTTCAATCTCGGTACTGGTCGTGCGGAATCCTTCCAGGCGGTAGCTGATGCTACGCTGGCTTATCACAAGAAAGGCCAGATCGAATACATTCCGTTCCCGGATAAACTGAAAGGCCGCTATCAGGCATTCACGCAGGCAGATCTGACGAATCTGCGCGCGGCGGGTTATGACAAACCGTTCAAAACCGTTGCCGAAGGCGTAACGGAATACATGGCCTGGCAGAATCGCGACATCAACGTAAATTCACAAAATCATTCGAGCGGTATCAAGGCAGCAACTAAGTGAATCTCCGGGAGCTTACAAAAGTAAGTGACCGGAGTGAACGCAGGCAGCCGCCGCAGAGACAGCTTGAAGGATGAAGTGAATGAAAATATTGGTGATCGGCCCGTCATGGGTGGGCGACATGATGATGTCGCAAAGTCTCTATCGCACGCTCCAGGCGCGCTATCCC
>JAEWTL010000098.1 GCA_023459495.1 Bacillota bacterium | reverse complement strand
ATATTCATACATCGAGGTATTCTATAAGTACCAGCGGTTACATGCAGCTTTGGGGTATCTGACCCCGAAATCTTTTGAGAAGCTGCGCAAGACCCAGTTATTAGCCATTTAGACTGTCAAGCTGGCAGCCACTCATGTCAGTATATCGGCACTGAGCATTGGATTTGAGACGGAGAGGTTGCAGGTGGCGGGGAGCTGCGTGGGAATGTACGCGGCTCTGGCGGGTAAAAATTTAAAAAACGTACGATAATCTGTTGAGAAATTAAGGACATTTATGTATAATTTAATATAATACTATCGCTTTACCACTGCTTATGGTTCACATAACTGAGACATCAGAGGTTTTTCTTATGCCTGATCATGATGCGCGTATTGATGAATTGACATCTTTATTCAACAGTTCGTTGGATGGAGCCAGAAAGCTTCAGACCATCACTGATACGATCCCTTCCGCTATTGTTATTGTTGATGCCGACGGTAAATTCTTGTACGTGAATAAGCACGCTTGTGATCTTTATGGGATCGACTATACGGGCTTTACCATGGATGCGCATCTGGAAAAGGTAAAAGCGCTGAGGCTGGACGGAACGCCTTTGCCTTTTGATGAGACACCGGTCAGCCATTCCCTGAAATATGGAGAGGTTGTCCGCAACGTCGAAATGATCATCCAAAATGCCGAGGGAATCAGGTTCCCGGTCTGTGTCAGCTCCGCCCCCCTGCTGGACAACGGAGGCAAGGTGAACGGGGCGGTTGTTATTTTCGAGGACTGTTCCGCGCGGATGCAGGCGCAGGAGGCGCTGAAGGAAGTTTTGGAATTTAACCATACGATGCTGGGGTCATCTGAGGTCGGCATCTATGTCGTCAATTCTTCTGGAAAATGCACGTATGTCAATGAAGCCGGCGCAGCGGTCGCCAGCGCGACGATCGAACAGCTGATGCAGCTGGACTATTTTACACTCGACTCATGGAAGCGGTCTGGTTTGCTGGATGCCAGCCAAAGAGTGCTGGCGACAGGAAGCCCGGAAACGGTGCAGCGGCGGTTTGTGAACACGTTCGGGAAGGACGCATGGTATGATTGCAGGTTCAGCCGGTTCTTCTCAGGCGGAGAACCGCATCTTCTCCTCGAATGTTACGACATCACCGAGCGCAAGAAAACCGAGGAGCAGTTGCAGCTCCATAGCAGTATTGCTGAGAGCTTGGGAGAAGCCATCTTTGCGGTCGACGTGAACCAAAACGTGCTTTTTTGGAATAAGGGGGCTGAGAACCTGTATGGCTGGCGGAAAGAAGAAGCCATCGGACAGAATTTGACGCAGCTCTTTACGCCCGTCCACTATGAAGGCGGGGTGAGCCGTGAGAAGGCCGTACAGGATTACCTCGAAAAAGGGGATTGGCGCGGAGAGGCAAGTTATCTGCGAAAAGACAGCACTGTTATTGATGTAATGGCAAACGGCCAGATGATGAAGGATCAGAATGGTAAGATAACTTCAATGTTCATTGTTCACACCGACATCACGGAGCATAAACGGGCAGCGGAAGCGCTGCGTAAAAGTGAGGAGAAATACCGTGAGCTCGTCGAGAACGCCAACAGCATAATTATCAGGATGGACCAGAAAGGTATAGTATCTTACTTTAATAATTACGCGCAGGATTATTTCGGGTACTCCGGTAATGAGGCAATTGGAAAGGATATAAGAATTCTTTTGCCTGAGAAGGAAAGCGTCAGTGGGCGCGACCTGAAGACCATGGCGGATAATATCCTCGAAAACCCGGATGAATATGTAGTAAACATAAACGAAAATATCAGAAAAAACGGAGAGCGCGTCTGGGTATCCTGGAGGAACAAGGCGGTTAAAAACGATGAAGGAGAGATCATCGGAAATCTTACTATCGGTCAGGACATTACCCAACTGAAAAAAGCAGAGGAGGCGCTTAAAAAGAGCGAGGAACGTCAGGCCTTTCTGCTGAGGCTCAGCGATGCGATACGGCCGCTGTCCGACGCACAGGCCATAAAGGATATCGCGACGAAGCTTCTGGCTGAGCGGTTGGGCGCTTCCCATTCAAGCTATAACGAATACAGCGAAGAGAATTGTTTTATCCAAAGCGAAAAGCGGAATAGCGACACGCTGAGCCTGGCTGGAACGCATAAGCTCAGCGACTTCTCGGCAGGGGTGGCCGTACTTCAATCGGGGAAGGACCTGATTGTGCCGGACGTATCCACTTTTGACGATTTCCCCAAGGAGCAGCGCGAGCGCTATAATGCTTTACAGGTCAGGGCTTTTGTTACCATACCGCTCGTCAAAGAGAATAGGCTTGTCGCCAGCCTTTCCGCAAGGCATATGGCTCCGCACAGCTGGACGCCTGAGGAGGTTGAACTGATCCGGGAAACCGCCGAGCGCACATGGGATGCTGTAGAACGCTCCCACGCGGAGGAGGCGCTGCGCAAAAGTGAGGAAAAGTACCGCGTCCTTTTTGATTCGATAGACGAAGGGTTCTGCATCGCTGAGGTATTGTTTGATGAACATGAACGCCCCCTTGACTATCGCTTTCTGGAGGTGAACCAATCTTTTGAGAGGCAGACGGGACTCGCCCGTGCGGCGGGCCGCCGTATGCGGGATATGGCCCCGAACCATGAGAAACAGTGGTTTGAAATCTATGGACGCGTTGCGCTCACCGGGCAGTCTGCCCGTTTCCAGAGCCCCGCTAAGGAACTGGGCCGTTTCTACGACGCCTATGCTTTTCGCGTGGGGAGGCCCGAACAGAGACGGATTGCCATCCTTTTTAACGATATCACCGAGCACAAACGGGCGGAGGAAGCAATAAAAGAAAATGAAACCCTGATGCGTTCCATTATGGACAGCGCGTCGGACTTTATGTTCATCAAGGATACACAGAGCAGGGTTGTTATGGTCAACCGCGCTTACGGCAGGACCTTTGGTGTGGATATACAGCAAGTCATCGGAAAAAACGACTATGAGTTGTATTCTGACCCGGAGATGGCCAGAACGATCATCGAAAACGATCAGTACGTAATGCGGACCGGTGAAACGCTGGCTTGTGAAGAGTCTGCGGTGACCCCGGAAGGGCAAAGGACGTATTTGATGTCGAAGGTGCCTTGGAAGGATGCCAAAGGCAGGACGATAGGGGTTTTGGGTACTGCGCACGATATTACCGAATTGAAAAGAACACAGGATTCGCTGACGCAAACGATCGTATCCATGAAGCATCAGAAAGAATATATCGATATTCTCTATGAAACGACAGGCAAGATATTGAGCAGCACCACGCCTCAGGATGACATCGATAGGCTGTGCACCAAGGTCATGAAGTTTTTGGACTGCCATACGTTTTTCAATTACCTGCTGGAGGAGGGCGAAACAGTCATGCACCTGAATGCCAGCGAGGGAATCCCGGAGGAGCTGCAGCCGGATATGCAATCTCTGCCTTTGGGTGTTGCGATATGCGGCTGTGCTGCGCGGGATGGCTGCAGGATCGTTGCGGAGAATATTCAGGCTGTCGAAGACCCCAGAACTGCGCTCATCAAATTAATGGGTATCCGCGCTTATGCTTGCCATCCCTTGATATCAGATGGCAGGGTGATCGGGACACTCGCATTTGGCACACGCTCAAGAGACTGTTTTAGCGATGAAGATCTTATGCTGATGAATCGGGTTGCTGAAAGTGCTTCCATGGCGATCAGCAGAAAACATAACGAAGAAAAACTCATACGGCAGGCAGAGGAGTTGAGCGCAGCCGATCACAGCAAGAATCAGTTTATCAGCGTGCTTTCTCACGAACTCAGAAACCCGCTGGCAGCCATTTCCGCCGGTCTGTCTTTGATTGAAATGACCGATGATAAGGAACAGGCTGCAACCGCAAAGGAGATCATGCGGCGGCAGATTGGGCAGCTGTGCAAGCTGGTGGATGATCTGCTGGAGCTCACACGGATTACCCGGAACAAAATTGAGCTGAAAAAGGAAACCATCGAGCTCAATAAAATCATAATGGATGCCGTAAACGATATCAGGCCCCGTCTGCAACTGAAGAACATTAAAATCGTGATGAAGCTGGTAAGGAAGCCGGTTTTTCTGTATGCGGACTCTGTACGCATCATCCAGTGCATATCGAACTACCTCCACAACGCCTTGAAGTTTACCCCGGAAAATGGAGTCGTACAGGTTTTGCTGGAGAAGGAACGGGGCAGCGCCGTTTTCAGCGTGCGGGACAATGGGATCGGAATCGCCGGGGATGTCCTTAAGCGCTTGTTTGAACCTTTTGTACAGGCAGATCAAACGTTGGCCAGAAACGAAAATGGCGGGCTGGGTCTCGGCCTTTCCATTGTGAAGGGGATCGTGGAGCTGCACGGCGGCACGGTATCCGCCAGCAGCGCGGGGCTGGGCAAAGGCGCGGTGTTTACGATGACCCTGCCCATAGCGGAAGGAAGCGGGGGCGCGGTTGACGGCTTGGCCGTGGAAGGTGGGGAACAGGCGATCCGGGTACTGGTCATTGAGGACAACCGGGATCTGGCGGACATGCTGTGCTCCATCCTTGGCATTTTGGGGCATGAGGCGACAGCCGCCTGTGACGGAAATGAAGGCGTCAAAGTGGCCCATGAAAAGAAGCCGGGGATTATATTCTGTGACATCGGGCTGCCGGGTATCAGCGGCTATGAGGTCGCAAAAATCATTCGGAATGATCCCGCGCTGAGCAATGTCTTTCTGGTGGCGCTGACGGGCTATGCCGGAAAAAGCGACGTTGAGCAGGCGGCAAAAAGCGGGTTTGACAGGCATCTTGCCAAACCGGTGAATATGGCCATGATGCGGCAGGTGCTGAATGAATACAACAGGGAGAGAAGGCGCTAACCATGACGAACAGGCTGCGGTTGCTGATCGCGGACAACAGCGAGGATTTTGTGTGGCTGCTGGTTCAGCTTTTCTCGAAGTATCCGGAGATTGAGATCGTGGGTATCGCACACGACGGCAGACAGGCGATTGAAATGGTGCGGCAGACCCGTCCGGATATCCTCCTGCTGGATATCGTGATGCCGGAGGTGGACGGCATTGAAGCGCTGAGGTTGATACGATGTGAAAATGAGCAGATTAAAGTGTTTGTCATGTCTGCTGTGGGGATATCCGCGATGGTTGAGACCGCGAGGGCGCTGGGGATTGAACAGTACTACGTGAAGCCGTTTGATTTCTATCATATGGTGCGGGCGATACGGGGATGACGAGACAATAAAGAGAGAACAGTGGATAGTTTTTGCACATGGTTTTATCTGTTGCCACTGATGAACACAATATCAGACGGATAAAGTGAAAAAGAACTGAAAGGGAGGCTGGTCAGCTTTATGGAATGCAAGAAAAAATCAGTAATGATAGTGCTTGCGATTTGTATGACATTGGCCCTTGCAGGGTGTGGACCGTATGCAGGAAAAATGCCACCTGGTTCTTTATCAGGCCCCAACGGCGCATTGGCTAACAATTCGCCTGATTCCTACAATACAAACGAGACGGCTGAAGAATTTCTGGACCGATATAATAACGAAATGACGTGGGAAGAGCAATTCCATTATGAATCGATCGGGTTTATCAATTCTGAAATTACTCAATCTCCGGATGGCTTTATAGAGAATCAGGAGGAGTATACAAAGGCCGCAATTGAGTATATAGAGCGCTATTTTGAGAAGAACGGCATCGGCGTTCCGGAAGACGCGAGAATCATAACCAGCGAGCAGGATTGGTTTAATGGCGGTAAGTCGGGCGTTGCTTATTTGACAGAAATCTACACCGGTGATGTTTACGAAAACGGCATGACGAATACCAGCAACAGCAAATGCATTGGGTCTTTGCTTGAAATACAGAGCAGCTATTTGGATGGGAATCCGCAGTTCCCCCAAAGGATCGCTTATGCTTTTTTGCTGCCTGAACAAAACAAAACAATTGATATACAGTGGCTGGGTAAAAACGAAAGTGGTATTCCAAATGTGATCGGAGTACGCTATTATGTCCCGAATGTCCCTGTGGATGAAAGTGAGAGCAACTGTTATCTTCTTACCGGAGAAAATGGGGCGCTTACATGGCAGGAAATAAGCTTGGATGACTGGAAGGAGAAAGACGGAAGCGGAATGATTGCTTTAACTCTATTCTGTTGTTCTGGCCTAAAGCGAGTATAGCGAACGGATATACTCGCTTTTTCAGTTAAGCCGACATGTTGTATGAGGGATAGCGGGGAAGTTGTGCGGAGAGTGCAGCTCTCCTGCTTTTTTGCTGATGGAAGAACTGATATGAGTGGTGCCAGCTTGACAGTCTAAATGGCTAATAACTGGGTCTTGCGCAGCTTCTCAAAAGATTTCGGGGTCAGATACCCCAAAGCTGCATGTAACCGCTGGTACTTATAGAATACCTCGATGTATGAATAT
>JAEWTL010000097.1 GCA_023459495.1 Bacillota bacterium | reverse complement strand
TCAATATCTTGGGAATATTTAACACGAACGATTTCTCTATCCTCACGAACTTCTGGATCGTAACCGCGAAAACGACAAAGAGCTTTAAAATATCCGCTCTGTGCCTTAATAGGATTAATATAACGCCCAAGTATTTCTTTACCATCTATACTGAAAACACCTAAGATATATTTCATCGCCATCTATTAAACAACTCCTTTTTATTGATATTGTAAATATGCTGAAATACCTATTAAGAACACAGGTATTTCAGCATACATTTTTAAATTATAATTGTTACAGTATCACTAGCGCGTGTTACTGCTGTATATAGCCACTGTCGATAAAACAATCTGTCTCTGAAGTAACTATTACGCATATCAATAAGAATATTTCCATATTCAGAACCTTGAGCAAGATGGCATGTAATTGCATAACCATACTCAAATAAATCAAAATCCTGTAAGGAAATATAATCTTTCTTGTATTTCGTATCTAAATGCAAATAATATAAATCTGCTGTTACATCTCGAAATACATCCTTCTTTGTAAATTCTGGTCTAAAATCAAAATAAATGGAATTCTTAGTAAGAGATTCCAAATCAATATCTTCCACATATCCAATCATACCATTGACTAGATATATATTTTTAAGAATAGATTTATCCCAATTATTATGGCGACAAACCATCTTATCTCCAATCATTGGATACGGTTGGGTGTGTCCGTAAATACCTTCACGAATGTATTGATTTAGATATTCTCTTTGACGATTCGTCTGTGTAAGAACGATATCTGCTTTAGTAAGCATTTCATCGGTAAGATGGTCAGCCCGTATCACAAATATCTTATCCATTATATTAAGTTCTTGATTCGGAATGAATTTACCTTCAGTAATTGCTTTAGCTAAATGAGGAATTGGAGATTCCGAAGATTGTCTCATAATCTCAGTAAGTCGTGAATCGATATTACGTAAGAAGTATCCTTCACCAAATACTGGAGGTAACTGATTCAAATCCCCTAAAGCAATTACTCTAACCCCATACGATAAAAGCCATGAAGCTAATTGATATGGAACCATAGCTGCCTCGTCAACGACGATTAATCGAATTTCGGGGTCAAGAGCTGGAAGTTTTTTGAATGTACGTTCGTATTGAGGTTTACCATCAATAACGATTTGGTTACCATCCTTATCCGTCCTTGGTTTTTTGCTAAAGGTACAGATAGCAGCATGAATGGTTTTGGCATTCAATCCATTACGAGTCATTGCTAACGTAGCTTTAACAACGTAAGCTGTAAATAACACTTCGTCTTTTCTAAGACCAAGTTTAGCAACGAGATAACGAATTAGCGTTGTTTTACCTGTACCAGCAGCACCAGTAATCTGGAATGTCTGATCTGAGGTATGATACCACCAATCAAGCATTTTCTGTAAGGTTTCTTCCTGCTCAGGGTTCAAAGTTACCTTTGGAACAGTAAACTTTTCACCTTTACCGCTGACAGGTTTCTTTTTCATCTTTTTAGCATCAGATTTATGTGGTTCTTTAGAACGTTTAAGATAGCTAAACGTAGGATCAAAAATCTGTTTTGCATTATGATTAGCACTCTTAGCAATATTCTTCTTTAGTGGCTGTTTTTTAGATTTCTTTTTATTCTTTTTAGCCATTATCAAAACTTCACCACTTTAAATTACAAACTATAATTCATTTTATCCATTAGTAGGAGTCGAAGTAGAAGATTCTACTGTATCAGTCACGGTAGGATTTTCCGTAGCAGGTTTTTCAGTTGACTCACTACTTGCAGCAGGTGTTTCTGTGGAAGGTTCTGAAGAAGTTCCAGTTTGTTCTGGTTTGGAGCCGGTATCTGCACTGGCTCCTCCTTGAAACGTACCTTCCGCGCTGGTACCTCCATCACCAGTACTAGCACTTCCACTAGTAGTCTCCGAAGAAGCAGGATTATTAGGCTTATTGATCGTAGCAGTTCCATTAATATAAGAACTAATAAGAGTTGAAAGCTCAATATTCTTCTTCAACGTAGCTTCAAAAGCATCAGCTAATACCTTACGGAAGGTCGTGACATCCATGAAGGAAAGTGCATTCATGAGTGCATTCATATCCACTGGATGCGTCTCATTATTAATCTCACCAAGAACTTTGGTGCAGCGAGCAATATTATCACTCACCTGACCAAGAAGCCTCATATTGGTTTCATTATAACCAAGAACACGGATAATCATATCCTCACTTGGTTGAATCATCGGCTGCTTAGTAGGAGGAAGAACATTCGGACCTGGGAAATACGGATCAGAATCCGGTCTGCACGACGGAATATCTTCCGTTGGGTATTGTCTTGGCTCTCTAATTACCGTTGGATTCTGTGGATTCGTGTTTGGCGCCATCTGACGCGGATCTTTAAACATCATAGTCTTATACTCCTCTGGAATAGAATTTTCTTGCGTAGGTGGTTCAATTGGTTGAGATAAAGAATTGGCATTTACCATATCAACGATATTATTCGTTTTCTTTATTACTCCACCTGGTCCACCAAGTTTTCTTTCTGCCATCCAAGCGGGTG
>JAEWTL010000096.1 GCA_023459495.1 Bacillota bacterium | reverse complement strand
CGGTAGATTTGTTTCTTACTATAATCAAGAACGACCACAATGGGGATTGAAAAAGCTGACCCCTTTGGAATTCAGAGGTCAGCTTGCGTAGCTTTTTACTTGTCCGTTTTTCTTGACACGGGACATTCAGGGCGTTTTGTATTTGGGAGGGTTTCTAAATATCCCCTAAACTGTATTGAAGCGCCGGGAGCTACCATGGGCAGAAAAAAGCCTCCCTTGCCATCCGGGGTTTCCCGGAAAGCGAAGCTTCTTGGGGCGGTGCGCAAGGGGGTATTTGATAAAAATGTATAGGCGCTCTAAATCAGATTGGCAGAATATTATTTAATTTAAGTATCTTGATTTACACCCTCTTATCCTTTGTATCTTTTAACTTTAATTGTTATTGATTTTTAAATATGCTATAGTTTAGATATAAATATGCTTACAATAAAATTGAGGGGTTTATGTAAATGTCAAAACAGGCTGTTAGGATTTGTGGTGTTATTACTGCTTGTATTTGTTGTGTTGTTTTGATTTTAGCTATTCACTCTTGTTCAGCGCGTAGTAGTACCGGCCCCTATGAGCACTTGACTCTATCTGAACCCATCACAGAATTAAACCAGACATATGAGGGGTCTATTCTGAAGATAACCGCCACCGATATAAAAGCCGTTCAATCCGTATATTCAAGTGATGAAATTGTCATCGGTGTTCAATTTACCGTTGAAAATGTATCGAATGAGGAGGTCCTATTAACTACTAGTTCCATACAAGCATTTTATGATGACTTTGTCGCAGATTCGGCATCTGAAGATTTTTTGGCAGACGATTTTGGAGTATCTGTGGAGATCCCCCCAGGCAAGCGCGCAATCAGGGCTTATTATTTAAAAGCGCCCAAGGATGTAAGCGCTATTGAATTGCGCTTTCCAGAGGGGTATCTCTCTAAGCAATACGCTACTTTTATCTTCGATGTTCCGCCTGTTGATGAAAGCATCAGCTACTGATTACTGTACTGTCTTCCTCTTCGAAAAGTTTTCCATTCTCTCCTTCATAACCCACTGCGCCGACAGATCCAAAAAGGTCGGTAATGCCTCCCTCGGATGACTACCCCAAAGGGGTGGACCGGGAGGTGGCGCAAAGCGCCGGAGGGAGTGATCAACTGAGGTCAATTTAAAGCCGTTTTCTCTCCCCAGTCGCCTATCGCCGACACCCTCCTTATCCGAGGGGGCCATCAATGCAGGAACCCATAGATTACAGGTAAACTAAAACGCCCTGATAAGGGCGTTTTCTAAAATGGGATTCTTAAGGGGCAATGCCCCTTAAGCGGTGGTTTGGAGGCAGCGCCTCCAAGAAAAACAACAATCCCAAGCACCTACGACGATGTCGTCATCAGTATCTTGTCGATCGAAGCACCGGGGGCCACCATGGGCAGCACCATCGTATCCGTGTCGATCTGGCAGTGGATGAGGGAGGGGCCGTTGTGCTCCAGCGCCTTTTGCAGCGCTGCGTCAAACTCCTCCGCGGTGGAAATCTGCTGCGCGAAATAACCGAAGCCCTCCGCTATGGCGCAGAAATTCAGCGGCGGCATCGTGGTCTCCGCGTGGCGCTTGTCAAAGAACAGCGTCTGCCACTGGCGCACCATGCCCAACGTGTGATTGTCCAGTAACACCGTGACGACCGGGAGGTTGTAACGCGAAGTGGTCGCCATCTCGTTTAAGTTCATGCGGAAACTGCCGTCGCCCGTGATATGCACCACGCGCTTTTCCGGGCTGGCCACCTGCGCCCCGATGGCTGCGCCGAGGCCGTAACCCATGGTGCCAAGACCGCCGGAGGTCACGAACTTGTTGTGTTTCTTGAACGGGTAATACTGCGCCGTCCACATCTGGTGCTGGCCCACGTCGGTCACGACGACCGTGTCCTCGCCCAGCGCATGGCTTAGCGACAGCATGATCTGGCGCGGCAAATGGTCCGCCGGGATGTGCGCCTCGTTTTCAGCCTTCCACGCCGCCACCTGCGCCACCCATTCCGGGTGCTTCTTTTCAGGCAGGCCAGAGTTGATCACCGTCAGCGCCACCTTCAAGTCCTGAACCACATGCAGGTTGGTCGGCACGTTCTTGTTGATCTCGGACGCATCGATGTCGATCTGGATCACCTTGGCGTGCTCGGCAAACCGGCTCGTGTCGCTGGTGATGCGGTCGCTGAAACGCGCGCCCAAAACCAGCAGCAGGTCGCAGTTCTGCAGCGCCATGTTGCTTGCCATGGTGCCGTGCATGCCCACAAGCCCGGTGGAAAGCGGGTGCTCGACGGGGAACGTGCCCGTACCCATGAGAGAGCAGGCCACCGGGGCGTCAAGGCGTTCCGCCAATGCGATGAGCTCATCCGCCGCGCCGGAGGACACCACGCCGCCGCCCGCGAGGACGGCCGGTCGTTTCGCCTCGCCGATCATGTCCTTGATCGCTTCCAGCGGGATATCCGTGGTGCGGCAGGGCATGCAGAGCTTGCCGTCCGCGGGTACGTAGTCGCACTTCAGGTTAAACAGGTCGCTCGGGATGTCGATCAGGACAGGGCCGGGCCGTCCGCTCTTGGCAAACGCAAACGCCTCGCGCACGATGGGGGCGATGCGCTTCACGTCCTTGATCTGATAGTTATGCTTGGTGATGGGCATGGTCACGCCCATGATGTCCACTTCCTGAAAGCTGTCGCGGCCCAAAAGGTCCACCGGCACGTTGCCCGTGATGGCGACGACCGGGATGGAGTCCATGTAGGCGGTCGCAAGACCCGTCACGAGGTTGGTCGCACCCGGCCCGGAGGTCGCAAAACACACGCCCACCTTGCCGGTTGCACGGGCATAGCCATCCGCCGCGTGGGACGCTCCCTGTTCGTGGGCCGTCTCGACATGGCGGATCCCGCCGTCGAGGTACAGCGCGTCGTAGAGCTTGATGACCTTGCCGCCCGGATAGCCGAATACAGTATCCACGCCCTCCCGCTTCAAGCTTTCGAGTAAAATCTGTACGCCTGTGAGCTCCATATTCGTGCCTCCTTACTGCAAAATTGCGCCCTTATCCGCGGAGCTAACCATCCGCGCGTACCGGGCAAGCCAGCCGGTTTTGATGGCGGGCTCTTTTTTGGTCAGCTTCGACAGCCTTTCCTGTATCACGGCATCGTCCACGCGCAGCGATAACTTGCGCGCCGGGATGTCGATGTCGATGATGTCGCCTTCTTCCACCGCAGCGATGACGCCGCCCGCCTGCGCTTCAGGCGATACGTGGCCGATGGCCGCGCCGCGCGTCGCGCCGGAGAAACGTCCGTCCGTGATCAGTGCGACTTCCTTGTCCATGCCCATGCCTGCCAGCGCCGACGTGGGGGAGAGCATTTCGCGCATGCCGGGGCCGCCCGCCGGGCCTTCGTAGCGGATGACCACCACGTCGCCGGACTTAATCTGGCCCGCGTAGATGGCCTTGATCGCGGCTTCCTCGCCGTCGAACACGCGCGCAGGGCCGCTGTGCTTCATCATCTCGGGCGCAACCGCGCTCTGCTTGACGACGCCGCCGTTCATGGCAAGGTTGCCGCGCAGCACCGCGATGCCGCCTTCCTTGCTGTGCGGGTCGTCTACGCTGCGGATGACGTTAGGATTGAGTATCTTACTATTTTTCACCGCATCCGCCATGGTATCCGCCGCAACGCACTTCGCGCTGCCGTCGATCAGGCCGTGCTGCAGCAATTCGTTCAACACCGCGGATACGCCGCCCGCGTGATACAGGTCTACGATATGGATGCGGCTGGCGGGGGCGAGGCGGCACAGGTTTGCCGTGCGCTTGCTCACCGCGTCCACAAGGTCGAGATTCAAATCTACACCGCACTCGTGCGCGATGGCGGGCAGGTGCAGCACGGAATTCGTGGAGCAGCCGAGTGCCATATCGAGCGCAAGACCGTTCGCGAACGCCTTTTCCGTCATGATGTCGCGCGGCAGCAATTGCGCCTCCAGCACCTTCATCAGTTGTTCGCCGCTGTTCTTGGCAAAGCGGATGCGCTCCGCGTATACGGCGGGAATGGTGCCGTTGCCGGGCATCGCCATGCCCAGCGCCTCGGCCAGGCAGTTCATGCTGTTGGCCGTGAACATGCCGGAGCACGAGCCGCAGCCGGGGCATACGGTTTCTTCCAGCTGATTCAGCGCGCTTTCGGGCAGTTTGCCCGCGCTGTACGCGCCGACGGCTTCAAATATTGTGGTCAGGCTCGCATCTGTGCCCTGTAAATCGCGTCCCGGCAGCATGGGGCCGCCGCTGACGAAGATGGATGGGCGGTTCAGCCGCGCCGCAGCCATCAGCATGCCCGGCACGATCTTGTCGCAGTTCGGAACGAACGCCACCGCGTCAAACCCGTGCGCCATCACCATGGACTCAATGCTGTCCGCGATCAGCTCGCGCGAGGCGAGAGAGTACTTCATTCCCGGGTGGCCCATCGCGATGCCGTCGCATACGCCGATGGAGGGGATGCGCACCGGTACGCCGCCTGCCATGCGGATGCCCGCGCATACCGCATCGGTCACCTTATCTAAATGCATGTGGCCCGGTACGATGTCGCTCTGCGCTGTCACCACTGTCACGAGGGGCCGGGAAAGCTCCGCGTCGGTCATGCCGAGCGCTTTAAACAATGAACGGTGCGGCGCTTTGTCCGCTCCTTTTTTTACGCTGTCACTAATCATAATGCTTATAAAACCTCCAGTACCTTATCGCCCATTTCGGACGTCGAAAGCGTCGTCTCGCCCGTGAGCGCAATATCCTTGGTGCGCGCGCCGCTCTCCAGCGTCTTGCGTACCGCGGCTTCAATCTTTGCCGCAACGTCCTCGCGGCCCAGCGAGTACCGCATCATCATGGCGGCGGAGAGGATGGTTGCCAGCGGGTTCGCAATGCCCTGACCCGCGATATCCGGCGCGGAACCGTGCACCGGTTCGTACATGCCGAGTGTGCCGCTGCCGAGGCTCGCGGAGGGCAGCATGCCGATGGAACCGGTCACCATGGCGGCTTCGTCCGAGAGGATGTCGCCGAACATGTTCTCGGTCACGATCACGTCAAACTGGCCCGGATTGCGCACCAGCTGCATGGCCGCGTTGTCCACGTACATGTGCGAGAGCTTGACTTCCGGATACTCCTTGGCCACGTCCATGACGACCGCGCGCCACAGCCGGGAAGATTCCAGCACGTTGGCTTTATCCACGCTGACGAGCTCCTTTTTGCGGCCCATGGCGGTTTTGAACCCGACGTGCGCGATGCGCCGCACCTCCGGCTCGCTGTAGTACATGGTGTCGTAGGCGAACTCCTCCGTACGTTCCTTCTTGCCGAAGTACGCGCCGCCGGTCAGCTCGCGGATGACGATGATGTCCAGCCCGTCCTTGGTGAGCGCATCCTTCAACGGACAGGCCGAGGCGAGCTGCGGGTACAGCAGCGCAGGCCGCAAATTCGCGAACAGCCCGAGCGCAGAGCGCAGGGATAGCAGCGCGTTTTCGGGGCGTTTGCCGGAGGGCATGGTGTCCCATTTTGTGCCGCCCACTGCACCCAGCATCACAGCGTCGCTGCGCTTGGCTGCTTCCAGCGTCACGTCGGGCAGGGGAGTGCCGCACGCGTCGATGGCGCAGCCGCCCGCCAGATATTCGTTAAAGTTCAGCCCGATATCCGTGCCCTGCACCGCGCGTTCCAGCACGCGCAGCGCCTCGCGCATCACCTCCGGGCCGATTCCATCGCCCGGTATTACCGCAATGTTGTACTTCTTCATGCTCGTCTCCTCGCTTTATGAGTTTACGAGGGCGCTGCCCTCGCGCTCCCGCCCAAGGGACCAGTCCCTTGGGAATCCCTTTGTTGCGGAACGCCCGCATGGGCGTTCCGTACGATGGGGCTTTTTCCATGTCCCGTAGGGGCGGCCACGCAGGGCCGCCCCTACATTATTAATTTCCCGGAAGCCCATGTGGGCTTTCCGCACGATGGGATTCTTAAGGGGCAATGCCCCTTAAGCGGTGGTTTGGAGGCGGAGCCTCCAATAATATACTCGGTTTATAATGCCGCCACAGCAACAGGTGCTGCATTCAGCAGGCTGTGGTCGATGCTGTCGATGAGGGCGTAGAGGCTCGCTTCGATAACGTCTGTGGAAACGCCCACGGTACGCCAGAACTCCTTGCCGTCCGACGACTCGATCACGACGCGCACCTTGGCTGCCGTGGCCGCGCCGGTATCCAGCACGCGCACCTTGTAGTCCGTGAGGGACACAGACTTGAGCTGCGGGAAGAAATTGCCCAATGCCTCGCGCAGCGCCTTGTCGAGCGCGTTGACCGGGCCGTTACCCTCTGCCGCAGCCATGCGGTTCTCGCCCTCTACGTCCACCTTCACCACCGCGTACGCGCCGAACGCGTTCTCACCGCCCGGTTCGTCGCTCACCTTGAAATGCACGAGTGAGAAATTCTGCTTGTGCAGACCCAGCTCCTTCATCACGAACAGCTTGAAACTGCCCTCTGCGCCTTCGTAACTGTAGCCTTCGTTCTCCAGCACCTTCAGCCGTTCCATCAGCAACCCGACCTTTTCCTTGTCCTGCGCGACCTCCGGGAAACTGTCTTTCAGCTTCTCCGACATGGCAGCTTTGCCTGCGACTTCGCTGAGAAGGTATTCGCGCTGGTTGCCCACCAGCGAAGGCTCGATGTGCTCAAACGACCCGTGCGCCTTGCGCAGCCCGTCGATGTGCATGCCGCCCTTGTGCGCAAACGCGCTGCGGCCCACATAGGGGAGGGTCTCGTCAAACGGCAGGTTGGTGATCTCCGCCGCCTCGCGCGCCACGTCGTACAGCCGGGAGATGTTCGCGCCGATGCAGTCATAGCCCATTTTGATCTGCAGGTCCGGTATAATGGAGGTCAGCCGCGCGTTGCCGCACCGCTCGCCGTAACCCAGCAGCGTGCCCTGCACATGCCGCGCGCCCGCCTGCACCGCGATCAGCGAATTGGCGACCGCCAGCTCCGAATCATTGTGGTTGTGGATGCCGAGCTTGCATTTCACCGTGTTGAACGCGGCTTTTACTGCCGCTTCCATCGCATGCGGCATGGTGCCGCCGTTGGTGTCGCACAGCACCACACAATCCGCGCCCACCGCATCCGCCGCAGCCAGCACCGACAGTGCGTACTCCGGGTTCGTGGCATAGCCGTCGAAGAAATGCTCCGCGTCGAATATGACCTCGCGGCCCTGCGTTTTCAAATACGCGATCGTGCTGCGGATCATCTCGATGTTGTTCTCGAGCGTTGTGCCCAGCACCTCGGTCGCGTGCAGGTCCCACGCCTTGCCGAAGATGGCGACGGCTTTGGTGTTTGCGGAAAGCAGCGCCGACAGCCCTGAGTCCTCGGCGGCGTCCGTGTCCTTGCGGCGCGTGCTGCCGAACGCCACCAGCGTGGCGCGCAACGGCAGAGCCGCGGCTTCCTCAAAGAAATCGCGCTCCTTGGGGTTGGAGGCCGGGTTACCCGCCTCGATGTAGTCCACGCCAAGGCTGTCGAGCAGCGTTACCATCTGCAGCTTGTCGTGCAGCGAATAACTGATGCCCCGCGCCTGTGCGCCGTCACGCAGCGTCGAATCAAATATTTCGATCTTGGTTGCCATCGTGTGTCACCATTCCTTCGCAAGGGCGCTGCCCCTGCACCCCGCTTCTTTTCTATCAGAAAAGAAGCAAAAGATGGGTAAATGCTTCGAATTTCCTGTGTTTATTGTACCTTTAGGGGCGGCCACACTGGGCCGCCCCTACATAGTCATATATAGAAAATGCCGCAGGCATTTTCCGAGGGTTTCCAAAGGGCATGCCCTTTGGCGGGAGTCTGAGGGCAGCGCCCTCAGATCGTTCCCCTAAACCAAACAAGTCAATCTTAAAATTCCGGTTCCTTCTGCCAAGGCATCATTTTGCGCAGCTCTTTGCCGACCTTCTCCACGGGGAGGTCGCGCTCGATGCGGCGACGCGACATAAACGCCGGACGGCCTGCCTTGTTCTCAAGAATCCAGCGCTTGGCGAACTCGCCTTCCTGGATCTCCTGCAACACCTTCTTCATTTCCTTGCGCGTCTCGTCCGTGATAATCCGGCGGCCAATGGAGTAATCGCCGAACTCAGCCGTATCGCTGATGGAATAGCGCATCCACGAGAACCCGCCCGCGTTGATCATGTCCACAATCAGCTTCATTTCATGCACGCACTCGAAATACGCGCTTTCCGGCTCGTAACCCGCTTCGACTAAGGTGTCAAAACCGGCCTTCATCAGCTCGGACACGCCGCCGCACAGCACGGCCTGCTCGCCGAACAGATCGGTCTCGGTCTCTTCACGGAACGTGGTCTGGAGGATGCCCGCACGCCCGCCGCCGATACCCAGCGCATACGCGAGGCCGACTTCCTGCGTGTCACCCGACGGGTCCTGATGCACCGCGATCAGGCACGGCACGCCCTTGCCTTCCTGATACTGATAACGGACGGTGTGGCCCGGTCCCTTGGGGGCGATCATGAACACGTTGACATCTGCCGGAGGCTTGATCTGGCCGAAGTGGATGTTGAACCCGTGCGCAAACGCTAAGTACTTGCCCGCTTTGAGGCCGGGCTTGACAGCGCTCTCATAGATGGAAGCCTGAAGCTCGTCGTTGACGAGGATCATGATGACGTCCGCCGCTTTGGAGGCGTCCGCCGCGGTCATCACGGTGAGGCCCGCTTCCTCAGCTTTCTTCCACGACTTGGACCCCTCGTACAGGCCGACGATGACGTCGACGCCCGACTCGTGCAGGTTCAGCGCGTGCGCGTGTCCCTGGCTGCCGAAACCGATGATGGCAACCTTTTTGCCCTCGAGGTACTCCTTCTTGCAATCCGACTGATAGAACAACTTGGCCATGATTTACTCTCCTTATAATTATAAATGTCGTTGAACGGTTACTGATTATTTATCGGCTGTTCGCTCAAAAGTACGCCGTCGCCGCTCTCCAGCGCAACCATGCCGGTACGCGCCAGCTCCGCGATGCCATACTTGCCGAGTGTCTCAACGCTATCGTCGATGAACGATACCGTGCCGGTCAGTTGGATGGTCGCCGTGGTTTCGCCGATGTCCAGCACCACGCCGCCCCGTGCTGCCACGTCCTCCATCATCACGCGGCGGTCGCCGTTAAGGCGCAGCTTTACCAGCGCAACCTCGCGCATCGCGCCCTTCTCAACCGGGATCTCCTTGATGGCCACAACGTCGAGCAGCTTGTCGAACTGCTTGATCACCTGCTCGATGACGGCATCGTCCGCGTGCATGACGATCGTGATGCGCGTGAGGGAAGGGTTTGCTGTAATGCCCGCGGCTATGCTGTCAATGTTAAATCCGCGGCGGCTGATAAGGTTGGATATACGGCTCAGCACGCCCGGCTGGTTCACGACGATAAAGGATATGACCCGCTGATGCTGCATGGATTCGCTCCTTTCCTTGCCCCGCAAGCTTGATGAGGGGCAGATGGGTATAAAAAAACCGCACTCTTCCTGTTAGTTTGAAGAGACGCGGTTGCTTTCAACCTCGCGGTACCACTCATCTTGCCTTGAAACAAGGCCACTTCAGGCTCCTGCAAGCCCTAAACCGATAACGGAGTTACCCGGCAATGTCTACTTGGGTTCGACATGCAGCTCCGGAGTGATCTGCGTCTGCCTCGCGACACCGGATTTGCACCAACCACCGGCTCTCTGAAATCGCTCCGTACAGCGCCTGTCTCCATCAACGCCCTGTATAATTATTAGCATATTAGCAGAATGCACAGCGTGTGTCAACGAATATTTTAATAATGATAAAAAAGCGCGGCATATCGCGCAACTTCGGCAGCGCTCGCAATACCGCGCAAACAAATAGCTTTTGCCTGATGAGGCCGCGTCGATTGCGGCCTTCCGGCCATTATACTATTCCAAGCAGCCTTTTGCACACAAATCGCCAAACTGCTCCATGTCGTGGCCGAAGATGATGGCTGCGTTGTGTTTCGATGCATATGACTGTATAAATCCAACGGTGCTCCGGTAACCTTCCTGGTCAGAAAGCAAGCCGGGGAGCTTCTCCGGGGGGCCTTGATATTCCTTAGTATATATAGCGTCCGATACCAGCAGATAATTGCCGCTGTCCAATTCGACCATGAGGCCGAGCATGCCCCATGAATGCCCCGGCCCCAGATTCAGCAGGGTCACGCCGTCGGCCAGCGGGTATTCACGGACGCCGGGTGCTATTTTCTGCCACGTCAAACCGGCCTGAAACCAGTTTTGAACGTCGGATTTCAGGTGCGCGTTCATATCCAGCCCGTTTTCCCATAAATAAATCGTTTGCTCATATTCAGTACTGCTCACGTATATCTTTGCCTTTCCGAACGGATGCAGGCAGCCGGAATGATCGAAATGTAAATGAGAAGCAATGACGTGCCGGATATCGTCCGGCGCGATACCCAACGCGCCCAGCTGCTCGGGCAGATAGCGCCCTTCGAAAGGGATCTGGCGGTACTCGGCGGGCCAGGTTCCTTTCATCCCTTCCGGGTCACACCCAGTATCAAAGAGTATAAAGCCTTCGGGATGTTCAATCAAAAACGCTTCAATCGGCACTGACAACAGCGAATCCGGGCTGTTTTGAGACGTTTTATCCTGAATGATGGCGGAACGGGGAAATTTCATAGTCCCACAGTTCAGAGGGAACAGTTTCATGGTTCTTACCTGCTTTCTCAATCTGACGCAAAAACAGACGGATACAGATTTATCGTCGCCGGCGCGTAGAAACGCCTATTATTATAGTAAGAAAGAGGTGCCGGTGTCAATCGAAAAAACTGAATCGACCGGAATGGAAGATAATTTTTTAATAAAATCCAATGATCATAAATACAATGAAATAAGAAAAAAAATTATCTCTGGTTTCGAAATAGGGCGAAAAGAGTGCCCGTTAATCAATTTAAAATTGCTTGATTTTCGTTTTTACGGATGCTATAATGGCCCCGTCCGGTGAGATGAATCAAAATATCAGCGAATTCATAAAGATGCTATCTTAATTTTATCGCGTATGCGGTAATTATTAAATAAAAAGGAGATAGGAGACAGAATGAAAAAGATTTTTGGGCTTTTGCTTGTTCTCGTGATGCTGTTCAGCTTCACCGCCTGCAACGGCAATGACGCTGCTGAAACTCAGGAAAGCACCACCAAGACAGAATCGGCTGCCCCTTCGCTCAGCGCGGAACAGACGACTCAGGAAGTAGTTGAGGATAGCATTTATAAGGCTATACCGTTCCTTGAAAAGTATAAGGAGTATAAGTACGACGGCGAAATCAACGTGCTTTACCTCGTTTGCACGACCGCTGCCGAATACTTCCCGAACTCCTACGCTGTATGGAGCCCGATGATGGAAGAGCTCGGTATCCACATTGAACTGATGGGACCGCCGGAGTATTCGGACGCCAGCCTGATCTCCGCGCTCGAATCGGCGCTTGCTTCACAGAAGTATGACATCGTTGTGCTTTATCCCATCACGCCGTCCGCCATCACCCCGCTGCTGGACGACATCTGGAGCACCTATCATGTGCCCATCCTTTCCTACGCGTTCTCCCCGGATACGGGCAGCGGCCACTACTACCTCGGCACCTCCTATTACACTGCCGGTACGGTTCTGGGCAATTCGATTGTGGACTATGTCGATTCTCACGCTGACTACTACGATACGCTGGACACGATCCCCGTGGCGGTTTACATGAATCCGCAGGGCGCTGACCAGTATGCCCGCATCACCGGCGCACTGGATGTTCTCAAAGCGGACGGAAGGTTCTCGGTGATCCAGGAATACGCTGCCAACGGCGAAGCCGCGTGCCTGACCCAGACGGAAACGCTGCTCACCGACCACCCGGAAGTGGAAGTCATCCTCACGCAGATCGACAACGACGTGACCGGCGCTTACCAGGCTGTCACCAGCGGCACGTACCCGCACTCCGAATACCTGAGCCTGTGGGGCTTTGACGCTACCGGCGCTGTGATGTCGCTGATGGACAAGGATGGCCCGAGCGGATGCGTTCAGGGTTCCTCCTTCATCGATCACTATCAGTCCGGCGAAGCGCTCTGCGAACTGATCCCCATCCTCGTTGGGGCTGCGAAGCAGGGTACCCTGATCGACTTCGACCAGGAAGACTACGAATGGCTCGGCACTGCGCTCTCCAACTACTACAAGACCGTGACCCCGGAGATCGTATCCCAGTATTACACACCGGCGAGCTGACATTAAAGCTGCTGCATGTGCCCGGGAGGCAATATGCCTTCCGGGCCATATGCGCCTAATGGGGAATCGGATGCAAAGCGGCAGATTCCCGGATATCGGTCGGGACGCCTGAATGGCACGTAAACACCGGCAATTATTCATTAATATAACACCGCGGCTGTTGGGCCGCAGTATTTTCAAAAAGGCGGGAAACGATGGCTAAAAAGATTACAATTGCTGCTCTGGTGATTCTTCTGGTACTGGGTATTGCGGGATGCGGTTCTGCAGAGCCGCTGCAGACGGAAACCAATCTGCCTGAAACCGCGGCTGCCACAGCCACTCCGGCTGCGACGGAGCCGAGCCCTACGCCCGAGCCGACATCGGTTTCCACCCCGGCTGCACCTTCCGGAGAATTGATGGATGTTCCGGCGGGCGAAGCGGGTATCGCCAAATACCACGATTTCGAATATGAAGGAACGAACCGGACGTACATGCTCTACATTCCCGAAGGGGTCCGAGAGGATGCGCCGCTTGTGTTCGTACTGCACGGTTATCTGGACTTTGCGTCAAACTTCATGAACACGACGGGTATGAACGCTGTGGCCAAAAAGGAAGGCTTCGGCGTCGTATATCCGCAGGGGCTTCCCAGCCAAAGCTCCGAGTTTCCGGGCACGCACTGGAACGCTGACTTTACGTTTTCGGACGTGGACGATGTTGGTTTTCTCACCTCTCTGGCTGCGTACCTGCAGGAGGACTACGGCTTCAGCAGCAGCAATACGTTTGCCTGCGGACTCAGCAACGGCGGGTTCATGTGCTATACGCTCGCGGTAAGGGCGCCGGGCGTTTTCCGCGCGATCGCCAGTGTGGCGGGCACCATGAGCTTGGGTACCTGGAACGGCAGGGATGAGTCTGCTGCGGTTCCCGTGCTGCAGATCCATGGAACGACCGACACGACGGTGCCGCTGGACGGCACGATGACGTTGGATGGCGGTTGGGGCGGCGCACCGCCGATGGACGAAATCATCCAATACTGGGCAGAGCGTGACGGCGCGGGTACGATGACCGAAGAAACGACCGGGAATATCACCGCCCGCGTGTATTCAAACGGCGAAGGCGACTGGATCTGGTTTTATCTGATCGAAGGTTTCGGACACAGATGGCCCGACGCAAGCTCAGGAATGAATACAAGTGAGCTGATCTGGCAGTTTTTCAGCAGCTATATCGAATAGCGCCATACCGAAATTCGCCGGAGCATATCTGAAAGCGTAATGTAAGATAAAAAATAATAAAGATATATACCAGCGGAATAATTGCTAAAATTATCTGCTGATATTTAAACAACGCTAAAAAGCGTTATATATATACATAACGTTGCTTGACATTGCGATTTTTGAATGTTAAGATTGTAGATACCGGAACAGAAAAAACGGAATATTAGATTAAATTCTATGCTATACACTCCGCCTAAACACGGATGCGGGCAAATATGCCGAATCAGTCGGCGTGAATTCATGGATCCTCCTCTATCGGTCGTGGTCAGCCCGGCAAGCGCTTTGCAAACTGATCCTCTTCTGTAAAGGCTGCACGGCAAGGCGGCCTCATCGGCTCCGGCCGGGAAGATTGCGGCTGAGTGACACTGTGAAATTAACTCCTGCCAGCTGAGGCCGAGGGATTTTAGGGGCGCGGCAATGCGCCCCGGCAGCAGCTGGATATATATTTGAAACATCAGGGAGAACTTATGGCTACTGGCTTTAAAGACTTGGAACGTTTTATGGATTCCGCGGCGACGCAGATCGATGTTTCGGGTATCGACTGCATCGTCTATCAAGACCATCAGGAAATCTTCCGCTATTCGGCGGGTTACTCGGATATAGAAAACAAGGTGCCGGTTGCGCGCAATGCGCTCTATAACATATATTCTGCGTCCAAGGTCATCACATGCACGGCTGCCATGCAGCTGCTGGAGCGCGGAAAGTTCCTGCTGACCGACCCGCTGTATATGTATCTGCCGGAGTTCAGGAACATGAAGGTGAAAACCAACACCTTTGTCATCATGCCTGCGAAGCGGCCGATCCGCGTCATCGACCTGTTCACGATGTCCGCCGGCCTCGATTATGAGCTGGACACGCCGGAAATGCGCAAGCTGATACAGGAAACCAACCGGGACTTCAGCACAAGAGATTTTGTCCGGGCGCTCGCAAAGGAGCCCCTTCTGTTTGAACCGGGCGAGGGCTGGAACTACAGCTACTGCCACGATGTGCTGGGCGCTGTGGTCGAAGTGGTTTCGGGTATGTCCTTCGGAAAGTATCTGGAGGAGAACATATTCGGACCGCTGGGCATGGGGGATACTGGGTTTTCGGTGCCTGCCGAAAAGCAGGGCCGGATCGCTCCCCAATACCAATATGATGAAGAAACGGGCACTTCCGAGCGGATCAGCAGCAATTGCATCGGCGCGGCGGGGCTGAGACACGAAAGCGGCGGCGGCGGACTGATCTCCTCCACGGAGGATTACATCCTGTTCGCAGATGCGCTCGCCTGCGGGGGCGTCGGCAAAAACGGTACAAGGATTATCTCGGAGAACTCCATCAATCTGATGCGCAGAAACCAGCTCGACGGACAGCGCATGAAGGATTATAAGGCCATGGTATTTTCGGATGGCATCGGCTACGGGCTGGGGGTCGCAACGATCACGGATTCGGCGGCGGCGTGCAAGCTTTTTCCGGAAAGCGTCTTCTTTTGGGGCGGGCTCGGCGGCGTGCAGAACCTGATCGATCCGACCAACCGGCTCTCGTATTTCGTGGCCCAGCATACCATTGCGAGCCCGAAGAGGCTGCTGGAGCCTTACATGCTGAATATACTCTATTCCAGCATTTGAGCGTGTCACAGTTATGGCGGGCCGGGGAAGTCCGCCGATAAGCATAAGCGATTAAGCAATCAGAAAGGTGTAAATTATGAACGACATGCTGCAAAAAAAACTGATGTCCGCAGACGAGGCTGTCAAACTGATACCGGACGGAGCTACCGTACAGATTACCGGAGCTGCCTTTGTATGCTCCTCCGCTAAGATATTTAAACATATCGAGAAGTCGTTTCTGGAAACCGGACACCCGCGCGACCTGTGCATTTTATCCGAAGGCTCGCCCAGCAGCGACGTGCCGGGGCACCGCTATTTTGAGCATCTGACGCATCCGGGCATACTCAAACGGGTCATCGGCGGACATATGGGCTATCACCAGCCGATCTTCCCGCTGATGAGAAGCAACCAGATCGAGGGCTATAACGTATCGCAGGGTATCCTGTCCATCATGACAAACGAATGCGCCGCGGGCAAGGACGGGTATCTGACGAAGGTTGGCCTGCGCACCCAGCAGGACCCGCGTTACGAGGGCTGCAAGCTCAACGTGGGGATGGAGACGGAGGATATCGTCGAGCTCCGCGTCATCGACGGGCAGGAATATCTGTGGTTCAAAATGACCCGTCCGGATGTTGCCGTGCTGAAAGGAAGCTATGCGGACGTGAAGGGCAACATCACGTTTGAGGCGGAGCCCTGCAACAACGACGCGTTAAACTCTGCCATGGCGGTCAAAAACAACGGCGGCAAGGTTATTGTATATGTAAAGGCCATCAAGGACGGCTATGCCAGCCCGCGTCTGGTCAGCATTCCGCACTTCCTGGTGGACGCAATCATCGTCGACCCCGACCACATACAGGCCGCTCCGCATCTTGCGTACTCCCCGTACTTCTCCAATGAGGCGCGGATCAGTGAGGATGAGATACAGGATCTCGTTGAGAGGGAGACCAAGAACAGCGTGCGGAAAAGAGAGATCGCCGCGAAGGTCATTGCAAGGAGAGCGGCGATGGAGCTGTATCCGCAGGCAGTCGTCAACATTGGCTTCGGCATTCCGCAGATGATCAGCGGCGAAGCGATGAACCTCGGCATCGACGTCGATTCGGTCATCATGACGACGGAAACCGGCATCATCGGCGGCGTACAGCTGCCGTCCGTATTCAGCGTTTCCATGAACGCGGATTCCGTGTACGATCAGGCGTCGCAGTTCCGGTTCTATGAGGGCGGAGGGCTCGACGTGGGCTTCCTCGGCGCGCTGGAGATCGACGCCGAAGGCAACGTGAACGTGTGCAAGCGTGGGCAGCGCCTCGCGGGCGTGGGCGGCTTCAACTTTATCGTGTATTCCGCGAAAAAGCTCGTGTTTTGCTTCCCATTCATGATTGGCTCGGGTTATAATGAAATGAACGGCAAACTGGTTCACTATAACGGCACAGGCTCTAAAATTGTTCAAAGCGTGGAGAGCATCTCCATGAACGCGCATGTGGAATTTGAAAATCACAAGACGGTTCTTTATGTTACCGAACGGTGCGTATTCCAGCTTACCGAAAACGGAATAGAGCTTATTGAAATCGCTCCGGGACTCGACGTTCAGAAGGATATACTCGATCTGATGGACTTCAAGCCGCTGGTGTCGAAGGACCTCAAAATCATGCCGAAAGCCTGCTTTGAAGTCAACTGATTATCGTTTTATGATGCGCCGGGTGGATTGCGGGCTGCTGCAAAAGTTCGCCGCAGGCCCGCGGAAAACGGCGGAAAGGAAATAAGTAATGTCGGATAACATTCTGGAAATCCAAGATCTCACCAAGACGTATCCCGGCGTGGTTGCGCTGGATAACGTCAGCATCAGCGTCCGGAAGGGTGAGGTTCATGCGATTGTAGGAGAAAACGGCGCCGGAAAGTCCACGCTGATCAAAACAATAACCGGAGCGGTAGCGCCGGACAAGGGCGTGATCCGCTTTGACGGAAAAGAATACTCACGGCTGGACCCGAAGCTGTCGTCGCAGATCGGAATTGGGGTCATCTATCAGGAGTTCAATCTGGTTCCGGCACTGTCGGTGGCGGAGAACATATTCTTGGGCAAGTACTCCGGCAACGGGATGACGGTTGATTTCAAGACGATGTATAAAAAGGCCGCCGAGGCAATGGAGAAGATCGGGGTCAACATACCGCCGCAGAAGGCGGTTTCCGAGCTTTCGGTCGGACATCAGCAGATCGTCGAAATTATGCGGTCGCTGGTGCTGGACATCAAGCTATTAATCATGGACGAACCCACGGCTCCGCTGACGACCAGTGAAGTCGAGCAGCTGCTGAAGATCGTCCGCACGCTGAAGGCGCAGGGGATCACCATCATCTATATCTCTCACCGGCTGGAGGAAATATTCGAGCTGGCCGACCGGGTGAGCGTAATGCGCGACGGCGAGTACATCACGACGCTGGGCGTCGGCGAGACCAATATGAAAGAGATCATCAAGTATATGGTCGGGCGTGAGCTCCGCGGAGAATATCCCCCGCGTGAAAAACCGATCGGCGCAGAGCTGCTTCGCGTCGAGGGGCTGACGGGCAACGGCGTTGAGGATATCAACTTCACGCTGCACAAGGGCGAGATACTCGGCTTCGCGGGCCTGCTGGGCTGCGGAAGAACCGAGACTATGCAGATCCTGTATGGCGCGGCCAAAAAGACCGGTGGCAAGATATTCAGAGAAGGCAAGGAGATCCATATCCGGACCACTCAGGATGCGCTTAAAAACGGCATCGGACTGATACCCGAGGACAGAAAGAAGCACGGCGTGTTCCTGTCCATGACGATCAAATGGAACATCAGCATCGGCTGCCTGCGAATGAAGCTGGTGAAAATGGGCGTCATCGTCGACAACAAGAAGGAAACCAACCTGTCGATGGAATACACGACCAAGCTGAGAACCAAGACGCCGAGCGTGGAACAGATCGTATCCAACCTTTCCGGCGGCAACCAGCAGAAGGTGGTCGTATCCAAGGTTCTGGCTCAGGACACGGAAATCATGATCTTCGACGAGCCCACGCGCGGCATCGACGTAGGGGCCAAGCAGGAAATGTACAACCTCATCCGGGAGATGGTCAACGACGGAAAAGCCGTCATCATGATCTCGTCCGAAATGGGAGAGGTCATCGGCTTATCCGACAGGATTGTGGTGCTTTGTGAAGGTAAACAGATGGGTATACTGGAGCGCGGAGAATTCGATCAGGAGCACATCCTGACACTGGCTTCTGGCCTTTCCGCTTAATAGAAAGGGGATATCTTAATATGGATTTGAAAGTTTTCTGGAAAAAGTTCGGAATGTTCGCACTCTTGCTCGTACTGGTCGCAGCCTTCTCGCTGGCATCGCCGGACACGTTTTTTACAACCATAACGCTCTTCAACATATTGAAGCAGGCCAGCATCATCGGCGTTCTCTCCTGCGGCATGACGCTGCTGCTGATCATGGGCGAAATCGACATTTCGGTGGGCTCGCGCATTGCGATGACCACGCTGATTTGCGGCAAGCTGCTGACCGCCGGATGGCCGATATGGATCGTCATCCTGTTCGCCATTGTGTTTGGCGCGCTTACCGGTGTGCTGAACGGCTTTTTGGCGCAGCTGCTGCGCACGAACGTATTCGTCGTCACCATGGCGACCAACTACATCTGGATGGGCGCGGGCTTCCTGTATAACGGCGCGGCAACCCTGACAGGCTTCCCGGATGCGTTCAAGAGCATCTCCCAGTTCCAGATCTTTGGCGCGATCCCCAGCATTGCGGTAATCTTCGCGGCGTGCGCCGTTATCTCCGGCTTTATACTGGCCAAGACGTATTTCGGACGATATCTGTACGCGATCGGCGGAAACCGCGAGGCTGCCTATCTTGCCGGTATCAACGTAAAGAAAAATACGCTGTTTGCCCACCTGCTGGCCGGTGTCTTCTTCGGCATTGGCGCCATCATCCTGATGTCCAGAACGATGTCCGCCACCGCCAACACGGGCTCCAGCTTCGCGTTTGAATGTATCACGGCGTGCGTTCTGGGCGGCGTTCAGCTCGTCGGCGGCCAGGGCAAAATGTATCAGGCCATGCTGGGCGTGCTGGTCATATACGTGATCTTCAACGGCCTGACGATTTTGGGCGTAACCGACTACTGGCAGATGGCGCTCAAGGGCGTGCTGCTGCTGATCGCCATCGGCATCGAAGTGGTGCAGAGAACTGCCAAGGTGGAGCTTTCCGACAAGATCGGAACGAAGCCGAACAAGAAAGAGTTAAAGACTGCGGCTGCGGAATAACACCCTTTCCGAATCGCAGACCTGATACGGACGTTGGACAGCCCGGAATGAACGACTCATTACCGGGCGGAAGCCGGCGGCAGGGCCACGCGTAATCTTCCGAATCCCGATGTACCTGAACCGCGTTTGGAAGACATACGAAGCCTGCTGTCCTGTGTTTTTTAACAATGATGCAGGAGAGGCTTTTGGGATATTCGCCCGCGCTGATCCTGCATATTTGTTTTTTGGCAGCGCCGACGGGTGCTCCGGGGCCTGCGCCGGAAACGTATTTCTGGACCAAATGTATTGTAATGTGCTAAAATATGTAGTATCGTACTATGGAACGGCATGATCCGTAATAAGCAAGAGTGGAGTTGATAAAATGCAGCAGGAAATCAAGATCTTGATTTCGGTACTGTCAAAGATGAATGCGGGGGATACCTATAAACCGCATGCGCATCCGTACTATCAGCTGGATCATATCGTCCGGGGAAAATACAACTTTACGGTGGACGGCCATTCGTTTACGGCCCAGGAGGGCGATACAATTCTGGTCCCTTCGGATTGCGTTCATTCATTTACCCATACAAGCAGCGATACGGGCTATTATTTTGAAGTAAAATTCTCCTCGTTCTCCAAGGGCGTGCAGGACATGTTCGCTGACATCGGCACGCTGGTGCGGGACGATGATTTTTCCGGTTTGATTTTAAAAGAGATCTGTGATGAAAACAGCAATTCGACGCCGGAATCCAAAGACGTGATTGCCATATATTTGTATTCGATTCTTTTCAAGCTGAGCACCAACAAGCGGCGCGAAAAGAACATGCCGTCCAAATACATCGAAGTTTCGGCTTATTCCGCTCCAGTGCGGGATACGATCCGGTATCTGGAGGACAACTATACAAAGCACCTCTCGCTGGACGATATCGTGGAGCAGACCAAGATCAAAAAGAGCTATCTTTGCAGCCTGTTTAAGAAGGAAACCACCGTTACCATTTTCGAGTGCCTGATGATTATCCGGGTCCGTAAGGCGGTGGAGCTGCTCACCTATACCAACCTGTCGCTGTCGCAGATCAGCACAGACACGGGTTTCGTGAACATTACGCATTTTAACCGTGTATTTACCAAACACGTTATGATACCTCCCGGCCAGTACAGGAAGTACCTGAAGTCGCAGAATTTCTACTGGATGGATGCGACCGTGGCCAGGAAGGCAAACCCGATCACTGCCGCCACGCTGGGAGGCCAGAAGATCGATTTTCCGCAGATTACACAGAGCAGCTGAGGGCCTGCATGAACACAGCAGGCTGACTTGTTGTTTTAACGCATGACAAGAATATAATAGAAACTATAGGAATAGTAAAATTTAGCCCGGCCTATTTTTATCTGATTTTATGATCGTTTTTAATATGCATTTGGGAAGCTCTGCAGCATTTTAATTTTCACCGGACTGAATGCAATGGCCCGCAGCAAGTGAATACAGAAAAAGCCCTTATTAAGGTGCCTGTTATTGCCCTTTTCGGATGTCTTTTTTCATCTTCAAACTCCGCGTTAAACCGTTTTGCGGTTTTTCCCGGCGTTACCACCGATATTTATGAATTGGAATAAGGGATAAAAACGCACGGAAAATCTGCAAAGAATGTAAGTATGGAATATCAATAAAACTTTTCTTAAAATACATAAAGCAATATAAAAGATGTTAAAATAACGCTAAAAATTATTTGACATTACTATATAGAAGTGTTAGTATAAACGTACTTAAGAGATAAAACATAATATGAGCGAATTCAAGTAGTTTATCAGAAATAATTTTTGCCGCAATAACAGAGAAAGAAATAAGGAGAATGCAGCGGAAAATTTAAACGTTCCTGAACGTGATCTGAAAGTTATCTGCATTAGGAATGTTTGAGAATATCGAATCAACGATCCGGTTTTAGTATCAGCTGTATTTCATAGGCAAACGTTTGAATAGGTTCGTAATCCGGAACCTATTCGGGGTGTTTTTGCTGTCCAAAAACGGATTGGGTTGAAATGAATGGGCTTCTTAATTCAATGCCGGATAAATGGATCATCAAAATCCGTACCGGTGTGAAAAATAATAAGGAGGAAATGTCAATGAGAAAACTCAGAACCCTCAGCCTGTTGTGCGCAATAGTGCTGGCGGTATCGCTGGTGATGGGAGGCTGCAATGCAGGCACGCCTCAGACGAGTGAAAGCACTCAGACGAGCGCTGGCAATTCGGCAACCGTATCTACGGAACCGAGCGAAGCTGCCGGCGAAATCGTCATCGGCTACGTTGGGCCTATGACCGGCAACTCGGCTTCGATGGGACTGGCCACTGATCAGGGCATTCAGCTCGCGGTCAAAGAGATCAACGCCAATGGCGGGATCATGGGCCATACCATTAAATATGTTTCCCGTGATGACGCGTCGGATCCGACCACGTCCAAGACGATGGTGGAAGAACTGATCGACAAGGAAAAGGTCACCATGATGGTTGGACAGCCCAACTCGACCTGCGTTCAGGCTGCTGAAGAGTACGTCAACGAGAACAAGGTCATCCAGATCATCAACATCGCGACGAACACCGCTCTGACCGATCCTGAGACGTTCCCCTACAGCTTCAGAACCTTCTTCCCCAGCCCGGTTCAGGCGGATGCGCTGGCGAACATGGCGAAGGAAAACGGCTTCCAGAAGATCGTGCTGCTGGGCGACAACTCGGCGCTTGGAAACGACGGCATAGCGGCCATGCAGGCTGCACTCGAGAAGGCCGGCGTGGAGTACGTTGAAGCGATCCAGTATACGTCGGGCGACGCTGACCTCACGCCTGTGGCTGAGAAGATCAAGGCTGACGGCGCGGACTGTGCGCTTGCATGGACGTTGGGCGCTGACGCTGCGAAGATCGTGGCTGCGCTTTCGAGAATCGGCTACATGGATAACCTCGTATACCTCGGCTACACCGGTCTGACCCTGCCGAACTTCAGAGAGCTTGCCGGCGACGGCGTTGACCGCTGCTACACGCTCAACGGTGCATGGTCGGTAGAAGCCGGCGCAACCGAGCTGGATCCCGTCCGTCAGGCGCTCTACGACAAGATGGTTGCGGAATACGGCGCGTACGATGCGAACGGCACCGGCAGATCGACCAACTCCTGGATGATCGCCTCCGGCTACGATGCGATCTACCTCTACAAGTGGGCCGTCGAGACAGCGGGCACCTTCGATCCCGACGTGGTGAAGGAAACGCTCGAGACGAAGATTTCCGAGTATCAGGCTGTCGGCCAGACGGATACCTACAAGTTCTCGGCAACCAGCCACGAAGCGATTGTCGGAACCGACCTGATGCCTGTGCTGTTAGACCAGATGGCAACGTCGGATATGCTCTTCGGAGACATCTACGTCCGGGGATCCTTAAACAACTAAACGAAGCATATCAGTGTGCCGGTATCGCGCAGGGGCCGATACCGGCACAGCTGATACAGAGGAAAGTAGTGCTTATGAAAAGCTTCAGGGTATTGGAGGCAGTCAATAACAAAGGGAGGGGATTTGCAGGATGCAGACATTGATAACCGGGTTGGCAAACGGAAGTATATATGCAATGTTGGCGCTTGCGATTGGAATGGTTGGCTCTACGACAGGCATCGTTAATTTTGCGAACGGGTCTGTGGTCATGATAGGCGCGATGGTTAGCTGGTGGATGATGGTCGTATCCGGCCTCTCCTACATTCCCGCTCTTATTCTGGCGATAGCCGTCAGCATTGTACTCAACATGTTGATGTATGAGCTGTGCGTAAAGAAACTCGGAAATCTGCAGGTCAACGTAGGATGGATTATTACACTGTTCGGCGCGTCGATCATCGTCGACAACCTTGCGCGAATGTTGTTTGGTACAGAACCTCAGGCGTTTCCCTATCTGTTTGATGGCAAAATGATCGAATTCCTCAACTCGAATATCATGATCCATGAAATCATGATGATCGTGATTGCTGTGGGTATCGGCATTGTTTATCAGACGGTAATTAAAAGAACGCGGTTTGGAAGGGCTGTGCGCGCTGTGGCGTTCCGGCCGAGCACCGCGGAACTCATGGGCATCAAAAGCGAATGGATTATACTGGCCTGCTTCGGAATGGCCGGGGCCGTTGCGGCGATAGGCGGCGTGCTGATTGCGCCGATCACGTTTGCGAGCTACACAATGACGAGTTCAATCGGCATGAAGGGCTTTGCGGCAGCGGTATTAGGCGGGTTTGGAGATACAAAAGGGGCGTTCATCGGAGGTTTGATTTTAGGGCTGATCGAGAGCTTCATCTGTTTGTTTATCCCCGCTGGTTTCAAGGACGCCATTAGTTTCCTGATCATGATCATCGTTATAATTTTCTTACCGGGAGGGATAATGAGTGCCAAAATCTTCAATAAAAACGGCTCAGCTACAGAAAAAGTATAGCGCGATATTCAACATACTAAAGGTGGCAGTGCTGGCGTTTGCAATATTGCTTCCGTTTTTGCCTGAAAGCACTTATTATGCAAAGTTCGCCATCGTGATATTTGTTTACGTCATATTGGCAATCGGGTACGATATCGCCTCGGGCTATTGCGGAATGCTCACCCTTTCCGCCGCGGCAATGTACGGGGCCGGAGCGTATGCGGCAGCCATCGTGACCACAACGCTCAAGATGCCGTTCCTGGCCGGCGTGCTGGCTGCGATGGTCGTGACCGGGATCATCAGCTTCGCAATATCCCTTTCGGCGTATAAGGTAAAAGGCAATTACCTTGCGCTGATCAGCCTTGGTTTTCTCTTGATCGTCCAGAAGATACTGAACGACTGGAGAGGGCTGACCATGGGGGCCGAAGGCTTTACGGTAACCAAGTGGACAATATTCGGCTTGAATCTGGATTTGAATGCGAAATACTTCATCATATTGTTTTTCGCAATACTGTTCATACTGTTCGAATGGGGCCTGATCAAGAGCCGCTGGGGCCGTGGTTTTATCGCAGTCAAGAACGATGAAATCGCCGCTTCCGGGGTGGGCATCAACGTCCGGAAGGAAAGGGCTGTTGCCTTCCTGATAAGTTCCATGGTGATGGGCGTCGGCGGCGCCCTGTACGCATGCTACAGAAGCTATGTAAGCCCCGACTCCTTTGGATTTTTGCAGACCATACTGATCCTTCTGATGGTTGTAATCGGCGGAACCGGGACGCTCAGCGGCCCGATCATCGGCGCACTGGTCGTGCAGATCGTGCCGGAGTTCTTCAACGCCGACGCAAACCTGAAGCAGATCGTATTCGGCGCGCTGCTGATTGTGCTGACGCAGGTGATGCCGGGCGGTATCGCGGGGACGATCAAGAAGCGCTTCAGGGAAATTGAGGACAACCGGCATATCCGGAACGCGGGCGACAGGCCGCCCATCAGCTTTGAGAAATTCAGGGTCGATGCATCCGGACGGGAAAATATCCTTGAGGTGAAGGACCTTACCAAGATATTCGGCGGGCTGACCGCGGTGGGGGACCTGAACATCAATGTGAAGCGCGGCACGGTCCATTCCCTTATCGGACCGAACGGCGCTGGCAAGACGACCACGGTCAACATGATTACGGGCATCGAGAAACCGAGCAAGGGCGCCGTGATATTCGACGGCGGGGACGTTACCGGAATCCAGCCCTTCGCTTCGGTGAAGCGCGGAATCGGGCGGACCTACCAGCATGTGCGGCTCTTCAACGACATGCGCGTCATCGACAACGTGGCCATGGGCGCAAGCATGTATTACACCTACGGGCTGGCAGGCGCAATCTTCCACTCCCGCAAGAAGCGGAAAGAGGAGCGGGAGACGTACCTTGAAGCCTACGACTGCCTCAAGCTGATCGGCCTGGACGACAAGGCGGACTTTGATCCGGGCAGCCTCTCGGCAGGCCAGCAGAAGCTGCTGGAGATCGCTCGTGCGCTGTGCGAGAAGCCCAAGCTCATGGTGCTGGACGAGCCCTGCGCAGGCCTTAACGAGACGGAGATTGCGGAGCTTTCCGACATCATCCAGAAGATCAGGAGCGTCGGCATCACGGTGCTGATGATCGAGCATCACATGAGCATCGTTATGGGCATATCGGATTACATCACGGTGATCGATTACGGCAGGAAGATCGCCGAGGGTACCCCGGCGGTGGTGAGCGTCGATCCGGCGGTCAGGAAAGCATATTTGGGAGAAGAGGTGCCGGCATGCTGAAAATCGAGAACTTAACCATCGCTTACGGCAAGACGGAAGTGGTGCATCACGTATCGTTTGAAGTGAAGCAGGGTTCGGTCGTCACCATCGTGGGAGCAAACGGCGCCGGAAAGAGCACGATACTGAATACTGTCGTGGGGCTCCACCGGCCAAAGTCCGGCAATATCCTGTACAAAGGCGAGGACATCACCAAGACCTCTGCGGACCGGCTCGTGCGGAAGGGCATGCGGCTAGTCCCCGAAGGCAGGCAGATATTCGCGCAGCATTCGGTGGAAGAGAATCTGCTTCTCGGCGCATACGCGGAGAAGGACCTGAAAAAGATCCACGAACGCATGGAGGAGATGTTCGCCCGCTTCCCGAGGCTGAAGGAAAGGCGCAAGCAGCCGGGCGGTACATTGTCCGGCGGCGAGCAGCAGATGCTGGCGATCGCCCGGGCGCTGATGACAGGCCCGGATCTGGTGATACTGGATGAGCCTTCGCTGGGCCTTGCACCGATCATCGTGGCGGATGTTTTCAAGCTGCTGACGGAGATCAAGGACATGGGCGTGACCATACTGCTGGTTGAACAGATGGTGGACAACGCGCTGCGGGTCTCGGACTATGCATACATCCTTGAAACGGGGAACATCATATTCCACGGCACAAAGGATGAAGTAAAAAACAGCGACGACATTGTGAAAGCCTATCTGGGCAACGTGTAAAAAGGACCCGGCGCGCGCAGCGCTGGGGTGGCAGACCCGATCATGAAACGGCCGCGTAATCTGAACGACGAATCAGTGGTACAAGCATCGTGTTGCTCAGGCGACCTGTAACGTACTAACCGTTGAGTACAGTTCAGAGCGGCCGTTTTTAATGGGCTTCTGCAAGGCGGCGGCACACCGGCCAGCATCGCGGATTAGCGGAATGAGAGATAATAATGACCAGAGAGCCATAAGCGCCCATATATGCGGAATAGACAATAAAAATATCTAATATTATTAAAAAGACCGCAAAAACACGGTTAAAATTACGCTAAATTGCTTGACATTCCTGTGGGTGGGTGCTAGAATGAACCCATCAAAAGCAAATCGAAATAGCAGCGGCAAAAAGTCAAGCTCGGCAAATGGTCATCGCCTCGGCAGGATGAAAATCAGGAGAACAGATCAAGCAGTACAACGCGTTTGTGCTGCCCGTCAGGGTTTCAGGCCGTCGCTTACGGAGGAAGGGTTATAGCAGACCACCAACCGGTACTAACAATCGAAATTTAATCCCATAAACAGCGGCATTAAGCGTAAGCACCGTCAGACCGCCGAAATCAATCGAAAGCGATACTCTGCTTGCGGCTTATATTATTTATACTAAAAAGAGGCGGAAAAGAATGAAAGAATTATCAGATGCTGTAATAGTCGAGGTAGCAAGAACACCGGTCGCCAAGTTCCGTCAGTCGCTTGCTTCGGTAGAGCCCCACGTGCTGGCAGCCATGACGATGAAGAACGTCGTCGAGAAAGCCGGTATCGACCCGGCGGTCATCGATGAAGTGATTTTCGCCAATCTGTTCAACTACCAGTACGGTAACTTCGCCAGAGTCGCGTGGCTGGAGACCGGCTTCCCGATCTCGGTTCCCGCGATGTCCATTCACAGGCACTGCGCCAGCTCCCTGAACGCGGTGGCGCTTGCATCGTCGCTGATCATGACGGGCGCGGCGGACGTCATACTGGCGGGCGGATGCGAGAGCTACTCGCAGCAGCCGTTCATGGTCAAGAAGCCGGATGCGGCTTATCCCACTTCGCTGGAGTTCATATCGCAGAGAAATTCTTCGGCCGCGGTCGGAGACCCGCCGATGATCATGACGGCGGAAAACCTCGCGCAGCAATATTCCATTACAAGAGAAGAGTGCGACCGGTTTGCGCTGGGCAGCCACATCAAGGCTGCGGCGGCATGGGACAGGGGCTTCTTTGACGGGGAAGTGTTCCCGGTGGCGATCCCCCAGCGAAAAGGCGACCCGATCATCTTTAAGAAGGACGAATGCGTCCGCGCGGACAGCACAATGGAGGCGCTGGGCAGACTGAAGCCGGTCATGGTGAAGGACGGCGTGGTCACCGCGGGCAACTCCTCCCCGATGAACGACGGCGCGAGCGCAATCCTGGTGATGAGCAGGGCAAAGGCCGAAGAGCTGGGTTTAAAGCCCATGGCCAGGGTGGGCGCGTTTGCCGCGGCGGGCGTAGACCCCAACATCATGGGCATCGGGCCGGTATACGCGACCCGGAAGCTGATGCAGCGCACAGGGCTCACCATCGACGATTTCGATATCATCGAGATCAACGAAGCGTTTGCGTCCCAGTCACTGGCATGTCTGAAGGAGCTGGGGATCCCCGCGGACTCGGAGAAGCTGAACCCGAACGGCGGCGCAATCGCCATCGGGCATCCGAACGCGGCCTCGGGCGGCATCCTGACCTGCAGAACGGTAAGGCATATGCAGGAGCATGACCTGAAGCGGGGCCTGATCTCGTTCTGCATCGGCGGCGGACAGGGCTTCTCGTGCCTGATCGAAAGGGACTGACGATACACAACCTCCCGGCAAGGGACATAAAAGACATTTAACTTATCGGAATACACACTGATGGAGGAATTCAAAATGGGCAATCTCAGCGGCAAATACGCGGTCGTTACCGGCGGCTGCAAGGGCATAGGCGCGGCAATCGTCAAACGATTTGTGGACGACGGCGCGGCGGGCGTGGCGATTCTTGAATGGGACTACGAGCAGGCGAAGAAGACAGCGGAAGAAATCGACCCCTCCGGCGAAAAGGTGATCGCGATCAGCTGCGACGTTTCCAAAGAGGAGCAGGTGGCGGAAGCCGTCCGGGTCACGCTGGAGAAGTTTAAAACCATCGATATTCTGGTGAACAACGCGGGCATCACCAGGGACGCCATGTTCCACAAGATGACGAACGAAGCATGGAACGCAGTGCTCAACGTCAACCTCTTTGGCACCTACTACACATGCAAATACGTAATACCGGCCATGCGCGAGAAGCAGTACGGGCGCATCGTGAACATCGCTTCCGTTTCGGCGTATGGCATCGCGGGGCAGGCGAACTATGCCGCTTCCAAGGGTGCCATCATCAGCCTGACGAACACGCTGGCCAAGGAAGGCGGCCCTAAGAACATCACGGCCAACTGCGTGGCTCCGGGATACATCAACACGGACATGTACAAAGCTGTCCCGGCGGAAATCATTCAGGAGCACATGAAACGCATACCGCTCAGACGGCTTGCCGAACCGGAGGAAATCGCCAGCGTCGTATCCTTCCTCGCGAGCGACGACGCAAGCTGGGTTTCCGGGCAGTGCATCGTCGCCAGCGGCGGCAGCATGCTGTAAACAGCACAGCAAACCAACAACGATATCGATTCCTTGAGAAACACTCACGACAATAAAACAATGGAGGATAGTATGAAACTCAAAGACAAGATTGCCGTAATTACGGGCGGTTCAAGAGGACTGGGCAAGGCCATGGCGAAGCGCTTTCTGGAAGAAGGAGCGACGGTGATCATCACCGCAACGAGGGAAGACACGGTGCGCCCCGCGGTGGAAGAACTCAGCAGCCTCGGCACAATCGACGGCTTCCCGGTGAACGTCGCGCAGTTCGACGCCGTTCAGACAACTATGGCAGCCATCATTGAAAAATACGGCCACGTGGATATTTTGATCAACAACGCGGGCATCACAGCCGACGCGCAGATTGCCAAGATGACGGAAGACCAGTTTGACAAGGTCATGGCCGTCAACGTGAAGGGCGTGTTCAACTGCACCAGAGCGGTCGTTGGCCAAATGGCAGAGCGCGGATACGGCAGAATCATCAACATCACGTCGGTTACAGGCCATAACGGCAGCTTCGGGCAGTCGAACTACGCCGGGTCCAAGGGCGCGGTCGTGGCGATGACGAAGACGTGGGCTAAGGAGTTGGGCAAGAAGGGCGTTACAGTCAATGCCGTTGCGCCGGGATATACGCTCACGGAAATGATGGACACCGTGCCGGAAAAAGTGCTCGACATGATCAAGGAAAAAACTCCGGTCAGACGGCTCGGAAAGCCGGAAGAGATCGCGGCTGCGTGCCTGTATCTCGCGTCCGACGAAGCGGCGTTTGTGAACGGTACTGAGCTGAATATCGACGGCGGCTTGGTCTTATAAGCCGGAAGCTGGAGATAAAAGTGAGGCTTAAAGACAAGGTCGCGGTAATCACGGGCGGCTCCAGAGGGCTGGGGAAATCGGTCGCCGCGCGGTTTCTGGAGGAAGGCGCAACGGTCGTGATCACGGCCACGGACGAAGTCAGGCTCCGCGGCACCGCGGATGAGCTGAGCCGGCTGGGCGCTGTCGAAGGGGTCCGCATGGACGTTTCGCAGTTCGGCGCCGTCCAGCAGACGATGCAGGGCATCATCGAACGGTATGGCCGGGTGGACATTCTGGTGAACAACGCGGGCATACCGTCGGGCGAGCGGGGCAGCGGGGCATACCTGCTGACCAAGCAGGCCACCACCTCCACCTCGGGCGCGCTGCTGGTCGATATGACCGAGGAGCAGTTCGACAGGGTGTTGACCGTGAACCTGAAAGGCGTGTTCGCCTGTGCCAAAGCCGTGGCAGGGCACATGGTGACGCGCGGATACGGCAGGATCATCAACATGTCGTCGATCACCGCGCACAACGGCAGCTTCGGACAGACCAACTACGCGGCTTCGAAGGCGGCGATCATATCGATGACCCAGACGTGGGCGAAGGAGCTCGGCCCGCAGGGCATAACGGTCAACGCGGTGGCGCCGGGATATACCATGACAGAAATGATAGGATCGGCATCCGGTCAGATACTGGACATCATCAGGGAGAGGACGCCGCTGAAACGGCTGGGTACGCCGGAAGAGATGGCGGCGGCATGCGCTTATCTGGCTTCCGATGAAGCGGCGTTTGTCAACGGGGCAGTACTGAAGGTGGACGGCGGGCTGGTATTATAAACCGGCTGGCCAACGGATGCGCAAAGCATAAATGAAAGGAAGTAACGCAAATGAATGGAGTAGTCATCGCGGGAATGGCCAGAACGGCTATCGGCAGCTTTGGAGGCGCGCTTTCCTCGCTGTCCTCTGTGGAACTGGGTAAAACTGCGGCCATTGAAGCGATCAAGCGCGCGGGGATCAGCCCGGACCAGGTGGACCAGGCGATCATCGGCAGCGTGCTCACCGCGGGTATGGGACAGAACGTGGCGCGTCAGGTGGCGATCGGAGCGGGTATCCCCGTAGCGTCGCCCGCCATGACGGTGGATATGGTGTGCGGGTCCGGACTTCGGGCGCTGATGCTGGCTGCGCAGGAGATCATGACCGGCAATGCGAGCATCGTGCTGGCAGGCGGTACGGAGAGCATGAGCAATGCGCCTTACCTGCTGACCAAGGCCCGCTGGGGTTACCGGATGGGTGACGCGCCGATCGTCGATTACATGGTCAACGACGGCCTGACGGATGCTTTCAACAGATACCACATGGGCATCACAGCCGAAAACATCGCCGCGCAATACGGCATCACGCGGGAAGAGCAGGACAACTTCGCGCTGGTCAGCCAGCAGCGGGCTCAGACCGCCATTGAGAGCGGCCGGTTCAAGGACGAGATCGTGCCGGTTTCGATCCCCCAGAAGAAGGGTGCTCCGGTCGTTGTGGATACGGACGAATATCCGCGGTTCAACGCGACCTATGAGCAGTTCGCCAAGCTGCGGCCTGCGTTCAAGCCGGACGGCACCGTAACCGCGGGCAATGCTTCGGGCATCAACGACGGCGCGGCCATGATCGTGCTGATGTCGAAGAGCAAGGCGACCGACCTCGGAATCAAGCCGCTTGCGGGAATCTTATCCTACGGCTGCGAAGGCGTTGACCCGTCTGTGATGGGCTTGGGTCCCATCCCTGCCACGAAAAAAGCGCTGGCGCTCGCGGGCGTTTCCATGCTGGACATCGAGCTTGCGGAAGCCAACGAAGCGTTTGCGGTACAGTCCCTCGCCGTCATGCGCGACCTCGGACTGGATCCTGAAATCACGAACGTCAACGGCGGAGCCATCGCGCTGGGGCATCCCATCGGCGCGTCCGGCGCGAGAATCGCCGTCACTCTGCTGCACGAAATGGCGAAGAGGGACCTGCGGATCGGCCTTTCGACACTCTGCATCGGCGGCGGCCAGGGTGCCAGCATGATATTCGAGCGGTTCAGATAAGCTGAAAACTGTGTGTCTGCCGGTTTTATATGCGGCAGATGCGCAATACGTCAATAATGAAGGGTTCGAGCCCGGCAGGCACAAACCGCCGGGCTCGGAATTTCCGGCAGCGGACCGGCACCGTTTGAGGGCGGCCTGCGGCGATATGGAGGAAGCTTGGCGTGAATCAGGAAGAACTTCTGAATGTCAGGAAAAAGCTTGTGCCATGGGACGAATGCGTAAGCTGCGTCCAAAAATACTATGACGACCGGAACATGGGCGAAATGCCCGGCCGGATGGAAGAACCGCTGTGGCGGTATTTGCTGCAGCTTTGGCTCGAACTGTTGGACGAAACGGATAACCCGCTGTACGACAGGTACGCGGTTGCGAAAATCGCGGGGATGAACTTTTTTGAAGACGCGGCTCCGGACGCGCAGGCCCATGTCCGCTTTCAACAGCTGATAGGGGACGAAACCCTGCAGCAGGCGCTGCGGGAAGTGATGCTCCGTCATTCCGATCATCTGGAGTGACGGATAACGCAGGATATTACTACAATTGATATAACGCTATTACCCGCCCGATGCGGATTGCCGCCATTCCCCTTTGGTTTGAATGATTATTTCCGCGGGCCGTTCCCTCAGCGGCGGTTGCATCGGGCAGCCATAGTATACCCCTCCTTCAAGAGCAGTACTTTCCTCTGTGGGGGAAACTCCTCTAAGCATAAAGCGTAGACCTTGATACCAAACCGATTGCGTACTTGTTTTTTGAGGGGAATATCAGGCAGGGAACGCCCGTGGGGACCTTTCACCCCGCCCAAGCCGACGGGGTGACCAACCAGACCATTGTTTTTGCGGCTTATCTTGCCGCAGCAAAGCCATATATGAATCCTTATCCCGATTTGCAAAGCTCTTGCGCGTTTTAAAGTACAACAGAATAGTAGGTCTTATTGTTGTTCTTATATGCCGTTTTACAGACGGTGTATTGCGGTTTCCTTGAGATTAAAAAGGATGCGTTTAATAAGCGTATTTAGATTTGTATATCTTTTTGGAGGGTTTATGGAATTCGTATTGATCGGATGCGCATTGGTCTGTATTTTGTTTGGGTTGAATCAGATTATGTTTATCCGCAAAGAGAAGTGTACGGATGACAAAATCGGTAAAGTGGCAGGGTTCATCCGCAAGGGAGCGATGGCGTACCTGAAGCGGCAGTACGTGGTGATCGCAGTCTTCTGTGCCGTCATGATCCTGCTGATCTGCCTGCTGCCCAGCCTCGGGTATAGAACTGCCATTGCGTTTGCGGCAGGCGCGCTGTTTTCAGTGCTGTCCGGGTTCATCGGCATGCGCGTCGCCACAGCCGCCA
>JAEWTL010000095.1 GCA_023459495.1 Bacillota bacterium | reverse complement strand
TGTTCAGTGCAGAACGTGAAGGTGGTGCGCTGACAGAAGTTGCGTGCTGGGCCCATGCCCGGAGAAAAATCCACGATGTATACATCAGCAGCAAAAGTGCGACGGCAGAAGAAGCCCTGAAGCGAATCAGTGAACTGTACGCCATCGAGGATGAAATACGGGGATTACCGGAGTCAGAGCGTCTTGCCGTCAGGCAGCAGCGAAGCAAAGTGTTACTGACGTCGCTGCATGAATGGATGGTGGAGAAGAATGGTACGCTGTCGAAAAAATCCAGACTGGGCGAAGCGTTCAGCTATGTACTGAATCAGTGGGATGCCCTCTGTTATTACAGTGATGACGGTCTGGCGGAGGCGGATAATAATGCTGCGGAAAGAGCGCTTCGTGCAGTCGGTCTCGGAAAGAAAAACTTTATGTTCTTTGGCAGCGATCACGGCGGCGAGCGTGGAGCACTGTTGTACGGGCTGATCGGCACCTGCCGTCTGAACGGTATCGATCCGGAAGCGTATCTGCGCCATATCCTGAGCGTACTGCCGGAATGGCCTTCCAACCGAGTTGATGAACTCCTGCCATGGAACGTAGTACTCACCAATAAATAAGCGTCAATACGGTGCTCCGTTGACGCTTACGTACAATAACGTTCCCCAATAATAATCATGCTGGCATTGTCTGCAGTGCCAGCTGGCTTTACGCACCACGGGTAAGGCATCCGGTATCCATTGCTGTAAGCGTTTAATCAGCTGTACTTCCTTGCGTTCCGGCCTGACATAAGGACATTGCTGCGCGTGCTCCGTCAGCCCTTCGTCGGTGTGTTCAAACCAGGGACGTTCAGTCTCATATTCCGGATGGTATCTGAGTGCACTACCGCAAAGATGGCAGGTGTGGCGATCGTAAGGTGCGGTCTGTGCGGTACGGGCACCGATCAGACGACCATTCCCGTCGAAAGCGATAAAGGATTTTGCGTACATAGTGTAGTTCCTTACCGCCAGACAACACGCAGGCGTCAGCCGTCCCGGAACGGGCAGCGTGATCAGGGTGTGAATGGCGGATTAGTGAAGTGTTATCAGAAGGGGGTAAAGTAAGCCAGTGCAGGCTGTCGTTACTGTTGCGTGGATGTCACACTATGGCGTTGTGACGTAAAAAACTTTCAGGTTCTTTGTCGTGGTCTTCCCGACAATGGGCGAGGTGGTACTTCGTTGCAGCCGTAGAGCGGCAGGCCATGCTTCTGCTGGATTTTGGTCAGATACGCCAGTACCTGACGGATGTTGTCGATACTGTCCTGGTCGCTGTAGCGTACCGGAATGTTGATATTGGCCGTGTAATGTTCTTTAAACTCACATCGGTGATACCAGCCTTCCCGGTCAGTGATATCGCCCCAGTACAAACCGGCCTGCTGCGACCAGGGGTAGGTATTCTGAGTTTTACTACCATCCAGCCAGAATACGACATGGGCATGGTAGTGGTGGTCTTCGGTCCATTCGATAACCCAGAAAAAACCGACAACTGCTTCGAGTTGCATCATACGGTTCATCAGTTTTCTGACATCCCATTCGAGTTGCCGGTGATCCTGCAAGAAAAACTTAGCGGTATGATCCTGGTAGAATAGATCGATGCGTAAAGCACGCAGGCAGGAATAGCGTTCAACCATTTTGTCTATATGGTTGTTCAGGAGGGCTCTCAGGAACAAGTCTGGCTCCCATCGTTGATTGTTTTGCATAGTATAAATTTCTTTAGTGTCGGTGTCGGCGAGGGCCAGCCAGTGAAATGTATCAGGCCCTCAGGAGGGGCTTTAGCTGAGGAAGTTGCATGGGTTAAGGAGATGACTGTAAAAAGGGAGTGCCTATTAATTATATTAATTAACCTAAATTAACTTTCACTCCCCAATTATCCTCAAATCCCTTGCAGGACTATAGATGAAGCCTAACTCAGTGGTTCAGCTGTTGTCCGCCATGCAAAGCAGACGTACTCGTCCATCAGACGGGTCAGCGCCGGGTTTTCTTCCTGCCGGTTATTGATCCAGATATCCATCTCCTGACTGTTTTTGAACCTGAGAGTGTCGATCCATTCATCAAGGCAATTACCCAACATCAAATCGTACCAGCACAGCCAGACCAGCTTCAGACGCAGCTCACTACCGCTGAACTGGCGGAACAGGCTGATAAGTTTATTTGCCAGAGGACGCTGTTTTAATCGCACGCACTCAGACAGCAAAATCCCTTCCAGCATGGGGTGATGTGCTATAAGATGCTCCTGAGTAAATAAACTGACGCTCAGGTCATCATTAACCGTCAGTGGGGCTGCGGCTCTGCCATAAATAATCCGGTGAAGACATCGGGGAACAATCGCAATCACCTCGTTTTCGCCCGGAAAATTAAAGCTCCCGACCGTCAGGGTATGATGGTGGTAGATATTCTGATGGCACATGCCATGGCATACCGCGAGCCGGGTGTAACCCGTCAGCCAGGTCTGGTAATATTTATTCAGTTCTTCGTAACGCGGTTTATAGTCTTTCATTTCTCATATTCCTTACAGTCTGGTTAACAGGCAGAAGAAAGCATCCGGCGATACCGGATGATTAATTTCCTGCTGCGGTTTGTATTAAGAGGATGAGTTATTTACGGGACTGGTTAATACGTTCCTGAAGCCAGTTTTCAACTTCGCTTTTTAACCAGCGGGAGCTTCGCCCCAGTTTGATGGGTCTGGGAAAGACTCCGTCCTTAATGAGCTTATAAATCCACTTGTCTGTCATTTGCAGCAGGCTGGTGATAAAAGTCATGTCAACGAACTGGTCTTCGGTAAGTGAAAGGCGGGTAGTCATGATGGATATCTCCGGTTAAGTAAAGTAAGCCGGATTCTTTTTTGTGGTATCTGATAGTCACCACTGCTCCGGCATACTAACCGGGCAAATACGTAAAAAAGCGAGGAAGGTTGACCTTCACAGGTCAACCGGTCCCATGGAATATTTTGAGACGTTCATGTTAATGACCACCCCATATTCCTCTGTTGCCCCATATGCCCTACACATTAATCGCTCTGGTAACAGTAACCCCCATCATTTACCACAGTGGCGTTACGGTCCCCCCCTCAGCCTGTCTAAACAAATACAATTACCTTCTGGAAGAAAAGAAGGGGATATAACCTGTTGTTTTACATACAGACACAGTAAAAATATACATTTACACTTTCTGTATTACAGTACTTTTACTACATTTTTTAATACGTGCGTTACGACGATAATATCAACGCATTTGACTACGTTAAACATACGCATTAAGCTACATAGTGATAATCTATTTTAAAACAAAGAAAATGTAATTATGAAAGAAATACTGACAGACAGAACAGAAATGGCATGCCGGTTTTACATCGAATACATGAAGAGAAAAATCGAAGGATACCGGGATCGCACTCCGCTAATCATCATTGCTGATTATAAAAATCAGGACGTTATGGATATGATCCTGAGAGAGCTTAATAATGAATTTAAAAGCACTCACGACTACAATAATTTCGTACGGGAAATGAAAAATTGGTTAAAATCCAGCATAATTCCAGAGGCGAATTTTAAATGAATAAAGGACTACAGCTCCGCTTATTTTGCATGGAATGTCCTTTCAACCATGGGGCCTCAGGAAGTCAACTCACTGGAGGTTAATTTTAACCGCAATCTGAAACCTCTCATTAAGCAAAATCTGATCCCCATCATTCCGGAAAACCAAAAGAAAGCATTATCCGCAATATATGTTTGTTTTGATAACTGGGATGTAAATTTACTCTTTAAGACCAAAACACTCTCTTCCTTAAAAAAAGATCTGGATTCAGCGAAAACGGGAGTTACCAGAACCATTTAAATGGATTGACCTTAAAAATCTTAAGCAATGCGAATGGGCTTTTAAATATGTTATGGAGCATATCAAACCCGATTATACACCTTCATTCATGACTGAAATCAGACAGGAACAGGTGATTACATTTCTCACTGCTGTACTGTATTCTTGGCCTGCCCCCCCTGACACCCGGCGTTTGATGATTCAGCGGATGAAAAAAACATATAATCAAAATGTATTCCGTGAAAATATTACAGGTAAAAAAGTGATTAACCCGTACGTCCAGAAGGATATTAAAGAAAAGCTCGATATGCTGGCAAAGAAAAACGGTCGAAAAATTAACGAAGAGCTGGAAGTAATCATTATGAATGCCTGGCATGCAGCCAGATATGCAGAAGATAAATAACACGCATTCCAAATAATCTCAGACAGATATTATCTCCGTGAATCCCCCGCCTCCCTGACCGGTGCGCGGGGATTTTTCTTTTTCACGCTGAGAAAACTGTATGACTAAACCTCATGGCCTTCAGGCCCTTGAACAACCGCTGGCGTCGCTTCCCGACACGCTTCGCCAGCTTATTCTTGAACGTATTCAGAACCTCACCCACTACGAGCCGGTGATTGGCATCATGGGCAAAAGTGGTGCCGGTAAGTCTTCGCTCTGTAACGAACTCTTCCGGGGTGAAGTCTCCCCCGTCAGTGATGTGAACGCCTGTACCCGTGAAGTGCTGCGCTTCCGGCTACGCAGCGGGCGTCACAGTCTGATGATTGTTGATTTACCGGGTGTGGGAGAAAACGGGCAACGGGACCATGAATACCGTGCCCTGTACCGGCGTATGCTGCCGGAACTGGACCTGGTGCTGTGGGTCATCAAGGCCGATGACCGGGCGCTGTCGGTGGACGAGCAGTTCTGGCGCGGTGTGATGCAGCCTTACCAGCAGCAGGTGCTGTTTGTGCTGAATCAGGCCGACAAAATCGAACCCTGCCATGAATGGGATATCCGTACCGGCACCCCCTCGCCACAGCAGCAGGCTAACCTGAAGGCGAAGCAGGCCGCCATTACCACGATATTCACTCCCCGTCATCCGGTCTGCATGGTGTCAGCATTGACCGGCTGGGGCATTGAAGAGATGGTGTCAACCATGATGCGCTGTCTGCCTGACCGCGCCACCAGTCCGGTGGCGACGCAGTTACACAGGAGATTCTGTACGGAGCCGGTCAGGTCGCAGGCCCGTGACGGCTTTGGTGAAGCGGTGGGGCGGGTGTTCGATACGGCGGAGTCTTCGTTGCTCCTGCCCGCCCCGCTGAAAATGGTGATTCGGAGCGTGCGTGATGCTGTGGTATCGGTTGCGCGGGCTGTCTGGGACTGGATTTTCTTCTGATACCGAGAAGGCATTTTGCTGACGTTCGGACACATCCTGTCCGTTTGCAGGCCTTTGCCCGAAGAAAAAAGAGCAACATCCCCCGCAGCTCCCGTCATTCCTGAAACTGAGCATTTTTAAAAATCGTCTTTCTGTGTCCATACCCTGCCTCTCGTCCTCGTTAATATAACCCTCATCTTTTCATTGAATTAGCTTACCGGAGAACGAAGTTTTATGACTCAGGCTGAGCATCGCCATGACCGGCTTGCCGTCAGACTGTCGATAATTATTAGCCGTCTGGTGGCAGGCGAAACGCTGGATATACGCAAACTGGCTGCTGAATTTGACGTGTCAGTTCGTACCCTGCGCCGGGATTTTCGTGAACGACTGATGTACCTGGACCTGGAGTATCGACAGGGCCAGTGCCGTCTGCTGTCCGGCAGCCGTCAGCGGGAACTGGCAGTGATAACCTTTGCCCGTCAGTCGGGCGTTGAGTCCCTGTTTCCGGGGCTTGACGGACATCTGGTCAGTTCACTTCTGGGTGGGCCGGGTGAATCTCCCTGCCTTATCTGGCAGGGAGATTCTGCACAGACCGTCACCGACAGTGGAGTCTTTATACGGCTGGTAAATGCTGTCCAGGAATGCCGGAAAGTGACTCTGCACGGCAACGGATGCAACCATACGGATATCTCACCCTACCGCCTGGTTCTGCATGCCGGTAGCTGGTATCTGACAGGGGCACACCAGACACGCATCATCGCACTGCCACTGACTGATATCCGGTGCGTCACGCTTCATCCGGACACTTTTACACCCGACGCCACGGTACGCGACATCCTTTCTCGCCCGAATTTTTTACAGGCATTACCTCATTTCCGGTTCATAGGTGAAGTGCTGTCCGGCTTATGCCCTGAACTACATCAACCCGCAACAGAAGGATAACATGATGAAAATAAGACGTATCACACCCGGTAACCCAACTTCCGGCAAACGCTGCCCGGACTGTGGCTCCCACGACACCATTCCCTGGGCCGATGGCTGGATGTGCCGGGACTGCGGGTGTGAGTGGGGCAAAGATAACGGTTATCTGTAAAGGTGGCTCCCATGGGATTCTGGAAGGCCGCCGGTAAGCTCGCCGTTGAGGTGGCGAAAGATGTACTCAGTAGTGCGCGTGAAGTGAAGGATACGCATAACAGCCTGGAAGGCAAAAGCAATACAGATCTGAGGAAGATAACCACTGACAATGGTTATTTCAGCAGTACAACAGAAACAGAAAAGCGTCTGGCACGAAAGGTCTTGCGAGACCGGGGGGAACGTTAGTTATTTCGCAGGGCCTACACAGGCCCTGACTGTGGTTATGTTCAGTGGAAAGTGAATGTCTTCTCTGTAATGATACGAAGAACACAAGCTAGCCCGCGCTCCCTGTCATACAAGCATTGTTACTTTAACAATAAACAGGATAAACAGATGAAAGCGTTTATATTGTCATTAATAGTTTCTGGTTTTTTATTGAGTGCCTCAGCCAGTGCTGCAGCGGTTAAATTACCCCAGACAGTAATTGATGTGACTGACGGCAGTGAGCAAATGTGCGGAAGTAAGGAGGTGAAAAATGGGACCTGCAGCCTCATTAGTGTCTCTGATGATAGTAGATATGCCCTGCTGAGCAGCCCCGGAGGCTCGGCCTGTTATGACCCTTATATCATCGTTGTCAATCTTACTACCAGCAAAGGTAAAATGATGGATTATAACCGTCATGCAACATGCAGTGGTAAGGCCACCGCTAAGTTTGTCCGTTCTTCAGACAAAGACCATCTTACCGTTGTTATTTATGATCCCTCCATCCAAAAGAATGTCGGTCTTAATACCATTGACTTTTAAATTTTTTACAGAGCTCTTCACGGAGCCCGTTTCTTTTATATAAACAGGATGGAGTAAAAATAATCATGTCTCTTGTATTACGTAAATTAAAACAGGTAATACTGATATCCTCGCTTTGTTTTATTTCCGCCGGAGTTTACGCTGCCGGTGTCGCAAAAACGGCAGCAGATGCAATGCGCTGTGATCCTGATGCTGGTGATAATGAAAACGGATACGGTTCCTGCCCCTTTCTGGGCAGCATCTACGATGCTGACCCGGTATTCAAGAAAGACCTTGATGATGCGCTGAAATCAGCAGGACTTACCGGGTTAACCGGGAGACAGGGTGCAATGAACGGCCCTGACAGTGGATTAATTCCGGTGGTCGTTGGTGGCGAGAAGTGGCTGCTGGGGTCTGTCTGTGAGCGGGGTAATTGCGGTGACCATTATCTGAAAATACTGTATATCCCCTCAGAACATGTTATTGCCGGTTTTTATTACAACAACGGAGAGGAAAACATGTTTGGCGATGTCGGGGATGCTGAAGCACAACTATTACGCCGCGATGTACCCGACGTTACACCAGTGCAGCAGGCTCCGGCATTGCCAGTAACACATACAGACGGTGCACCGGCAGACACTATCTGGACCTTTAAGGGTGACAGCGGCAAAACGTTATGGCAGGTCTGCGGCGGTCAGAGCAGCAGTTGCGCCATTATAGCCAACACTAAGTATTACGTTGCCGTTCTGAATCGTAAGTCAGCAACTGGCTGTGCTTTCGGTGATTTTTATGTTGCCGCCCGCGATACCGCAACATGGCGGCAGTATGATACCGGCACCTGCAGTGCGGATGCGTACATCCGCAAGGGCAGCATCAACAACGGTCAGTATCTGTCCGTCGATATTGGTATCAACGGGGTGCTGGTGAAGCAGTTCCCGATTGGTTACTGGTCAATGCAGAAGGAATTTTCCGGCAACCGACGCCCCTCATGGTCAAAAGTTAAAGAGAAAAATCAGCAACATTAATCATCAGCAATAATATATTCCATCAGGCCATGTTCCTCCGGGGACATGGCCTTTTTGCTTTTATTTCATTATCAGATAAGGAGTTAATTATGCGATTAGCCAGTCGCTTCGGACGGATTAATCAGATACGCCGGGACCGCCCACTGACCCAAGAAGAATTAATGCAGGTCGTCCCCAGCGTATTCGGGGAAGACAAACACACCTCCAGAAGCGAAAACTACGCGTACATCCCCACCATCACAGTGCTGGAAAGCCTGCAGCGGGAAGGCTTTCAGCCATTCTTCGCCTGCCAGACCCGCGTGCGCGACCCGGGCCGCCGGGGATACACCAGACACATGCTGCGTCTGCGGCGGGCCGGAGAGATAAACGGAGAACATGTCCCTGAAATCACTCTGCTCAACTCCCATGACGGTACCTCCAGCTACCAGATGCTGCCGGGTTACTTCAGATTCGTCTGCCAGAATGGCTGCGTCTGCGGTCAGTCTCTGGGGGAAGTGCGTGTTCCACACCGGGGAAATGTGGTGGAGAAAGTTATCGAAGGGGCTTACGAAGTGGTGGGGGTTTTTGACCGGATTGAGGAAAAGCGTGATGCCATGCAGTCGCTGGTCCTGCCGCCACCGGCACGCCAGGCGCTGGCACAGGCGGCGCTGACTTACCGTTATGGTGACGAACATCAGCCCGTCACCACCGCCGACATTCTGACGCCACGACGCCGGGAGGATTACGGTAATGACCTGTGGAGTGCTTATCAGACCATCCAGGAGAATATGCTGAAAGGCGGGATTTCCGGCCGCAGTGCAAAAGGAAAACGTATCCACACCCGTGCCATTCACAACATCGACACCGATATTAAGCTCAACCGCGCATTGTGGGTA
>JAEWTL010000094.1 GCA_023459495.1 Bacillota bacterium | reverse complement strand
TGTATAACTTCGTGGCCCACGTCTACGAGGGCCAGCCCGCCTCCCCGTCCTTCGAGGACGGCGCGTACATCCAGTACGTGATGGAGCAGGCCTACGAATCCGACGCGCGCAAACAGTGGGTGACGTTGTAATCGTAGGGGCGGGCTTCCATGCCCGCCCGCCTTCTTCGCTGATGAGACGGTTCTGTTTCCGAAATGGACGCAGAGCCGTTTTTTACGTTACATCGCCGTTATAGCCGAAAAAGAAAAAGCACAGGTGCTGACCTGCGCTGCTGACGAAGGTAACGCTTAAGGGATGCTATCCCTTAAGAATCCCATCAGGGAAATGCCTGTACAGGCATTTCCCACGTGTCTTTTGCTTCTTTTCTTCAAGAAAAGAAACGGGAGCGCGAGGGCGCGGCCTTCGCATAATATTAATAAAGAAGCGGGAAAAAGGCTATAGACCCAGAAGGTTCAGAAGCGGGATGAGGGCGATGGGTACGAACAGCGCCAGCGCCATATCGCCGGTCTTCACTTTTTTCAGCTGGAGCATGTTGATGGCAATGCCGAACAGGATGATGCCGCCCACGGCGGAAATCTCGCCCACAAGCGAGGAACTCAGGCTGCCCGCGAACAGCGAAAACCCAAGCGTCAGCAGGCCCTGATATATCAGCACCGAAACGGCGGAGAAAAGCACGCCCACGCCCAACGTGGAGGCGAGAAAGACCGATGTGACGCCGTCCATGACCGACTTGGTAAACAGTATCGCGTGGTCCCCGGAGAGCGCGCTGTTCATGCAACCCATGATGGCCATAGACCCGACGCAATAGAGGATGGAAGCCCCGGCAAACCCTTCGGCGAATGTGCCGCCCGACTGTTTCAAACGGCTCTGCATCCGCTCGCCCAGACGCTGCAGCCGGTCGTCGATGCGAATCCAGGTGCCGATCAGCGTGCCGATAATGACGCTCAAAATTAGCACCAGAAGATTTTCCGTTTTAATCACATACGTCACGCCTACGCCCACTACGCCCAGCGCAATGGCACTGGTCAGCGCGGTTTGATAGCGCTCGTGCAGCGCATTTTTGAATAGCAGGCCGATAGCGCCGCCGACCACTACGGCAAGGACGTTGACGATTACCCCTAAAAACATGCCGGGTATCTCCTTTATACAATCACATTAAGCTTCATACTATCGCTTGCGCCCCAAGATATCAAGCGTCAATTCGCAGACTATATGACTGAGCGGCTGCCCGGCGGCATCTACGGCTATATCAGATTGTAGCTATGCCTTATAATTATACCCCGCCTCGGCTGTCGTCATTGCTATGAAAAAGCCCATCAATTGTGTCATGTTGAGGAGCGGCAGCGACGAAACATCTTTTATAAAGATCCATTCCTCGCTTCGCTCGTCAGGATGACATACAGGATCTGTTTTCGTTTACCATGGCGTGTACGCGCAAGTGATTGCAAGGTGCGTGCGCCGAAGCAATCCGTATTCCTGCCATCGATCCTGACCAAATAGGGGGATCGGGATTACCTGCTTCCTGGATTGCTTCATGACGGGTTACCTCCTGTTCTGTCGGGGGGTGTAGCGGAAACCCGGTCCATGTAAACCAGAGCAGCAAAAAAGCCTCCGAAGAGGCTTTTTGTCGTTTGTGTGCTCCGGTTTAGAGTGTTCTGGCGATTTCAAAACCCTCGGCAATCGCGTCGATCGCGCGCCGCGGCTTCTGCGCATCGCCGATCACATAGCTCGGTATGCTTCGGCTCTCGCAAGCCTGCTTGATATCGCTGAAATCGTTGGATTTTGCGCCGATGGCGATTACGACGAAATCGCACTTCAGCTCCACAGGTTTTCCATCCTGCTCGGCCAGCAGTACGCCCTTTTTGATCTCGAGGCACTTCGTCTTGTCCATGGTGGCGATATTATCGCAATACAGGTTTTCCATCACGCAGATCTGCCTGAACGCTCCCAGATCACGTCCGACGCCTTCCAGCATTTCAATCACCGTTACCTTGCTCTTGTTTTCAGCCAGGCATTCGGCGACTTCAAGGCCCACCAGGCCGCCGCCCACCACGACGATATCGCCGGAGATATCGGCTCTTCCGGACATGATATCGTGCGAATTGTAGACATGGGGCAGATCGATGCCGGGAATGTTGAAATTGACCGGCTGAGCGCCGATGGCGATTACAACAGCGTCGGGCTTGATCTCATCGATCAATGCCGGTGTCACTCGGGTATTGAGCCGCACGTCAATGCCTGCCCGGAGCACCTGCTCGCCCCTTGAAACGGCCGCGTCGCGCATTTCAGCTTTTCTCGGCGCAGCGCCTGCCAACAGGAACTGGCCACCCAGCTCTCCGGATTCCTCGCACAGTATCGGGTGGTGCCCTCTCTGCTTCAGCACAAACGCGGTTTCCAAACCGCCCATGCCGCCGCCCGCAATCAGCACGGTTTTGGCATGGTCCGTTTTGACCAGTTCACACTCCTTTTCCCGGCCAACGGATGGATTCCTCAGGCAGGAGAGGTGCGGGTACATCTGAGGGATCATGTAGCGGTCGACGCACCCCTGGTTGCAGGCGATACAGCGTACGATGTCCTCGGGATGCCCTGATGCGGCTTTATTACAGAATTGCGCGTCGGCGATTTGCGCGCGTCCCATCACCACCATATCCGCTTTGCCGCTCGAGATGATGTCGTCTGCCTGCTGCGGATCGTTGATCCGGCCCACGGCGATGGTGGTCATACCCGTCTCGCGCCGGATTCGGGCGGCATTGTCTACGTTGAAGCTCTTGGGGATATCGATGGGCGGCACCTCGTATTTTACACCCGCCGAGTAAGCGTTGCCCCGGGAAACGTTCAGCACGTCCACTCCCAGCTCTTTGGCCATCTTACCAAAGGCGATGATATCCTCGATCGTCAGGCCGCCTTCCAGATAATCGTCCTGCGCCACGACACGCAGCAACAGGGGCATGTCCTCCGGGATATTCTTGCGAATCTCCGCGATGCTCTCCAGCGAATACCGCGCGCGGTTTTCCAGAGAGCCGCCGTATTCGTCCGCTCGTTTGTTGATGGCTGGGCTCAGGAAGGCGTGCGGGGAGTAGCCATGCGCCGCGTGAAACTCGACGCAGTCGATGCCCGCTTCCGCACAGCGCCGCGCCGCTTCGCCAAAGGCCTTTACGCATTCCCGGATCAACTCCTTCGACGCAGCGGGGATAACGATATCCGTGCCCGCTATGGGGAAATCGCTGGGAACCACAACCATAGCCGACTGATCCACGGAGGCGGCCACGATGCCTCCCTGCCACAGCTGCACGCAGGACTTTCCGCCGGCAGCGCGGATCGCATCCGCAAACTTCCTCATGCCCGGTATGAATTTGTCGTCGCTGATGGACAAAAAGTTATAAGGCGCGGAGGGCGCATGAACGGATGTGGCCTCGGTTGTGCTCAGGCCATTGCCGCCCAATACCCGTGCAACATGATAATCGATGAACTGGTCGGTTACATACCCGCCCTTGGCGATCAGGTTGGTGGCCATAGCGGGAAAAACCACCCTGTTTTTCAGTTCCATCCCTCTGATTTTAATCGGTTGAAATAGATTTGGATAAGCCATTGTGCATTCCTCCCCAAAAGAATTAAGTGGTGAAATATTTCACATTCTTGTTTTCAGTGTATCATATTGCATGTTCACTGTCATTGTAAGAAAACATAATACAAAGCATATGATTTTATGGTATACTACAAGTAAAATAATAAGTTTGCGAGTGAGGAAGTATGTCTGTTAATTTTAGCCGGATATTGAGCGGCCTGGCCGAATTTGAGCCCATGCATACCGCTGTTATGGATGCGGACGCAGTATACCGGGGAGTAACGCTCATGCCTGTGTTGAAGCAGGCCATGCCCGGCTACATTTACGTCGGCAAAGCGGCTTCCTTTACCGACAGTGTTTTCGCAGATTCGAACGCGTGCCTGATCGTCAGCGATCCGGCGCTCGATCTTTCGGCCCTGCATGTCAATGCGGCTGTTTTCCCGGAACAGACCGATGTGGCGGCGCTCTTTCAGGCCGTACAGCGGATATTTGATTCTCAGAACAGGCTGCGCGACTGCTCCGCCGATATTCTGGATGCGCTGGTTGCGGGCCGGGGCATTCACGGCGTGCTGGAGGTGGGCCTGCGCGTGCTGGGAAACCCGTTGCTGCTGTCCGACTCCTCCAGCAGGCTGATCGATGTCGTATCGGAACAGGAAATCACCGACCCCGCCGTGAGGGATATCGTGGTTCAGGGCTTCAGCTCGCAAAGCTTCATGAGCAAGTTTGAGATTCAGCGGGTATTGGAAAAGCTGGAAGCCAGCTCAACGCCGATCCTGCTTGACTCCGGCTTTTCCAGAGATACGAGGCGGCTGGTCGGTAAAATCGTGTTCCAGCATAAAATGATCGCTACGCTGGTGATGCTGGAGACAGGCCGGAAATTTACCGGGGACGACACCGACATCCTGAATATGCTGTGTGAGGCAGTTACGATTGAGATGTCCACCAATAAAACCTACGCCAGCTACACCGGGGAAATCCATGAAAATATGATGGCCGACCTCATCGAGGGGAAGGAGACGCCTGGCGCGATGCGGAACAAGATGCGTTCGCTCCGCTGGGAGATGAACCAATGCTTTACCGTGATGGCGGTGCTGATCCCCAAGATCAACTCCGCATATTCTTATATGGAATATACGAGAATGCGGATCAAGATCGTTGTACCCGGCAGCCAAATCATCTACAGCGAGCCCTATATGGTGGTTCTTTTCAGCCCGAAAGACGCCAAGGACGCTGCACGTATTCGCACTGCTCTCCGGGAGCTTTTTGCGGAAAGGCACCTTGTTGCAGGCATCAGCCTGCCGTTTGAGAGCGTCATGGACTTAAAAAAGCACTATCTTCAGGCAGTCCGGTCGATTGAACTGGGCCGGATGCTGAAAACGCAGGATGCGCTCTTTGCGTACGACGACTTCTTCATCTATGATATCCTGTCTCTGGTGGAGAATAAGGCGGACCTGATGGATTACTATGACCACAATCTCTTTGCGTTGCTGCAATACGATAAGGCCAATGGCACAGACTATTACGAAACCCTGTATGCGTATTTGAGACATGGGCTGAATAAGATGTCCACGGCCAAAGATCTTTTCATTCACCGGAATACGATCGACTACCGTGTCCAAAAAATTTCTGAGATTACCAATCTGGATCTTACGAACGGAGAAAACTGCTTCAAACTGTTCATGTCCTTTAAGATCGCCGATATGGTAAAGCCGACGCACTAGCGTTCCGTTAACGGCAGCCCTATCATTGCCATGCGTCAGCATGTGTTGCACATTGGGGCCTTGCCGTGTATGATAAATGCGCAATAAGTCATACTGCAAGGGGGAGACATCATGGAGATATTTATGGACTGCCTGCCGTGCACGCTGCGCCAACTGCTGGATGCGGCACGAATGGCGACTGACGATACGCAGCTGCACAGCGTCATCATGGACGAGGGCATAGCGAAGCTGCAGGAGCACAAGCACTATCGCAACTCGCCCGAATTTGCCCGCGCGATGCAGCGCATCGTGGCTGCGCACACCGGCGTGACCGACCCGTATCAGGAGGTGAAGCGGCGGGATATCGAAGCCGCGCTCTCGCTGTACCCCATGCTGAAGGAGTACGCCGCCGAAGGCGACCGTCTGCACCGCGCACTCAAGGTATCGGCCACGGGCAATGTGATCGACTCCGCGGTAAGCAGCCACCACGACATTACGGCAGTGATCCAGAAGGAGCTGCACCGGCCCTTTGCCATATTCGACGAACCGGCGCTGCGCAAGAAGCTCAAGACCGCGAAGACCATGATGTTCGTGGGCGATAACGCGGGCGAGACCGTGTTCGACCGGGTGCTGCTGGAAACGCTTTCGCCGCTTGAGATCACCTTTGCCACGCGCGGCGGCCCTGCGCTCAACGATTCTACCTTGCCGGATGCATTGGCCTCGGGACTTGGGGAATGCGCGCATGTCATCTCCACGGGCTGTAACATTGCGGGCGTCAACATGGACGAAACAAGTGAGGAGTTCCGGCGGAACTTTTTTGAAGCGGATATCGTCATCTGTAAGGGCCAGGGCAACTTTGAGACCCTGTCCGAAACCGGACGCGACGTGTTTTTCCTGCTCAAGGCCAAGTGCGTGGTGCTCTCGCGCCTGCTGCAGGTGGACGCGGGCGACTACGTATTCAAGTACTGCCCCTGATTGGGGCGGAAAGGCTGCGGATGAAAAAGAGCTTTAGATTCCTGTGCATCGTGCTGGCCATGCTGACGCTCGCTTCGTGCGGGACCGCGGCGGAGGTGCTTTCGCCCTCGCCGACACAAACCGCCACGGCAACACCGTCCCCCACGCCGTCGCCTACGCCGGTTCCCACACCGTCCCCGTCCCCGACGCCCATCCCCACGCCCACGCCCGACCCCATAAAGGTGATCATAGCGGGCATGAGCGATAAAGAACTGATCGGCCAGATGGTGATGATCGGCTTTACGGGCACGGAGGACATGGATGCGGACAGCATCGCGCTCATGCAGGAGTACAGCGTAGGCGGCGTGCTGCTGTTCGGCTGGAACACCGATGGCTTCGAACAGACGCGGGCTTTGGTCGAACAGGTGAACAGCCACAACCCCAGCGCCATTCCGCTCATGGTTGGCATCGACCTCGAGGGCGGGCAGGTGATCCGCTTTGGCGCGGAATGGAGCCCCGCACTGCTTTCGGCGCAGACCCTCGGCGAGCGGAACGATCCGCAGCTTGTGTACGACCAGTACGAGCGCATCGGCCTGCAGCTGCGTGACATCGGCATCAATATCGACTTTGCGCCTGTGCTCGACATCGCCCCGGACCCGTCGCTGACGTTTCTCGGCAGCCGCATGTTTGGCAGCGACCCGGACATTGTCGGGCTGCTCGTGGGCGAGGCTGTGGAAGGCCTGCACGCCGCGGGCATCGCGTCGCTGGGTAAGCATTTTCCGGGCCACGGCGACACGGCGGAAGACTCGCACGAAACGCTGCCGGTTATCAACTACACCATGGACGAGATGGAGAACTATTCGCTTGTACCATTTCAATACGCCATTGACGCCGGGGTGGATGCGATGCTCGTCGCGCACCTGATGTACCCCAACGTGGACAACGAATATATCACGTCCATATCGCCCACGATCATCACCACCCTGCTGCGGCAGCAGATGGGCTTTAACGGCGTGGTGTTCTCCGACGACATGCGTATGCAGGGCTTGCGGTCGCACTACTCGGTGGGCAAAGGCGCGGTGCTGCACATCCTTGCGGGCGGCGACGTGGTGCTCATCGGCAAGTACATCGATCTGCAGCGCAGCGTGCTGGATTCGCTGTATCAGGCCGTGCAGGACGGTACGATCTCCCGCGAGCGGCTGGAGGAAAGCGTCTACCGCATCCTCGCGCTGAAGGCGGCGTATTGCGGCCTGTAGAGGGTGACATATTAAAAGCGATCAAACGCAGGGGCGGCCAATGGCCGCCTTTGTTTTAGGTGAAAAGCCTCCCTTGCTAAAGGGAGAGGGACCGCCGAAGGCGGTGGAGGGATTTATGGTGAACATGAATCTGCGGAGTCCTCAACCAGCCCCCCCGAATCAGGATTCTTCAGACCGCAGCGCGGTGATAAGTGAATAAACCTCTTTTGTCTTGGTTTATCGTCTCTTCTTGTTATCGTCGCCCTTACCCAATCCCTGCGGAACAGTCAAGACCGTTCCCTACATAATTCCCGCTGCGCGCGAAAACGGCCTGCCCTGCTTTTGGCTGGCGCACTTGCGCGCGCTCTTGCCGCTGACGGGGCAGACCGGAACACATTAATCCGCTTGCGCGGTTCAAACCACCGCCTTTGGTGCGGTGTACATGGCGTTTGAGCCATTCGGTCATTCTTCCGTAGATCGATGATGCCAATCCCTGAGGCTGTCAGGAGGCGCTTTTGCTTCGGCGGGATGTAACGCCGGGTAAAAAAGTTAACCTGCTATAAATTATGCTTTGCACGGTATTGTGTGCATTTTCCTGCGGTTAAAAAATAAAATGTATGGGGTTTATTTTTTGAGGTGGCCCAAAGCCTCAAAAAACAGGTCTTTTGGTGTAAAAGATCAGGGCCCCAAAAAGCGCAGGCTTTTTGGAGTGAGAGACCGGGGTCCCCGAAAAGCGAAGGCTTTTTGGGGTAAAAGACCGGGGTCCCCGAAAAGCGAAGGCTTTTTGGGGTGGAAGGTCGGAGGTTTGGCGTGAGCGAGTATTCTGCCTTCAGGGAATATATGAGCCGCATGGACGAGATGCTCACCGCGGCGGGCGAGGATTACCTCGAAATGATCTTCCGGCTGTCGCGGGAGAAGGGGTACGCCCGCGTCAGCGAGCTTTCGGCCGCGCTCAGCGTGCAGCCGCCTGCGGCCACGCGCATGGTGCAAAGGCTCGCGGAAAACAAGCTCATTCAGTACGAGAAGTACGGCGTTCTGAAGCTGACCGACAAAGGTAACGAGATCGGAGAGTATTTGCAGCAGCGGCACGCCATGGTGGAGCGGTTCTTGAAAACACTGGGCGTGGACGAAGCGATGCTCCCGGCGGAGGCGGACAAGGCGGCCCACGCCACAGGCCGGGGAACGCTGCGCTGTATGACGCAGTTTCTTGAATTTGCCGAGGCGAACCCGCGCTTCTTTGCCGCGTACCATATGTTCCGCAGACAAAGCGAGCGGCGGGAACATTAAAGTGATAGTGAATAGTGAAAAGCCCGGTGTCCGGCTCGCAAAAAAACCGTTGCCACCGGGCTTTTATTATGGGCGGTATCGGCATATGCAAGGCTTCCCCTGTGAGGAGAGCTGTCCGTGAAGCAGACTGAAGGGTGGAACATAGACTCAACAGGCACCCTTCCGACTGGTACTATGCCCCGACCACCGCCCCTTAATTGGTTTCTTTAATTGGCCAAGGGAAAGTCTTCCTCTGGGGGAAGCTGTCGGCGAAGCCGACTGATGAGGGCAAATCCTCGGGGGACTCAGCCTGCTAAACAAGCTTCTTTTGTCATTGCTACGAAAACCTCTCCACATGTCATGTTGAGGAGCGAAAGCGACGAAACATCTTTACCCCAGCATGATAAGATGCTGATCCACTGCGTAGTCGCTGCGTTCAGCATGACAACAGAAGTTTTTTCATTCATTGTGGTGCGTCAGCGCATGACGAATCTGAGAGAACGAAATGAACGAAGAATCTTATTAAGGCGATAAAGATCCTTCGCTTACACTCGGGATGACATCTGAGGGTTTATCATAAGGCTAGCCAGCAATGACCTTCTTGCCACAGAGCAGGCGTAAAAAAGCTCCTGAGGCGAAGCCGTATCATACTGTGCTAAAAAGGAGGTGGCGTATATTTCAGGAGGGATATTTTACAAATGGCAGCGATTGATCTTCTGTGAATCACAATGGTATAATCAGGCTATAGACTGCTTAAACATAACTCCGCGCCGACTGACTAAAGAGGAGACGGAAATGATACTGCCGATATTTGGACTGATATTAGTTGTTTTGGGTATTTTGTTTTTAAGACGAGAAAAAAGATTGTTTACGGATTCGGTTATAACAACCGCAAAGCTATATGATTATTATACATCCCGCGCTATGAACGGTGGGACGATGTACACCATGGAAGTAGAATATCCGATAGCGGACGGAACGGTCGTACGCACCAGAGGGCAAAGCAGCTCCAACCGCATAAAATATCCGGTAGGAACGGAGTTTAAGGTCTGGTACAGCGCAGAAAAGCCTGAGCTGTTTATTATTTGCGGCGACAAAACAAGCAAATACATTCTATATGGCATGATCGTTGCGGGCGTGCTCATATTGGGTGTATCCGCGTATATGTACTTTAACGGCATGATGTAGCGGAATATTTGCGTAGGGGATTCCTTCAAAACTTAAGAAGGTATGGTTAGCCTTATGGAAATTATAATATCTCTTTTAGCGATTATTTATATTTTTCTTCTGGTGCTCGGCTTCAAATCAACCTGGAATATTGCAGTAAATATTGTCCTGGCAGGAAGCAGCGGGATCGTGTTTCCGATCATATTGTTTGTACTGATGATTCTGGTTGTGGGACCGGTTATGGGGATTGTCAATATCGTGAAGCTGCTTATAGAAAAACGCAGAAAGATTAAAGCCGTACAGAAATAATTGCATCTAATTACCTCCGTTTTATATTGTCCGCTCTGGTGCTTCGAAGCACCTTTTATGCGTAAGAAACGTATACTTTCGCTGTTTTATATCATACTGCAATAAAAAAGCATAAAATCCGACCCGCATCATTCCATATCGGGGCACAAAATGATATAATACAAAAATGGCGGAATACGCCCAGCGGGAAAATTGCGGAGTCGATGGTGTCCTAAAGCCGCTGAAATTTAAAAACCGACAGGCAGCGAGATATATGATGGAAGAAAAAATACGCGGAACAGCGGCTAAAGCAGTCCGCGGGAAAAGCATGAAACTGGGACTGGCGCTTTGCATGCTGGTGGCCGTGCTGCTGCCCGGCTGCGGCAGCGAGAGCGTATCCGCGCAGTACAAAGGGGTATACATATCCGAGGTCGTGAGCTCCAACTCCGACTCGCTTACCGATCCGCAGTACGGCTCTCCAGACTGGATTGAGCTGCACAACGCTTCGGATGAAGCCGTAAGCCTTGAAAACTATTCACTGTACGAATCCAACGGCAACCGGTACATCTTCCCGGCAGTTACGATCGAACCGGGCGGCTATCTTGTGGTCTACTGCTGCTCTTCCATTACGGATGCGGCGCAGGCGGCTGCTTCGGCTGCTGCTGCGGCCAGCGAAGAAGCCTCAACGGAGCCCACGCCCGAGCCGACATGGGACGGCGGGGTAATCTGCACCGGCTTTAAGCTTTCCAAGGACGGCACCGATCTGACGCTCGGATATTCCGGCGGCACGATCCAGAAGCTGACCATACCCGCGCTGGAAACCGACGTCTCCTACGGCTACAGGGGAGACGGTACCTACGGCTTTTTCCTCCAGACCACGCCCGGCGAGGCCAACACCACGCCGTCCTATGCCACGCTGGAGGAGCTGCGTAGCGGCGAGCAGATCTCGCTGCAGATCACCGAGATCCTGCCCAAGGACGTTTCCAAAACGGAGCCGTACGCCTGGATCGAGCTGTACAACGCGGGCGAAAAGGCCATCCGGCTTTCGGATTATTACATTACGGAAAACCTGTCCAACATGAAAAAAGCCTCGCTTCCGGACGTTGAGCTCGAAGCGGGTAAATATGTCGTACTGCGGTTCAGCAACGCGGACGACGATAGCTCCATTCCGTTCCGCATCGGCGACGATGAAACCACGATCGCTATTTCCGATACCCTGGGCGTGGTGGTCAGCCAGATCACCTGGGATTCGCACATCCTGCCCGGTATCTCCGCAGGCCCCGGCGCAAACAACGGCACGGTGTATTACACCCTGCCCACGCCCGGCGCAGCCAACAGCACCAAGTCCTTTGAAACCACGGACCTCTCCTTAACCGAAGGGCGGGACGCGGTTTATATCAACGAGCTGCTGTATAAGAACACCTTCTCGGTGATCGACCAGTACGGCGAGCGCAGCCCGTGGGTGGAGCTGTATAACGGCTCGACACTGGCGGTTTCGCTCTCCGATTACGCGCTCTCCGACGACGCGGAAAGCCTGTGGAAGTGGAACCTGCCGGATATCACGCTGGACCCCGGCGGCTATGTCATCGTTTATCTCTCGGGCAAGGACCAGAAGACGGGCGAGCTGCATACCAGCTTCAAGCTGGGCGACGCAGACACGGCGCTGTACTTGACCAACATCTCCACGCAGACCCTGCAGACCGTAACGCTGCCCGTGGAGAGCAAGGATAACGTATCGTACGGGCTGAGCGCGGACGGCCAGTGGATGTTCTTCCCGCAGCCTACGCCGCAGGCCGCCAACACCACGCAGGGCTTTACGGAAGTGAGCATGGTGAGCGGTGATACGGAAGGCATCATCATCAACGAAGTTTCGTCGGTGTCTGCCGCGCGCAGCGGCGACTCGGACTGGGTGGAGCTGTACAACGGCTCCTCGGCGGATGTCAGCCTCGAGGGCTACTACCTCTCCGACTCGCGTGACAGTACCACCAAATGGCCCATCAGCGACGCCAGCATCAAAGCGGGCGGCTACAAAGTGATCGAAAAGTACGTGGACGGCGATACGACAGAGACGCTGTCCATTTCGCTTTCCGGCGAAAAACTGTATCTTTTCAGCCCGCAGGGGCTGCTGCTCGACGAGTTTGAAACGGGCGTGCTGCGTCCCGGCATCTCGCGCGGGCTTTATAACGAAGGCACGGAGACCAAAGTGGTCTTTTTTGATGATCCCACGCCGGGCAGCGCCAATGGCAGCGATGTACTGACCGGATACTGCGCCGCTCCGGTTTTTTCTGTTCAGGGCGGATACCAGTCCAAAGCGATTTCGCTGGAGATCACCACCGCCACCGAAGGCGGGGCGATCCACTATACGACCGACGGCTCCACGCCCACGGAAAGCTCCTCCGTATATACCGGGCCCATTTCGATATCCGGCAACAAGGTGGTGCGCGCCATCACCATCGCGGAAGGCAAGATCACGAGCGAGCAGACGGTTGCGACGTACATCTTTGACGACGTGCACTCGCTGCCCGTGGTCTGCCTCTCCATGACGCAGAGCGACTTAAGCTATATCTTCGGCAGCCAGAACCGCTCCGATACCCGCGAGCGCGGCGGCTATGTGGAATACTACGAGTCGGATGGCACGCTTGGCGTTATGTTCCCGGCGGGCATGCGCATTGCGGGCGCGGGCACGCGGCAGGCGCAACAGAAATCCATCAACCTGTACCTGCGCGGCGGCTACGGACGCAGCTCTGTAACCTATCCGTTCTTCAGCGGCTACGATATCACTACCTTTAAATCGCTGTCCCTGCGCAACATGGGCGCGTGGCAGGACCCGACCCGTATGAGGGATGTGTTCATCAACATGGCGGCCAACGGCTTAAACGTGGACAACGCGCAGGCCAAGTTCGCCGTGGTCTATATCAACGGCCAGTATTGGGGCTTGTATGAGCTCAAGGAGAACCAGAACGAGGAGTACTTCGCATCCAAGCACGACGTAGACCCGGATAAGGTCGTAATGATCCGCGGCAACAAATACAACGTACAGACGGGCCGCTCCGATAAGGATATCGTCAGCCTGTACGCATCCACGCAGCAGAACATGAACAATGCCGACGTCTTCGAGGACTACACGAATTTGGCGGACTCGGACTATTTCATGGACTACCTGATCGCTGAAATGTTCTTCGACTGCGAGGACACGTATAACCAAAAATTTGCGCATACCACGGACAACAGCATGAAATGGCGCCCCATCTTCTATGACTTTGATCTGAGTATGAGAAACAAGAGCAAAGACCTGTTCAATACCTTTTTCTGCGACATATACCAGCGCCGCGCGACCGATTCGCTGGGCGTATCCCACGATACTTACATGTATCTGTACAATGGGTTCATCAAGAACGACACGTGGAAGGAGCAATTCATCGAGCGCTACGCCGAGGTGCTGAACAACGAGCTCTCTACCGATAGGCTGCTTACGCTGTTCGATTCGATGGTGGACTCCATCGACAGCGAGATTCCGCTTACCGCGGCGCGCTGGCCCGATCCGTCCTCCTACAGCCAATGGAAAAAGGATGTGGCTACGATGCGTGGTGTCATCGAGGCCCGCCGGGCTTACTGCATCAAGCACCTGCAGAACTACTTCAATCTCTCTGACGCAAGGATCGCCGAACTCTTCCCGAACGGATAAAACGCTTCAACCAAAAGCCGGATGCATCATGCACCCGGCTTTTTTGCTGTAACCCGTCTGCTGTCATCCTGAGGAGCAAAGCGACGAAGGATCTTTTCGTCAAGCGTTGAAATGGTATTTCGATGGAACTGACAGCCCCCGGCTGGGGTCCCTGTAAAGATTAAGGTTTTGTAGGGTGGAAGGCAAGGGGGCCTTTAAAATAAGCCGACTCCACGTAAACCGCGGGCCGGCTTTTTACGGATATTCGTGAAACGATCTGGTACAGAGCGTTTGGCATGATGGGGTTCTCAGGGGACAATGTCCCCTGAGCGGTGGTTCGGGGTCCCCGCAAAGCGCAGCTTTGTGGGGTGAAGGTTCGGAGGCGGAGCCTCCAATATATAATTACATATTAAACAGGCTGAGTTGTTTGCCCTCCGCCTTGCGCAAGGGCGCAGCCTTGCCGGTGTCCACGTCGTCCGCGGGCAGGGCCGCAAGGAAAGGCGAAGGCGCGGAGGAGGTGAGCAGCACCAGCTCATCCTTCGCGCGCGTCATGCCCACGTACAGCAACCGCCGTTCCTCGTCCAGATTGCAGGAGCCGTCCCGGCCTCTGTAGGGGATAAGCCCGTCCGACGCGCCGCACAGGAACACCACCGGAAACTCCAGCCCCTTGGCGGCGTGCAGCGTCATCAGCGACACCGCATCCGGCACATACTTCTTCTGCCCACTGCGCCGAACGTCACCCTCGCTGCCCAGCGCGAGCGTATCCAGAAACGTAGCCATATCGCCGTGCATCACAGACGCACAGACAAGCAGCTCCATGCACTCGAGACCCGCCAATCCGCAGTCGTTTGCCCGTGCTTCAAGCAGCTTCGCGGGCTTTTCCGTACGGACGGAATCCTTGTACTTTTGCAGCATCGTCAGCCAACTGCCGCCGCAGCCTTCGGCCTCCGCGAGGGCCGCAAGGGACGCCAGGCCCGCTTCGGCTTCGGCATAGGCCGCGAGGATGCGCTTTGCATCGGCAGGGGCAAGCAGCGCACCGTCACGCAGGTAAGCGCTCAGCGAAAGCATGTCCTCCGAGTTCAGCAGAAAGCGAAAGAACGCGGCTGCAGCCCGTGCCTGCGGCGCGGAAAGGAAGTCCTCCCGGCCCGCAACGGTGTACGGCACGCCCTCCTTGATAAGGCATTGCTCGATGGTCCGCGCCTGCCGGTTGGTGCGGTACAGCACCGCGATGTCGCTGAGCGAGCGGGGCACTGCCTTTGCCCCCGGCAGCGCGTGCGCGTCCAGCATGTCCACGCCGCCCACCATGCGGTTGACTTCCTTGGCGATAAACACCGCTTCAGAGAACGTGTCGCCCGCTGTGAGCAGCCGCACGGGAACACCGCCGGGGCGCTGGGCTTCCAGCTCGCGCGGCGCGTCCAAGGCGGAGAGCGCACAGCGCAGTATGCCGGGCGTAGAGCGGTAGTTGGCGGTGAGGCGGATGATGCGCGCCCCCTCATAGTCCGCGAGGAAACGGGCAAAGCAGCGCGAATCCGAGCCCCGGAAGCCGTAGATGGCCTGATCGGGGTCCCCGATGACGAACACGCCCTCGCTGCCCCGGCTCCACGAACGAATCAGGCGGTACTGCATGGCGTTCACGTCCTGAAACTCGTCCACGAGCAGGTGACGGAAGCGCTCAACTGGCGCCGCGTCTGCATCCTCAAACAATGCCAGCGCGTCCGCAATGATGTCGTCAAAGTCCGTCGCGCCCTGTGCCTTCAGCCGCTGGCAGTACGCTTCGTACACGCTCTCCGGTACGTCCGGACATTCGGAGGGTTTCAACGCGCCGTTCTTTAGGAGCGATATGCCGCGCAGCACGTCGCGCGGGGAGGTTTTCAGCCCCTGTTCCTCGAGTATCTCCTGAATGAGCGCCAGCAGCGCGGCCTCGTCCGCGATGGCCACGGCATGCCCGCCCTGCGCGGAGAGGATGCGCAGACAGCTGGAATGAAACGTGCCGATAGTCATGGCTTTCACTATGCGCTTGCCGCCGAACCGCTTTTCCAGCCGTTCGCGCAGCTCGCCCGCCGCGCGGTTGGTAAACGTTACCGCCGTGATTTGTGCAGGGGATACGCCTCGCTCCTCCACGAGGTACGCAATGCGGCTAACGAGCGTGCTGGTCTTGCCCGTCCCCGGCCCCGCGATGACCGCGATTGCCGGAGCATCCGCGCACACGGCCTCGCGCTGCGAATCGTTCAGCTCGCCGGAAACCGACGCAACGGGCGCAGTAGCCTCCGGGGTGGATTGTGTCGGCTCTGTGGGCGCTTCCCGCTTGCCGGACTTACCGCGCTTCTTCCGCGGGGCGTCTTCCCCGGCAAACAGGCTGATCTGCCCGGACAATGCGCTGATTTCAGCCTTGCCGATGACGTGGACCTTGCCGTACTCGCCGTCGTAGCCCGGCTCCACCTCCACCACGCCGTCGCGCAACCGCCGGATGCCCTCGGCCACGAGCGTACCCGCCGCATGCGTGATATCCTCGAGCGGCGCTTCGCGCAGGATGAACAGCTCCGGCCCGAGGCGGGAGAGCAGCCGCAAATACTCCGCCTGCGCCTTCTTGCCCGCCGCCGAGATGCCCAGCGCTGAGCCGACGACCTCCTGCAGCGGCACAAGGCTCTCGAACCGCGCCGCGTTTGCCGGCGTATAGCCCTCCGGCCTGTCGGCGAGCGCCTCCACGCGGTGCAGCACGCCCACGGTAATCCTCCCGCCGCACACCGGGCAGACGCCGCCCGCTTCACGCGTCTCGGCAGGGGAGAGGCACACCTTGCAGTTGCGGTGCCCGTCGAAGTGGTATTTGCCCTCCTCGGGGAAGAATTCGATGGTGCCCCCAAAGCCGCCCTGCCCGGAGAGCGCTTTTACTACGTCCGGGTACGACATCGGCGTATCCAGCACGTTCGCTTCCCGCGCGAGCTTGGCAGGGGAGTGCGCGTCCGAATTGGATATGAGCGTGAAGCCGTCCAACGCGGAGAGCCGCCAGTTCATGGGCGGGTCGGACGATAGCCCGGTTTCCAGCGCGTGGATGTGCGGCATCAGGTCCTCGTAGCACTCGCGCATGTCATCGAAGCCGGAGTATGCGCCGAACAGCGAAAAGTGCGGCGTCCAGATGTGCGCCGGGATGTAGACCGCGTCCGGCACGGTATCCAGCGTGATCTCCAGCAGGTCCCGCGCGTCGAGACCGAGTATGGGACGCCCGTCGGAATGCAGGTTGCCGATGGTGGTGAGCCTGCGCGAAAGCTTTTCGGCGGCTTCGAGGCCGGGCAGCAATATCAGGTTGTGTACCTTACGCACCCTGCCGTTCTTCTTGTAGATGGAACTAATCTCGCCCGTGACGATAAAGCGCGGAGAAGCATCCCCGCCCGCGGCATCGTCCGCGGTGCGCAGGCTGCCGCGCAGCTGATACAGCCCGTCCTCCGCTGGTACGAGCTTGTCCTTTAGCTCCTGCCGCCACGCGGGATGGGTGAAGTCGCCCGTGCCGATGAGGCCGAGCCCCTTGCGCCGTGCCCAGAGGTCGAGCATCTCCGGCACACAGTCCCGGCTGGTTGCGCGCGAGTATTTGGAATGGATATGAAAGTCCGCGATGAACATAAGCAATACCCCTTTATATGAACAACATGATACCACAAACCCGGATGAGGGAGAAGCACGGGGCAGTGCTGCCAAAGCCGGAAAAGGAGAGGAGAAAAAAGTTAAACCTTATTCGGAATTATTATTGATTATTTTACCGTACTATGGTATAATACAAACAAGATAAGAGATGAGGAGATGATTTAAATGAAGGCTACATATCAGACCAGCGCATATTCCAAGGGAGGCCGCAGCGGCCATGTCCGCGTGGACGGCACCCCGATCGATTTCGATATGGCCCCTCCGGGCAGCAACCGGGAGGGAGTAAATCCTGAGCAGCTTTTCGCGGCGGGCTACTCCGCCTGCTTTGGCAGCGCGCTGCAGCACGTGATCCGCGTACGCAAGCTGAACATCCCCGCGCCCGACGTGGAGCTCACCGTGGGCCTCGGGCAGGACGATGCGGGCAACTATGAGCTGCAGGCCGATATTGTGGCCATCATCGATACGGATGATGCGGCCTTGGCGGAAGACCTCGCGCAGGAGGCGCACACCGTGTGCCCGTACTCGAGAGCCACGCGCGGCAACATCAACGTTACAGTTAAGGGCCGTCCCCGCTGATACGGGCGGCTTAAAAATAAATAGAAAGCGCCGCAGAAACCTCGCGGCGCTTTTACTTTTGTCTGAAAACGCCCGGTATACCGGGATGTCTCGAAAGCATGGTCTTCGCCATTATGGAGTATCGGCGATAAAATAAAATTCCTTATGCAGTAGTCAGGTTGCGGATATAGACCGTGCTGCTGCCCGTGTTGGTCAGGGATACGAGCAGAACAGATACGGAGGTTCCTGTCTCCCAGCTCTCCGTTTTTGGAGTTTCATTGATTTCGTCGGATATAAAAGATTTACCTTCAATCAGCAGCGTCAGCTGGGAGGTTGTATTCGCATCCGTCATTGCTTCAAACGTGACCATCCCGATTTCCGCCGGTTCGGTCGGCAGGGGATAGCTTTCGTTGGGGGCCAACGCGGTCCATCCTTCCGGCACCGCATATACCACCGTGGTCTTCACGCAGTCCGGGTCCAGCGGAATGCTCGCAATCAGCGTAAGATTCTGCACCTTCCGACCCAGCTGCCACTGGCACGGGCATTCGGTGAGAAAATGTATATCCAAAGCCGCGCTGTCGGCCCAGAGCCACACGAACGCCTTCAAATTAAAATCGCAGCTGTAATCGAACTCCACATACTGTATCGTTTTCTCCGGGTCGGCGGGGATATCCAGCATGTCGTAATCATGCCCCGGACAGGTTCTGCTCCTCAGCCAGGGCGCAATAAATGAAAAGTACCGCACAGTCATCACTCCGTTTCAGTTAAAGTATATGAGTATGGTTAAAGAATGGTTACTCTGGCGATCTTCGGTTGCATCCACACGCGCTTCCGGTATATAATTAAACAGCACTTTTTATAGAAATTTGCTGATCTATCGTCATTTTATTAAAGGAAGTGATTCGTTTGGACTACAAGGAGAGCGCGTTCCTGTACATCGTCGGCGGCGCTGTCATTCTGTTTGTGCTCGCGCAGTCGGTGTTCTTCCTCGTCCGCGCGGTGCGGCGGGGTAAACAGCTCGGTATTCCGGCCAAGGTGATGAAGGAAGCGGCCATATCCAGCGGTACGTTTTCCATCGTGCCGTCCGTACCCATTGTGCTTGCGATGATTGCGCTGGCCGCGTCGATCGGCAACCCGTTCGCGTGGATACGGCTGTCGGTCATCGGCTCGATGTCGTACGAGACCATGGCGGCGGGCGCGGTGCTGGGCGCCGCAAACGTGGCGGAAGGTGTCGACATCAACACCATCCCCGCGGTATTTGCCAGCGTGATGTGGGTGATGACGCTGGGTATCGTGGCGGGGCCGCTGTTTAATATCTTTGGCTTCAAGCGCTACCAGCGCAAGCTCGCCGAGGTGGGGCAGAAGGACCCGGCGTGGAGCAACACGCTGACCGACGCGCTGTTCATGGGCATCATCGCGGTGATGGGCGGACAGTTCGTGGCCAAAGGCATCGTGGCGTTTGCGGGGCTGGCGGGAGACAAGACGGTCGCCGCGGACGGGACCGTATCCTTTGCCAACGCGTCATACGGAAAGCTCGCCCTCAACGGGCAGGCGCAGCTGGTAACGCTGCTCACCGGCGTGGTGTTCATGCTCATCTTCGGCGCGGTTATCAAGCTGACCAAGGCAAAATGGCTGGAGAACTTCGCGCTGCCCGTGTCGATGATCGGCGCGGTCGCGATGGCCATACTCTACCATCAGTGGTTCGGGGGGGTGCAGTAACATGGCAAAGAAACAGGGACTCATGCTGAATGAATACGATGAGATGACGCACCGCATCGGGCGCATCTGGACGGCCTTCGCGCTGCTCATCATCCTTGCGGTACCGCTGCTGTTCTGCCTGATCTACGGCGTCACGCCCGATTGGACCGCGCTGTGGAAGGGCGCAATCGCCATCGTACCCATGTACTGGGCCATCGGCCTCATCGAAGTGTTCAACTACTCGCCCATGATCGGCTCGGGCGGCACATACCTCGCGTTCGTCACAGGCAACCTCGCCAACATGAAGGTGCCTGCCGCGCAGGTGACGATGAACAAGGCGGGCATCAGCGCCACCTCCGAACAGGGCGAGGTGCTGTCCACTATCGCGGTGGCTGTATCGTCCATCGTGACTACGCTGATCCTGCTGATCGGCCTCATTCTGGTCAGACCCATCACGGCCTTCATCAACGCTGACCCCACCTTAAAGCAGGTGTTCAGCCTCACGGACGGCTATGTCATCCCCGCGCTGTTCGGCGCGCTCGGCGTGGTGTTCATCTCCAAGAGCTGGCGGCTCGCGGTGATCCCGACGATCATCGTCGTGGCGCTGTTCGTGCTGGTGCCGGCGTCGTTCGGCGTGGCGGGCATCCTGATCCCGGTGATGTCGATCCTCGCTGTGCTGCTCGCCCGGTTCATGTATAAAAGAAAATCGCCTAAGGAAGTGAAATAATGATCGCGCTCTATATCATTCTTGGAATTATCGTGCTGCTCGTCGCGGTGCTGGCTGTAAACACGCTGCGCAAGAAGCCGCGCCCGGCTGCGGCGGAGAAAAGGGAGCCGCTGGCGCTGGACGAAGCCGCGCTCGCAGAACATCTCGGCGGCCTGATCCGCTTCAAAACCGTGACCTCGAACACGATGGACGGCTTTGACCGCAAGGAGTTCCACGGCCTGCACAAATACCTCGACAGAACCTATCCGCTGGTGCACAAGCATCTGGAGCAGGAGGTCATCAACGAATACAGCCTGCTGTACCGCTGGAAGGGTACGGGCTCAGACAAAAAGCCCATGCTGATGATGGCCCATATCGACGTGGTGCCGGTGGAGGAAGCCACCGCGGGCGACTGGACGCACGAGCCGTTCTCCGGCGACGTGGCGGACGGCTACGTCTGGGGCCGCGGGGCCATCGACATGAAGGGCCAGGTCGCGATCATCTTCGAGAGCGTAGAGCACCTGCTCCGCGAAGGCTATGCGCCGGGGCGCGACGTCTACATCGCCATCGGCCATGACGAGGAGTCCATGGGCCTGCTCGGGGCGGGTAACATCGTCGAACACCTGAAGAAAAAAGGAGTGCGCTTCGATTTCGTGATCGACGAGGGTGGCGTGGTGATGGACGGCAAGATGCTCGGCATCAACGCCATGGTTGCCACCATCGGCGTGTGCGAGAAGGGCTACGCGGATTTCAAGCTCACCGCCAAGTCGGCGGGCGGGCATGCGTCCAGGCCGCCCAAGCAGACCGCGGTCGGCGCGCTGGCGAACGCCATTGCCGCCATCGAAAAGCACCCGATGAAATCCTCGCTGAACCAGCCGCTGCGCGACATGCTGGCTGCGGTCGGCGCGTACATGAAGTTCCCGCTGAACGTAATTGCCGCCAACCTGTTTATCACCAAACCGCTGCTGCTGGCGGGTCTTGCCGCAAGCGCCACGGGAGCGGCGATGGTGCGCTCCACCAACGCGCCCACGATGCTCAAGGGCTCCGGCGCGCCCAACGTGCTGGCGGACCGGGCGGAAGCCGTGGTGAACGTGCGCATTGCGCCGGGCGAGACGGTGGAGGACGTGAAGCGCCACTTCGAGAAGGTGACGCGCGGGCTGGTCGAAGTTTCAATCATTCAGGGCTACAACCCCTCGACGGTATCATCCACGGACAGCGAAGCGTACCGCGTTATTGCGCGCACCGCGGGCGATATCTTCCCCGGCTACCTGATCGCGCCGTACCTGATGATCGCCGCCACAGACTCCCGCATGTACGCGGCAGTGGCAGACGGCGTCTACCGTTTCCAGCCGTTCCGGTCCTTGACCGAAGACCTTGGCACGATCCACGCGGTGGGCGAAAGGCTCAGCATCGAGTCACTGCGCGAGGGTGTGGAGTTTTTCGTCCGGCTTGTAAAAAACGCGGATGAATGATAGTATGTAAGTATGCAGGGAATATACTTGCATGGAATTATTTATCAATTATAACCAAGGAGGACGACCCATGCGTGATTTTATACTGGCGACGGACTCTGATACGGAAATCCCGTTCAGGTACGCGGACGAGCATCACATTCCGGTTTTCCTGATGCCCTACACGGTCAATGGTGAAGAGAAGCTGTTCGACCTGGGCCGCAACACGGATTTCATCGAGTTCTATGAGCAGCTTGCAGATGGTGCCGAAGCCAACACCTCCACGCGGCCGCCCGCAGACATTGCGGATTTCTTCCGCGATATGGTCAAGACCGGCAAAGACGTACTGTACCTTTCCTTTTCCTCAGCCTTAAGCGGCCACTACGACCTGTGCCATCTCGCAAAAAAGATGGTGATGGAGGAGTACCCGGACGCGCGGATCGAGATCGTCGATACGTTACGCATCTCCATGGGCGCGGGCGAGCTCGTTATGTTCGCTCAGGTGCTCAAAGACGAGGGCAAATCGCTTGACGAAGTAAAGGACTGGGTGCTGCAGAACAGGATGCGTGCACACGCGTGGTTCTCTGTGGATGACCTGGGTTACTTAAAGCGCGGCGGAAGGCTCTCCGGCGCGGCGGCGGCTATCGGCACTATCCTCGACGTAAAGCCCATCCTCAAGCTGAACGCGGAGGGCAAGATTGTCGCGGCGGACAAGGTGAAGGGATCGAAAAAGATACTGCGGTTCTTTCTGGATACGATCCAGCAGAACGTGGAGGAACCCGAGGCCCAGACCGCCTTTGTGCTGCATGCCAACAACATGGACTGTGCGGTAAAGATGAAGGAGCTGATCATGGAGAACGTCCCGTTCGCGGGCGTGGAGATTCAGGATGTCGGCCCGGTCATCGGGTGCCATACCGGCCCCGGCGTACTCGCCGTCATTTTCATGGGCAAAGAGCAAAAATAAGCGGTACATGGCAATAGATAAGAAAACTCGGGTGGCTCTTCGGGCCACCCGTTTGTTTTTGACGAAACGGTGATGATGCACGAAACGCCGCCGCCGCCCGCTTCCTAAAAGGGATTGCGCGGGGCTTGTCGAAATATATACCATTATTGGCTGGAACGATAAACAGGAGGTGGTACCATGAAAAGGATGCTGCGATTGCTTCTCGTTATCACACTGGTATGCGCGCTCGCAAGCTGCGGACAGGCACCCCCGGAAACGCCGGGACAAACGAGCGCCATGGCGTCTGCGCCTGAACCCACTCCCGTTTTGACACCCGAGCCCACCCCTGACCCCACGCCCGAGCCGACGCCCACGCCGCTTGGCCCCGTATCCGTGGGACTGGAGGTTGCGGAAGCGTATTCGCTGCTGTTCGACAGGCCGCTCTATTTTGCGGTGGCCGGGGACGGAAGCGGCGACTGCTATGTCGTCGAACAGACAGGGAAGATACTGGTGTTCAGCGACAGCCCGGACACGTCGGAAGCGTCGGTATTCCTTGACCTTTCGGGCATCATTGATGCCGGGTCGAACGAAAAAGGCCTGCTGGGCCTCGCGTTCCATCCCGATTACGCGCAGAACGGCTATTTCTACGTCAACTATACCGACCCTCACAACACCGTGATCGCGCGGTATACGAGAAAGTCGGCGCGGGAAGCGGACCCGAACAGCGCGGAGGTGCTGCTCACCTTCCCCCAGCCATATGCGAACCACAACGGCGGACAGCTGGCCTTCGGGCCCGACGGCTATCTGTACATCGGCACGGGCGACGGCGGCAGCAGCGGTGATCCCGATAACAACGCGCAGAACCCGTCCTCCCTGCTGGGCAAGATATTGCGCATCGACGTCGACCACCCAAGCGAAGGCCTGCCCTACGGCATACCCGAGGACAACCCGTATTCCGGCAATACGGAAGGTTACTGCGAGGAAATCTATGCGCTGGGGCTGCGAAACCCGTGGCGGTTCAGCTTCGACGAGGCTGGTGCGCTCTGGGTGGCAGATGTCGGGCAGAACGCCTGGGAGGAAATCGACCTCGTCGAAAATGGCGGCAACTACGGCTGGAGCGCGATGGAAGGGACGCACGTTTACAAGGATAACACGGGTGTCGACGCGGCCCAGCTGATACCGCCGATATGGGAATACGCGCACGGCGATAACAATGAGTGCATCACGGGCGGGTACGTTTACACCGGCGGCGCGATACCCGAACTCACGGGACGCTACATCTACGGCGACTTCGCGTCGGGCAGGATATGGTGCCTGTGGATTGATGCGGACGGGGCAGCCCATAATCAGGAGCTTCTCGATACCGGTCTGCTGATCGCCTCCTTCGGCATCGACGAGCAGGGCGAACTCCGTATCGTCGACCTGAACGGCAAGGTATATCGGCTGGTGGCATCCGGCACATAAGCATGGGAAGGCGATTCCGAAAGAAGCTCAAAGCCAGGAAAATGAGGTTTTATGTACATTTTACGCTATAAAGCTGATATGCTGCGGAGGAGAATTGACGTGCTGTGTGGATAAATGATACAATTAGTTAGCTATAATATCCAATAAATAAAACGGGAGGTTATTATGTATCTGAAAGAATCCAAATTGGGCATGATCGGAAGCATTCTTGGTGCAGTAGGCGCTTTGTTTACACTCATATTCAGGGTCATCATTGGCGCTGGTGCAGCTGCTACTACAGCCGCTTTAAACGCAGACCTATTGAATGGTCTGGGAGATGAGCTTGGCCAGCAGTATTTGGACACCTATGGCAGAGCAGTCGTCAATGCCGCAGCCACAACGATGATTGTAACGGGTATCATCGCAATGCTGATGGTTGTCGCCGGCGTCGTGCTGGGCTTCATGGGTACCGGCAAGCTTAAAAAGGAAGACAAGCAGGGCGGTATCCTGCTGATCGTCTCCGGTGGTCTGGCCGTTATCTCGGTCTTTATGGGCGGCTGGGTCGCATTCGCGTTTATCGCCGCGATGGCTGCGCTTAACCTGACTGGCGGCATCATGGTTGTTGCCAAGCGGACGCCCGGAGCGCCTATGGCTCCTCCCGCACCCCCGACATATCCCGCACAGTAACCGCTGTAAACATAAGGCAGCCGTCCGCATGAACCGGCTGCCTTTTTAATGCTCTCGTAATATTCCATTAATATTCTTTAACATCCAAATGTTGACGATAATTATAACCAATGATACAATATATATGGTTTCATACCATAATATTTTATTCTTTAAGGAGGTTCTCAATGAACGCACCGGGTAAAGGACTCTTGAAAGTTGTAAGCATTCTGTATATCGTATTTGGTTCGCTGTTTGCACTGTTGATGCTGTTGTCGTTGTTCCTCGCATCAGTACTGGCTGGGTTTGTCGGGGATATGCTTGGTTTCCTTGGCGCCTGGGCCACCGGATTGCTGTTTGTAGTGTTCCTGATACCTGCAGCCGTGGATCTGGTCTTTGGTATCATCGGCGTAAAGAGCGCTGGTGATCCCTCCAAGGCAATGTTCTTCATCGTTACGGGAATCGTACTTACTGCACTGACCCTGTTTGGCGTGGTATCCTCTCAGTTCTCAATTTGGAACCTGCTTCCGCTGGTTATGCCGGTTCTGTTCATCGTGGGCGGAGCGCTCAACAGAAAAGCAGTCGTGGCTCCTCCCATGGCCCCGCCGACTGCACCTGTTCAGTAATTCTCTGTTGCCAAAAAGGGCGGCCGCAAAAACGGCTGCTCTTTTTTTGCGCTGATGGATTGAAACCGCAGCCACACATAATTCTTCATCTTTCGTCGCACAATAAAAAGAAAAAGGAGAGAAAAAGATGAAGATGTTGAAAATCGTCAGCATACTCTACATCATAATGGGTGCCATATTTGCAGTGCTGGCATTGCTTTCGCTGTTCCTAAGCGCCACGATTGCCTCATGGATGCAAGGCATGATGGGCGGTTTGGGAGCCATGATGGGCGGCGTACTGTTTGTGATACTGCTGATCCCGGCGGCGGTGGACCTTGTCATCGGCATCCTCGGGGTAAAGTACGCGGATGACCCGCGCAAATCAAGCTTTTTTATTGTCACAGGCTACATCCTCGCTGCACTGTCGCTCATCAGTCTGATCATGGGGTTCTCGGTATGGGGACTCATTATGTTCGTTCTGCCGGTGCTATTCATCGTGGGCGGCTACATGAACCGAAACAACGTCCGACACGAATACTGATATCCATTGCATCCCGAAGCCTTCAGCTTTGCCTGAAGGCTTTTTATGTCGATTTTCCACGAAAAAATGCGCCGTTCTGACACGTTTGTGTTATGATGATATTGAGGTGACATAACATGAGCATCGAAGCGTTGCAGGCTATGATTGACGAAAGCAGCCGTATCGTGTTTTTCGGCGGCGCAGGCGTATCCACCGAAAGCGGCCTTAAGGACTTCCGCAGCGAGGATGGGCTATACCGCGAAAAGTTCAAATACCCGCCCGAAACCATGCTGAGCCATTCGTTCTTTGTCACACATCCGGAGGAGTTCTTCGCGTTCTACCGGGACAAGCTGTTGTGCCCGGCTGTGAAGCCCAACCCGGCGCATGAAAAGCTCGCGGAGCTGGAGCGCGCGGGCAAACTCTCTGCCGTGGTGACGCAGAACATCGATGGGCTGCACCAGATGGCGGGCAGTGAAAACGTCATCGAACTGCACGGTAGCGTACACCGCAACTACTGTGCCAAATGCCATAAGAAATACGGACTCGACTTCATATTGGGCACCACCGGCGTGCCGCGCTGCGAATGCGGCGGCGTCATCCGGCCCGACGTGGTGCTCTACGAGGAACCGCTGGATGCGGAAGTCATCGACGCCGCGGTGCGCGCCATCTCTGAAGCCGACATGCTGATCGTGGGCGGCACGTCGCTGGAGGTGTATCCGGCGGCGGGACTGATCGACTACTTCGAGGGTGGCAAGCTCGTGCTCATCAACAAGCAATCCACGGCGTACGACCGCCGTGCGGACCTGCGCATATCGGCTCCCATCGGACAGACGCTCTCGCAAGTCGCGGTTTGAAATTCTGCCCGGCCTCTTGAAATGAAACTTAGCGCGGCAAGTGGCCCGCGAACATGAAAAGACCAGCAATACCGGGCGAAGGCCCTGCATACCGTCTCTCCTGCTATGACAAGCAGGAGAGATTTTTATTTTAAGAAAGGCCGCTCGGCCATTGAGGCATCCAACCGGCCCGAACGGATGAACTGCAAACACGGCGCATAGATTGTTATCAACAGATAAGATGGGAGCAAGCGTATGAACCGGCTCAAGCTTTCGACTGCCGTGCTGATGTTTTTGTGCGCGGCACTGGTGCTGACAATATGCGCCCGCCTTCTACCGGAAGGCCAAACCGTCTATGCGGATGAGTTTATGTGGTACTACCTGCCGCACGATACGGACGTGCCGCCGCAGCCCATGGAGAAGGCCGCCTACATCAGCGACTACAACGTGCTCTATCTCGGCGACACGACCCAAAAGGTGATTTACCTGACGTTTGACGACTGCCCGAACAACGACAATATCCCTGAAATACTCGACATTCTGGATGTGCACGGGGCCACCGCCGCGTTCTTCATGAACGAAGCATACATCCTCAGCCACCCGGACGTGATCTGCCGCATCGCCGAGAGCGGGAGCATCGTGGGCAACCATACCGCGCACCACATCGGCATGTCGCGCGTGACGTTCGAGAAGTTTAAGTCCGAGCTTGCGGGCGTGGAGGACGCCTACCGTGAAGCGACGGGGGAGGAGCTGCCCAAGTATTTCCGTCCGCCGCAGGGGCTGTTCTCCGAAAAGACGCTGAGCTATGCGGAGGAGCTCGGTTACACCACCGTGTTCTGGTCGTTCCGCTACGAGGACTGGAATCTCTCCAACCAGCCCTCGGATGACCGAGCTTTTAACACGATCATGGCGGAGACCCACCCCGGAGAGATCGCGCTGCTGCATGCCCAGTCGCCTGCCAACCTGCATGTGCTGGACCGCGTGCTGACCGCATGGGAGGAGGCGGGCTATACGTTTGGCTCGCTCCGCGACATTCCCCACGCCGCCCAGATCGACTCGCCCGAGGAAGACTGAAGCTTTACGCGAACTCGTCCAGCGTTTCCTTCAGCACGGTCACGACGTACGCCATGGACGGCCCGCCGCCGAACGCCACAGCCACCATCGCGGCCTCGACGATTTCCTCGCGCGTCGCGCCCGCCTGCAGCGCCTCGTGCACGTGATATACGATGCTGTATTTGCAGCGGTTGCAGCAGCATATTGCCACACCGATGAGCTCCTTGGTCTTCAGGTCCAGCGCGCCGGGTGCGTAACAGCCCTTTAGCAGGCCCATAAACGCGCCAACCGCGCCGGGAGCCTCGTTGCCCATCTGCTGCAGGCCGTTTAAGAATGCGTCCAACTGGTCCGTTCTTTTCCCCATGCCATCCTCCCGCTTTGATCTGATGGCGGTAGTTTGCCGCCCGTACAGCGGGATTATACGGAACAGCGGCGGGCTATACGCGGCCCCGGCTTTGCGCAGGACGCACGCAGCCAGACAGAAAACCGGCCGCACCCAAGGCGCACAACGCTCCGCCCGCGACGGTCAGCCACAGGGGGTACGGCGACGACGTTCCCGCAATCTCCAGTATGCCGGTGAGCATGCTCGATGCGGTGAGCGCAGCTACGCCGGAGTTATACGCGTTGTACGATAAACGGCTGCCATGCAGCGGGCGTTTCATACGCGGCAGCGCGATCCAGAGAACCGAGAACGGCAGCGCTCCCATGAGCAGCGGGTACAGGAACATGAACGTCATCGCGGCGGAGGATACGCCGTGGCCGAACAGCGCGTATACCCGGTCGAAAAGGAGGCACAGTGCGGCCATCTCAAAATAAACCAGCGCCGTTTTGCCCATGCGCTTCCGTTCTACATTCCGGTCAGCCAATATAAACAATGTTACTCACCTTCCTTTCGCCCGACGTGCGCCCGTCGGTGGGATTGTTGATCACGCTGCCGTTGAACCACATCGTGGAGGAACCGCCGCCGTCGAGGTTGTACGCCACGGTGCAGCCCCTGTCCGACATGACCTGCGCAAGCTGCAGCAGTGAAAGCCCCGCACTCTCGTCGGTTCGCCCGTCCGAAACCACAAACAGGTAGTGCAGCGCCGAGATCTGCCCGATGGCGGTGCGCGGGTTGCTCGTCATGGACTGCCCGACCTCGCTGACAGAGCTCACGGCGATTTCTCCGTCCTCAATCAGCGCCGGGCCGAAGCTGAATATCTGCCACGCGCCCAAGCCCTCCGCGTTCGTTTCGCTCTCTTGGACGATCGAGAAATCGCCCACGCTGTCGATCACGAGCGCCTCGTCGTCGTCCGCGCTCCGCGCCGTGCTGCGGTACAGCACGCCATTGCGTACCACGAACCCGTCATCGCGGAAGCCGTAGAAGTCGCCGTTGACCGCGAATACCGCGCCTGCTGCCTCAGCGATATCCGAGGTCGTTTCCCTGATGTTGCGGCCATAGGTGTTGTCCGCGAACGCAGCCTTCAGGTACGCGATATCCGTCACCTGCACATCTGCGATATAGATGGCCGTATCGTATTCGTACACCGTTTCGATGGAGATGCTGATGTGGGCATCCTCATAGGCCGTATCCGTGAGGACAGTCTGCGCGTCGGCTGAAGCTGAAACGGAAGGCGCTTCCACCGACTGCCCGGCGCGCGGGATCACGAAGGCGTGAAGCAGCACGAACGCGCAGAACAGCGTCAGCGCCACTGCCCAGCAGACGGCCCATCGATACGGTTTTTGCAGAAAGCGCGGCATCACCCTTCTCCTTTCATATTTTATACCGGTATCATAAGCAGCGCAGTTGTCGGCTGCATCATCAATATTTGAATGTTTTGAAAACAACCAGCGGCCCAAAGCGTGCTGTGGTCAGAGGAAATTTTATTTGACTTCATCAATGCATATACTATAATGAGAAATAAAGGTAAAATATTGTGGAATTTCAGCGAAGGCTTTCATAATTAAAAAACTAAATTATTACGTGGAGGGTGATTTGATGTATTGCGTTAATTGCGGTGCCGAGATTGAAAATGACGCGGCTTTTTGCTCGTCGTGCGGTGCAAAGGTAGATAATACGCCGTCGGTGGGGCAGCCGGCTCAGCCGCCCGTTCCCACCCAGCCATCCTATCCGCCTGCGCAGTCTCCGTACGGGCAACAGGCCTATCCGCCCGCGCCGTCGGTTTATGGACAGCCGGGATACCCGCCTCCGCCTCCGGTCAACGGGCAGGGCGGCGGCAAACCGCCGCGCAAAAAGCCCGGCAAAGGGCTGTGGATCGGCATCGGCGCAGGAGTGCTGGCTATCATCCTCATCCTCGTGCTTTTCGTGTATCCGGGCTTGCTGATCGGCAGGCGCGGGCCGCTCAGCGGCAACACCGTGCAGACGCGCTTTGTCAACGACAGCGTGGCGGTATTCACCGAGGCGTTCTCCGGTCTGGGCGACACCGCGGTGAGCGAGATGATGGAGCAGCCGTTTGAGATGTCGGTGGATCTCGACGTGGACGCGGGTTACGGCAAATCGTCGGGGACGATTGATATGGCGTATGACGGGCTGTCATTCGGGCTTGAGGCCGAGGATGAGGGGACCACAAACACCCTGCTGCTGCTGGAGGATACGCTGTATGTCACATCGTACGGCAGCGTGCAGGCGATCGAATTCGACATCTCCGATACGGACCTTTCCGAGAACATGGCGCTTGCAGAGCGGTTCAAGGCGTTGATGGGCAGCTCCAAAGAGGGCAATTCGGATGTGGACTGGAAGAAGCTGACCGAGATGCTGGTGAACAGCATCAGCAAGGACTGCTTTACAAAGACCTCTTCCGGAAGCACGCTGACGATGGAGTCCGACGACTTGACCAATATGTTGGAGACGTTTTGGCTTGAACTGAAAGCGGACAGCAGTCTGCGCAAATCGCTGGAGAGCTTCATCGAGGATATGACGGGCCAGTCGGCAGATATCGAGGATATGATCGACGCAGCGGTGGCGATGATCAGCGCGGCTGATCCCACGCTGGAATGGGTCGTATCGTACGAAAAGGGCAAGCCGGTCTCCACGGAGATCACCATCAGGGTGGGCGGGCAGAAGATCACCGCGTCTTTCGGGTACGAGAAGTCGGGCAGCGCCGTGGACATCACGTTCGAGATCAACATGAGCGGCGAAAAGATCAAGGGCAGCTTCAGCTACGAGCGGACAAAGGGCGGCCTTGAGTTCAGCGGGGAGATCAACGCGGGTGGCCAGAAGATCAGCATCGAAGGCAATGCCGCAAGGACGAAGGAGAAGATCAGCGGCACGGTCAGCGTCACTATCAGCGGGGAGACCACCACGCTGGATTATGACGGCACGCTGAGCATCGGCAAGCCCCAAAAGGAAGTAGAGGACATGTTTGACATCGATACCCGTGATGCGTATGTCCAGAAGTTCAGCGAGCTACTCAGTTCGTTGGGGTATAATTTCTCAGGCTACAGCGGCAATTACGGTTACTATGAGCCGGCCGAAACTGCAATGGCCGCGCCCGAGGCGAGCGAGGAACCGGCGGCCAGCGCGACATATGGCAACGTGGACCTCGACGGCACGTTCTGGATCTCTCAAGGGTATCAATCCGGCGGTATGTATACCGAGGGTATAGCAATGTATTTCTACGGCGGAATGGTCTATTTCGGCACCGAAAGCATGACGAAAGAGGAATGCTACGAGTACAGCCACAATTTCTCCCCGTACGAAGTCTACTACACCTACGACGGCTATACGATCACGCTCGCTTCCGACCAAACCACCGAAACGCAGGATTTCTATCTGGTCGACGACTACACGATGGTCGGATCGGAAGGCACCTACTTCTACCGGCAGTAAGCAAAGACAAAGCCCCCGGCTCTCCGGGGGCTTCAGGCTGCTGAAAGATCCCTTCTGTCATGCTGAGCCGAAGGCGAAGCATCTTAAAGTGGCTTGCTGTTTAAGGATTCTTCGGGTGCTTTACACCCTCAGAATGACAAGAAAAACCTTGACATTAGCCGAGCTCCCGGTTCTCCGGGGGCTTTTTCAGTTGAACAAACTTTATACGCGCCTGCCGATGACGCAGATAAGGTTCATATACCGTCCGGCGTTTGTGCGGATCATGTCGCGGTCGCGCACGGCGTACGGGTTGTCGCTGGCCAGCCAGTCGGCCCACACCTCGTCGAAGTCGGGAAACTCCCAGATGCGCTCCAGCCGGAGCCGCTTGGACGCTTCCAGATGCTGCTTCCACCAGCCCGTTGACTTAAACGTCCCGAAGTCCTCGACGGAAACGTACGGGGCGATATCCTCCGGCACGCCGTCAAGGTCGGTTTTGACGCCCGGTATGACCAACCCGATCTCGCCGCCCGGCTTTACAAGTGGAGCCAAGTGGTCATCCATATAGCCCTCTTCCTGCCCGAAATACAGGTACGCGTCCACGCATACCGCCGCGTCGAAGTACTCGTCGGCGTAGGGCAGGTCATGCGCCTCCGCGTGGATGGGGACGACGCGCTCCTCCAGCCCGAACGCCTTGAACCGCTCGTAATTCTCCGTGGCGGGTATCCACAGGTCGGTGGCAAAAACCGCTGTATTGAATTCCCGCGCAAGCAGGATGGACGTGATGCCTTTGCCGCAGCCGAGGTCCAGCACGCGCATGCCGGGTTTTAGCGCCATGTGTGCCGAAAGGCCCTCGAGCAGCTTGGCGCAGTTCGGGCCCATCATGTTTTCCAGCATAAAGGTCTTATCAAATTTATCGCTCTTTTCGTATTTCATGGTTCTTCCTTTCTGATAATTATTATCAGCCCTGCAGAGGAACCGGCTTCTATAAAGTGAGACTGACGACAACCTGCGTCAAGGGTGTTCCAGACGATGGGGCTCCAAGGGGACAATAGTCCCCTTAGCGGAGGCGGAGCCTCCAGTAAGCGTTCTATCCCCATAAGGGTAGATGCAAAAAGAGGCGGGACAAACCACGCCTCAGATGCTCGTCGCACAGGTGCCGGGTTGGTCTTCTGCAAGGCAATCAAAGTATAGCAAACACATTACAATGCGCTTGCAACGTCCGACTGCTTACAGAACACGCTCCAAAAAGACACCACCTTTTTCAATAAGATATTTTGATTATGGGTCGAAAAACAGCTCTTGTCAAGCCTGCTTCTTCACTGCTTCCGGCAGCCGGCCCGTGTCCTTCGTGTACATCGCGCCAAGCTTCAGTGCGCCGGTGGGGCAGGCCTTCACGCAGTCGCCGCAGCGGATGCACTCGCCGCTGCCCGGCGCCTTAGACGGGTCCACCTCCATCTGGCAGGCCCGCGCACAGGCGTTGCAGTGCGTGCATTTGGAGGTATCGAACTTCAGGCCGAATACGGAAATCTTGTTGAACAGCGCATAGATTGCGCCCAACGGGCAGACAAACCGGCAGAAAGGCCGGTAGATGATGACCGAGGCAACGATCGTGACGATGAGCAGCAGCATCTTCCACGAAAACAGCCAACCGATGCTCTGCTGCAGCGACGGGTTCAGCGTCACGAGCGGCACGCCCGCTTCCAACGTCCCGGCGGGACAGATGAGCTTGCAGAAGGCGGGAGAGGGGATGCCGTGTTGAAGCACGTATAGCGTGGGCAGCAGTAGCACGAACACCACGAGGAAAACGTACTTGCCGTATTTGAGCACGCCAAAAGCCTTCTTGTGCTTCAGTTTGCGCGAGGGAATCTTGTGCAGCAGCTCCTGAATGAGGCCGAACGGACATGCCCAGCCGCAAATGAAGCGGCCAAGCAACGCGCCAAAAAAGATCAGGATGCCGATCACGTAGAAGCTGATTTTGTAGTAAACCGAGCCGATGGAGTTTTGCAGCGAGCCGATGGGGCAGGAGCCCACCGCGCCGGGGCAGGAATAGCAGTTCAGCCCCGGCACGCAAACAGACTTCAGCTTGCCCTGGTAGATGGTGCCCTTGAAAAAGCCCGGAATATTCGCATTATAAACAAGCGCGGTCAGCGCCTGTGCCAGCTTGCGCTTACCCAATGCCGATACACTCCAGACAGATGTAAATCGCCTTGCGCAGGATCACGACGACCTCGTCCTGAAAGATCCCGAGCAGGATCATCGCCACACCGATGGTCAGCAGCGCCGTGGAAAGCGCGATTTTGAGCGATCGGCTCATTGCCCCTGCGCCGTTTCGATATCGGCCTTGAAGGTGTCGTAGTCCTTCGCGCCCTCATAGAACGCCACGATCACGCCGTTTGCGTCCAGCACGAAGGTGTCCGGGATGAATTGCAGGAATGTGAACGGCGCTCCGGTATCCGAATGCGCGAACGGCAGGGAATAGCCGTTGGTGTCGGCAAAATCCTTCGCCGTGCCCTCGTCCTCACCCATGTCGATGGCGATAAACGTTACCGAGTCGCCGTATTCGCCGTAGAGCTTGTTGATATCCGGCATCTCGCCCACGCACGGGCCGCACCACGTGGCGAACAGGTTGATGAATACCGGCTTGCCGCGGTGCTCCGAGAGCGTGAAAGTTCCGCCGCCCACCAGCGGTACGGAGAAGTCGGGCATCACGTCGCCCACATCGTAGCCTTCGGACGCAGTCGCCTGCGGCGCTGACCCGACCGGGGATTCAGCCGAAGCGGTCTCGCTCGTTTGGGTTCCCGTTGTCTCGGATGTCAGCGGAGAGTCGGTCTGCACGGTTTCGTCCGTATGGGTGCCTGCCGGTTCGGTATTGTCATTATTGCTGCTGCAGCCTGTGCTGACAAAGAGCAGCATGACGGCCAGTATTGCGGCAATAAAGGTATATCTGATACGCATTGTGTCCTCCCGTATATTTAGCTTTTTATATGTTCTCTTACGCCATTACTATACCATTCCATGCCAATTCCGTCAACGCGGAACGGCACAGGAACCAGATTGTTTACAAATGCAGTATCGGTTTTCCCGTGCCGTCATATGCATATATCAAGGCGGCCAGCCGCCCGCGAATGAAGCCGCAGGCTTGTGAATATACATATGCCGGAGGTGTGATTCCATGAATAAACCGAAACTCAGTATAAGGCGAACGCTCGTCACCAACGCGTGTCTCGCAATCATCATTATTATGGTCTACCTGACCGCTTTTGGCTCCATCGGCGCTGTGCTGGGCGGGGCAGGGCCCGCACTCAAAGGCGCCACCGGCGAAGACGTGGTGGGATTGCAGATCATTGTGGAGGACGGCAGCGATATCGCGGGCTATATGGATACGCTGGACCGGTACGGCGCAAAGGGCACGTTCTTCTTCAGTGACCAGCAGACCGCCGCAACAGCCAGTGAGCTGTCCGCCGTGCTGAAACGGGGCCACGGCGTGGGATATTACATAAGCGGCGAGCCGCAGGGGGCCGCGCTCTACATCGGCGGCGGCTACAGCGTGCCCGTAATGAGCTCCGCGGAGGCGGACGGTGTACGTGAGGTTTGCCCCTCCATCGACGTATCGCTGCTGTCCGAAACGCAGGGCTGGACGAAGGTGCTGTCCGATACCGTATCGGGCGATATGTTCCTTTATATCCGCGCAGACAACAATTTCAGTGATTTTGAAAAAGTTGTACAAATTGTACTGGATAAAGGTTATACTATCCTTAAAGTCAGTGAAATGCTTTAAAGGAGACGCACATGTTGCACACGCTCAGCAACGGCGTTCGCGTGATCGCGCAGCCGCTGCCCTATCTCAGCTCTGTATCGGCGGGCGTTTGGGTGAAAACCGGATCGACCTGCGAAACCCCTGAAGAAAACGGGATATCCCATTTTATCGAACATATGATGTTCAAAGGCACGCAGAAGCGTAACACGAAGCAGATCGCCGCCGATATGGACAAAATCGGCGGCCAGATCAACGCGTTCACGTCCAAGGAATGCACGTGCTACCATATCCGCGTCGTGCCGGACAAGCTCTCTGTCGGCTTTGATGTGCTGTCCGACCTGTTCATCAATTCCACCTTCGACGCTCAGGAGATGGAGAAGGAAAAGGGCGTAGTCATCGAGGAGATCAAGATGGTGGGCGACGACGTGGAGGAGCTCACGCACGAGAAGATATCCGAGCTGTACTTCACCGGCAGCACGCTCTCAAAGCCCATCCTGGGGCCGGAGGAGAACATCCGCCGCTTCACGCGGGACGATTTGACGGGCTATATCAACCGGCACTATTTCCCGGCCAATGTGGTCATCTCTGTGGCGGGCAACTATGAGGAAGCCAAGCTCGTGGACATGATGGAGCAGTACTTCGGTTCGTATTCGCGCGGGGCCAAAAAGGAAGCCGACCAGTGCGAGAATCCGTTCCGGCCCGAGCGGCGTTCAGAGTTCTTTACCAAGGACGTGGAGCAGACGCACCTGTGTCTCGCGTTCCCCGGCACCACCTTTGCAGACGACGAGCGTTTCTCGCTTGCGGTGCTCAACAACGTGCTGGGCGGCGGCATGAGCTCGCGCCTGTTCCAACTCATCCGTGAAGAAAAAGGCCTCGCATATTCGGTCTACAGCTATCCTTCCACCTACAGCAGCTCCGGTATGTTCACGCTGTACGCGGGCACCACCGCGGCCAACGCGGACAACGTGGTGGAGCTGATGAAGCAGGAGATCGACACGCTGAAGAAGGACCGCATCAGCGAGGAGGAGTTCTCACAGGGCAAGGACCAGCTCATCGGCAACTACGCGCTGTCCATGGAAGGCTCCAACGCCGTAATGAGCGCGGTGGGCAAGACGCTGCTGCTGCTTGACGAGGAATATGACGACAAGGAGACCATGAAAAAGATCGAGGAAGTCACGGTTGAACGCGTGGACCAACTGATCGATAAGATATTCGACTTTTCCAAGATGTCCGCGGTGTTTGCGGGCAAGATCGAGAAAAAGGACGAGATCGAGCATGCTTTGGAGGGGTTTTGATGGACAAACTGGAGCAGATTTTTGAGTATCAGCGCCGTTTCGATACGGAGCTGGCGGAGCGTCGCGGCCTGGAGGGTATCCCGATGGAGCGGTGGATCCAGATGGAGACGCTCGCCATGCTCTCGGAGCTGGCGGAGCTCATCGACGAGGTCAACTTCAAGTGGTGGAAGAACCCCAAACCCGTGGAGGAAGGCAAGGTGAAGGATGAACTGGTGGACATCCTGCACTTCTTCGTAAGCATGTGCCATAAGACCGGCATGGACGCGGAGGAGCTTTACCGCCGCTACATGGACAAGAACAAGGAAAACTTTGCGCGCCAGCACGGCACCTCCGAGAAGAAGGGCTACGAGGTGGAGGAGACCACGGCCTGATTGTTCTTATGTTTTCTTGTACGCAAACGGCCCGCCGATTCCGGGCCGTTTTTATGTTATAATGAATCATACTATTGTTCGGAAAACGAGGTATCAGCTATGACGGTAATCGCTGTCAACGGGAGCCCCCGAAAAAACTGGAATACGCATATTCTGCTTCAAAAAGCGCTGGAGGGAGCTGAGTCACAGGACGCGGCTGTCGAGCTTGTCCATCTCCGGGATCTGGATTACAGCGGCTGCATTGCCTGCCTGGAGTGCAAGCGGAAAGGGGGCAGGAGCCGTGGAAAGTGCGCCGTGAAGGATGGCCTGACGCCTGTGCTGGAGAAGATTACTGCCTGCGACGCGCTGATCATCGGTTCTCCCATCTACTTTGGGGAAGTGACTGGCATGACGCGCTCTTTTATGGAACGGCTGCTCTTCCAGAACATCTCCTACGATATGGACAGAACGCCGCTGACGAAAAGGCGCATTCAAACCGCGTTTGTTTACGCGATGAACGTCGCGGATTCCCAGCTCGAACCGGTCGGGTACGCCGATCGATTCAAAGCCAATGAAATGCTGCTGACGCGAATTCTAGGCCCCTCCCGGACCTTGGTTTGCACCGAAACCCTGCAGACCAACGATTATGGCAAATACCATATGTCGATGTTTGATGAGGCGGAGCGCCGCCAGCGCCGGAAGGACGTATTCCCGTTGGACTGCCAGAAGGCGTTCGACATGGGCGCGGATATGGCAGCCCACGCAAATACGTGAAGCAATCCGCTGCGCATGCCATCAGTCCGTTTCGGGGAGTGCAGCCAAAACACATAGCTATACTTTTTATTTCAATCGAACGACCCCCCTTCAATATTGCCATGCCTCCATTCGGATGGACAGCAATGGCGTTCCGGCAGAGACAGGCATGAGCCGCCCGCTAAACGAACACCCGCATGACCAACAGAAGAATATGAGCGGCCTGTCTCTGATATCTTTATATTACGGGACGGGCAAATTGGAACGGGAAGCGCTTGTCCGAGTGCGTTATAAGGAGGGCGGCAGATGGACATCGTATATTTTGCGGTCATCGTGGCGGTGCTTTGGCTGCTGGTGGAGATCCTTTCCGTCATATTCAAGATCACCGGGCTGGACCTGTACAAGGCGCGCTTTCAGGTGATCTCCATTCTCACACACACCGGCTTTACCACGCGCGAGTCGGAACTCATTGCGCAGCACCCGCTGCGCCGCCGCCTCGCCAGCATCCTGATGCTCGTCAGCTACATCGCTCAGGCCTCGTTGATTTCAGTAATGTTTTCTATGGTGTCGCAGAACGCCAAACAGCTGCTGTACATCGGCATTGCGCTCGCCGTGATACTCGTGCTGTACTTCGTCTTTTCGCACAACAAGTACATATCCGGCAAGGTCAACAGGGCTGTGGAGAAGCTGATCGCCAAGCGCTTCATGAAAAATGTGCAGCGACGCTCGGTGGATCAGGTGCTCAAGATCAGCCCGGAATACGCGGTATACGAACTGCTGGTCGACTCGGACAGCCCGCTCGCGAATGTGACGCTGCGTGCCGCAAAGCTGAATGAGCGCTTCATCAGCGTGCTCAAGATCGACCGCGGCTCGGCCACCCTCGATTTTCCCAAGGCGGACACCGTCATCCAGCCGGGCGACGTGCTCATCGTGTATGGCAAGATCAAATTCATAAAGGAGCTGATGCTGGAGCCGGAAGCGTAGCAACCGGACAATGTCCGCTCGCTTTTGTCGTAAACATTACGCTGCAATCTATGATCCTGCCAATCGGGCGGGGGTGGAACCCCGCCCCTACGGATATTATTCTTTTGGAACAACGCCCATCCACATCCTGTAGGGGCGGCCCTGCGTGGCCGCCCGCTTTGCCCAGATTTCCGCCGCCGCAAACGGCATTTTTTGTTTGCGGTGTACTTTCACCCCCCTCCCCGAAACCGCATAAGATAGGGTGAGCAAGTGTTTGCGGGAGGGAAGACATTGATGCAAAGCATACTCATCGCGGGGGGAGACCTGCGGCAGGCGCGGCTCGCCGAAATGCTGGCGGAGAGGGGATATACGGTACATATGGCCGGGTTCGATAAACTCAAGATCCCGGACGATTGGCCGAAAGCTGTGGACTGGGTGTTTTTGCCCGTGCCGTACAAAGCGCCGGACGGCAGCCTGAAAGCCCCCTTCTCCGAAAACAAGCTGGCGCTGGCCGATATCGCGGAGCGGTATCCGGCAAGCGCCTATATGCTGGGCGGCGCGGACGCGCGGGCAAGCGAAATGCTTGCAGGCCGCCGCGTCTTCGACTTGCTGAAGGATGAGGCGTTTTTGGTGTACAACGCTGTGCTCACGGCGCAGGGCGCAATCTGCGCGTACCTGAAGGACAGCGAGACGGCGCTGTGCGGGCTGCGCTGCGTAGTGACAGGCTACGGCCGCATCGCCAAGGTGCTGTGCGGACTGCTCAAAGCCAACGCGGCGCATGTCGTGGCAGTGGCGCGCAAGTACAGTGATCTCGAGGTGATCCGCGCGGAAGGCATGACAGCCCTGCACATGAGCGCGCTGAAGCAGGCGCTCAAAAACGCGGATGTGGTGTTCAACACCGTGCCGGAGCACATATTCGGGGAAGAAGAGACAGCGTGCATACCAAAAAAAGCGCGCGTGATCGAGCTCGCGTCGCCGCCGTACGGCATGGACATGGAGCGGGCGAAGGAACTGGGGGTGGACGTGCGCATCGAGGGGGGACTGCCGGGACGGTATTTCCCGGTGTCGGCAGCCGGGGCGATGCTGCACGCCTTTGAAAGAGAGGAAGGACAGCGTGGAATTGGAAGGTAAACGAATCGGATTCGCCATCACGGGTTCGTTTTGTACATTCGACCGCATCATGCCGGTCGTGGAGGAGCTGGTGGCCATCGGCGCAAACGTGACGCCGATACTGTCGTACGCGGCGGCGGGTAACGATACGCGCTTCATGAAAGCGACGGAACTCAAGCATTTTCTGTGCGTCACCACGGGCAACGAGATCATCTATGACCTCGTGCACGCGGAGCCCATCGGGCCAAAGAAGATGCTCGATCTGCTGATCATCGCGCCGTGCACAGGCAATACGCTTGCGAAGCTGGCACTCGGCGTAACGGATACGCCCGTGCTGCTTGCGGCCAAGGCGCATCTGCGCAACGGCGGGCCGGTGCTGATCGCCGTATCGACCAACGACGCGTTGGCTGCCAACGCGAAAAATTTAGGAATCCTGCTCAACACGCGCCATATGTATTTTGTGCCGTACCGGCAGGACGACAGCAAAAAGAAAGCCACATCGATCGTGGCCGATATGAGCATGATCGTGGCGGCTGCGCAGCTCGCATTGGACGGCAAACAAATTCAGCCTGTGATGCTGCAGCCGCAGTGACGGATAATTGTGTCTCCGCGGACGGATAATATTGCTCTGATGATTAAGAATAGTGATGTTGGAGCAATGTGCAAGGTCGGGCAAGCATATCGACATGTTTGCTCGACTGCGCAATCAATGAAACTCCACCGCGGGGGACAGCCATGCAGAACGAACCGGAAAAAAATCAGGATGCGCAGACGGGCGTACAGATCAAGGAATACGGCATGCCGCTCGCGCCCGCCTCGCCCATCCATTTTGTCAGCATTATCGGGCAGATTGAAGGGCATACGCACCTGCCCGCCAGCAACAAGGTCACCAAATACGAACACATTCTGCCACAGCTCGTGCTGATCGACCAGGACCCGGAGATCAAGGGCTTTGTGCTGCTGATGAACACCGCCGGGGGCGACGTGGAGGCAGGCCTGGCATTAGCCGAAATGATCGCGGGCATGCGCAAACCCTCGGTTTCACTGATTCTGGGCGGCGGGCACAGCATCGGCCTGACTTTGGCAGTATCCGCGCGCTACTCCTACATCTCACCCACGGCGAGCGTTACCATCCATCCCATCCGGATGAACGGCGTGGTCATCGGCGTGCCGCAGACCTTCGACTACCTGCACAAGATGCAGCAGCGGATCATCGATTTTGTGTGCGCCCATTCCGCCATATCGCCTGAGGCGTATCAGCGCCTCATGATGATGACGGGCGAGATGGCCAACGATTGCGGCACCGTGCTGGTGGGCAAGGAGATGGTGGACTACGGCATGATCGACGCGGTAGGCGACTTTGGCATGGCCCTGAGCAAGATCAAAGAGCTCGCGGGCCTGCCGGAGGAGGACGAGCCGGTAACAGTGAATAATGAACAGTGAATCGTATCGTTGGTTACCAGACTCCCTTGGAGACGAAATCGTAGGGGAGGGGTTCCATCCCCTCCCGCAAGCACCACAGATCGAGTTGACCCTGATTGGGCAAGAATTAGAAAAGAGCATCGCATATATGAATGCGTGTTACGAAAACCTTATCGAGAAATATGTTGTTATGCCAAATCATGTTCATATGATTCTGTTGCTTCAAACGGGCGGGCATGGAACCCGCCCCTGCAGGATGTGATGGGCAGACTCAAATCTTTTACGACAAAACGATATAAACAAATAGCACATACGAAAATGAGATTCTGTGGCAGCGTTCCTTCTACGACCACATCATACGCTCTGAACAGGAATACGCCGAGGTATGGAGATACATTGATGTGAACCCTCTGAAATGGAGAGAGGACGAATACACCCTGTAGGAGAGCGGTAAGTGCCAGTATGGTATCCACAGAATCCTCTTGTCAATTGCCACAGCGCTGATTTTAAGTGATTACTATTCATTTTTCACGATTCACTATTCAATATTACCCGTGATTGTATATTTTCCTCGGTATGGTATAATAAATTCCGAGGTGAAGCATATGCCGAAAGGCAAACCATCAAAATCTGCGCCCAAACCCAAGCAGCAGCCGCCCAAGCAGCACAAAGCGGCAGGCGAGGTTGCGGGCGTTATATTCGTCGCGCTCGGCATCTTTTTGGGCGTGTGCGTATTTGTTAAAACCGATACCGGCCTGCTGGGCGGTGCGTTCCGCGACGTACTGTTCGGGTTGTTCGGCCTGTTCGTCTATCTCGTACCCTTTGCGTTTGTGGCACTGGGCATTGCCATCATCGCGGCCCGCAGCAAAAAGGGAAGCGGCGGCAAAACAGCGCTCATCGTGATGATGGTCGTCTCGGTGTTTTCGCTGGCGCATACGTTCATCACAAACCGGCTCGACATGACGAGCGGCTTTTTTTCATATGTGGCGGACTCGTACATGCAGGGCATGGAGCATGGCGCGGGCGGCGGCGCGGTCGGCTGCCTGCTCGTATACCCGTGCCACCTGCTCATCGGCCATGTCGGCTGCATCATTCTGTTCATCACCATGCTGCTGGTCTCGGTGCTGGTACTCACCGGCCTGTCCATCCGCCGCATGAGCCAGGGCGTCGTGGACGCCGGAAAGCGCACGGTAGAGAAGGTGCGCGAGAACGCGGAGGAGCGGCGGCGGTTGTATATCGAAAACCTGCGGGAAGAGGAACCGGACGAACGGCGGCGTGAGCCCGAAAGGCAGCGCGAGCCGGAGATCCCCACACGGGAAAGCTTCCGCAAAAAGAAGCCCATGCCTTCCTACTTTGACGACGAACAATACACCGCACGGGGGCTCTCCATGCCCGGCGAAACCGCACCTGTTTACACTCCGCCGGCCCCGGCGTACAACCCGCCTTCCGCTCCGGAGAGCCGCGGCGGTTTTTCAATCGAGGAACCGGCGAAGGAAACGGCAAAGTATGTGCCGAGCATCGCGGACGAGTCTTCGGATATCCTGCCACCCGAGGCGGAGCAGGCCGCGGCAAAGCAGGCCGAGGAAACGCGCGTACAGCCCGTGCGGCGGCATACCACCGGCACGTACCGCAAGCCGCCGTTTAACCTGCTGACCAAAGGCGTGGAACAGAGCAAGAACGTGGGCGCGGAGGAACAGCACCGTACCGCAATGCTCATCGAGGAAACACTGACCAACTTCGGCGTGGACGCGCAGGTGGTGCATACCGTGCGCGGCCCGGCGGTGACGAGATACGAACTGCGGCCCGCTCCGGGTGTGCGCGTGAAGCGCATCAAGGAGCTGGAGAACGATATCGCCATGAACCTTGCCGCTAAGACCGTGAAGATCGAAGCGCCGATCCCCGGCAAGGCAGCGGTGGGCATCGAAGTGCCCAACTCGGATGTGACGTTTGTGCACTTGCGCGCGCTGCTGGAAACCGAGGAATTCAAAAAGATGCCTTCGCCCTTAACGTTTGCGTTGGGCAAAGACATTTTGGGCAAGAATTATTACGTGGATATCGCCAAGATGCCGCACATCCTGATCGCGGGCGAGACAGGCAGCGGCAAGAGCGTGTGCATCAACGCCATGCTTGCGAGTCTGCTGTACAAGGCTTCGCCGGATGAGGTGAAGCTGGTGCTGATCGACCCCAAGGTCGTGGAGCTGTCGGTGTTCAAAAACATCCCGCACCTGTACGCGCCGGTCGTGACGGACCCCAAGAAAGCGGCAAGCGCACTCGCAGGCGCGGTCAGCGAGATGAACCTGCGCTACAAACGGTTCGCGGAATGCGGCGCGCGGGAAATCACGCGTTTCAACCAGCTGCTCGGTCCGGAAGAAACACCGCTGCCGCATGTCGTGGTGGTCATCGACGAATTGGCGGAACTGATGATGTCATCCCCGAGGGAGGTGGAAGACTCCATCTGCCGCATCGCGCAGCTCGGACGCGCGGCGGGCATCCACTTGGTGGTCGCCACGCAGCGCCCGTCGGTCAACGTCATCACGGGCGTCATCAAGGCCAACATCAGCTCGCGCATCGCGTTCAAGGTTAACTCTGGCGTGGACTCGCGCACGATCCTCGACCAGAACGGCGCGGAGAAGCTGCTGCGCAACGGCGATATGCTGTACCACCCGTCGGGCGCGCCCAAGCCGGTACGTCTGCAGGGCTGCTACGTGTCGGACGCGGACGTCGAGAACCTGACCGCCTATGTGTCGAGCGGCAACGAGGCGGCGTTCGACGAGGAGTTTTTGAACACCCTCAACGCGACAGCCGAGGAAGCGGAGCCGGACGAGGATATGGACCCGCTGCTCCCGCGCGCGGTGGAGGTCGTGCTGGAATACGGACAAGCGTCCATCTCAATGCTGCAGCGGCGGCTGCGCGTCGGCTATTCCCGCGCGGGCCATCTGATCGACCTGATGGAACAGCGCCGCATCGTCAGCCCCTTCGAGGGCAGCAAGGCGCGGCAGGTGCTCATCACGCGCGAGACGTATAATGAAATGTTCGGGGAAGCGGAGGAGGAGCCGAATGGATAACGTACTGATTCACATCGTATCATTGGGCTGCGCCAAGAACCGCATCGATACGGAGCATATGCTGGGGCTGCTCTCGGGCAGCAACGCCGCCATTGTGGACGAGCCGCAGGAAGCGGACGTCATCATCGTCAACACGTGCGGCTTCATTCACGAGGCCAAACAGGAATCGATTGACACTATCCTTGAGATGGCGAGCTATAAGGAAAACGGCGCGAAGCTCATCGTCACGGGCTGCCTTGCGCAGCGCTATGCGAAGGAACTGGCGGAGGAACTGCCGGAGGTGGACGCGTTCCTCGGCGTGGCGGGCTACAGTAATTTGCTGGACGCGGTTCAGTCCGTGCTGACCGGCAAAAAGTATGTCTGCTGCGACCGCATTGACCCGGATATCAGCCCGCGCGTGCTGACCACGCCTTCGCACCTTGCGTATGTGCGTGTGTCGGATGGCTGCTCCAACCATTGCAGCTACTGTGCTATCCCCATCATCCGCGGCGAACTGAAAAGCCGCACCATGGAGAGCATCCTCTCCGAGATCACCGATTTGCGGGCCGCGGGCGTGAGCGAAGTCATTCTGATCGCGCAGGACACCACGCGCTATGGCGAGGACCTGGGCGGACGGTCGCTGGCAAAGCTCATCGACAAGGCTGCGCCGATCATGGGGGACGGCTGGCTGCGCGTGCTGTACTGCTATCCTGACGGCATAACGGACGAGCTGATCGAAACCATGCTGAAGCACAAAAACGTGTGTCGGTATATCGACCTGCCGCTGCAGCATTTCAGCGACAGCGTACTGAAGCGTATGAACCGGCGTCAAACCTGCGAGGGCACGCGCAAACTCGTGAAAAAGCTGCATGACGCGGGTTTCGTGGTGCGCACCTCGCTCATCGTAGGCTTCCCGGGCGAGACACAGGCCGATTTTGATATCATGATGGACTGTGTGAAGGAACTGAAGTTTGAACGTCTCGGCGTGTTCCGCTATTCTCCGGAGGAGGGAACGCCCGCGGCGGAACTGCCCGGACAGGTGCCGGACGAAATCAAGCAGGAGCGCTACGACGCGCTGATGGGCCTGCAGGAGGGTATTTCGCTTGCCAGCTGCCAGGAGCAGATCGGCAAAACCATCCGCGTGATCGTGGACGGCCTCGACGAGGAAACGGGCATCTGCATTGCCCGCAGCCAGTCGCAGGCACCGCAGGTGGACGGAGTGACTTACATATCTACAAAAGAAGACTTGACGCCGGGCAGCTTCCATGATGTGCTGATTACGGACGCCTATGAATACGACCTGTTGGGAGAGCTGAAATGAATTTGCCGAACAAGCTGACTTTGCTGCGTATCCTTCTCGTCCCGGTATTTATCGCATTCTTCTACATTCCCATTCCATGGTGGAGCTATTGGGCGGCCCTGATCTTCGTGGGCGCGTCGCTGACGGACCTGTTTGACGGCGCGATTGCCCGTAAACGCAACATCGTCACGACCTTCGGCAAGCTGATCGATCCCATGGCGGATAAGCTGCTCGTCTGCAGCGCCCTGATCCTCTTTGCAGCCAGCAGCGGGGATCACGCGGCCTACAAGGTGCACGAGATCCTCGTCATCATCATGGTCGCGCGGGAGTTCGTGGTATCCGCACTGCGCATGATTGCCGCGGCGGAGGGCAAGGTACTGGCTGCGGATTCGTGGGGCAAGGCCAAGACCATCGTGCAGATCGTGGGCGTGGTGTTCGTGCTGCTGCGCGGCGGCGTATTCGAGCTTATCGGTATTGAATCCATATTCGTCATCTGCGGCGACGTGCTGATGATTGCGGCGGCGGTGCTCTCGGTGATCTCGTGCGCCGGTTACTTCATCAAAAACCGCGCGGTACTCAAAGAACTCATGTAGCCCATTTTTCGTACAGTGCGCATGGTAGCATGAGCAAGTAATAGATATCACCTTGTCATGCTGAGCGCAGCGAAGCATCTTTACCGGACCTTGAAAAGATCCTTCGCTACGCTCAGGATGACGGCTAAAACAGGCGGTTGCGATAAAACCATCAGCAGCCGGGCGGGCACAGAGACCCGCCCCTACATAACATGAGGGAATTGCGAAGGCCGATTAAAGATTATTAATCTATGGAAAATGCCTGAAAGGCATTTTCCTAATGGGATTCTCAAGGGGCGAGCCCCTTGAGCGGTGGTTTGGAGGCAGAGCCTCCAAATAAACAACCAAAAAATGAATTGCAAATCACATAGGAGAGGTTAAATATGTCGGTGGAGAAACAGAAAGCGCTGGAGATGGCGCTCACACAGATCGAGAAGCAGTTTGGCAAGGGCAGCATCATGAAGCTGGGCGACGCGGCGAGCGTGCCGGTTTCCGTCATCCCCTCAGGTTGTCTGGAACTCGACGTGGCGCTCGGCGTAGGCGGCGTGCCGCGTGGACGTATCATCGAGATCTACGGGCCGGAATCCTCCGGCAAAACCACCATGGCGCTGCACATGGCTGCCGAGGCACAGAAGCTCGGCGGCGCGGCGGCCTTCGTGGACGCGGAGCACGCGCTCGACCCGGCATATGCCAAGAAACTCGGCGTGGACACCGACAACCTCTACGTGTCGCAGCCCGACACGGGCGAGCAGGCGCTGGAGATCACCGAAGCGCTGGTGCGCAGCGGCGCAATCGACATTATCATCATCGACTCCGTGGCGGCACTGGTGCCCAAAGCCGAAATCGACGGCGAAATGGGCGCTTCTCACGTGGGCCTGCAGGCCCGGCTGATGTCGCAGGCGCTGCGGAAGCTCGCGGGCATCGTCAGCAAATCCAACACCGTCGCGGTTTTCATCAACCAGCTGCGCGAAAAAGTGGGCGTCATGTTCGGCAACCCGGAAACCACGCCGGGCGGACGCGCGCTCAAATTCTACGCGTCGGTGCGACTCGACGTGCGCCGCATCGAAGCTTTGAAAAACGGAGACCAGATCGTCGGCAACCGCACGCGTATCAAAGTGGCTAAGAATAAGGTGGCTCCGCCTTTTAAAACCGCCGAGTTCGACCTCTTTTACGGCGAAGGCGTATCGATGGAAAGCAGCGTGCTTTCCATGGCGACCGACCTCGGACTGATCAAAAAATCCGGCGCATGGTTCTATTACGGCGAAACGCGCATCGCGCAGGGCCGCGAAAACGCGCGCCAGTACTTAAAAGAAAACAAGGAACTACGCGATGAACTGCAAAAGAAGATTCTCGCAGAATTCCATCTTGATACCCGGACGACCAAGTCGCCGAATCAAGAATAATTTGTAAATATTTTAAAAATCCTGCGGTTCCATTTGTAAATCACACGGATTTATGGTATACTCTCATCAAACGGTGGTGCAGTATTCTAGTCGGTACCCCGGTTTCGAAAGCGGGCCTAAAAATCCGCTAAAGGGCACATCGATGAAGTTTCTGGTGTTGGCTGCTGACGCCCAGTCGGGAGCTGATGCTGGAAGTTAAGGTCGTGGGGCGATCCGCAATGGCATGCGGGCGTGGACCCCGCTTCCGTGGAGACCCAAGCAGGTAGGCGAGGGGAAACAGAATCGTTTACTACTTGGGGTGAAACCTGTTATGCGGCGACAGCTGTGTACAGTGTAGCCTGCCTTGAGTCGGGCGGGGCGTTATTGCGGAACAACGTTTCAGAGCACTTGGCCAAGTGCACGAGACGATCGCCGCAAGAAACCCGCGTGGCAAAAGAGGATAGAAACCGCAAGGTGCTGTCGAGGAAAACTCCTAGACTGTACAGGGGCGCAGGTGCGTTCCGAGGTATTCTGGAGATTATAGTGTGGTCTTAACGGCAATCCAGTCACGCATCCGGTGACGGGGCGTTTCAGGACTTAAAGGGAAACCGCTCCTTCGGCGACGGGGAGTGTCCGGAAGGGAAATCCTACTGGACCTAAGCTGCAAGGTTTATCCAGAGTATCACCACCTGTTTTTTATTGCAAACACAAGGGCGGCCAATCGCCCCACAAAGCTTTTGGCTTTGCGGGGACCTCGGAGGGCCGCCTGCTTTATAATCGGAGAAACATTTGGGTAAAAACAGAAGACAACGGAACATACGGTTCTGGCCCGCAAAGATACTGATCATCTCACTCATCGTATCGGCGGGCATCAGCGTCGTAACGGAGCTGCTGATGGACAGGATGTCGGTGATCGCAGCGGGCTTTGTCGTGCTGTTCATCATGCTGCTCGGCGTCGTGTTCGACCTCATCGGCATCGCCTTTGCCACCTGCGACCCCACGCCGTTCGTCTCCATGGCGTCCAAAAAGATTAAACGCGCGAAAAGCGCGCTTACCCTGCTGAAAAGCGCCGACGTCGTTTCGAACATCTGCAACGACGTGGTGGGGGATATCTGCGGCATCGTGTCAGGCGCGGCAGGCGCGGCGATCGTATTGAAGATTGCGCTTGCGGGCCACGTGGACGATTTCGCCATCTCAATCGCGGTGCCCAGCGTCATCGCGGCGCTCACCATATCGGGCAAGGCCATCGGCAAAACCATTGCCATCAATAACAACAAGCAGATCGTGGGCTTCGTTTCTTACGTGCTCATGTTTTTCATGCCGGAAGGCAAAAAGAATGGCTGAGAAAAAACGGCTCGATGTATACATGGCGGAAAACGGGCTTGCGGAAAGCCGCGAGAAGGCGCGAGCGCTCATCATGGCAGGCGCGGTCGCGGTGGATGGTATGACTGTCACCAAGCCAGCCGAAACGGTTGTGGAAGGGCAGCAGGTCACGGTGCGCGGCGGAGACGACTTCGTCAGCCGCGGCGGCCACAAGCTCGAGAAAGCAATCGATAGTTTTGATATCGACCTTAGCGGCATGGTTTGCATCGACGTGGGCGCGTCCACAGGCGGTTTTACGGACTGCATGCTGCAGCGCGGCGCGTCGTTTGTATACGCCGTGGACGTGGGCTATGGTCAACTTGCGTGGCGGCTGCGGCAGGACGAGCGGGTGAAGGTGATGGAGCGCACCAATGCGCGCTATCTGGAAACGGAAATGTTCGAACGTCCCGCGTCGTTTGCAAGCATCGATGTTTCGTTCATATCGCTTAAGCTGATTCTGCCCGCGCTGAAGCGGGTGCTGGCTCCGCCGTATGCCATCGCGGCGCTCATCAAGCCGCAGTTCGAGGCAGGGCGCGGCAAGGTCGGCAAGCATGGCGTGGTGCGTGACGCGGATACGCATATCGAAGTGATCGAAAACGTGCTGTCCGCCGCGCGGGACATGGGCTTTTCCGTGCGTGGCCTTGATTTCAGCCCCATCAAAGGGCCGCAGGGCAACATCGAATACCTTGCATACCTTGCGGATAGCGGGGAAGACGCCGCACCGGACGCCGCCGTAGTTGTAAAGCAGGCTCACGTCGAGCTTGCGTAGGGAACGGTCTTGACCGTTCCGGCGGCAGCCGAAACCATAAAAACAGACCGGCACCGCAATTCGCAGAGAACGGCCCCTGTGCCGTTCCGGTGCAAACATGAATGAGCCAGACAGACCAAATCGGAATATGTTACCAAACACGCGTTTATTGCGAAATCGTGTTGTATAATTATCCATCATTCAGTATAATAGATGTCAATATGAAATTACGAAAAGCAGGCATTTTCTCCAATAAGACCAAGGACTTAGGTTACGCGGGCGCGCTGAGCCTCGCGACGCTGCTGCGCGGGCGCGGCGTGGCCGTCACCTTTGACGCGGACTGCCTGCCGTACGGCGAAAGCGATATCATCGACTACGCAACCATCGACTGTTTATTTGTGCTCGGCGGAGACGGCACTTTGCTGCGCGCCACAGCCAAGGCGTGCCAGCACGGCGTTCCCATGCTGGGCATCAACTTAGGGCATCTTGGCTTTCTGACCGAGGTGGAGCTTTCCGGCATTGAAAAGGCGGCGGATGAGCTGCTGGCCGGGCACGGCTATGTGGAGGAGCGCATGATGCTGCGCTGCACCGTGATGAACGGCAGCGAGGTCGTAACCTTCGCCGACGTGCTCAACGATGCCGCGGTGATGAAGCAGGATATTTCACGCACGGTCCATATTGAACTGTTAATCAACGGCGGACTCGCCGACAATGTGGCATGCGACGGCATGCTGGTTTCCACGCCCACCGGCTCCACGGCGTACTCGCTCTCCGCGGGCGGGCCGATTGTCAGCCCGTGCCTGAAGTGCATGCTGGCCACGCCCGTATCGCCGCATACGCTGCATTCGCGTTCGCTTGTGGTGTCGCCGGATGATATTATCGTGATTAAAACCGACTCTGAGGACGGCGTCATCCTGTCCTGCGACGGCGTATTCCTGCGCCATCTGGAAAAGGGCGAGACTGTCCACGTGAGCCGGTCGGAACATATCGCACGCTTTATACGGTTCCATGAAGGATACTTCTATCCTCTGCTGAGATCCAAATTCTTGAGCGAGGATTGGTAACAGGAGGGCATCATGAAACAGAGCAGACAGAGTACGATATTGGAGATCATCGAGAATCATGCGGTGGAAACGCAGGACCAGCTCTCCGAAATCCTCCGGAGCATGGGGGTCGAGGTGACGCAGGCGACGATCTCACGCGACATCAAGGAATTAAAGCTCGTCAAGGTTCAGGGTGAGGACGGGAGCTACAAGTATGCCGTGGCAGGCAAAGGCCAGCTCGGCAAGCTTGACGTGTTCAAACGCGTATTCCGCGAAACCGTGGTATCGGTGGAGCAGGCAGCTTCGCTGGTTGTGGTGCGCACCATGACCGGCACCGCCAATGCCGCGGCAGAAGCCATCGACGAGCTGGACATGCCCGAGGTGGCTGGCTCGCTTGCGGGCGACAACACCATCTTCATCGCGGTGAAGCAGGACGGCATGCAAAAGAAGGTCGTCGATGAACTGGGCAAGCTGATGCGGAGCAAGAAGTAGGGCCGCGAGGGACATATGCTGAGCAGACTGGTCATCAAAAATATCGCGCTCATCCCTGCCATGGAGGTGCGCCTCTCGGCAGGAATGAACGTGCTTTCGGGCGAAACCGGCGCGGGCAAATCCATCATCGTGGACTCCGTGAATCTGGTGCTGGGCGAACGCGCCGACCGCGAGATGATCCGCACGGGCGAGGACAAAGCCGTGGTGGAGGCGTGGTTCACCGGCGCGGAGAGCGTGGGCGAACTGCTTGCCGAGCAGGAGATCGAGCCGGAGGACGAGCTGGTATTGTCGCGCGAGGTGAGTGCATCGGGCAAGAACGTGTGCCGCGTCAACGGCGCGCTGGTGACGCTTGCCTTTTTGAAATCCGTGAGCGACCGGCTGGTGGACATCCACGGTCAGCACGAACACCAATCCCTTTTAAGTGAAAAAAATCATATGGCCATGCTGGACGGCTTTGATTCGCGTATCGGCGGGGCCGCAACGGAAGTGGCCGCTGCCTACGGTGAATACAGCGCGGTGCAGGCGCGGCTGAAGTCGCTGCTTGCGGGCGCGGACCGGGAGCGCCGCATCGACGTGTTGAAGTACCAGATCGCGGAGCTGAAGCAGGCCAATGTCATTGAGGGCGAGGAGGAGGAACTGCTCGCCAAAAAGAAACGCATGAATGCCGCCGAACGGCTGGCTGAGGCTCTGGAGCGTGCGCACGAGCTGCTCTATGAATCCGAGAAGAACAGCGTGCTGGCTGCCCTGCGTGAGGTGTCAAGCAGGCTGAAAAGCCTGGACGATGTGGACGAAAAATTTGAAGCACTGGCGGGGCGCGCGGACGAAGCGTATTATGCGCTGGAGGAGCTTTCCGACGATGTGCGGCGCGAGGCGGACGGGTGCAGCTTCGATCCGGGCGAGTTGGACGAGACCGAGGAGCGCCTTGCACTGATTCATACGCTCAGCCGAAAATACGGCGACCCGCTCGTCACCGGCACGTTTATAAAAAAGGCGGAGCAGGAGCTGGCCGATCTTGAGGACAGCGAAGCGCTCGTGCAGGAGCTCACGGATAAGGCTGCGCGGCTGCGCGCTGTATTATATGAAAAATCAGTGCGGTTGTCGAACCTGCGGCGGGAGACCGCGCAGGTGTTCGAGCGCCGCGTAGTGGAGCAATTGAACGACCTCGGCATGGCCGGGGCAGAGTTTTCGGTGCAGTTCGCGCCGACAGAAGACGAAGAAAACTGCAGTTTTTCAAAAAACGGCATTGACACGGTGGAGTTCTACATTTCAGCCAACCGCGGCGAACCGCAAAAGCCGCTGCGTAAGGTCGCCTCGGGCGGTGAGGTTTCGCGCATCATGCTCGCGCTGAAGAACATTGCCGCGGACAGAGGCGGCATTCCGACCATGATTTTTGACGAGATTGACACAGGCATCAGCGGACGCATGGCGCAGGTCGTGGCGGAGAAGCTGTATCAGATTTCCACAGGCCGCCAGGTCATCTGCGTGACGCACCTGCCGCAGATTGCCGCCATGGCGGACAAGCATTTTTTGGTCACAAAAGAAAGCGATGAAACTTCCACGCACACCGATCTCATCGCGCTGGAAGCCGATGCGCGCGTACGCGAAATCGCGCGGCTCGCAGGCGGCGACACCGCCGTTACACAGGCCCACGCGCAGGAAATGCTGGAGCGCGCAGGCGTGTTTCATTCATCGAATCGCTGATTTTTATCCACAATTTGAACCGCTAAATATTACATCGCATAAATCCAAGCGCTGCTAACGACAATAACATCAGAGTTTGTCGAAGAGGTGCTTTCTTGAAAAAAGCTGTCAGAATATTAGGAATATTGTTTGTCGTTGTGTTGTGCGCCGTACACCTGCTGCCTTCCGTGCAGCAGTTCTCCAGCCTGCCCAACGAGATTTATCTGCGCAAGGGAACGTCGCGCACCATCACGCTCGGTCTGCCGGTGCAGGCGGACGTTGCGTCCACGGGCGTAGTGAGCCTGTCGGGCGAGACGCTGGAGGAAGCCACCGGCGAGCGATCGCTGACGATTGAGTCGGTGGACAGCGGCGAGACCACGATCTCGCTGTCGCTGTTCGGCCTGCCGGTCAAAACCGTCAAGGTCAATGTCAGCGACGACGTGATGGTCATTCCGGGCGGACAGAGCATCGGCGTTACATTATATACGAGAGGGGCGCTCGTGGTGGGCATCACGGGCATCCAGTTGGAGAGCGGTGAGATCGTCAATCCGGCGCGCACCGCGGGTATGCTGCCGGGCGACATAATCCTGTCCATCAACGGCACGGAAGTCGAGGATGCCGACCATGTGGCGAAGCTCATACAGCAAAATGACGGGGAACTTGACGTCGTGGTGGAGCGCGACGGACGCGAGATGGACCTCAAGGTGACGCCTGTCGTAGACTATTCCGACGGCAAGAAGCGCCTTGGCCTGTGGGTGCGCGACAGCACTGCGGGCGTGGGCACGCTCACGTTCATCATGCCGGGCCAGAAATGGTTTGCCGGGCTCGGCCATGCCATCACGGATATCGACACGGGCAGCATTTTAACCGTGCGCGAGGGCGAAATCTATTTTTCAGAGGTTATACAGGTCAACAAGGGCGAAAGCGGCTCGCCGGGCGAGATCAAAGGCTATTTCTCCAGCGCTTCGGGCACCATGGGCCACATCGATAAGAACACCGAGTTCGGTATCTACGGCCCCATCTATGATACTGTGGATATGTCGGCCTTTTCCGACCCCATCCCGGTAGCCAGCCGTGACGAGGTGCAGCTCGGGCCCGCGACGATACTTGCCACGGTGGACAGCGAAGGCGTCAAGGAGTTCGACTGCGAGATCATTAAGCTGACGCCGCAGGCTTCCGCGGATCAGAAGGGCATCGTTCTGCGCGTGACGGACCCCGATCTGCTGGCGCTCACCGGCGGCATCGTGCAGGGCATGAGCGGCAGCCCCATCCTGCAGAACGGCAAGCTTGTGGGTGCGGTCACGCATGTGTTCGTCAACAACCCGACCAAGGGTTACGGGCTCTATGCCGACTGGATGCTTGACCAAATTCCGTAGCGGCTTGTCGAATTTTAAATTCTTTTGTTTTTAATAAATACCAGAAAAGGGGTTTTCACCCGCAATGTAGAATTGATAATAATATCACAGATATGATAATAATTTGACCTGTCAAGATCACCCAAACTAATTTTGACCATGTCAAGACAAGGAATTTACAGCTATGGAAAAAGATCAAGTGAAATCCAAATTTACCGCTATCCTTGCTGACAACAACCGTGATTATCTGCGAATGGTATCCGACTATCTGACGGAAACCGGCCGATTCAGCGTAACCGAGTACGCGTTCGACGGCCGGGAAGCGGTGGAACTGGTACAGCGGTTCAAGCCGGACCTGTTCATCGTGGACCTCATCATGCCGGCACTCGACGGGTTTGCGGTGCTTGAGGAGCTTGTCCGAGCGGGCTACAGCGCAGGGACACGCATCGTGATGACCTCTGCCGTGGCGCTGGACTTCATCCTGAAAAAGGCTGAAAGCTTTGGCGTAGACTACATTTTTTTGAAGCCGTTCGATAAGGACGTGTTCAAAAAACGTATCCTCGAGCTGATGGAGTTCCGGAGCGATATGCAGCGCCTGCCGTACACTGCGGACCCGTCTGAGATCATTACGCAGCACATCAAAAAAGTGGGCATCACCGCCAATGTCAAAGGCTACTACTACCTGCGGGACGCCATTCTGCTGGTACATAACGACTTTGACATGATGAGCCACCTGACGACCGGCCTGTATGCCTCTGTTGCGGAGAAGTACAATTCCACACCGCAGCGCGTGGAGCGCGCCATGCGCCATGCCATCGAGTCGGCGTGGAACCGCGGCGATATCCGCGTGCTGGAGGACTTCTTCGGCTACACCATTCATGACAACAAGGGCAAGCCTACCAACGGCGAATTTATTGCCATGCTGGCGGACAAGCTCAACACCGAACTTAAATACGTAGACTAAAGCCTTCGCACGTGACAATATGTATCGCACGCTTGTTTTGGTATGCCCGCCTGCCTCAAAGCCAAGCATACGCGCTTCACGCACGGCATATTTATGCTGTGAATGGGTTGCCGGAGGCGGGTATTTTGATCAGCAACGTGAAAAGGGGAATATGGTTCGACGTGATGGACAATAAGGTTCAGTATCTTTTGCTTATCTTTTTTATGATGGTGGGTATTGCCGCGGGCTCATTTTCCGTACACAATCTCACCGGCGGTGCGCAAAAGGAACTTTCAGATTATATCAACCTGCTCTTTGTAACTATTAAATATAATTCCATAGATTATTTTAGCATATTTATTAATTCTTTCTTGCAAAATACGGCAACATTTGCGATAATAGCCTTGGTTTCCATGTCGATGCTGGGCGTGCTGCTGATCCCTGTGGTCATGACCGTGAAGGGTTTCTGCGTGGGTTTCACCGTCGGCGTGCTGGCGCTGAATATCGGCGGCGGCGGCATACTCGCGATCATCGTCTGTACGTTTCTGCCGAACGTCGTGCTGCTGCCCTGTATATGCCGGGCGGCGGTGGTTGCCTTCAATCATTCAATTACAACGATCAAGTGCAGGCGGATACCCGCTACTGCGCATGACAAGATAATGGCTGCAAGGCCAAACCTGATCCGGATACTGAAAGCTTATCTGATCGCGCTGGTGGGTGTGGCGCTTGAGACGCTGCTGACGCCAGCGCTGATGATGCTGATTTAACGAATGAGGAACAAATGGTAAACATGGATGAATTCAGGGAATACCTGAACAACCGCAGCCTGCGGGCTGCCTCAATCGACTCGTATATGCGCGATACGGAACAGTTCTGCGATTACCTTCTTAAGGAGGGTATTGAAGACATCAGCCGTGTAACGGAAAAGGAAGTCAGGCGGTATTGCGAGTATATGGCCGAGCGCGGGCTCGCGCCGGTAAGCATGCAGCGTAAGATTGCCTCCATCAAGCGGCTTTTCGATTATCTTTGCGGTGTGGGACAAGTCTCCCGGAACCCGGCGGCAGGGCTGCATATCAGTCAAAGCACTTCCTCCAAAACCAAGGCGCTGACGGATGAACAGGCAGTCCGCCTGCTGGAAGCGCCGGATGTCCGCAGTGTGGGCGGCGTGCGGGACAAGGCTATGTTCGCGCTGATCTATTCGACCGGCATCAAGGTGTCCGAGCTGATCTCCCTTCGCGTGGAGGATTTGAGAATGCCGGAGAAAAGCCTGGTTGTCAGCCGGCACGACGAAGAGGTCGTGCTGACGCTGGACGAGGACACCTGCCGCAGCCTGAACGCATATCTTGCGTTGCGTGAAGCGGTCAGTACGGAAGAAGATATTCTGTTCCTGAATGTTTACGGGAGGCACATCACGCGCCAGGGCGTATGGAAAACGCTGAAGAAATACGCAGACGCTGTGGGGATCGGGGGCATCACGCTCGAGACGATCCGTCGCAGCTTTGCCCACCGGTATATGGACTCCGTCAACGATATTCATGGCTTGAAGGACATTCTGGGTCATTCCGATATATCGATCACGCGCGCCTATATCAAAAACGATACGCAAAGCTGAAACCCGGCTATATAAGCGGGAACAAATGCTCTTTTCATGCGTCTAAGTACCGAAAACATGGAGGTATGACATGAAAAGATTATTGATTGCTGCGATAGTATGGGCGTTGGCGATGGTTCTGCTCACGGCGTGTTCCGCTGGCGCAGGAAGCGGTACGGATGCTTCCGGCATCATATTGCCCGCCCCCGCAGACTCACCGGCAGGCGTGCCCGCAAGGCCGGACTCCGGCGTGTCGGGTGACGCGTCCGTGAATCTGGAGGACCGTCAGGAGGCTACGGGCGTCGTCAAAGAGGTAAACGGTGATCTGGTTCTCATCAGTTTGACGCAGGACGGCGGCGACTACATGCTGCGGTTCACCGAAGACACGCGCTGGGCGGAAGGCGTTGAAACCGAGCTCTGCGTGGGCAATACGGTCACCTGTGTCGTTCTGCCCGAGGAGACGTTTGCACCGCCCGCACAGGGCGAAGTGATAGAGGTGCTGTCCAACGAAACGGCGGGGTAATCTACCCGCACGGGCGGCGCCGATACCCTGCCGCTGCCGCACAGGCGCGGCTGACAGGAGAGAGGCATGCGTAAATATGAGGCGCTGGCGGCGCCGCTCGAAACCGACATCATCCGCAGCACTCCTTACCTTCACCGGGTAAGGCCTTTTCGTATCGCAGGCAGCGTATATTACGTGGGCAACAAGGTGTGCAGCAGCCACCTCGTAGACACGGGGGACGGACTTTTGCTCATCGACACGCCATTTGCACGCCAGTTGCCGCTGCTGATTCAGTCCATCTGGGAGGCGGGCTTCAATCCCGCCGATATCCGCTATATCCTGCATACGCACGCCCATGCCGACCATGTGGGCTGCACGCCCGCGCTCATGTCCATGTTCGGCTGCAGAACCTTCATCAGCGAAACGGATGCGGCCAGCGTGGAAGCGCATCCCGAGCGGCTGATGGCCATGGAGGACGATCCCGGCTTTTTTACGCCCAGCGTGAGGCTGCACGACAGCGAGGCCATCCACTTAGGCAACACATGCGTGCGCGCAATGGCTACGCCCGGACACACGCAAGGCGCTATGTCATACTTCTTTGACACGGAGGAGGATGGCAAAAAGCTCACCTGCGGCCTGATCGGCGGCGCGGGCTTCAACACGCTTTGCCACGACTACTTTGCGGACTTTGGCACGCCGCTCTATCTGCGCAGCCAGTTCATGGACGCGCTCGAAAAGTTGCGCGCCGAGCGGGTGGACGTGATGCTTGGCAACCATCCCGGCGCGAACTTTACGTTTGAAAAGCAGCAGCGCCGCGAGGCGGGCGAGGAGAACAATCCCTTTATTGACCCGGAGGAATGGCCTCGCTTCATCGACGATATCAAGCGCCGCTTCATCCTGTTCCGTGCCGAGGACGACGCGATGAACAGCCGACTGCTGTTGAGAAAGTAGGCAGAATCGCGCATCATGTTGCAGGTAGAAAACGTCGATTGATCATATTTTTACTTGACGAAAAGACCGCCCAGCGCATATAATGATGCAAACCCCAAGGAGATGCGCATGAACGCAGGTTTGTCCGTAAATCGTTATTTCTCGTTTAGCAGCCGGAGCTATTATAGCTTCGGATATTTCACGTTAAACGAATATCGGCGGAAAACGGCGTAGAGAGCTGCATTAATGGGAAACATAGCAATCAAAGGGAGCTCAAGCCGGGCTCCCTTTTTGATTACAGGATTGAATTTTAAGAAACAGCGGAGGGGAAACGATGATCATCATTTTAAAGCCGGGCGCGGACCGGCAAAAGGTTGCGGAGCTCGTGGGCTCGCTGGAACGGGACTATTCGCTCGAGGTCCAGCGGATGGATGGCGTCAATTACACCATACTGGGCCTCATCGGAGACACGTCGGCGCTCGACATGGAACCCATCTCGGAGCACGAGGCAGTCAGGAAGGTGATGCGTGTGCAGGAGCCTTATAAGAAGGTGAACCGCGCGTTTCACCCGGACGATACGGTGGTCGAGGGTGAGGGATTTTCGATCGGCGGCAACCGGCTCGCGGTCATCGCCGGGCCGTGCTCGGTGGAGAGCGAAGAGCAGATCGTATCCGTGGCGAAGCAGGTGAAGGCCTCGGGTGCGAACTTCCTGCGCGGCGGCGCGTACAAGCCGCGCACCAGTCCATACCGCTTTCAGGGCCTTGGGCGCGAGGGGTTGGACTTCCTCAATACCGCGAAGCAGGAGACCGGACTGCCCATCGTAACCGAGATCATCAGCATCAGCGACATCGAAACGTACGTTGACATGGTGGACGTGATCCAGGTGGGCGCGCGCAACATGCAGAACTTCGCGCTGCTGAAGGAGCTGGGCAAGACGAAGAAGCCGGTGCTGTTAAAGCGCGGCCTATCCGCGACCATCGAGGAATGGCTGATGAGCGCGGAATACATCGCGGCGGGCGGCAATCCGAACGTGGCGCTGTGCGAGCGCGGCATCCGCACCTTCGAGACTGCCACGCGCAACACGCTCGACATCTCGGCTGTGCCGGTAGTCAAACGTCAGAGCCACCTGCCGGTCATCGTGGACCCGAGCCACGCGGCCGGGCTGTGGTGGGCGGTGGAACCGCTTGCCATGGCGGCGGTGTGCGCGGGCGCGGACGGCGTGATGGTGGAGGTGCACGACAACCCTGCCGAAGCGCTCTCCGACGGCAAACAGTCGCTTATGCCCGAAAAGTTCAGCGAGCTGATGGTCAAGCTCGCCGGCGCGGCGACGCTGATGGGCCGGAGCGTTTGACATGGACGGCAGTGGCTTTAGAAGCGGGAATATACTGATCGCGGGGCTGGGGCTAATCGGCGGCTCGGCTGCCAAGGCGCTGCGTGCCGCGGGGTTTACCCACATCGACGCGCTTGATGCAGACCTGCATCCGCTCGCGCAGGCTAAAAAGGAAGGCGTAATCCGCGCCGGGTATGCCGCGCCGCAGAAGGGCGAGTATGACATGGTGGTATGCTGTCTGCCGCCGGAGCATGTCGCGGCACTGTACGGACAGGTGAAGCCGTACCTTCGGGAGGGCGGCGTATTCGCGGAAATGAGCGGGCTGAAATCAGGCGTGATAGCGTCGGTTTTACCCCTGCTTGCCCCGCGGCACGAGCTGCTCTGCCTGCATCCCATGGCGGGAAGCGAGAAGTCTGGTTACACAAATTCCGATGCCAAGCTGTTCAAGGGCGCGCCGCTCATCATTACACCCACCGCGCGGACGGGCAACGCGGCGCTCGCGTGGGCTGTGGTGCTGAGGGATGCGATGGGCTTTGCGGTGATGCCTTCGCTCACCGCTGACCGCCACGATGAGATCATTGCGCGGGTCAGCCATTTGCCGCACGCCGCGGCGTTGGCCGTGCGAGCCGCTGCTGCGCCTTATGAGAAGTACGCGGGCGGCAGCTATCAGTCGGTCACGCGCGTGGCCGATATCAACGCGACCCTTTGGGCAGGACTATTGACCGACAACGCAGAATATGTGGTGGACAGCATCCGCCGCTGCCAGCGCGAGCTGGAGCTGCTTTGCGAGGCCGTGGAGGCCCGCGACAAGGCGGCGCTGCAAAAGCTGCTGGAAAAGATGTCCGGCAAAGGGGGCAAAGCATGAACGAGATTTTGATACGGACCGCGGGAGGCCGATATACGGTGCAGGTGGGCGCGGGGCTGCTGAGCGAGCTGCCCGCCCAACTGCGCGAGCGTTTCCCGCACAGCCGGTTTGCGGTGGTGACGGATGAGCACGTCGCGCCGCTGTATGCGACGGAGCTGGCGGAGGGTCTGCTGGCCGTGGGCGCGGACTACCGACTGTTCACCGTCGCACCGGGCGAGACCTCCAAGAGCATGGGTACGTTGGCTCAGCTGCTGAGCGACCTCGCGCAGCACAGCTTCACGCGCTCCGATGTGATCGTGGCGTTGGGCGGCGGCGTTGTGGGGGACCTCACGGGCTTCGCGGCGGCGGTGTATTTGCGGGGCGTACCCGTGGTGCAGGTGCCGACCACGCTGCTTGCGCAGATTGACAGCGCCGTGGGCGGCAAAACGGCGGTGAACCTGCCGGAGGGCAAAAACCTCGCGGGCGCGTTTTACCAGCCTTCTCTGGTCTGCGCCGACACCAAAACGCTGGCCACACTGCCCGATGAAGTGTTTTCGGAGGGCATGGCGGAGCTTATCAAGGCTGCGCTGATCCGCGATGCGGACATGTTTGAACGGCTGGAGTGCGGCAGCGTCGTCACCTCGTCCTCACCGGAGCTGATTGAGCTGGTATCGCGTTGCGTGGACATCAAGCGCAGTGTGGTGGAGGCGGACGAGCGCGACACGGGCGAGCGCATGGTCTTGAATTTCGGCCACACCATCGGGCACAGCATTGAGAAGTACTGTGCATGGCGCGGCCTCCCCATGTCCCACGGGCGGGCGGTGGCGTTGGGTATGGCGGCCATCACGCGTGCGGGCGAACGCATGGGACTCACGCAGGAAGGCACGGCGGAGCGCGTCGTGGCGGTACTGCAAAAGTATGGCCTGCCGTACGACATCAGCGGATACGATGCGGACGAGCTGCTGCATGGTATCGCCGTGGACAAGAAGAACCTCGCTTCCAAGCTCAACCTCGTGTTGATCGCGGAGCCGGGGGAAGCCTTTTTGCACCGCATCGACCTGCAGGAGATGGAAAGCTACCTGTAGGCAGTATGACGGCACGATAAAAGGAACACCCCGTCGTGTCATCCTGAGTGCAGCGAAGGATCATGATTTGACTGGCATGGAAAAGATGCTTCGTCGTGATGCTCCTCAGCATGACATAAATGGGGTATGCGACAAACGCGATATGGAAAGTGATTTTGCAGGTAGTACGCCCCGTCGTCATCCTGAGCGAAGCGAAGGATCCAGAATCGGCTAGCTTTGAGGAGATGCTGGTCCACTACGTAGTCGTCTCGATGCTCCTCAGCATGACAAAAGGCCGGGGTTTTGCACCCTTGATGAGGCAATAAAACAAAGGATTTGGAAAAATGGATGTACGGATTATGCCGGGGAAACTCTCCGGCACGGTGAGGATACCGCCCTCCAAGAGCGCCGCACACCGCGCGATACTCGCGGCAACGTTGGCCAAGGGCGAAAGCGTGATTGAGAACGTCGATCTATCCAATGATATATCCGCAACGTTGGCTGCGTGCAATACGCTCGGCAGCACGGCGGATATCGCGCCGGACGGACGCTACAACACGGTGACCATCCGCGGCGGACTGAACCCCACGCCAAGCGCAACTTTGGACTGCGCCGAATCCGGCTCTACGCTACGTTTCCTGATCCCGGTCGCGTGCGCAAAGGACGGCGAGCGCATCTTTACGGGGCACGGTCGGCTGCCGCAGCGCCCACTGGACGCATACCTGCAGATATTCGATGAACAGGGCATCCGCTATACGCGTCCCTATGGCTATAATCTGCCGATGGCCGTGACGGGCAGCCTGCATTCCGGGCACTTCCAGGTGGACGGACGCGTGAGCTCGCAGTATGTAACGGGCCTGCTGTACGCGCTGCCGCTGCTCTCCGGCGATTCCACCGTGGAAGTCATCGGCGGCTTCGAGTCGCGCGGATACGTCGATCTCACTATCGATATGCTAAGCCGCTTTGGGGTGGGGGTACAGGCCGAGAGAGACACCTTCACCGTGCGCGGCAATCAGGCGTATAAGCCGCAGCGTATCGCAGTTGAGGGTGACTGGTCGCAGGCCGCGTTCTTCCTTGTGGTGGGCGCGATATCGGGCGGCGTGCGCGTAGCGGGCTTTGACGGAAATTCGCTTCAGCCAGACAGCGTAATTGCGGAGCTGCTGATGCGTATGGGCGCTGATCTCTCATGGGAAGGCGACGAGTACGTTTCCGCACCATCCAAACTGCACGGCGTCGAAATTGATGTATCGCAATGTCCGGACCTCGTGCCGCCGCTGGCCATCGCCGCGGCGTTCGCCGAAGGGACGACGCACATTACGGGCGCGGCGCGGCTGCGTATCAAGGAGAGCGACCGCTTGCACGCGTTGGCGCAGAACCTGCTTGCGCTGGGTATCCGCGCGGAGGAAGAGCCGGACGGCCTCGTCATCCACGGCGGTACAATGACCGGCGGCGAGATCGACAGCTTTGGGGATCACCGCATCGCCATGGCGTTCGCGGTTGCGGGGGCGGCGTCCAAACAGGGCGTTACCATCCGCGGCGCGCACTGCGTGGAAAAATCCTATCCGAAATTCTTTAAAGACTTTGCAGACCTGGGAGGGAAAGTGGAATGAGCAGCGTATGGGGAAAGCGTTTCATCGTGGACATATTCGGTGAATCGCACGGAGCCATGATCGGTGTGACGATGCATGGCGTCCCGGCGGGCACCGTGATTGACTTCGGCAAGGTGCGGGCGTTTCTGGCCCGTCGGCAGGCGGGCGGAGAGGCGTGGTCCACACCGCGCAAGGAGGCGGACGATTTCGAGGTGGTCTCCGGCTACTTCGACGGCTTTGCCACGGGAACGCCGCTGACCGTGCTGTTCCGCAACCAACAGCAGCACTCCGAGGACTATGCGGGGCGTCCCAACCGCCCCGGCCATGCGGACTATTCCGGCTTCGTACGCTACGGCGGACATAACGACCCGCGCGGCGGCGGGCATTTCTCCGGACGGCTCACCGCTCCGCTCGTGTTTGCGGGCGCGGTCGCGGCACAGCTGCTGGAGACGCGGGGCATCTATGCCGCCACGCACGTTCGCCGCATCGCTGACGTAGAGGATACGCCGTTTGATAAGACAGATATTCCGCGCGAACTGGCGGAACGGCTTAAGGCTCAGCGCCTGCCGGTGATCGACGAGAGCAAGGGTGCGCCCATAGAGCAGGCCGTGGTGGACGCGGCCTCCTGCGGCGATTCGGTGGGCGGCATCGTGGAGTGTGCGCTGGTTGGCGTGCCGACAGGCGCGGGCAGCCCTATGATGGATACGGTGGAAAGCGCGCTCGCGTCCATTCTGTTCGCGGTGCCTGCGGTCAAAGCCGTATCGTTCGGAGAGGGCTTCGGCTTCGCGGGGCTGCGCGGCAGCGAGGCCAACGACGCCTACGCGATGCGGGACGGCAAGATCGTTACCGAGACCAACCACAACGGCGGAGTGATCGGCGGCATCACCACAGGCATGCCGGTCGTGTTCGAAGTTGCCGTCAAGCCCACGGCTTCCATCTCCCTGCCGCAGCAGACGGTGAACCTTGAGACGATGGAACCCGAAACGATCGCGGTGCGGGGCCGCCACGACGCCTGCATCGTGCCGCGCGCCTCAGCAGCCATCGAGGCGGCGGCGTGCATCGCAATGATTGATCTGATACTGGAAAGGAACATGTGAATGGGGTATAACGAGGATTTAGCGCCGCTGCGGCAGCGCATTAACGAGGTTGACGAGCAGCTTGTGCCGCTGTTCGAGGCGCGCATGGCGGTGTCGTCGGAGGTCGCGCAGGTGAAACAGCGCTACGGTATGCCGGTGTTCGACGCGGCCCGCGAGGACGCCGTGATCGCCCGTGCGGTGCAGCGGCTGTCCGACCCGGCCAACGCGGAGGCCCTGCGGCGCTTCTATCGCGCGCTGATGGACATCAGCAAGCAGCGCCAGCATGAGCGCATCGTGCCCGCCCCGGCGGCGGAGGATACGGAAGGGGAGACGGGCTTCCTCGGTCTGCCCGGTTCGTTCTCACACCTCGCGGCGCTTGCGGCGTTCGGCGCGGAGGGTCTGCGCGGCTTTGACACCTTCGAGGCCATGTTCGTTGCGCTGCAGCAGGGCGAGATCGCCCGCGCCATCCTGCCCGCCGAAAACACCGACACGGGCAGCATCACGGCGGTGGCGGACCTGCTCGCCAAATACGGCTTTTACATCGTCGCGGAACGCCTGCTCACCGTCACCCAGAGTTTGCTCGGCATCCCGGGGGCCACGGTAGAGGGCGTGCGCGAGGTCTATACGCACCCCGAACCCATCTCGCAGTGCAGCCGCTACCTCTCGGAGCATCCGGCCATGCGGGCTATCCCGGCACTCAGCACCTCGCAGGCCGCCATGAAGGTGGCGGAGCTGGCCGACCCTGCGGTTGCGTGCATCGCCTCCGCACAGGCCGCGCCGCTCTATGGCCTCATCGTGCTGGAGGAAGGTATCCAGAACAGCAACGGCAACCGCACACGCTTTGTGGTGGTGGAGCGCCAGCCGCGCCTCACGCCTGCGTGCGACAAGACGAGCATCATCTTCAAGGTGGAGCATAAGCCCGGCTCCTTAAACGAGGTGCTGCGCCTGTTCTCGGAAGCGGGAGTCAACGTGCTGAAGCTGGAATCGCGCCCGCTGCGGGACCGCCCGTTCGAGTATCTGTTTCACCTCGACTTCGAGGGCAGCGCAGAGGATAAAAACGTGGCGGCGGTGCTGGAAGCCGCGCGCAACGCCACAACGGAGCTTAACTGGCTGGGCTCGTACCCGCGCCAGACGGTATAGCCTGTGGGTGCGGTTAAGGCCGGTTTGATCGGCGGAAAACTGGGCCACAGCGTCTCGCCGGATATCCACGAAACCTACGGGCGGCTCACGGGGCAGGACATCCGCTACGGCCTGCACGAGACGGACGCGGCAGGGCTTCCGGCGCTGCTGGCGCAGCTGCAGGCACAGGGCTATGCGGGCGTCAACGTGACGATCCCGCACAAGAAGGCCGTGATTCCGTTGTTGGATGAGATATCGCCTGAGGCGGCGGCAATCGGCGCGGTCAACACCATCCGATTTGTGGACGGACGCATGACCGGGCACAACACGGACTACTTCGGCCTGCAATGGCTGCTGAAACGCGGTGGCATTCCGCTCTCCGGGCAGACCGTCGCCATCCTCGGCAGCGGTGGCGCGGCCCGATGTGCCTATGCCCTGGCAAAGGACAGCGGCGCGGCCAGCGTCACGGTCGTCAGCCGAGACCCGCAAACCTCCGACCCGGCGTTATCTGCCGTAGGCTATGATGCGTTGGACGTCATGGAAACCATCGGTGTGCTCATCAACACCACGCCTGCCGGAATGCAGCCCGACTTTGACGGCTGCCCGGTTAAGGAAGACGTGATATCGCGCTGCGGCGCAGTGGTGGATATCGTCTACAACCCGCCCGAAACGCTGCTGCTGCAGCGGGCCGCGGCATTGGACGTGCGCTGCGCGGGCGGCCTGCCCATGCTGGTTGCGCAGGCAATCAAGGCGGAGGAGATCTGGACGGGAACGCGCTTTGACGAGGCCGCGTGCGAAACCATCCTTTTGCGTATGGCATCGCGAATGCGCACCGACATCGCGCTCATCGGCATGCCGGGCAGCGGCAAATCTGCCATCGGGCAACGGCTGGCGGAAAGGCTCGGCATGGGCTTCATTGATACCGACGCGCTTATCGAGGAGCAGCACGGTATCATCAAGGACATCTTCGCCAGTCAGGGCGAGGCGGCTTTCCGGCAGATGGAGCTTACCGCCGCACAGTACGCCGCGCGCCGCGCGAATACCGTGATCTCCACGGGCGGCGGCATCGTACAGACAAAGGCCGCGATGCGCGTGCTGAAAGCCTCCGGCATAACCGTATACATCGACCGGTCGTTGGAGCTGCTGCTGCGCGACACCGAAACCGCGCACCGGCCCCTGCTCGCTCGCGGGCGGGAAGCGCTCATTGGGTTATATGAAAAGCGCCGCGCGCTGTACGAAGGCGGCGCGGACATCATCGTCAGAAACGACGCGGAGCTGGAAGCGTGCGTCGATACCATCATCAAGAAGCTGGAGGAATACCGGAAATGAAGCTGCTGGTCATCAATGGCCCTAACATCAACATGCTGGGCATGCGTGAGCCGGACGTTTACGGCAAACAGGACTACGCCGCGCTGCTGGACACGCTGGACGCGTTCGCGCAGAAGCACGGCGTCACGGTGGATGCGTACCAGTCCAACATCGAGGGCGAGATCGTAGGCAAGATCCAGTCCGCGGCTGGGGAGTACGACGGCATCATAATTAACCCCGCGGCCTACACGCACTACAGCGTGGCTGTCCTGGACGCGCTCAAAGCTGTGTCCGTGCCCGCGGTGGAGGTGCACCTTTCGCACATCGCGGGCCGGGAGGAATTCCGGCACAAGTCCGTTACCGCACCGGGCTGCATCGGGCAAATCGCGGGCTTCGGGTTCTATAGCTATGAACTGGCGCTGCTCGCGCTGATAAACAGGATAGCGGACTGAACGCGCAAAGGAGGCAAAATGAAATTAGGCATCATTCTTGAAACAAAGGAATACGAAAAAGCATGGAACGCTTTTCGCTTTGCGGTAACGGCTAAGAAACAGGGACATGAAGTCAAGGTATTCCTGATGGGGGAAGCGGTGGAATGCGAGGTTCTGACGCATCCCAAGTTCGACGTTGCCGGGCAGCTTCGCGCCTTCGTGGAGGCCGGAGGAGAGATATTAGCGTGCGGCACCTGCCTGAAGTCACGGAGCATGGAAGGGACGGATGCGTGTCCCCTTGCCACCATGATTGACTGCATCAAAGTAGTGGAATGGGCGGATAAAGTCGTTACGTTTTAACTCGTATCGCCTGACGCAGCGCTGAAACTGTCACCACAGCATACGGACACTGTCACTGTCCGATTCATATACATGAATCAGGAGGTGATGCGTTTTGCCGGATGGTTTCGGAAGATGGATACCCGGCCAATGGGGCCCCGGACAGCAGTGGGGCCCCGGCCCATGGAGGCCCGGTCAGTGGGGCCCCGGCCCGTGGCAGCCCAGCCGCGGATGGCAGCCCGGCTGGTGGTGTCAGGGCGGAGTCTGCCCGCGCCGCAACATGAGCCCGTATGACGGCTACGGACGCAGCGGTCCCGGCCGTCCCTGGTGGGGCGACGACGACATGGGCGACTGACGATCACTCAGATATTACAAAGGCCTGCAATTGCAGGCCTTTTTGTCGCTAAAAGCTTTGCAATGTCATGCTGAGCGTAAGCGAAGCATCTATCTGGCTGTGTAAAAGATGCTTCGGGTGCTTTGCATCCTCAGAATCGTCACGCGCTGACGCGACTACGCAGTGGATCAGCATCTTATCGTACTTGGGAAAGATGTTTCGTCGCTTTCGCTGCTCAACATGACATATGGAGGGGTTTTCGCAGCAATGACATCAGGCGATTCTCAAACCCAATCTGGGCGCTTAGGATGTGGCCCATGAAGGTGGTTTGAAGACGGAGCCTCCTGAAGACGCCATATGGCTCTTATATCACCGCGTACCACCGCGCTATGCTATTCTTTCTTTACCCCGAACCGCAGCACCGTCTTCAACTTCTCCGGAGCGGCCTTGCGGAAATCGCTCATATAGATCTCGTGGTGATCGCGGCTTGCGCGCCGGTAACCGTTTTCGGCAACGAACCCCTCCATGCGTTCAAACGTCGCGGGCTCATTGTCGAACGGGCCGATGTGGGTGATCTGGCAGCAAAGGCCTTCGTCCAGCGTCTCGAAGCGCACACTATTCATCGCGGGGTTGTCGGCCTTCTTCTTTTTGGCCTGCGCCAGCACGTCCGTAAACAGCTCCGGCGTCACGAACGGCGGCTGCATGATCATCAGCGTCCATACGAGCTGGTCCTTGCGGGCTGGGTCGAATTCTACGCCCTCCGGCATCGTCCAAAGGCCTTCCAGCGCGTTCACCTTGTACTCAAAGTACCCTTCCGGCGCAGGGCCTTTCTTGGGCAGCATCTTGATACCGTATGAAACCGCGTACAGCGCACCCACGGCGTTCTGGAATTCTTCACTGGTGTTCGGGTCGCCCTTGCCGTCCACCATTGCATAGCGCAGCGGCGGAACCTGTACGATCTCCGGCTGTTTCGCAGAGGGAAAGTACAGCTTTTTGACCAGCAAGTCATATTCGGGCTTGTCCATAGTGAGTCTCCTTATCGTTCTTGGTGTCTATTGCGGTTCCACCTGAAACCGCAATAGCGTCTTCAGATTCTCGGGCGTATTCCTGCGGTAATCGCTGATGTATACCTCGTGGTGGCCCTTTTCGATGCGCCTGTATCCGTTGTCTGCGATGAACTGCTGCATGAGCGCAAACGTGGCGGGCTCGTCGTCGAACGGGCCGATGTGAGTCGCCTGACAGCACAGGCCTTCATCGAGCGTCTCAAAGCGCATATGTATCAGCGCCGGGTTGCCCGGCTTTTTGCTTTGGACCCGCTCCAGCGCATCCGCGAACAGCTCCGGTGTCACAAACGGCGGCTGCATGATCATCAGTGTCCAAAGCAGCCTGTCCTTGCGGGCAATGTCGAAGCTTACGCCCTCGGGTACGTTCCATAAGCCCTCCAGTACGTTCACCTTGTATGTGAAGCAGCCTTCCGGCTCGGGGCTTTTACCCGCCAGCGTCCTGATGGCGTGCGATACCAGAAACAGCGCTTCCACGGTATGCTTAAATTCGGGGTGGGTGTTCGGATCTCCCTGGCCGTCCGTCATGACATATGAAAGCGCCGGGATCAGCGTGATCTGCAGCTTTCCGATGGAATGCAGGTATAGCTTTTTTACCAGCCGGTCATATCCGATCTTCTCCATTCCGCCCCCCTACGGCCTTTTTGTGCCGCAGTGAGGACAGTATGCAAAGCTGTTGTCGTAGGTACGCCCGCAGTTCGGGCATCGGGTGTCCGCCGTTTGATTGCCGTAAAACGCGCCGAAGCCGCTTGATACAAGCGTCAGCCGCGAGAAATCCACGCTGTCCGAGGTTTCAAGCTGTTTGCCATACTCCGCGTCCGCTTCATATAGCGCGCCGCAGCAGCGCAGCTTTATATAATAATGCTTGTTCCACCGGAAGGTGGGGATAAAGAAGATGTGAAAGTAGGTATAGCGCACAAAGAGCAGGGCCTGCGAGTACTGTCCGCAGACCGGGCAAACCACCTGCGAAAAGGTCTTCAGCTCCTTTTCCTTCGCCTCAATGCCGAATATGCCGATAAAGAACATAGGAATCCTCCCATATCCATTATACCGGCTGGAAGAAAGCGGTCAAGGCGTCTTTTCCACCTGCGCGACCATAGCGCCGTATGTGTCGTCCCATATGCAGCTAAAGAAGTAGTAGTAGCGGTTATCTTCATACCAGAAGGTGCGGTCCATCAGTGCGTCCGTCTCGTCCGGGCTGCCCAACCCTTCCGTTTCGATCAAGGCCGCAAACTCTTCCTGCGACAAGCCGACTTTGCGCAGCTCACCGTACGTCTGCTCCCCGCTGATCCGGTCAAGATCCGATAGTGGATACTCGTCCGCATGTTCAATCATATCCAGCCGCCCGCGGATGGAGGCTTCCGCCGCGTCAAGGCTGGAGGCTTCCATGCCCCGGTACGCCCATGTTGCGTATGCCAGCCCGTCCGGCGCATCCAGAATCACGAAGTGCATACCGTCCGCGAGGCGGTAAGGCGCAAGGCCGGAAAGGCTCAGCGACGACCCGCCATGCGATACCGCCTCACCCGCCGCAAGCGGCACAGGCAGAAAGATACCCTCCATGCCCACGCGCATCTGCGACACGATATCCGTATCCTCCACCCACATATTTGCGTCCGGGTCGGTCAGGCCGTACACGAGGATGCGCACGGTTTCGCCCGGCTGTGCCTCGCCGCGCACGCTGCTGGCGACTTCCACGGATACGATGCCGTAGTAATCCAGCAGGGTCAGCACGTACCCCTGCGCATTCTCTTTTGAGACAATCTCGATGTACTGGATATCCGTGATCGTGCCGCGAAATATCAACGTATCGTATTCGGTGAAGATCTCGTCCGAGGACATCCCCCTGATGTCCATCATTGACGCGCTCATGGGCAGTTCGCCCGTATAGCTCCGCGCAATGATCTGTCCGTCACCGGATTCCGCAAGGATGGCCCCGGAGGGGAGGGCGGTGTCCATGGGCGCTGTGGACGCGGTGGCTGTGGCGGAAACCGCGGCCTGATGGGAACCATCCGGGGTGCGCGGCAGCCAGAGAATCAAGCCCGCCGCAATGCAGGCAGCGGCAACGCATGCCGCCAGCGTGATGCGCCTTGCGCGGTGTTTTCTATTCTGACCGCTCTCACAACGCGCGCGGCGCAGCGCATCCCGTCCGGCCGAATCCAGCAGCGCTTGCGGCACATCGTCCGGCGTCAGTATGGGTTCATATGAATCAGAGAAGCGGGAAACCGCTTCAAGTATGCGTTTATCCTTCATATCAATTCTCTCCTTCTTCGTCCAGCACGGTGCGGAGCTTGCCGCGCATGCGCGACAGGCGCGCGTCCACTGCGCCGCGGGACATGCCCATATCGCGTGCGATGTCCGCGATGGGGCGCAGCGCGAAGAACCGTTCGTCGAAGATGCGCCGGTCCGGCTCAGGCAATCCTTGAGCAAAGTGCTCGATGCGCGCCACGCCTTCCGCGCTCAGCAGCGGCTCGTCGGGCGGGGCGGCTATCGCGTCCGCCATGTCCGCGTCGAGGTGGACCATATCGGTGCGGCCCCGCCTGCGCAGCGCGTCGATGGCCCGCCGCCGCACGATCAGACACACCCAGCCGCGCAGCGAGACAACGTTAAGCGCGGTGTCCGGGGCGGAACACCAGATGCCGTAGTACGCGTCGTTCACGCACTCGAGCACGTCCGCGTCGCTGCCTGCGCCCAGCACGGAGCGCGCGACATAACAGGCCAATCGGTTGTACTTGCCGATCAGCGCGGACAGGCCTCTCTCGTCATGCTGCTTTAGCAGGCGTATGATCTTTGCATCTTCCATAAGCGTCGTTCCACAGATATAGTCGCACGGGAAAAGAGAATCTTACAGGCAATACGGAATTTCTTTAGGATTTGGCAAAGGCTTTTAGCTATGATCGTATTATAGCATGGATAAATGGGGTGATACAGGGGGTCAGACTTTACAAAGGTCGCATACCGAAATCCTTTTGGTTTCACAAAGATAATACGCTGGACTGATTTAATATTCGTCCGCAGCGAGAAGCTCTTACGGATGTACTGTAATTCTGCCGTCATTTCTGCTAAAGCAGCCTGCTGCAATGTCATGCTGAGCGAAGCGAAGCATCTTGCGAAGCTGTGTCAAGATCCTTCCTCGCTTTGCTCGTCAGGATGACGGACGTGGATATTTCGTCTCTTTGACTCGTCGGTCGTTACGATTCTCTTCACTATCCCAAAAACAGATACGCGTATATTCCCGCGAGTATGGAGCCGATTGTGTTGCTGACCAAATCCATGTCGGTATCGCGCAGGCCCTTCTGGTGCCGGGTGGGCGATTTGCTCCACCGGTCCGCCACGAACTCAAAGAGCTCAATGAATACGCCGACCGACAGCCCGATGGTGAAGACGAACAGCGCGGCGTACAGCCGGGAAATCGTCCCATCGGCCAGCGCGGTAAGCGTGCTGAACAGCAGCAGGCTGTACGCGAAGCACAAGAGCGTATGCATGTAGCGGTCGAAGTGGATGGAGCGTTCGAACCGGTCGAGGTAATAGCCGAAGCAGGTCTGAACGAACTGCGCAACCATGGCCCACAGAAGCACGTGCATCGGCACGGCCCAGCGGAAGACCAGCACGCAGACCGTGTAAACGAGGAACGGCAGAAACGCCGCGAGGATGGGCTGGGCGCGCAGGTTGTGGTGCGTGAGGCGCAGCTTGATATAGAAAAAGGTATTCGCGGCAGTGAGCGCGGCCAGCGCTGCAATGATCACATATTCCAAATGGAAGTCCTTTCAGACGGCTGAGCGCCGTCTCATTTGCTGACAAACCTTTCACGAGGGCGCTCCCGCCAAAGGGACCAATCCCTTTGGAATCCCTTTTCTCCGCGAAACGCCCCGTTCAGGACGTTTCACAACAATGGGATTCTTAAGGGACTGGACCCTCAAGGAATAGCTTCTCGGCAGTCAAAGGCGATTACGTGCCGCCCTGCATGCTTTTTATCTCCGTTAGAATCTGGCGAAGCTCCGAACCGGATACCGCCGCGTCCTGATGGTAGCCCTTGGTGCGCATCTGGTCCAGCAGCTCGTACTGGTCCTTGCTCGTCTGCTGAAACTGGGTGAGCAGCAGCCTGCGCAGGTTCGGTTCGGCGGCCTCCTGCAGCGTTTCCGCGCACGATAAAATGAGCTGTTTCTCCTGGTTCATCAGGTCGGTGAGCAGTTCCTGCTCCGAGAATCCGTTTTGCGGCATTGCACAGTCTCCTTTATCGCAGTCCGTCCAGATAGGTGATCAGGCCGGCGAGGTTATCGCGGTGGTGTATCGCCAGCTGTTGCGCGCGGCTTTTCAGCTCTGGGTCCTGAAAATACCCGGCGTACAGCTCGCTCTTCTTGGCTGCGAGTGCTTCCAGCCGCATCTGGTTTTTGAGCAGCATGAGGTTGCGTGCTTCAATTGAAAGGTGTTCGTCTGCCATGGCGCGTGCCTCCTGCTTCTTATTTTGCGCGGCAGGGGATGAAATATGCCGGGGCTTTTGGTATAATCAAAAACATGGAAGAAACGATGAGAATCGACGAGATTCAACCGCAGAAGCGGAAGAAGGATCGGTACAACCTGTATTCGGACGGGCAGTATATCGCGTCGCTGGGCGCGGAGGCGCTCGTGACGCATGGTATCCGCGTGGGCGCGGAGATACCCGTTTCCGTGTTGCGCGAGGCGGTGGAGAAGGACAACGCGGCCTATGCCTTTGACTGCGCGGCTGCCACGCTGGCGCACGGAATGCGCACTCGCACGGATCTGGCCCGCAGGCTTAAGGAACGCGGCATCGACGAAGCCGCAATCGAAACGGCCCTTGCCAAGCTGGAAGCCTACGGCTACGTGAACGACGCGGCCTACGCCTCGGAATACGTGAGCAGCGCCATGGAGACGGGGCGGCTCGGGCGCATGGCGGTGGAATATAAGCTGAAGGAAAAGGGCGTACCGGCAGCTGTCGTGCGGGAAGCCATGGAAGCCTACGGCGAGGAGGAGGAGCGCGAGATTGCGCAGCGGGAGCTGGCGCGCCTGATGAAGGACGGCGATCCGAAGGAGGAACGCAAACGTGTAAGCGCGGCGCTCATCCGGCACGGGTTCGCGTACGGCGTTATCTCTTCGCTGTTTTCGGGGGTGGATGAGTGAGAGACGAAATATACAGGGCGCTTTGTGAGGCGGATGATTTTATATCGGGCGAGGCGCTGAGCGCGAAGCTGGGCGTCACGCGGGCGGCGCTGTGGAAGCACATCAAGGCCATTCAGGTGGACGGCGCGGAAATTGAAAGCGTCACGAACCGGGGCTACCGACTGGCCCAGCCGCCGTTGGTGCCGCGCGCGGAATATGTGCGCGCATACCTGAAATGCGGCGTGCCGGTGTTCTTCGAGGATAGCAGCGCATCCACCAACGAGACCGCCAAGGCCGCGGCACGGGACGGCAGTTTGCGGCAAGCGGCGTTTCTCGCGGGGGAGCAGACCGCGGGCAAGGGGCGGCTGGGGCGCACATGGGTATCGCAGCCCGGGCAGGGCGTATACGTCACCCTGCTGGCGCGGCCCGCTATCGACCCGGCGCGCGTGTCGGGCGTTACGCTGATGGCGGCGGTGGCGGTATGCAGGGCTATCGAGCGCGTGAGCGGCATGGAGCCGCGCATCAAATGGCCCAACGACGTGCTGATCGGCGGCAAGAAGGCCGCGGGGATATTGACTGAGTCGATGGTGAATATGGACGGCGTGGAGTTCGTCGCGGTCGGCATCGGCGTCAACACGGACCCGGATACGCTGACCGGCGAGATCGCGCAGATTGCCTCGGCGGCGGACGCCAACCCCACGGTACTTGCGGCGGCCATCATCGACGCATTCTTTGCGGCGTTTGAGACGTTTGAAACACACGGGCTTTCGCCCTTCATGCCCGCGTTCCGCGAGCGCAGTGCCGTGCAGGGCGCGGTGACACTGAGCTGGGCAGGCGGCAGCGCGGAGGGGCGTTTTGCGGGCTACGACGACGAAGGCGCGATACTGATCGAGACGAACGGCGGAATGCAGCGGTTCGTCGCGGGCGAGGTGTCGCTGCGGGGGGAGAAGGGCTATGTATAAGGGCTGTATCACGGACATTCCCGGCGTGCTGGCCGGGCATTACACGGACAAGGAAAACGAAACCGGCTGCACGGTCATGGTTCTGGGCGAAAGCGGCGGCGTGGTCGGCGTGGACGTCCGGGGCAGTGCCCCCGGCACGCGCGAGACGGATCTGTGCCGTCCCATGAACGCCGTGCAGCAGGCCAACGCCATTCTGCTTTCGGGCGGCAGCGCGTTCGGTCTCGCGGCGGCGGACGGCGTGATGCGCTGGCTGGAGGCGCGCGGCATGGGGCTGGATACGGGAGATTCGCTGGTGCCCATCGTTCCGGCGGCGGTGCTGTACGATCTCGGCGTAGGCAGTTCTACGGTACGTCCGGACGTGCAGGCGGGATATGCCGCTTGCGAAGCCGCGGTTGAGACGCCGCTGAAACAGGGGCGGTATGGCGCCGGCACGGGCGCGACGGTCGGTAAGGCAGCTGGCATGGAGTTCGCCGCGTACGGCGGCATCGGCTGCGCTTCGGTGGAGCTGCCGGGCGGCGTGATCGTGGCGGCGTGCTTCGCGGTGAACGCACTGGGCGACGTGTACAGCCACGAGACGGGCAAGCGCGTGGCGGGACAGCTCTACGGCACGGTCAACGATGCGCTGATGCAGTTTGCTGAGCCGGACATGGCAGGCAAAAACACCACCATCGGCGTAATCGGCACGAACGCAGCGCTCACCAAGGAGCAGGCGAATAAGCTCGCCGCCATGGGGCAGGACGGCGTCGCGATGTGCGTGCGTCCCGCGCACACCATGTTCGACGGCGACACGGTTTTCGCGTTCTCGCTGGGCGATCTGCCCTGCAGCATCCATGCGGTGCTGGCAGCCGGGGCCGAGGCAGCCGCGCGGGCCATCGTCAATGCCGTGGGGGCAGGCGCATGATCATCGGTATCGGCATCGACATTGTGGAAATTGCCCGCATGGACCGGCCCTCCCAAAACGAACGGTTCTATACCGACTTTTTCTCAGATGAGGAGATGGAGGTTTTTAAGGCGTGTAAGTATGCGCCGCAGACGGTAGCGGGGCGCTTCGCTGCCAAAGAGGCGGTGCTGAAGGCGTTGGGCCTCGGCCTCGGCGGCATGCCGCTGCGCGAGATATCCATCATCAAACTGCCCTCCGGACAGCCGGAGGTGCAACTTCAAGGCGAAGCGAAACGTACAGCGGAGCAGCTGGGCGCGAAGCGCATTCACATATCCATATCGCACGACGGGGGCTACGCCATCGCGCAGGCCGTCGCGGAAGGAGAATAGCATGGTTCCGGTGGTATTCGCGGACACGGCGCGCGCGCTCGACGCGCATATGATCGATACCCTGCACATCCCGTCGCTGCTCCTGATGGAGAACGCGGCGTTCGGCGTCACAGCTGCGGTCACGGCCCGGTTTGATATCGGCACGTGCGTGGTCGCGCTGTGCGGGCCGGGCAACAATGGCGGAGACGGCTTCGCGGCGGCCCGGCAGCTCAAAGCCAAGGGCTATGAGGTGACCGTGCTGCTCGTGGGCCGGGTGGACGCCTTGAAGGGCGATGCGGCAGTTAACGCGGCTTATTTCGGAGAAAGCATTATTGAGATACAAAATGAACCGAATATTACGGCGCACCTGTTCAACCTGCGCGATGGCGTATTGATTGACGCGCTGTTCGGCGTGGGCCTTTCGCGTGAGGTGACCGGCCTGCACGCGGCGGCGATCGAAGCGGTGAACAAAAGCGGCGCATATGTGGTCGCTGTCGATATTGCCTCAGGTGTGCACGCGGACACGGGCGCGGTACTGGGCTGCGCTGTCCGCGCGGACGAGACGGTCACGTTCCAGTGCGCCAAGCCGGGGCACTTCCTCTATCCGGGCCGGGAGCTGACCGGCAGACTCACCGTGAAGGAGATCGGCACCAGCGAGGGCTTCGAAATCAGCAGCATGAGTGCAGTGGACGAACTGACGCTGACCGCGCGGCGAAACGACACCCACAAGGGCAGCTACGGCAAGCTCGCCATCGTCGCGGGCAGCCAGGGTTTCTCCGGCGCGGGGCTGATGTGTACGGAAGCGGCACTGCGCAGCGGCGCAGGGTTGGTGACGGCGGGCATACCGGGATCGTTGCAGCCCATATTCTCCGCGTCTTCGCCCGAAGCCACGACGTTCGCGCTGGACGAATTCTCCGGAGCGCTGTCGGAAAACTGTGTACCCGGCATTGAAAAGCTGATGGCAGGCAAAACCGCGCTCGCGACAGGGCCGGGGATCGGCACGGGCAGTGGCGCAGCGGCAGCGGTGCGCCATCTGATAGAAAACTACGCCATACGCAAGGTGTTTGACGCGGACGCGCTGAACATCATCGCGCAGGATATGGGGATGCTGAAGCGGAAGCAGGGCGATATCGTGCTGACACCGCATCCTGTGGAGTTCTCACGCCTGAGCGGTCTGACGCCCGAAATGGTGCGTGCTGACCTCATCGGCAATGCAAGGCGTTTCGCAGCGGAGTACGGCGTGACGCTGCTGCTCAAGGGAGCGACGACCATCGTCACCGACGGGCAGCGTGTAGCTTTCGTGCCGCAGGGCTCGCCAGGCATGGCGCGCGGCGGCAGCGGCGATGTGCTGACGGGCGTGATCGCGGGCCTGCTGGCAGGCGGGTGCGAGGGTGGTATGGACGGCTTTGACGCTGCTGTCTATGGTGCGTATATCTGCGGCAAAGCGGGGGAGGCTGCGGCAGAGCAGCTTGGTGAACTCTCTATGACCGCGCGCGATACGCTGCGGCATGTGCCGGAAGTCACGAAAGCGATGACCATATAAGATAACTATGCAAAGAACCGACGAATTCTCCCACCTGTCTTGCACGTTGTATAGGGCTCATAGTAAAGCCTCCCTTGCCTAAAGGGAGGTGGCGCGAAGCGCCGGAGGGATTTGCGGCAGTCGGCCGTAGCCAAAAAACGCATGCAGCGAATCCCCCACACGGCTACGCCGGGAGCCCCCTTTAGGCAAGGGGGCCTTTGGTACGATAGAGGATTTCCCAATGCATTATGTACAAGCCAAGTCCATATTATCCCGCTATAACGGTATGAACATCTACCGGGGCTGCACGCACGGCTGCATCTACTGCGACAGCCGCAGCCGCTGTTACGGCATGGAGCATGAGTTCACAGACATCGAAGTGAAGCAGAACGCGCCGGAGCTGCTGGAGGACGCACTGCGCCGCAAACGGCAGAAATGCATGATCGGCACCGGCTCCATGTGCGACCCGTACATTCCGCTGGAAGAAAAGCTGGGAATCACACGCCGCTGCATCGAGATTGTTGACCGGTACGGCTTTGGCTTCACGGTCATCACCAAATCCGCCCGCGTGCTGCGTGACCTCGATTTGCTGCAAAGCATCAACGAGAAAACCAAGTGCGTGGTGCAGATGACGCTGACAACCTGCGATGAAGAACTGTGCCGCATCCTTGAACCCAACGTCAGCACCACGCGCGAACGCTTCAAAACGCTCTGCACCCTGCGCGACCACGGCATCCCCACCGTGGTATGGCTCGATCCCATCCTGCCGTTCATCAACGACACGGAGGAGAATCTGCGCGGCATATTAAACTACTGTGCGGAAGCGGGCGTGCACGGCATCATATGCTTCGGCATGGGCTTAACGCTGCGCGAAGGCAACCGCGAATACTTTTATGCCCAGTTGGATAAGCATTTTCCCGGTATGAAGCAACGTTACCAGTCACGCTATGGCCTCGATTATTCCATCGAGAGTCCGAACAACGCCGCGCTGATGCGCATCTTCTACGACGAGTGCGCGCGCAATGGCATCCTGACCGGCAACGACGCGGTGTTTGCTTACCTGCATGCCTTTGAGGATAAGCACAGCCCACAGCAGCTCAGCCTATTTTAACCGCTGCTGTTCACCATTCACTATTCACTGTTCACTGCATCAGTCTTCCGCGTTTATGACGAGCACATCGTCTGTTTTCAGCTGCGTCTTGCCGCTCGGAATGATCACCCTGCCGCCGCGTCGGATCATGATGACGAGTCCGCCGTCGCCGCGAATCTCCGACAGGCGTTTGCCGTTCCACGCATGTTCCTTGCCCACGGTCTGCTCGCACAACTGAATGTGTACGTCGTCCTCGATGGCCCGCGCGCTGAGCACGAGTGTGTCGTTTTCACGAATCTCGGTGCTGCCTCCCGGCGGTATGCGCTCCGTGCCACGCAGCACCATGACGAGCAGCGTATCGGGCGGCAGGCAGATCTCGCGCACACGTTTGCCTGCCCACGGGTGGCCGGGCTTGACAGCGAGCTTGACGAACTGCACAGGCACCTCGTCGGAGAAGTCGTTGAAGGTACGCAGCACGTTGACGTTGTTGTCGATCATATCGAGCCGCCGTGCGACAAAGGGAATTAGCGAGCCCTGCAGCGCAATGGAGAACAGCACGATGCACAGCACGATGTGGTACACGTCGGCCTCGATGAAGGCGGGGTGGACGGTAGCCACAATGGCGAACACGATGGAAGCCGCGCCGCGCAGTCCCGACCACGATACGAGCAGCTTCTGGCGAAGCGGGCTGCGGAACGGGGAAAGAATTGCGAACACCGCGGCGGGCCGGGCCACAAACGTCAGAAACGCGGCAATGGCCAGTGAGGGCAGCAGGATGGCGGGCATCCGGGAGGGGAATGCCAGCAGGCCCAGCAGGAAGAAGATCAGCATCTGCATCAGGCCCGTCACGCCGTCGAAGAAGTGCACGAGGGAGCGCTTGTTGGGGATGCGCTTGTTTCCGAGGATGATGCCCACGACGTATGCACTCAGGTATCCGTTGCCGCCGATCAGCGCGGCCCCGGCATAGGCGAGTACCGCGATGCCCAGCGCAAAGGCCGCGTCGAAGCCCGAAGGGAAGCGCAGCCGCCTCAGCAGAAACAGCGCCCCGAACGCGACGGCAACACCCACCGCAGCACCGTAAACAATTTGCGCGAATACCATGTAGACAAACGTGCCCGCGGATGCTTTACCATTCATGGCGGTCAGCACGATGACCGTCAGCATATACGCCGCAGGGTCGTTGCTGCCGCTCTCCACTTCGAGCAGTGAGGCGGTATTGTGCTTTAAGTTCAGCCGCTTGGAACGGAGAATTGAGAACACGGACGCGGCGTCGGTCGAACTGATGATGGCGCCGATCAGCAGGCTTTCGTACAGTTCCATGCCCAGTATGGCATAGCAAAACAGGCCGGTGAGCCCCGCGGTGATGATGACGCCTGCCGTGGAAAGCAGCGCGGACATGGCCGCCACGGGCCGGGCCTCGCTCCACTTGGTGCCAAAGCCGCCGTAGAACATGATCAAAATCAGCGCGCCGACACAAATGCTTTCCGCCACATCGTACCGGTCGAAGGCGATGCGGACGATACCGTCCGAGCCAAAGGCCATGCCCAGCAGGATAAACGCCAGCAGCATCGGGATGCCAAGGCGGCTGGTAAGCCGGTTGAGCAGCACGCAGATCAGGATTACCGCTGCCAGTATTAAAAGCTCGATTGCCACTTTGGCTACCTCCTTAGTCAGTTCCGATGCCGACGCCAGTTACGGACAAAAAAAGGGCTTATCAGCCCCCACCATTGCGAATCGATATAACGGGCTTTTCAGTCCTGTAAGGCAATTATAAAGGATTTTCGGCTGTCTGTCAAATTTGAAGGGGATTTTGTGCCTCAGAAGCTTGCGCAATACGTCCCGCTTGAAAATAGACAGCCGCAGGATTCTCCGCGGCTGTCTATATCATTCAATTAACCCTGCGTCACGGTAAAGCGAAGGTGCCATTTGTATTCGCCGTTTCCGGGCAGCACGCTGGCCTGCTTGCGCGTCTTGGCCGCGCCAGGATGATCCCAAGAGCCGGTACACGGTTCCGGTGCGATGTTGAAGAAGTCCTTAAAGCTGCCCTCGTTGATCCAGAAGGAGAGGTACGGTACCGTGTCCGCGGGCACCTCCATTGTCAGGCGCGTGCGGTCGCTCGGATAGTAGTACCCAAACTTGCCTTCCGGCATGGGCTCGTCGAAATAGTATTTGTAGTTGTTTCCTTTCAGGCTGCGCGCGCCGACACTGCGCAGGTTGACCGCCGTATGGTCGCGCCGGATGGCAAAGGGCCAGGCGACTTTGTGGCCCGGCTTACCGAATTTCTCGTCCGTGGAAAACACTATGGTTGCGGGCGCACTGTCCGGGTACGGGACGAATATTTCCGCGTCCGGCTCGGCGTTCACCATGGTGTGCGCCGCCCAGAGGAAGTCCATGCCGAAGGGAGAAAGGTTGCGCGCGGCGTACTCGATCAGCAGCGACCCATCCTGTACAGAGATCCATTTGTCCAGCCGGTAGGGAAACCGCACGCCGTATACCCACATGTGCAGCCGTCCGTCCGCTTCCGTCTCCGTCTGCCACGGCAGCCCGGCGACCTCACCATGGTCGGGCATGCGCGCGCCCTGCCAGGGAAAGCGGTCATAATACCAGATATCGATGGTGGGAAACATGTCGTCGCAGCCGCTGCATTCTGCGGCTACGTAATCGCTGTCGTAGCTGAGCTTCTTGTATGTCTCACCCGGCGCCTGAACGAGAAACTCCCGCCCTGTGCGCAGATCGGTGAGCGAAGCGAGCTTGGCGCCACAGGCCGGAAGGAACACCGCCCGCAGGGCGTCCGCTTCCACCGCGACCGCATCCACATCCTTGTAGCGCGTATCGGTAATTTTCATATTACTCCTCCATATGCGCTTTGGTCTTTGCGATCAGTTCCGGATAGATGCCATACGGCTCAAAAGGCGGCACGAACACGCAGTAAAGCTCCATTGTTTCGGTTTCGCTCGTGTTGCGGCACTCGTGTACAACGCCGGCTTTGGCGTGCACAACGCCCGTCTTCGGCACGTCATATTCCTTGCCGTCCAATATGGCCTTGCCCGGGATGGAGAACATGATGTATTCGTCGCTGTGCGGGTGCGTATGTCCTTCGGAAATGCCGAGGGGCGGCACGGTCGTATGCACGATCATGATCCGGTCTTCTCCGGTGGTTTGCGGTGACGCTACGAGGCGGATCGCCCGTTTGATGTCCGAGCCGCACTCTACGGCGGGCAGGCTGTAAATATCGGTAACGCCCATATGTCATTTTCCTTCTTTCGTTTCGTTGTAGCCGCGCAGCGCGGATTTCAAGTGGTAAAGCATGGCGTCGCGCGCGCGCTGTACGTCGCGGGCCTTCACGGCCTGCACGATATCGGTATGTTCTTCGTTGATGATATGCACCTCGACGGGGTTGACTCCAAAGCCGGAGAGCGCGTCCTCCCAGAGGATGTGCGTCAGGCGCTGGATGGAGGCAAGATAGCGGTTGCCGCAGATCTCGCCCAATATGCCCTCGAATTCGAAGTCGTAATGGCCCTGATACTTCTTCAGCCCCTCATCCGAGGTGCGGTAGATCAGATAATTATCGAGCCGCTGCATCTCCTCATCCGTGGCACGTTCGCATGCCAGCCGGATTACCTGCATCTCGACGAGCTCGCGGGCTTCAATGAGGTCTTCGATGGCGCGGCGGCCCTGCCCCAATGCCATCTGCATGGGGAAGGACAGGAAATTGAAATCCTGCTCCTTTAAGTAAATGCCCGAGCCGTGGATGATCTCCACCACGCCGAGCGCCTGCAGGTTCTTCAGCGCTTCGCGCACGATGTGTCGGCTGATGCCGAGCTGTGCGGCGAGCGCCCGTTCCGCAGGCAGCTTGTCGCCCGGCCGGAGTTGACGATCAACGATGCTTTTTTTGATGAGCTCCAGCGCTTGCTGCGCGGAGACGTCATGGCGGAGCGTGGGCTCCATTTTATCTTCTTTCACAGGCTCCATCATACCACAGGCTGCCGTTTCCTGCCACACGCAATCATGGGTGGATGACGATCTTGCACAGGTTCTTATGGTTGCGGAAGTCCTCCACAGCCTGCGCCGTGTCCGCAAGCGCATAGTCGTCCGCGATGATGCGACTAAAGCGTTCCGCGTTGTTCGCGAGCATGCTCACCGTAAAGGCGAACTCGCGCTCCGTGTACACCCTGAAGCCCTGCATTGTGATCTCCTTGAACAGCACGTCGTGCAGGTTCACTTTGGCGGGGAAGTCGTACTTGCCCACCACGGCGATCTTGCCTCTGATCTTCACAAGTTCCACCGCGTAGGGGAGCACCGGTTCTGCGCCCGTGCTGTCCAGCACGAAATCGTACTGCTTCTTTGCTTTCACGAGCGCGCCTGCGTCCGGTTCGACTGTAAATCCCAGTGACCGGGCGAACTCCACGCGGCGGGGGTTGGTTTCGCATACCGTCACGCTGCCCGCGCCCGCGGTGCGCGCCACCTCTGCGAGAATGATGCCGATGGGGCCTGCGCCGAACACCAGCACGGTGTCGCCTACGCCTACGCCCACGCCGCGCACGGCATGCACGCCCACTGCCACCGGTTCCACGATGGCCGCGATCTTGAAGGGCAGGCTGTCGGGGATGTGCAGCACGTTCTCCTCCGGCACCGCACAGTATTCGGCAAAGCCACCGTCGCTGTCGATGCCGATGAGCTTTAGGTCGCCGCAGACGTAGCTGTAGCCTGCGCGGCAGGTCTCGCATTTGCCGCAGAAGCGCAGCGGGTTGACGACCACGCGGTCGCCCGGTTTAAACGCGCTGCCCGGCGCGGCTTCCTCCACCGTGCCCGCAAACTCGTGGCAGAACACAAGGGGGAACTTCGCGCGCGGGTGCAGCCCTTCGATGATGCACATCTCCGTGGGGCCGCAGAATCCGCCGTAAGCGATTTTGATCAGCACCTGCCCCGGTCCGCATTGGGGCTGAGGGACGTCCTTTACGCGAACCTGATTGACCGCTTCAATGACTGCCGCTTTCATGATACTTTTCCTTTCCCTGGAGGCGCTGCCTCCAGACCACCGCTCAAGGGGCATAGCCCCTTGAGAATCCCATCAGGGAAATGCCTCTTCAAGGCATTTCCCTGAGCTTTTAAAAGTCTAATTGACAGCCCCCTCAGACGTGGGGGCTGTCGCCGATAGGCGACTGGGGGAGGGAAAACCGTACTTTTCAACCACTCCCTCCGGCGCTCCGCGCCACCTCCCTCGGACGAGGGAGGCTTTTTCGATGCCTTGGAGAAACGCCCTGCAAGGGCGTTTCTCCCGGTGGGATTCCAAAGGGACTGGTCCCTTTGGCGGGTGTGCGAGGGCGGAGCCCTCGCAACTAGACAATCTTACTTTTTCAGCAACTCCAGCGCCGCTTCCACGACCTTTTCGGTGGTGAGGCCAAACTTCGGGAACAGTTCTTCGAGCGAGCCGGACTCACCGTAGCGATCCATGATACCGACGCGGCGCATGGGGGCGGGACAGTGCTCCGCCAGACACTCCGCCACCGCGCTGCCCGTGCCGCCGATGACGTTGTGATTCTCCGCCGTCACCGCACGTCCCGTCTTTTTCACCGAGGCCGCGATGGTCTCGTTATCAAACGGTTTGATCGCCGAGCAGTTGATCACCTCCGCGCTGTAGCCCTTCTCTTTGAGGATATCCGCCGCTTCGAGGCAACGCGATACCATCAGGCCCGTACCGATCAGCGAGATATCCGTACCTTCCCGCAGCACCGTGGACTTGCCGTACTTGAATTGATGGCTCTCCGGCACGCACTGGATGTCGTATTTGGAGATATCGCCGCGGATCATCCGGAGGTACACCGGGCCGGGAACGTCCCACAGGGCAAGCAGCGCCTGCCGCAGCTCCTCCGGGTCCGCCGTTTCCGCTACGGTGATGCCCGGCATGGAACGCATGATGGCGATGTCGTTGACCGACTGGTGCGTCGCACCCGTGTTGGGTGTGGTCATGCCGGAATAGCAGCCCACCATCTTCACGTTGGCCTGCGCGTAGCCGATCTGGATGTAGATCTGGTCGCACGCGCGACGCGTCAGAAACGAGCTGAACAGCGGGATGACAGGATGCAGGCCTGCGCGCGAAGCGCCGAACGCAAAGCTCACGCCGCTCTGCTCCGCCACGCCCATGGTGACGTAGCGGTCGCCGAAGGTATCGCGGAAATCGAGGATGTTGGTCGCAGTGCCGGTCTCGCAGTCCACCACGATCATATGGGGGTCTTTGTGGCCCAGTTCGACAAGGGTATCACTGAGCGTAGCGCGCATGCCCTTTAATGAACAGCCATATCTCATCTTTTCGCTCATAATCCCAACTCCTTCATGCACTGCGCATACAGCTTGTCGTCAAGGTGTCCGGCGTGCCAGTTGATTGCGTCCTTCATCATGAAGGAAATCGGCATGCCCTTGTTCGTGTCCGCGATAATGACGCGCGGCTTGCCCGGAGCTGTATCGATATCGTTCGCAACTTCAAAAGCCTTGCGGATGGATGGGATGTCGTGTCCGTCAATGCGCTGCACGTGCCAGCCGAAGTCCTCCCACTTTTTCGTGAAGGGCTCAAGGTCCATGACCTCGTAGGTGGAGGCCGAGATGATGTACTTGTTGTAGTCTACGATGGCGACGAGGTTATCCAGCCGCAGCTGTTTACCGAGCATCACGCCCTCCCACGTCTGGCCCTCGGTACATTCGCCGTCGCCCAGCAGTACGTACACGCGGTAGGGGGGGAGCACATGCCGGTGCACGAGCCGGGAGGCGTACGCCATGCCACAGCCATTGGAAAGCCCCATGCCGAGAGAGCCGGTGGGCGCTTCGATGCCGGGCAGCTCCATGTTGGCGTGCTCCTGAAGATAGCCGTCCACGCGGTTGAACTCGTTGAACAGCTTGTCACGGCCAAAGAAGCCCCGCCATGCCATAGCGGCATAGGTCAGGCCTGAACAGTGTCCCTTGCTCATGATAAAGCGGTCGCGCACGTCCCACTCCGGGTTTTCCGGTTTCACGCGCAGCACCGCGCCATACAGCACAGCCATAATGTCCGCGCTCGAAAGTTCGCCTCCGACATGGCTCGACTTTGTGCCGGAATAATACGTCAGTTCGATTACATCGCGCCGCAGCTGCAGTGCCAGCTGTGCCAGATCCTCATCCGTCATATTCTCTTTGTAAGTGCTGATGACGGGGAGGGTGCTCTTGTTTTTATACTCCAACGCCCTTCCTCCTTAAAATTGGTTGACCAATTGGTTTACCACTTTAGTGTAGAGGTTTTGTGACATGTTGTCAATAGCGATTCGGTAAGCTATCCAATGTTTTATGCGTATCCCGCTACAGCGTGGATTGCTTCGCTTGCCTACCCCAAAAAGCTGCGCTTTTCGGGGAACCCCGGGCGCTCGCAATGACCGATACTGCCACGCCGCCACCGTCATTGCGAGGTGCATAGTGACGAAGCAATCCAGTTTCTGCGTCGTAGGGGCCGCTGCCCTCGGCGGCCCGTGATCACAAGCGGGGAACAGAGATGACATAGATGGATGCAATCGTGTCAGTCGGGCGGCTCAGGGGAGCCGCCCCTACGAATAGGTCGTCGAAAAAGCAGACTTGTGTTGTCATCCGCTTTATTCGCTTCGACTTTACAATCACTTAACATTTACAGTTTATCCACAGTTCCGTGAAGCCGCGATAAAAGTCGCTGGGTAAGATAAGCCCAACGAAACAAAAGGGGAAAAAACCCATGTATCGGCATGAACTGAAATACATTGTCAGCGACGCAGCGGCGCAGGTCATCGCACAGCGGCTCAAAGGGCTGTGCACATTCGACGGACACGCGGACGAGCGCGGACGCTATCGCGTGACGAGCCTTTACTTTGATGATTTCTGCAACAGCGCTGTCGCGGACAACTTAAGCGGCCAGCTGGCGCGTAAAAAATTTCGCATCCGCATGTACAACGGCAACAACGGGTTTATCCGGCTGGAGCGCAAGATCAAGCGCGCGGGCGGATGTCGGAAGGACAGCGCGCTGATATCGCCGCAGGACTATGATCACATCCTGCACGGCGACGTCGCATACCTCGAAGCATCGGAGAACGCGGTGCTGCGCGATTTTGCAATGAACGTGCGGTTACGGCTTTTAAAGCCCCGCGTCGTTGTGGACTACATCCGCGAAGCATACGTCTTTGAACCGGGCAGCGTGCGCATCACGTTCGACCGGGGAGTCAAGGCCTCCGTGGGCAAACCGGATCTGCTGGCTGCCAATACGATATACGCGCCCGCAGGCGAGGGCGTGATCCTCGAGGTCAAGTATACGGGTTTTCTGCCCGGCCCCATCGCGGGCCTCGTGCAGCAGGACTGCGGCCTCCGGCAGGCAGCGTCCAAGTACACCATGTGCCGCATGAGTGCGTGGTAAGAAGGAGGGAAAATCAATGACGTGGGACGATATCTTTGACAACGATTTTCTGGATCAGATCACCGGAGACCTTACGGCGGCAGGCATCATCATCTCGCTGCTGCTGTCGCTGGCGTTCGGGCTGTTCATCTTCTTCATCTACAAGCGGACGTTCCAGGGAGTGATGTATTCCAAGACGTTCAACATTGCGCTCATCGCGCTCTCTATGGTATCATGTACTATTATATTGGGTGTGACGACGAGCGTGGCGCTCTCGCTCGGCACGCTGGGCGCGCTGTCCATCGTACGGTTCCGCACAGCCATTAAGGACCCCATCGACGTGGTCTACATGTTCTGGGCCATTGCGATCGGGATCATCACGGGCGCGGGGCTGTACCTGCTGGCAACGCTGGCGTCGCTGGTCATCGGCGTGGTGCTGTACCTGTTTTCGAAGTTCAATATCCGCTACCAGCCGTACCTGCTCGTCATCCACTACGGTACGGACGAGCCGGAGAACGCGATCTTCGAAACGCTGAGCGCAAAAATCGGCACGTACAAGGTCAAATCCAAAAACCGCACGCCCGAGAGCTGCGAGCTCACGGTGGAGATCAGGGCTCGGGGCGACCAAAGCCGTGTGGTCAACACCCTGGGCGCTATCGAAGGCGTCACGGGCGTCGCGATGGTCAGCTACGACGGGGAATACGCGGCGTAGCGATGAAGAAGGAAGCAAGCTATGGCAAAGAACAAACAAGAAGGCGTCAGAAAAGTTATCATTACCACCGTTGTGCTGGTCATGGTCATTTCGATGCTCCTGTATTACGTACTCACCTTCATTTCCAGATAAGAAATGAATCGCACCGGGCAGAACCTGTATTTGTGCATGCCTGAAAGTATAAATTATAGAATATGAGGAAGGTTAAAGAAATGTTGAGCATAAAGAAACTGAAAGCCGCGGCTGCGGTGCTGGCCGTGCTGATGGCCCTCGCGCTGGCGGGCTGTGGTGCGGGCGGCGGGGACGGGAGCACGCCCACAGCGACTTCCACCGCTACGACACAGACGTCCGAAGCAACCGCTGCTGTCATATCGGTAAACTACAGCAGCAAGGACACCGATGATACCTGGGATGCCGCTGAAGCCACGACGATCACCCTTGGCGGCGATGCGGTCACGGTCGCTGGCGAAGGCGCAGCGGCGGACGGAAGCACGGTCACGATCAGTACGGCGGGGACCTACGTGGTCTCGGGCGAATTGACAAACGGGCAGATCATCGTGGATGCAGGCGACGAAGATATGGTGCATCTCGTGCTGGACAGCGCAACCATCGCCTGTGAGAACGATGCGCCGATCCGCATTGAGAACGCCGATAAGGTGGTGTTGACGCTGGCGGACGGCACGGAGAATACCGTATCCGACAGCGGCGCATTTGACGTGGACGATGAGAACGCACCTACCGCGACGATATTCAGTCGGGACGACCTGACGGTCAACGGCAGCGGCAGCCTCACGGTTACCGGGCAGTGTGGCGGCGGCATCGCTTGCAACGATACGCTCAAGATCGTGAACGGCACCATCGCGGTTACCTCTGCGGGTGACGCGCTCAAGGGCAAGGACGGCGTAGCAGTCAAGGACGGCACCATCACACTGATTGCAGGCGCGGACGGCATCGAATCCACTAACGCAGAGGAAGAGGGCAAGGGTTACATCGCCATTGAGGGTGGCACGATGAATATCACCGCAAGCCTTGATGGCATACAGGCGCAGACCTCCGCGCTTATCAGCGGCGGGGAGATTACCATCGCTTCGGGCGGCGGCAGCGAGAACAGCAGCTACGATTCGGATAGCGGCGATTGGGGCAATTGGGGCGGTACTCAGCCGCAGGCCAGCGACGAGAGCACGGACAGCGCCAAGGGCATCAAGGCCGTTGTGGACGTGACGATTACCGGCGGCACGCTGACCATCGACTCGTCCGACGATGCGCTGCACTCGGGCGGCAGCATGACGATCTCCGGCGGTGATATCACCATTGCTTCGGGTGACGACGGCGCACACGCCGACGTGACGCTGACCATCAGCGGCGGCAATATCAACATTACGCAAAGCTACGAGGGCATCGAAAGCGCCTCCATCACCATCAGCGGCGGCGAGACGCGGCTCGTCGCGGCGGATGACGGCGTCAACACGGCGGGCGGCAACGACGACTCATCCACAAGCGGGCGGCCCGGGCAAAACAACTTTGGCGGCGGCATGAACAGTGGGAGCAACCCGCTGGTGATATCGGGCGGCTACGTGTATGTGGTCGCGGCGGGGGACGGCATCGACGCAAACGGTCCCATGACCATGACGGGCGGCACGGTGCTGGTCTGCGGCCCCACGGACAACGCCAACGGCGCGCTCGACTTTGTGAGCTGCGATGTGAGCGGCGGCCTGCTGATCGCGGCGGGCAGCAGCGGCATGGCGCTCGCGCCGGACGACACCTCCTCGCAGTATTCCGTAATGGTGACGCTGGACTCTACGCAAAATGCGGATACGCTCTTCAGCATCGTATCGAGCGACGGTGAAACGATCGTGTCCTTCGCGCCGGGCAAGCAGTACGTCAACGTGGTGGTGTGCTCGCCGGATCTTACTAAGGGGAAGACGTACACCATCCTGACGGGCGGCAGCAATTCGGGCAATGAGACCGACGGGCTCTATTCCGGCGGCAGCGTTTCGGGCGGCACGGAGCAGGACAGCTTCAAGGTATCCTCCATCGTGACGACCATCGGCAGCGCGGGCGGCATGAACGGCGATATGGGCGGACAAGGCGGTCCCGGCCGCGGCTGACTCCAATGATATTAAACAGGCGTGCCCGCGGGAAATTCTTGCGGCACGCCTGTTTTATTATCGTAGAAAAAACCACACGCTGAGCGTGTGGAAGAGAGGATAGCTTTAGCGATTGAATGAAAGAACCTCCAAAGGTAGAATTAGGGAAGGTTTCGCCAACCGCAACTAAAACTACCAAAGGAG
>JAEWTL010000093.1 GCA_023459495.1 Bacillota bacterium | reverse complement strand
ACTTCAAGCAGCAGCTTGAAGTCTATCGATACCGCTCAAATAAGATACCCATGCGTCCGCTCGGTTGGCTATCGCCTAATGAATATCTTGCATCATACACTGTCCAATATGTTTGACAAACCTACAAGTATTGACAAGGCGGTTTACGGATGATTTAATATATACAAGTTTGTATAGTTGGAGACAAAGATGACAAGCGTATATACCGTGATACTTGGGCTGCTGCGTGACCAGCCGCTGCACGGGTATGAGATCAAGCATATTATTGAAGATCACATGGGCGACTGGACCGATATCAAGTTTGGCTCGATCTATTTTGCGCTTTCCAGGCTGCATGACGACCAGATGGTGGAACTCGTACACGAAGGCAGTGAAGGCAGCCGTCCTGCACGTCGCATTTATCGTATTACCACCAAAGGCCGTGAGGAATACTTACGGCTGCTTCGTGCAATGTGGCGGGAAGGAAAGCGTACGCTGTATCCTATGGATATCGCGGTGTTTTTCATCGACAGCCTGCCAAAAGAGGAAGTAATGGGATATATCCGATCAAGAATTCATGAGTACGAAACCGCGCTGATGCATGTTGATGCACACCAAACTGAGCAGGACACCCGCATGCCCAGACAGGGACGCTTTATATTTGCGCATGCACGGCTGCATCTTCAGGCAGAATTGGACTGGCTGAGAAGCATGCTGCAAGAACTTCAGGTATAAAAATTTTTATACGGATATACAAACTTGAATATAAAAGCTAGAAGGAGATTTGAAGATGAGACAAAGGATTCCGGAAACGAACGAAGGCATTCAGGGTGGATTCGATACTGCGGATTATGACGTGTTCATGAAACACATGCGAGATCTGGGCTGGTTGGAGACCGGACAGATCATCACTGCAGGCATTTGCGCCGGTGAAGCGTTGGAGATTGGCCCCGGACCGGGATATTTGGGGCTGGAATGGCTGAAACGGTGTACGGACGCTGCGTTGACAGGTCTTGAGATCAGTCCCAACATGATACGTATTGCAAAAAAGAATGCGCAGGATTACGGTTTGTCCTCCAGGGTACATTATGTGGAGGGCAACGCAATGAAGATGCCTTTTGCCGACGGACAGTTTGACGCGGTGTTCAGCAACGGCTCGCTGCACGAATGGGAAGACCCTCTGCGCGTATTTGGGGAAGTATATCGGGTGCTGAGGCCGGATGGCAGGTATTTTATCAGTGATTTAAGGCGTGACATTTCTCTGCCTGCGCGTGTGTTTATGCGGCTTGGCACGAAGCCAGTTTCCATGAAAAAAGGGCTGAAGGGCTCAATAGACGCTGCTTATACTGAGTCTGAGCTTGTGAAGATGCTATCTGATCTAGCGTTCAGGGAAGTTAGCGTCAAAGCCAACGCTTTTGGACTGTGGACGTGCGGAATGAAGTAATTTTGCAAAGTGTTTGTGTGATTGCGCAGCCTGCGCAATGGATTTACAACGTGAAGCCGGACAGTCAACCCGGCTTTTTTCGTATTACAGCCCATGCATGTTTTTAAGCGGCAGGACGACGAAGAGCGCCTTGCCCTGCACCATAGAGTCGGGCAGCGGCCCGATGGAAGGGCTGGTCGAATCCATGGAGGCGTTTCGGTTGTCGCCCATAACAAACACATGGTTTTCCGGCACAGTCACCTCTGCCATGTCGTTGTTCATAACGCCGTCAAAGTAATCGTAATTTGGCTCGTCGTTGATATATAGCACGCCGTTCGTGACGCGGATGCGGTCTCCTGACATGCCGACCACCCGTTTGACGTAGGTATCGGTGTGGTTAGGATAGGAGCAGATGATGATGTCCCCCCGCTGCGGCTCGGAGAACCAGTAGGTGACCTTCTCCATGAACACATATTCTTCATCGAGCAGCGTGGGCATCATGGATTCGCCGTCCACGCGAATAAACTCAAATACAAAGAAGCGCAGCACCAGCGCGATGACGACAGCAGCCAGAATTGAGAATACCCAGCTCCAGCGCTCCCGCGTACGGTATGCCTGCTTACGGCTCATCCGGGAGTCTTCCAGCCCGGCGAGGTCTCCGGTATTATTCGTTTCCAGGTTCATCAGGCAAAATCCTCTTCAGACGTTTGATAAAGACTTCGTGAGAAAGCATGACGATATGGCCGCATTTTAAGCATTTCAGCTTGACGTCCATGCCCACGCGGATGATCTTCCACTTGTTTTCGCCGCACGGATGGGGCTTTTTCATCTGCACGGTATTGCCCAGCGCGTATTCCATCGGTGTTTTTTACTTCCTGCGTTTCGTTTGCTGGCGGAAAGAGGTTATAATCCGCCGATATTGGCTGGCGGCCATATGATAAACAGCGCTTTGCCCAGGATCATGTCCAGCGGCAAGGCGCCGACCATGCGGGAGTCCGTGGAGTTATTACGGTTATCGCCCATTACGAACACGCAGCCGTCGGGTACCGTGAACTCATCCATATCCCGGTTCATGCTGCCTTTAAAATAGTCGGTATTGGCTTCTCCGTTGATATACAGCACGCCGCCCGTGACGTGCAGCGTATCGCCGCCCACACCCACCACGCGCTTGACGAAGGTATCCGCGCTGCCCGGATAGTGGCAGATGACGATATCGCCCTGCTCTGGCCCGGAGAACCAGTAAGTTACCCGTTCCATAAACACGTATTCGTTGTTCTGCAGGGTGGGAAGCATGGAGTCGCCGTCGACGCGGACAAACTCGAACACGAAGAAACGCAGCACCAAAGCGATGAGTACAGCCGCTAGCATGGAGAATATCCAGCCGGACACTTCGTGTCTGCGGTCTTTCTGCTTGTTATCCGGCGCTTTTTCGATTTCGTCCATGCCTGCTTGATACCATCCGCTATTCTTACGACATACCGCGCACTGCGGCTAAGTTTTCATTAAATTATATTGTATCCTATGCGCGTAATAAATTCAAATGCAGTTGGGGATTTTTGGCGTTTGAAAGTTAAATTAAGTATGAACGATTTGTGCCGGGCTTTACATTTCAGACTTCAGGTTGTATTCTTGACATGATTATTAAAGAAAAACACGCGAAAAGCGCTTGGAGGTAAGGGTTGAAGAAAAAACTGTTAGGCATTGCCGCGGCGTTGATATCGGTTATGCTGATGATGGGAGGCTGTGCCACCCTGCTGCTGAACAACGCATCGGCTTCCGCTTCGGCCAGCCCGACGGCTACGGAAGATCCTACGACGGTCATCGTGGCGGATGTCAACGGAGTGGCGATTTATAAGGACGCATACGACAATCTGTATACCCAGCTGCTTTACAGCGCGTATTATTCCGGTGAGGATATTGAAAGCGACGATGTGCTCGCCACCATCCGGCAACAGACGCTGGATCAGCTGACTACCAACGAGGTGATCAAGCAGAAGTTTGCCGAGCTGGGCTATGATGTGCTTTCCGACGAGGATAAGGCGCAGGCTGAGCAGGATATGATCGACTATCTGGTAACGAACGTTGTCGAGTATTACTATCTGGACGACGTGACGGCAGGTCTTGAAGAAGGCTATACGGACGAGGAACTGCGGGCGGCTGAGGAAGCCTATGCGGAGACCCTTTTTGAAGGCGCGGGAATTACACGGGACGAATATCTGGAGAATTTCACCTATCCGATCGAGTACCAGAATGCCTATGAGGCGGAGGTCGGAGACCTTGCGCCAACGGAGCAGGAGATTACGGATAAGTACAACGAATATGTGGCAGCGGATCAGGAGACGATCACCGCAACCCCAACGTCGTATACGACCAGCGTCAACAGCGGCACAACGGTGTATTACATCCCGGAAGGCGTACGCCGCGTGCGCGAAGTGCTGATACCCATCGATGAGGAAATGGCCAAGGCGATCAGCCTGCTGCGTAGCAGCAGCTACGACGAGGCGGCGGACATCCTGCAGGCTCAGGCCCTGACGGATATTGACGAGAAGGCCAATGAAGCGCTGGACAAGCTGGATTCCGGCACGACCTTCGACGATCTGATCACGGAATATGATCCGGAGTCTGTGATGCCTGAGGAAGGCTACGCGGTGATGGAAGGCGCGACAGACCACGATGAGGCATATATCGCAGGCGCACTGGCCCTTGAGGTGGTCGGCGACTGCAGCGGACTCATTGCGACGGACGACGGCTACTATATCCTCGAGTATTATGCGGATGAGCCGGCCGGTCCGATCGCTTACGACAAGGTGAAGGACAGCATTTCGGAGGAGCTGGCCACCACGATGCAGGATGAAGCCTGGGACGAGATCGTGGATCAGTGGAAGTCTGAAGCGACCATTCAGACCTATGAAGGGAATCTGTAAAAGAGCAAATAAATGGTGGTGGGCGTAACAATTTGTTTTGTTACGCCCTTTTTACGGGGTTCCCGGAGATTAAAGCTTTAAGTTATAATTAGAGGGCCCCGCGAAGCAGTTTTAGCAATACTGAGGCAAAGTGCGTCCGGGCTGGTGCGGGCAAGAAACGGCAGCAGATGGCCGTCTGGACGACTGGATTTTGAGTTGACCAACCATGAGTGATCCTATATAATTAACCGTTAACACGGGGACTTTTTTAAGCTGCGGGAGGTACAGATGGACAGGGAAGTCGGCATTCGTTTTTCGGAGATACTGATTCCGGATGAAAAGTACAAGAAGAAATGGGCAGTGATTGCCTGCGACCAGTTTACATCCAATCCGGAATACTGGGCGAAGACATCGCGCGCTGTGGGTGGCGCTCCTTCTGCGCTGCACATCATACTGCCTGAGATATACTTAAGGGAAGCGGACGTGGAGGACAGGGTATCGTTCGCCAAACAAACCATGGAAAGGTATATTGCGGACGGGGTGCTGGTTAAGCTGCCGGCCGGTACGGTGCTGGTCGAGCGGGAAACGCCCTACGGCACGCGCATCGGGCTGATGCTGGCTGTGGACCTCGAGCAATATGATACCGATGCGGCCAAAAAGCCGCTGATCCGCGCGACGGAGCAGACGGTGCAGAGTAGGGTACCGCCCCGCATGCGTATCCGCGAGGGCGCAATGCTCGAATGTCCGCACATTATGCTGCTCATCAACGACCCGAAGGATACCGTGATTGCGCCAGTGTATCAGGCGAGGAACAACTGCGCGTTGGTATACGATAACAATCTGATACAGGACGGCGGCCACGTCAAGGGCTGGTATGTGGACGATCAGAAACTGCTCGGCGGCATTGTGGACGCGCTGGCGGCGCTGAAGGCCAAAGCGGCGGACGGCATGCTGTTCGCGGTGGGCGACGGCAACCACTCGCTGGCCTCTGCCAAGGCAGTTTGGGAAGAGAAAAAGCGTGGCATGGCCGAGGAGGAGCGTGAGGAGAGCCCGTTGCGTTACGCGCTCTGCGAGGTGGTCAACCTTTATGACCACGGCATCTCCATGCATCCCATCCACCGCATGCTGTTCAACGTCGAGCCTTCCGCCGCGCTGCGGGACCTTGTCTCCATACTGAACTCCATGGGCGCGGATGCCCGTATGATGTATACGCGCGGCTCGCGTTCCATCGCACGTGAAGGCATGCAAATCATCCAGTTTGAGTCCAAGATGGCCAAGGGCCGTATCGAGATCTGTCGGCCTGTGGACGAGCTGGTTTCGAAGACGCTCACGACTGCGCTGGACAGGCTGGTGGAACAGATGCCCCGCGCCGAGCTGGATTACATCCACGGCGACGACGAGTTCCACGATCTGGCCAAGGAACACAGCAACATCGGTTTTTATATGGAGCCCATGCTCAAGGAGCAGCTGTTCAGCTCCGTAATCGAATACGGCGTGCTGCCAAAAAAGGCGTTTTCCCTGGGGTTGGCGGTGGAGAAACGGTATTATTACGAATGCCGCCTGCTTGTCAACCTGAAGGTTGCGGCTGAGCCGGAGGAAGGGGAGACAGAAGCCGCGGAGACCGAGATGCCGGAAGTTTCGGCACAGCCGACTGCAGCGCCCGCGGCGCAAGAATACGCCGTGCCGGAAGAATACGTTCCGCAGGATGCGCAGATGCCCGACGAGTACGCAGATGATGAGGAAGAAGCGCCCCGCAAGAAGAGGGGCCTGTTCGGGCGGAGGAAAGACAGATGAAGGTCTGCAAGTTCGGCGGGAGCTCGCTGGCGGATGCCGCACAGTTTGCCAAGGTTAAGGCCATTGTTGAGGCGGACGAGCAGCGTCATTACGTTGTGGTTTCAGCGCCCGGCAAACGCCATGACGGCGACCAGAAGGTTACCGATATGCTCTACGCGGTGCACGCGCAAACCAAGCGCGGCGAGGACACTGCGGCGCTGTGGGAAGCCATTGGCCGCCGCTTTATCGCAATCCGCGACGGCTTAGGGCTCAAATCTGATATCGAAAGCCTGATTGATGCGATCCGCGAGCAGACGAACAAAGGCGCAAGCGAGGATTATGTCGTCAGCCGCGGTGAGTTTTTGAACGGCGTGCTGATGGCCGATTATCTGGGATATGATTTTATCGACCCGGTGGAAGCGGTGTTCTTTACCGCCGATGGCCTATACGAGTCCGAAAAGACGCGCACGGTGATGCGCGGACGGCTCGCCCATTCGGCGCGTGCCGTGGTGCCGGGCTTTTACGGCAGCCTGCCGGATGGCAGCGTCAAAACCTTCTCCCGTGGCGGTTCGGATATCACGGGCGCCATTGTGGCGCGCAGCGCACGGGCCGAAGTATACGAGAATTGGACGGATGTGCCGGGCTTTCTGATGGCCGATCCGCGCATCGTAAAGGACCCCAAAGCGATCAGCGTGATCACCTATCAGGAGCTGCGCGAGCTCTCCTACATGGGCGCGACGGTACTGCACGAGGACGCCGTGTTCCCGGTGTTTAAGGCTAATATTCCTATCCACATCAAAAATACCAACAATCCGCAGGAGAAAGGCACCATGATCGTGCCCAACCTGAGCGAGGTGGAGTCCGACGTCATCACAGGCATCGCGGGGCGCAAGGGCTTCACGGTTGTCGCAATGGAAAAAGCCAAGATGAACGCCGAGCTCGGCTTTGGCCGCCGCGTGCTCTATGCGCTTGAGAAGAACGGCGTTCGCTTCGAGCACATGCCTTCGGGTATCGATACCTTAAGCGTGGTTATTGCCGACGCGGAGATCAACGGCAAACAGCCGCAGTTGTTGGATGACGTATATAACCTGTGCCAGCCCGATTCACTGGAGGTGTTCCGCGGCATGGCGCTCATTGCCACCGTGGGCCGTGGCATGATCAAGCGCGTGGGCGTCGCCGCCCGCATATTCGCGGCGTTAGCGCGCGCAAAGGTCAATATCCGCATGATCGATCAGGGATCAAGCGAAATCAATATCATCGTGGGCGTGGACGAAAAGGATTTTGAAAAAGCGATCCGCGCAATCTACGAGGAGTTCTGCGGGAGCGAACAGGCACTGTGATGGAAGGCGCGCTTTCCGGTGTCGTTGCGGTAGCGGTCATCTTTGTGCTGATCGGAGCCGGAATATTCGCCGGATGGCGCAAATGGCTGCCCCCTGAAGCAGCCCGCGCCCTGCCGCGCATCATCGTGGGCTTTGGGTTGCCTTGCAACGTGGTAACCAGCCTGTACGACAATTTTGTAAAGGCACGTGACCTTGCACAGGCTTCCGGCCAACCCACGCAGCTGCAGTCAGATCTCGTTTCGCCGTGGCTGCCGATCGGCATCGCGGTTGTGACGTTGCTCGTCTCCTACCTGCTTGCACAGGGAGCCGCGTGGCTGCTGCGCATACCCGAGACGCGGCGCGGTGTATTCACGGTACTGTTCTCATTCTCCAACTCGGTATTCATCGGATTTCCTATCGCACAGGCGCTTTTTCCGGACGGCGGCATGACTTACGCCGTCTATTATTATCTCGCGAACACCACCTGTTTCTGGACGCTCGGATACCTCTCGATCCGCCGGGATGCAGACCGTATCAACGGTGAAAAGAGCCGGATCGGCGCGGGCGAAGTGCTCAAAAAGCTCGTGACGCCGCCGCTTATTACGATTATCGTAATGTTTGGCGTCATTCTGTCCAGGCTGCATCTGCCACAGTTTGTGCTGACAGTATGCCAATACGGGGGCGGACTGACTACACCGCTGTCACTGATCTTTACGGGCTGCATGATTTATGAGGCGGGAATAAAGAGTTTGAAATATGAGCGGGGCATTGGGACGGCCATGGCAGGGCGATTTGTGCTGAACCCGGCAATGTGTCTGGGCATATGCATGCTGGTGATCCCGTTGCTGTCCTCTGGCGCTTCGCAGGCGCAAGTGGATGAACTGACGCTGATGCGCAACGTGCTGACCACGCAAATTGGCCTGCCTGCTATGACGCTGACGGTTATCGTCTCGCAGCGCTACGGCGCGGATGTGCGCTATGCCACGCGCGGCCTCATCTGGACCACGCTGGCTTCGCTGGTAACAATACCGGTGACGGTGCTGCTGTTGCAGGTGATTTGAAATAGTGAACAATACAGTGGATGGAAAGAGTTATTCCCTGTTCACTATCATATTCCCGGCTGGGTGGAGATGCGGATGTTGTATTCGTACATGTCCGCACGGTATACCGCGCGCTCGTAGTAGAGCGTTGCGCCGCTGGCGGAATAGTAAAGACTGTCGATCTTCAATACAGGCGTGTTGCGCATGATATTCAAATACTGCTGCTGGCGCGCGCTGGGGTGGTGGGCCGAGACGGAGCTGTCCGCGCTGCCGATTTTATGGCCGAACACATCGCTGATGAGGCTGTACAGCGAGGACGCGAGGTCGGCAAGGCGCAGGCCAGGGCAGATATGCAGCGGGATGAACACTTCTTCGACTGCTACGGGCGTATCGTCCGCGAGGCGGATGCGCAGCGCGCGGTAAACCTCGCCCGGGACCATCAGCTTTCCGGCGATGTCCGCAGGGGGCCTTACCACCGCGAAGCCGATGACCTTGGTGTGCGGCGTGAAGCCCTTGCTCCGCACGGTCTCGGAAAAGCTGGAGATGTTACGCTGCTGCATTTTGCGCGCAGAGACAAACGTTCCGCGGCCCTGCTCACGGTACAACGCACCCGCAGCGACAAGCTCGGACAACGCCTGACGCACCGTCATGCGCGAAAGGCCGAACTGCTCCGCAAGCGTTCGCTCGGAAGGCAGCGCCTTGCCCGGCACCAGCTCTCCGCTTTCGATCCGACGCTGGATCGTCTCTTTAATTTTCACATACGTTGGCACATGGTCGTTCATGCGCTCATTCTCCGATAAACCATATTTCCTCTACGATGGTAACACGCCTTTGCGCTGCCGTAAATAATGAATTGAAAAAGTGCGCAAAATATGGGATATCAAGCAATAAGCGAGGAGAAAACCATGAAAAATGCGATAAAGAAATTACTGCGGCTGGCAATCGTCTGCACCTTGCTCTGCGCGGCGACCGTTACAATGGCGCTTGCGGACTACGGCTATACCGTGAAGTCCGGCGACACGCTGAGCAAGATTGCGAGCAGCAACGGTGTTACGCTGTCGCAGCTGCTGTCCGCCAACCCGTCCATTAAGAACCCGTCGATGATCTATGTGGGCCAGAAGATCACCATACCGTCCACCAAAGCGGTGACTTACACCGTGCAAAAGGGCGATACGATGTACGCCATCGCCAAGCGGTTTGAAATCAGCTATTCGGAGCTTTTAAAAGCCAATACGAACATCACCAACCCGGCGATGATCTATGTGGGGCAGAAGATTACCATACCGGACACCGGGTCGCTCGCGGCCTACGAGCAGCAGGTGTTTGAGCTGGTGAACAAGGAACGCGCCGCGCGGGGACTCACTCTGCTGACTTACAACACGGAGCTTGCGCGCATGGCCCGCATCAAGAGTCAGGACATGATTGACAAAAAGTATTTTGCGCATGAATCGCCCACGTACGGGTCACCGTTTAAGATGATGGAATCGTTCGGGTTTAAGTTCAGCGCCGCGGGGGAGAACATCGCCTACGGGCAGATGACCGCCGCCGAGGTGATGAACACCTGGATGAACTCCGCGGGGCATCGCGCCAACATACTCTCCGAGGCCTACACTGTGATTGGTATCGGCGTGGCCAAAACAGCTTCCGGTACGCTCTACTGGACGCAGGAGTTTATGAAGCCTTATTGAGCGGGGGAGAATTGATTACGAGGGCTTTGCCCTCGCGCTCCCACCAAAGGGGCATCGCCCCTTTGGAAACCCGTCAGGAAAATGCCTATCGGCATTTCCCATACTTAAAAATAAACAAAAATGCCCGCAAGGGCATTTTTGCAATGGGATTCCCAAGGGACAATGTCCCTTGGGCGGGTTCCGGGGGCAGCGCCCCCGGAATAACATACTATTTCTCTGTCAGCACGGCCTTGATGCGCCTAACGCCTGCGCTGCTGGACTGTTCCTTCTGGATCGTGAAATGGCCGAGGTCGGCGGTGTTGGAAGCGTGCGGGCCGCCGCAGATCTCCTTGGAGAACCCGGGCGCGGTGTACACACGCACGACGTTGCCGTATTTGGACTCGAACAGGCCGATAGCACCCTGTGCTTTGGCCTCCTCAACGCTCATTTCCTCGCAGGTGATGTCCACGCCAGCGTCAATGGCTTCGTTGACAAGGCGCTCGACTTCTTTAATCTCGTCGTCTTCCATCTTACGGGAGTACGAGAAGTCGAAACGCAGCCGCTCCGCCGTGATATTGCTGCCCTTTTGGGCAACCTCGTCACCTAAGACCTTGCGCAGTGCCGCGTGCAGCAGATGCGTTGCGGTATGCAGCTTCGCGGTTTCCTCGCCTGTGTCCGCAAGGCCGCCTTTGAATCGCTGCTCTGCGCCCGCGCCGGAAACCTCCTGATGCTTTTTAAACGCTTCCTCGAAGCCCGGGATATCCACTTCAAGGCCGTTTTCCTGCGCCAGCTCCAGCGTGAACTCGATGGGGAACCCGAACGTGTCGTAGAGATGGAACGCGCTGACACCGTCGATCACCTTGCCGGTAAGCTTGTTCTGCAGCTTCTCAAACTCTTTAAGCCCCTGTTTGATGGTGCGGGAGAACCGTTCCTCCTCGAGGTTCAGCTCCGTGATGATGCGCCCTTCGTTGCGGCCCAGTTCAGGATAAACGTCCTTGTATTGCTCAATAACCACCTTAGCAATAAGCTGCAGCGATTGCTCCGCAATGCCAAGGCGAAGCGCATAGCGCACCGCACGGCGGATGAGGCGGCGCAGTACGTAGCCTTGGTCCACATTGGAAGGCGTCACGCCCTTTTCGTCGCCGAGGATGAACGACGCGCAGCGCACATGGTCCGCAATAATGCGGAACGCGCGAGTGGTCTCGTCATCGTCGTCATAGTTCTTGCCGGAGAGCTCTGAAATCTTAGCCAGCACACCTACGAACACGTCGGTGTCGTATACGGACTTCTTGCCCTGCAGGGTACAGATCGTGCGGTCGAGGCCCATGCCGGTGTCCACGTTCTTCTGCGCCAGCGGCTCAAACTTGCCATCCGCGGTCTTGTTGTATTGCATGAACACGTCATTCCATATCTCGAGGTACTTGCCGCATGAGCACGCCGGGCTGCAGTCCGGGCCGCAGGCGGGCTTGCCGGTATCGATGAACATCTCGGTATCCGGGCCGCAAGGACCAGTGACGCCGGCCGGGCCCCACCAGTTGTGCTTTTTATCGAGGAAGAAGATGTGGCTTTCGTCCACACCGTGGCTCATCCAGTAGCCCGCGGACTCGGTGTCGCGCGGCGCGTCCTCGTCGCCCTCGAAACAGGTGAAGTAGAGGCGGTCCTTGTCGAGCCCAAGGTATTCCGGCGAGGTCAAAAACTCAAAGCTGTACGCAATGGCTTCCTTCTTGAAGTAATCGCCCAGCGACCAGTTACCCAGCATTTCGAAAAACGTGCAGTGCGAGGAATCGCCCACTTCGTCGATATCGCCAGTGCGGACGCATTTCTGCACGTCGGTAAGCCGTGTGCCCTCCGGATGCTTTGCGCCCAGCAGGTATGGCACCAGCGGATGCATACCCGCGGTGGTGAACAGCACGGTGGGGTCGTTCTCCGGGATCAGCGACGCGGACGGAATGACCGCATGGCCTTTGGATTTGAAGAAATCCAGATACATTTGGCGCAACTGCGCGCTCGTAAGATCTTTCAATGTCTTTTCTCCTCAACGCTTCATATCCCAACGATTATACATGAAACGCGCAAAATAAGTCAATCGGATGGCTTGGCAAAACGCGCGGGATGGCATAGCCGAAGGACGGTGCGCTTGCGCACGTATTAGAACACGGTATAATATAGAAGATTATCAGCTGTGTGCAAGGATTGATCAGTCTATGTTGTATTATTGATGGAAGGCTTACTCATACCTTACGGGAGATACGTATGAAAAGAACGATGCTCATTATCATTGTAATCACTCTTACCATCGCTTTTTCAGCATGCGCTCAGATGGATGAAACGGTGACACCTGACTTTGCCGCCGCCGATGGGAAGATCTCCACAGAATCTGCGGAGGCGATCGCTCTGGAGAAAGCGAAGAGCATGGCGGCAGAATTGGCGGCGGAAAACATCCAGCTTGATAAAAACAAACCATGTGAGCTGATGACATTGAAAGATACGATCGTTTGGGCTGTCAGGTTCACTTATACAGTTCAGAACCAACCTGACCAACCTGGCGTTTACGGTATTCTGGTCATGGTTGACGCCTACAGCGGCGAGATATTCCGGGTGTATCTCTCATAACCGCTTGATTTAAGATGCGATTTTAACTTCCGGCTGAGAGTTGCCGGTTTTTTTATTGCGCGGTATTGACAGTAGACGAAAAACAGCTATAATGTTGATCGACTGATAAGTCAATCAAAGGAGAGCGGAATGAGCCCAAGAAATGAAGAACAGAATGAGATGATCAAGGACGAGCGCAGGGAGCAGATACTCTCCGCGGCGCTCAAGGCGTTTGCGGCCAAGGGGTTTGCCGCGACCAAGATCAGCGATATCGTGGCGCGGGCCGGGATGAGCCACGGCCTCGTGTACCATTATTTTAAATCCAAAGAGGAGATATTCTACGTACTGCTGAAGCGGGCGATGGATACATCGTCGGAGTCGGTTATGGCGGTGGAGGCGATGGATATGCCGCCCATCGAGAAGGTGCGCCAGACGGCGCGGTACATCTTGGGCGGCATGGAGAGCTATGCGGATTCTGCGTACTACTTCCTGATCGTAATCCATGCTTCCGTGATGGAGAACACTGACGAAGCGCACAAGGCACTGATGGCCACCTCCAGCATCGCCGTACAGTCCATGGCGCGGGTCTTAAAAGCCGGACAGGACGCAGGCGAGGTGGCTTCCGGTAATACGGTCGATATGGCAGTGGCATTCTTCGCGGCGATTCAAGGGCTTGCGCTGTATAAGCTGTCGGCAGACAACTTTTCCATGCCGGACCCTGAGCTGCTCGTAAATATGGTTAAGAAGTGCTAAATTATTGGAGGTTTATAATATGAAGAAAGTAATCATCATCGGCGCGGGTATCGCCGGAATGACCTGCGGCATCGATCTGCAGCGCAATGGCTTTGAGACGGAAATCTTTGAAATGAACCATATGGCAGGCGGCGAATGCACCGGCTGGGACCGCAAGGAGTACCACTTCGACGGATGCATTCACTGGCTGATAGGTACCAAGCCGGGCACAGCGCTCAATGGCCTGTGGCGCGATAACGGTGCGCTGGATGACTCGGTGCGCATCATCAACCACGACGCCTATATGCGCTACGAGGAAGGCGGCAAGGCCGTAACGTTCTATACCGATGCGGATAAGCTGGAGAAGCATCTGCTGGAGATCGCACCGGAGGACAAAAAGGAGATCAGAAAGCTGTGCGCAGCCGTGCGCGCGCTGGGTGATTTCAGCATGCCGATCGATAAGCCCATGGATATGATGACCATGGGTGACGGACTCAGGTTTGCGGCGGAGAATATCGGTGGCATCATGAAGATGTCCGGATACAACAAGATTACGATGAGGGAGCTGGCGGACCGGTTTAAAAATCCGCTGCTGAAAAATGCGATCCTTGCGAGCATACCGGGCGATTATACGGCGGTCGCGATCCTCTCCACGCTGGGAGGCATGAATGCGGGCGATTGCGGTTTCCCGGAGGGCGGCTCGCGTGCGATGGCGCTGCGGATGGAGAAAAAGTATCTCTCGCTGGGCGGCAAGGTAAATTATCGTGCCCGTGTAGAAAGGATCATCATTAAGGACGGCAGTGCTGTGGGCATCCGTCTCGCGGATGGCAGCGAGCATTTCGCGGATGAGGTCGTTTCGTGTGCGGACGGATATACAACGCTCAAAGGAATGCTGGAAGACAAGTATACGCCGCCGATGTATGAGAATCTTTTCAGCCAGCCTAAGAAGTATCCCACGCCTACCTGTGCGCTCGTATTTATGGGCGTGGATACGGATATTCCGTACGTATGCCGCGCTGTTGATATGGAACGCGAAAAGCCGGTAACGCTGAGCGGCATCGAGACTTCGCGCGCATCACTGATGCATTACGGCTTTGACAAGACCATGGCACCGGAAGGCAAGACCGTGATGGTGTGCTATTATCCCGCGGACTATGATTTCTGGAAGGCAGCGCATGAGGACAAAGATCGCTACAAGGCCGAAAAGAAGCGGCTGGAGGAGGACGCGGTTGAGATGCTGGCCCAGCGCTTCCCCGAAGCCAAAGGTCATATCGAAGTCACCGATGTGGTAACGCCAATGACTTATGAGCGCTACTGCAATGCATGGCGCGGCTCGTGGATGACGTGGGGCAACGGCGGAAAGGATGTGCCGCGGTATTTCCCGGGCATGCTGGAAGGTCTGGACCATTTCCTCATGGCAGGTATCTGGACGCTGCCGCCGGGCGGACTGCCAAGCGCCGCGCCATCGGCCCGTTTTGCGGCGCAGCGGCTGTGCATGCGGTACGGCGTGAAGTTTGAATAAAGCGACGCCAAACGAATTAATGCTATATATAATGAAGCATCTGCATCACGCGCAGCATGCTTCATTTTTTATGTCTGCTGTCTCGGTCCGAATGATTTGCAGGCCTCGTACACGGAAGGCATATGATTATCTGCAATAAAACTGAATATGGCTAAAAGCCGACATGTAATGTTTTTCACTGTTTACAATGGGACATAATAGCGGTAAAATGGTTCTGCTTCTGCGGAAAAGGTGGACTGACGCAGAATTTAAGCATTTTTGCACGTTCGACAAAAAAACGCTTGCAATTGATTATTGACTATAATATAATCTTAACGCTGCGTTCTGAAGAAGGCGCGGCGGCAGGTTGAAGCGGGAAGTTGCCGGAGAAAACGCTTCCGGGTAATTTCCGCGGACTGTCCGTCCAATACAAGGACAACACCCCTCGCGGCCAAAAGCCGCGAAAAAGAAGGTAGTGACACACACGGAAGCGTGTATACGGGGTGCAAGCGTAAGGAGGAGAAACATGGCGACTCAGAAGATCAGAATCAAGCTTAAAGCCTACGATTACAACCTGATCGACCAGTCGGCGAGCAAGATCGTCGATACGGCGAAGCGCACAGGCGCAAAGGTTTCGGGGCCGATTCCGCTGCCGACGCAGAAAGAAGTTGTAACCATACTGCGCGCGCCGCACAAGTACAAGGACTCGCGGGAGCAGTTCGAGATCAAAACGCACAAAAGGCTGATTGACATTTTAGAAGCCACATCGAAGACGACCGACGCTCTGATGCGGCTGGATCTGCCCTCCGGCGTGGACATCGAGATCAAGCTGTAAGGGGGATGCGCAGATGAAAGCGATATTGGGCAAAAAGATAGGCATGACGCAGATCTTCCTCGCGGACGGCACGGTGGTTCCCGTGACGGTCGTGGAGGCAGGTCCTTGCGTGGTTACACAGAAAAAGACCGCCGAGACCGACGGGTATAACGCGATCCAGGTGGGCTTCGGCGATATCCGCGAGAAGCTCGTCACCAAGCCGGTCGCGGGTCACATCAAGAAGGCGGGCGCTCCTTTGAAGCGCAGCCTTAAAGAATACCATGTGGAAGACGCAAACGCGTTTGAACTCGGACAGGAGATCAAGGCAGACGTATTTGAGAAGGGTGACGTCGTTGACGTGCAGGGCACTTCCAAGGGCAAGGGAATGCAGGGTGTAATTGCGCGTTACGGCAAGGCACGCGGCCCCATGACGCACGGCTCCAAGAGCAAGCGTATCCCGGGCAGCAGCGGTGCTTCTTCCAACCCGTCCCGCGTGATCAAGGGCCTGCGTAAGCCGGGCCACGGCGGTTCGGAGACGGTCACGGTGCAGAACCTGACGGTCGTCGAAGTGGATGCAGACAAGAACGTGCTGCTCGTCAAGGGCGCGGTTCCGGGCCCCAGAGGCACGCTGCTTTCCATCACCAAGGCCGTAAAGCACAGCTAAAGAAAAGGAAGTGAACGACATGCCCAAAGTATCTTTATATAAGACCGACGGCACCGAAGCCGGTACGATCGAACTGAATGACGAAATCTTCGGCGTAGAAGTCAACGAAGCCGTCATGCATCAGGTGGTTGTGGCGCAGTTGGCAAACAGGCGTCAGGGCACGCAGAGTGCGCTCACCCGCGCAGAAGTCAGCGGCGGCGGCATCAAACCCTTCCGGCAGAAGGGAACCGGCCGTGCGCGCCAAGGCTCCTCGCGCAGCCCGGTAATGCGCAAGGGCGGCATGGTCTTCGCGGTGAAGCCGCGCGACTACAGCCAGAAGGTTAACCGCAAGGTGAAACGCCTTGCACTCAAGAGCGCGCTGTCGATGAAGGTCGCTGACGGCGACATCATCGTGCTTGACGAGCTCAAGCTGGACGCCCCCAAGACCAAGCTGATGGCGGGAATCCTGAACAACTTCAGCGCGGAAAAGGCGCTTGTGGTTACCGGCGCTGCTAACGAAACCGTCGTGCGCGCGTCGAACAACATCCCGGGCGTCAAGACGCTGCCGGCAGACTGCCTCAACGTCTACGATCTTTTGAACTATACCAAGCTCGTGATCACGCAGGACGCCGTGAAAAAGGTCGAGGAGGTTTTTGCGTAATGGAAGCGAGAGACATCATCTTAAAGCCAGTTCTCACCGAGAAGAGCTACGACGACATCGCGTTTAAAAAGTACACTTTTCTCGTAGATACCCGCGCCAACCGCACGCAGATCGGCAAAGCGGTTGAGGAGATCTTTGGCGTCAAGGTCGCCAAGGTTAACACGCTGCGCAACATGGGCAAACTGAAGCGCCAGGGACAGCATATCGGCCGCAGGCCCGAAACCAAGAAAGCCTTCGTCACGCTTAAGAAGGGCTCCAAGTCCATCGAGTTCTTCGATTCGTTGTCGCAGTAAGGCTAAGGGAGGAGAAAAGCCATGGCTATCAAGATTTACAAACCGACTTCACCCGGCCGCCGCGGCATGACGGTCTCTGCGTATGAGGAGATCACCTGCTCGGAGCCCCAGAAGTCGCTTCTGGAACCCATCAAGAAGACCGCTGGCCGCAACATGTACGGCCGCATCACCGTTCGTCATCATGGCGGCGGCAACAGACAGAAATACCGCATCATCGATTTCAAGCGCAACAAGGACGGCGTGCCGGCCAAGGTTGCCACGATCGAATATGACCCGAACCGCACGGCGCACATCGCGCTGCTGCAGTACGCGGACGGCGAAAAGCGCTACATCCTCGCGCCCTACGGCATGAACGTGGGCGATGCGATTATGTCGGGCGAAGGTGCCGACATCAAGCCGGGTAACGCGCTTTATTTGAAGGACATCCCGCTGGGCACGCTGATCCACAACGTCGAGCTGAAGCCCGGCAAGGGCGGCCAGCTCGTGCGCAGCGCGGGTAACGCAGCGCAGCTGATGGCTAAAGAAGGCGCTTACGCTCAGGTGCGCCTGCCCTCCGGCGAAGTTCGCATGATCCTGCAGAACGCCAAGGCGACCATCGGCCAGGTCGGCAACATCGACCAGGAGAACGTCAACCTTGGTAAAGCCGGCCGCAAGCGCCACATGGGCATCCGCCCGACGGTCCGCGGCTCGGTCATGAACCCAGTAGACCATCCGCACGGCGGCGGCGAAGGCAAAGCGCCGATCGGCCGTCCCGGACCGGTTACCCCGTGGGGCAAGCCGACCTTGGGTTACAAGACGAGGAAGACGAAGAACGCTTCGGATAAGTATATCGTACGGCGCAGGAACAAGTAGGATAAGGAGAAGGATATGAGCAGATCGGTTAAAAAGGGTCCTTTCGTAGATCCGAAGCTGCTGTCAAGACTGCAGCAGATGAACGAAAAGAACGAGAAAAAGGTGCTCAAGACCTGGTCCAGGTCATCCACGATATTCCCGGATATGGTGGGACACACCGTAGCAGTGCATGACGGACACAAGTTTGTGCCGGTATATATCACGGAAGATATGGTTGGACACAAGCTCGGGGAATTTGCGCCGACGAGAACGTTCCGCGGTCACGCGGGCGATAAAAAGACCGGTTCCCGGTAAGCCCGGAGAGGAGTAAAGAATGGCAACTCGTCAGAGAGAAAAAGCGAAAGCTAGGCAGCAGGAAAAAGATAAGCGGCCGTGCGCAAAGGTCAAGTACGTGCGCATTTCGGCCAGCAAGGTCAAGATCGTGATTGACCTCATCCGCGGCAAAAAGGTGATGGAAGCGATGGCGATTCTGAAAGCCACGCCCAAAGCGGCCAGCCCTGTGGTAGAGAAGCTGTTGAACAGCGCGATCGCCAACGCGGAGAACAACCAGGGACTGCTCCGGGACGATCTCATCGTAGCGGAAGTGTTCGCGGATCAGGGTCCCACAATGAGGCGTTTCCGCCCCATGGACCATGGCAAGGCGTTCCGCATCCGCAAGCGTTCGAGCCATATCACCATCATTCTGGACAGTGCAGTCAAGGAGGAATCTTAACCTATGGGTCAGAAAGTTAACCCGCATGGCATGCGCGTCGGCGTGATCAAGGATTGGAACGCCCGCTGGTTTGCGAGGAAGGGCGAATTCGCCGTCAACCTCAAAGAAGACAACGTAATCCGCAAGCAGCTCAAGAAGCAGCTTTACGCGGCTGGCGTCTCGAAGATCGAGACGGAGCGCGCTGCCAACAAGCTGACGGTGAGCGTATACTGCGCCAAGCCGGGCATCGTGATCGGCAAGGGCGGACAGGGCGTGGATATATTGAAAGCGCAGCTGTCCAAGCAGACGGGCAAAGCCGTTGTTTTGAACATCATCGAAGTCAAGCGCCCGGATATCGAAGCGCAGCTCGTAGCGGAGAGCATCGCTCAGCAGCTTGAGCGCCGCATCTCGTTCCGCCGCGCCATGAAGCAATCCATCGGCCGTGCCATGAAGGGCGGCGCGCTCGGTATCAAAGCCGTGTGTGCAGGCCGTTTGGGCGGCGCGGAAATCGCCCGGAGTGAGAAATATCACGACGGTTCGATCCCGCTGCAGACGATCAGAGCGGACATCGATTATGGTTTTGCGGAAGCGCATACGACCTATGGCAGAATCGGCTGCAAGGTCTGGATATACAAGGGCGAGATCCTTGGCAATCCGCTCCGAGATAAGTTTAAGACCCCCGCGGAAGGAGGCAGCAAAAATGTTAATGCCAAAAAGGGTTAAGCGCAGGAGAGTGCATCGCGGCCGCATGAAGGGCCGTGCCATGAAGGGCAACACGATCAGCTACGGCGAATTTGGCTTGGTAGCGACGCAGCCCGCGTGGATCACGAGCAACCAGATTGAAGCAGCTCGTATCGCGATGACAAGATATATCAAGCGCGGCGGACATGTGTGGATCAAGATCTTCCCGCATAAGCCGATTACGGAAAAACCTGCCGAAACGCGCATGGGTTCCGGCAAGGGCTCCCCGGAGTACTGGGTAGCCGTGGTGAAACCGGGCCGCGTGATGTTTGAAATCGCAGGCGTTCCCGAAGAGCTTGCACATGAGGCGCTGCGCCTCGCAGCATACAAGCTGCCCATCAAGTGCAAGATCGTAAAGAACGAAACTTTTGACGCCGATGCGTTCTCGCACATGAGCTTCAAGGAGAAGCCGGTGACCGAGGATGTTGCAGAAACGGATGGTGAGCAGGATGAAAGCGAGTAAGTTGCACGAAATGAGCAGCGACGAGCTGACGCTGAAGCTGAAGGACTTAAAGCAGGAGCTGTTTAACCTGCGTTTTCAGAACGCGACCGGACAGCTTGGCAATGTCATGGTGATCAACAGCACCAAGAAGGACATCGCCCGGGTGAAGACGATACTGCGCGAGCGCGAGCTCAAAGCGGCACAGAACTAAGGAGAGTAGCGATGGCAGAGAGAGGAATTCGCAAATCGAGAGTGGGTATCGTCGTCAGCGATAAGATGGATAAGACGATCGTGGTCGCCATTGTGCGTAAGTCCACGCATCCGCTTTACGGTAAGACGGTCACGCTGACCAAAAAATACAAGGCTCACGACGAAGAGAACGTCGCGAAAGTGGGCGACAAGGTGATGATCACCGAGACTCGTCCCTTAAGCAAGGACAAAAGATGGAGACTCGTAGAGGTTGTCGAAGCCGCTAAGTAGTCTTGAACAATTTGAGGAGGCGTTAGCTATGATACAAGCCCAGACCCGCCTGAAGGTGGCGGACAATACGGGCGCCAAGGAGATCCAGTGCATCAAGGTGCTCGGCGGCTCCAAAAGGGTGACAGCCAACATCGGCGACGTCATCATCGCGGCGGTGAAGACAGCGGCCCCGGGTGGGGTTGTAAAGAAGAAAGATGTTGTCCGCGCGGTTATCGTGCGTAGCGTTTATGGCGTGAAGCGCAGTGACGGAAGCTACATCAAGTTTGACGACAATGCAGCCGTGATCATTGATACGCAGAAGCAGCCGAGAGGCACACGTATATTCGGGCCCGTAGCGCGGGAGCTGCGCGAGAAGGAATACATGAAGATCATCTCGCTGGCACCCGAGGTGCTGTAGGAAGGCGGAAGAGTAAAATGGGAAGAATGCATATCAAAAAAGAAGATAAAGTCGTCGTGATCTCCGGCAAGGACAAGGGCAAAAAGGGCAAGGTTCTCATTGCCGAGCCGTCTGCCGGTAAGGTCGTCGTCGAGAAGGTGAATATCGTCACCAAGCACGAGAAGCCAAAGGGACAGGGCAAGCCGGGCGGCATCGTGCACCAGGAGGCGCCGATTGACGCCAGCAAAGTTATGCTTGTCTGCGGAAAGTGCGGCAAGGCCACGCGCCTTGGATACAAGGTGCTTGAAGGCGGAGCCCGCGTGCGCGTCTGCAAAAAATGCGGCGACACGTTTGACAAGTGAGGGAGGATAGCGCAATGCCGAGAATGAAGGATATGTACGTGAGCGAAACGATGCCCGCGCTCATGAAGAAGTTCGGATACAAGAACGTGATGCAGGTGCCCAAGCTCGAGAAGATCGTGATCAACATGGGCCTCGGCGACACGAAGGATAACCCCAAGAGCCTCGACGCGGCGGTAGCGGATCTGGCGACCATTTCGGGCCAGCGCCCCATCGTGACCAAGGCCAAAAAGAGCGTCGCGAACTTCAAGGTGCGCGAGGGCATGAAGGTTGGTGCCAAGGTAACGCTGCGCGGTACCCGCATGTATGAGTTTGCCGATCGTTTAATGAGCATCGCGTTGCCGCGCGTGAGAGACTTTCGCGGCGTGTCGGCGACTTCGTTTGATGGTCGTGGCAACTTTGCGATGGGTATCAAGGAGCAGCTCGTATTCCCGGAGATCGTGTACGACAACGTGGATAAGATCCGCGGTATGGATATTATATTCGTAACGACGGCGAACACCGACGAGGAAGCCAGAGAGCTGCTGACATTGCTCGGCATGCCTTTCAAGCGTTAGACTGGAGGAAAGCAAAGTGGCGAAAAAATCGATGATCAACAAGCAGCAGAGAGGTTCCAAGTTCTCTACGCGCAACTATACGCGGTGTAGCATCTGCGGCCGGCCGCATGCGGTACTGCGCAAGTACGGCATCTGCCGCATCTGCTTCCGGGAACTCGCTTATAAGGGCGAAATCCCCGGTGTGAGAAAAGCGAGCTGGTAAGGCTTTGTTCGATTATTTAAGGAGGTAATTCAGATGCCTGTAACGGATCCCGTAGCGGATATGCTGACCCGTATTCGCAATGCGCTGGGAGCAAAGCACGAAGTAATCGACATGCCGGCTTCAAGAACGAAGAAGGCCATTGCCGGGATACTTCTCAAAGAAGGCTATATCAAAGGGTACGAAAGCAAGGATGAAGGCCCGCAGGGCATCATCCGCATCACCTTGAAATACGGCGGAAAGAACGAGTCCATCATCACCGGTCTGAAGAAGATCAGCAAACCGGGCCTGAGGGTGTACGCCGGCAAGGATGAAGTACCCAAGGTTTTAGGCGGCCTTGGTATCGCGATCATTTCCACGTCCAGGGGAATCATGACGGACAAGGAAGCGCGCGAGCAGGGCGTAGGCGGCGAAGTCATCGCCTATGTGTGGTAGAATACGCGTTTGCGGAGGAGAGTAACATGTCGAGAATCGGGAAAAAGCCCATACCCATCCCGGCGGGCGTGACGGTCACGGTCGAAGCGGGTAACGTGGTACGGGTAAAAAGCAATAAAGGTGAGCTCACCGAGCGCATCCCCGCTTCCATCGAAGTCGCTATAGAGGACGACGCGGTGGTTGTTAAGCGCGCATCGGAAGATAAGGAAGAGCGCGCGTATCACGGCCTTTCGCGGGCGCTTATCGCCAACATGGTCACGGGTCTTACCCAGGGCTTTACCAAAACGCTTGAGGTCGTGGGCGTGGGCTACAGGGTGCAGAAGAGCGGCAGCAAGATCGTGCTGAGCGTGGGCTACTCGCATCCGGTAGAGGTGCCGGAAGAAAACGGCATCAAGCTCGACGTGGAAGGCACCAACGTCATCAAGGTGTCTGGTACATCGAAGCAGGTCGTTGGCCAGGTTGCGGCAGATATCCGCAGCATCCGTCCGCCGGAACCCTACAAGGGCAAGGGCATACGGTATGCGGGCGAGCAGATTTCGCTCAAGGTCGGCAAGGCCGGAATGAAATAGAGGTGGCTTGAATTGATCACGAAGGAAGATAAAAACACAATACGCAAAGGACGCCACATCCGTGTGCGCAACCGTGTATCCGGTACAGCGCAGCGGCCGAGGCTTAACGTATTCCGCAGCACGAACCACATCTACGCCCAGATCATCGACGATGTCGCGGGCATGACGCTGGTTTCCGCATCCACGCTTTCGGGCGCGCTCAAGGCGGAAGTGCAGAGCAAGACCAAGTCTGAAGCTGCGAAGATGGTCGGCATGGAAGTCGCGCGGCAGGCATTGGCCAAGGGCATTGAGCAGGTAGTTTTCGACCGCGGCGGGTACCTCTATACCGGACGCGTGCAGAAGTTAGCCGACGGCGCCAGAGAAGCCGGGCTCAAGTTTTAGAAGGAGGTTTGTCTGGTGCAGAAGAACGATTCATTTCCCAGAGGCGAGCGCAAGGACGGCGACCGGAAGGGCGGCCCGCGCGGTGGCAGGAAGAACTTCCGTCAGGAAGAAGAAAAAGAATTTAAGGAAAAGCTGGTTTACGTCAATCGCGTAGCCAAGGTCGTTAAGGGCGGACGTAACTTCCGCTTCACGGCTCTGGTCGTGGTAGGCGATGAAAAAGGCCGTGTCGGGGCAGGCATTGGCAAAGCGGCGGAAATTCCCGACGCGATATCCAAGGCTGTTCAGAAGGCTAAGCGCGACATGATCACCGTGCCGCTCGTGGGTACCACGATTCCGCACGAGGTCATCGGCATATTCGGACGCGGTCGCGTGCTGCTGCTTCCCGCTATCGAAGGTACCGGCGTGATCGCCGGCGGCCCGGCAAGAGCGGTTTTAGAGCTCGCGGGCGTCAAGGACATCAAAACGAAGTCCCAGGGCTCCAACACGCCGGCCAACTGCGTGAAGGCCACGATTGAAGGGCTTCGGGCACTGAGAACCGCAGAAGACTACGCGAAGGCGCGCGGCATCAGCGTCGAGCAGTTAAGGTAGGAGGCCACCAATGGCAAAAATCAAAATTCAGCTCGTGAAAAGCCCGATCGGCTATGAGAAAAGCCAGAAAGCCACTGTAAAGGCGCTGGGTCTTGGCAAGATCGGCAGCATCGTAGAGCAGGAAGACACCGCACCGATCCGGGGGATGATCAATAAGGTATCACACCTCGTTAAGGTGCAGGAATAAGGAGGGGCATGCCGTGAAGTTGAATGAGTTAAAACCGGCTCCGGGTGCAAAGACTTCTCCCAAGCGCGTGGGCCGCGGCGTCGGTTCGGGTCTGGGCAAGACGTCTGCACGCGGTCATAAGGGCCAGAAAGCCCGCAGCGGCGGCGGTGTCCGTCCGGGGTTTGAAGGCGGTCAGATGCCGCTTTCCCGCAGGCTGCCCAAGAGAGGTTTCACCAATATTTTTGGTAAGGAATATGCAATCGTCAATGTGAGCGATCTGGACCGTTTCGAAAACGGTACCGAGGTGACGATGGAAATGCTGCTGGAAAGCAGGATCATCCGTAAGCCGCTCGATGGCCTTAAGGTCCTCGGCAACGGCGAGATCACCAAGAAGCTCACCGTTAAAGCGACTAAGTTCACGAAGACGGCTGCGGAAAAAATCGCGGCTGCCGGCGGAACGGCTGAGGTGATTGAATAATGTTTACGACGCTGCGCAACGCATGGAAGGTCCCGGAACTCCGTAAGAAGATGCTTTATACGCTCCTGATGTTCCTGATCTACAGGTTGGGCGCGCATATCCCTGTTCCGGGCGTAAACGCAAACTTTATCTCCGACGCGCTGGCGAGCAACCAGCTGGGACAGTTCTATGATCTGTTCTCCGGTGGTGCGCTTTCCAACGCGACGCTGTTTGCTTTGGGAATCACGCCGTACATCACAGGCCAGATCATCATGCAGCTTTTAACCATGGCCATACCGGCCCTGGAGAGGATGCAGAAGGAAGGCCCTGAAGGCCGCAAGAAGATTGCTTCCATCACGCGGTACGTCGGTGTGGCGCTGGGTCTCATTCAGGCCATCAGCACGCTGATCCTGCTGGGTGACGACGCGATGCTGCAGACGGGCGCACCCATGATCCTGAACTATATCACCGTTGTGCTCTGCCTGACAGCCGGCACGGCGCTGATCATATGGATCGGCGAGCGCATTACGGAGAACGGCGTGGGCAACGGTATTTCGCTGCTGATCTTCATCAGCATCATCTCGCGTATCCCCAATGCGATACAGGAGATGGTCCTGAACAAGACGGCAATCTGGATGGCCGGCCTCATCGTGGTGTTCATCGTACTCGTTGTGACGGGTATTACGTTCATCGACATGTCTGAGCGCCGCATCCCGGTGCAGTATGCCAAGCGCGTGGTCGGCCGCAAGATCTACGGCGGACAGTCCACGCATATCCCGATGAAGATCAACCAGTCCGGCGTGCTGCCGCTGATCTTTGCAATCACGCTGCTGCAGTTCCCGACGATGATCCTCTCGTTTATTGGAGGTGATTCGGCAACGAAATATAACAATGTGATGGGCACGCAGCAACCACTTTATCTGATAATCTACGCGCTACTGATCTTCTTCTTCACATTCTTCTACTCGCAGGTGACGTTCAATACGCCTGACGTGGCGAAGAATATCCAGCAGAACGGCGGGTTTATCCCGGGCATCCGCGCGGGCAAGCCAACGTCGGATTATCTGCAGAAGATATTGTTGCGCGTGACGCTGTTTGGCGCGGTCTTCCTCGCACTGGTTGCGACGGTGCCGACGGCGCTGGCAGCAGTACTGAAATACAACCTTGGGTTTGGCGCAACAAGCCTGCTGATCATGGTCAGCGTGGCATTGGAGACGACCAAACAGCTGGAGACGCACCTGATGATGCGTCACTACAAGGGCTTCCTGAAATAGGAGGTGAGCATGAAGCTAATGTTCGTAGGACCGCCGGGTGCAGGCAAGGGCACGCAGGCGGTAAGGATCTCCACAAAGCTTAATATTCCGCATATCTCCACCGGGGATATGCTGCGTGAAGAGATCAAAAACGGTACGGAGTTAGGCAAAAAAGCCAAAGCATACATTGATGCGGGCGACCTGGTTCCGGACGATGTCATCATTGCGATGGTTAAGGAGCGCGTGAATGCGCCCGATGCGACGGAAGGCTTTATACTGGACGGCTTTCCGCGCACGAAGGAGCAGGCAGCCGCGCTGGAGAAGATTGCGTCATTGGACGCGGTAATCAACATCTACGTGCCGGACAGCAAGCTGATCCACCGGATCTGCGGACGGCGCGTGTGCCGGGACTGCGGTGCGACCTATCACGAGTCCATGCTGGAAAACGTGAAGGTCTGCCCCAAGTGCGGAGGCGCGCTGTATGTGCGTGACGACGATACCGAGGAAGTCGTGCGCCAGCGCCTTGCGGTATACAAGGAGAAAACCCGGCCGCTGATCGATTACTACACCGCTAAGGGAATATTGTTCGACATCGTGGGTTCCGGCGGAATCGACGATATCACCGAAGCAATCCTGGCGGTACTGAGACGATGATCATCATCAAGTCCGCCCGCGAGATTGAATTTATGCGGGCCGCGGGAGAAATCACCGCGGAAACGCTGATCCTCGCAGGTGAGGCAGTCCGTCCGGGCGTGACGACGAGGGAACTCGACGCCATTGCACGGCGGCACATTGAAAAACGTGGAGCGTCTCCTTCGTTTCTCGGATACCACGGGTATCCGGCCTCGATATGCGCTTCGATAAACGACGAAGTCGTGCATGGCATTCCGGATGACCGGGTGCTCAAGGAAGGCGATATCGTGAGCATCGACCTGGGGGCCAAGTACAAAGGCTACCATGGCGACAGCTCCAAGACCTTCGCGGTCGGCGCGATATCGGCTGAAGCCAAACGGCTGATTGAGGTGACGGAACGTTCGTTCTATGCCGGCATGAACGCCTTCGAGGCGGGAAAACGGCTGTGGGTCATCTCCGAGGCGGTCCAGAAGGCAGCGGAAAGCGCCGGGTTCTCGGTGGTACGCGAGCTGGTGGGCCACGGTATCGGCCAGGAGATGCACGAGGATCCCAACGTTCCCAACTTCGTGAGCTTCATGAAGGGGCCGAGGCTGGAAGTGGGCATGGTGCTGGCGATCGAACCAATGATCAACTACGGCGCCAAGGAAACCAAGACGTTGGCGAATGGCTGGACGGTATGTACGCGCGACGGCAGCCTGTCCGCTCATTATGAGCACACGGTGGCGCTGACAGAGAACGGTCCGGAGATACTGACCCGGGTCTGTAAGGAGTGATGCGCGTGGTGGAATATCCCGTTGAGATCGGGCGGCTCGTAAAGTCGGCTGCCGGAAGAGACAAGGGAAGGTATTTCGTCATACTGGATATCATTGATGAAAATTATGTCCACATCGTCGACGGAGACTTAAGGAGCAAGGACCGCCCCAAAAAGAAAAAGCTGAAGCACGTAAAGCTGTGTCCCGAGGTGCTGACCGGCATCGCGGGCAAGCTGAAGGAAGGAGCCCGGGTCTTCGATGCGGAGATCCGAAGCGCCATCAGGGCAAGTATCGGTGAAAGCGACGCGCAGAAGGGGGAAGCGACTTGTCAAAAAGCGACGTGATCGAAATGGAGGGCAAAGTGACGGAGGCATTCCCGAACGCTGTCTTCGAGGTCGAACTGGAAAACGGCCACAAGGTGCTCGCGCATATATCGGGCAAACTGCGCATGCATTATATCCGTATATTGCCCGGTGACAAGGTGACGGTGGAGATCTCGCCGTACGACTTAAAACGCGGTCGCATCACGTGGCGCGGCAAGAACTGAAGGAGGAACAGCCATGAAAGTCAGACCATCGGTGAAACCGATATGTGAGAAGTGCAAGGTCATCAAGCGCAACGGCAAGGTCATGGTGATCTGCAAGAACCCGAAGCACAAACAAACACAGGGCTGAATGTTTATACGGAGCGGCTGCGGGAAGAGCGAGGAGCAGCGTTCACAATGTCTTTGCGTGTATGAGTCACAGCACGCCGGGGCATACTGAAAAGGCTGTGGCCCGGCGGGTTCCCGATCCGTATGGCTTCTAAGATAAACACTATGTGGAGGTAAAACAAGTGGCACGTATATCTGGTATAGACCTGCCAAAGGAAAAGAGGGTGGAGATCGGTCTGACGTACATTTACGGCATCGGGCTGAAGACCTCCCAGCAGATACTGGAAACTACCGGCATCAACCCCGACACGCGTGTCAAAGACCTGACCGAGTCGGAAGTCGGCAAGCTCAGGGAATATATCGACAAGAACCTGAAGGTGGAAGGCGACCTGCGCCGCGACACGACGATGGACATCAAACGCCTCGTTGAGATCGGCTGCTATCGTGGCGTCCGTCACCGCAAAGGCCTGCCGGTGAGGGGACAGAGCACAAAGCAGAACGCGCGTACCCGCAAAGGACCCAAACGCACCGCGGGCGCCAAGAGAAAGTGAGGAAGTAGCGAATGGCCAAACCAAAACCAGCTTCCAAGAAGCGCAGAGAAAAGAAGAACATCGAGCGTGGTCAGGCGCATATCCAGGCTTCCTTCAACAACACGCTCGTGACGATGACGGATGTAGCAGGCAACGCCCTTTCCTGGGCGAGCGCCGGCGGCATGGGATTCCGCGGTTCCAAGAAGAGCACGCCGTTTGCAGCGCAGGTTGCGGCTGAAAAGGCCGCGAGCGCCGCGATGGAGCACGGGCTCAAGTACGTGGACGTGTTTGTGAAAGGGCCGGGTTCCGGCCGTGAAGCAGCTATCCGCGCGCTGCAGACCGCGGGGCTGGAAGTCAGCCTCATCAAGGACGTGACGCCCATCCCGCACAACGGATGCCGCCCGCCCAAACGCCGGAGAGTGTAAGGAGGAATTTGAAAAATGGCGAGATATACCGATTCCGTATGCCGTCTTTGCCGCAGGGAAGGCTGCAAGCTCTTCCTGAAGGGAGACCGGTGCTATTCCGGCAAGTGCTCGTTCACGAAGCGCCCGGTAGCGCCCGGCATGCAGACCAAGAGCCGTAAAAAGGTTTCCGAATACGGCGTACAGCTCCGCGAGAAACAGAAGGTTAAGCGGGCTTACGGCATGATGGAATCCCAGTTTGAGAAATATTATACGATTGCCGAGCGTATGAAAGGTAAGACGGGTGAAAACCTGCTGCGCCTTTTGGAATCGCGTCTGGATAACGTTGTGTACCGTCTGGGTCTTGCGGAATCCCGTGCGCAGGCGCGCCAGACCGTGCTGCACGGCCACATTCTGGTCAACGGCAATAAAGTAGACATCGCTTCCTACATTACGCAAGTAGGCGATGAAATCAGCGTAAAGAAAAAGTCGGCTGATACCGAGCGCTTTAAGGAAATCCGTGAGGGCGAAGCGCGTCCGGTGCCGGGCTGGCTGAGCATGGACAACGCGAATTTGACAGGCAGGGTCGTTGCGGCCCCGGCGAGAGAGGATATCGACCTGACCATCGAAGAGCACCTGATCGTCGAGCTTTACTCGAAGTAACGATAAAAGCGGTTGCCCTCAAACAACTTATTCGAAACAGGAGGGTTTGTATCAATGTTAGAGATTGAAAAGCCGAATATACAGTGTGCTGCACAGTCTGAGGACGGAATGTACGCCAAGTTCGTGATGGAACCGTTGGAGCGGGGCTTTGGCTCCACGCTCGGCAACTCGCTGCGGCGGGTGCTGCTGTCGTGCCTGCCGGGTGCTGCGGTCACGCGGGTCCGCATCGACAGCGTGCTGCATGAGTTCTCCACCATCGATGGCGTAAGCGAGGACGTGGTGGAAATCGTCCTGAACCTGAAGGGTCTCGCAGTCAAGATGTACTGCGACGAGCCCCGTACGGTGGTCATCGATGCCCAGGGTCCCAAGGATGTACGCGCAAGCGACATCTCTGAGGACGCTGATATCGAAATTTTGAACCCCGATCTTCATATCCTGACGCTCGAGAAGAACGCTCATGTGTACATGGAGATCACCATTGAGAAGGGGCGCGGCTATGTGCTGGCCGACCGCAACAAGGAAGCGGATATGCCCATCGGTATCATCCCGGTGGATTCGCTCTTTACGCCGGTCCGCAAGGTCAACTTCACGGTGGAAAATACGCGTGTCGGACAGATCACCGACTACGACAAGCTCAGCATAGAGCTTTGGACGAACGGGACGATCGCTCCGGACGAAGCGGTGTCGCTGGCAGCCAAGATCATCAACGAACATCTTGCACAGTTTGTCGGGCTTACCGAGCATGTGCAGAACGTAGAGATCATGGTGGAGCCGGAAGAGGATAAGAAGGAAAAGGTGCTCGAGATTACCATCGAGGAACTGGATCTTTCCGTCCGTTCGTACAACTGCTTGAAGCGTGCGGGAATCAACACTGTGGAAGAGCTCATCAAGCGCAACGAAGAAGAAATGATGAAGGTCCGCAACCTTGGGCGCAAGTCGCTTGAGGAGGTCGAGCAGAAGCTCGCGGCACTCGGGCTTTCGCTTCGGATGGACGACTAACAATACATGCGTAAGGCGTGCGGCGCGCACGCCGGGGAGGAAACATGGCTGTCAACAGAAAGCTGAACATGCAGCAGGACCAGAGAAGAGCCGCGCTGCGCAATCTCGTGACGAACCTCTTGTGGTACGGCAGGATTGAGACGACGCTCGCGCGCGCCAAGGAAACAAGACGCATCGCGGAGAAGCTCATCACGCTGGCCGTGAGAGAATACGAGAACACACAAAAGGTCACCAAGAAGGTTGTGGAGTTCGATACCAAGGGCAACAAGGAGACTGTCAAGAGGGAAGTCGTCAACGACTCACCTTCCAAGCTGGCTGCGCGTCGTCGCATCATGCAGTATGTCTACAACGTGCCCGAGCCGCGTAACGACGGCGAGAGCAAATACGACTATACCCGGCGTGCGGCTGAGGTTACGCATCCGCTCGTGGAAAAGATGTTCCGCGAGTACGGTCCGAAGTATTCCAAGCGCGCACAGGATATGGGCACGGGCGGCGGCTACACCCGCATTATCAAGAAGGGGCCGCGCCGCGGCGACGCTTCGGAAGTCGTTATTCTGGAGCTCGTGTAAGCCAAAATACAGACCGACGGAAAGAGGCTTTGAAAAGCAACCTTTTCGAAGCCTTTTCGTGTATCAGGGGCTCCCACCGGCATATACGTCGATGGGGCGCGGTATACAAGGATCCCCGCTGATGCGCGCATCGGCGGGGTATGTTATAATAGGAAAAAATAAACGGGAGACTGTTGTGGCTATCGTTGAAGCAAAAGAGGTAAGCTACGCATACCGGAGCGAAAACAGCATTGCGCCTGCGCTTTCCGGCGTGAGCCTCGCCATCGGACGGGGTGAGTTCGTCGCGGTCATCGGCCACAACGGCTCGGGTAAGTCCACGTTCGCCAAGCATATCAACGCGCTCTATCTGCCGGATTCCGGTCAGGTGCTGGTGGACGGCATGGATACCAAGGATGAAGCGCGCGTTTGGGACATCCGCCGCACCGCGGGCATGGTGTTTCAGAACCCGGATAACCAGCTTGTGGCGACTATCGTAGAAGAGGACGTGGCTTTCGGGCCGGAGAACCTGGGCGTCCCGTCCGCGGAGATCCGCCAGCGGGTGGACGAGGCGTTGGAAACCGTGGGCATGGGCGACTTTAAGGACCGCGCGCCGCATATGCTTTCCGGCGGACAGAAGCAGCGTGTCGCTATCGCCGGGGTGCTGGCGATGAAGCCTGATATCATTGTGTTCGATGAGCCTACCGCCATGCTGGATCCGGAGGGCCGCGCAGAAGTGCTGCAGACCATCCGCGAGCTGCATGAAGCAGGCAAAACCATCTTACTGATTACGCATTACATGGAGGAGGCGCTCGGCGCCGACCGCGTCGTCATCATGACGGGCGGTCAGGTGACGCTTTCCGGCACGCCGCGTGAGGTGTTCGGCAACGAGCCTGCGCTGTTGGAGGCCGGACTGTCCGCGCCGCCGCATATTGCGCTTTACCATTCGCTGAAAAAGAGCGGAGTCGATCTGGGCGAATGCCCGCTCACCATCGACGAATTTGTGGAGAAGCTATGTCAATTGCGCTCGAAAACCTGACATATACCTATATGCCCGGATCGCCGTTTGAAGCCAAGGCGGTGGATGCCATTAACCTGCAGCTGGCCGACGGTGAGTTCGTGGGCGTCATCGGCCACACCGGCAGCGGCAAAACCACGCTGATCAGCCTGATCGCGGGGCTTTTGAAGCCCACCTCGGGCCGCGTGTTGATGGACGGACAGGACATCAATGCCAAGGGCTTTGACCGGAAGGCGCTGCGCCGCCATGTGGGCGTGGTGTTTCAGTACCCCGAATACCAGCTCTTTGAAGAAACCGTGATCAAGGATATCGGCTACGGGCCGCGTCGCATCGGTGTACCGGAGGAGGAGATCGACGGCCGGGTGCGCCATGCTATGGAATTAATGGAGCTGGACTACGACGGCATCGGTAATTTGTCGCCGTTCGAGCTTTCGGGTGGGCAGAAGCGGCGCGTCGCCATTGCGGGCGTGCTGGCAAGCCAACCGAAAATGCTCATCCTCGACGAACCCGTGGCCGGACTGGACCCGCAGGGGCGTAACCATCTGATGAAGCTCATCACAGGGCTTAACGCGGAGGGCGCAACGATCCTGATGATCACACATTCCATGGATGACCTTGCGGAGAACGCGCGGCGCGTGATCGTGCTATCGGGCGCAAAGCTGTTGATGGATGACAGCCCCGCCGAGGTATTTTTACGCAAGGAAGAGCTGAAAAGCATCGGACTCGACCTGCCCGCCGTGGCGAAGATGGCCTCTGCGCTGCGTGAACGCGGTATGGACGTGCCACACGGCGTCATCACCCTGCACGAACTGGAGAAGTTTGTGCTGAAGACGGCAGGCGTGTTATGATTAAGAACGTTACGCTTGGACAATACTTTCCCGGAAACTCGGTCATCCACCGGTTGGACCCGCGGGCCAAACTGGTGCTCGTGATCGCGCTGATCGTCGCTATCTTTATGGCGCATACGTGGATTGGCTACGCGGCAGTATTCGCGTTTGTCATCTTTACCATACTGTTCTCAAAGGTCAACATCAGGTTTGTGCTGCGGGGCTTAAAGCCGTTGTGGTTCATTATCGTGCTGACGTTTGTGCTCAACACGTTCTTTTATTCGGGCGGCACAGAGCTCTATTCCTGGTGGATCTTCCGCATCACGCAGGAAGGCCTCACGAACGCCATAAGGCTGGCTGTACGGCTTGTGCTGCTGATCATGGGCACAACCATGCTCACGCTGACGACCACGCCCATCGCGCTGACGGACGGGCTGGAGAGCCTCATGAAGCCGCTGAAAGTGGTTCGTTTTCCGGTACACGAGTTGGCGATGATGATGACCATCGCGATGCGCTTTATCCCCACGCTTCTCGAGGAGACCGACAAGATTATGAAGGCTCAGACCGCAAGAGGCGCGGAGTTTGACAGTGGCAGCGTGTTCGCGCGCGCCCGGGGCATGGTGCCTCTGCTGGTGCCACTGTTTGTAAGCGCTTTTCGCCGGGCCGACGAGCTGGCCTTTGCGATGGAATCGCGCTGCTACCATGGCGGAGAGGGCCGCACGCGCATGAAGGTGCTGCATTTCCACTGGCGCGACCTCATTGCTGCGCTGGTTGTTGCGGGGCTGATCATCCTGATGGCGTTCGGGTATTGATATGCGCATCCGGCTGATCGTAGAGTACGAAGGGACGAACTACGTAGGTTGGCAGCGTCAGTTGAATGGCCTCTCAGTGCAGCAGGCGCTGGAGGAGGCTTTTGAGAAGGCCTCGGGCGAGCACGTCTGCATCACAGGGGCGGGGCGAACCGACGCGGGCGTACACGCGCTGGCGCAGGTGGCACAGCTTGATACCCACTGCACAATCCCTCCCGAAAAGATTAGCTATGCGATGAACACCTTTCTGCCGATGGACATCCGTGTAAAAAGCTCGGAGCTGGCAGACAGCGATTTCCATGCGCGCTTTTGCGCCAAGGGCAAAACCTATCGTTATACCATCTATCAGGCAACCCATCCCTCAGCTATTTATCGCAACCTCTCGTGGCATATCCGGAGCGAGCTTGATGCTGCCGCCATGCGCGAAGCAGCACGGTATCTCATCGGAGAACATGACTTCGCGGCGTTCTGCGCGGCGGGCAGCGAGGTGAAGGACACGGTCCGCACGATCCACGCCATCACCATTACGAAAGCGGAACCATTTTTGTACATCGAGGTCACGGGCAATGGCTTTTTGTACAACATGGTGCGCATAATCGTGGGGACGCTGGCGGACGCAGGGCTGGGCCGTATCCCGCCGGAGCGCGTGAAGGAGATACTGGAGGGAAGGGACCGCAACGCTGCAAGCCCGACCGCACCCGCACACGGGCTGACCATGGTCAGGGTGTTTTACGATTAAACGGATTAAGTTTCGATCATGTTCAGTTCAGCAATCGCTTTGTTGCGGTAATTCAAATCTTCCCGGAGTGTAAAGCCGCGTTTTTCCCAGAACGCGTTGCCGATGCTGTTTCTCGTGAAAACAACCAGCCCAACCTTACAGATGCCTTCCAATTTTAATGCGTTTAGCGTGGCATCCAGCAGTGCGGTACCGATACCTCTTTCGCGCATTGAAACAGCCACCGCCATGTGATAGATATAGCCCCGGCGCCCGTCATGCCCGCCGAGTATTACGCCCACAACCCGCCGCTGTTCGACGGCTACAAAACAGGTATTGGGGTTTCGCGCGAGGAATTTTGCGATGCCCTCCCGGGAATCGTCAATATCGTTAAGGCCCATACCGGAAGTGGTGCACCAAAGCACATAAACGTCCTCATAATCTGAAATTGTCATTAACCTTATCATGCCAGAATCGCCTTTTTGCTTTATCTTATATCAATTTGGCCAAGCCTACAAGGTGCGACGTCGGGGCAAAGCCTGTATACATGGCCCATTATGACAGTTTGCAACAGGAGAATAAATAAAAATATTGACAAATTTAAGGTTGATCGCGTATACTGAATCAAAGTTCAAAAAGAACACTTCTTTTGGGCACAGGCCCGTAAGATGAGACGAGATTGAGATGAGACGAGTGTTTTTTTTGTACAAAAAAACAAGATGAGAGGAGACCAGACTATGAAAAAGATTCCGAACAGGGTGTATTTAACCGAGGATGAGCTGCCGAAGCAATATTATAATATTGCCGCGGATATGCCGAACCGCCCCCAGCCGTACCTCAATCCGATGACCAAGCAGCTGGTTGCACCGGCCGACCTGGAGCCGTTGTTTGCCAGGGCTCTGATCGAGCAGGAGGTTTCGACCGAGCGCTACATCGACATTCCCAAGGAAGTTCGTGAGATCTACGCAGCTTTCCGTCCCTCGCCGCTGGTGCGCGCATATCGGCTGGAGAAGGCGCTGGGCACGCCTGCGAAGATCTATTACAAGTACGAAGGCAGCAACCCCTCCGGTAGCCATAAGCTCAACAGTGCTGTGCCGCAGGCGTTCTACAACAAGATGGAGGGTATCAAGCGGCTTTCCACTGAGACCGGCGCGGGCCAGTGGGGCAGCGCGCTGTCCATCGCGTGCTCCATGTTCGGCCTTGAGTGCACGGTATACATGGTGCGCGTCTCCTACGACCAGAAGCCGTACCGCAAGACGCTGATGCAGACCTATGGCGCGAACGTTATCGCAAGCCCCTCGCCGCTGACGCATGCGGGCAAGTCGATTCTCGAAAAGGACCCGAACTCGCTCGGCAGCCTCGGTATTGCAATCTCCGAAGCCGTGGAGGACGCCGTGATGCGCGACGATACGCACTACGCGCTTGGCAGCGTGTTGAACCACGTTATTCTGCACCAGACGATCATCGGGCAGGAGGCCAAAAAGCAGTTTGAGAAGATCGACGAGTACCCGGACATCGTGATCGGCTGCAACGGCGGCGGTTCCAATTTTTCGGGCTGCGCGTTCCCGTTTATGCATGATAAGCTGAAGAAAGGCACAAAGACCGAGTTTGTCGCTATCGAGCCCGCAGCGTGCCCCAAGCTGACCAAGGGCAAGTTTGCGTACGACTATGGCGATACCGCCAAGATGGCACCCATCACCATGATGTACACGCTCGGCCACGACTTCATACCGGCGGGCATCCATGCAGGCGGCCTCAGGTATCACGGCGACTCCGCCCTGCTCTCACAGCTTTATCACGACGGTTTTGTTTCCGCTGCGGCGGTGCACCAGAGCGAGGTGTTTAAGGCTGCGGTCACCTTTGCCCGGGCCGAGAGCATTCTCCCCGCGCCCGAGTCCTCCCACGCCATCGCTTATGTGATCCAAAAGGCGCTGGAGTGTAAGGAGAGCGGCGAAGAAAAAACGATCTTCTTCAACCTATCGGGCCATGGCGACTTCGACCTTGCCGCGTATGACGAGTATCTCTCCGGCAAATTGCAGGACTTTGAATATACCGACGACATGCTGGAGCAGGGACTTTCGACTATCCCGCAGATCGGATAAAGTTAATCCAAACTGAAAAAAGCGGCCATGCGCATTTGCAAAGCATGGCCGCTTTTAGCGTAGTTATTTATCTTTCAGGGAAGGAAGCTTCTCCCGAAGCTCCGGACGTACCAGAAAGGCAGTCAGTATAAACCCTATTGCGATAATGCCCAAAATCGTACTCTGCACATAGAAACTAACTTGCAGAACATTGAATACATTATCGGCGACGGCGTAAAAAAGTGCGGGAAGCAAAGCATAAAAGCCGGGCGCGAAACGGTTGTCGAACGCGCGGCTGCCCATCACGCAGCCATACACCAGCAGAATGAGTGGTTCATAGCCTTGTACGCCTGGAACAACAGCATTGAGGCGTGCAAGAAGCAAGATACCCGCCAGTCCAGCAATCAGTCCGCTGCCCATATAGGCAAACATGTGGATTAGAGGCTGTTTTTTATCCCGTTTATACGTGGGAGTACCCAGTGGCGTCAGAATAATCATGAGAACCGCGATAATCATAGCGAGTATGAGCATAATAAACAACCCGGCCGGCTGCCAAATCGACTGGATGTCCCTGTTGTTCAATGCGATAGGATTTCCACCAATCAGCAGATTGCTAACGGACCGTATGACCACGCCCACAACCAGTGTCGTTAGAATTGCAGGCATTCCCGCGTAAACGATCAGCACGCCGTTAACCAACCCTATAACCGCGCATATCAATACTGCCGTGAGAATGGCGGGGAGGATAGAGCCGCCGGAGCGGCTGACAATAACCGCGATTGAGCCCGATAAGACGATCAACGATCCGATCGACAGATCGGGCCCTTTAGCCCGCGTGGACAGCACGGCTGCCATGGCGATTACGCCAAGAAAACAAAACTGCTGGAAGATGAACTCTATGTTCCGAGGATTTACAAATAGCCGATTGCCAAAGATGCCTGCATTGAAGGCAATGATGAGCAGAGAGCCTAGAATCACGAGGGAGAGAAAGCTGTTGAGAAAGGTGGTCCGCATGGACTTTGGCCGTTCCGGCGCAGAAACGTATGCGGGGCAGTCAGCGGACGGTATCGGCGGGACGTTGTATGCCAAGGGTGGCGGTGGGGGGGTATACGCCGGTGACATATTCATGGCGTATGGCTGGGTATTATTTGGCCCGGGGGCAGGTGACGGGGAATTTGGCGCGAACGAATGATCAGCTGCCGTCGAGACAGGCTCCTGCGGTAACGCTGCGCCGCAGTAGGTACAGAAACTGCTGCCCGGCATCAATTCTTTGCCGCATTGACTGCAATTGGCCATAGGTTTACCCTCCTTAATAAAATAACGATGAATAGAAATGGAATCTTAAATGAATTATACCATATATATAATAAAATGAGAAACAAAAACAGCCGCCCGGATTGAACGGCTGTTAAGAAACTTTGATTCGCTAAGGCTTCAACGCCGGGATCTTTCCCCGCAGCTCCGGCCGGACGAGGTATCCCAGCAGTATAAAGGCCAGCGCAAGGCCACATTGGATATACGTTGTCTGTTGTAAAGGCAGGCCGTATATCGCGATTACCGTTTGGACGATGGTGAATACTAAAGCAGGGGCAAGGGCATAGAGCGCAGGCGCGATCCGGTTATCGAATGCGCGGCTGCTGACGATACAGCCAAAGGCGAAGAAGATAAAAATATCATATGCGGTTGGTGTCAACGAAGTTGCCACCTGATAGTTTGAAAGCAGCTGAATGCCCGCCAAACCAGCAATCACCGCGCTGCCCATATACGCGAACATATAGCTGACAGGATTTTTCTTTTCACGCTTGAGCAGCGGCGTGCCCAGCTTGGATACCAGAATCATCAGAAACGCGATGATAAGGGCGAGCGCCACGAGCGCAAGCTTGTTCAGCCCGTTCTGCGTAAGGATGGTTAAGAAGCCTCGCTCCATCACTAATGCTTGTCCGTTTGTCAGCCAGCTTGACGCGCCTCTCACGGCGATGCCAGCCAGCAGCGTAACGATAAGAGAAGGGATGTTCACATAGTTGATCAGCACGCCATTGATCAGTCCGATTACAGCGCACGTACCCAACGTGGCGAAGATGGTGATGGCGGGTGAATGGTAATACATGTCGTATAAGACCAATAAAATTGCGGATAGCGTCATCAGAGAGGGAATTGACAGGTCGAGTCCTTTGGCCCGCATCGACAATGTGACTGCCATGGCGATCATGGCATACAGAGAGAAAATTTTGGCTATGGACTCGAGGCTGCGCAAAGTAATCAATGCTGGGTTGCCGATTATGCCCAGCGAAAACGCAGCGCTTAAAAGTGAGCCAAGCAGTACGATAGTTAAAAAGCTATTGACAAAGTTGATCTGCGTGTTTCGCTGCGGCTGCCTTTCATAGACAGGAGGAGCGTATGGGGGGGCATAGGCAGGAGCCATAGGCGGCCTCATCTCCGCCAAAGGTACTGGAGGAGCCATAGGAGGAGCGTATACAGGCGGAACAGGCGGAGCAGTGGCCCAGGGCGTCTCCTGCACAGGAGAAGTATAATATTCTGCAGGCGCAGGAGATTCCTCCGCCGGAGCTGCTGCAGGTATGATATCTGCCGGCGCCTCGGTGGATAATATCGGGGTTTCGTCGACGAGCGAAATATTATCAGGCGTCGGGATGGGCTCCTGAAGTACCGGTGCGCCGCAGTGGGTGCAGAAACTGCTGTCCGGCATGAGATCTTTGCCGCATTGTTTACAGGTAGCCATAGGACAAACCTCCTATAAAGATATAACGGACATAAATGGAATGAACGTTATAATTATACCATATATGCTTATGATAACCATCAGAAAGTTTTGTCGAATAATAAATGAAGGTAAATTGAAAAGAAAACGGATTTTCCGTTGCTTTTTTTCCGTTGGTTGCCTATACTAAAACAATCAAAGAGCCGGGCAGCGTTTCAGGCAAGACAGCTTACGGCTGACAGTGGGGTAAAGAGAAGACAGAATGAAGAACACCGGCAAAGAACAGGGCCACAGCGGGCAGCGCGAAAAAAAGCCCCGTAGGGCGATCAGAACAAATCTGGATGCAGGCGAGCGGGTGATGATGCATACCCATACCGAAGAGGAGTCAGGTTATCTGGTATCCGGGCATATCGTGCTGACGATCGGCGGTATGGATTATGAGATGCACGAGGGCGACGTTTGGAAGATACCGGGCGGCGTTCCGCATGGCGCGCGCGTGATTGAGGATTCGGTCACGTTGGAACTGATCCCCCGCGGTGTGAAGTGAAAGAGCGCACGCCGCTTTTTTATTCAGCGGAGGAGGAAATGCATATGGGATTTCAGAAAGCATCGGAAAAGGACTATATCGCCTTGCCGGGCGGTTCTGCGAGAAGAACGCTGGCTGCGGGCGAGCGCATGTTGCTCGCGGAGTTTGTGTTGGCCCAGGGCGCTGATCTGCCGCTGCACAGTCACCCGCATGAGCAGACCGGTTATCTGGTCAAGGGACATATGTCGCTGTTGATTGGCGAGACGGAGTACGATGTTCATCCGGGGGATGCGTGGATCGTGCCGGGAGATACAGCACATCGTGCACACGCATATGAGGAATGTGTAGCGGTGGAAGTGTTCTCGCCCATACGAGAGGACTATTTGCCGTAAAAGCCGAATAAAGCAGGAAAACCACCGCTATTTCAGCCGGGAGAAAGCGAATGAACGATATCTTTGTATTTGGCCATAAAAACCCGGATAGCGATACGATCTGTGCTTCAATCGCGTACGCTGCGCTGAAAAGCGCGCTGGGCGAGCGCGCAGTCGCTGTACGGCTGGGAGAGCTGACGAGCGAAACCCGGTTTATACTGAAATACTTTAAAGCAGACGAGCCGCCGATGCTTGAGACGATCAAGACGCAGGTATCCGACCTCGTGGTGGATGAACCGCTGTGCGTTGCGCCTGAGGCATCCGTGCGCGAGGCATGGATGCGCATGAGCGAGCGTGGCATCAAATCGCTGACCGTGACGGATGAAGCAGGCGTGCTCATCGGCCTTGCCACGCTGTCGGATATTACACGCAACTACATGGATTTGAGCGACGACATGCTGCTTGCCAAAAGCGGCACGCCGTTTTCCAACATCCTGGAGACACTGAAAGCCGATATCGTGTTGGCCTATCCGGGCGACAAAAAATCGCGGGGCCGCGTACTGGTATCGGCGCAGCACCATATCCGCGCGCGCTGCTTCATGGGCGCGGGCGACGTCGTGATCGCCAACATCAGCGAGAACATCCGCGAGGCGGTGGATAGCGGGGCGGATATGATCATCTGCACCTGCGGCCTGCGCCCGGAGCCGGAGCTGATCGATGCTGCGCGCGAGCATGGATGCACCATCATCTCCACCGCGTACGACACCTTTACCGCGGCGATGCTGATTCGTCAGAGCATTCCGGTGCAGTCCGTCATGACACGGGAAAACATTACGACAGTCAAACAGGACGAGTTTCTGGACGACGTGAAGGAGCGAATGCTTAAAACGCGTTTCCGGAGCTATCCCGTTATCGACGCGGAGGGCCGGGTGACGGGCATGGTATCGCGCTATCACCTGCTGCAGCGGCGGCGCAAACGCGCCATCCTCGTGGACCACAACGAGCGCAGCCAGACTGCGGACGGCATCGACGAGGCAGAGATTCTGGAGATCATCGACCATCACCGGCTGGGCGACATCCAAACGAACAACCCCATCCTGATGAAGAACGAGCCGGTGGGCAGCACATCCACCATCATTGCGTCGCTGTATGTACAACAGGGCGTGGACATTCCGCCGCAGATTGCGGGGCTGCTGCTGTCCGCCATCATCACGGATACGCTGCACTTCAAATCGCCCACCTGCACGCAGCAGGATATCGATACCGCGAAACGGCTCAGCGAAATAGCGGACGTGGATGTGGACGACCTTGCGCGCAAGATTTTCGGCGCAGGCTCGGTGCTGCGCAGCAAGACGCCCGACGAGATTATCACCAGCGACCTGAAGGAATACACGGTGGGCAAAGCAAGGATCGGCATTGCGCAGGTGTATTCGATTGATTCGGAAAGCCTTGCCGACATGCGCGAAGCGCTGACGGAGCGCATGCAGTATCACTGCGATAAGAACGGCTTTGGGCTGCTGATGCTGCTCGTGACCGACTTGACGCGCGGCGGCTCGGATGTGCTCTTTGTGGGGGACCGCAAGGATATCTTTTTGAAAGCTTATCCGCAGGAAAAGCCGGATGGGCCAGTCTACCTGCCGGACGTGCTGTCGCGCAAGAAGCAGGTGGTGCCGCTCATCATGGCAGCGGAAGACGAGATGTAGCTTTATATGCTGAACCTTTGCCCTACGTTGCTCTGAAAAATGCCATTATATAAAAAATACCTTATATCAGGACTCTTTCTTTCGTTTAAACATCGCAAAGACTCCGCTTGTAGTGCTTGCGTAACCCAATGGTCTAATGGTATCAAAACATGAAACCAACTCCCATCCTTGTGCACCATAATAATTCACCTGCTGGGAGAAATAGTTCGCATCCCAATTTGTTACTGTAATTCCCCAACCTTTTTTCTCTTCTATCCCTTGAAGCTTAATAGTGAGATATTCCCATTGCTGCATAGTGAGTACCCCTATAATGTATAAAGTTTCTTTGGTAATCAATATAACAAACCCCTTCCAGAAATACAATTCAGCTTTTTTGGAAAGGGTTAGTATACCATGCCTAAAAGTTAACAGCCTCGCGGCAGCTCCGTCAGGTCATTGACGCTTTAAAAATCGCCTTGATGGAGTGAGCCAGTGCCATGTTGAACGCTTCGTCCGATTGTTCCGCGCTCAATCCCTGCAATAAAGCGCGTGAAAAGCTGGCAATCAGGCCGTGATTGAGCGCCAGTTTCTCGTTTGCTTCACTTTGCGTATATCCGCCCGACAAGGCCACAATTCTTACGACATGCGGATCGTCTATCAGATCGCGATAGAAATCTGCTTTTGTCGGTATGGTGAGCTTAAACATCAGTTTTTCGTCCTTGCCCAAAGCGGCCAGCCTATTCTGAATCTCTTCCTTCAACAGCTGCTCGCATTCCGCTTTGGTGGCGCTGTGGATATCCACCTCGGGTTCCAGTATGGGAATCAGCCCGGCATCAAAAATTTGCTTTCCGACGCTGAATTGCTGATCGACGATCTTTTTGATTCCGTTCGGATTGAATTCTTTAATGACCGAACGCATCTTTGTGCCAAAAACCTTTTTATCAGTCGCCTGTTTTAAAAGGCTGTCAAGACCCGGCATCGGCTTCATCAGCTGAACGCCGTCTTCCAGCACAGCAAGGCCTTTATCAACCTTTAAAAAGGGCACGATGCCTTTCTTTTCCCAGAGGTATTCGGCAGTAAAACGTCCCTCAATGGTACGGTTCATCGTATTCTCAAACAGGATGGTGCCTAATATGTATTCCGAGCTAAAAGCCGGACTGGTGATAACGCGTGTTCTCATTTTGTGTATGATGCCAAACATCTCTTCGTCGTTGGAATACGCGCTTTCCTTAATGCCATATTGAAGCAGCGCCTTGGGAGTGCTTCCGCCGCTTTGATCCAGCGCGGCAATAAACCCGTTTCCCGAATGCATTCGTTCCAGCTGTTCTGTATTCATAGTATCAGTCCTCCCTTTCTTTTCGGCTATAGGCAACAACAGTTATTTTTATTATAGGTATATATCTGTGTGAATTCAAGCTGCTTAAGGGCTGGTTAAAAACTGAACTCTGTCAGATAATTAACTTAAACAAAAAGACCGGGATAAACCCGATCTTTTGTTTGGTGCGAGAGACGGGACTTGAACCCGTACGCCATAAGACACACGCCCCTCAAACGTGCCTGTCTGCCAGTTCCAGCACTCTCGCAGGTGAAAAAGTCACAGATATGATTTTAACCATACGCCGCAAAAAAGTCAACGATTATATTCATGAATTTGCAAAGCTGCTGTGTGTGTTTTTCTGGTATCGGGCAATAATAAGCATATCCCGGTCACGAAAGGGGAAACGATGGCGGATAAAGCGAAAAGAGTCAGCGATAAAGAGCTGGATGCTGTGGAGCAGCAAGCGGCACTGGCTGAAGAGCGGCGGTATACAGATCATCTGCAGAAGCCGGACTGCCATAAAACAGGCATCCGGGTGAAAGAGCAGGCTTGTGGAAATAAGCATTGATTCTCATTCCTGTAGAATTGCTAGGCAAGATTCACAGAGCGGCGTAAAAATGATATAATCATAATATAAATAACTCACCTTTCCATTTTAATATGTAAATACAGACAAAGGAGCCTGTACATGAACTTTTTAAGCACGGTCGAGCAGTCCCCGCTTGTTTCCCTGTTTCCAAAAGGCTGGGATCTGGAGCGAATCGCGGCGTGCAGTATGCTGCCGCCTGAAAGCCTGTCTCAGCGGCAAGACTTCTGGCATCCCCGGTTTACTGTCGAGTCCTGCGAGGATGCGGTATCCTTGGACGTGATGATGGGGCATGCCGTTGCCGCGCTCATCCGCGGTGCGCGGGAGGAAGGAAAGCCGATTGCGCTGCTGCTTCCCACGGGGCTTGCAGGTGCATACCGCTGGATGGCGTATTTTTTGATGGAATGGAACGTGAACTGCGGCCATGTGCATACGTTCATGCTGGCCGAGTGGAGCGACAAGGATGGCAATGAGCCGAAACCGGGCGAGGAGATATCGATGCAGAGCGAGCTTGAACGCACGCTGTTTGAACTGCTCGGGCCGCTGGCCGTGCCCGTGGAGCAGCGCAGCTTTGCAACGCAGCACAGCCTGTCCAAATACACCCGGAAGCTGACCGAGCTGAGAAGCCGCGGTGCATCTGTGGTGCTGGTATATAACATCGGGCGCATGATGACGATCGGGTTCTGGGAGCCGCATCTCGCCGCGGGATTTGTGAGCGAGGAGGAGTGGAAGGCCCAAGGATACCGCAAAAGTGTAGCGCTGCACGCCCTGACTGTAGAACAGTACGCGGTGGAACGTTTTTCCGGGCGCACAGCCATGGTGCCGTGCTTTGCCAATACGGTGGGGCCGGGGATTTTCCTCAACTGCGACTATGCAATCGGCGGCTGTGCGGCAAGCAACGGCTCTCGCTGGCAGAGCGCTGCGCTGTGGACGACGCTGCGTTACGGACCGAGCGTCTGGGTGCCTTCCAGCTTTATGCCTACGCTGCCCGGCAGGTTGTATTATACCCGGGAGCTGGCTGGAAGGTAAGAGTAAGCGGAGCCGCCGCCTTGAGAAAGGGCGAAACATGGGGTATAATGTCGCTATGTTTCAGAACTTCGAACAGCTCCGTCAGGAGATCGACGCCTGCCAGAAGTGCAGGCTGTATCAGACGCGCAAGCATACCGTAATGGGCGAGGGCAACCCGCATGCCGCGGTGATGTTCATCGGCGAAGGGCCGGGGCGGGATGAGGACGAGCTCGGGCGTCCGTTCGTGGGCGCGGCCGGACAGCTGCTCGACAAGATGCTGGGGTGCATCGGCTTCACGCGCAACGACGTATACATCGCCAACATATTAAAATGCCGCCCGCCGGGCAACCGTGACCCGGAGCCGGAGGAAGCGGCGGCGTGCATCGGCTATCTGCGCGCACAGGTCGCCATGATACGCCCGAAGATACTCGTCTGCCTTGGGCGCATATCCGCGGGCTATATTCTGGGGCAGCCCGTACACATTACGCGGGACAGAGGCGTATGGCACGAGTCCAAGGGGGTTTATATCATGCCTACCTATCACCCGGCGGCGCTGCTGCGCAATGAACTATGGAAGAAGGACGCGTACCATGATCTGCTCGCGATCCGTGCAAAATATGAGGAACTGACCGGAGGTAAGCGTGCAGGCGATCTATGATGATATGCTGCGCGCCGCGGAGGCTTTTGGCAAGGCGGCGGCGGATATGGTATATGGGGAAGGCCCGGCAGGCGCGCGCGTCATGTTTGTGGGCGAAGCGCCGGGTGCCGAAGAAACGCGGTTGTCGCGGCCTTTTGTGGGCCGGGCGGGCCGCAACCTCGACGAAGCCCTGCGCGCTGTCGGCATTGAGCGCGAAGATGTCTATATCACCAATGTCGTCAAATTCCGACCTTTCAAGGTGAGCGCAAAGGGCAGGGTGTCCAACCGCCCTCCTGCAAAGGAGGAAATCGCGTGCATGCTGCCTCATTTGCTGCGTGAGATCGAAGCTGCCGCACCGCAGGTAGTGGTGACGCTGGGGAATGTGCCGCTCAAAAGTCTGCTGGGCGATCCGGCGGCCGTCATCGGCGCATGCCACGCGCAGCCGCTGCGCGCATCAGCCGGAGCCCATTCCTATATGCTATTCCCGCTGTATCATCCCGCGAGCGTAATCTACAACCCTGCGTTGAAAGCAGTGTATGCCGCTGATCTGGATACGCTGAAACGGTATCTGGAGGCAGAACGCGGGACTGTTTAAATTATTACGGTAAATTAAAAAACGTAATAGAATCTTAATAAATAAACGACGCTTCCACATGCTTTGCTATGCTTGAGTATGCGCCTGTATTGGGCATTTGCACGGTACAGGCTTTTTTGATACAAAGAAAGTGGACATATAGGGTACTCTTTTTTCATTCATTCGCCTCCGCAAATAAGGGCTGTGCAGGGCAGCTCTTATTTGTTTGCCCGAAAATAGGTATCGGACAGGATGACGCTCACAATTTGATGCGCAAGCCATATGATGAATTGAATACATAAGGAAGGGCTTGGTTAGCTGATATGAGTTGTGGGAGTTATAACGGAAGGTATGCGGGGATGAGGAGCGGCTGCGGCAGCAGGTCGTCATCGGACAGTGACTGTGGTTGCAGGCCGCCGACGGTTTGTTGTACACCTTGCTGCTGCTGCTTTGGACCAACCGGCGCAACGGGGCCGACGGGATCAACCGGTCCGCAGGGCGACTCTCTGACTGGACCGACGGGTGCACAGGGAGCGCAGGGCCCGACCGGCACGGCTGGTGCAACCGGTCCGACCGGACTGCAGGGTGAAGTCGGCCCACAGGGTGCGCAGGGCATTCAGGGCGTGCAGGGAATACAGGGAGCTCAGGGAGCGACAGGCCCAACAGGCGTGCAGGGCGCGGTCGGTCCTCAGGGCGCGCAAGGCGTACAAGGGATACAGGGTTCCACCGGCGCAACGGGGCCGACGGGAGCAGATGGAGCAGCCGGAGCAACAGGAGCAGCCGGGGCAACCGGAGCGAATGGAGCAACTGGACCCACAGGAGCAGCTGGAATAGCTGGTGCAGATGGTGCAACAGGGCCAACAGGTGCGGCTGGAGCCGACGGCACAGACGGAGCAACCGGACCAACAGGCGCAGCGGGAACGGATGGCACAGATGGCGCAACCGGACCGACAGGCGCAGCGGGAACGGATGGCACAGACGGAGTAACCGGACCGACAGGTGCAGCCGGAGCGGATGGCGCAACCGGACCGACGGGGCCAACGGGAGCAACCGGCGCATCGCTGACAGGCCCTACAGGCGCACAAGGCGCTACCGGGCCAACGGGTGCGACGGGAGGATTAGCGAGCTATATAGAGACGAACAACATTGGCAGCATTAATGTGGAACTGGCCTATAATCAGGGCGGCGGGACCAGCCAGGCCGTAGGTGCACTGGTATTTCGCGGCGGCGCGTCGCAGACGGTATCCAGCATGGCCGCATATGTATTACAGGACGGTACGGTGACAGGCAATTTTCAGATGGCGATATTGGAACCGACCTCCAACAGCAGCGCCGTTGTGATTGCAGTGACAGCAGTTGCTGGTTCAATTTCGGTATCCGGCGGTCTGTTTGTCCTGCCGCTGACGGCTCCGGTGGTGCTGACGGCGGACGACACATACTATCTCGCTGTGTATAACCAGGTGAACGGATCGTACCTGGGAGCGATGAGCGCGGGGCTCGCGACGACACAGAATGCGCCGCCGATCAACTTCCGCGTACAGAACATCAGCGGCTTTACGCTGGGGGATGCGGTGGACATCAGTGATGTGAGTCTGCAGATCTCTCCGTGGCTGGCGGCGTATTGACCGGCTGCGGCAGGCGGCCGATTAAAAAAGCTTAATGAAGTTTTTCTGGTCCTTGCGGTGCATGTATCCGCAGTGCAGGTAGAATTGGTGCGCTTTCTGACGCTCAAACCCGGAGACGAGCCGCACACCGGCGCACCCTTCCGACTGCGCCCAATCCTCCAGCGCTGAAAGGAGCATCCGTCCAATACCCAGGTGGCGGTGAGCCGGATCGACAGCAAGCGCCACTATGTTTTTGAGCGGGTCGCAGTATACGCATTCGTAGCTGCTGCCATGGATATAACCGACCGCTTCACTGCCGCAGCACGCAACAAGCACGCAGTCCGCGCTGGCCAGAACCAGCGAGAGGCGTGCTTTCGTTTTATCCGGCGGAAAATCGTAACCGAGACTATCGCGGTTGATCTTACATATCCGCGGGGCATCGCTGATGGTCGCCGGGCGTATCACAATATCGCTTTGCATAAAACCCTCCTGCCCAATAAAAAAGCTTCGCAATCTGCGAAGCCTGATTGATTATTCCTGCGCGGACAGCGCTCTGGCCTTGTCGTCGAGGATCAACGCGTCGATCATCTCATTGAGATCGCCGTCGAGGAACTGTTCCAGCCGGTAGAGCGTGAGTCCAATGCGGTGGTCGGTGACGCGGCCCTGCGGGAAGTTGTAGGTGCGGATGCGCTCGCTGCGGTCTCCGCTGCCCACCTGGCTCTTGCGGCTCTGCGAGTACTCTTTTTCCTGCGCCTGCTTGGCTGCATCGTACAGACGCGCCTTGAGCACCTTAAGCGCTTTATCCTTGTTCTTCAGCTGCGATTTCTCGTCCTGACAGGTGACCACAAGGCCGGTTGGGATGTGCGTAACGCGCACTGCCGAGTCGGTCGTGTTGACGCTCTGCCCACCGTGGCCGGAAGACCGGTATACGTCGATCCGCAGGTCATTGGGGTTAATTTCGATATCCACGTCCTGCGCCTCGGGCAGCACGGCCACCGTCGCGGCGGAGGTATGGATGCGACCGGAGGACTCGGTCTCGGGCACGCGCTGCACGCGGTGCACGCCGCTCTCGTATTTAAGACGCGAATACGCGCCGCGGCCGGAGATCAGCAGCGTGACTTCTTTGACACCGCCCAGTTCCGTCATGTTGGACGCAAGCCACTCGATGCCGTAACCGGTACGTTCGGCGTAACGCTGGTACATGCGCAGCAGATCGCCGCCAAACAGCGCGGCTTCGTCACCGCCTGTGCCGGCCCTGATTTCGAGAACCACGTTGCGTTCGTCATTGGGGTCCTTGGGGAGCAGCAGAAAGCGCAGTGCTTCGGATTGGGTGGCCTGCTTTTCCAGCATAGGGCCCAGCTCCTCGCTCGCCATGGCGGCGATATCCGGATCGCTGTCGTTTGCCATCTGCTTCAGTTCGGCAATCTGCCTGGTGATGGATTGGTATTCGTCGTATCCGGCGACAATCTCTGAAAGGGAGGAGTGCTCCCGAGCAAGCTTCGTGTAAAGCTCCTGATTGGCGACCGTCTCCGGCTTGCTCAGCTCAGCCTCAAGCTGGCTGAATCTGCGTTTGGAATCTTCTAATTTATCAAACATGGCACACCTGTTTTTTCTGGGCGGTCACGATGCGGTTCCGGCCCTCGTAATCTTTGTAACGCATGACAGACGTAAACGCGCTTTGCAGCAGCGCCTCCACCCCGGGAGCCTGCTGCGCGCCGATCTCCAGCACGAGCATGCCGCCTTCCGTCAGGTATTGCGAAGCCTCAGCCGCGATTCTCCGGTAGAAGGCATATCCGCCGTCCTCTGCGACGAGCGCGAGGCGCGGTTCATAGTCGTGTACATCGACGGAGAGCGTCTCATACTCCTCTTCGCTGACATAGGGCGGGTTACACACAATGAGATCATACGGACGGTCTGCGCCTGCGAACATGTCGCTTGTAAAAAAGCGCACCGTCGCACCGCCTTCCAGCGCGTTGCGCCGTGCGACAACCAGCGCTTTCTCGCTGATATCGCAGGCCTCCACAGTCACGGACGTTTCCGTCGCGAGCGAGACAGCGATACAGCCGCTGCCCGTACACATGTCGAGCACTGTCTGAAAGCCGTGCTCCTTCACGAGATCAATGGCTTTTTCGGCGACAAGCTCCGTCTCTTTACGGGGAATCAGCACGTCGGGCGTGACGGAAAGCGTCAGATGGCGGAAATAGGCCAGACCCGTAATATACTGCACAGGCTCTCCCTGCGCACACCGCTGCGCCATAGCGCTGATGGCCTCCAAAGCGTCCGGTTCCACGCGCTGATAAAAAAAGATATCAGCATAGTCGATCTTGAGCGCATGCGCCACAATCTCCCGTGCCTTGGCCTCCGGCTCGGTGACCTTGGCCTCCCTTAATTTATCCCGGACGGAAATGAATGCTTCCCTTGCTGTCATGACTTTATTCTTCCGGCTGCGGATTGGCCTCTTCTTCCTCTTTTTTTGCTGCGGTCTGCGGCGAATGATTATAGCTGTCGGCCAGCGCCTGAAGCTCATCCATGGTCATCTCGTTTAAGGCCGCGTTGAACGCCACGATGGCCACTTCCACCATGGAGTCGTCCGGCTGAGCGGTGGTCAGCTTCTGCAGCATCAGCCCCGGCCAGCGGATAATACGGAAGAACAGGTTGTCGCTGAGCGCCGCAAACTTTAAGAACTCGTATGCCACACCTGCCACCACGGGCAGCATCAGCAGCCGCAGGCCAATTTTGATGTACCACGCGTTGCTCCAGCCCAGAAGGGAGAAGAGCAGGATTGAGAGCACCATCACGAGCAGCAGGTAGCTGGTTCCGCAGCGCGGATGCAACGTCCTGTACTTCTGGATGTTCTCCACAGTGAGCGGTTCCTCGTGCTCATAGCAGTTGATCGTCTTGTGCTCTGCGCCGTGATACCGGAATACGCGCTTGATGTCCTTCATGAGCGTAACGCCCAGTATATAAACAATGAATATTACGAGCCGAATGCCGCCGTCGATCAGGTTCATGACGAACTGCTGGGAGGAGGTAAGCGCTATGTCCCGGCCGTAGATCCATCCCTGCAGCAGGTTGGCAAGCACATTAGGCAGAATAAAGAATATGCCCACAGCGAGCGCGATAGCCAGCACCACCGCAAAGCCCATGGCGATGTCCATCACGTCCTTGCCCGTTTTGTTGGCAATAAATTTTTCAAATCGGTTTGGCTCGTATTCGGCATCCTCTTCGCCATACATCTTGGCGGATTTGGTGATGGTGCTCATGCCGTACTTCATCATATCGACAAAAGACACCACGCCGCGCACGAACAGCAGCCGGGTAAACCAGTTCTTCTTGGCCGCGGATTTGACCGGCTCACGCTCGAATACGATCTCGCCTGTTGCCTTGCGCACCGCAAGCCCGGCTGTCGTCTCGGAGCGCATCATGACGCCTTCCAAAACCCCCTGGCCGCCGATATTACATTTTTTCACCGGTTGCCTCATTCCCCGGGCATTTGGCCCGAATCTTTCGTTGAAGCGGCCTTATGAGTGAGCCGCTATTGCGGAGACGGACAAACACATCAGAAGAATGTTTGTCCGTCGGAGTATAATGCTCCAAAATCGCAGAAGCATTATAAAGTAAAACAGACCGATTTCCGGTCTGCATTAGTCCTAGGCGACTATTTGATGCCGTATCTTTTGTTGAAACGGTCAACGCGCCCGCCCGTATCGACCAGCTTTTGTTTGCCCGTAAAGAAAGGATGGCATTTGGAGCAAATGTCCACTCTCATCTCTTTCTTCGTCGAACCGGTGACGAACGTTTCTCCGCACGCACAGGTCACTTTGCACTGGTGGTATTCGGGATGGATCCCTTGTTTCATCGCATTTTCACCCCTTGCCCCGGATTGCGGCGCTAAAGCCGCAAAAAACATTATAGCATACGGCGTTCAAAAATCAACTGTTAATTTTACAATGGAATAAAAACGCTGTATCCCGCTGTTAACCGTAGATTCTTCAAAAGAGGCTGACTAATCCGCGGGAGTGATTACGGTTGCGACGCTGTTTTCAAATTCGATCAATTGCAGCGCTGCGTCAACGTCCGTAACACTTTCAGGCCAAAACGGACCAAGCACGCCGGCCGAACCGTCTGCGGCGGCTGCGGCAAGCTCTTCTTTTGTGTCAATGGGGTCAGCATCCGGATTCAGTGCGTTGTACGCATTGACCCCGGTGGCGATGCTGCGGGCATCGGCATTTGTAACAGCAGCGTTGGCATTTTCGGTCATACCGATGATTTGCGGTGAGTATATAAAAACTAAAATCAGGGCGGTTATTACCAAAACGGGTATTCCGACTGAGAGACCGATAATCAAGCCCAGTCTCCGCTTCCGCTTTTTATCTGCTTCGACAGGGTCAAATGAGGCCGGAGGCGTATACGGGGAGGCAGGTGCGGTTTGTCCGGAGGTTTGGGCGCTTTTTATACTGTCCATCCTTATGTCTCCTTTGATAATTGTTCTGCGGCTATGATAAATCCCGGAGAGCAGAACCCGATATGGGATAATTCCTGCAGGCAATGCGATTTTGCGTATTCGGATTCGCTGTAAGCTTTTAATCATCATACCATAAAAAGATAAGGTCTGAAAGGGCAAAGGGACAACAAAAACTGCCGCGGCCTTAATTGGCTCATAGCCCCGAGAGGTGCTTGCAGAGCCGCTTTTCTCTGGTTAGTTTCTCAAACTGTTCAAAAATAGGGATAGGCATTTTACTTTTTTTCGTTTATAATCAGGTTATAATTTATCATAGCGCATATAATGAACATGCGTATGTTCATTGAAGCTGTGGAGCAGAAAAAGGGTGGCAGTGGGAATCTAAGCGAAGGGTGTTTTTTTTGGAAGCGATCTACAACGCTATAATCGAAAGCTTATCCAACTTTGGATGGAAGGATGTCCTTGACATCCTGCTTTTGAGCGTCATCATCTACTGGCTGTTAAAGCTGACATCCAAAACACGGGCGATGCAGGTATTGAAGGGCCTTGGGATTATCCTTGTGGCCGCTTGGGTGGCCGATCTGCTAGATCTCGCGGGAACGTACTGGATCATGCAGTATGTGCTCAACATCGGTGCTGTCCTGCTCGTCGTGATCTTCCAGCCCGAATTGCGGCGCGTGCTGGCCAAAATCGGCCGCGGCAGCATCGAGCTCGGACCATCCACCATCAATAACGCCTCCGAAAACGTTGAACAGATATTGAAGGCTGTGCTCAGCCTGTCCAAAAAGCGCGTGGGTGCGCTGATCGTGTTCGAGCGCAAGACCGGGCTCCGGGATGTGATCGAAAGCGGAACGCGCCTTGATGCGCGCATATCCGCCGAGCTGCTCGAAAACCTGTTTTTTATCAATTCGCCGCTGCACGACGGCGCGGTTATCATCAGCGACGGCCGCGTGGAAGCGGCAGGCTGCTTTTTGCCTCTGAGCGAAAACAAGCAGATCGGGCAGGAACTGGGTACGCGACATCGCGCGGCGCTCGGTGTATCCGAAGTGTCCGACAGCGTGACGCTCGTCGTATCCGAAGAGACAGGCGTAATCTCGGTCGCGCAGGACGGCAGCCTTGTGCGCTATCTGGATTCCAAGGCGATCCGCGACCTGCTCGAAGACCTTTACATGATCAAGCAGGCAGGCAAGCATCATGTGCTGCGCATCAAGAGAAAAGGTCGTGAAGCGGAATGAAGAAGGTGCTGAATTTCATCTGGGGCTTGCTGAAGAACAACCTTCCGCTCAAAATCATGGCGGTGCTGTTTGCCATTGTGTTGTGGAGTTATGTGCTCGCTCAGACCAACCCGGTGCGGGAAAGAACGTTCGACAATATTCAGGTAAACTATACTGGCACTGCGGAGTTGCAGGCCAACGGTCTTGCCGTCTCCAACACTTTATCAGATGCCGTGCTTACGGTCGGCATTCGCGTGGAAGTAGATCAGAACAACGCGAAATACGTGACCAAGGACAACGTGACAGCCACGGTGGATCTGGCAAAGGTTAGCAGCACCGGCGAGTTGACATTTGAAATCAAGGCGTCGAGCCCTTACGGTACGGCTGAAGTGATCGGTTCGAAAACGGTCAAACTGTACATTGATAAATATACGTCGCGTCCGCTACCGGTTACACCCCAATTTACAGGCCGCGCGGAAACAGGCTATTATGCGAGTGAGCCGGTGTTCGAGCCCGACGTGGTGACGATTTCCGGAGCGCGGTCGGATATTGCCAAGGCGGTACGGGCGGTTTGCCCCATCGACCTCTCCGGACTGACGGAGTGGAAGAAAAAGAGCATGAGCGTAACAGTGCTTGACGACGAAGATAACGCCCTTGATCCCAACCTGTTCAGCCAGAGCCTGCCGTCGGTAATCGTCGGCATGGACATATTACCTGTAAAAACGGTGCCGGTGGATGTGCAAAGCTCCATCTTCGGGCAGGACAGCCTTGCGCCCGGTTTTGAAGTCAAGAGTATCGAATGCGATCCAGCAACCGTCCGAATCGCGGGTACGGAGGAAGCGCTGGCGGGGGTTACGTCGATCCCGCTCGTGCCATACAGTGTGAGCGACGCAAGCGGGGACGTGTCGGTGATGCTCTATTATCAGCCGCCTGAAGGTGTAACTGTGCTGGGGACAACGCAGGCGCAGGTGACGGTCACCATCCGCGAAAAGACAGCTACCGAGGATTTCACCGGAGTGGGGATCGATGTGCGGAATCTCGGCAAAGGGCTTAACGTTCAGCTTTCACAAACCGAGGTGGACGTTACGGTGCTGGCCGGGGTGTCGGCCATGTCTACGCTGACCGCGGCGGACGTGGTGCCGTATATCGACCTCAACGGCTATGGCGAAGGTACTTATACGGTGGACATACTGTTTGAGCTTCCGGAAGGGTTTGCGTCGGAGAACTTTACACCGAGACCGCTAACCATCACGGTGACCATCACGCGGGGATAGCAATTCGAGGTGTACGAAGCGCCTGCATATTGATATCGTCGGCAATTTAAAATAAACTATAGGGGCGGCCAGTGGCCGCCCGTTTATTTGGTATAAATGGTTTGTTACGAAGAGAGGAAAGCTTAAGTGATTGAGATATCGGGTATAGCGATGCCGCTGGACAGTGGCGATGGAGATATCCGGGTTGAGGCTGCAAGGCGGCTCGGTGTGCGTGAAGCGGACATCGCGGCGCTGCGCGTGAAGCGTCAGTCGCTGGACTCGCGCCGCAAGGATATTCACCTCGTCTATACGGTGCATGTGGCGCTGCAGGACGCGGGGCTGCAGCGAAAGCTGGAGGCGCAGTTCGGCGCAGCAGAGGAGTACACCCCACCCGAAATCGAATACGGCAGCGAGCCGTGCAGCAGGCCGGTGGTGATCGGCGCGGGGCCGTGTGGACTGTTTGCGGCACTGACCTTAGCACAGCACGGCTATGCGCCATTGCTCATCGAGCGCGGGCGCGATATTGAAGCGCGGGAGCGCGATGTGGAAGCGCTGTGCAGCCGGGGGCTGCTCGACCCGGAGAGCAACGTATGCTTTGGCGCGGGCGGAGCGGGTGCGTTTTCGGATGGCAAGCTCACCACGCGTATCAAGGACCCGCGCAGCGAGGCGGTGCTCGAAATGCTGGCGGAATGCGGCGCGCCGCAGGAAATATTGGTGCTGGCAAAGCCGCACACCGGTACGGAGCATATCCGCGCGGCGGTGAACGGTATCGTCGAGCGCATCCGTCATTTAGGCGGGCAGGTGGAATTCGAGAGCCGGCTTTGCGGTATTTTCGTCACGGACGGCGCGTTGTCCGGCATATGCTATAGGAAGAACGGCGAGGAGCGGCGGGAAGCCACGCGCGCGGCAGTGCTGGCGATCGGCCATAGTGCGCGCGATACGTTTGAGTTGCTGTTGGGCAGTGGTGTGGCTATGGCGCCCAAGCCGTTTGCCGTCGGGCTGCGCGTCGAACATCCACGTGAGATGATTGACCGGGCGCAGTATGGGCTGGCGTTCGGACATCCGCGGCTGGGCGCGGCGGAATACATACTGAAATCGCGTCATAAGGATCGCGGCGTGTACACGTTCTGCATGTGTCCGGGCGGAGAAGTAATCTGCTCCGCGACCGAGCCGGGCGGGCTCGCGGTGAACGGCATGAGCTATTACGCACGCAATGCGGAGAATTCCAACAGCGCAGTGGTTGTTGGCGTGAGCGTGGAGGATTTTGAGCCCGGACCGCTGGGTGGTCTGCGATTCGCGCAGCGCTGGGAGCGTGCCGCGTATCGGGAAGGGTTTGCTGCGCCTGTGCAGGCTGTGGGCGATTTTATGGCGAAGCGGGCGTCTGTGCGTTTAGGTGATGTACGCCCATCCTATCGTCCGGGCATAGCGCTTGCCGACTTGCGCAGCTGTCTGCCGGATTCCGTATCGGACGGTATTGCGGCGGGTTTGCGCGATTTTGGAACCAAGCTGAAAGGCTTTGATCGCCCGGATGCGGTGCTGACAGGCGTGGAGACGCGCACGTCGTCGCCGGTGCGCATCCTGCGCGGCGATAACTGTGAAGCCGAAAGCGTATCAGGCTTATATCCCGCAGGTGAAGGTGCGGGGTACGCGGGCGGCATCGTCTCGGCCGCAGTGGATGGCATGCGCTGTGCCGAGGCTCTGATGCACCGGTTCGCGCGGTATTAGAGGGATAGGATACTGTGGAGGCTCTGCCTCCACACCTCCGCTCAGAGGACGAATGTCCCCTGAGAACCCTGTCGTACGAAACGACCTTTCGGGCATTTCGCGGGGAAGATTATTTTAGTAAGGTCACGGGAAATGCCTTCGAAGAAGGCATTTCCATAATGGGTTCCAAAGGGACTGGTCCCTTTGGCGGGAGTGCGAGGGCAGAGCCCTCGCTAATGGAATACGACAGGAGTATACATATGAAGAAGATCACCGTTTATTTTGGTAACTATGGCAGCGGGAAGACGGAGCTTTCGCTGGAGACCGTGCTGCGGCTGCGGGCGGAGCACGAGAACGTGATGCTCGTGGATATCGACATCGTGAACCCGTACTTCCGGTCGTCGGAAAAACGCAAGATGCTGGAGAACATGGGTATCCGCGTGGTTTCGCCCGTTTACGCAAACACCGCAGTGGACGTACCGTCACTGCCGCCCGACATCTACGCGGCCTTTCGGGGAAGCTGGGCTGTGTTCGACTGTGGCGGCGACCCGGTGGGCGCATCTGCGCTGGGGAGTCTGAAGCCCCAGTTCGACGCAGCGCGGGAGGATACTGAGGTGCTGTTCGTGGTCAACACGCGGCGGCCGTTTCAGCAGAACGCGGCGGAACTGATCGAAAGTCTGGGCAAGATTGAGCGCAACGCACGGCTGAAAGCGGACGGCGTGGTGCTCAACGCGAACCTTGGGCCAGAGACGACGGGGGAAGAACTGCTGGAAGGTTATGAAATCGTGCGCGAACTGGAGAGGCAGACGGGCATACCGCTGCGCCGCGTGACCGGAACGCAGGAAGCGCTGGCCGCGTTCGCTGAAAAATGCCCGGACTGCAGCGTGGAAACCATGTCACTCACAATCCGTATGCGCCCGGATTGGATGCAGTCAACTGGCAGTTGAAATATCCGGCAAAGCGACTATAATGGATGCAATTGGGCTGGGAGGAAATACATCATGCAGGTATACGGCAGCATACTCGATACGATCGGCAACACGCCGTTGGTGAAAATTCGAAAGCTTTGCAGAAGCAAACACGTGGACATTTACGCCAAGGTGGAGGGTACCAACCCCACAGGCAGCATTAAGGACCGCATCGCGATCAAGATGATTGAGCAGGCGGAGGCCGAGGGGACGCTTACTCCCGGCAAAACCATTATTGAACCCACTTCGGGCAATACCGGCATTGCGCTCGCGATGATCGGTGCGGTGAAAGGATACCCGGTAGAGATCGTGATGAGCAGCGCGGTCTCGGTGGAACGGCAGAAGATGATCAAGGCGTTCGGCGCAAAGGTGACGCTGACCGAAGCCGAAGCCGGAACCGATGGCGCGATCCGGCTGGCGCGGCAGCTCGTTGTGCAGCAGCCGGACCGCTATTTCATGCCGGACCAGTTCTCCAACCATTACAACCAAATTGCACATTACGCCACGACTGCGGAGGAGATTATCCGCGACACCGTGGGCCGTATTACGCACTTCGTATCGGCTTTGGGTACGTCGGGTACGCTGATGGGCACGGCCAAACGTTTAAAAGAGCTCAATCCGGCGATCAAGATCGTCGAGGCGCAGCCGGTGCGCGGTCATTACATCCAGGGCCTCAAAAACATGAGCGAAGCCATCGTGCCGGAGATATACGACCCGTCCAAAATCGACATCTCCATCATGATCGATTCGGAGGAGGCGTTTGAGATGGCGCGTCGGGTCGTGCGCGACGAGGGTATATTCTGTGGCATGTCCTCCGGTGCGGCCATGCTTGCGTCGCTTAAGGTGGCGGAACGTATCGATCAGGGCGTGATCGTGTGCATCTTCCCGGACCGGGGCGAAAAGTACCTCAGCACGGCATTGTTTCAATAAATAAGGAAAAGAAAGCGGCTGTCCGACCGGACAGCCGCTGTTTTAGTTGCTTAGCTCTCGTAGGAAACCGGAATATCCACGAATTCTGAGTAGTGCACGTTGCCGTAGATATCGATGAACTTAAACCCGTACTGATAGACGCCTTCGGGCAGGGAGATGAGGTCAAGACTGAGCCCGCTCGAGGTGACCGTGAAGGAGCCACCCTCCACATACTCGGTCTTATCAGGGCGGACACTGTAAATCATGGTGATGGTTGCGCCCGGCTGCACGATAACCTCCATGCGCGTATCGGGCAACGAGGTCTCGTTGTTGGTCAGAAAGACGCCGTTGACGACGTAGTAGCCGTTCGATTCATTGCTGTCATCCCATATCCAGGCACATTTGACCACGGCTCTTTTGCCGTTGTACAGGATGGGAATGTTGTACAGCAGATAGTCGTCCGTCTCTTCAAGAATATAGAGTGCAGCAGGCATGCCGTTCAGGCCGGTCCACGAGCCGTCAAAATCGTCATGTAGCGTGTTGTCGGTTTCGTCAAAGGTGAGGTCTCGGTCGTCGCCCAGATCGACGAGCGTACCGTCATCCCAATACCAGCCTAGCGTGCAGTAGACTTCGCCGAGGTATTCCAGCTGCTCGTCGGTCAGCTGTACGTAGTACGAGCCGACTTCGCTGTAGTCGCTGCCGTGCCCAATTTCCGGGACTTCGAAAACAGCTTCTGAATATTCCGGCACATCGTCCATATACGCCGGGTCGGTAAGGCATTCGGCAAAGTCGCTGACAAAGGTCTGGTATTCGGGGCAGAAGTCGATGCGGTCATAGATCTGCAGGCAGTAGTCGAAATAATCCTTGGCGAGGTACGGGAAATAAATGGACAGGCCGTAGGAATTGATACGCTGCGAACCGCTCACCTCATAAACCACAGCGCTGTCGATAGCGTTCATTAAAGCGGTGGTATCCGTATCGGCTGCGGTCGTCTGCAACTCCACAAAATGATACAGGTCGACCATATCAAAGGAAACCGCGCCTGGCTCGTCGCCATAGCTTTCGGCGTTCTGACGCGCCGCGGATAGTGGCAGCATGGCTGTGGGCTGCACAATGGCGCTGGTCAGCTCCGCCGCGAAATCTCCGAGGCATTTTTCGAGTTCATCCATCTTGGTGAGGTCGATTACCGAGCAGGTGATGTAGCCCTCTGTGGTGGTGTGAGAATATTTCTTGTAATAGCTGTCGGCCACGGTAATGCCGAGCTTCTCGCCGGTCATTGAGGGGTTCAGTGAAAGCTGGTTGAACACCCCGTAATAATCCCAGCCGCCGCCCGGCTCCGACTCCTCCGAGGCCACAAGCGTTGTGGCGTATGGCGCAAACACGCTGGCGGTTTCCGCGCTTGCCATCAGGCAGGCATCGAAGCCGATGAGGTCAAACGACACCCCATCAGTACCCTGCTTCATTGCGTCGGACAGCTCGTAGAGATATAAGCCGTCGGAATCGTAGAATTCATCCACTCCGAAACCCTGAATGCTGCCGCCGCCGTGATCCCACAGGATCAGTGCCTTGCGGTCGTAAGGGGCGTAGCTTTGGCCGTATTTGATGAACTGGGCAAGCGTTGCGCTGGAGCCGATATTCTGACGGTTATAGGATTCAAGCAGCTCGATCTGGTGATCCTTTACGAGCCAGATCTGGTTGTTTGAAGAACTGATATTGCTGTTCTGCCACTTTGCGGTGCCGCCCGTATACACGAGCACAGTTACGTTTTCAGACAGGTCTACATTGAGCAGGCTCTGCAGATTGCGGCTCGCCTCACCGTTTTCGCTTTCAAGATTCGATCCATTCAGATAGATCATAACCGTCCAGTCCACATCGCCGTCATCGGCAGTGGAGTCCGGAGTGGCCAGAGGTGTGGGAGAGGGGGCGGGGGTAGCCGAAGCTGTCGGCACGCCGTTTCCAAAGAACGCCACGTTCTTGTTGTTGGATGCCTCGCGGACGCAGCCCGTCAAATCCATCAGGACAAGCAAGATCATCAGCGCGGCAAGTACTCTTTTGCGCATCGGCGTCTCCTTTCAGCGACTCTGCAGGATTATAATGCATTTTTATCATATCATAATATGGCGGAAACAGGAAGATGATTGCATGCACAGATGATTTATTTTTCAAAAATGTGTTGACAAATAGAAAGTGAAGTGCTAACTTATTAATAAGGATTACGAATAAGAATGGGATGATCTCTATGGGACACTATGATGCACCTGTGAGAAATACAAGACAAAGAACATATATGCTTAAGCTCCTTCAGTCTACGAAAGAGCACCCCAGTGCGCAATGGCTGTATGAGCGGATGAAGCCCAAATTTCCGCAGCTGAGTTTTAGTACGGTATACCGCAATCTGGGTATACTGGAGAAGACGGGACAGCTCCAGCGCCTTGCGTGCGGCAATGCTTTTGACCGCTATGACGGCAATACCACACCACATTCGCACTTTTATTGCCATCAATGCGGTTCTGTATATGACATTGACTTGGGCCCGATTGAGAAAGCAGCCCTATCCGAGGCGGACCGTTGCTGCCATGCTGTGGAAGGATGCAGCGTTACGTTTTATGGTACCTGTAAAAACTGCCGTACGGCAAATAACATAAAGGAGTAATTGTAATGACGAAGATTGGTGAATTCTATCATTGTGAAGAATGCGGTAACGTGGTAACCGTTGTCTATCCCGGCGCTTCCGCGCTTGTCTGCTGCGGCCAGCCCATGAAGCTTCTTGAAGCGAATACGGTTGATGCCAGCAAGGAAAAGCACGTTCCCGTTGTGGAGAGCAAAGGCGCAAGCACCCTTGTGAAGGTAGGCAGCGTGCCGCATCCTATGACCCCAGAGCACCACATCGCATTTATCGAGGTCGTTTTGAAGAGCGGCAAGCGCTGCATCGCAGAGCTCGACCCGGCAGGCGCGCCGGAAGCGGAGTTTGCAGTGAAGGCGGACGACATTGAGGCAGTTTACGAGTACTGCAACATCCACGGCCTGTGGAAAGCATGAACGAAGGACATCATTGTAAGGAGATAAAAGCATGAAGAGTTTGAAGGGAACCAAGACTGAAAAGAACCTGATGGATGCGTTTGCGGGCGAATCCATGGCGCGCAACAAGTATACATTCTTTTCTTCTCAGGCTAAGAAGGAAGGATACGTGCAGATATCCAACATCTTTGCTGAGACTGCTGCGAACGAAAAGGAGCACGCGGAGCTGTGGTATAAGCTGTTTGCGGGCATCGGCGATACCATGGAGAACCTGAAGACCGCAGCGGGTGGGGAGTATTACGAGTGGACGGATATGTATCCGCGTATGGCCCAGGAAGCGCGTGAAGAAGGGTTTGATGAGATCGCTTTCTTGTTTGACGGAGTTACGGCGATTGAGAAAAACCATGAGGAGCGCTATAAGGATCTGGCGGCGAACATCGACAATGGCGTGGTATTCAAGCGCGACGAACCGGTTGAGTGGAAGTGTTCCAACTGCGGACATCGTTACATCGGAAAAGAAGCGCCCAAGAAATGCCCGGTATGCGCGCACGACAGGGCTTACTTCGAACTTTACAGCAAAGCTTATTGATCGGTTAATAATTAGACTCACAATACGATTACACTCTTTTTCACACCAAACATAGCCGGCGGCATTCCGCCGGCTATGTTTTTGTTACTCCCGGCAATAAAATACGGGATAAGAACCAGGATCAACCTGACATCCTAAAAATTGATGTTGCTTTTTTAGTATACGGACGCATAAGCGCGAAAAAGTAATTAAAACGTAATATAAAAGTAATATTTATTCTCTATCTCTTTTAAAACTGAATCATACATGGGTGGCTGTTTTGAAACTATACGTTGTTTCCCGTTATAATAATTGCACAAGGGAGGTAATGAACATGACAACTACAATTCGAAACCACAGGAAATTTCGCTTTGCCGTTATCGTGCTCTGCGCGGTTCTGGCTCTTGCGGCTTTGATGCCCGCAACCGCACTCGCCGCAAGCTCTACGCTTAAACTTGGCAGCTCGGGCAGCGAAGTGACAACGCTGCAGGAGCGTCTGATTAATCTGGGTTATCTCGATTACTCGGGTTCAACCGGATACTACGGCACGGTGACCAAAACGGCAGTGACGCGCTTCCAGACAATCAACGGTCTGACGGCTGACGGCATTGCGGGAAGCAAAACGCAGTCTGCGCTGTACGCTTCTTCCGCCAAGAGTATGGTCCTTAAAGTGGGCAGCTCTGGTGAGGCGGTTAAAGCGCTTCAGCTCCGGCTTAAGAGTCTCGGCTATTTCGGCGGCGTGGGAACGGGCTATTACGGCAGCGTTACGTATGCTGCGGTCGTCAGCTTCCAGAAGGCAAACGGGCTGACAGCAGACGGCATAGCAGGGCCGCTGACGCACAACAAGGCGTTTTCGAGCAGCACCAGCGCGGCTGGCAGCTCAAATACGTCGGGGAGCACGAACACCGCTTCGACTGCGTCCACAGCCGTCATCGCCGACATTGCGCTGGAACAAGTGGGCAAAGCGTATGTGCTGGGCACGCAGGGCCCGACAACGTATGACTGCTCCGGTCTCGCATACTATGCGGTGACGCAGGCGGGCTTTTCCGCCACGCGTATGTCCGCTGCGGCATACTTCACGTATTCCGCGTGGGAATCGGTGGGCGGCGTTGCCAACCTGCAGAAAGGTGATCTGATCTTCTTCAGGTCGGAGACCTCAAACAGCATCACTCACATGGGCATCTATATCGGAAACAATCAGTTTGTCCATGCTTCATCCGGGCAGGCCAAGGTGATGACGAGCACGCTGAACAGCTACTGGACCAACCTGTACATGGGTGCACGGCGTGTGAACTGAACGATACGAATAAAAGCAGGGGATACGGTTAAAGCTCCGTATCCTCTGTTTTTTTGTGACAAGCGGTAAATTTGATACGCCTGTCCGTCCAAATACAAGCTCGTATGTGTCAATCCGCAGCCGTGCCCAAAAGTGCTGTAACGGCACATGGTCTTGCTGTATAATAAGCTTAAGATTGCAAAGGGAGGGGATTGCATGCCGGAACTGCCGGATCTCGAAGTGTTTCGGGAAAACATATTCAAAAGGATCAGCTCCAAGCGGCTGTCGGGTCTGGAGATATTCAACACGAAAAAGGTCATCTGTGCAGCCGATGACCTGATCAAAGAGTTGACGGGGCAGGAGCTGCTGAGTATTGGCCGGGTGGGCAAGGAGCTGTGGTTCAGCTTTTCCGGTTCCAGAACGCTTGCCGTCCATCTGATGCTGAGCGGAAAGACCGACATCATAAGCGGGCAGGAGGCTGTTCATGATATACGGTTTAAGATTTGCGCTTTAGAATTTGAACACGAATCTGTGGTCTTCAGCGACCCGGACGGGCTCTGCACGGTGCGGTATATGCCGCAGCCGGATGGCGCACCCGACGCATTCGACGACCGTTTCGACTTAAGCTACCTGCTTGAAATGGCCCGGAAAAAAACCCGTACGAACGTCAAGTCGTTCCTGACAGACCAGAAGGTGGTCAAGGGCATTGGAAATGCTTATGCAGACGAGATTCTCTGGGCCGCACGCATCTCTCCGCATTCGCTGATGGGCAAGATACCGCAGGAGGCGCTGAAAACGCTCCATCATGCGATCGGCAGCGTCCTGCGCAGCGCAATCGCATCCATTCGCGAGATATCACCTGATATCATTTCCGGTGAGGAGCGGAGTTTTTTGAAGGTTCACAACAGACGGATTAAAAAGACGGAGACAGGCTATCCGGTCATGGTGGAGAAGATCGCTTCAAAGACCACCTATTATACCGACGAGCAGGTTCGATATCTGTAAAAAGCCAGCTCGTCGCCCGTCGACATCGCCCGCCGTGCATGGTATGATGGAACCGACCCAGTATGCAGGAGGTTACTATGACGCATGTGCGTGTCAATCCGGGTGTATGCGGTTTTGTTACAGAGATATTTGTGACCAGCGAGGACGGTCAGATGGCTGAAATTGATATCCGTACCGAATGCCCGAATCTACAGCCCTTTGCCGAGGAGCTGAAAAGTGTGGACGGCTATGCCGAATGCTTCGGAAAGCTCTGCGACTCCAGGGTATATCATGCCGCTCAGCAGTATTGCAGGCATCCCGCCTGCCCGGTGCCTTGCGCTGTGCTCAAGGGTATTGAGGCGGCCTGCGGGCTTGCGCTGCCACGCGACGTGGAGATCCATATCGAAAATCAACCGTAATACAAGGAGCACCCATGGACAAGAAACAGCAACTGACGGAAACGCTGACACAGTTCATCTGTCTTGTGGCAAAAACGCTGCCGGACGATGTGCTGGAGGCGCTTGAAAAGCTGCGCGCGGAGGAAACGGAAACGCTTGCCTCTGCCGTATACGGCTGCATGTTTGATAACCTGTCGCGCGCGGAGGTACTGAACCGTCCCGCGTGTCAGGATACGGGCGTGCTGCAGTTCTTCCTGCGGGCCGGAGCGGAGTTTCCGCTGCTCGGGCAGATGAACGATATCTGCCGGGACGCTGTGACCGAAGCGACCAAACGTGCGCCGCTGCGTCACAACGCGGTGGAAGCGTTCGATGAGAAGAACACCGGCACCAACACCGGCACGCGCAACCCGTGGATCGAGTGGGAGGTCACAGAGGGAAGCGGCCTTGAGCTCACGGTGTATATGGCGGGCGGCGGCTGCAGCCTGCCGGGCCGTGCCATGGTGCTCATGCCTTCCGCGGGCTATGAGGGCATCGTGCGTTATGTGCTGGATACCCTCGTGGACTGGGGCATCAACGCCTGTCCGCCGCTTATTGTGGGCGTGGGCGTCGGCACGGACGCGCCGACTTCGGCTGAGCTTTCCAAAAAGGCCATGCTGCGCCCCGTGGGCACAGTGAACCCACATCCCAAAGCGGCAGACATGGAGAAGCGATTGAAGGACGGCCTGAATGCCATTGGCCTTGGGCCGCAGGGGATCTCGGGTAAAGCGACCGTGATGGACGTACATATCGAATATATGGCGCACCATCCGTCTACGCTAGGCGTGGGCATCACGGTGGGATGCTGGGCCAACCGCCGCGGCGTCATTCGCTTTGACAAGGATTTAGGCTATGAAATGATCTCGCATAAGGGGGCGACGCTATGAAAAAGGTGCTGACCACGCCGATACAGAACGAAGATGTCGAATCCCTGCGAATTGGGGACATCGTATATTTGACAGGCAGCCTTGTTACCTGCCGTGACGAGGGACACCGCCGCCTTGTGGAGGCGGGCATATGGCCGGAGTTTCCGCTTGCGGGCGGAGCGATATTCCACGCGGGCCCCATTGTAAAAAAGACCGACGAGGGCTGGCAGATGGTCTCCATCGGCCCCACGACCAGCATGCGCATGGAGCGTTTCGAGAAAGATTTCATCCGCTTGACGGGTATCAAGCTGGTCATCGGCAAGGGCGGAATGGGCGCGGATACCGCTGCAGCCTGCAGGGAATACAAGGCTGTGCACGCGGTGTTTCCGGGCGGCTGCGCCGTGAGCGCTGCCGAGTGCGTCGTGGAAACGCCCGGCGTGGAATGGGAGGACTTCGGTATGCCGGAGGCGTTCTGGATCATGCGCGTCAAGGAGTTCGGCCCACTCATCATCTCCATTGACACGCAGGGCAACAACCTGTTTGAGGAAAACAAAAAGCTGTTTCGTGAGCGCAAGGAAGCGCAGATTGAGGCGATATCCGGCCACGTACATTTCATGGGATAAGTAAGATTACAGAAATAAAAGGCTTTCCGAGGGAAGCCTTTTTTAGATGGATCAACCCCGCGGGAAGACGATTCCGACCGGTATCCTCCGGCCCGCGGGGCTGTATTTCAATTTTGCCGTTTCTGTATAGCCCGTAAAGCCGGGCCCTGTGCAGGGATCAGGAACGATCCTTCTTTTTACGGCTTACCAGCAGACCCGCCAGCAGCGGCAACCCGGATATTCCCGAAAGCAGCCAGGCGGCATCGACCGGTTGACCGGTCTGGGGCAGCTCGGACTGAAGAATGGTAACCTTTACGGTATGCTCCACGCACTGCACCGAATAGGTGACCTCGGTCTCGCCTGCCTTGAGCGCGGTGAACGTTCCGCCGGACAGGGACAGATAGTCCTCGTCATAACTCCAGCTGCCGCTGTCGGGCGCTGGATTCCAGGTGACACGTCCGCCTGTATACAGCGTGTAAGTGCTGGGCAGTCCGCTGATCACGATCGGCGTCCAAGCAGCATAGAGCGTCATATCCGCTTTCGCAACATCACTGTTAAAATCCCAGGGCAGCGTTAAGGCTTCGTCTGAGAACCATCCTGCGAAAGTGCTGCCGCATTTTTTTGGATCCTCAGGCTTCGTGATCTTGGCGTGATAGCCGACACCCACGCTCCATCTCTCGCCGCCATTGTTCGGCTGGAACGTCACCGTATAGGTGATGGGATCGTACAGCGCGGTGACCGTTATGGATTCGGTGATATTGGTGAAAACCGAGTCCCAACCGGCAAAAGTAAAGCCTTCATCCGGTATGACGGTAGGCGCTATCGCATCCTCGCCCTCCAAGACCTGCTGCACAGCCACTGCTCCGGCAGGGTCGAACGCACCGTGTTCGCCTTCGTCAAATGTGACCGTATAGAGCGGCTCATACAGCGCGGTTACCGTTAAGCACCCGGTCACATTTGTGAAGTCAACGTCCCAGCCGACAAACTTAAAGCCTTCATCCGGTATAACGGTAGGCGCTGTCGCGTCATCGCCTTTCACCACCTCCTGTACAGCCGCCGCTCCGGCAGGATCGAACGCACCGTGTTCGCCCGGATCAAATGTGACCGTATAGACTGGCGCATATAGCGCGGTCACAAGCATATGCCCGGTAACATTGCTGAAGTCCTTGTCCCACCCGACATGGGCGTAATGGGGGAATGCGATGACGGTTGGCGCTGTTGCGGCACCACCCGCCGGTACCTGCTGTATGGCCGGTGCTCCGTGCGGATCAAACACGCCATGTCCGTCGAACGAAAATACGACGGTGTACATGACAGGATGTGGATCCGGTTCGCACGCGAGCGCTGCGTTTGCAAAGGCAAACAGCGTCAATACCATACACAGCACGGCAACGGTGATTTTGGTAAAGATTCCTTTCATTCGTACACTCTCCTTTGATAGATTTGCGAACATATTGAACGCAACTATCAATATAGAGTACGGTGCCATACGAGATGCGTCGTTCCATGGAGTGTAAGATGTCTATTTTTGGATATTAATGGGACCTCATGGAGGGCGGATACAGGAAGTAAGAAAAAGGTTCATGTAAAATAAAATATTTAGAAATCGGCATTTTTGTCAGGCGGGAAGCGGATTCTGCGCACGCTGAAGAACCTCAAGGCGGAGCGAAAAATGCAGAATTCAGCTGATTATGGGATATATGATCGTCTTGCCTGAGTCGAATTTGTACACTCGTTTACGATTTCGGGCAACAAAAACTGGTAATAGCAGGCTTGTAGACGATAAAATGGGGCGCAAACCAGCACCGCTTTCTCGCTTTTGTGCCAAGCGGAATGGGGTTTTACGGCATAAAAAAGAACGGTTGATCAGCCGTTCTCAATATGTTAATTCAAATCGGTTACCCGATCATAGTCTCGAACTGCGCTTCATCCAAGACTGTGACGCCCAGCGCCTGCGCTTTGGTGAGCTTGCTGCCGGGGTCCGCGCCGGCCAGAACATAGTCCGTGTTCTTGCTGACAGAGGAGGATACCTCGCCGCCCAGCGACTCGATGATGTCGGACGCTTCCTTGCGGGTATACTTCTCCAGCGAGCCGGTGAGCACCACCTTCTTGCCCGAGAACGGCGTATCGGTGCGCGCCGCGTGAAGGACTGCGGGTGCAACGCCTGCGGCCAGCAGCCGCGCGATGATATGACGCGCACGCTCATCCGCAAAGAAAGCCGTGATGTTGTGCGCGAGGATGGGGCCCACGCCGTCGATGGAAAGTAGGCTCTCTTCGTCCGCCGCCATGAGGGCGTCCATAGAGCCATAACGCGCGGCTAAATCTTTCGCCGTCTTCTCGCCCACACCGGGGACGCCGAGCGCATAGATGAAGCTGCCCAGCGGGCGCGTCTTGCTCTGCTGCAGCGCGCGGCGCAGGTTATCCGCCTTCTTTTCACCGAAGCCGGGCAGGGTCTTAATCTTCTCAAAGTCAAGATAGTATAGGTCAGACACGTCGGACAGGCCCAAATGGTCGTAGAAGGTTTCGGCAGTCCGGTCGGAGAACGTCGTAATGTCCATCGCGTCGCGCGAGGCGAAGTGCGCGATGGCTCGCGTGAGTTGCGGACGGCAGACAAGCGGGTTCTCGCAGAAGATATGCGCGCCGCGCTCCGCCACGGCCAAGCCGCACGCGGGGCAAACTGAGGGTACTTCGATCTCTTTTGCATCTTCCGGACATTCCGCCACACCCATGACCTCGGGAATTACGTCGCCGCTGCGCCGCAGGAACACCCGGCAGCCGACCTTGAGGCCCTTGCGGCGGATGTCGCCGATATTGTTGAGCGTAGCCTTGGATACTGTGACGCCTGCGATGTCCACAGGGTCTAAAATGGCGGCGGGCGTGAGCTTGCCTGTGCGGCCCACCTGCCAGATTACGTCTTTTAATTCTGTCGTTTTCTCCTCAGCGGGGAACTTGTACGCCACGGCCCAGCGCGGGAACTTCTGCGTGAAGCCCAGCTGCTCGCGGACGGCAAAGCTGTCGATCTTGATGACTGCGCCGTCGATGAGGTAGTCGAGGCCGCTGCGGGAGCTTTGCGCTTCTTCCACGCACTGCATGGCTTCGTCCAGGCTATCCGCGGTACGCACGAATTCGCTGACCGGGAAATGGTTCTCGCGCAGAAACGCCAGCATTTCGGTATGAGTCTTGAACGGCTCGCCGTCCTTGTAGCCTACGCCGTAGCAGAAAAGGCTTAAGGACCGGCGTGCGGTCTCCGCCGGGTCCAGATTGCGCAGCGCGCCTGCCGCAGCGTTGCGCGCGTTCTTCAGCGGCTCGTCCGCGGTCTCGTTGTAAGCTTCCAGCGCGGAAAGGCGCATGATGCCTTCACCCTGCACCTCTACCAAGCCCTGATAGGGGATGCGCAGCGGCACACTCTTAATCGTGCGCACCTGCGCCGTGATGACCTCGCCGGTGACGCCCTCGCCACGTGTGGCAGCGGAGACGAGCAACCCATTCTGATAACGCAGGTTGACTGTCAGGCCGTCGAGCTTGTATTCTACGATGTAACGGAAGGCCTCATCTGAGAATTTGCGTGCCCGAGCTTCCCAAGCGGCCAGCTCCTCGGCGCTGCGCACCTTGTCGAGACTGTACAGCGGATTCAAGTGCGTGATCTTCTCGAAGCCGGAGAGCAGCTCGCCGCCCACGCGCCGCGTGGGGGAGTCCGGCCGGACGTAGCCCGTCGCTGCTTCCAGCCGCTCCAGCTCGTCGTAAAGCGTATCGTATTCGGCATCGCTCACCGTGGGGTCGTCCAGCGTATAGTAGCGGTACATGTGCTGCGTGAGCTCTTCCACCAGCGCATCGATACGCTGCCTTTGGTCTTCCATCGTCCTCACCTACAGTATTTTAAGCGGAGCGAACGCCACGAACATCTTCTTTTCGCCCGCCGTATCAAACTTCACCACTGCGATCGTCTCGTCGCCTTCGCCGTTGGTGGAAAGCACCACACCCCGGCCAAACTTGGGATGCTCCACCACCGTTCCCGCGTCGAAAGCGCCCGGCTTATGCTGCGCTTTTTTCTCAGGCCGCGGGGGAGGGGTGAACACGCCGCCGCGCATCGCGGTACCGACCTTGCTTGCGGGCCGTTCCGGCGCGTGGTAAGGCGTCTGCCGTTTCACCGCCGCCTGGTCGAGGCATCCGTCCGGTATCTCGCCCAGAAACCGCGAACGCTGTGCGGGGAAATAATCGAACCGTTCGCCCATACGCACGCCGCGCGTGCTGCTCCATGAAAGGTACAGCCGTTTCTCCGCGCGCGTCATGCCCACGTAGCACAGCCGCCGTTCCTCCTCCACGCCGCCGTCGTCCATGCTCATTTGGTGGGGCAGCAGGCCTTCCATCATCCCCACGAGAAATACCACGGGAAACTCGAGGCCCTTAGCGCCGTGCAGCGTGGTCAGTACCACAGCGCTCTCGTCGTCGCCCACCGAGTCGATGTCCGAAATCAGCGCGTTGCGCTCCAGAAACGCTTCCAGCGTATGGGGCGGCGGGGCCTGTTCTTCAAACTCCGATATGCTGCGGAAAAACTCCTCGGCGTTCAGCAGGCGCATGCGGCCTTCCGCGCTGTCGTCCGCGAACATCGCGGCCTTAAGGCCGGAGTCCTCGAAGATACGCTCCGCGGTCTGCAGCACCGTGCGCTCGGCGGACTTTTCCGCCGCTTCCGCGATCATGTCGTGGAAATCTTTGAGTGCCGATGCCGTCTTTTTGGGCAGTATCTCCTCCGCCTCGGTGCAGGCTGCCAGCAGCGACAGGTTGCGCGCTCGCGCATAGGTGGAGAGCTTCTCCAACGCCACACCGCCCACGCCTCGGCGCGGTATGCCGATGGCCCGCGTGAAGCACAGGTCTGCGTTGGGGTTGCACACGAGGTTTAAATATGCGAGGATGTCCTTGATCTCCTTGCGCTCGTAGAAGCTCTGGCCGCCGTAGATCACGTATGGCACACCGCGCTCCTTCATCTTGTTTTCAATAAGTCGCGACTGGCTGTTGACGCGGTACAATACCGCGATATCCGACGCGCGGTAGTTGTCATCCGCAATGAGGCTGGCGGCCTTCTCCGCGATGTACTGCGCCTCTTCCACATCGCTGCGCGCCTCAAACTCCAGCGGCTTTAAGCCGGACTTCGTGCTGGACCACAGCTCCTTTCCCATGCGGCCATGGTTGTTGCGAATCACGCCGTTGGCCGCGTCGAGGATGCACTGATGGCTGCGGTAGTTCTGTTCCAGCCGAATTACCCGCGCGCCCTTGAAGTCGCGCTCGAAGCTCAGTATATTCTTGATGTCCGCACCGCGCCACCCGTAAATGGACTGGTCGTCGTCGCCCACCACGAAGATGTTGTTGTGCCCGCGCGCGAGCTTCTTTACGATGTTATATTGTACCGTGTTGGTGTCCTGATATTCGTCCACCATGATGTACGCGAACCGCCGCTGGTACTTCTCCAGCACGTCGGGATTGTCGGAGAATAACTGCAGCGTTTTCAGCAGCAGATCATCAAAATCAAGCGCGTTGCTGTTCTTGAGCTTTTCCTCGTACCGGGCGTACGCCCAGCCGGCGTACTTCATCGCGTCGCCTTCGCCGTACGTTTCGCGGAAACGCGAAGGCTCTACGCCCGCGTTCTTGGCCTTGCTGATGAGGCTGCGAGCCGCGCGGGGGTCCAGAAAGTCCTTGTCGACGCCCACCTCCTTCAGGCACTCCTTGACCACGGTCAGCGAATCGCCTGAGTCGTAGATGGAGAAGCTGCGGTCGTACCCCAAACGGTCGCTTTCGATGCGCAGCAGCTTGGCGCACATGGCGTGGAACGTGCAGACCCACATGTCGGATACGTCCTCGCTGATGGCCTCAATGCGCTGCTTCATTTCCGCAGCGGCTTTGTTCGTAAAAGTAATGGCGAGTATCTGCCACGGCGCTACGCCGTTTTCAATCAACTGGGCGGCGCGCATGGTCAGCACGCGTGTTTTGCCGCTGCCTGCGCCCGCAAGCACAAGCACCGGGCCTTCGGTGGCCAGCACCGCCTCCCGCTGCTTGTCATTCAAACCGGAAAGATCCATCAAACCTCCTGAATTCTGTCGAGTACGAGTGAATAACCGCCTGTGCCGTGCAGCAGACAGCGGTTCACCCGGCTAATCGTCGCGGTGCTCGCGCCCGTGGCCTGTGAGATGTCGTTGCAGGTGTGCCTGTCGCGCAGCAGCGCCGCCACTTTCAGCCGCTGGGAGATGGACTCGAGTTCGGAGATCGTGCACAGGTCCTCAAAGAACATGTAGCACTCTTCGGGCGATTTCAGCGTCAGTACAGCCTTGAACAGCCGGTCTAAGTCTTCGGATTGCATCCTGGATTGATACATGGTAATTCCTCCGCTTATCGTACGTGGTTTGTGAGCGTCTCGAGCCCTTCCACCCGGATCTCGATCGTATCGCCGCGCTGCATGGGGCCGATGCCCTCAGGCGTACCGGTGGCGATCACGTCGCCGGGCAGCAGCGTCATCACGCCGCTGATGAAAGAGACGAGTTCATCAATATTAAATATCATTTCGTCCGTACTGCCGTCCTGCTTTACTTCACCGTTTAAAACGCTTTGCACGCGTTTGCCGCGCGGGTCATAGTCCGTGTCGACATATGGCCCAAATGGGCAGAAGGTATCAAAGCCTTTGCCGCGCGTCCACTGGCCGTCCTTCTTCTGCAGATCACGAGCGGTCACGTCGTTGAGCGCCGTATATCCAAAGATGTAATCCTTCGCGGCCTCAGGCGTCACATCCTTGCAGACCTTGCCGATCACCACGCCCAGCTCGGCCTCGTAATCCACGCGGCCCGAAGCGCTGGGATAAACGATCGCTCCACCCGATGCCAGCACCGCGGTGGAGGGTTTCATAAACAGTTTCGGGTTTTCGGGCAATTCTTCCTTCATCTCCCCGGCGTGTTTGGCATAGTTTAGACCCACTGCGACCACCTTGGAGGGCTCCGCAGGAGCAAGCAGCGTCACATCCTCCGGCGCATAGGACTCACCCGTGAATTGAATTCTGTCATATGGCAGTCCCGCAATACGCTTAACAGCCCCGCTTTCCAGCACCGCATAGAAAGCCTGTCCCTGCCATTGCACCCTTGCAATCTTCATGTTGTTCTCCTAAAAGATTTTGTTGGCACTATTGTAGCATATGAAAGCACGGACAGAAACCCCCTGCCTGCCCGGATGACAAAAATAGGCGAAGAGGCGCAAGAAAGATATGATCTGATTAGTTGATTATTTTACCAAATCGTGATTGAATATGCGGTATGGAGCGATTTATAATATCAGCCGAGTGATATTATATGCCATCAGAAGGGCGGGGGTGGACGATGAAAAACATCATCGGATATGTGGAAAGCGAAATGAGCGATATGGCAGAAAAGAAGTTCAACGCCGTGGACAGCCTCGTGTTGTCGCAGCTGTCGTATGTGCATTTTGAGGAGATGGTTCCCGGCCTGTCCTCATCGTCCAAGTCTGTGCGAATTGCGGACCTGCTGCGGGCTGAGATGTTTGGCTCCATGTTTCGCGAGTTCAGGACAAACAATACCCGCTCGCTGCTGTTTGCAATAGCCGCCAGCCCAAGATACCGCGACATTCTGGTGAATTACTACGTCAGCAAAACGGATGTTAAGCTGGAGCAGCAGTTTTCCGCCGTGACCTTCCTGCTGCAGGATGGCAGCGCCTATGCTGCTTTCCGGGGCACGGACGAAAGCCTGGTGGGCTGGAAGGAAGACTTCAACATGGCGTTCTTAAGCCCGGTGCCTTCGCAGCGGGAAGCCTCCGCGTATTTGGACGAAGTGACTTCTTATCTGCCGCAATCGGTCAGGATACTCACGGGCGGCCATTCCAAGGGGGGCAACCTTGCAATATACGCTGCGATGAAGTGCTGCTGTGCCGCACAGGACCGCATCACCGATATCTATAATCATGACGGACCCGGGTTCCGCAAAGAGGCCTCGCGTAGCCCGGAATTTGAAAAGATTGAAAACCGCATTCACAAAACGCTCCCGCAATCGTCGCTGATCGGGATGCTGCTGCACGACCGCGAAAAGTACAATATCGTGGAAAGCAGCGGCGTAGGCGGTATCATGCAGCACGATCCGTTCTCCTGGTCGGTCGGGCAAGACGATTTTATCTACGCGGATAAGCTCACAGGTGGCGCGATGGTGATGAACCGTGCGCTCGACCAGTGGCTGGGTACGCTGTCCGATGAGAAGCGCAGGCTGTTTGTCAATGTGCTGTTTCAGGTGCTGGAAGCCACCGAGGCCACTACGCTGGGCGAGCTCTCCGAAAGCGCGCGCAGAAACGTGCCCCTGATGATTGCTTCCATCAAGAATATCGATCCGGAGATCAAAAAGTTTGTTTCCCGCACGATCAGCGACCTGGTCCGGCTTTCGCTGCGGAATCTGCGGACAAATAAGCGAAGGGCAGGCGTGGCCGTCACAACAGAAACGGCTGTCGCGCTTGGTAGCCGTGTGACGGAGGCCCAATAGGCTTGGATATTTGTGAATGAAGCAATAAAAAAGCGGCAAAAGCCGTTTTTTTATATCGTCTATAGCAGCGCGCCATGAAGACTTAGCTGAATGGACGTCCAGAAAAGACGCTGTGGGCCATGATTGTGAGAATTCAAATTAAGCTATAAGGTCTATACGGGTAGTTGTCATAATATACTATAGTAAACCATTCGAAATCACATTCAAGAAAGACTAAGTTATATGCCGACATTAGGTTATTTGCTGAACACCGCAATAGAAAGCAAGAATATCAACAAGCGTATGCTTTGCGAGCGACTTGGTATCAGCCGCAGCCTTCTTTACCGCTATTTGTCCGGCAAAGCCATACCTTCCATCGAAATGCTGCGAAAGATCAGCCTGGAATTGATGCTGACGCCATCCGAGATCGAGATGATTGAGGAAGCGCATGAGATTGCCGGCGTAGGGGTAGACCGCTATCAGAGCAGAATGCTCATCGAACATTTTTTGAAAAACCCGGTTCGCGGGCAGGCTCCTTATTTTTTTGACCCGCAGGCATATTCGGTGTTCATCCAATCGCTGCAGTTGAAGAACGCTGCGGCTCTTAAAGGGAAAGACCAGGTAAGAATGGCTTTAAGATATATGATGGACAGTGCAATGCGGCAGGGCGGTGAAAGTATTTATATGCTGGCACAACCCAATAACGAACCGGTTATGAGCGAGGTCTCCCGCCTGCTGGGAATGGCAGACAACACCTGCGAAATCTATCATCTGTATAAGCTGTGCCAGAACAAAACGCTCAATATTGAGACGCCGCTCGCTTACAATGTTGAGGTACAGCGCAATGCACTTTATTGCAGCTTTCCGCTCAGCGCAGAGAATAAAGGCTACTATCCCGCCTACTTCTATGACAGTTCGCTGACGCAGTTTAAGAGCACGATCTACCAGCACATCAGTATAGCCGCAAAAAACCATGCCATTGTCATATCAGACAGCAATGATACCGGAGTGTTTTTCTCTGACCCGGAGATCACCGGGATACTGCGCGATTCCATGGCGCAGCTCCATCAGAACAGTACGCCGTTGATCAAACGTGATATCGATCTTGCGCGGATGCCCGAAGCGCAGATCGCGAAAATCTGCTGCAATGCGGAACTGTCGATTGCGCCGCAGCCGATGCCTATTTTTGCGCGGGCGCGGATTCATCTGGAGAAGAGTACCCATAACGAAGCGGACGCTGTAAAAGCAGTGGGCCGGATGATCCATAGATGCGAAGAGGAGCTCAAGAACGGCTTGGGCATGGTATCCCTTTTTACGATGGAGGGGTTGAATGAATTCGCTGCCACAGGCCAGCTTTCCATTTCGGCAGAAGAGAAGATACCGCCCCTCGATATCCAACGTCGGCTGGATTATCTTAAGTCCATATATGGCTATGCGCTGCGATATCCCAGCGTTTCACTGCACATCGTCAACAGCATCGCGGCACCTTATCTCCAAAACTACAGCCTGTTCCTCTATAAGGATACAGAGCTCCGCCTGGCCCCTGGGCGGGAGAGTCTTGACGGCGTATATACCGTGAGCGAAAAGAGCATAGTGAAATCCGCTTCGGATTATTTTTTTAATATTTTTACAGCCGAACCAGGTGTTTTGAGTAAAGCAGACACCATGCAAATCATGAAAAACACGATCGAATCCCTGAACGTTTAAAGGCATTTTGCGTCTTGTATTTTGATGAATCCATGTTCTTGCCGAAAGTGCAGCCTGTTTGTTTCACAGTACTGTGCAATTCGGATGTTTCACTCCCTGTACACTCCATCGTTTCTGCTGTTTTTGCGTAACTGACTGCACACATTGTGAAACAATGAATATTATAAAGCGATGGTTCAAATTGCCGACACAGAGCATGAGACATACAGGTCAGGCATCTCCGTAACGCGTTGAGTCCGGTAACGGCTTTCACCTCCCGTTACCGGGAATACGCGCCGTAAGATGCTGCCGCGCTGAAAAAGGCTGTGGCTTTAGGCTTGTTAAACCACTAAAGGAGAGAATGATTATGCAATGCGCTAACTGCAATCAGCAGCAGCCGGTGGCAGAAGCCGCCGTATCTCAGAGCTTTCCTCAGGTAGATTGTTTCATGATGCAGAAGATTTATGACTGGGTGAAGCTGAAAACCGAGCAGACCACGCTGGTGATGATACCGGCTGAATACCTGCCGGCTATTCAGGCAGCGGTTGAAGCGGGTGATACCCTTGATATCAACGCTGCCGCGGTGCCCTGCGAGTGCACGTCCGTTGCGTTGATCGAGCGTACCAGCGACATGTGCGCGTGCGTACAGCTCAAGAAGAAGATTCCGCTTCACATCACCGTAAAGGACGAGACAACCGGTACCACGCTTGCAGAGTTCACGAAACCCGTGCAGATTTTCGACTCCTGCAGCGTCTGTTTTCCGGTCGGCATGCCGGACGACGCCATTCAGGTTAAAATCGTTGGTATTGAAGCCGCTTCCCTGAGCACGGCTCCCTTTGACGGCTCCATTGCTTTCCTGCTGTCCACCTGCCAGGAGGTTATCGTGAAGCTGGACGTCATGGTGAAGCTGAACGTTATAGGGCTTTGCGCGAGTCGCGCAGGTACCAACTGCTGGGGCAGCGTATCCTGTGAATTTGGCACTCCCAGTTACCCTGTGCAATGCACAACCGCCTGCGTTTAGAACCAAAGCCGGGGGACAGCCTCCGGCTTACATAAGAGCAGGAGGGAGCGATATGGATACGCCCAATTTGATGGATTTTGTTTTGGTTACGTTCGCCAGCTATTTTTTTGTCAGTTATCTGCACAGAAAAGAAATGACCGCAAAGGCAGAAGACTTATCCGCCCGGGAGCAGCACGTAAGAGGCAGGATCAATATGTATTTCCTGCTGACAACACTGGTATGCGCTTTTGCGCTTTGCGCAGTTGAGCTTTTTGTTCCATATGGCAGCTGGATTATGCTTGCGCTGGCAGTATGCGGACTGTGCAGCATACTGATGGACTGTATGCTGCTGATACTGACCGTATGGATCAGGAAATACAAAACGGTGCAGCAGTGTGATGATAAGCTGCGTCCTCAGCCGACAGTGAAAAACGAGTCGGCCGAAAAAAAGAATCAGGACCCATACCAGTTGTTTTATGGATCCTGAGTTATCGGTTCCAATTGATATTACCACCTTCAGCCGGACATAAAACCTGTCCGGCTGCTTTTACATATTCCAGCTGCGGAGGTACCCGCTACAGCGGTTCCTTCTGCAGCCGTGCCACGGAAACTTCGTAGGCGGTACGCAGAATATGCGTGCCGTCCTCAAGCTGCTTTTCGTACTGGCGCGACTGCACGCGGCCAAAGGCCGAAACCTTGTCGCCCACGGTAAAGCTTGAGGCATAGCGTGCGTTGCGGCCCCACACGATGCACGGGATGTAGTCGCTCTTATTGTAGGCGCGGTTGACCGCAATCAGCATATCAGTGATCTCGCGTCCAAAGGGAGTCACGCGGTATACCGGCGGCTTGCACACAAAGCCTAAAAGCGATATCTCATTCTGCGGCCCGGTGCTGTCATTAAGCTCCCGGGCAAAAACCGTCAGGTACAACCTTACCTTGCCATCCACAAGCTTGTTGTACGAGCGCAGCTGCCCGATGACGCCGACGGATGTCCCTTCGCAGAGCGTGTGGCGGGCAAGCAGCCGCTCGGATGCTGTGATGGGCAGAACGTCAGTGTTTTCACTGAGCCGGCCGCACTCGAGGGAAAACGTATAAAAGGCTTCGCCGTATATCCGGTGCGACAGCGTAAGGCCGGAAAGCTTTCCCGCCACGTTGACGCTGTTGGTCGTCTCATTCATAGCCGTTTCCTTAAGTTTAGTTTGCAATTACCCTTTGTGTGCCGTCTTCATCCACGTAATATTCGCCGCCGAGCAGCAGGTCGGATACCGTAACGATCGTAAATCCCTGATCGCGAAGGCCCTGAATGATGGCGGCCAGTGCCTCGGGCGTGGCAGCTTCGTTGTTCTGGAACATGATGATATCGCCGCTCTCGACACTATTGAGCACGGTTTTGGCGATCTGATCGGCACTGTCACCTTTCCAGTCCTTGGAGTCCAGGCTCCACTTCATGGGGACGTACCCTTGAGCCTGCAGCGCCATGATGGTCTGCGTGTCAAACGAGCCGTAGGGCAGGCGCAAGAGCTCTGTGTCATAGCCTGTCATGTCGAAGATCAGCTCGGCTGCATCCGCCGCATCCTCCAGCATCTCGGACTGGGATAGCTCGGTGTATTTCACATGGTTCATCGAGTGGCTTGCAACCTCGAAGCCTCCCTGTGCCATGGCTTTCACCGCATCGGGATTCTGCTGCGCCCACAGGCCCATTACGAAGAATGTTGCGGGTACGTTTTCTTCCTGAAGCACCTTAATGATTTGAGCCGTATAATCGGTATCCCCGAAAGCGGTGTCAAATGTCAGGGCCACCACCTTATCCGTTGCCGCCACCCGGCAAACGGGCATCACCGAGGCCTCAGCGGTCGTCGGCTCCGCTTTGTGGAACGCCACCTGGGTATATACGATGGCGCCGATGACGACCAGTAAAAATACCGCCGCCCGTATCAATGTGTTCTTTTTTACGACGAAAATGCGCATAATCACACCGCCCTCATATGAACGTTTTTATATGGTAATTTGTATTGTAGGCGCAGGGCAATTATGCGTGGTATGGGTAAAATCCCGCCGCTGGGCTTACAGGCGGACCGGGGGAGCAAAACGAAAGGGCACGGATTCGATCCGGATGGCCTTTCATGCAGGGCAACTCTTAGTGACAAAATTCACAATAATGACACATTTTTATCGATCTTTTGTGTTATTATGGTCCCCGTGCGTAAAAAGGTTACAAACTAAAATGGAACAAAAACGGATTTGACATCGTTATAGGCATCATGGGAGGACATCATTATTAATACGGTATTTAACAAGCTGAAAGGAATTGCTTGCAAAAATTCATTGGATCAATGGGTCGTATTGGGCCTTGGCATATCAGTATTTCTGTCCATATATGTCACCGCCGCCGTAATGGCGCTGACCGTTGCATACTTGATTTGGACGCAGAAACTGAAGAGCGTGGCGCTGTATTCGCCGGGAATTCAATATCTCTGGGCCTTGTGCGCGCTGGGCATTATTGCTGCAATTGAAAGCAACAACAATATAGGCGTACTGATTGTGGTGGCTTTGGCGGGCAGCTTTTTAATCGGCGCGTTTGTGCGGTCTGTGATGACCCGGGCGCTGTTTGATAAGCTCGCAGCAGCCCTGTGCGCCGCCAGTCTGATCGCCTTTATGGCCGGACTGATTCAGTACCTGTCCTTTGACGATACGGCGAGGATATGCTCCGTATTTACCAACGCGAATTATTATGCCGCTGTCACCGAGTTTATGGCACTGCTGGCGATGTATAAGCTTTTCAGGGCGGAGAAAACTGGGCAAAAGGGCTTTTATGCCACGGTTATTGCAATAAACGCAGCGGGGCTGTATTTCTCGGGATGCCGGACAGCGATTTTTGTGCTGTTCGCTGCCGTGTCGCTGATGCTTCTGCTTTACCGCAGGTATAAGACGCTGACTGCCTTTTGGGCGTTCTGCCTTTTTATAGCCGCGCTGATAGCCGGCCTGCCGGACGTATTTCCGCGCATGAGCCAGCTGGGCTCGGATATGGGTACTCGTCTGGCGATTTGGCACAGGGCGATTGCCGAAATTGTAAAGCATCCGCTCTTCGGTGAAGGAGCACTCGCTTTTGCCGGCCTGCACTTCACGGTAGACGGTATGCACATCATTCATGCGCACAGTATCTATCTGGAGACGGTGCTCTGCTTTGGTATTGCCGGAGTCGCGCTGATACTGGCTTATATCCAGAAGAACCTGTCGCCGATATGGCAGATGCGTCGCAGCAATCAGGACAGGGATACGTTTGTGCTGATGGTGGGCCTGCTTTTTAGTCTGGCATTGCACGGCACTGTGGACGCGACGCCTTTCAACGTGCAGACGGGGCTGCTGTTTATGCTGGCGCTTGCGTCTGCAGGGATTCAGGAAAATCTGCAACCCGCGCTGATGCGCCTGCCGGTATATCGCGGAGCGTATCTGCAAAGCGGTGAGGCCGGGCAGAACCGCAGGACTATTGAAGCGGCAAAGAACAACCCCGCTTATACCAAGAAAAGTGCGTAACCGGCAAAAAGCCCATACGATGGGTTCGATTGGAATCACAATAAGATTATCAAGAGCCGCTGAACAACAAATGCCCAGCGGTCTTTTCTTATTATAATGAGTACAGCGCAAACAACGTCTGAGCTATCATAATTGGTGAATGGGCAAGGGATCAATATATTAAAACTTTCATTGACAATCATGGAGGAGCGTTTGTGGGCAACCACCCAAAAAAGGTATATTTAGCTTTACCAACAGTATAAAAAACGCCCTCGTTTGTCCCGTGTCAAGAAAAACGGACAAGTAAAAAGCTACGCAAGCTGACCTCTGAATTCCAAAGGGGTCAGCTTTTTCAATCCCCATTGTGGTCGTTCTTGATTATAGTAAGAAACAAATCTACCGA
>JAEWTL010000092.1 GCA_023459495.1 Bacillota bacterium | reverse complement strand
GCTGGACCGCATCGGAGCGGGCAACACGGTGGCGATCACAGCGGGCAGCAGGGAGATCAGCCATCTTCCAGAGATGCTCCGCGCGCTGATTGGCGCGATCAAGGCGCGCGGAGCGCAGCCGTTCATCGTACCCGCCATGGGGAGCCACGGCGGAGCCACGGCAGAGGGTCAGCGGGAGATGCTGGCGGGGTTTGGCATCACAGAAGAAAGCATGGGTGTGCCCATCCGTTCATCGATGGAGACGGAGTGCATCGGCGAAACGCCACAGGGCATCCCGGTGCATATGGACAAATGGGCGCTGACAGCCGACCATATTATCCCGATTGGGCGCATCAAGCCGCACACAGATTTCAAAGGCCGGTTCGAGAGTGGTCTCATGAAGATGATGGCCATCGGCCTTGGTAAGCAGCACGGCGCAAGCATCTGCCACAAGCTGGGCATGCCGGACATGTCAAAGAACGTGCTCGCTATCGGAAAAGAAATACTTATGCGGTGCCGCATCCCCTTCGGCATTGCCATCATCGAAAACGCGTTCCACGGCACATGGAAGATCGCCGCAATCCCGGCAGAGCGCATCGAGGAAGAGGAACCGCTGCTGCTCGAGGAAGCAAAGAAACTCGTACCCGTAGTGCCGTTCGACAAGGTGGACATCATCGTGTGTGAGGAAATGGGCAAGGATTTAAGCGGCACGGGCATGGACAGCAACGTAATCGGACGCAGCGCATCGCTGGGGATATCGCGCCCGTTCGCTGAACGCATTGGTGTATTTAAGCTGACGGAGAAATCCCACGGCAACGCGAATGGCATGGGACTGGCGGACTGCATCACGCGGCGGTTTTACGGCAGCTTCCGCTTCGACCAGACGTACCCCAACGCCATCACGTCGGCGGAAATCACAGCGGTGAAGATGCCCGCCGTGATGGACACCGACGAGCTATGCGTGAAGTTTCTCATCAAGACATGCACGGGCAGCGGACCGAAGGGCATTCGCATGGTATGGATCAGGAACACGCTGTCGATGGACACGTTTTACATATCCGAAGGGCTTGCGGGGGAGGCAAACGCACCGGGGCTCAGCGTGGAAGCGGAGGAATACCGCACGGTGTTCGGTGCGGAAGGTGATTTCCAGGGATTCGAGAGGACGGAGAGGCCATGAAGATGTTCGGAGAAAAGATAGCCAAAGACGATCTGCTGCGCCACGTGGGCCGCATGGGACAACTCATGGGCGCGCGGGAGGTCACGTACCGCGGGGGGCGGCAGGAGGGTGTCAAGGCGGTGGAAGTATACAACGATACCGGCCTGTCGTTTACCGTGCTGCCCGACAAAGGCATGGATATCGGATATGCCTCCTTTTGTGGCAAACCGCTCGCGTGGCTGTGTAAAAATGGCATCGTAGGCCCGCAGTACTTTGAGAACGGCGGCATGGGTTTCTTCCGCAGCTTCTCGGGCGGTTTGCTATCTACCTGCGGGCTTACAAACGTGGGCGAGGGCGGCTTTGACGGGGAAATGGAGCTGGGCGTGCACGACCGCATCGGCAACCTCCCGGCGGAGCGTTTTCAGGTGGAGGAATACTGGGCGGATGACGACTACTACGTCGAGGGCAAAGGCACGGTGCGGCAGTCCTGCCTGTATCACGAAAACCTGACGCTTACCCGCGAGATATCCATGAAGCTGGGCGAACCGAAGATCCGCATCACCGATATGATCGAAAACGAAGGCTACAACGACACCCCCCTCATGATGATGTATCACATGAACTTCGGATATCCAGTGCTCTCACCGCAGACAAAGCTGTATTCGCAGGCAGAGCATACCTGGCTGCTGGCCGGGGAGGAGACAGAGGTGAGCTTTGATTCGTTTCTGCCGCCTACGAAGGACTATGAATACCAGTGCATCGGGCACGAGATGCCCCAAAAGGATAAGGTGAGCGTGGCGCTCGTCAACCATGAGTTGGATTTTGGCGCATACATCACGTATTCGCCAAGGCAGCTGCCGTACTTCGACGTGTGGAAGATGACGGGCGAACAGGATTATGTGGTAGGGCTGGAGCCCGGCCTCAGCCTGCCCGAAGGCCGCAAAAGCGCGCGGGAGAACGGACGGCTCATCACGATCCATTCAGAGGAAGTGTTCATCACCACGCTGGAGATCGGTGTGCTGCCGGGTAAAGAACAGATCGAAACGCATTTGAAGCAATATTGATGGAGAGAGCATGAAAGCATTAGTGAAAACAGCCAAACTGCCGGGGCATGTAGAAGTCAAGGATATGCCGTATCCTGTGCTGCCCGCGCAGGACTGGGTGATCGTCAGGATCCATGCCGCGGGGGTGTGCGGGTCGGACCTGCACATCTGGCACGATACGGTGAACTATTGGCCGCCCATGATCATGGGCCACGAGTTCGCAGGCGAGATCGTGGAAACAGGCAAGGAAGTGACGGACTGGAAGGTGGGCGACCGCGTGGTGGCGGAACCGCATACCATGGCGTGCGGCAAGTGCGAGCTATGCCGTCAGGGACGCATCCAGATCTGCCCGCATAAACGGTCCATTGGCTGGGGTCTGCCCGGTACATTCGCAGAGTACATGGCTATCCCGGCAGTGCTGCTGCACCGCATCCCCGACAGGCTCAGCTATGACGTGGCGGCACTGGCGGAACCGCTGGCCATCACGGTGCATCAGGTGGCGGAGCGGTGCGGCATCGAATGCAGCGACACCGTGCTCGTTACAGGCAGCGGGCCGATCGGTATACTCGCCGCGTTTGTCGCCAAGTCCATGGGTGCAGACAAGGTGATCATGACGGGTATGAACACCGGGACGCTGTGCCGTTTCCCGGTGGCGAAGAAGCTGGGCGTGGATATCATCGTCAACGTCGAGCGGCAGAGCCTCGAAGAGGCACTGGCACAGCACACACAGGGGCGCGGCGTGGACGTGGTCATTGAAACGAGCGGAGCGGGTCCGGCGATCGGTCAGGGCATCCGCGCGCTGCGCAAGTGCGGCCGCATGAGCGCGATCGGCCTGAGTGCCAAAGAAGCAGTGAACTTCTCTTGGAACGAAGCCATGGGCAAATGTCTGGACGTGCATTTCAACTACAGCTCTAGCTATACGGCATGGGATCGGGCGCTGCTGTTGCTCGCAAGGAATAAGGAACTGCTGTCCAATGTAGTCACGCATAAGACGGGGCTGGAGAACTGGGAAACCGTATTTGAAGACCTGATCGCCGAAAAAGGGATCAAGGCGCTGTTTATCAATTAAGCAAAGGAGCGAAGATATGAAACTGGAAGGCAAAGTCGCGATCGTAACGGGCGGCAACGCGGGCATCGGCAGGGGCATTGCCGTAATGTTCGCACAGGAAGGCGCAAAGGTCTGCATCGTAGGCCGCAACCAACAGCGCGGCGCGGAGGCGGTGGAGCTGGTGAAGGCGACCGGATCTGATGGATTCTTCATCTCGACCGACGTCAGTGAATCGGAGAACATGCAGATGGTCGTGAGCGAGACGGTGAAGAAGTACGGCAAGCTCGATATCATGGTCAACAACGCGGGCAGCATCCATCAGGGCAGCCTGATCGACCTCAAGGACGAGGACTTCGACCACATCATCAAGAACGACCTGCGGAGCGTATTCCTCGGCAGTAAGTATGGCGCGATTCAGATGGTGAAGCAAGGCCACGGCGGGCGAATCATCAACGTATCGTCGATCCACGCGAAGATCTCCGAGCCGTCATGCTCACCCTACACGGCCGCTAAAGGGGGCATCGAGGCGTTCACGCGCACCATCGCGACAGAGCTAGCGCCCTACAAGATTACAGCCAATATACTGGCGCCCGGTGCGACCTACAGCGAACTGACGACGCCCATGTACACGCCCGCGGTGAAGGAAGCGCTGTTCAAACGCATCCCGCTCAAAGCCATCGCGGAGCCGAAGGACATCGCGTGCGGAGCGTTGTTCATGGCGTCGGACGAGTCGTGGTATATGACGGGCGCGCGTATCTGCATCGACGGCGGGTACGAGATGGACGGCAGCCTGCCGGACGCGCAGTACTGGACGGAGTAAAGTTATGCAGGAACAGATGGACAAGATCATCGATATCAGCGTGACGCTGTCGAAGGACACAGTCATCTATCCGGGTGATCCCACGCCGGAGTACATGCTGTTCTGCAGCTTGGCAGAAGGGGGCATCGCCAACGTGGGCGGCATGAAGCACGGGCTGCACCACGGTACGCATGTGGACGTACCGTACCACTTCAGGGACGGCGAACGCACTTTTGAGCAGATGCCGCTCAGTCACTGGGTCGGCCCGGCGCTCGTGGTGGATGCGACGCACGAGGACGTGTGCGTATCGGCAAAGACACTGGATGGGGTCGACCTTGACCGGCATAGGCGCATCCTGTTCAAGACGAAGAACTCGCTGGATTACTACAAGCGGCCGGAGTTCTACGAGAAGTTCATCTATCTGGACAAGAGCGCCTGCGAGCTGATGGTAAAGCATAACGTGCTGACCGTGGGGCTGGATTACATCACGGTGGATCCGTATGGGACTCCCGATTTCCCGGCGCACCACACGCTGCTGTGGAATGGGGTGTGCATTATAGAGTGCATCAACCTGGATGGCGTGGATGCAGGGGAGTATTACCTGATGTGCCTGCCGCT
>JAEWTL010000091.1 GCA_023459495.1 Bacillota bacterium | reverse complement strand
GTTTTATGCTGGAAGAAAACGTCGTCAGCACCAAACCGCGTTTCCACTTTATCGCGGATAAACAAAACGATATTTCGTCGATTGTGGTGGAACTGGATTACCCGGTAGATATCAGCGAAGTTTCCCGGGTGATGGAAAACCTGCTGCTGGAATCGGCGGATAAACTGCTGCGTTACAAAGGGATGCTGTGGATTGACGGCGAACCTAACCGCCTGCTGTTCCAGGGCGTCCAGCGCCTCTACAGCGCCGACTGGGACCGCCCGTGGGGCGATGAAACACCGCATAGCACGATGGTGTTTATCGGGATTCAGTTGCCGGAGGATGAGATTCGGGCGGCGTTTGCGGGGTTGAGGAAGTAATCGTGAAAGGTTGAGTGTAAAGCAGCTCAATGCCCCATTTAGCAGTGAGGGGGGAAACAGAACGACGTGCTCCCCTCCGCTAAGTTTTATTGCGCGTGAATACCTGGATCTGGCAAAAAATTGCCGCGTTTGGCGTCAGACCATGCTTCGCTACCAGAAGCAGGAATGTCGCTGTAATCAATGTCTTCGTCGGATTTATTAACCAAAGCCATGAGTTCAGCTTCTTGCTGCACATCAAGTGTGTAGAGTGTGCCCCGTTTATGTTTAACCATGCTCATTTATGACCAGAACCTTTACGATTTAATTATAAAGATGACTTATTTCAGCCATCCAGGCACGTTATATTCTGAGACATTCTCAATGGAATATGCATCTCTCCTGTCAGAACCTTTCTTACACTTCAACTCATTGAACCCCCATTTACCCTCTCTATTGGAATAAAATACAGTATATTTATCGGTATTAAACCCGAAATATCTTTCATCCGGACGTGAAATATTCAACTCTCCACATTTAACCTGACTGCGCCATTCAAAATCTATGGTGCTTTTTAAAACGTAGTACGAAATATTCTCTACATTTTTTGAAGCAAAAACTACTAAAATAGTAGATGCTATAAATGCTCCGGCAAGTATAAATAACCTATACACACTTAATTTAGTCCCCAGAGTTAAAAAAGCAAAATAGATAATAAGTTGCATCAACATGAAGAAAATTAACAAAAAAGCCATCCCTTTCCAGAAATACTCAACCCATGGTGATAGTGTGATATTTAGATTACTCAAACTTAAAAATAAACTGGAAGAAAAACTACTTGAGAATAAATATATAATTGGTATGACAGCTAAAGTCATAGACCTAATAATCATTAATTTTTTATTATTTTTAAATTCCAACTCTAATATAATAAAAACACCTCCCAGAAAAACAAATACTGAAAAAGCACTAAAAACGGATACAGAGACACTGACTGGAAAAATATTAATTGAAAGCACAAAAAACAAAAATATAAACCATGCAATAAGCGAACACCAGGCAGCACAACTATTCAAACTGTTTTTATTACTGAACTTGACAAAATACCCCATATATTCTGTAATGCGATTTTCTTCCACTAATGCATAAAGAAGAATACCAACAAAGCACAGAGATAAAACAATATCTTTCCACAGATATTTATAAGGGAGAAGTATAAAACCAAGGAGTAGATAAATTAGCAGAATGACATCTAATGCCTTAGTACAAAAATATTGTTTCACTCCTTGCAAGAACCGAACATTCTCCATATGAATCCTTATCCTACTATTGATGAAACTCAAGAATACCTTTAAAACAGTGACTTAACGCTGATAATACTCTTTGAACAGATGAATTCATCTATTTTTCTGTGTAGAATTTGCGCATCGCATTTAGATGAGAACACCCCATGGCGGAACTGAACCTAAGTAACCTGACGGAAGCAGACATCATTACCAAATGCGTTATGCCAGCCATTCTCAATGCAGGCTGGGACAACACAACGCAAATCAGACAGGAGGTCAAACTCCGGGACGGTAAAGTCATCGTACGTGGTAAAGTTGCGGCACGCAGAACGGTAAAATCTGCTGACATCGTGCTGTATCACAAACCTGGCATTCCCTTAGCCGTGATTGAAGCAAAAGCCAACAAACATGAAATTGGCAAAGGGATGCAACAGGGCATTGAATATGCGCGCCTGCTGGACGTTCCTTTTGTTTTTGCCACCAACGGGGATGGCTTTATCTTCCGCGATGCCACCGCAGCCGAAGGTGAATGCCTTGAAAAGCAAATAACGCTGGATGACTTCCCCTCCCCCGCTGAACTCTGGCAAAAATTCTGCCTCTGGAAAGGATACACACAAGCTCAGCTTCCGGTGATTACTCAGGACTATTACGACGATGGCAGCGGTAAATCGCCACGTTATTACCAGCTTCAGGCAATCAACAAAACCATTGAAGCCGTCTCCAACGGGCAAAACCGCGTTCTGCTGGTCATGGCGACCGGAACAGGGAAAACCTATACCGCATTCCAGATCATCTGGCGCCTGTGGAAATCAAAAAATAAAAAACGCATTCTGTTCCTTGCCGATCGCAACATTCTGGTCGACCAAACCAAAAATAATGATTTCCAGCCATTTGGTACGGCAATGACTAAAGTCAGCGGACGCACCATTGATCCCGCTTATGAAATTCACCTCGCGCTCTATCAGGCTATAACTGGCCCGGAGGAAGACCAAAAAGCGTTTAAACAAGTCGCACCAGATTTCTTCGATCTGATCGTGATCGACGAATGCCATCGCGGCAGCGCATCCGAAGACAGCGCCTGGCGAGAGATCCTTGATTATTTCAGTTCCGCCACCCAAATTGGCTTAACCGCCACGCCAAAAGAGACGCATGAAGTCTCCAGCACGGATTACTTCGGCGATCCGGTTTACGTCTACTCGCTAAAAGAAGGGATCGAAGACGGCTTCCTCGCCCCTTATAAAGTTGTCCGTGTTGATATTGATGTTGATCTGCAAGGCTGGCGCCCAACCAAAGGGCAAACTGACTTAAACGGCGAAGTGATCGACGATCGTATCTATAACCAGAAAGATTTCGATCGCACGATGGTAATCGACGAACGCACAGAACTGGTTGCCAGAACCATTACCGACTACCTCAAGCGCACCAATCCGATGGATAAAACCATCGTCTTCTGTAACGACATCGATCATGCAGAACGTATGCGCCGCGCCCTGGTTAATCTCAACCCGGAGCAGGTGAAAAAGAACGACAAATACGTCATGAAAATCACCGGCGATGATGAAATTGGCAAAGCTCAGTTGGATAACTTCATCAACCCGAAAAAACCGTACCCGGTTATCGCGACCACTTCAGAGCTGATGACCACCGGTGTGGATGCTAAAACCTGCAAACTGGTAGTACTGGACCAGAACATCCAGTCGATGACCAAATTCAAGCAGATTATCGGTCGTGGTACACGCATCGACGAACGTTACGGCAAACTCTGGTTTACCATCCTCGACTTTAAAAAAGCCACCGAACTGTTTGCCGATGAGCGTTTCGATGGCATTCCCGAAAAAGTCATGGATACCACACCAGAGGATATCGCCGATCCAGAATCTGATTTTGAAGAGAAACTCGAAGAAATCAGCGAACATGACGAAGAACAGGTAACAGGCGTTGATGAACCGCCTGCGCCACCATACCAGGTTACCGATACCGATGATGTCGGCCCACTTCCGGAAGAAGACGAGAAGAAAATCCGCAAGTTTCACGTCAACGGTGTAGCGGTGGGCGTTATTGCACAGCGCGTTCAGTATTACGACGCCGACGGTAAACTGGTTACCGAATCCTTTAAAGATTACACCCGCAAAACACTGCTCAAAGAATATGCCTCGCTGGATGACTTTACCCGCAAGTGGCAGGACGCCGATCGGAAAGAAGCGATCATTCACGAGCTGGAGCAACAGGGGATTATCTGGGAAATACTGGCAGAAGAAGTCGGTAAAGATCTCGACCCGTTCGACATGCTTTGCCACGTAGTGTATGGTCAGCCGCCGTTAACCCGCAAAGAGCGCGCCGAGAACGTGCGCAAGCGGAACTACTTCACAAAATACTCTGAAGCAGCGCAAGCCGTGCTCGATAATCTGCTGGATAAATACGCCGATGCGGGCGTACAGGAGATCGAAAGTATTCAGGTGCTGAAACTTAAACCATTCGACAGCATGGGCACCTTACCGGAGATTATTAAAACCGGATTTGGCGACCGTAACGGGTATAATCAGGCGCTCAGCGAGCTGGAAAACGAAATCTACCAATTACCGCCCCGCTCTGCTTAACAACTCTCTTTTGCGCCTTCTGCAACCATCATGTTGCAGAAGGCCTTGTTTTTCATGGAATACAACATGTCTATCAGTTCAGTAATCAAATCATTACAAGATATTATGCGCAAAGATGCCGGTGTGGACGGCGATGCGCAGCGTCTCGGTCAGCTCTCCTGGCTGCTGTTTTTGAAAATCTTCGATGCCCAGGAAGAGGCGCTGGAACTGGAGCAGGATAACTATCAATATCCGATCCCACAGCGTTATTTGTGGCGCAGTTGGGCCGCAAACGCGCAGGGCATTACCGGTGATTCCCTGCTGGAATTCGTTAATGATGATCTGTTCCCGGCGTTGAAAAACCTCACTGCGCCTATCGATAAAAACCCACGCGGCTACGTGGTGAAGCAGGCGTTCAGCGATGCCTATAACTATATGAAAAACGGTACGCTACTGCGTCAGGTGATCAACAAGCTGAACGAAATTGACTTTACCAGCGCCAGCGAACGCCATCTGTTTGGTGATATTTACGAACAGATCCTTAAAGATCTGCAATCTGCGGGCAATGCTGGCGAATTCTATACTCCACGCGCCGTCACTCGCTTTATGGTGGATCGCGTTGATCCGAAACTCGGCGAATCCATTATGGACCCGGCCTGTGGTACGGGCGGTTTTCTTGCCTGCGCATTTGATCATGTAAAGAACAAATACGTGAAGAGCGTCGCCGATCATCAGACGCTGCAACAACAGATCCACGGTGTTGAGAAAAAACAGCTTCCGCACCTGCTGGCGACCACCAATATGCTGCTGCACGGCATTGAAGTACCGGTACAAATTCGTCACGACAACACCCTGAACAAACCGCTTTCCTCCTGGGATGAACAACTGGATGTCATTGTTACCAACCCGCCGTTTGGTGGCACGGAAGAAGACGGTATTGAGAAGAACTTTCCGGCAGAGATGCAAACCCGCGAAACGGCGGATCTGTTCCTGCAACTGATTGTGGAAGTACTGGCGAAAAACGGTCGTGCGGCGGTGGTATTGCCGGATGGCACACTATTTGGCGAAGGCGTTAAAACCAAAATCAAAAAGCTACTTACCGAAGAGTGCAACCTGCATACCATCGTGCGTTTACCGAATGGTGTGTTTAACCCCTATACCGGCATTAAAACCAACCTGTTGTTCTTTACCAAAGGTCAGCCAACCAAAGAGATTTGGTTCTATGAGCATCCGTATCCGGCGGGCGTGAAAAACTACAGCAAAACCAAGCCGATGAAGTTTGAAGAGTTTCAGGCGGAGATCGACTGGTGGGGTAACGAGGCCGATGGTTTTGCCAGCCGCGTCGAGAATGAGCAAGCGTGGAAAGTCAGCATTGATGACGTGATTGCGCGTAACTTCAATCTGGATATTAAAAACCCACATCAGGCGGAAACCGTCAGCCATGATCCGGACGAACTGTTAGCGCAGTATGCAAAACAGCAGGCGGAGATCCAGACGCTGCGTAATCAACTGCGCGATATTCTCGGCGCAGCACTGTCTGGCAAGGAGGTTAACTGATGAGTGTGGAAAAGCTGATCGTTGATCATATGGAAACCTGGACCTCGGCGTTGCAAACCCGTTCCACCGCCGGGCGCGGCAGTTCCGGAAAAATTGATTTATATGGCATTAAGAAATTACGTGAGCTGATTCTGGAACTGGCTGTGCGCGGTAAACTGGTGCCGCAGGACCCGAACGATGAACCGGCGTCGGAGCTGCTGAAGCGTATTGCGGCGGAAAAAGCAGAGCTGGTGAAACAGGGGAAAATTAAAAAGCAAAAACCACTGCCGGAAATTAGCGAGGAAGAGAAGCCGTTTGAATTGCCGCAGGGATGGGAGTGGGTGCGATTGGGGGATATTGCAGAAATTATCCGTGGCGTGACATATGGGAAATCTCAATCTTCGGAAATAAAGAAAGACGGAATGCTCCCCCTTCTTAGGGCGAATAATATCCAATCTGAAATTTTACTTGAGCCGATTGTCTATGTTGATGAAGAATTAGTTTCCCCTGAACAATACTTACGTATGGGGGATGTATTAATAGCTATGTCTAGTGGTTCGGAGTCACTTGTTGGAAAGGCCGCTCAATTTTTTGAGAATGGAAATTACACATTCGGTGCTTTCTGCGGTGTTGTCAGAACATACTCTAAAATAGTCGATGAGTTCATCGGATTCTTTCTCAAAACACCATTGTACAGAAGGCAAACACAATCTTCAGGTAAAGGTATTGGAATTAAGAATTTAAACAAATCAAATTTGGAAATGCTATTAGTAGCTATGCCCTCCAAGAGAAACTGTGCTCAATTATTGGAAGAGGCTACTTTTTTATTATCTTTGTGCGACCAACTGGAACAACAATCCCTGACCAGTCTGGACGCACATCAGCAACTGGTTGAAACCCTGTTGGGAACGCTTACAGACAGCCAAAACGCCGAGGAACTGGCTGAAAACTGGGTGCGTATTAACGAGCACTTCGACACACTATTTACCACCGAAGCCAGCGTGGATGCGTTAAAACAGACCATTCTGCAACTGGCCGTAATGGGTAAACTTGTGCCGCAGGATCCGAATGACGAACCAGCCTCTGAACTGCTCAAACGAATTGCGCAGGAAAAAGCTCAATTGGTGAAAGAAGGGAAAATAAAAAAACAAAAACCACTGCCGCCAATTAGCGACGAGGAAAAACCGTTTGAACTGCCTAATGGATGGGAATGGTGCAGGCTCGGAGAGCTTATTGATTCCATTGATGCTGGGTGGAGTCCTGCATGTTCTTCTGAACCAGCTGCTCCAGGAGAATGGGGGGTGTTAAAAACGACCGCAGTTCAATCTCTTGAATATAGAGAGTACGAAAACAAGGCGCTCCCTAAAAATAAAGCCCCAAGGCCACAACTAGAAGTAAAAGCAGGAGATATTCTTATAACAAGAGCTGGTCCTAAAAATCGGGTTGGTATTTCATGCCTTGTTGAAAAAACAAGAGAAAATTTAATGATTTCAGATAAAATAATCAGATTTCATTTGATATCAGAGGATATCTCCGAGAAATACATTTCCTTATGTCTAAACTATGGGTTTACTTCAACATATCTTGAAAACTCCAAATCTGGCATGGCAGAAAGTCAGATGAATATTTCACAAGATATTTTAAAAATGGCACCTATAGCTATCCCGACTACACATGAACAATTAAAAATAACAGATAAAATAAATGAAATGATGGATTATTTTATAACTCTAAAGAGTCAAATCCAATCCGCCCAACAAACCCAACTGCACCTTGCAGATGCACTCACTGACGCGGCGATAAACTAATTTCCTCGCCCTCATAAAACCAATAAAGCGGCTCAATAGCCGCTTTATTCACATCACCAAAAATTATATTTCACGCTAACTTCCATCTTATTTTCATTAATTTTTAGCTGGACTTTCCCCATATTTACTGATGATATATACAGGTATTTAGCGCGGTGCGGATGTGCGCCAACACACCCGCACCGCTAATCACAATCACTATTTATAGAGAATAGTAATCATGACTGACACGCATTCTATTGCACAACCGTTCGAAGCAGAAGTCTTCCCGGCAAATAACCGTCAATTAACCGTGAGTTATGCGAGTCGCTACCCGGATTACAGCCGTATTCCCGCCATCACCCTGAAAGGTCAGTGGCTGGAAGCCGCCGGTTTTGCTACCGGCACGCCCGTTAATGTCAAAGTGATGGAAGGCTGTATTGTCCTCACCGCCCAACCACCCGCCGCCGCCGAGAGCGAACTGATGCAGTCGCTGCGCCAGGTGTGCAAGCTGTCGGCGCGTAAACAAAAGCAGGTGCAGGATTTTATTGGGGTAATTACCGGTAAACAGAAAGTCGCCTGATACATTGACCCGGTAGCGCCAGGACTACCGGGCATTTTTCGCTGCGTTATACCAACGCGCTCTCCATCTGTTTTTCAAATGCCTGACGAATTAACCCCATAATGTAAGGAAGTTGTGCGAGGTCACTGAAACCAATTTCCACATCACCATTGCCCCATCGCCCAACATTTGTCACATCTTTGGCAATACCTTTCGGATCGACCAGTTCATGAAACTGCATATTAAGCGACAATCGCAGTCGGCTTTTTTGCGGCACAACATCAACAAAATTCGTTTCCGCTTTAAACGCAATATACAGCTTCAATACTTCCTGCGTGATCCCTGCGTCCAGGCGCATAACTTCATCGCTAAGATGATCGAATAACACACGGCTATGCGAACCATCAGCAAGAAAAGGATAATCACTCAGGCTGTAACTGGTTTTGTTTTCAGGCTGCCCCCGATAAACAGCTAAAACCTCTTCAGGAAGAGAAGGAGCTTGCCAGACCTGAACCGCGAGATCGGCCAGACGATCGGCTCGGGCGTGAATGGCGGCTTCATCCCATTTTTCGCACTGTCCAAGACCGATATTCAAATAGAGCGGGCTATGCTTAAAGCCGTCTTCAATATCGCGTTTTTCCGCGAAAGGTCTGTCACTGTAGCGGGAGTTATAGCGCGTTAATGTGAGATTCCCCAACGTATGTAACAGTTCTTTATGCACACGCTGCCAGTCGCTTCCCAGCTCTTCACGCCATTTAGCCGACAGATTTTCGTTCTGCGGCATAATATGCTCAATCGTAAACTCTTCCACGCGCTCTCTGCGTTTATCGTTTTCCAGTCGTCGTAACCAGTAGCTGCGACTGCGGAAGTTATAGAGATCGCGAACTTTTAATTCCCGTTTAAATTCATCATCGTTGGGGAAACGACGATATGAAGGCAGGTTCATAAAATGTACCTGAATACTTTCCAGATATTTTCCTTTATTAATGACCTTATAAAAAGTAGCAAACGTCTTGTTAAGAGAATTCGTCGGAATCGCACATACTGCACGGCGGAAAACATAAGATTCAATTAAACGAATTATGCTCAGGAAATCTTCGTGAGACAAATCGTCATTTTTATAGTCATGATAAAGCGCCAGTAAGAAAGGATACGCCACATCAACCTTTAACTCGCGCAAATCCTGAAAAGCCGTAGCAAGCGATTTGTCACTTTCTTTTCCCAATGCCATTGCACAGTAATACTCCGCGTAGATGTGAATATCTTCAACCAGCCGATCTACGCCTTTTTCAGCAACACTCTGGCTGCGGGCATGGAGTTTAAATGCCTCATAGACTTCATCTGTCCGAGGGATCTCCCCCGTTTTTACCGTCAGATAATGACGCATAAAACTGTCAAAATATTCGCTGTAACCTTGCTGACCAAAAGCGACTTCCATTGGACGCCAGTGATCTTCATACAACCGGGTTTGATGCTCTGGTTCGAGGCCCATCAGAATAAAATTGCGCACCAGATCGGCCTGACTTAACGCCTTACCGGTGGAGTTCATACTTTCAAAAATCAGTTGCGGATTATCCTGACCACGATTAAGCGCCACATCGACAATTAATAACTTTGCTAACCCACGACATAAGGGGATCAAGTCATCACCGAGTTTGGCAATTTGTTCATCAAAGAAAGTAAAGTTTTCCATTATTCGATGGGAATAGTTTTCTGGCATTGGTCTTTGTTTTATTAACGCCAGTAAACTGTCTTTATCAGTCTCGGTCAGCAGTAATTTAAAACCTTTCTCGCCGGACTCATAAGGATTGAGCAAATAATAATTACGCAATTTCATTGCCGAAAAGCCATCAAAAACTTCGTCTTCGCCAAGATGGCGCGATAAAGCCTCAATCAGCAACATTGCGGTCGTCAGCCGCTGCTGACCATCAATGACCAGCAACGGAGAAATACCAGAAACCTGATACAATCCCTGCTCTATATAAACAACCGAACCGATAAAATGCGCTGATATATCGTCACGCTTTCCTGCACGAATGATGTCGTCCCAAAGTTGCCGACATTGTTGTTCTGTCCATGAATAAGTCCGTTGATAAATGGGAATAACAAACTGCTGCGAACGTTTTAAAAAATCGAGTAGGCGGGCTTCTGTAGCTTTCATTCTGACGTCTTTCCGTGAAGCGATGATTTCGCAATAATAACCACTTCCTTGTGGAGGTTATAGAGAAATCCTGTTTATCCGCGATGAATTGCCCCCTCACTCCACATCCTCCCTGCGTAACCCAATATCTCTCAACCGCTCATCACTCATCTGCTGTAACACTCGTCGGGTCTGCATTTGCCGCCGCCAACGCCTCACCGCCTGCCAGAGTTGCACAAGTCTGATAAACGGCGTTTTGGCTTTGTTTTCGTGAAATTCCATCTGCTGCCTCCTCATCTTTCAGAGGCTTCATCATC
>JAEWTL010000090.1 GCA_023459495.1 Bacillota bacterium | reverse complement strand
GACGGGCGACTTTTGTCTCTTTTACGAAGACTATTCAGCGTCGTTATTCAGGCAGAACTTTGTTACTGTTAAACATACTACGCCCCGTTTTCTGCTGAAAACGGGGCGTTTGTCATTAACCTGAGCCCGGCATGCCGGGCTTTTCTTGCGATAGTAGGGTCTATCCTGAAATCTCACAGGGATGGCTCATGCTATTGTCAAACGTACCATGTTCCAGGAGGCTTTGGACAGCGTGAGGCTTATGCCGTCCGGGTCTGAGATTGCGTCCGTATGGCGTGACGGTTTTACGGGTGCGTGGTCCGCGGTATTAATTGTATCCGGAGCATACCCCTCCAGAGAAATCCACTCAAAAGCCTCTTTACACGGGAGGCCTTCAATGGAGACTCGGCAGGGGATATCTGTTTCAAGGCTTTTGTTCACGAGAAACAGCGTCAACGCCCGGCTGTTCTCTGAGAGCACGGCTGCACAGTCGATGAAGGGGATGCCCTCGCCTGCTTTGCAGGTATACTCCGGGACTTCGAGCTGTGCCTTTAATGCAGTTCCCCGACCGTATACGGATGTGTACATAAACGGATAGTAAATGGTCTGTGCCCATGCCCGTCCGCCTGGCTCGGTCATGATGGGTGCAATGGTGTTGACCAGTTGGGCGAGACATGCAATTTTGACCACATCGGCGTTGTTGATGAGCGTGGTGAGCATGCTGCCCACCAATAGCGCATCCGCGAAGTCGTAAATCTCCTCCTCGACCGGACGCGGCGTTGTCCATTTGGGCGGCTCCGCGCAATCCTTGCGAAAGTGATACCAGACGTTCCATTCGTCAAAGGACAGCTTGATTTCCTTCTGTAAGCCCTTCTCCATTCTGATCTCATCGCAGATGGCCGCTACCTCGCGGATGAAGCGGTCCATTTTAACGTTGCTTGCGAGGAACGAGGGCACATCACCCTCCGGGTTGGTGTAGTAGGTATGAAGTGACAAGTAATCAACGTGCTCATACGAGTGCCGCAGCACCGTGCGTTCCCAGTCGCCGAAGGTGGGCATCTCACGGAACGAGCTGCCGCAAACCACCAATTCGATAGTAGAATCTAGCCACTTCATCATCTTGGCGGTTTCGCAGGCGAGCCGCCCGTATTCGTCGGCGGTTTTGGCGCAGATCTGCCACGGGCCGTCCATCTCGTTGCCGAGACACCACAGCTTTACGCCGTGCGGCTGCGGGTAGCCGTGCGAGGCGCGCAGATCGCTGTAATAGGTGCCACCCGGAAAGTTACAGTATTCCAGCAAATTGGCCGCGTCCTGTGCACCGCGTGTCCCCAGATTGACGGCAAGCATCGGCGCGGCCCCAACCCGCTTTAAAAAATCCATGAACTCGTTGGTGCCCACCTGATTGGGCTCGACTGCCAGCCACGCCAGCTCCGGCCGCGCGGGACGCTGCGCTATTGGCCCGATGCCGTCCTCCCAAGTGTACCCCGAAACAAAGTTGCCGCCCGGATACCGAATGATCGGTATATTCAGTGGGCGGATGAGGTCGATTACGTCCTGCCGGAAGCCGTCCGCGTCTGCGGTGGGGTGACCCGGTTCATAGATGCCCGTATAGATGGCGCGGCCCATGTGTTCGATGAAAGAGCCGTACAGCCGGTCGTCGATGGGGGAGATGACATCATCTGTGTTCAGCTTGATCGTAGCTTTGAGTGCCATCACTGCACCTCGGGGGAGTTGGTGGACTCGCGTTCGATAATGCTGCATGCCAGCATGAGCTTCTGACCGCATTGGATATGCCTGCCCGCAAGCATATCGATCAGCAGGTGCGTAGCGGTTTGGCCCATCTCGAACAGCGGAAGGGAGACGCTGCTCAGCGTCGGTCGGCACACCGTATCGATCTCGCGATTGTCAAAGCCGACCAGCCCAAGGTCGCGCCCCACCTGAATGCCGTTCTTGTTGCAGTAGTCCAGCACGCCGAGCGCCATGAGGTCGTTATGTGCAAAGATCGCCGTTACGCCCGATTCGATAAGCTGCCCGGCCAGTGCGTATCCCTGGTCGCGCTCCCAGTCGCCGTTTACCGTGAGCCGCGGGTTGTAGGGGATACCAGCGGAGAACAAAGCCTCCTGATGGCCAAGTATGCGGTTGGCGGTATGGATACTGTCGGACTGGCCTGCGATCATACCGACGCTGTGGTGGCCGCGGCGGATGAGCAGCTGTGTGGCTTCAAACGCGGCCTTCTGGTCGTCATACAATACGGAGGGAACCTCGGGATCGGTACTGTAGCAGTACGCGTAAACAATTGGTATTCCATTGCTGGGGCTCAGCGGCACGACGGCGTGGCTGTGACAGCCGATATAAATGATGCCGTCCACCTGCTTGGAAAGCATGGTATCCACGAGTGAATGAACGAGCCTCGTACACTCCTCGGTGTTCTGAGGATGATGTCCGTAGCGCTTATTGAAACGTAAATTGCCTAATATATAATGATACCCCTGGCTTTCGCAGTACGCGTCAATACCGTCCACGATCTCCGGCGTATTGAACACGGTCAAGTCTTCGGTGATGACGCCAAGAGTCTGGCTCTGCCCTTTTTTCAGGCTGCGCGCCGTCAGGTTAGGACGGTAGTTGAGCTCCTGTGCGATTGCCATTACGTTGTCGATCGTGGCTTGACTGACGCCGCCCTTGCCATTAAGTACTTTGGATACCGTTGCGATGGATACGTTGGCGCGGTCAGATATTTCACGGATTGTGGCCATTATACACCCCGCTTTTTATTAATACATATTAACGTTATCACATAAACGTTTAACATTCAAGCTGATTTGGGTCATATTTAACGCATTATTGCAATTATAGTCTGATGTTAATAAAAAATAGCATAATTTTAGTTAAAAAGCAGTAAACGATTAATAAAGTGAAATCGCTATTATTTTCCGATAAAATTATTGATATTCAATAAAAATATAAAATATTTATTGCTTTATGTAAAATTGGGTCTTTACAAAGAGGATAAGACGTATTATATTGAGCATGCAATATTAAACGTTTACCATAGCTTGAGACACAATATAAGGAGCGGAGCAAAGTATGAAGTCATCATTGCGGTTGCCTGACCTTGGTCAAATCCATATCACTGACTCCTTCTGGAAGCACTATACTGATATGGTTGCGGACGTTATCGTTCCATACCAGTGGCAGATACTTAATGACAGGATTCCCGGCGCCGACCCCGCTTTTCATAACTGGAAAATACTTGACTCGCAGGCTGATAACTTTATGCAGGACGGCGGACAGCAGACCATGGAATCCTATTGCATTAAGAATTTCCGTATCGCTGCTGGCGAGTTAAAAGGGGAACACAAAGGAGTAATCTTTGTGGATACGGATGTTTACAAGTGGCTGGAGACCGTTGCCTACTGTATCCATAACGGAGGATGCAAAGATTTCGAGAACATCGCTGACGAAGTTATCGCTCTTATCGGACGCGCGCAGCAGCCGGACGGATATCTGAACACCTACTTTACCGTTGCGGAACCGCAGGGACGTTGGAGCAATCTGGTGGAAGGGCATGAGCTCTATTGCGCCGGTTATCTGATTGAGGCGGGCATCGCTTATTACGAAGCCACGGGAAAAGACAGCCTTTTAAACACTGCGCGTCGTTTTGCAGATCTGATTTGCCGCGAGTTCGGCCCGGGAGAGGGGCAGCGCAAGGGGTATCCGGGCCATCAGGAGATTGAACTGGCACTCGTTAAACTGTACCGCTGCAGTGGGCAGCGCCGTTATCTGGACTGTGCGCGGTTCTTCATCGACGAACGCGGTCAGGAACCGAACTATTTCCGGCAGGAGATTGAGGGTCGGGACGGGCAAGTGATATTCCCCGAGTTCCGGGAGTACGAGCTGAAATATTCGCAGTCGCATATGCCGCCGCGGCAGCAACGCACGGCGGAGGGCCATGCGGTGCGGGCCACATACATGTATTGCGCAATGGCGGATATTGCGCGTGAAGACGGTGACGAGACATTGCTTGAAACCTGCCGGACGCTTTGGAAGAACATTACGCAGCGGCGCATGTATATCACGGGCGGTATCGGCTCATCCGGCTTCTTCGAACGCTTTACCACGGATTATGACCTCCCCAACGACGCCTCCTACTGTGAGACCTGCGCTTCCATTGGCCTTGCGCTTTTTGGACGACGCATGAGTCTCATCGAACGAGACGCGGCTTACTTTGACGTCGTGGAGCGCGCGCTTTACAACACGGTGCTGGCGGGTATCAGCCTGAGCGGTGACCGGTACTTCTACGTGAATCCGCTGGAGGTTTGGCCGGACAATTGTCTGCCTGCCACTTCCATGAAACATGTAAAGGCGCAGCGCCAGCGTTGGTTCTCTGTGGCTTGCTGCCCGCCCAACGTGGCGCGAACGCTTGCCTCTTTGGGGCAGTACATCTACGCGGCGGATGATAATACGATGTATATCAACCTTTTCATCTCCTCCTCCTATCAAACTGTTTTGGCCGGTGGAGACGCGCAGGTCGAAATGAAGTCCGACCTCATGAACAGCGGCGGTGTTGCCGTATCGGCAGCGTCGAGTAAAGGCCTGCGCCTCGCCATCCGGGTACCGGAATACGCCCAGGCTCCGGCATACAGCGTGGATGGGATTCCGGTAACGCCTGTGGTGGAGAAGGGTTATGCGTTCTTCGATTTACCTGCTGGTAAACACAAGGTGGAAATGCTGATGGAACTAAGCCCGCGCTGGATGGCTGCCAACCCCAGAGCGCGAGAGGACGCGGGCAAGGTGGCGCTGATGAAGGGACCTTGCGTGTACTGCCTGGAGGAGACCGACAATGGCAGCGGTCTGGCTTCGGTGTTCGTCCGTCAGGACACGGTTGTAGAAAAATCAGATGTGCCGTTGCCCGTCGGGTTGCCCGCGCTGGCCTATGCTGGCGAGCGGCTGAGTGAAGATGGATGGGAGGACACGTTGTATGGTCCGGCGCGGTTTGAGACACTGCCCGCAAGGCTGACCGCCGTGCCGTACTGCATCTGGGGCAACCGAAATCCGGGTGAAATGTACGTTTGGCAGAAGCTGCTGCCAAACAAAAAATAAGACTATTTGTTTATACAATGCCATCCGTGTTGTATAATAAAAATACGGTAAAGGAAGTGTAAATGATGAAGGAAATGAAGAAGATCATTGGGATCCTGCTTTGTGTTGCCATGTTGTTTGGCTTTGCCGCCTGCGGACAGCCGACAGTACCAAGTGACACAAGCGGTGCGCCCAACAGTGGCGCAGAGACAGCTTCCACGTCGCCTTCGCAAGAGGATAGGATTACGATCACGTTCTCATTATGGGGGGATCCCGCGGAACAGGAAACGACACAGAAAGTACTGGACGTATACAATGGCCTGCAGGACAAAGTATATGTTAAAGCGCTGCAGATCGGGCGCGACGAATATAACGAAAAGCTTCAGACCATGGCGACGTCAGGCGAGATGCCGGATTGTGGCATGGTCGCGGAAGACACCGTTATAGGCTGGGCTAAGGATGGACTGCTGTCTGATGTCGATATCTATGCAGGTCAGGAGAATTTGCCGCTGGACTATCTTGCGTTCAAATACGAAGGTAAGACTGTTGCCTATTCTGCAGCTAACGAAGTCCTCGGACTTTGGTACAACAAGAAAATGTTCGATGACGCCGGCGTAGCTTATCCTTCCGCTACTCTTGATGGAGCATGGTCATGGGATGAATTTATTGAAGTTGCCAAGAAGCTGACGCTTGATGCCAATGGCAAACATCCGGGCGAAGACGGTTTCGACGAGAACAACATCGTCCAGTACGGCGCTTATGTCAACCAATATACATGGCAGCTCGAAGTTTGGGCGCTTTCAAACGGCGGCAGCTTCTTCTCGCCTGACGGCAAGTCGGTAACCTTTGATGATGCGGCTATCGAGGCTATTCAAAAGGTAGTTGACCTGCACCTTGTGGAACACGTTGCGCCGTTAAACGACGGAACTCAGGATAACGGTTTTGCCAGCTCGCTCGGCGCAGGAAACGTTGCCATGTGTACTGAGGGACAGTGGGCCACTGGATTCAGAGCGGGTCTTGACGGTATTGATTACGGTGTTGGCGTTCTGCCCTATATGAAACAGAAGGTGAATATCTGCACGGGCGGCCCGACAGGCGTATTTGCCACGACGCAGCACCCTGAAGAAGCTGCGGACTTCCTGAGATGGTACAACAGCGAAGACAACAATATGACCACGATTATGGCTGGATGGTGGATGCCTACCAAATTGAATTGGTACACGGATCCGGCTCTGCTGAAATCCTGGGTGGATGATTGCGAACTGCGCCAGCCGTTAACAGCCGAAGCCTACAAAACGGCTATAGTAGACGTCGCATTAGACTTTGACGTAACCAAATCTACGGCATGGTACTACACGCCAAACACCTATGAAATTTACAATGTATTACGGCCGGCAATGGTTGAAGCAATTAACGGTAGTAAAACGGTTGAAGAGGTTATCGCAGAAACGCATGATGCGATGCAAACTGCACTCGATGGTTAAGAAACGATTGTTTGTTGTGAAGTAACGGTTGAGTAACAAGGGGCGCCTGAAAAGCAAAAATACGTATGTGGGCGCCCCCCTGGTTTTATATCCAGGAAAGTGGGTAAAAAACATGAAAAGTAAGAAAAAGAGGGCAAAGATTGCAATCAAGGAACAGCGCGCAGCATATCTCTTTTTAATTCCCGCGCTTCTTGGTTTGTCGCTGATTACATATATACCTTTAATGGCTGTTTTCGGCATTAGTTTAACGGACCTCAACGTAGGCCATTTTATTCAAGGTGGTACTTTGCCGCCGGTCAAGTTTGTTGGGTTTGATAATTTTGTTGAAATATTTAAAAATCCGAGTATTGATTTTCTCAATTCAATTAAAGTAACAGTAGTTTTCGCGCTGATCGCCGTTGTTGGAAGTATCGTTTACTCCATGATTATCGCGATGCTCTTAAACCGCAAGATCCCCGCCCGCGGATTCTTCCGAGCGGTTTTCTATATTCCGTATATCCTGCCCGCTACCGCGGTCATGATCAGCTGGTGGTTCTTATTAAAATACGATGGCGGTCTGATCAACTATATCCTTGTGAATTTAGGCTTAGATAAATCCTTATTCCTGTCTTCTGCGGACACGGCCATACCGTCGCTGGCCATGATCGCTGTTTGGACATCCGGTAACCTGATCGTCATATTTTTGGCAGGGCTTCAAAACGTGCCCCGGGTATATCACGAGGCTGCGGAAATAGACGGCGCAAACGCCTGGCAGCGGTTTTGGAACGTCACGATCCCCTCCATGACTCCGATCATTTTCTATAATCTTTTGATGAGCCTTGTCGTCAATCTGCAAGTTGTCGTACCCGCGCTGGCCGTTACAAAAGGTGGACCGGGGAAATCGACAATGTTTATGACATATTTGATGTACCAGATCGGGTTTCGAGGCAGGGAGTTGGGAAAAGCCGGCGCGATTGCGTTTGTGTTCTTTATCGTGGCCGCAATATTAGCCTTTATATTGTTCGCAACATCCAAAAGTTGGATATATAATGAGGGAGGAGATGATAAAAATGAACGAAGCCGCAAAAAAAGATAATAGAGTGCTCATTAAGAGCTCTTTGAAAAGTAAAAAGAGAAGCGAGCAGATTGCGGATATCATTTCGTTAATTATCATCATCTTAATTGCTGCGGCAGTCATGCTGCCGATATGGTGGATGGTTCGTTCTTCGCTGATGAAAAGCCTCGAAATATTTAAATGGCCGCCACAGTTTTTCCCGTCAGAATGGTTGTTTTCGAATTACAACATAAAACCGACTACTTTTGATTTTTGGCGGTATTTAGGAAATACGCTGACTATTGTCGTTCCCTGTGTCGTTTTCGGAACGATTACGGCGATATTATGCGGGTATGCTTTTGCGCGGCTGCGCTTTAAAGGAAAAGCGTTTTTATTTGCGCTCTGTGTGGGTTCGATGCTGCTGCCGACGATGGTAACGCTTATTCCGCTCTACATCGCATGGTCGAGTCTGGGGCTTACAGATACATACTGGCCGCTGATACTTCCGTATCTTTGCGGAGGAGGAGCGTTTAATATCTTTCTTATCAGGCAGTTTATCAGGACGCTTCCTAAAGAGCTGGACGAGTCGGCGACGATCGATGGAGCAGGCTATATGCGTACGCTGGTAAGCATCATTGTTCCCTCTATCCGGCCGGCAATTATCGTTGTGGCACTGTTAATCTTCATTACGACCTGGAACGATCTCCTGCAGCAAACAATTTATATTTCCTCGCGGGAAAAGTACACGATGGCGGTAGGGCTGACCACGTTCATGGGCTCGTTTAAAAATGATTACGCGGGGATGTTTGCGGCCACCTGCCTTTCGTTTTTGCCGGGTGTGGTCGTCTATCTCATCGGTCAGCGTTACTTTGTAGAGGGTATCGTGATGACAGGTATGAAGAATTAAGGATGAGAACATGAACGTAACGGAGCTGATCAAAAGAAAAAGATTTGCGCCCGGACCGGGCGTAACGGAACTGCCGCCCCAAAAAGGGACCAAGCGGTTCTTCTTCCTGCTCACGACGCATCCGTGGAAGCTCGTTACATTGAACCTTGTGTTTCTCATGTTCAGTATTACCGTTGTGACAATACCGGCGGCTGTCTGCGGCATGAACAGGGTGCTGATAAAGCTGGTGCGGGAAGGGAACTGTTTTCTCTGGAGCGATTTCTGGCAGGAGTTCAGGGCAGACTTCTTTAAAGCTATGCCATTTGGTCTGCTCGTGGCGTTCCTGCTGTTTGACAGCTACTATGCCCTCAGCATCAGCATATCGGGCGGCGGCATACTGCCCGGAGCGCTGGGGCTATTCCTGTTGGGGCTGGGCGTGCTGTTTGGAAGCTATGCGTTCGTGCTGATGTCCGCGCTGGACCTGAAAGGCAGGCATATTGCCCGGAACGCCTGGATACTGATGGTGACCGAATGGAAAACCAATCTTGTGATTATCGGCAGTATAGTCGTTATGGCCTTATTAATAGTGGCGCTTTTCCCGTATACTGTGGTTCTTCTGCTGTTTATCTGGTTCTCGCTGCAGCAGCTGATTATTTGCACTGCCATTAATCAAACAATGCAAAGACGCATCATTGAGCCCTATGAGCAGAGTCAAATGAAAGGAGCATAAATATTATGGCAAATGTTACATTGAAAAATATTAAAAAGATTTACGAGAAGAGCGTTGTTGCGGTTGAGGACTTTAGTCTCGACATTGCCGATAAAGAATTTATCGTGCTGGTTGGGCCGTCAGGCTGTGGCAAGTCCACAACGCTGCGCATGGTGGCGGGGCTTGAGGAAATTTCCGAGGGCGAGCTTTACATCGACGATGCACTCGTTAACGACGTGGCGCCCAAGGACAGGGATATTGCGATGGTGTTCCAGAATTATGCGCTTTACCCGCACATGACGGTATACGAGAATATGGCGTTCGCTTTGAAGCTTCGGCATTTTAAAAAGCCGGAGATCGACGCGAAGGTGAGGGAAGCATCGGAAATACTCGGTATTACCGAGCTGCTGCAGCGCAAGCCCAAGGCGCTCTCGGGCGGGCAGCGACAGCGTGTGGCCATCGGGAGGGCCATCGTACGCCATCCCAAGGTGTTCCTGATGGATGAACCGCTCTCCAACCTCGACGCGAAGCTGCGCAATCAGATGCGTGCGGAAATCATCAAACTGCGACAGGATGTCAATACCACATTTATCTACGTCACGCACGACCAGACCGAAGCCATGACGCTGGGAGACCGCATTGTGATCATGAAGGATGGTCTTATCCAGCAGATTGGCACGCCGCAGCAGGTGTTTAACCATCCGGCTAACCTGTTCGTCGCTGGTTTTATCGGTACACCGCAGATGAACTTCTTCGATGCTAAGCTGGAAAAGGCAGGCGGCAGCTATCGGGTCGAACTGCAGGGCGTGTCGACCCCGCTGCCGGAAGAGATGGGCAAAAGGCTATCGGAGAAGGGTGCGGAAGCACAGGAGATCACACTTGGGGTGCGGCCGGAGCACATCAGCATTGCACGGCACAACGAGGAGGGCGCAATCACTGCGATTGTGGACGTATCGGAGATGATGGGCAGCGAGCTGCACCTGCATGTCAGCGTAGACGGGCGTGACGCAATCATTCGCGTACCCACGGTGGAGTTACCGCGTGAATTCAACGGCGGTATCGGGCGGCTGACAGAAATCCACTTCCGCTTTCCGGCGGACATGACGCATCTGTTCTCCAAAGCGGACGATACGAACCTGCTGGCGTAGACCTCTGCTATTAAGAAAGAAATATAACAAGTGAGCCCGGTTCGCCGGGCTTTTTGCGTTGTGCGCATTATAAAGGTTGAACAGTGGGACGGTTAAAGACCACGTGAACATACCGTAAAATGGTAATGATTTTTTCTGAAACAGACCTTTACTCATGCTTGACATGTGTATGTGTTTATAGTATTGTAACCGTAAACTTGTTATGACATCATAACAAGTAGAGCGATTCCGGATTAAGGTGGAGGCGCATATGTACGATAAACTGCCGAAGTATTACGTCCTGAAACACAAGCTCATTGAAATGATCGAGAATGAGGAAGTCGGGGAAGGGGAAGCTATTCCCAGTGAGTACGAACTGGTGGCCCAGAACGATGTCAGCCGCATAACGGTGCGCCGTGCGATCGACGAGCTGGTCAATGAAGGCTATCTCTACCGCATCCACGGAAAAGGGACGTTCGTTAAAGGCAACACGTTCAAGCAGGATCTGATCTCCATGGCCAGCTGTACCGATGCCATCAAGGAACTGGGGTTGACGCCCGGCCGAAAGGTGATCAGCCAGCAGATTGTCAAATGCGACAAGCAGAGAGCCAGAAAGCTCGAGATTAACGACAATACAGACATCTTTGAGCTGCACCGGATCTACTACGCCGACGACGAAGCGCTCAACACCACAATCGCGACGCTCCCGTATAAGTACTTTGAAGGCATTGAAAAGCACGATTTCAGCAAGGACTCGCTCTACCGAATACTGGAGACGGAGTTTGGCGTGAAATTCACCCGGTCCACCCGCACGTTCGAGGCCATGAGCGCCTATGACGATGTCGCGGATTACCTGCAGATCAGCGAAGGCCAGCCGGTGCTTTTGTTCAGCGGAATCACCTATGGGATCATCAAAGGTAAGGAAGTCCCGGTGGAGCTGTTCAAGTGTCACTACCGGACAGATAAATTCAAGTTTTACATTAATAAGTAAAAATAAAAATATTCAGGAGGAACCAATGAAAAAGCCACTCAGAATTCTTGTCAGCATGATGTTGGCGGCTGTCATGATCTTTGCCCTCGCGGCCTGCGGAGATTCTTCGAAGCCGTCCGAAACGGCAAGCACCCAGCCCTCCAGCAGCGAACCGGCTGCTGAAACCAGCACCGCTCCGGTCGCCGCGGATGTTAAGATCGCGGTGATCACCTCGGCTGCGGGCCAGAATGACAACGGCTACAATCAGTCCGCTGTTGTGGGCCTCGACAAAGTGAAGACCGAATTTGGCGCAGAGACCAAGGTTGTTGAGACGGAAGACATCGACGGCGCTCTCGCTGCGCTGGCTGAAGAAGGCTATGACCTGATCTTCTCGCTGGAGTACAACTTTGAAGCGCTGATCAACGGTGTGGGCGGCGAGCAGGCGATTGCGGCGCAGTATCCGGATACCACGTTCGTGGTGTTCAACGCCGAACCCAACAAGGATGAAGCGGGCAATACCATTCAGCCCAATGTCATTTCGGTACTGTTTGACGTACATGAGGCCTCGTTCCTCGCCGGCGTGCTGGCTGCACAGGTGATCGAGAACCAGGACGTGCTGTTCGGCGAAGGCTATGCGCTGACCTCTGTTGATGAAGGCGGCCGTACGGTGGGCTTCATCGGCGGCACCAATTCCGCGGGCATCACGGTGTTCAGCTACGGCTTTGCGGAAGGCGTCAACTACGTTGCGTCCGAGCTGGGCGTTAACTACACCTACTACTCCGACTACTCCGCCGGATTCTCCGACTCGGCTACCGGCTCGCAGATTGCCAATACCATGTATTCGCAGGGCGCCAACGTGGTGTTCGCCTGTGCCGGTACGGTGGGCGACGGCGTAACGGCGAAGGCCAACGAAGTTCAGAAGCTAGCGGTCCAGGTCGATGCCAACCGGGATACGGATCAGCCGGGCTATGTGCTGACCAGCGTTCTAAAGAACACGGAAGTTCCGGTTTATGAGCTCTCCAAGGCGCTCATCGAAGGCACCCTGTCCGAGCAGCTCGGCCAGTCCATCTTCTACAGCCTCGGCTCCGGCGCAACGGGCATCACGGATCTGGCCACCATCGGCGCTGCGGTTCAGGAGAGCGGCCAGGCCAAGTGGGAAGAGATCAAAGCGTATGTTGCCGACGTAGCGTCCAAGATCGCGGACGGCACCATCGTTGTGACCGACGCGCAGGCTGGCGAGACCCTTGACACCCTGAGCAACGTAACCTTTGCGCAGTAAGCGATTAAAAGCGTAAATAAGCAGTTAAAACGCGCCCAGAACCGGGTGATAAGCCCGGCTCTGGGCGGTTTAACGCAAACGAGACCCGAAGTTGAGGAGAAGATGAGGCCCATGAATGTAATTGAAATCCACAACCTGACCAAACGGTTCGGTGACTTTACAGCCAACGACAATATCAGCCTCAGCGTAAAAAAAGGTGAGATCAAAGCCATAGTAGGCGAGAACGGCGCGGGCAAGACCACGCTGATGAATATGTTGTACGGCTTGCTGAAGCCGACGAGCGGCCAGATCCTGATCAACGGGAAGGAAGCGCATTTCAAGTCGCCTCTGGACGCCATTCATGAGGGGCTTGGTATGGCCCACCAGCATTTCAAGCTGGTACCCAGCCTGAGCATATACGAGAACGTGGTGCTCGGCATTGAGAAAACCCGGCGGATCAGGATCGGAAAAGGGGAGCTCCATTTTCCGCTGGTGGATAAAAAGCAGGAGATTCGGTTGGTTCAGGAGGTTATCGACAGGTACAAGTTCGATCTCGACGCCAACTCAAAGATAGAGGATATATCCGTAGGACAGCAGCAGCGCGTCGAGATATTGAAGATGCTCTACCGTGAGGTGGATATCCTGATACTCGACGAGCCTACCGCAGTGCTGACTCCGCAGGAGGTGGACGAACTCATCGTCAGCCTCAAGGAGCTGCAAAGCCAGGGCAAGACCATCATCATCATCACGCACAAGCTTCGCGAGGTTATGGCCCTTGCGGATACCATCACCGTCATCAAGCGTGGCAAGGTGGTGGGCGAACTGGAGAAAACCAAGACCAACGAAGCGGAGATATCCCGGCTGATGGTCGGGCGCGAGGTGGTGGTGCACGAATGCTGTGCTGTTGACCTGTCGCAGAGCCCCGTTGCTTACCGCGTGGAGCATATTTCCACCACCAACAGCGACGGCAAGGAGGTCGTGAAGGACGTCAGCTTCGAGATCCGCGAAGGCGAGATACTGGGCATCGCGGGTGTGGAAGGCAATGGGCAAAGCGAGCTCTCCAAGGTATTGACCGGACTGATGCGCAGCACCAAAGGCAAGGTGTTCCTGTACGACCGGGAGATTACCAACAGCTGGCCCAAGGAACTCCGGCGCTCCGGAATCTCCATCATTCCGGAGGATCGGTTTGAGCAGGGGCTATGCCGGGACATGACGATCGCAGACAACATCATTGCGGGATATCACGACCAGAAGGATGTGTGCAGCCACGGCATATTGCGAAAAAAACAGATCGAGAAGAAGCGGGAAGAGATGATCAAACATTACGACATCCGCATCTCGGACGTCAAGGGCAATGTGTCGCAGCTTTCGGGCGGCAATGCGCAGAAAATCATCATCGCGCGGGAGTTTTCCGCCGATCCCAAGGTGCTGCTGGCCAACCAGCCCACGCGCGGAGTCGACATCGGCTCCATCGAATATATCCACGGCAAGCTGCTGGAATACCGGGAGCAGAAAAAGGCCGTGCTGCTGATCTCCAGCGAGCTCAGCGAGATCATGCGCCTGTCCGACCGGATCATCGTCATGTACAAGGGCGAGGTAATTGGGGAACTGGAAGGCTTCTGCTGCACCAAGGAAGAAATCGGGCTGCTGATGGCAGGCGTGAAATAGAAAGGGCTGATTGACAATGAACAAAGTAAGCAAGTTTCTTGTGAGTATCGCCAACTCCATTCTGCCCGTGCTGCTGGCGTTTGTATTGGGAGCCATACTGATGCTGATCATCGGCGAGGACCCGTGGGAGGTCTACCGCATCATGATCGGCAAGTCGCTGTTTACCGCCACCGGCATACTCAAGACGTTGCATAATGCCGCGCCGCTGATCCTTACGGGTCTGGCCATCGCGGTCACGTTCAAGGCGGGCATATACAACATGGGCGTGGAAGGCCAGATGCTGCTGGGCGGCTTCATGGCCGGCATCGCGGGATACATGATCACAGGGCTTCCGCCGGTGCTGCATGTTATCGTCTGCCTGTTGATCGGCATCGTTTCCGGCATGGCGTTCGCGCTGATCCCCGCTGTGCTGAAGGTGTTCTTCAAGGTCAACGAGATGGTCGTGACGCTGATGCTCAACTACGCGATGATACAGGTGCTGCAGTATCTTACTGAGGGGCCGTTCCGCGATCCCGGCTCCGGCTTCGTATCCACGCCGAGAATCAGCGATTCCGCGATGTTCAGCAGGCTCTGGGGCAGCGAAATCACGCCGTTCTTCTTCGTGGCGCTGGGGGTATTCGCGATTATGTACGTCGTGTTCAATAAATCGCGGCTGGGCTACGAGATTACAGCGATTGGCCGCAACCCCCTGTTTGCCGAAGCGACGGGCATGGACGTTAAAAAGAAGATCATGACCATCATGCTGATCAGCGGCGCTATCAGCGGCCTTGCGGGCGCAGGGCATATGATGAGTGATCAGTACATTTACTCGCTCAACTTTTCCGGGCTGCCGGGCCTCGGATGGGACGGCATGCTGATTGCGCTGCTGGGCATGCATTCGCCGGTGGGCGTTCTGATCGCCGCGGTGTTCTACAGTGCCCTGACCACGGGCAGCCAGAGCCTTGCGATCTACTCCGGCGTACCCAAAGAGATCGTGGCGGTCATTCAGGGGCTCATCGTGCTGTTCCTGGCGATCCAGTTCATTAACCAACGGACCGGCGTTGTCAGCAGGTGGACCCGTATGCTGAAGACCCGGAAAATTGACGGCGTGGAGGAATAGATATGGGCATTTTCAGCAACATCTTATACGATACGATCTATCACAGCGCACCGATCATACTGTGCGTCTTGGGCGGCATATTCGCCTATAAGGCCAACGTGCTCAACATCGCGCTGGAGGGCTTCATGCTGATGGGCGCGTTCATCTCAGCGCTGTTCGTAATGCTGTGGGGCAACACGGTGCTGGCGGGCCTCGTCAGCGTCGGTGTGGGGCTGATACTGGGATTGGTGTTTGCCTACTTCACGGCCTCCCGAAACGGCAACCCGATCATTACGGGCCTCGCCATCAACATGCTGGCGCTCTCGTTCTGCGCATTCATGCTCAAGGTGCTGGGATCGGCAAACATCAACGTCAGCTCCGTGGTCAGCGTGGCCGATCTCAAGATCAACATTCCGGTCATCAAGGATATCCCGGTGCTGGGAGACCTCATCAGCGGCCATCCGCCGCTGACGTATGTGGCGTTTCTGGGCATCTTCATCATGTGGGTGGTGATGTACAAGACCAAGCTGGGCATCTACATCCGCGTGGTAGGTGAGAAGGAAGAAGCCGCAAAGTCGGTGGGCATCAACACGGTGCGCATCAAGTACATCGCGATCCTGATCGGCGCATTGTGCTGCGTGCTGGCGGGCATCAACTTAAGCGTGGACCGGGTGGCACTGTTCACCAACAACATGACGGCGGGCCGCGGCTTCATCGCCATTGCCGCGATATACTGTGGGCAGGGTAAACCCGGCGCTTCGTCGATGTACGCGCTGGTGTTCGGCGCGGCGAAATCGCTGGCGGTCAACCTGAAGCTGTTCGCCGGCCCGGTTGCCGGACTGTTTGAAGTGATCCCCTATGTGATCATGGTGGTCGTGCTGGTGGTCGTGTCGGTACTCAAAAACCGCAATATCAATGAAAGGGGATTTGAGCAGCAATGAAACAGAGCGCATTGATCGTTGTGGATATGGTATATGACTTTACCAATGAGAATGGCCTCGTGTACTATCCGCAGAACAAACAGATCTTGCCGAATATACAGATGGTGCTCGACACCTGCCGAAAGCACGGTGCGCTGGTCATATTCATGCAGCACCGTTACCGGAAGGATAAGCCGGACAAGAACCTGGTCAGCATGCGGCCCAGCTGCATCGAAGGCACGGGCGGGGAGGCGATCGATCCGTCACTGGACGTGCGGCCGGAGGACTATGTGATCCCCAAGCGCAGGTACAGCGCGTTCTTCGGAACCGATCTGGACCTGGTGCTGCGCGAGCATGATATCCGCGATGTGATCGTAGTGGGGACCAAGACCAACTGCTGCATCCGCGCGACGGTGCAGGATGCGTATCATCTGGACTACAACGTGTACGTGGTGAGGGAGTGTGTGGCCACCAACGATGAAACAGTCAATAACGTGCACCTCACGGATATCGATAAGTACTTTGGGCACGTGGTCGGCATGGATGATCTTGAACGTTTGTACGAGGCGAAGGTCATTTAGCATGAAGAAATACGACGTAATTACCAGCGGATACGTATCGATGGACCGGATGATCAAGGTGCGCGCTTCGGTGAAACCGGGGTTCACCTCTATCATCCAGAACGCGGACAATGCCAAGATCTATTACGGCGGCTGTTCGACGAACATCGCTTATGGGCTGGCCCGGCTGGGGAAAAAGGCACTGCCGATTTTGCGTGTCGGCGCAGACTATAAGGAGATCGGCTACTACGACTTTCTGAAGGACAGCGGTGTGTGCCTCGAAGGGCTGAAGGTCATCGAGAACGATATGACGTCCAACTGCTACCTGATCGAGAATCTGGCCGACAACGAGCATATCACCATCTTTTATCCGGGCGCCATGGACGGCAAGTACGCGGGGGAGATGGACGACGCGTTTTTCCGGGACGCACGGCTGGGCGTAATCACGGTAGGCTCCAAAGAGGACAACGCTGAGTTTTTCCGCAAGTGCAGGCAGCATGCGCTGCCGCTGGTGTTTGGCATGAAGGCGGATTTCGACGCCTTCCCCGAAGCGTTTCTAAAGGAGCTGCTGTATTACAGCGATATCATATTCACCAACGAGGTGGAGCGCTGCGCCATCGAGAAGTGCTTCGGACTGGAATGCATCACACGCCTGCTGCACGAGGGCAATGCCAAGCTGATCGTGACCACGCTGGGCAAGGAAGGCAGCCTGGTGTACCGTCTGAAGGACGGGCATGTGCAGGAATGCCGCGTGGGCATACTGCCGGCTGACCGGGTGGTGGACTCCACGGGCGGCGGGGATGCGTACATCGCAGGTTTCCTGTATGGCTATCTGGAAGGGATGTCGGACAGCGAGTCGTGCATGTGCGGCAGTATCCTGTCGTCCTACGTGATACGGTCCATGGGATGCGTAACCAACGTGCCGGACGAGGATACACTGCTTGAGGAATTAGATGAAATGAGGGAGAGCCATTGAAGACGCTTTATATGAAGGTGGAACCCAAGGATGTGGCAAAAAACGTGCTGTTTTCCGGAGACCCCTTTCGGGTGGAGGTGCTGGCAAAGCATCTGGAGAACGCGCGCCATATCGGCTTCTTTCGCGAGTTCAACACCTATACGGGAACGTATAAGGGCGTGGATATCACGGTGACGTCCACCGGGATCGGCGCGCCTTCTGCCGCGATCGCCATGGAAGAGATGTTTGAATGCGGTATGGAGGTGGCGGTGCGCATGGGTACCGTGATGGGCCTGAAGGACGATTACCTTGGCAAGCTGATTATCCCGGCGGGCGCGATGCGCGAGGAAGCGACGAGCAAGACCTACGCGCCGGTATCCTTCCCGGCCGTGGCAGACCCGGAGCTGGTGGCCTGCATGAACCGGGCCGCGACAGCGAACGGGCGGGAATATGTGAACGGCATCAACTGTACGCTGGATGGCTTCTACAGCCAGATGAAGGAGTCCAAGCTGTCCCGTAAAATGGGCACCGACATCCTGAAGACGTTTGAGAATCTGAAGCGTTACAACGTGGACGGCGTGGATATGGAGAGCGCCTGCATCCTGACGCTGGGCAGCCTGATGGGCATACGCGCCTGCGTCGTCACCATGACGACCGTGCTGACCAACTTGAAACGGGTGCTGGAAGGCGAGGAGAGGACCAAATCAGAGGAAGACCTGTGCAAAGTCGCACTGGACGGAATCGTGGAATATTACAGAAAGGGATGAAGACATGAGCTTTCTAAAGAATGGCGAGAAAACCATCATCGGCATGGTACACTGCCTTGCCCTGCCCACAACCAAGGATTTTTGCGGCGATATGGGCAAGATCATCGATCAGGCGGTGACTGACGCGCTGACGCTGGAACGGGCGGGTGTGGACGCCATCATCGTGGAGAATATGGGGGATACGCCCTTTGGCGTAACGCTGAACACCATGCAGCGGATGGCACTGGCCAGCGTTGCAGGCATTGTCAAGAGCAAGGTCAAGCTGCCGGTCGGCATCGACGCGGCATTCAACGATTATGAGGCGTCATTGGCTATTGCCAAGGCGATCGACGGCAATTTTGTGAGGCTGCCGGTTTTTTGTGATACAGTGCAGTATTACGGCGGCATCATTCACCCGTGCTGCGTGCAGGCGCTGCGCTACCGCGAGGAGATCGGTGCGCGCGATGTTAAGATATTGGCCGATATACAGGTCAAGCATACCAAGCTCGTATTTGACACGACCATTGAAGAGTCCGCGAAAAACGCCGTTGCGGCAGGCGCGGATGCGCTGATTGTAACCGGGGCTGCGATTGGCACGGAGACGCCCATCGAGTCGATCCGGAAGGTCAAACAGCTGGTGAAGCTGCCGGTATTTGCGGGCAGCGGCGTCAATATGCACAACATCAGAGAGCAGATGAGCATCGCGGACGGCGCGATCGTAGGGTCGAGCTTAAAGCAGGGCGGGACGCTGGAGAACCTGATCTCGTATGAGCTGACCCGCGAATTGCTGGATGCGCTGAACGGAAAGGAATAAGACAACAATGATGAGACCTATGAAGCTCGCCGGTGAGCAATTGATGTTTGGACAGGGGTGTCTTGCACATTTGAAGACGCTGACGGGACAGCGCGCATTTATCGTGTCGTCGCGCTCGGCGCTGGAGAAGAGCGGCGTGATCGCCAAAATCACAGGGTATCTGGATGAGTGCGGAATCGGACATCAGGTATATACCAGCGTGGAGCCGGATCCGCACTTTGCGACGGTATACGCGGGCGCGGAGCAGATGAAGCAGTACGAACCGGACTGGATCATTGCGGTGGGCGGCGGCAGTGCCATGGACGCAGCCAAGGCAATGTGGATATTCTATGAGCACCCGGAGCTCACCACACTGGAGCAGATTACGCCGCCGAATGGCATTCCCAAGCTACGCGGCAAGGCGAGGCTGATCTGCATCCCCTCGACGAGCGGTTCTGCCAGTGAAGTATCGCGCTCCATCGTAATTACAGACGACAAGACGGGCTTTAAGCATGGCATCGGCAACATGGAGCTGATGCCGGATATCGCCCTCTGTGATCCTGAGGTGACGGCAACGATGCCAAAGTCGCTGACGGCGCATACCGGCATGGATGCGCTGACGCACGCACTGGAGGCATATGTATCTCAGCGGGCCAACTATCTGAGCGATATACTGGCTGCGGCGGCAGCCTGCGATATCATACAGTATGTTAAAAAGGCGTATGATGACGGCGACGATATGGAAGCGCGCGAATACATGCTGAACGCGTCCATGACGGCGGGTCTGGCATTTACCAATGTGTCGCTGGGCATCGTCCACTCGATGGCGCATACGTTGGGCAGCTACTTCAAGATTCCGCACGGTCTGGGTAACGCGGTGATCCTGCCATATGTGATCGCCTTCAACAGCCGGACAGCCTATGCGAAGGTGAAGTACGATGCGCTGGCCCGCACGCTGGGAGCCGCATCCATGGAACAGGCGGTGCGCAGCCTCAACGAGGGGCTGGGCATTCCCTCCTGCTTTAAGGAGATGATCGACCGGGACCAGTATGAAGCGCTGGTGGAGGCTATGGTGACCATGGCGATTACGGATGGGTGCACCAAGACGAATCCGGTCATCCCGACCCGGGAAGAACAGGCAGAATTGTTCAGACAGATATACAATGGCGTATGAGAAAGACGGAAGGTTAATATAAATATGAAGTTAATATGCTACTTATCGAACGGTTATCCCACCATTGCGGACAGCATCGAAACGGCGAAAAGGTATGTGGAGGCCGGATGCGATATTGTGGAGGTGGATTTTCCGTCGCCCAATCCGTTTCTGGAGGGCGAATACATTGCTTCAAGAATGAAGGCTGCTCTTAAGGCGTGCAGAGACTATGACAAGTATATGGACGGCATTGCGACGCTGCGGCGTGAGCTGCCGGATACGCGGCTGCTGCTGCTCATGTATGAGGACACTGTGCGGGACATCGGCGTGGAAAAGTTTCTCCGGTACTGCGGTGAGCATGGCTTTAAAGACCTCATCCTGGTGGGGATGAAGGACGAGACAATTAAAAACCGCTGCATCGCCGAAGGTATGCGCGTATCCTGCTATGTGCAGTTCAACATGGACGATGAGGAGATCAGCGTTGCGAAAAACTCCAACGGTTTCGTCTATATGCAGGCCAAGCCGGTGGGCATCGACATTAACCCGGAGTATCCGACGCTGAAGGATTGCATTGCAAAGCTGCGCGAAGAGGGCATTGAGCGCGAAATCTACTGCGGCGTGGGTATCTATACCGCGGATGATATCCGCATGGCCAAGGAAGCGGGCGCAGACGGCGTTTTCGTGGGCAGTACCATATTGAAGCTGCAGGACGACGTTCCGCGGCTGCAGCAGGTCATCCGGGAGTTTAAGGGCGCCTGCCTGTAACAAAATCGAATTTCAGTTACCCGTAGCGGAGTGGGGGGAGCGCCTTCTGCAGCAACAGCAGGAGGCGTTTTTGTTATATCATGAAGACATGAAAGGCATACGGTCGACCCTTAAATTCCATTCAGCCTCCGCTATGCGGAAGAAGGATCTTCCGTTACGAAAACTGCCGGATCGGACGGCTTAATGGCATAACCCGCCCGAAGGATGGCGGCCTTCGCCAATATCAGTGAAGGGTCGATATATGGAAAGGGAATATGATATCTTTCAAATGCCACGGGGAGCTCTGTGCATCCTAGAATGAACGCCACTGCGCCGCGCCTTGCCATCCGGCGAAGCTCTCCGCAAATTTTGGTGGTATCGAAGGTTTCCGCTCCAGCCTTGACCCCGTTATAGATCAGCGACATGACATCGGACTGCCCGCGTGCGGATGGCAGTACTGCGTCGACGCCGTACGCCGAGAGCGACTTCTCATAGAGCCTTGCATGCAGCGTCCCTTTGGTAGCGAGCAGCCCCACCCGCTCTATGCCCATTGCTGCGGTTTGCGCCGCGGTCTCCTCAATCATGTTGATTACCGGCATGTTCACGGCATCACAGAGCCGTTCATAGTACACGTGCGAGGTGTTGCACGGGAGCAGGAGCACATCCGCGCCCATCCGTACCAGCAACTGAGCGGCTTCCACGATGTAAGGGAGCGGCGCGTCGCTGTCCGAAAGCACCGCTGCCGTACGGTCGGGAATCTTGGGGTTGTTGTCGATAACGATATGAATATGCCCGGCGTCGGTGGAGGCGTCGGTATTCGCGATGATCTTATAGAACAGGTCCGCCGTGGCCATCGGCCCCATGCCGCCGATAATGCCCAGCGTCTTACGATCGTTATCCATTTCCTTTAAGCGGTCGGCGGTGTATATATGTATACTATAGAAGCTACTTTGCCTTCCTTGATTGTAATCTGCAGCGTGGTGTTGAGCTCTGTAAACACATATAGACCGGACGATTCCGTATAGCTGTCGCCCATCAGCTGCTTCATCTCTTCTTCCGTGCTGCCGATTTTGACACCCTGCGGGATGGACACCGTATCGTCCGCAACCGTGATTACCGTCACGTGTTTTGCGCCGTCCACGTCGTTGACTGTGAGCTGGAAGCCGTCGTAGTAATAGAAGTAGTCCATGCCCTGATAAGCGCAGCTGGCCGATTCAAATGTACCGGTTGGCTCGCCGAGACTGGCAAGCACTTCGTCCGCCAGGTCGTATGGGTAAATTTTAACGTCGCCCGACTGATAGAAGAGCAATCCACCCGACGTGAGCGTTACATCGCCGCCGGAAACCTCTGTGCCGCCCTGAGAATTCTGAGCCGGCTGCCCCGAACTTGCGTTGGGGTCCACGACGACACCCTCGCTTCCGCTTCCGCATGCCGCCAGCATGGCCACTGCGGCCAGAGCCAGCAAACCATAAATAATCTTCCTCATGATTCCTCCTTATCAAAATCCACGGTCAGGCTTTGAAGATGGCCATATTTAGCGATCTCTGCTTCCTGTGCCGTTTTTTCCGCGTTGTACGCACCCACCTTTTCCGCCCAAACGCTGCTCAGCTCCGCGTCCCCGCGGTGATCCTGAAGGTCAAAGTCCTGCGTCAATATTGCCCCCAGGTAAGCCGACGCTTTTTCTGCTCCCGAAAGGTTTAAATGCATTCCCATGTCGTATGTATCCGTTTGCATATTGATGCCGGTTTGCTCCGTAAGCTTCATGAAGTTGATGTATGTGAGATCGTTTTTGGCCGCGTAATCTACGATTTGCTGATCCCACTCGTCGTACCAGAAGGGATAGATGCTGGGAGACTTGATCAGTATGAGCTCGATACCGTGCTCTTTACAGAGCTGCGTCATCATGTCGAGATAATGGTAACAGGTATCGCTGAACGTATAGTCGGGCAGCACGGGCTGCGCGGGCAGCTGCGTGGTGGGGCGCACGTCGGTACGCATTAAATAACCGTTATGCGATATGTTCTTATTGCCAAACATATAGTTAAAGTCATCCGCAGAGAGCTCGCTCCAGCGCGAGTGGAACCGCAGCAGCGGAAAGACGTATGACAGCAGTGTTTCGTCGTCCGTCATGGAAGCCTCGACGGCTTTCAACTTGATGTCCGACCAGCGCATGCCATCCAGCGTCATGCGGTTGTACGCCTCGTTTTGCGGCTCTGCATACTTCATCGATAGTACGTTGAACACCACAACTTTGGGGGTCTCATAGCGCAGCGTCTCCTCCAGCAGATAATACGACTGCCAGATGAGCTGCTGGGCACTGCCACGAATATAGCTCGTGATGCCGTAATCCTCCCATAGCTTGACGGGTGAGAAATTCTCGTACACCTCGCAGTCGCCCACAAAGATTACATCGTGCGGCGTGGTCTCGTTGTAATATTCGGAGACCAGAGCGCCTTCGCGTATCGCGCCGCTATACTTGGGCATGACCAGCAGCTGCAGCAGATACAGCACTGCCAGCAGTATTGCCGTCGCGGAGACTGCGGCGGACCGTTTCTGCCATTTTGTTTTTGGTTTAACTTCCGTTACATTGATTACCGGTTCCATATTGTCCGCCTAAAACTGATTATAGATAAACTGGCTCGAGTCGAAGCCGATACCATACGCGCCAAAAACAATTACCGCAAGGATGAGCACGGCAACCAGCGCGTACCGCAGGCCATACGGCCCATCCGCCAGCCGTTCGCGGATGGGTCCGCGCCGCTGGATCAGCGATACGGTGATCAGCAGAACCGCGCCCAAAGCCACTACGGCATAATCCGCGGCGGTGAGGCCGAGCTTTAGCAGCGCGCCGCTGAATACCTCGTTCCAGTTCCATGTCGTAAACAACGACCCAAACATCTTAAAGGATACGGGAACGTTGCGATAACAGTCGAGTATGCGCAGCGACGACATCAGCAAAAACGTGCGCCCCACCTGAAACAACCGGTATCCAAAGCTGTCCCCCAGCTTGGGGAAACGGTGATGAAACTTTGCGTACAGCGGCATGAACTCCTGTGAGACGATGATGATCGCGCCGGTCAACGCGCCCCACACCACGAAGTTCCACGCCGCGCCGTGCCACAGCCCGGTGATGACCCATACTACGATGGTGGCGACGTACACGGGCAGCCTTTTGCCAAAGCCATTACCCAATTTGGCGCGCGCCTTTTTAGACAGCTCCAGCATGGGCCGCGAAGCCGATATGGGGTAGAACAGGTAGTCCCGGAACCACGATGCCAGCGAAATGTGCCAGCGCCGCCAGTATTCCGCGATGCCCTTGGCGAAGTAGGGCCGCAGGAAATTCTCCTGCACGCGGATGCCGAGCACCTGCGCGATGCCGATGGTGATATCGATGCCGCCCGTGAAATCCGCGTAGAGCTGCAGCGCGTAGAACACCATACCGCACAGCACGAACCCGCCATTGTAAGCCTGCGGATCGCCTACAAGCGTGGTTACCGCCACCATAATGCGGTCCGCGATGACCACCTTTTTGAAGTAGCCCCACAGCACGCGCTGCAGACCGAAGACCACTTGCCGCCCGTCGAAATCGTGCGGCTTGTAGAGCGTCTCGGAGAGCTGGTCGAAGCGCGAGATGGGACCCTGCACCAGCAGCGGGAAGAACGAACCGAACAGCGCGAACCGAAAGACGTTGCGCTCCGCAGGGTACTTGCCCCGGTGCACGTCGATGAGGTAGCCCATCATTTGGAACGTGTAGAACGATATGCCCATGGGCAGCGCGAGGCTGATGAAGGCCGACTGCGGATCGGTTGTAAACAGTGGCCCGACGAGCGATATCGCGAAGTTGGCGTATTTGAGCACCGTAAGGATGCCAAAGTTGATCACGAGGCACAGCACCAGCCACATGCGCGACCGGCGCTTGGCAACCGCCTTGCGTTCCTTGCGCTCCTCCTTGGACAACTCGCTGCGGTGCACTGCGATATATGCGTCGCTTTCGCTGTGGATCGCACTCATACGCCGTCCGGCGAAATACGCGGTCAGTATCGTGACCGAGATATAGATGAAGCCGCTCCAGCCAGCGAACGCATAGAACACCGCGTTGGCGGCGAGCAGCAATACCCACTGAAACCGCTTGGGAATCAGATAGTATACCAAAAACAGCGCCACGAGGAAGAGCAGAAACTCCGGGGACGTAAACAGCATGGGTTACCTCATTCGCCTTCGTCCAGCCGCTGAATCAATGCGTAGAGCGCCTGGGCGGAGTTGAAATTGTCGGGTACGATTTCCTCGGCGGGGATCGCCACCCCGTATTCGCTGTCCACCTCGGCGATGATCGTGACAATGTCGAATGAGTCCAATATTTTGTTGTCCACCAGCTTCTCCGCGTGGGTGAAATTCACGTCGGGGTGCAAGTTAGTCAGGATGTCCAGTAATGCTTCCATGATGCAAGGGCTCCTTCGTTAAATTACTTGGCTTCATACTGCGCTTTGAGCGCAATGCGATCGAGTTTGCCGTTGGACGTATAGGGCATGCGCTCCAGCCGGAAAATCATATTGGGCAGCATATACCGTGGCAGCTTATCCCTCAGCGCCGTAGATACGGCAGCCTCGGCAATCTCGCCCACATAGAACAGAATGATTTTTTTCTTTTCTCCGTCAAATATACATCCCGCACCGCCTACAGCATCCACCGTGCTTGCCGCCATCTCCACTTCACCCAGTTCGATGCGCTGGCCCATATGCTTGATCTGGCTGTCGCGGCGCGATACGAACACGAGCTCACCGCGATCATTGATGCGCCCGATGTCGCCCGTGCGGTAGATCAGCTCCGGGTAATGCGGATTCAGCGGGTTTTGCACAAAGGCATCGGCAGTCTTATCAAAAGCGCCGTAATAGCCCAGCGTCAGACATGTGCCACGGATGCAGATATCACCCGGCTCACCCGGTTCCGCCAGCCGGTCGCCGTCGAGCAGCAGGATCTCGCGGTTGTGGAAGGCGTGCCCAATGGGGATGGCTTCGTCTGGGCCAAACTCGCGGTCCACCTCGTACCAGCATGTCATGCCGGTCGTCTCGGTGGGGCCGTACAGATTGATGTAGCGCGCGTCCGGCACATGTTGTTTCCACAGGTTGAACTGCCGGATGGGGAAGACCTCACTGCCAAATGCGATGGTTCTGAGGTGCTGCGGCACCACCTTTTTGAATGCCCCAAGACCCGAGATGAGCGTCAGCGCAGACACCACCCAACACACGGTGTTGATCTCGTGCTGGTTCAAAAACTCCACGAGCTGAATCGGGAACATGAACAGCTGCTTAGGGATCATCCAGGTGGTCGCGCCGAATTTCAGCGTGGAGAAGACCTCCTTGAGGCATGCATCCACGTAGAGCGGCACCTGCATCCCAAACGCGGAATCGCTGGTTACGCGCAGCACTTCAGTCAGGGCTTCCACGTAGTCGATCACGCTGCGGTGGCAGGCTGCTACGCCCTTAGGGATGCCCGTGGAACCGGAGGTGAACACGACATAGATCGGGTCCGTATCAATGGCCCGCTCCCGCACGGCCTGCAGCGCCGCTTCGTCGGCTGGTCCGCTCGCGATATCGTTATAAAGCAGGATTTCGCCCATGAAGCCGTGGCGCTCTGCCGCCTCGCGCGATACAGCGTCGCAAATCAACGCGCGGGGCTGAAGCTGCTCCAATATTAATCGTATGCGCTGTGCGGGCATCTCTTCATCCAGCGGCACGTAATAGCAGCCCGCGTATACGACGCCCAAGAACGCGCTTATGGTCTGCGGCGATTTGCCCATGAACACGACGACGGGCTCGCGGGAGAGGCCCTGCCGGAGCAGATACGACCCGATGGCGCGCGCCCTGACATAGAGTTCACTGAAGGTGAGCGCGGTATCTTCGTCCGCGAAAGCAACCTTGTCCTTATAGCGCGGAGCAGTGTCCTCTAGGTATTCCAATATGTTGGTCATTCTGTCATTCAAGCACATAGTCCTCCGTGGGTGTGGCCGGGTAAAGGCTCTGGTCAAAACTCCAGAAGTAGGTTGACCGAGTAAGGATATCCTTGGTCGTCCGCATGAAACACTCAAAGTTCTGCGGCCCTACGTTAATGGTGTCCATGTGGTACCAACCGGTGCCCAGGTTGACGAGCAGCCAGTAATGATGGGTGTCTTTGCCGCCGTGACGCTCCACACACATCGTTTGTGCGCCGATGCGCTCAAGCAGGCACTTGGTTGTTGCATAGAACGTGAAGCAGTCGCCCCGACCTGTTGTGATGCCTCGGTATGCTTCGTACTTCCAGTCAGTTTTATTGGAGGTTCCGGTGTAGTGGACATGGTTGTATACATATTTATATATAGCGTACGCTTTATAGCCGATCGACATGTCAGGCGTGGTGATCTCAGCCAAAACCGCATCCACCGCAGCGTTCAGTTCATCGTCTGTGATCGTCTCCTCCACAAAGGTGAATTTGCAGGAGAGGGTCACGCTGTTGCCCGAGGAGTCGGTTGCGGTGTACGAAACCGGGTAGGTGCCCGCGGCATGGATATTCACCTGCGATTTATCGACGTTGACCGTTACTTCCGCGTCGCAATTATCCTCCGCAAGCACCTCATCGAAGTAGGCGACGGCCTGCCCAATATAGCAGTAGCGGTCCCTTACGCCGTACAGCGAAGGCGCCTGGGTATCCGGCTGCAGCGTCAGCGTGCTGTTCACCTGCGTGGTATTACCCGCCGCATCGGTTACGACAACGGAAACACTCTGTTGGCCCGCGGACGTCCAATCGGGTTCAGCCGCGTAGGCGCAGGTGACGCCTGTGCAATCGTGTGCGCCACTAACCAGTTTGTCGGAGGCCAGCGGATGATTGAGGTACCAGAACACATTGGCGGGCTGCGCCAGCGGCGGTGTGGTATCCACCACCGTGACGATAGAGGGGTTTATGACGCCGTCGAGGACCAGGTCCACCACATGCTCGCCAAGCGTGTTGGGAATAAAAGCTGTGGATACCGAAGCGGAGGCATATCCGGAGATGTTGAAATCCTCCGGCGTAACCGGAGCTTCGCGCGCTTCAATGGTGACGGGGGCGACGTTGGAAATCAGCAGCGTCGCATCAGCGGTAACAGCGTTGCCGCCCAGGTCAGTGACCCGAATCTGTACGTTCTGTACACCGATGGTGCTGAAATCCGGTTCCGCAACAAATTCATACGACAATGCGCTTGCGTCCGCATATGAGGTTATAAAATCTTCGGGCGCAGCGCTTGCCCCTGGTTCCAGATAGACCGTCTTTACGGTGACTTCCGGATTTACCGTATCCGTTATGACAAGCTGCGAGGTATAGGTGATACCGTCGATTGCGATATCTACAGGATATTCGCCGGGCGTGTTGAGCGGCAGAGCGCCGATATCCGTGACAAACGCAGCGTTTAAACTGTTGTCCACCAGAAAGCTCGCCAGCGCTGGCGGCGCGCTGCCTGCCTCACAGGCAACAGACTCCTGCACGGCGCGGATATGTACCGTGGAAGTAACCGAAGCGGTGTTGCCGCTCATGTCCGTCATACGAACCACTACCGGGTAGTTGCCGACCGTCCCGAAGCTTGGGGCCTTGTCCCATTTCAGCCTGACGGAATCCGCATCCGTGAGGCTGGTGACAAGCTGGTCTGGCGTGACCTGCTGCGCGATTGAGATGGACAGCTCTACAGGCTGGGCCTGCGGCGGCACCGTATCGCGTACCATCAGATCGACGAGACGATCTTTGCCGTTGGCGGAGATGTGAATCCAGTGGCTGCCCGTTTCGCTTATATCTATCGAGGAAGTATCACTGATATAGGTTACAGATACTGCGTTGTTGACTGAAAATATATTGGCAGAAGGAAGGGGATCGCCCAGCTCCATGCAACACTGAATGTTGAGATTTGAATATAACACCAAAAAGACAATAGCGAAACCGGCACACACTACAAGAATAGTAGTGAGCGCGGTTAGAAAGCCCCTGTTTCTTGCTTTACGTCTGCGCTTTTTTCTTCTGTGTGACGATTGGTACTGGTAGGACGATGATATCTGCATATTACTACACCTAAATATATTATATGTAATATATATAAATCACCACCCAATTTAATAAATATAGCACAGTTCTACCAGCATGGCAACAAGATGTGTTAAACCTTGATAAATTTATGGTCAAGCGAAGAAACATTTGCTGCAAAGTTATCGTTTGTTTTTAGCTTGAGAATTCAAAGAGGATTCAATTTAAGTACTAAAATACTGAAAGAATATCCAACGAAAAAGCCTGTAGGGATGGCTTGTCTATTGACCTTTGTATCAGCAGCAATATTGCAGCATATCTAAGCCCTTATGCATGCGCTTTTGGCGGTAAAGGACGCTCCTTATAAATTTCGAAACAAAAAGAAGCCCCCCATTAAAAAGGCTTTTCTTTGGTAGTGGCGACGGGATTCGAACCTGTGACACCCCGGATATGAACCGAGCGTTCTGGTTAAACTGAGCTACGTCACCATGTATTTCTAAGCGTTCGCTTATCAGTTCTACGTAATAACGTGGGCCCTAAAGCCCGTGTATTTGAATAGTTGCGGGGGAGGAATTCGAACACGCGGTATAAAAGTGAGTTATGAGGATGATTGTAAGAGAATTAATGAGCATCTCGGCCATACTAAGCGATATAAAATACCATATGTAATTCTCTTTTAATTATAATGGAGCCATATTCTTAAGTTTTTCTGTGGGGGGCATATCAATCTTTTGGAAACCTGATAATGAATTCAGTTCCCGAATCAGGCTGACTGTTGACTGTAATCGTACCATTATGCGCAGATATAATAGACTTCACGATTGTAAGCCCTATCCCGGCCCCGCCCGTCTGGCGACTGCGTGATTTATCCGCCCGATAAAAGCGATCAAAAATATGCGGCAGATCAGACTCCGATATACCGAGCCCCGTATCTTTGACAATGATCTCAACGTTTTTCTTGGTTTCTTTGAGGATAACGGCAACACTGTCTCCTTGCCGGGTAAACTTCAAAGCGTTGGATAAAAGGTTAACCAGCAATTGACTGAGCTTATCCTTATCGGCTGTAACCAATAAGCGACTGCCTTCAAATGAGAGAGACTTTTCCTCTTTAGCGAAATCGTTTTGAAAATGCAGAATTACATTTTTTATTAACTCGGATAGATCAAACGTTGATTTATTAAGAATAAAATTCTGACTCTCAAACCGGGCGAGTTCCGCAAGATCGTCAACCATACGGTTTATCCGCATGATCTGGTCATACAAAACTTTCAGGCGCTCTTCATTGAGCTCCATGACACCGTCCATCACCGCTTCAAGATTGCCTTGAATCGTTGTCAGTGGGGTGCGAAGCTCATGTGAAATGTCCATAGACGTTTGCTTGCTTTGAATTTCCTGTTTTTGCAGCGTTTCGGCGAGATTGTTTACCGTGTCAACCAGACGCCGAATCTCATCTGTTCTCGAACGTTCAATAATCTTGTTACCGTAGAATCCTTGCGCGATCATCTGCGCTTTATCAATCACCCGTGAAATTGGCCGGCTAACCTGACGCGATATGACGACGCCCAGAACAAGTGCTAAAACGATAGATACAACACCAGCCCAGATAATAAGGTTGTTTATTGTGTTGATGAAATACAAGTCCTGGTCTGTGTAATAGAATGGTCCGTAGTAACCCACGCTGACTGTTCCAACCTTACTACCATTGGCACTGACATCATATTCCGTTTCCTGATATCCACCCTGCCAGCTGCCATAGCGGCTTTGCATGTTGCGGCTCATGCTCGTAAGCATCTGCTGACAAAGGCCGTTGTTGTGGGTTGTAGCGTCCCAAATAACAGATCCGCTTGAATCCGTGACTTTAATGATCATACCGCTTTCCAGCGCGTTCATGCCCAGGTTTTCAATATAATTGACATCCCAATCTCCCGTTGCATTATACCGCTCCGATATCAAAGAGACGGTGCTTTGCGCTTCACGTTGCTGCTGTTCCATGACATAATTCCGAAACTGCGTTTCCAGCAGTGCATTAGACAACACAATAACGATAACAACGCAAATTACGATTACAAGCACATAGGAAAGAGATAACTTGGTTCTAAAACGATACCGCACATTATTCACCCCCAAACTTATATCCCATACCGTGAACAGTCAGTATATAGCGGCAATTCTTTGTATCATCCTCTATCTTCTGACGCAAATTTTTGATGTGTGAATCAATGGAGCGATCAAATCCCAGGTAATCCTCACCAAGCGCCAAATCAATAAGATCATTACGGGAAAATACTCTTCCGGGCGATTTCGCCATGGTGCAAAGCAGCTTATATTCAATAGGCGTGAGGCTTACGGGTTCGCCTTTTTTAAGCACCTCTTGAGTAATTGTATCAATTGTGAGCTCTTTATCATGGAAACTGAGCAAACTTGAGATGCCAAAATCGATACCTTCTGTCCGGCGAAGCAGCGCACCGATGCGTGCCATAAGCTGACGGGGGCTGAACGGCTTGGTCACATAATCGTCAGCGCCGATATCAAGCCCTTTCAAAATATTCTCTTCCTCCACCTTGGCAGTGAGCATAATAATGGGTACATGCGACGTTTTGCGCATCGTCCGGCAAACATCCTCGCCGCTGATATCCGGCAGCATCAGGTCCAAAAGAATAAGAGAAAGAGGCTGGCTGTTAAAAAGCGCCAGCGCATCCTTCCCGTTATAAGCTTTAAAAACCGTATACCCGCTTTTCAAAAGATAAGACTCGACAAACTCAACAATGGTCTCCTCATCATCAATAACGAGTATGTTTGTTTTCTCCATCGTACTCCTCTATTATCTGTTCTTAAACCGTCTCAGACTCAAAGAATTCGTTACCACAGAGACAGAACTGAACGCCATCGCTGCACCGGCAATAATCGGATTTAACAGTCCCAATGCAGAAACGGGAATACCGATCACGTTGTAGAAGAAGGCCCAGAACAGATTCTGCTTAATCTTACGCATTGTCTTTCGGGAGAGCTTGATGCTGGTGGGTACCGATCTTAAGTCTCCGTTCATCAACGTGATATCCGCCGCTTCGATTGCGACATCCGTTCCTGTGCCCATTGCCATGCCGATATCCGCTGTTGCCAGTGCCGGTGCATCGTTAATCCCATCCCCGGCCATTGCTACAATATGGCCCTGGCTTTTCAGCTTTTCAACCTCTTGCGCCTTGTTTTCGGGCAGAATCTCTGCAAGCACATGCGTAATGCCCACCTGTCTGGCAATAGCTGCCGCTGTCCTTTTATTATCGCCTGTCATCATATAAACTGCAATGCCCATCTCTTGAAGCTCCTCAATGGCTTGCCTGGAGCTCTCCTTAATCGTATCGGCTACAGCAATCACGGCCTGTACAGCGTTTTCAAGAGCCATAAACATCGCTGTCTTGCCATCGTTCTCCAGCATTGCCGCAATATTTTCAACTTCCTCCACCAGAATGTTGTTCTCAGCCATCAGTTTCCTCGTTCCCAAAAGGATCTCCTGATTATTATAGGCAGCTTTAACGCCTTTTCCCGGTACATTTTCAAAAACCGCAGGATCTTCTATATGGCCGAATATGCCTTTTCCATACTCGTATATCGCCGCTCCAAGCGGATGCTCGGAATTCTTCTCGGCAATGGCTGCAAGTTTGATGACATCATCATTTTTCATGGAGCCGATTAGTTTTACATCCGTCACCTCCGGCTTGCCTTTGGTGATCGTTCCTGTCTTATCGAACACCACGGTATTTATTTTGTAAGCCCTCTCAAGATGCTCTCCGCCTTTGATCAATATTCCGTTTTCCGCGCCTTTCCCGGTGCCCACCATAATGGCGGTTGGCGTGGCAAGACCCAGCGCACAAGGGCACGCAATAACGAGCACCGCAACCATGCTGACAAAGCCGCCCGAAGCATCGCCAAACCCCAGATACCATATGAAGAATGTCACCAGCGCGATACCGACGACGATCGGTACGAATATCCCGGAGACTTTATCCGCAATCTTCTGTATCGGGGCTTTAGACCCTTGGGCATCCTCGACCAGTTTGATGATCTGTGACAGCATGGTTTCCCGGCCTACTTTCGTGGCTTTGAACTTGAACGTTCCGTTTTTATTAATAGACGCACCAACCACCGCATCGCCTGTTCTTTTCTCGACCGGAAGGCTCTCTCCTGTGAGCATCGATTCATCGACCGATGAGTAACCTTCGATAATTTCTCCGTCCACCGGTATCTTTTCGCCCGGGCGAACGATAATAACGTCCCCTGCGGATACATCCTCTATGGGAATATCCCTCTCAGCACCGTCAATAATCACACGCGCAGTCTTCGCCTGGAGGTTCATGAGCTTTTTGATTGCATCGGATGTTTTACCCTTTGCTATGGCTTCGAAATATTTCCCGAGCAGTATCAGCGTAATGATGACTGCTGCAGACTCAAAATACAGATGGGGTTCCATTCCCTCATAAAACAGCGTGTTATAAACGCTATAAAAGTAAGCCGCTGATGTTCCCATCGCAATCAGCACATCCATATTTGCGCTTTTGGCCCGCAGTGCATGAAACGCGTTTCTGTAGAATTTGAACCCGATGACGAACTGGACCGGGGTAGCAATGGCCATCTGGAAAAATGCATTATGTAAAAAAGGCAGTACTTCTATTTTAAGCGCCATTAATACCATGCTTAAAAGCAGCGGTATTGTCAGCACCGAAGAAGCAATAAGCTCAATCCGAAGCCTCTTTATCTCTTTCTCGCGGCGGGCTTTATCAGCATCCGCACTTGCTTCGTCCTTAACCGATGCTTTATACCCCAGCGCATTTATCTTCTCAAGTATATCGGAGAGCCGCAGCTTGGCCCGGTCGAAGCTGACATCCGCGTAACCCGTTGTCAGGTTGACAGACGCGCTTGTCATGCCTTCCATCTTGTTCAGCGCCTTGTCAACCTTGGCTGAGCAGGCTGCGCAAGACATGCCGGCAATCTGAATCCGGTATTTCGCCTCCTCTGCTTTACGAGTATCCGCAACTCCGTATCCGAGCATCTTAATCTTTTCGCCTATCGATTCCAATGAAATTATGTCATCAATAAACTCAACCGATGCTTTTTCACTCGCAAAATTAACATTGGCTTTTTTAATACCCTCCGTCGCTCCCAATACCATTTCCACCCTGCTGGCGCAAGCTGCGCACGACATGCCGGAAATGGCGATTACTTCACTGCGTTGCATGTTGTCCCTCCGTTACTGTGCAGATTTACTTTTGTCGTGTTTATTCAGATCACAGCAATCAAGTTTCTGGTTGCCAAATGATTGTTCGTTAATTTCGGCAAGACGTTTAAAGTAATTCTCAATCTTCTTTTTCAGCTTCTTAAACATTGTTTTCTCCTGTTCTCAGCCACAGCATCCGCCGCCCGAAGGGGCTTCATATTTTTCAACTTCCTGCTGAACCGCTGCGAGATCAAAATTGCTTAAATCGTCTACGACCTTGACATAACCATTGAGCATACCCATCCAGCAGCTGTATGAGAAATCTTCTGTTGGTGTAAACCCAATGATGTTTTCTCCCTCTCTAAGGTCCAGCGGCGCGATATCGTTTGAGAAAATCAAACTGTCATTGCAGCCGTTTAAACTTTCTCCATTAATCGTCCAAACCGTCTTTACATCCTTCTGCATCACTACCAAAGCGGGTTCAAAACCGGATTCATTCACTGTGATGCTGACATACTGCACGCCGTCCCTGATTTCAGCGACCGCCGTTTTATCTGTCGGAACCTTACCGTTATCAAAGCCGGATGCATAGGAGCCGCCGCAGCAGCTTCCGCCACCCTGCCATTGCCCGTTGGCCGATCCGCCAAAAGAATTCCAATTGCTGTTGTCATTATCGGCCGGCGTATTATTTTCACCGCTGTCAATATCACTGCTCTGAACGGCTTCTGCAGCGCTTACATTGTCTCCGCCCGAAACCACATGGATCACACCGCTGATCATACCCATCCAGCAGGTATAAACGATGTCACCCTCCTGCTCCGGCGTAAACTCTATCACGTTGTCGCCCGGCACCAGCTTTTTCTGGATCCCGTACTTGGGTATTGTGACCGGGTTATTGCAGCCATTGAGCTCCTCAGCATCCGCCGTAATTGTCCATTTGACGGGAACGCCCGCCTTAACTGTAATCGGATCGTATACGTTAGCTTTCATCGTTGTGGAGACAATCTGCACATCCTGCTGAACCTGTGCCAAATTGGACCGGGAATTATCTGCCGCAAACGCCGTGGTTATGCCGGACTGAGTCAGTCCCCTTCCCAGCATAATGACACCCAGAGCGACAACCAGCATGGCGCTGACCTTCATTAGCTTTTTCGTAAACTTGCTGCTCAGCAGAGAACTGACGGCGCCAAATCCGAACATCAGCGGAACCGTACCAAGGCTGAACATCAGCATCGATAATGCACCCGCAAAAACGCTGCCTGTTCCGAGCGCATATATCTGCATGGCCTGCAGCGGGCCGCAGGGCATCAGCCCGTTCAGCAAGCCGACAATGAAAGGCCCACGTTTCTTTTCCCGAGCCTTCTTCCCGAATACCTTGGGCATACGCGGCATCAGTTTCCTCATCCAAGGAAATAAACCGGTCATATTAAGGCCCATGATCATCATGAAGAGACCCGCGATAATTGCCACAACGCCCTTTGCCGTACCCGAGAAGCTGATTACCGAACCGAGTGCACCTACGATACCGCCTATGATGGTGTAGGAGATAACCCGACCCAGGTTATAAAGCAGACTCGGCCTCATTTTCGTTTTGAGTGTCTGCTCTCCGCCTGTTTGATGCGCGATGCACTGAGAAAGGTTGATCCCGCCGCACATCGCGATGCAGTGAACGGATGTGAGCAAGCCGACGACAAACAGTATGCCGTAACCCATGGAGGCATCAATTTCCGGCAGGAAGCTTATCCCCAGCGTATTGCTGAACATGAGAAAGACCGCCAGCCCTACGATGATAAATCCGGCTATGATGGTTGAAGCTTTACCTTTCTTCTCTTTCCGGCTCTCCTCGCGGCTTACCTGCATGGTGGATTCATCCGGTTTCGCCGTATAATCCATCCGTTCGATTGTTTTAACGATATCTGCCAAACTGACTTTTTGAGTGTCATATGAAACTATGACTGTACCGGAGCCGTAATTGGCTTTGGCTTTTTGCACGCCTTCCAGTTTTCCCAATGCGCTTTCAATTCTGGATGCGCAGCTTGTACAGACCATCCCGCCGACGGTCAGCTTTGTTTTAGCCGGTTGCATGGTTGATTCTCCTCTGATTATCTTTTCCACTTGCTGAACAGTATGCTATAGTCAGTCAGCACTTCATCGGATATTGTGATCGTATCAGCAGTTTCTGTTTTGTCATCTTCGAATATAGGAACAGGGTTGCATCCGCCTTTAGCCACTTCCACCTGATCCACAGTAAACCGGTTCCCACAGTTCTGGCAGACCAAAACATCGCCTTCCTGCTTGTAATAACCACGCCCGGAGTCAAAACAGACCTGGCAAGTATTTAATGCAGTTCTGACGGTTCCGTCGCTTGCCCGTATCGCGATCACTTCCATATAGGTATCGCCGGACTGATACGGGATGAATGTGGCTTCTTCAGTTACTGCACTCTTGTCAATTGTGACTCCCTGTGTATCAGATATCTGACTGTTGCTGACGCTCTCGGTTACTTCGGCATTTGTCTTGCTTGGAAGAACCGCAACAGAATCCGCTTTCTGGCCTTGGCCGTTGATCAATAAGACGCTCGCCACAGCGGCAACCGCCAGGACAAGTGCAAGAGAAATATAGACCATGGTCCTTTTGGATTGTTTGGCTGGTTTCTTTTTTGCCTGATTTTTTGACATCGTACGCCCACCTTTTTTATCAATTGTGGTTGCATGATAACAAACAAATATGGAGTTTTTATGGAGTCTAAAATAAACAGGACTGTTTGCGGGGCATATGCTTCATTTTAGTATCATTTTCTGTTATCTGCGCTATAAGGATGGTTATTAAGAAAATCGATCTGTCAGTTTATAAATCCGTTCTACGCCGCAGACTTAAATAGCGCATCTGTCTTTCTATTTGAAAGCATTCTGCCGTGAGGTAAAGCTCATCATGCTTAAACGGTTAGAAGTCTGACATTCTATAGTAATAAATCTGACACAAGACCAGACAACGAAAAAAGCCCGCACTTGCGGGCTTCCCTTGGTAGCGGCGACGGGATTCGAACCTGTGACACCCCGGGTATGAACCGAGTGCTCTGGCCAACTGAGCTACGCCGCCATATATTTTTAAGCTTTCGCTTATCAATTCTGCGTAATAACGCGGGCCCTAAGGCCCGCGCATTTAAATGGTTGCGGGGGAGGGATTCGAACCCACGGCCTCCGGGTTATGAGCCCGACGAGCTACCAGACTGCTCTACCCCGCGTCGAGAACGCAAGAAGTATTCTACATCAAAACGGACACAGCGTCAACAGTTTAATTTAAAATAAGTGCTGGTATTTTTGACGTAAAAAAATGTATGAAGGACCGTATCCCATAACTGTGCTTTAAGCGATACGCGTTATGTGAGACAAGGTCAGCCATACACCGGTGTTTACGCTATTTTGGGCTTAAAAGCTGGAACGAAAACTAATCAGGCTTATTCATGTCTCACCGGGCCGATAAGACGTGCGTGGATAACGAAGCGTGCATCGTCGAACTCGTAGGTGCAGGTGGATAGGGTGAGCACCACATCGTCGGCAGAAAGCTGTACGTCCGTGGGGAACATGCTCTTGTCGTGGATGGTGTTCAGGAAGGTGAGCCACTCTGCATCGTCGGCAAAATTTGTCTGGATGTAGTAGAAGTCCGTATCGGTCACATAAGCGGAGAAGATCTCCCACTCGTAGTCTTCGTAGAGCGTGTCAAAGCGGAACACGCGATTATCGTAAAAGAAATCTTCGTCCTTGTATTTCATCAGGTTGTGAAACATCGAGCCGTTTTTCATGTTGTGGCCGTAGAGTATGTAATGGCCGGAGAGCGGATCGGCGTCGATATCGCACCGGTAGTCCATGAAGATTGCGCCGCTGCGGCTCTCCTGATGGTCGTAGCCCACAGATAAGTATGTTTTGTTGTCGGTGGTCTGCGTCACAAGGTAGGCGATATCGCACTCCTTGATGGAGATGCGGCCGATGATATCGGAATTCTGTTGCAGCGCGGCTGCGAATCCGTCCCGCGGAAAGCGCAGCGCGGTTGAAGGCGACGGACCAGGCTGCTCGAACGCGGCTGCGGCGTTGGTAGACGTGGGCACCGTGATATCCTGCTCCGTCATATCGTAGAGCTCCTGAGCGAGGTTGTGTTCCTTCACCTGTCGGTTGACGTCCGATATCACTGAGGGAATAAGCACATACGCGCAGATGACGAGTAGCACAACGGCGAGCGCGGCCGCTACGCATACAATGGCAATCTTGGCGTTGAATGCGCTTTTGCTGGGGTTCTTCTTGCCCGGGCGCTGCCAATCCTTCCCGCCTGTTCTGACGCAGCTCATCCGTTGTCTCCTTTAGTACGAATCGCCCCGGCGCATGTACACCGGGGGCTGTACTTAAGGGTATGTAGAAGGTATGCGCTTTAGCCGCGCATTGACAAAGAATGAGCAATTTCAACAAAAAAGGCTGCAGACACAAATGCCCGCAGCCTGACCGACCCGAAAGCCGGTTTTTCTTAGTGATATTTTACTTCAATCGCCTTACGGATTGTACCATTTGACTTCCTGCCATGCATCGGAATATACCTGCGTGAAGTCGCCGAGGTCGTGGAATACCGTGCAGCGGTTGATCACGTCGTCCGTGGGGTTGAAGGCGTTGTTACTGAGGTAATCCTCGCTGATCATGTCCATCACCGCCGCATTGGGCGTGGAGTAGCCGATATATTCAAAGTTGACCGTGGCCACCTCCGGGTCGAGCAGGAAGTTGATGAACTTGTACGCCGCGTCCAGATTATCGCACGTATCAAGGATCACCATGCTGTCGAAGAAGATATTGGAGCCTTCATCCGGTACAGCGTACGCGAGGTCCGGGTTCTCTTGCATGCAGTATACCGCATCGCCCGAATAGGTTAAGCACAGCGAGCCCGAACCGCCGATCATGGAGTCACGCATCTCGTCGCTGCCATAGCTCTTTACGAGCGGCTTCTGGGCCTTGAGAGCCTCCACCGCATCCGCAATGTCCTGCGGGTTACGCGTGTTAATGTCGAGTCCCAGGTAAAGCAGCGCCGCGGCAATGGAGTCGCGCATGCTGTCGTACATGTAGATCTCACCGGCATACTTCTCATCCCACAGAATGCCCCAACTATTGACCGGCTCCGTCACGTACTGCGTGTTGTAGAGGATACCGAGTGTGCCCCAGGTGTAGGGGACAGAGTAGACGTTGCCCGGATCATATGTCTCGTCCATGAACTTCGGATCGAGGTACTGCGCGTTGGGTAGCTTCGAATAGTCGATCTCCTGCAGGCGGCCTTCGCTGATGAGCCTCTCCACAAGGTAGTCGGACGGAAACACCATGTCGTAATCCGAACCCTGTGTCGTGATGGATACGTACATCTCCTCGTTGGACGCCGCGGGGACGTAGTTGATGTTGATGTTGTATTCCGCTTCAAACTGGTCGATAACTTCATCGCTGATGTAATCTCCCCAGTTCAAAACGTTGAGCGTAACCTTTGCGTTTCCGCCACAGCCGCCCAGCAATCCGGCCAGCAGCGCCGTAACGGTCATCAATACCACCAGTCTTTTTTTCATCCTTTCTCTCCTTTAAAATGATTCTCCGCTTTTCACGCGGGGTTTGCTCTTTTTTTGCGTCGCGATGACATCGGGGCTGCGCTTGTTAATGACGACTAAGAGCAGCATCACTACGACGAACATGATTGCGGACAGGGCGTTGATCTCCGGCTTGATACCCTTCTTGGCCATCGAGTAGATGTAGATGGACAGGTTGGAGAGCATGCCCTGCGTGGTAAAGAAGCTGATCACGAAGTCGTCAAACGACAGCGTGAACGCGAGGATCATGCCGGTTACAATTCCGGGCATAATGTCCGGTATCACCACGCGGCGGATCGCCTGACGCGGCGTAGCGCCCATATCGAGCGCGGCTTCATACAGCGAGCTGTCCATGGCTTTGAGGCGTGGCAGCACCGAAAGCACCGTGTAGAGCAGGCAGAAGGTGATGTGTGCGATCAGCAGCGTCAGATAACCGCGAGGCACCTGCAGCAGAATGAACAGCAGCAGCATTGAGATACCGGTCACGATGTCCGCGTTGACCATGGGGATGTACGACAGGCTCATCATGAAAGCCTTGGGTTTCTTTTTAAAGTTGTTGATGCCAATGGCGGCAAATGTACCGATCACCGTGGCGATCAGCGCAGACAGCACCGCGATGCTGAGCGTCACAGTGACTGCACCTACGATATCCGAGTTGGTGAACAGCTCCCCATACCATTTGAGTGAGAAGCCGCCCCAGTGCGCCATGGTTCGCGATTCGTTGAACGAAAACACGATCAGCGTCAGGATCGGCGCGTACAGGAAGATCAGCACAATGACCAGATAGAAACGGCGGAAGAACGCTTTCACAGTACGTATCCCTCCCCGTCCTTGTCAATTCTGCGGATGATGACCATGCTGACAGCCATCAGCAGGAACATCACGACCGCGAGCGCCGAGCCGAAGTTCCAGTCACGCGTCATCAGAAACTGCTCTGTGATGAGGTCGCCATACATGTTGTACTTGCCGCCGCCGAGTAGCTGCGTGACGACGAAGGTCGTAATGGCGGGCATGAACACCATGATAAAGCCCGTGATGATACCCGGCAGGCTAAGCGGGAAGATCACACGCGAAAACGTCTTGATGCGGTTTGCTCCAAGGTCCCTCGCGGCTTCGATTAAGCTGTTGTCGATCTTCTGCAGCGCGGTATAGATGGGCAGGATCATGAACGGCAGAAAGTCGTACGTGAGACCCATGACGACCGCGCCCTGCGTGTAAAGCAGTTGCTGCGCTGGAATGCCGATCACCATCAGCAGCTGGTTGATGAGCCCGTTATCGTCCAGCAATATGCGCCACGCGTAGGTGCGCAGCAGGAAGTTGATCCACATGGGCAGCACCATGAGCACGATAATCATCTGCGCCGTGCGCGCGTTCATGCGCGATACCATATACGCGGCGGGGTAGCCTGCGAGCAGGCAGATCGCCGAAACGAACAGCGCGGTGCGCAGCGATTTTAAAAAGATCAGCAAATAGTCGCCGGAAAACGCCTTGGCGACGTTGGCGAACGTGAACTGATCCTGTCCAAACGCATAAAACAGCGTGATGAGGATTGGCCCCAGGATGAACAGCAGCGCCCATACCACGTAGGGCAATGCTACGCGTTTGCTCTTCACTCCGCCGCCTCCTTCTCCATGATGTGGATGCAGTCGTCGTCGATAAACAGGCCGGTGCGATTCCCTTCGCCAGGCGTCTTTGTGGACTGCACGAGCCATTCAAAACCGTGGTCGTCCGTCAGCCGGATGTCGTAATGAACGCCCATGAACACCGAAGAGGTACACAGACCGGAGATCGGCGCGCCGTCCGCTACGAGGTCGATATCCTCAGGGCGCACCACCACGTCCACCTCGAGGCCGGTCGCAAAGCCGTGCGGCAGGCAGGGGATATCCGCGCCCGCGAAACGCGCCAGCGTAGGGGAGAGGGTGACGCCCGGAAAGATGTTGCTCTCGCCGATAAAGTCCGCCACGAATGCGTTTTTGGGTTCGTTGTAGACGTCCTCTGGAGTTCCGACGTGCTGGATGACGCCTCCGCGCATTACCACCACGGTGTCGGAGAGCATCATGGCTTCCTCCTGATCGTGCGTGACGTAGATGAACGTAAGGCCGAGCTTCTTGTGCATGTTCTTGAGCTCCAGCTGCATGGATTTGCGCAGCTTCAAGTCGAGAGAACCCAACGGCTCATCCAGCAGCAGCAGTTTGGGTTCGTTGACGAGAGCGCGCGCGATGGCCACGCGCTGCTTTTCGCCGCCTGAAAGCTTCTGAATCTGGCGGCGCTCAAAGCCTTTGAGGCCGGTCAGCGCCAGCACGTCCATTACCTTGCCCTGGATTACGTCTTTGGGCACCTTCTTGATGGTGAGGCCAAAGGCAATGTTGTCAAAAACGTTCATGTGCGGAAACAGCGCGAACTGCTGGAACACCGTGTTGACGTTGCGCTGGTAGGGCGGCACGTCGGTAATGTCCTTTCCGTCAAAGAACACGCGGCCCTCATCGGGCGTCTCAAAGCCGCCGATAATGCGAAGCAGCGTGGTTTTGCCGCAGCCCGAAGGCCCGAGCAGCGTCATAAATTCGCCTTGTTTTACAGACAGGCTGATGCCTTTGAGTACGCCGTCCTTATCAAAATCCTTGCGGATATTTTTAAGCTCCAATACGTTTGCCATTGATGTCACTCCCCTCAGAAGGTGGGCGGTGCTGCAACCCACAGCACCCGCGCGTCCTGCGCCCCGGTATTTTCGATAAAATGCGTCTGCTTGGGCGAATAGTAGAAGCTCTCGCCCTTGCGCACGCGGTGCTGCTTGTCCCCCAGATGCAGCACGATAGAACCGGAAAGAATATAGCCGAACTCGTCGCCCTCGTGGGGAGAATCGGGCCAGGTGCTGCCGCCCGGCGTTACGGTGAGCAGAATGGGCTCCAGTTGGCAGCCTTGCGCGCCCGGCAGCAGCCAGACGACCTCGGTGCCGCGTTCCTCGTCCGTTTTGACGAACAGGTCCTGCTTCTTATATACGGTCTTGGCTTCCGACGTGTCGGAGAAGAACTCCTTCAGGTTGGTGCCAAGACACTCCAATATCTCCTGCAATGTCGCAATGGAGGGGGAGGTCAGGTCGCGTTCCACCTGGGAGATAAAGCCTTTGGACAATTCCGCACGGTCCGCAAGGTCTTCCTGCGTGAGGCCGAGCCGGAGGCGGAGATTCTTGACTTTTTTACCGATGTTCACGCCGCGTCCTCCCTGTCGAAAAAGTACATTATATTAAACAAAAAGTTTACTCTTTGTAAACAAAGCAACTTTATTAAAACATAAATTACCGGTTCAAGTCAATAAAAAATACGCGCCTTTTTTACGTTCAGACGCGTATCTTTTCGAGCCCGGATTCCTCGGCCCTATGAAAAAGCTGCAGAGCGACAGGAAGGCGTTTATGCGCGTTTCCCTGCCCGGCCCCAACTCTTAATACTCGTAAACAATCGTATAGTCTGCCGCTTCCTTCTGCAGCTCGTAGTGCAGCCCGGAGGCGCGCAGCGTTGCGTCCCGCGTGGGGTCTACGGTGATCCATTCACCATCCAGATACACCTCGTTCCATGCGTGGTAGGTATCCGGCGCGTAGCTCGCGTACCCCTTGACGAGCTTGGCCGGGATGCCGATGCTGCGCAGCATGGCGGCAAACAGCGAGGCGTAGTCGTAGCAGATGCCAAGGTTCGTCGTATAGGTATCCACGATATCGGGCAGGTAATCGTACAGCAGGTTAAATACCTTGTCCGAGTCATAACGGATGTGCTCCACCACGTATCCGTACACATCCTGTGTGCTGAGCTGAAGGGTATCGTCCGTTTCGCTGAGCGAATCCGCCACGATATAGCGCACGTCCTGAATCGGCTGCATCTCGTAGTTCCAATTAACGTTCTGGATGGAGTTCAGGTACGCGCAGGTGGCATCGTCCATCATCACATCGAAGGTTTTGGCTTCCACTGCGATGTATTGGTTATCTTCGATGTTCTGCATGATGCGCGCCGTATATTGGCCGTCGCCGTACTGCAGGGAGAAGTCCTCGTTCTCACCTTCACCGTCAAGGTTATAGTAGATGGTGTCCTCTCCGTCCTCGCCGTGTATGACCTGCAGCTTGAGCTTCTTATCCGTTTTGTTCTGATAACAGATGCGCAGCAGACCAAAGGAGGTATAGTCGGTACAGATGGGTTCGTCCGGTTTGACGTCCGGAGGCAGCTCCGGTCCCGGCAGCTTGGCTTCAAACAACGCGTCAAGATCATCCGGGGCTTCAGCGGCCATGGATTCGACGCTTTGAACGCCTTGGACGGCGGGAATCGTGCCTGAACATGCGCACATCAGCGCAACGATGCAGGTGAGGAGTGCGAGCAGCGTACGCCTGATGAAGTTGTGGCGCACCCGCAAGCTCATGCCGCGTCCTCCTGCTGAACTTCGCGCCACTGTATCACGGTCAGGCTGCCGTCCGAAAGATTGACCAGCAACATGGCGCGGATGCCAACTTTTCCGCTGTCCGCCCACGCCTCATAAGAAATATGCAAGCCGTCGTCAGCCTGCTCACAGGTTGTATCAAAATCAAGTCTGCTCAGCGCTTTTTCCACTGCCACCGCGTCTGCCGTTTCGGTGGAAAGAGCAGTATCGACCGTGCGGTCGATCTCCGCGCAACGCTCCCACGCCTGCGCTTCAGCACCATAGTACTGTTCGTTCCAATCCGCTACCTTTTGTCCGAGCCGCAGGCCGGAAAGGGCGGTGGTTAGCGCCGCGATGCCGAACACCACAAGTACCACGAGCAGCAGGATGACCAGTATGGAGGAAGCGCCTTTTCTGGACGCGAGCACGCGCTTAATCATGGCTTTCCTCCGGATAATATTTGGCGGTATTGATCTCCGCGAGCACCTCATCATCCTGCGATGCCTGTATGCAGATGTCGTAGAGCGTGCCGGGATAATTCCCGCGGGGGGTCAGCTGCAGCAGCAGGGTATAGCCGTCCCGGTCCACCGCGTAGCTGCCGTCCGCATCTACAGCGACCGCGCCGAGCATCATCAGGCCGTCTTCCGGCGTGGTGGCGCACAGCAGCGATTCGGCTGCCGAGGCGGCTGCCATCTCCGCCGCCTGCCGTTGCGCAGCCCGGTCGTTGGTATCGCCCGCGAGCACAAAAAGCCGCAGCAGAACCGCGCAGATGAGGCCCAGCGCTCCGATAGATATGATGACCTCTACGAGTGTAAATCCTTTGTTGTTCTTCATGAGCGTAACCCCACGGTGCCTTCCACGGTGAGGAGGTGGCCGCCGCTTTCGCAAATGCACGTGATGTTGATGTAGACGCCCTGCCGTTCAAGCGAAAACCCTTTGAGCGATGTGATACGGTTGCCCGCCGCGACGGAAGGTGCGCCATCCGCCGTAGTCACACACTCATACAGTGCGCCGTCGTTGCAGAACAGGTATGTAACGTATTCCCTGCTCTCGGAGCAGATGACCAGCGTATTGCCGAATTCCGTCTCTTCCACGCTGACGCAGCCTGTGGTGTCATTCTGTTTGATTTTCATACTGATGTAAGAGTAGGCCACGCGTGCGCTCTGTGCGTTTTCCTTGTCACCAATGATACCGCTGTAAGCGTTTGAGCCTGCGCTGATAAGTGAAAAAACGACGAGCGCAAAAACGACGAGCACAAACATCACCATGACCATCTCCACCGAGATCGCCTTGCTGCGCGAATACATCGCTATTCACCCGCCTTTCGTTCAAACACACGCACGTCGGGCATGATGTTGGACGCGTACATGTCGTAGTGATAGATATAATGCTCCGTGTCGAGCTGCAGGCCATAATTGTCCGCGAGATACTGCAGATCGGGCGGGTATGCGCCTTCCAGCGCGTAGCACTGCGCGACGTACGAAATTACAGTGTCGCGCACCTCGGAAACCTGCCTGCCGGTATAGCTGTCCGTAAAGCCGGAAAGGCCAAAGAGCAGCGCCAAGGCGGCAGCCGCGAGTATGAGCAGGCTGACGACCAGGCTGATGAAAGGCAGCTTTGCGTTCTTCATCTTCTCATCCCACAGCGTTCATGATGCGCGCGACGGGCAGAATCACCGACACGAGCACCACGCCCACGATCAGCGAGAGTACGATGATCAGCGCGGGCTCCAGTACAGTCGTGAGGCGTGCCAGCCGTTCGTCTAGGCGGCGTTCCATCACGTCGGCGGTCTTGTCGAGCACATTGTCCGTATGGCCGGTCATTTCGCCCACAGCCAACACCCGCATCAGCAGCTCGGGGAACAGGCCGAGGGAAATGATCGCTTCGCCCAACGGTTTGCCCTTTTGAATGTCCGCCGCGGCCTTGTTTAGCCGCACACGGATATAGGAATTGGTCATTGTAGCAGCCACCATCTGTACGCTTTCGGCGATGCCGATGCCGCTTTTGATGAGCAGTGACAGGCCGCGCGCAAAGCGCACGCTGGCGATGTCGCGCTGAATGCGCCCCTGAATCGGGGCTCTGAGCGCCCAGCCATCCAGCCGCTCTTTGCCGCGCGGGGACTGACGCATCATAACCGCCACGATAACCAGTATGGCGATAAGCGCGATGACGATGTAGAAGTAGTCGCCGATGAACCGGCCAATATCCAGCAGCGCACGGGTGATGCCGGGCATCTGCCCGCCGAGCGAGGCCAGCACCTCCTCGAACATGGGCAGCACCTCAACGATCAGCAGCACGATCACGCACACCATCAGCACAGACAGGATGATGGGGTAGGTGACCGCGGACATCACTTTGCCGGAGACCTCGGCGTCCTTGTCATACGAGTCCGCGAGGCGGTTTAACACCTTGTCCATGTTACCGCTCTGCTCGCCCATGCGGACCATCTCGATATAGAATTCCGGCAGGCAGCGTTTTTCCTGCGCAAATGCGTCGGCTAAGGATTGTCCCTCGTTGAGTCGCACGGTGACCCGGGACAGCAGCAGCTGCACCGCCTTGGACTGGGTCTGTGCGCTCACGAGCGCCATGCCCTCCTGAAGCGACAGCTCCGAGTCCATCACCAGCGCAAGCTGGCGAGAGAGGGATGAAAGCTCCTTGCCCGAAAGTTCCTTGCTCATAGGCACTCCTAATGCTTATTGAGGCTCAGATACTGCTCAAACAGCCGTACGTCCTGAGCCTTGTATTTGGCGTATATCTCATCGATCATCCCAGATGCCGCGAGCTCCGAGAGGCTGCGCTCCATGGACACCATGCCGGAGTCCCTGCCGGTCTGGATGATATTGTGGATCTGGAAATGCTTCTCCTCGCGGATCATGTTGCGCACCGCGGGGGTGGCCACGAGAACCTCGCATGCGGGGATAAGGCCGTCACCGCTCTTTTTGGGGAGCAGCTGCTGACAGACGATGCCTTCAAGCACCGTGGCAAGCTGGCTGCGCACCTGATTCTGTTGGTCGGCGGGGAAGGAGTCGAGGATGCGGTCGATGGTTTTGACCGCGCCCACCGTATGCAGCGTGGAGAATACGAGATGCCCGGTCTCCGCGGCGGAAAGCGCGATGGCCATGGTCTCCTTGTCGCGCATCTCGCCCACCATGATGACGTCCGGGTCCTCGCGCAGGGCGCTGCGCAGCGCCGACGCAAACGAAGGCGCGTCCTCGCCGATCTCACGCTGGGTGACGATACTGCGCTGGTGGCTGTGCAAATACTCCACCGGGTCCTCAATCGTGAGGATGTGGTAGTCGTTGTCGCGGTTGATGGTATCGATCAGGCTGGCGAGCGTGGTCGACTTGCCGCAGCCTGTAGCACCCGTGCAGAGTACGAGACCGTTGTTCCGGCGCGTGAACCGCATCACTGTCTCTGGCAGGTTCAATGACTCGAACGGGGGAATGGAAAGCGGCAGCATGCGAATCGCAACGGCATAGGTGCCGCGCTGCATATAGAAATTGCAACGGAACCGGCCGAAGCCGTGCATGGAGTACGAAAAGTCGATGACCTTGTCGCGTTGCAGCTGGGCCAGCCGGGCTTCACTGAGGCTCTCGACGACGATGCGTTGCACGTCGTCCGGGCCTAAAACGTCCGTATCCGGTATTTTTTGCAGTCGGGAATTCACCCGCATCATTGGGGCTGCGCCCACGCAAATGTGCAGGTCAGTTGCGCCGTGCTGAAGGGTTTTCTCGAGCAGAACGCTAAGTACACTATTTTGCAAAATACGCCCTCCTTCCGCATCATCCGGCGGCGCATTTCGCAACAGGAAATAACACGCTTCCCTGCGCGAAATGCAGACATCCTATCCGCTACTATCGTTATCGGTATTTTGGAGGGTAAACTTAAGAAAAAATTGGGGCAAAAAGCCCCTGATTTAAGAGGAAGAGAGAAACGGCGCGGAAGCGTCTGCTGCGGGCGGTTAACCTGTCCGTTTTTTGACTGGGCGGACGGTGACTTCACGCAGCAGCGTGCCGCTTATGTAAACCTTGACCATGTAGCGCTTCTCGCACAGCAGCGGGCCGAAAACGAACTCGCCGTCCGCGTCGGTGAACGTATCACCCGCAGGGGTCTGCTTATCGTCCGCGCAGAGGAAAAGCCGAACGATTGCGTCCTTCACTCGGGAGCCTTCCGCGTCGTATACGGTACCGTGCAGAATGCTGCGCGGTTCCTCGGGCAGCGTCACCACTGCCTCGATGCGATCATTTTTTTCGGGCGTTACAGAGAACCTCATCGGATAAAGCGGCATAATCCACCTCCATATTCCATGATTATTCACAGACGAATGTGAAGATGTATGGTACAATCAGACAGCGGCAGAAGCCGCAAAATCACGCACAGGGGGAACGCTGATGAGATTCGGTACACGGGAAAGAACCACCAGCCTCGGAAGGTTCACGAGCGACAAATGCCGTGCGTGCAAGAACGTCAAATTCCGTATGGACAAGAAGGTCCGGTATCCGGTCGTATTCGGCATCCGCACCATACCCGCGCGCGTAAGCTACGTAAGCGTGTGCGAGCGCTGCGGTGAGGAAAAGCCGGTGAGCGGCTCCACGGCGCGTTATCTGGCGCGCAAGCATTTCCGAGGCGCCCAGTTTCGCCATCAGTTAGGGCTGGCGCTGAGAACGTTGATCGTTGCTGCGATTATAGCCGCGCTGGTGATCATGCCGTTTGCCATTCAAATACCGGTCAACCGCGACCCGGATATACTGAAATCGCTGGTCAACGAGGACGGAGACTACGCAATCAAGGACAGCAGTGACGAGGTACTGGCGATCGTTCATGTGGAAGGCGGCGTAAAGACCATCACATGGTACGATGAGGTTAGCGTGATGACGGGTACGGGCAGCCGAGGGGGCCAGTTCTACGAGCACGAAATCTATAAGGAAGCGACCGACAGCGCAGGCAATACGATCATGATCCACGATCAGGACGATCCGGGGCAGCTGCTCGATCAATACCATACCATCATCCGGCAGTACTCCTATGATGAGGATACGGGCTCACTCGGCTTTTACCGGGGCGTCGAGGACCTTTCTGGGATCCATTATTCGGCTCGCAAGGTGACATACCCTATGGTATACTTCACGGACGACGGGGAGAAGCAGCAGTACCTGACAGTGCTGTACCTGCTGCATAACGCACAGCTGCGCGCGCAGTTTGCCATGTCCGCGTCCACTGGGGCCTATGATCGGCTTGTATCGGTCAGCGTCGACACGCTTTCGGGTACGCGCGTGACGGACCAGGCGTACTATTATTTCGACGATGATACGATCGATCTGGCGGCGCAGGTGGGGCTGACGCAGGACAGCGCCGCGCAGGACTTTGCTGATTTCATTACCGTCAACAGTATCGACTCCACACTCTCCTGCCATTATGAGTTTTACGGCAACACTCACGTCGTCCAGTCGCAGACCACCGCACAGCCGGATGCCAATGGAACGATGCAGTCGGTGACGACAAACTATACCGTAACGACAAAACGCGGCTATTACATCCTCCAACTCGCGGACGGCAGCGGGGAGGGTTGAACAATGCGCAGGGTCAGGCAGCGGTGGATATGGCTAGAAGCGCTGTTCTGTGTTGCACTGCTGGCACTCGGCGGCATCTGGGAGATCAACGCCGGCATGGTGCGCTACGCGGCGCAGTACACGGTTGAAGCGGACGAGGCGGAGAGCTTGCCGCAGGCGGACTGCGTATTGGTTTTAGGCGCGCTGGTGCATGACAACGAGCAGCTTTCAGGCGTACTGCAGGACCGTATGGATACCGCGATCGCGCTTTATGAGGCAGGCAGGGCCAAACGGCTGCTGCTCTCGGGCGACCATGGCCGCAGGGATTATGATGAAGTCAACGCGATGATGGACTACGCCCTGCAGCATGGCGTGCCAAAGGAGGACATCTTCCTGGACCACGCGGGTTTTTCCACTTACGAGAGCATGTACCGTGCGCGGGATATATTCTGCGTAAAAAGCGTCATCATCGTGACGCAGCAGGTGAACCTGTACCGCGCTATATACGACGCGCGCAGGCTGGGGCTGGACGCCTATGGCGTAGATGCCGATCTGCATATTTACGGAAATGAAAAGACGCAGGCGCTTCGTGAATCGCTGGCCCGCGTAAAGGACTGTTTTTATGTGAGTGTCTGGCAGCCGGAGCCCACTTATCTGGGCGACGCCATCCCCATCTGGGGCAACAGCGCCCTGACACACGACAGGACTTAGCCTTTCATCAGCAGGCGGCGGACATGGTTGAAGTAATACGCCGTGACCTTGGTAAACAGGAAGTCGTACAGGACAAACGCGACCTCAGCCAGCGGGATGAGGAAGTAGAGCGGTACGTTGAAATACATCACGTCCGAGAGCACGTCCGTGCCCACAAGCAGCGTAATGATGTAGATCAGTACGAGCGCAACATTATAATATAACAGTTTGACAATATAGCGGATGATCCTGTCGCGGATGCCGGTTTCGATATAGTACTTGCCGATGCCATAATGCCCGAAGAATATCACGTAGGGGATGACGAGCAGTCGGTTAGGCAGGATCAGCAACGAGAGCAGCGAAACCGCCGCGAACATCATAAATGCGAGGCCAATCTCCTCTTCAAGCACGAGTCCCATCACAAACACCGAGCTTAAGAAGAACATCGAAATGTTCATGGTGGGCAGGATGGACGCAAGGTATAAAAACAGCAGCGACATCGAAGCGAACATCGCCGTCAGGCTCACGCGGTGGGCGGAACGTTTAAAGCGCGGCATGGCGGTCCCTCCGGTTCATATCGTTATAATTCCTTTCAAAATCAGCAGCAGGGGATGCAGTCCCCGCCGCATGCCTCGCAGCAGCAGTCGGCGCAGATCAGACTGCCGCAGCAGCTGCAAGCATCGCTGCCCGAACCTTGATTGCCATAATACTGCTGGCCATAGCCGCGGGCGGTATGGTTGACACTGTTGAACGCGGCGGCGTAATCGGCGTTGCCGGGGTCCATGCTGCACGCTGTGCCGTAGTGCTGACGCGCACCTGCGTACCAGCCCTTGCGCTGCAGCACGACGCCCTTCCAGTAATGCCATTCCGCGCTGCGGTCACTCATGGCGTCCAGCAACGCGTCCGCGCGGGACAAATCGCCAGTCTGCACGGCGCGGCGCACCTCCGCGAACTGAGACGAGCCGCCCCGTGGTTCCGAGTATGAACGCGAATAAGAGCCGTCATACGACCTCGAATAACCGTCGGAACCATTGTTGCTGTAATGGCCGCTCTGACGTTCCTTCTGAATCGTATCGTACGCTTCGTTGATCTGTTTTAGTTTCTCGCCCGCGAGATCCTGCAGATCATGCCCCCGGTAGCGGTCCGGATGGTATTTCTTCGCCAGCTGTCGGTACGCGGATTTGATCTCATCGTCCGAAGCGGACGGGCTGACCCCCAATACTTTATACGGATCCATTAGCTTTTCCCTTCAGCACCTCTTGTGTTTTCCTTGCCAACCCCAGATACATGATGTTATCCAGCAGCGGCTTGTCCCTTTTGACATCGAGCAGCTCATATGCCTTGCAAGCCTCGGCCAGCGAGTAATGCAGGTTGAACTGCGCGTCCTCCAGGATCTCCTGCCGCAACGTCACGATATCCCCCTGGGGCCGCGTGAGAAACACGTTATAGTTTTTCGCCTTTGCGTCCTTTTCCAAATCGTCCGCCGCGTCGGCGATATAGATCCAGCGCCCGAGGTTATAGCCAAAATGCCACAGCGCCCGGCGCGAGGTCTCGTCTAAAAATTCATACGGCGCCAGCGAGAACGCTGCAGCAAGCAGTTGTCCGAACTCCGCTGAAACCGCGTCGATCTCTGTGCAGCCCTGCCTCTCCAATGCGGACAGCGCGGAAAGGCGCTGCGCAAACACGTCCGCGAGCTCGCCGTAGTCCGCAGCTGCATGGCGCTGCACCCGCCGGTAGAAAACCAGCAGCAGCTTTGCCGCAAGGCTATGCTCATCCGCTGCGTTGTCCGCGATTTTTGCGCACCCCAACAGAACGTTTACAGCAGCCGCATAGGCAGCTTCCCGCGAGGATATGATCGTCTTTTTCTTAAGCGGGCTGACGATACAGGTCTCGCGGCGCACCTCGGGCGCTTCGCCGCTCATCGATGAAAAAAGCAGCATCAGCGTGGCGCAGTCGTAGTTTAACATAAACCGCGCCGCATTCGTATAATTTTCTTTTATGGCCTTGCACAGGCCGCAATAATAGCCCTTATATGCTTCGTTTTCCTTGACCTTAAGCTCGGGTTTCAAGGGCTGTACATATCCGAACATGGCTTTCTCCCGCCACAAATATACCATGATGGCTGAGGTTCCACAATCTTCAGACCCGAAATTTACGGCTTGTTCATGAATGGAGCGCATTGACGGGAAAAATTGGTAACATTACAGTATATTGCGGAGGTTTTTAAATTGCTATATGATAGGCCGGTAAAAGGAGGGGCATATGGCAAGGAAAGCAATGGATGTGCAGGGTGTGGAGCGGGAGAGGCAGCGCATACTCGCTCAGGCACAGCGGCTTACAGAACAAAAAGGGTTTAAGTGCCTTTCCATGCGCAAGCTGGCAGAAGGCCTCGGGGTGACTGCCACGACGATTTACCGGTATTTTTCCAGCAAGGACGATCTTTTTCTATCACTGCTCGTGACGGGTTTCAACCGGCTGTTTGAGGGCATGTCTCAACGCACTAAGGAAGCAGCAGACCCTGTTGAGAAGCTGAAAACCGCCGCGGATGAATACATCCGTTTTGGCATTGAGGATAAGGGATATTACTGCATCATGTTTGCGAGTGATTATCCGGAGTGCCGGGAATATACCGACCCTCGCGAAGCCGCAGCAGCGCAGGAAGCGGCGCGCGTATCGAAGTGTGTTGCAAGCCTTGTGGCAGAGCTTGCGGAACAGGCGGTAGGCCGTCCCATCCCTACAGAGCGCGTCGTGCAGGCATGGATCATCCTGCACGGTTTTGTTTCACTGTTTAATTCCGGCGTTTTTGCGCACATGGTGGAAGATGTGCAGGCACTGCGCGCGGCAACCGTGCGTCAGGCAATGTGCATTGGGCTGGAGCAGTAAAAGCAGGGATAATCCGCCATGCGCCCTTGCCTGAAAACGTCGGTCGGTATATAATGGAAGCAAATCATTAAGGGGGCATACGATGAGCGATTTTCTAAGCGGCCTTGGCGGGCTGATCAAAGGGATGCAGCCGCTCATGGGCGAAGAAGCCAAGAAGGACGCCTCGATGAACGCGTTCCTGCTGAAAACCGACCTGAATGAAATGGAAAAGAAGAAACGCGATGTGTTCGTGCGCATTGGTGAGGCAGTGTACGAAGCCAACCAAAATGGTGGACGCTATTCGGAGTTTGCCGAGCTGTGCGAGGAAGCTACCCAAATCGATCAGCAGGTTGGTCGCAAACGTGCCGAAGCGGAAGCCGCGCAGCGTGCCGCTGAGGATCAGAAACGTGCAGAGCAGATGGAGCGGGAAGCGCGCATATGCAAGAGCTGCGGCGCAGAGAATGAACCCGGAACCAAATTCTGCTGCGAATGTGGCGCAAAGCTGGAGGCACCGGTGTCCACGAAATGTCCGAAATGCGGTACAGAAAATCCGCCAGGCACCAAGTTCTGCCGCGACTGCGGTACGAAGCTGGGGGAGACGTCTGCCAAATGCACGTCCTGCGGCTGTGAAAACCCGCCCGGAACAAAGTTTTGCCGGGACTGCGGCGCGAAGCTGTAATAAGGTAACTGGACCAACTGATATAGAGAAACACTCCCTGCGGTAAATCGCCGGGAGTGTTTTTAATTGGGCTATGCTACTAATTAACCAGAGAAAAATCCATGATGTTGTCCGAATTGCGGTTTGCAAATATAAGCCCGTCCAGTTGAGTCAGGGCGTATACGACAGACCACTGCAGCTTATCCGTGTCACCGTCGCGGGCACCGATCTCAGCCAACAGCGCTGCCGCATCATCTTTGGCAGCATTCCGTCTCCCTGTTCGATGCGTGCCTGCACCGCGTCATAGCGCTCGGATTCGGTGAAGCCTTCGCCGATATTCAGCTCGTCATATGCCACGAAGTTGGACGAGATCTGATAATCCTCTTCGGGTTGCACCGTATCAACTCACCATCCCAATACTCTACGATCATCGAATCGCCGATAGAATCCGCAAACAGGCAAAAGGCTGCTTCTGGGGAATAAGCGTTTACCGAGCCTCAATAAAGAAGTTGTTGATAACATTAAAGAAGTCCGGCCTTTTCCCCAGATCGTGAAGGAACGCGCCATGACCGCCCGTTTCAAGCAGCATGGTCCCGGCAAGATTGAGGAAGATATGCTTTGCCCGCGCGATCACTTTTTCTCCCGGAAACAGCAGATCGTGCTTTTCGGCAATGATGTATACCGGTGCGGAGAGCGCGTTCAGTTCCTTTGCCGTCGCGTTTCTCGGCATCACCATCTCAAAACGGGTGTGCAGCACCGCGGCCCGTGTCATCTCCAGAAATTCCTCATCGTAAACCGGCATCAGTGGACGGACCGCACGGGCAAGATGCCGGTTGTCGCCCGGCTTTATCATAAAGGCCACTGTGGGCAGGGCAATCCTCATCATTTGAATCGGAGAGGCGTTGGCGATACCTGAGGGGACCATCAGCATCATCCGTGTGATTCGCTGCGGCGCAAAGGCAGCGAAGCGCAATGCGATGCCGGCGCCGTAAGAACCGCCGAATACGGCGATACGGTCCAGCGACAGCGCGTCGCAGACGTCGGCAGCCCATTTTCCGTAATCCAGTGATCGGTGGCTCAACCTTCGGTCGGCACTCAGACCGATGTTGCCGATCGTATCCGGCACGATAAAATTGATCGCATTCAGGTCTGCATACTGGGTAAAGGGGCGCAGACTGTAAGGATTCGTGCTGTTGCCTCCGTGGAACCCCAGCACCGGTATTCCATCCGGATAGCCGTATCGGACGATATGTGTTGCGCCGAATCGCGTATCGATGGTAAGCTCGGCATAAGGGACGCTGATCTTTTCCAGATGCTTTTGATACAGGGCTTTCAGCAGCTTTTCACTTTCCGCACTCTTATAAACCTCAGAAGCATATCGGGCCATCTCAACCTCCGCAAAACATATCAAATTCTGTCATCCGTATCATACACCTTTGCTGCACGCTATGCACCATGAATATATACGCCTGAAATCAAACAACCGCCCGTAAACAAAGGGCGGCTGTTGAACAACCGGATCTCGGCTTCTATTATAATTTCTCAGCAACTGCAATTGCCGCCGCAACAGCATCCGCGCTTTTCCGATGATTCCGGCCCCGGCAATTCCAGTCCCAGCACCTTGTAAGCTGCCTGACGAATCGCCTTTGCCGGAATGTCCTCATATTCATTGCCCTCAAAAAAGATCGTCCGGCAAAAGGTATCCTTCCCGGTGAGGGAAGTACAGGAGGCGCAATAGTTTTCCGACACCTTGATTCCGAGCAGATCTTCAATCGGGGCTCCATTGAACAGGATCGTGTTGGATTGCGGTATCTGCCCTCCATCCAGCAGGGTTTCGGTCAGCGTAATCTCAACACCTTTGGGCTCCAAAGCCCGTTTCAGCCTTTTGATTTCACTCGCGAGGTTCTCGCCAGTATCATAGCAGCGCTCACAGGTTTCTCCTTCTGTATCGAAATGCCGCCATTCGATTATTAATGTTTGCATCAATGCCTCCTCAATGAGAGAACTTACATCTCGTCCGAGATCATGCCTTTAAGCTCTTTGACGGAGGGCACACGGCCCATTGCCTTCACTTTGCCGTTCATTATCAGGCCAGGCGTATGCATGATGCCCGCCTTAATGATCTCCGCCATGTCTGTAATGTATAGAACCTGCGCGTCCACGCCGAGCTCCTTTACAGCCTGCTTGACCGACTCGTGCAGTTTGTGGCATGTCGCGCATCCGGAACCCAAAATCTTAATCTCCATCGAATTATCTCCTTTCTTCAATTGCCGCAATCGCAGCGACTGTCGTTTTCGTCACACCCGCAGCCACAACCGCATCCGCCAACGGCAGACCCCTCGGTGTCGCCGAAGTATTCAATCGCGTCGGCAGGACACTGGCTGCCGCAACCCTTGCAGCCTTGCACGCAGCCATCCGGGTATATCACTACAGGCCGCGGGCTTTTCACCTTGTCGTACACACCGTGGGAACACATATCCACACACACGCCGCATTCGATGCAGTTCTCATAGTTGATCATCGGATACCATGCTTTTGCCATCGTTATTTCTCCTTCAGTATATCGTTGATTTTTAGTTTCAATTCCAGCACTTTGCGCTCGATGATGTCCGCCGTGCGTTCAAAAGCCTTCCTGCCCTGACCGGTGGGGTCATCCAGCCCCCAGTCCTCACGGTAGCGGCTGGGCAGGTACGGACAGGATACGTTGCAGCCCATGGTGATGACCACATCCAAGGGCGGAAGCTCCGAGATCAGCTTGGAATATTGCGTTTGCTCCATATCCACGCCGTAGCGTTCTTTGATGAGGGCTACGGCGTCCGGATTGATGTGAGGCTTGGTCTCCGTGCCCGCGGAATATGCTTCATATGTATCTGAAGCCAGCAGTTTCGATATCGCCTCGGCCATCTGGGAACGGCACGAGTTGTGTACGCAAATGAATGCGACCTTGGGTATGCTCATAAATTGCCTCCTTGTTTATCCTAAGTCTCGATGCTGGTATAAAGCTTACACCAACAGGGGCCCCAGCGCGTTGAATGCATAGCCGATAATCAGGATACCAGCCACCACGATGCCCGCGAAGATCAGCAGAAGCTTCGTTTTGACCACTTTTTTCAGCATGATCATCGACGGCAGAGACAATGCCGTTACCGCCATCATGAACGACAGCACCGTGCCGATGCCAACGCCCTTGCCGACGAGCGCCTCGGCGATGGGCAGCGTGCCAAAGATGTCTGCGTACATGGGGACGCCTACGCCGGTGGCGATAAATACGGAAAACGCGTTCTGCTGCCCTAAAACCGCTGCGATGATGTCCTCCGGAATCCAGTTGTGTATAGCCGCGCCAATGGCAACCCCGATGAGGATGTACAGCCACACCTTGCGGATGATGGCGAGTACCTGATCCTTCGCGAAGACAAGCCGATCCTTGCGCGTCATCTCGGGCGCGTCGATCTCGGCCATTTGATTCTGAAACACAAACGGCTCTACATATTTCTCCAGTTTGAAAGCGCTGATCAGCGAACCACCCACCACAGCCAGTATAACTCCGACGACAACATATGCGATCGCGACCTTCCAATTGAATATGCTCGCAAGCAGCAGCAGCGAGGCGAGGTCAACAAGCGGCGAGGAAATGAGGAACGAGAATGTGACGCCAATAGGCAGCCCGGCGCTCGTAAAGCCGATGAACAGCGGAATCGACGAGCACGAGCAGAAAGGCGTGACCGTGCCGAGCAGCGCACCTAAAACATTTGCACCGACGCCGTGGAAGCGGCCCAATATCTTTTTCGTACGTTCGGGCGGAAAGTGGCTCTGCACATACGATATGATGAATATCAATACGGACAGCAGGATGAATATCTTGACTGTGTCATACAGGAAAAAGTGGATGCTGCCGCCCACACGCTCCTGCACGTTAAGGCCGAATACATCGCCTACCAACCACCGAAATATATCGCTGAGCCACTGCATTTTAAGCAGTTGGTCGTTCAGCCATTCAAATACCACCATGGGTTAAATCCTCCTGGGCAGCCTCATTGTCAGGCTGTTTCTCAATTTGTTGGAACCAGTGTGCCGTTTTATTCGCGATGCGTACCAAAGTCAGCATCACGGGTACTTCCACGAGCACGCCCACAATTGTAGCGAGCGCCACGGGCGACTTGAGCCCGAACACCGATATGGCTACCGCCACCGCAAGCTCGAAAAAGTTACTCGCACCGATCATCGCTGCGGGGGAAGCGATGTTGTGCGGCAGCTTCCATGCCCTGCTCCAAAGGTACGCGATGAAAAAGATCAGGAACGTCTGAATGATAAGCGGCACCGCGATTAGCAGGATATCCACCGGTTCCGATACGATCGTTTCACCCTGGAACGAAAATATGATCACGAGCGTCAGCAGCAGTCCGATGACCGTAACGTTGTTGAACTTTGGGATGAACTTCTGCTCCAGATACTCTTTGCCCTTTTTGCGGGTGATGATGCTGCGCGTGAGCCATCCGGCTCCCAGCGGAATGACGACGAACAGCGCGACGGAAAGAAACAGCGTCGCCCATGGTACCTGCACGCTGCCCTGCGTCTCGATACCACCCCACAGGAACAGCAGCCCCACGATGGGTGCAAAGGCGGGCAGGATGATAAGGTCATTGGTGGCCACCTGTACGAGTGTGTGGGCGGGGTTGCCTTTTGTGAGGTGGCTCCATACGAACACCATTGCGGTGCATGGCGCGGCGCCCAACAGAATTGCGCCGGCGAGATAATCCTTCGCGGTTTCGGCAGGAATCAATGCCTTAAATATAATGAAGAAAAACAGATAAGCCAATCCGAACATCGTGAACGGTTTGACCAGCCAGTTTGTGGTCCATGTAATGATAAGGCCTTTGGGATTGCGCCCCACATTTTTGATCCCGGCGAAGTCCACCTTGAGCATCATGGGATAAATCATGAGCCAGATGAGCACGGCGACAGGGATGGATACGTTATAATATTCGAACTGTCCCAGAAAGTCGCGCACACCGGGTAACCAGAGGCCGACAGCGATACCCGCGGCCATACAGAGCAGCACCCATAACGAGAGGTACTTCTCAAAAAAACCGATGCCGCTATTCTTTTCCATCGCAGCAGCCCCCTTTCGTGCAGATACAGTCGGGCTTGGGAGACATCAGCATTTCAAGGTATTCTGTCAACTCGTCGGCACGCTCCCTGCAGAGGCTGTAATGCATCCAGGCGCCATCCCGGCGGGCCAGCACGATACCGCATTCGGTAAGTATTTTCATATGATAAGAAAGCGTGGGCTGTGTGATGGAAAACTGCTCGAGTATTTTGCATGCACAGAGCTCGCCGCAGCTGAGCATGTCGATGATCTTCAGCCGTGTTTCATCTGCAAGGGCTTTTAAAACCGGTATGTATTCCGCATATCCATGTGTCATAGCCGTCCTCCTTTGGAGAGAATATATAGACAAGCATCTATGATATAGATAACTGTCTATATGCTATTATATTCCGATGATTTTAAGAAAGCAACCTAAAAAGAAATAATTTGTTTTTTCCTTTTTTGCGTTTTAAACTGTACATATGGTGGGATATATGGTATAAGTATTGTTGTAATTGTTACAATTATATTGCGTGTTTATTACAAATATCAAACCGGCAGTTCCCGGACGGGAGAAAAGCATGCGGCGAAGGGTTTTAGCATTTATACTCAGCATCTGTATGGTTGTGACCATGATCACAGCCTTGCCTTCGGACGCCGAAGCGGCGGCACAAAGCAGCATTGTACGCGTCAAGTTGTCGATCGGCAGCGTCACTTCATTCTCCTTCCATGTAGATGGCAACTACACCGTAGGGGATACGGTGCTGGAACATCAGACCTATACCGTCAAAGTGGCTGGAAGCAATGTCAGCCTATATTGGGGCAGCACTCTCGTCGCTTCGGGCAGTTCGATTACGCTGGTGGAGCATACCGCTTCCTCCGGTCGGGAAAACACCCTGTACCTCAACAATTCGCTGTACGGCTATCAGCATTATCTGGGCGGCATCACTTTTTCGATCAGCAGCGGGAACTTGGTGGCGGTTAACAACATTGATCTGGAAGATTATCTTTACGGCGTTGTGCCGTATGAGATGAGCGACTCATGGTATCTGGAGGCACTCAAGTCTCAGGCGGTTGCCGCGCGCAACTATGCGGTGAAGCGCATGGGTGGCTCCGGCGCTTACGATCTCACTGACACCTCGTCCAATGACCAGGTGTACAAGGGCTACGACTCATCCGCCACGAACGCGATCGCGGCTGTGAACGCCACGGCAGGACAAGTCCTCATGTCGGGCAGCACCATTATCGACTGCTACTACTCCGCGTCCAATGGCGGGTGGACAGAACTGCCGTACCATCGCTGGGGTCCCACAAGCAAGGACTGGACCTATTACCGGATTGACTACGACCCATACGACATTGCCAACCCTTCCAGCCGTTATGAGACGATCACGCTGCCGGTCGCTATCGACGCGGATCACCCCGTTACCTCATCAACCAATGTAAGCGGTACCATCGATACGGATAAAGCGCTCGCCGTTATGCGTCAGGCGATATACGCCAGCGGACAGCTTTCGGCCTATGGCGTAACCAGTGCAAACGATTTTACGATTACGGGTGTGACGGACCTTTCCACAAACACCTATGATACATCCAGCGGGCAGGACCACAGTCTCATGCCGTGGAATGGCGTCAATGAGTGCGTGGACAAGATAATGGCCACCGGTGATTACACCGTATCGGTGGGAGGCACACCGGCCGCCGTGACCGATGTCACATTCGATATGCGCAACCTTTGCAGTTCAGAAGGCGGTACGGCGTTCTTCAGCGCCAGCCTCGGCATCTACGTTGTGGAGCCAGTTTACGGTGTCGGCGACGTGGTGGTCGCATTCAACCTCTCGATGCGTCGTTTCGGACATGGTCTGGGTCTGTCTCAGCGTGGGGCACAGCAGCGCGCAAAGCCGGTATCAGAGGGCGGCGGCGGCCAGACCTATGGCACAATCCTTGGGTTCTATTACCCCAACACGGTGCTGACTACGATGAGCTTTACCAAGCCCACGCTGACGGATGTCGCGTGGTATGATTACTCCAACGCGACTGTGGTAACCGATACCCCGCTCAACGTGCGGGCTTCAGCCAATACCTCGTCTACCATCCTTGGCGTACTGCCGGATGGTGCGCGCGTGGAGGTAACGGATGATTTCTATACATCGAGCTGGCACCAGATCAGCTATCTGGGTGGGGTGGCGTATGTGTACGCCAGCTATATCACCCTTGACTCGCCTATGGTGCAAAAGCATGTGACTGGCGTCTCACTGGATATGACGGCCCCGACGCTCACACCCGGCGGGACGCTGACGCTTACGCCCGCGGTCGCGCCTTCCACCGCGGTGAACAGGGCGGTGTCCTGGGCGTCCGACAACACGGCTGTGGCCACTGTGAACAATGGTGTGGTAACGGGACAGGCCGAAGGCACAGCGAACATCACGGTCACAACGGCGGAGGGTGGCTATACGGCGACATGCGCCGTAACGGTGAAATCGAACGGCATCACGTCTACGAAATATACCATCACCACCACGTATATCAAGGGCGTATCAGAGAATACGACCGTTGCGCAACTCTTGGCGAACCTCAGCAACGACGCGGCGAATCTGCGCGTATACAAAGCGGACGGGACACCGGTTACGGAAGGCATTGTAGCAACCGGCATGTATGTCGTGCTGCTGACGGACAGCGTAGAGACCGACAGGCTGACGTTGGTGGTAAAGGGCGATGTGAACGGGGACGGTGTCATCGCGATAACCGATTATACACGCCTGCGGTATGGCTTGCTGAATCTGCAACCGCTTGAAGGCGCTTATCTACTTGCAGGCGATGTAAATGGTGATGGATCCACTGCGATAACCGATTATACGCAGATGCGGTATCATATTCTGGGGCTGCAGCATATTTCGTAGGCGGATATTTTCCGGGAAGAAACCGTGTCGCACAGCAGCAAGGGCTGCAGAATGATACACAGTGATTTTAAACAACTGGTCAAGGGTGGCGGGAATGAGGAGAAAACCGAAAACGCTTCAGCGTATCTGTATCGCGATTGCGACAATTGGCACAATCGCTTTTGTGTTGTCTCAAACGGCTTTTGCAGGCGCTGGCGACCCGGTGGTTTTTGCGGACAGCGCACTGAACGCCGTGCTACTCTCCATGCCGGGAGTGGACGCAAACGGCGATGGAGTGCTGAGCGAAGGCGAACTGGCAGCCATGGAAGGCGGGCTGGTGCTGCATGACGCCGGAATCACGGACGTTTCGGGGATGCAGTATCTGACCCATATCTCATGGATCGATCTTTCGGGAAACCGAGTCCGCGATATATCCCCGCTTGCGGCACTGCCGCTTGAGTCGCTGGATGTGTCGCATAACTATCTGGACCTTACAGCGGGCAGCGACGACATGGCTGTGATAACGGCTCTGCAGGGAGCTGGCTGCTCGGTGAGCTATGATCCGCAGTCACCCATCGCGGTTACCGGAGTTTCACTCGGCAAGGACAGCGTGGACATTTGCCTGGGCGACGTTCTTAATTTGGGTGCAACGGTGGAGCCTTCAGATGCTGTAAACCCCGCCCTCACGTGGGCCTCGGATAACGAATCCGTGGTGACTGTGGTGGACGGTATGGTAACCGCGGCAGCCATCGGCACGGCGAATATTATGGTGACGACTTCGGACGGCGGATTTACCGCCACGTGCACGGTAAACGTGAAACCGGACAAGCTGTCGACAGGTATCTATGCTTTGGAAGATAATTACGTGCTCGGCGTTGCCGGGTATACGCTGAGGGATATACTCGTTACGAATTTTAAAAATGACCGCGCGGATATCCGCGTCTTTGATGCGGCGGGTGCGCCCTGCGGCGACTGCAGAGTAGGTACCGGTATGAAGGTCAGGCTCTACGTGGGCGGTGTGTTGCGGGATGAGCGGACGGTGATCATATCCGGCGATGTGGACGGAACCGGTGACGTCAGCATACTGGACTATACAAAAATGCGGTGGTTTATTCTCAACCTCAGCAGTTTGGAAGGCGCTTATGTCAAAGCCGCGGATGCAAACAGGGATGGCAAGGCCGATATACTTGATTATACGGCAATCCGCTGGGACGTTCTTGGCCTGAAGAAGATTACCAGTACCCTGCCCGACCTGCCCGAGGTGAGCGACCCGCGCATCCGCACATTCCTTGATGCGGTGCTGGCCAAACAGGGCAAACCGTATATCTGGGGCGATGAGGGTGCAACCGGATTCGATTGTTCCGGCCTTATCTATTACGGCCTGACACAGGCGGGATACCGCATCGGGCGCAGCACGGCGGATACATACAGCCGTCGGTCGGATTGGCTGTATGTGGACAAGACTGAGCTGCAGCCGGGAGATCTGATGTTTTATTATTCGGACACCCCGGACGACGGTGACCATATTGGCCACATCGGCATCTATCTCGGCAACGGCTATCACATTCATGCGAGCTCGACCTATGGCTATGTCGTGATCTGCCGTGTGGAAGGCTGGTACGACGAAATGCTGAGCCATGGACGCAGGGTATTTGTATAATCACGGAGGTGTAACGTTACAGATAAGCTCCGCAGCCCGGTTCTTCTGGATTTCGGACAGCGTACAGGTATGGGGGGGTAGTGGTATGAAAAAAAGCAAAGCGTTTCGGAGGACAGGCCTTGCGCTGGCGGCAGTCATGCTGCTCGGGGTTTTGGTGCACGGAACTGCCTTTGCCGATACGACCATACCAGTAACGGGCATTACGCTCAATACTACGAGCCTGTTGCTCGTCCCGACGCAGCCGACACAGCTTACGCCCACTGTGGAGCCAGCCGACGCGACCGACAGGTTGGTCGTCTGGAGCTCAGATAACCCGGCGGTCGCTACCGTATCAGAAGAGGGCGAAGTCATGGCCCTTGCGGAGGGTGAAACCATCATCCGGGCGTCTGCCGCCGATGGCAGCATCCATGCGGAGTGCGCGGTGACCGTGACGAACAGCAAGATCGCGTCCCTGAAATACAGGATTGCCGACGGTATGATTTCCAACGTAGCCAAATTTACCGCGGTGGATAAATTCCAGGCCAACCTGTACAATGGATCTGCCGTACGTGTGTACCGTGGAGAAACGGAGGTTACCAGCGGTAACGTGGCGACCGGGATGGCTGCGGTGCTCATGGTAGAAGGGAGCGAGAGTGACCGGCTGGCGATTATTGTTAACGGTGATGTGAACGGCGACGGACTAATCACCATCTCCGACTATACGCTCACACGTTATGATATCCTGTCGCTCCAGCCGCTTAACGGTGTGTTTCACAGCGCTGCTGATGTCAACGGTGACGGCACCGTATCCATAACCGACTATACTCAGCTGCGGTATGATATTCTGGGTTTGAAGCAGATCAATGACGACTACTCGCCTGATCTGCCCGACCTGCCCGATGTAAGTGACCCGCGCATTCAGACGTTTCTCGCGATTGCGCTTGCGCAGTTGGGCGATCCTTACGTGCTGGGCAACGAAGGCCCAGACTCGTTCGACTGTTCCGGTCTCGCGTATTATTGCCTGAGAGAGTCGGGCTACAGCGGAACGCTCTGGCGTACCAATGCCGATACGTACAGCAAGTGGAGTGACTGGCTGTATGTCGCCTCTGCGGATATTCAGCCGGGCGATCTGCTGTTCTTCAAATCGGACAGCAATCCGAACCGCATCGGGCATGTTGGAATCTATTTAGGAAATAATTACCTTGTGCACGCAAGCTCCAGCAACGGCTGCGTCATCATCAGCCGCATGAGCGGGTGGTACATCCGGCAGCTGAGCCATGCGCGTAGGGTCTACACTTAATGGACTTAATGGTGGCGGACAAAAAGAAAAGGAGAGGTTTATGAAGAGATTTTTTGCGATGTTGTTTGCGGCGGTTCTCATCGTTTCGATGTTCGGAGTCGTTACCGTTTTTGCGGGGTGCAGCATCAGCGGCAGTTCTGAAGTCTATGCCGGGTCGACATATAAATACACGGGGAAGGCAAGCTATGATGGCTATAGCCTCCTCGGTACGATTTCAGGTCTGGACAAAACGGAAATACTGATGGACGATAACGGAAGTTCCATGGACGCTGTTTCGTTATCAGCCAGTGCGTCCATTTCCGTCAAAATACCGTCTGATGCGGCGGTTGGCACAACCTATACGATTACGTTGAGCGGTTCTTATGATAACGGCTCATCAAACAATTTCAGTACCACAAAAACGATCACAGTCGTGCAGAAACCTGTGTCTACACCTCGGCCGGCCACGTCTGCGACCGCTACGCCTGAGCCCACCGGATGGGCGCTCGCGGCCATTGATGTTCCGGCCATGGAGCAGGGCGGCCAGTACACCATGCAGATGTCGGACGATACTGTCGTGCCCGGCACGGTGCTGACCTCGTTGAAGGAGAAGCAGGGCGTGCTCAGCGTGGATTTTGGCACCTACACGTGCACCATCGACGGTGCAGCTCTGGGCCAGATACCGGAGGATTTTGCGGGCGTCGACCTTGGCCTCACAATGGAGAAGGATGATGCGCTTTCCACGGCAGCGGGCGGGTCGGATATCTACCAGCTGCATTTCAAGCATTCCGGCGCACTGCCCGGACGCTTTACCTTCAGGTTTAAGGCAGAGCAGAGCAGCCCCGGAGACACCGTATACCTCTACTACTACTATGATGCGTCGGGCGTGGTGGAAGCCAAGCAGGCGTGCGTGGTGGACGATGAGGGCTATATCACCGTGAACATCTATCACTGCTCCAGCTACTTCATTTCTTCGGCGCTGATTGACGGCGCGGCGGGCGTGGTGATGCAGCCGGAGCCTGTGGCCGAACCGGAACCGACGGTGGAGATGCAGCCGACGGAAGTGCCTGCTGCAACGCCGCAGGCTGAAGTGAATGATACGGCTGAAGTCACCAACGACCTTACGGTGTCGGCGCTGAACCCCATAGAACAGTGGTTCGGCATACCATACGCGCCGCTTATCGCCGCGTTGGCGGCGGCCATGCTGCTGGCCATGCTGCTTACTATGCTGTTTACCCGTTCCGGCCTGTTCAGGAGACGGCCCAAAGCAGCGGCAGCCGATACATACTTTGACATTCCAGCCGCTCCGGAGAGGGAAGAAGTAGTGCTGGCAAAGGAAATCGAAGAAGGCACGGAAGATACGGAAGACAAGTCGCCAGACGGTCTGGAATAAGGCAAACCATATCAGGCTCCGCAATTGCGGGGCCTTTTTGCTTGGATTGAAACAACAAAGAGAAAGATGACAAGAAAATAAAAAAGTGGTAGAATTAGTGCGAAATATGTGTTAATATATTGCACGCAGGAAAACAATACCGAATTTTGGTACAGTCGAACGTGCTGTTTGTCAGTAAACAGAAGCGGATTTTGGAACATTTGCAGCAGGAGAAGGGCAGATTTTCATACATTGGAGTACGAATCTGCATTTGAGGAGAGCGTCAATGCGGGCAACGCCGGATTATGCCGGCGTACTTTATGCCCGTTAAAAAAGCTTCCTGATGAGGCATAAGCAGATTGCCAAAGGCGGAGATGGTGTTGCCGACAGCACGAGGTCATCTCTTCTGCGGGCTGATTTACTACACCAGTTACCAGCAGTCGCGGTTATGCGATGATGGCGAACGATATCAACGAAAGAGGACGACGGAGTGATCAAATGGATGTAAGAAGCGGTTTGTTCGGTTTGGCCATTGGGGACGCTCTGGGTGTCCCGGTGGAGTTTACAAGCCGGGAGAAACTGAAGGAAAGCCCTGTAACTGAAATGCGGGGAAACGGAACGCACCATCAGCCCAAAGGAACCTGGTCAGACGATACGTCGATGGCGTTGTGTCTTGCGGAGAGCCTTGCGGCGGAAGACATCGATTATGACGACATCATGAATAAGTTCTGTGATTGGTGGATTCGCGGCGACTATACGCCGCACGGGTATGCGTTTGACATCGGAGGCGCAACCGGACGCGCACTATCCCGTTACCGGGAAGGCACTGCGCCGATGCTGTGCGGGGGCAACGCGGAGCGTGACAACGGCAACGGTGCGCTGATGCGCATTCTGCCCGCGGCGTACCTCGTGTACGGCCTTTCGCTGGAGCGCGGTATGGATATCGTACACAACTTGACGGCGCTGACACACGCACACCCGCGTACGTTAATCGCGTCGGGTATCTATATACGCATCTGCACCGCGCTGCTGGGGCGCAAGGGCCCGGCCAACGCCGTGGCGCGCGCGCTTGCGGAATGCAGGGACTACTATCAGGCAAGCCCTTACGAGGCGGAGCTTAAGCATTTCGACCGCCTGATGAATGGCATCGCCCATGTGCCGGTGGAGGATATCCGGTCCACAGGATATGTGGTGGATACGCTGGAAGCCGCCGTATGGTGTTTGCTCAAAACGCGCAGCTACCGTGACTGCGTACTATGCGCGGTCAATCTGGGTGAAGACACCGATACCGTGGCAGCCGTTGCGGGTGGTATGGCGGGCATATACTATGGAATGCGCGGGATTCCAACTGAATGGATGCAGTCGCTCGCGCGGCCCGATATTATTGAAAAGGTATGTGGCTCTTTGCAGCGCAAGATCGGATAACGGAATTGAAACAGGCCGGTTGAGGCGGAAGCGGCAAGGAAGCCGCTTTTTTAGTTATGGGCTTCCTGAAAAGCAGAAATCCGTGTCGGGCTGACCTGTTTCTCCAATGCCTGCGCGGGCAGGCGCGTGGGTGGGAAAAGAGAGCGGAGGCGACACCTGCCTCACCGACAACCTCTGGATATTATCATATGGTCTGCGCTAAAAAGGTGTTGCAACCAGAAAAGGGGAATCGTACCATGGCGGCGAATAGGTATGCCATCTGAAAGGAGCAGCGGAATGAAAACGGTTTTATGTTTTGGAGACTCAAACACCTGGGGCTACATTGGAGAAAATGGCGAACGCTTTGCGCCGGATAAGCGCTGGACAGGTGTGCTGCAAAGCGGTCTGGGCGAAGGCTTCCGTGTCATTGAAGAAGGACTGAATGGCCGCACCACGGTCTGGGACGACCCGATAGAAGGGGACAAGAATGGAGAAACCTATCTGCGGCCCTGTCTGCAGACGCACAAGCCTCTCGATCTCGTAATCCTGATGCTTGGTACGAACGATTTAAAGCGACGTTTTTCGCTCTCCGCACAGGACATCGCCGGCGGTGCGGAAAAGCTCGTACGCATCATTCTGGCGAGCGGCACGGGCCCTGGCGAGAGCGCTCCGCAGGTGCTGCTTGTCTGCCCGGCAAGTGTACGAAGCATGCCTGATTTCTTTGCAGAGATGTTCGGAGAGGATACAGAGAAGCGTTCGCTCCGTATGCCCGCATTTTATGCTGAGGCTGCACAGCGGTGCGGCTGCCGCTTCTTTGATGCATCCTCTGCTGCATCGGTTTGTGATGCGGACGGCATCCATCTGTCCGAAGTGTCACATGCGGCTTTGGGAATCCGGCTGGCGGAAATTGTACGCGACATCTTTTCCTGAAAATATCCCATAAAAAGCAACAAAGCCGGTGGAGGATACCCGGCTTTGTCTCGTCAAGCGTATCTGAACGCTGCGTGGCCCAAAGTGCCGCGCTTTTGGATCATGCCTGCAGGGCGTTGGCCTGCGCCTCATCCTTACGAAGGATGGAATGGATGTCGATAACATCCTCCATGTAGTACCAGCCCTTGCGGCCAACTACATATTCCGCAGCCAGCAGCGCGCCCTGCGCGAATGCCTTGCGGGAGAATGACTCGTGGGAGATCGCGATTTTCTCATAATCGCCCACGGCGAGTACCTCGTGCATGCCGATGTACCCACCTGCGCGCACTGAGTTGATGGGTACATGCTTGACGGGGATATCGGGCAGCTCCGTCTCCAGTGTTTCCGCAATGCGCTTTGCCGTGCCGGAAGGCCTGTCGAGCTTACGGCTGTGGTGCATTTCGGTGATCTGATAGTCGAAGAAAGGCAGGGCCCTTGCCACCGTTTTCAGCACGGACATCATCACGTTGATGCCGAGCGTTACGTTCGGCGCGTATACGACGCCGAGCCGCGCGCTATGCGCCAGCCGCTGCATGCGGGTAAGCTCATCATCCGTAAACCCTGTGGTACAGATCACACAGGGTATCCCAAAAGCCTTACAGACGTTTAACATCTGCCAGCTGGCCTCCGGGCTGGAGAAGTCGATAACCACATCCACGTGCGTATCGCTTAACACCTCGTGCGCCTGGGAAATGGGCGTCGCTGCGATGCCCATCTTTCCTGTCAGCGAAAGCTCGCCGATATCGTGCCCCGCTTTCTCGCTCTGATTCCTGCAGAACGCAGCTACGATACTGTACTTGCGGCTGTCACGGATGGTCCGGACTACTTCCAGCCCGGCCCGGCCGACGCCGCAGATCGCAACGTTAATCATTTTCCGCTCCTTTCCTTGGCGTTTCGCCAAAATTCGTTTCCAAGCGCGATTTTCCGGGAAATAAAAATGCGCTTGCAATACCGCAAGCGCAGGTACATTTTTAGTGTACTAAAAAAGTCCCCCTTCATGCGCTTACGAGATTAGCTGACGGGTTCGGGCTGAAAGGTGCCCTACCGGCTGCGCCGGATTCACCCCAATAGTTGGTTCTCCCGCTCTCTGTTTCCAGAGATTCAGCAATTGGTTATGTTCATTATATTATCTGTTGTATTATATGTCAAGTTTACTGAGGATATGAAAGCAAAAAAGACTGTAGGACTACAATACATATTGGACACTGAACCTTGAAAATAAAAGATGCAGGAGCTGGCTCACGGGTATTGTTGAGTTGACAAGACAAAACATTACCGAAAGGAGCCATTCCTGCATGAACAACAT
>JAEWTL010000089.1 GCA_023459495.1 Bacillota bacterium | reverse complement strand
GGATTGTGAGCTGAGACATTTTGTGCGTCCTTGGGACGCCCGCCCGCCTAGGCACGACGCTTTGCCGCTGCCCGCTTCTGTGTTGTATCCCTTTTGATGCCTACCCACCGTTTTGCCGCCTCCACCGCTTCCGCCCGCACCCCGTAGGGGCGTCCTTGGGACGCCCGCCTGCCGACGCTCCGGCTTTCCGCCGCCATGCCGCTTTCACGCCGCCTTCCCGTAGGGCACGGACTCCCGTACGCGCCGTGCCGCTTCAACTCACGCCGCATCCCCGCTTGAGCTGTTAATTGTTCACTGCACCTTCTGTCCGCATATAAAAAAGAGCGCTCACCCGCGCCCTTTTATCAAATGCTCTGCCTATTCCCCCAGCTTCCACTCCACCGTGATGTCCGTCAGCAGCCCGGCAGCGGTGGTCAGATGCTCTGTCTCGTGCACCGCATGGTCCGCGCCCAGCACCTCGCCCGTGCCTGCCAGTGCAGGCGCTGCCGTTCCGGTCGGCGTTGACGGATCAAGCGTCATCGTCCACACCACGGAGGGCTGGCCGTTCACATCGTTGTAGCCCGCGTCGCCTTCGCTCAGGCCTTCGGCGTAATACTCGTTATAGTCGTAGGAAGCGTTGGCCTCAATGTACAACGTCAGCTTTTTGCCCACAAACGTCTCAGGGATGTTCAGCGTCAGCGACGCGCCATTCTTGGGCGTAGCGCCGGAAACCACGTCCGCGCCTTCCCTTACGCCCTTCCACACTGGCAGCACATTTTCACGCGGCTGACTGCCCCAGCTGTCGGCTGCGGCCTTGGCGGTGGCGTACAGCGTAGCCACGTTCCCCGCTTCATCCTGAACCCAAATCGCATAGGACGGCGCGTATCTCAGTCCGTCCGCATATCCAAACGACACGGACACATACGGCTTGTTTGTATCCGCCGAAACCGCAGGCGCGGCGCAGGCGCACAGCAGCATTGCCGCCACCAGAACCGGTATAATCAAGCTTCTTTTCATAACGCCTCCTATAGCACCTGAATTTAGGATATCATAGCACATCCAAAACCGGCAAACAACGGTTCCAATGTTAAGTCATTGCAAAGGCCGGCTCCGACGCCTGCCCGCGGCCCTGCCCACCTCACCCCTCACCGTCCTGCCGCTCATCCCAATCCATCCATTTCGCAAACACTGTTACTCTGCGAATTCTTATTTTGTTTACATAACTGTCCCACTCTCATCACAATGGCAAGTCATAATAGGTCCCATAATAAGTTTCTTTTCATTACCCTCCTTTCGCAAGCCGGTCGTAAACCCCCGGCTTATTTTTTTGTCCAAGCCCGCAGTTTCATCTTTCCGTCGATTCCCCGCAATTTCTTATTTTGTTTACATAACTGTTGTGTTCCCTTAAGGTTTCCACAGCATAATGCCTGATAAGAATCTTTCCATTCCCTCCTTTAAGCCGGTCATAAAACCCCGGCTTATTTTTTTGTCCAAACCCGCGGCTTCATTTTTCCGCCGTTCTGCGCAATTTTTTATTTTATTCACACAAATGTTGCGTTCCCTTAAGGTTTCCACAGCATAATATATCTAATAAGAATTCTTCATTTCCTCCTTTCGCAAGCCGGATCGTATCCCCGGCTTGTTTTTTTGCCATATCCTCACCTGTCCGCGCAGATTACAGTCCCGTCCCTGTCTCGAATTCTCATTTTGTTTACAAGCACGTTTCATTCTAATAACATTGCTGAGGCATAATATCATCAACCAAGTTTACTTCTCTCCTTTTTGCAGCCGGGCTTCAATACCCCGGCTCATTTTTCTTTTGGCGGGTTTTTACCCCAAGAAGCTGTGCTTTTTAGGAACCCCGGACTCCATCCCCGCCCGACACCTGAACGACAATTACCTGCACACCGCCGCGTTATCCTCACACCTGTAGGGGCGACCCTGTGTGGTCGCCCGCCCTGCCCGACTCCACACTTCGCAATACGGTTTATCTGTACCCCACCCACACCGTCATTGCGAGGAGGCGCAGCCGACGTGGCAATCCAGACCCCAGCTCCTCACCCATCAACCGCCGTCCGGCATACTATTCACCATTCACTTTCAATATTCACTACAAAAAAAGGACGGCCTCAGCCGTCCCTTGTGCGATCTCCCTTACAGCCCCGCGTCGCCGGAATACTGCGCGCGCAGCGCCTCCACCTCCGGGTTCTCCAAATACTCGTCAAACGCGCACCGCCGGTCGATCAGATACCCCGGCAGAATCTCCATCACCCGGTTCGCCACGGTCTGCATCACCTGATGGTCGTGCGAGGTGAACAGCATCGTGCCGGTGAAGTTCACCATGCCCTCGTTCAGGGCCGTAATGGACTCCAGATCGAGGTGGTTTGTCGGTTCGTCCATGATGAGCACGTTCGCGCCGGAGAGCATCATCTTTGCCAGCATGCAGCGCACCTTCTCGCCGCCGGATAATACCTTGGCCTGCTTGAGCGCGTCCTCGCCGGAGAACAGCATGCGCCCCAGCCAGCCGCGGATGGTACTTTCAAACTTGTCGGTGGAAAACTGCCGCAGCCAGTCCACCAGCGAGAGGTCCACGCCGTTGAAAAACGCCGAGTTGTCCGCGGGCAGATACGCCTGCTTCGTGGTCACACCCCACTTGTAGCTGCCTTCGTCCGGCTCCATCTCGCCCATCAGAATCTGAAACAGCGTAGTGCGCGCCAGCTCATCCCGGCCCGTAAAAGCGATCTTGTCGCCGGGCTGCACGATAAACTCCACCTTGTCGAGCACCTTGCGCCCGCCGATGGTCTTGCTGATGCCCTTCACAGTCAGCACTTCGTTGCCGATGTCCCGTTCCGGCTTGAAGTTGACGTACGGATACCGCCGCGACGACGGCTCGAAGTTGCCCATCTGCAAATTGTCCAGCATCTTCTTGCGCGAGGTGGCCTGCTTGGACTTACTCGCGTTGGCGCTGAACCGCCGGATGAACTCCTCCAGCTCCTTGGCCTTCTGCTCGGAACGCTTACGCTCGTCGCTGGCCTGCCGCGCCGCCAGCTGCGTATACTGATACCAGAAGTCGTAGTTGCCCACGTACATCTTGATCTTGCCGTAGTCGATGTCCACGATGTGCGTGCACACCTTGTTCAAAAAGTGCCGGTCATGCGACACCACGATCACGGTGTTGGGGAAGTCCATCAAAAAGTTCTCCAGCCACCGCACCGCGTGCAGGTCGAGTCCGTTGGTCGGTTCGTCCAGCAGCAATATGTCCGGCTTTGCGAACAGCGCCTGCGCCAACAGCACCTTCACCTTGATCGGCCCGGAAAGCTCTGCCATCAGTCGGTTGTGATGCTCTGCCGTCACGCCGAGGCCGTTTAAGAGCGCTTCCGCGTTGGGCTCCGCATTCCAGCCGTCCATCTCAGAGAACTCGCCCTCCAACTCGGCCAGCTTCAGCCCGTCCGCGTCGTCAAAGTCCTCCTTGGCGTAAAGCGCGTCCTTTTCCTTTGTGATCTCATACAGCCGCGCGTGGCCCATGATGACCGTCTGCACCGCGGTATAGTCGTTGTACGCAAAATGGTCCTGCTTCAGCACCGCGATGCGCTCGCCCGGCGTCACCACGATATCCCCGCTGCCCGGCTCAATCTCGCCCGACAGTATCTTTAAGAAGGTCGATTTGCCCGTGCCGTTCGCGCCAATGATGCCATAGCAGTTTCCCGCCGAAAACTGCACCTCCACGTCCTTAAACAGCATCGTCCCGCCGTATTGCAGGGATACCCCCTGTGCGCTGATCATATAATTTTCCGTCTCCTCCGGTTAATAATCCATTGTTTTCATGCATTGCGCCCGCATATTATGCCTGCCGCAGTTGTTCAGTATACCTTATTTTTGCGCGTCCCGCTACCCTCTTAACAGAAATTTCTCCGAACAATCTGTTTAGAATCACATAATCGCATCATCAATCCGTATCGTCAGCCTCCGTCATGTCCGAAATTTTGCTGATTGCCGGGTCATCCACCTACCGTCATTGCGAGCAAAGCGAAGCAATCCACACAAAACCTCGCCCCGCATCATTCCATGGCAAAAGGCCGCCGTCTCCGCGCTTTTCCGCAATCCAAAAGCCTTCCCCTGGGGGAAGGTGCCCGTCAGGACGGATGAGGATGCACAGCACAACGCAGCACCTCGTCCCACCGTCATTGCGAGGGAGCGCAGCGACCGCGGCAATCCAAACCACAGCCCCAACTACCGCCACCTTCGCGCCTTAATACCCATGTACCTGTAGGGGCGGCCCTGCGTGGCCGCCCGCGAGCCCGTCATTATTCCACGCCACCGTCGGAACGGTCAAGACCGTTCCCTACAAGTTTCCGGTTGTCCCGTCAATCTGTAGGGGCGACCTTGGTGTAAAGAGCAACATGGGTAACACTTTGTGAAGAGACATAGGTGACAGTTTTACAGACGTCTCGCTATCCGTTTTGCGGTTTTGGCGCTTGCTGCATCAATGTCTGCAATGACAAAACCACGATAGCAAACTTGCAGAATCCTGTCCTCTGATGAGCGGACTTCCAGATATGTATCGGCAAACGTCTCGCTCAAAAACAACCTAAAATCCATATATCTCAGGTATCCCCAATTGTTCACTTTACACATGTGCCATAGCCCGCTGTATTCGTATGCGGGCACTTTTTCTTCATATTCGCGCATGCTCTTTGTATACACATCCGCCGGTTTCCTCATCCCTAATGCTGCATGCGGACGCATATGGTTGTATTCGTAACGCCAATGGTTCAGCGCTGCTCCGGCCTCGTCTAGAACTTTAAATTCCTGCCATTTCAACAGCTCGTCTTTCATTGCTCGATGGAATCTTTCTATCTTCCCCTGTGTTTGCGGGTGTCTGACACGCCCATGAATCGGGAGTATATCGTGATCCATCAGCCATCGCTCAAATTGTGTATACCCTCCTTTGAATCCCGCAAAGCAGGCCCCGTTGTCTGTCAGCAGCTCTCTTGGTTTCCCATGCTCACGAAATGCTGCCTCAAAACTATCCTTAACACCTTCTATTCTCGCCTTCGCCTCTACTCTTATCGCATACCTTGAATGATCATCCAGTATCGTCAGCGGAAAACAGCGCGAACCATCCATTAATGCAAAATCACCTTTGAAATCTGCCTGCCACAAATCATTGCATACTTCACGTTCAAATCGTTTAAATGGCCTATGATTCAGACTCGCTTCCCTACTGATGCATCCATTCCGCTTCAAGATATTGTTAATCGTCCGCACGCTTGGCACTGCGAGCCCTTCACCCTGCATGACTTCATGCAGTTTAGCAGCTCCCCATCCGGGATGTGCTACCCTTTCCAACACAATAGCCTTTTCTATGGTTTCCGATGTCCGGTTGGGGCTGCTGTGCGGCCTGCTGCTTCTGTTTGCCATAGGCTCTTCACTCTCATATCGGGCAAGCCATTTGTATCCCGTCTTTCGGCTTATGCCGTATGCCTTACACAGATATTTGAAACTTGTATCCCCTTGCTTTGCAGCTATGACAAACTCCTCATGCAATTTCTCCACAGTTTTCTCTTTCCAAGGCATATCTGGCGCTCCTTTTTTCCGTCCTTAATGCCTCTTATTTTATATGAAAACTGTTACCTATGTCCTTGCACTTTCTGTTACCTATGTTACTGCACTATACACCTTGGGTCGCCCGCCCACAGCAAAGCCTCTCCCTCCGTCATTGCGAGGCGCAGCCGACGAAGCAATCCAGTGTCCCCCTGCAACCCCGCTGAACAAAAAAGCGACAGAGTTCTTCTCACCCCGCCGCCCCGTTCACGATACTTAACGCTTATTTCAGCCTTCAACCCTCCTGATTATTGCATTGTCTTTAAACGGATCCATCTTCTCGCCATAAATGAGTATCATATTTTGATCCAGCCATTCAATATTACCGCCAAAGTCGGCTTTAAGTCCCCGGTAAATCGTCCGTTCTGAAACCAGAAGGGGGCCTTCCACGCGGCATAAGAGGACGTCATCCTTTCCGCCAATCGATTGGGTTCCACGTTCAAGCGCCACATAACGGCCGTCAGGCGATGGATAATAGGTATATTGCTCAGGCCCCAAACTCCTGGTGAGCAGAGCGATCCCAATGACAATTGCCGCAATAACGCCGACTATTACCGTAAAAGCGGTAGCGGCGGTATATGTCTTTTTCCGGTTGTAGAAAGCCATGAACAGCGCCGGTACCATCAGCTCCGCCAGAAACCAGTGATACGGTATCCACATGAAAAGGCTGGCTATCAGCGCCAGAAACAGTCCGACAATCGCAAAAACCTGTACGCGGGTGGTATACATAAAGAATAAGTAGGCAGCCGCAAAAACATAGTATACGACAATGACCGCTACCATCCATGGTTCGGTCAGCCAATAGCCTTTCCACCTGAAAATCAACAGCGCCCAACACAGCAAAGGAAATATTGCATGAATAATACCGGCAGGCACACGCAGTTTCTGAGACAGGAGCCACAAAGGTTTCGATTCCATCATATCCTCCCCGCCGCGATTCATGATTACCAGTAATATATTATCATAACGCCTATATATTATCAACTAATCGATGCCCCTCCAGAACCCCCTGCAAAATGCCCCCTTGCAACAGTCAAGCGACGGATCACCTGTAGTCCTTAACCAATCCGATACCCGTAGGGGCGGCCCTGTGTGGTCGCCCGCCAACAGCAAAGCCTCTCCCGCCGTCATTGCGAGGAGGCGCAGCCGACGCGGCAATCCAGACCACAGCCCCAACCGCCGCCATAGCCCGCAATTATTACACCGGCGCTCTCCCCGCCGACTTTGCGAGGATCGGCGCGACGAAGCAATCCATTCCACAGCCTTCAAAGCCACCAGCCCACAACAAAAGGCGGCAGAGCCCGCGCCCGCCGCCCATTGTTCACTATTCACTATTCATTATTCCCTGCCTCACTGCACCAGCTGATTCCTGTTCCCGCGCAGAATCTGCGTCCGGTCCGTCGCCTCTTCCGCTGCCGGAGCGTTCACCAGCTTCTCGGCCTTGGCCACCATCAGCGGCGACACCTTGCCCGCTTCCACCGCCTGCTTCAGCGCTTCAAGCACTGCCGCCGCGTCCGCACCCGACGCAATCAGCTTTTCAATTACCGCCGGCACATCCGCATCCACGTCGCCCGACTGCACGCCCTCCTGCAGCAGCGACATCAGCGCCGCCAGCATCGCCTTGCCATCCTGCGCTCCGCCCGCAGACTGCACGCCACCAGCCTGCGCCGCGCTGCCCATAGCCTTTCCATTCGGTTCAATACCCATTGCCTTTTCCGCCTTTCGTTTGATATTCATCCCCGGTGCTACCGCCCGTTTCGACATGCGCTTCGCACCTGCCGCCAGATTACCGGCTCCCTGTAGGGAACGGTCTTGACCGTTCCTTGCCGCAGTCGGACCCGCGCTGACTTGTGCCGCCGATACAGCGTTCCGTAGGGGCGGGCTTCCCAGACCGCCCGACTTACCGCCTGACGCATCTGCCGGACCCGCTCCTGATATCGCCGCGCCGGATGAGGGTTGCGCCTGTCCCGCGCCCGACGTTGCCGCATCGCTCATGCCCTGCACCGCCTGTGCCAGCGCCGCCAAAAACTTCTGCGATACCTGTCCCTGCCGTGACGCTTCCATCAGCGCCTGCACGATCTCCTGCACACCCGCACCGCTCTGCGCCAGCTTGCCGACCGCCTGCGCCGCACCCGGCTTCACATCACCGCTCTGCGCCCCCGCCTGCACCAGCTTCAATATTGCCGCCAGCTGTCCACCGCCAGCCTCAGCGTTCCGTAGGGGCGGGCTTCCCAGACCGCCCGGCTTAACGCCCGCCGCATCCGCCGGACCCGCTCCTGATATCGCTGCGCCGGATGAGGGTTGCGCCTGCCCCGCGCCCGACGTTGCCGCGTCGCTCATGCCCTGCACCGCCTGCGCAAGCGCCGCCAAAAACTTCTGCGATACCTGCCCTTGCCGTGCCGCTTCCATCAGCGCCTGCACGATCTCCTGCACACCCGCACCGCTCTGCGCCAGCTTGCCGACCGCCTGCGCCGCATCCGGCTTCACATCACCGCTCTGCGCGCCTGCCTGCACCAGCTTTAATATCGCCGCCAGCTGTCCGCCGCCAGCCTCAGCGTTCCGTAGGGGCGGGCTTCCCAGACCGCCCGACTTACCGCCTGCCGCATCTGCCGGACCCGCTCCTGATATCGCCGCGCCGGATGAAGGTTGCGCCTGCCCCGCTCCCGCCATCTTTGCCATCATCGCCTGCGCCATACCGGCCTGACCACCGCCGCCCGCGCCCTGCGGACCGCCGCCGCCCTGTTCCGCGGTAGCCGCTTCGTCCAGCAGCTCCTGCTTCATGGGGATGTGCCCGTCGGGCAGCCGCTCCAGATACTGCTTCAATGTGATCTTGCCGCCCTTTAGCAGGTTGTCCAGCGTCTGCAGCACCTGAATCTCGCTCCACATGGTGGACGGCCCCACCTCCACCTTCAGGCGCATCGCGTACTCGTCCAGCGCGCCGTCGGGCAGCGTCACATACAGCCGCACGCCGTCCTTCACGACCGGAATCATGCGCCCGCCCGTATAGAAGCTGCGGATGAAATCGAGCCAGACCAGACCAATGTCCTCCACAAACGCATAGAACCGCTCCTGCTGCGCCTGCAGCGGCACCATGGCAGCGTCCCGCGCCGCGATGAACGCCGAGGTGTTGTCCGGGTTGCGGATGCTGCCCAGTGTCACGTCGTTCGCGCCCATCATGCGCATGGTCTTGTCCAGCGTGGCATCCAGCCCGCGCCACGCGTCGTAGGCCATACCGGGCGGAGTCAGGTACTGCGCCGCGCCGCCGATATCGCCGTTGACCGGGATCGCGCCCGCCACCTTGTTGGTCCACTCGCGGATGCGGGTGCGGTCGTACACCACCTTGGGAAAGCTCATCTGCATCTGCGAGAGCTGCGAGAGCGCCATGATCTTGTTGACGTACACCTGGTTCGGGATCAGCCCGGTCACCTCGGCCACGCCGTGGCAGCAGTTTTTGCGCGTATCCCAGTTCATCAGCGCCACGGGATACCGGGTCAGCCGCGTATCCTTGGGCGGCTGCACCACCCCGGAGCGCGTCGCCTTCTCGCACCATATGCGCCCGTCCTTGCGGTACATCTTCAGCAGCACGTTGCACTTGCCGCCGCCGTCCATCTCCACCTTGCCCCGGTCGCCCGCGGTATACTCGGTCTCCTCATCCGGCACGATCTCGCGCGGGTCGCAGCCGTTGCGCTTGGCCTCCTCGCGCACCGCGTCCACCATCTCCCGAAACGCCAGAATGATATACGGCTGGCTCTGCACGTCCGGCGTGTTGGGATTGCCGGGATAATAGTTCACGTTGTCGATCAGCTGTGTGGCGATATCGCCCGTCACCGCCTGCCCCGTGTTCAGTTCCGGGTCCCAGTAGAAGTACTGCACATAGTCGCCGGTGATGGCGGCCTGCTTCAGGCCCTCCTTGGACACATAGTCCATGCGCAGCCGTTCCCACAGCGTATCGCAGTAGTCGGACACCTGCCGCGCGTAGATGCTGATATCGCCGCTGTCGTCGTTGACGCCCTCCGCGAAGAACCGCAACGCCAGCCGGCGCTCCGATACCGCCGCGATCTTCCATGCCGACGCGTACCGGATGAAGTTGACCACCGGCGTAGGCAGCCCCTCGTGCGGCACGCCCACCCACTGGTCGCCCGCGTAGAACCGCTCATTCAGGTCCACCGTGCGGTACAGCCCGATGCGCGTCTTGTAGTCCACGCCCTGCTCATATTGCCGCCAAATCTCAGTCGTGTTCATATGCGCTCACCCTCGGACATCGCCGCCTTCTGGTTGTAGGGGTCATAGCTAAGAATCGCCTCATACCGCCGCATCATCATCGCCGCCTCGTCGTCACCCGCCGCCGGCTTGCCATTCCCAAAGCCCTTCCGGTCTCCTGAAAGGCCCCCTTGCTTGCCGCCCCAAAAAGCTGCGCTTTTCGGGGACCCCGGAGCGGGGGCTGTCGCCGACAGGCGACTAGGGCATTCTCCCTTTCCGGCAGCCATCCCGTCCCTCACGCCCTTTCGGTAACACATCACACACGCCGCGGCAATCAGCATCCCCAGCGCCGCGCCCAATCCAATGATCTCCATCGCATTCTCCTCTCAACTTCCATTTGTCAACCGCGCACTCGGCAAGGCCTTCTCCTGAGGAGAAGGTGGCCGCCGAAGGAGGCCGGATGAGGGGCTACCGTTCTTGTTATCAGAACCCCTTACCAGTCACTTCGCCGACATCTGCCTCCAAAACGGAAAGCCTCTTTATGCCGCCCCGTGCGCTTCTCTCCCCGCGATCATCGGATAAACCGCCGCTCTGTATCGCTCAATCTCCATCGCCTGCCCTGCCGCAACACCCGACCTTTCCGCTATCCTTATCTGCAAGCTGCTTATTTTGCCATACTGTAGGGGCGGGGTTCCATCCCCGCCCTGCCTACACCCTAATCTTTGCACCGCTTATCTCCTCCCACCCTGTAGGGGCGACCATATGTGGTCGCCCGCCTGCCGACACCTGACATGCCGCGATACCCGTAGGGCGCGGACTCCCGTACGCGCCGTGCCAAAGCCGAATACGCCGCATACCAAAAGGCCCCCTTGCGCACCACCCCAAAAAGCTTCGCTTTCCAGGGACCCCGGGGCGGGGGCTGTCGACAGGCGACTGGGGGATTCAGCCATCCCCACCGCCCTAAAAACCCTGCAACAAAAAAGAGCCCGAAGGCTCTGGGGGTGCCGCCTCTAACCAAAGCGGTCAAGCAGCGGCTTAGGGTCCACACCATCCGCAGACAATACGGTAAGCGACGAAATCTCGCCAAGGGTGACGCCGTCCTTCAGCGGATAGGACAGAAACTCCTGCTCGGTTGCAAACTGCATGTCGTCGATCACATAGGCCTGATCAAAGAAACCCTGCTGTTTGTCATAATCGGAAACTACCCCGATGCGGTATGCGGTGTTGTCGTAGCGCACATACAACTCTGTTCCGCCATCCGGCCAGGTATCCCGCAGCAGCTTAAGAATGCGCGGCATGTCGCACTCCACAGGAGACCATTTCAGCCTTTCGGTTCCCGTGTGGAAGGCTTCTTTCTCTCGATTGTCGCTGGTGAAAATCAGCTCACAGAAACAAACGAACTCCAGATACAACGCCAACAACACGAAAAGCCAGAAGAATGTACCATACCATTTGGCTGGCGGAAACAGGAGAACACGGATCAGCCAAAAGGCCCCAAATGCCGCGGCAATCAGCACCATGCGAAGCACCGTACCGCCATATGCCTGCTTATTTCTGTCCGCCCTGAACAAGTTCATATGTGCCTCCAATTTGTAGTTCAACCATATATTTCGACAAATATCCTATATTTCCTCCATTATTTAGCGCTCTGCGTGCCGGGGGGATTTGCCCACCCGCGATGCCGCATTGCACCCAATCTTCACCGGAACGGCGCAGGGACCATCCCACCTTCATACCCCGCAACAAAAAAGAGCCCGAAGGCTCCGGTAAAAATGTTGCCTACGCCTCAAACCACCTTTTCAGCTCGTCCTGACACTTGTGCAGCGTAAACTCCGTGATCCGGTATTGCTGGACGCCTGCCTTCACCAGCGGGTCGTCACTGCAAAACTTCTCGATATCATCGCACTTCACAACGATGATGCCGCCGCCCGCCCCCACCTTCGGCCCGGACACCAGAATCGAACCGTCGTCAAATCCAACCTGCAGATAGTCAAGGTGCGCGTCGATCGCCTTTTTCAGCTCACCCGGTTCCTGAAGCGCCTCCGCAAACGAACCTTCCAGCACATAATATTTCACATCCATCACCCTTTCGAATCGATGTTCCTTTCATTATAATACTGTTTCGTCAATAAATCATGCGGTGATTTTTTGGCATCCCCCCGGACACGCTGCCGCTTGTCCGCATACCCGCAGCGGCAGCCATCCTTGCAGTACGCGGCCTCCTGTTTGCGCCGCCAACACCGGACATACACGACGCGAAAGGCCTCCCGGAGGGGACTGATGAGGGTCACCACCCGATAATATCAGGTGCACACGCTTCCCCGGCATCCCACAGAGAAAGACGCTTAATCGCTGGTCGTAATTTGATGGATTTGCACGGAGCATATGAATACCGGCGTGTTGCCATCATTGTCGGAAAGCACAAGGATACCGTATTCGTTCCTGTAGACCGTGCCCGAAGCCGAGGTGTAGGTACTCAAATAGATAACTGCATCGGTTCCTGTGGGCAGATAGGACTGCACTGCCGCGGCCATGTTCGCGTCATAGCCTTCCGGAAGCGGATCGGGCGCGGACAGGTAAGTCAGGGAAGAATCGTATACGGTGTCATTGCCCGGATAAATGGCACAGATTTTAGCCAGGGGAATCGCATAGATTTCGCCGCTGCTTTTCAGCCGCAAAAAACCCGGACCGTCCGCGCCGGGGGCGCTGTACAGATCCAGAGGAGTTCCGGAATAGGAATAATAGGTATTGGCATATACGATCCATGTCTTACCCGAGTAAGCCTCGATCAACTGCGAAAGGACATGGGCCAGTTGATCGATGACAAAGGAACTCATCGTATCTCCCATCGTACCGTCCTCGCCCGCTGGCCCAGCTGGGCCGGTAGGACCGGCAGCGCCAGTAGCGCCTGTTGCGCCAGTAGCACCTGTTGCGCCGGGTTCCCCTGTTGCGCCTGTGGGGCCAGGTACGCCCGTGGCACCAGTTGCGCCTGTTGCGCCGGGTACGCCCGTGGGGCCGGGTTCGCCTGTGGCACCGGGTGCACCTGTTGCACCTGTAGCACCTGTTGCACCTGTTGCACCTGTTGCACCTGTTGCGCCGGGTTCGCCTGTGGCACCGGGTGAGCCGGGTGCGCCCGTGGCACCGGGTTCACCTGTGGCTCCCGGCTCACCTCGTTCGCCCCGGGGGCCGGTAACGACAGCGGAGTCGCATCCGCCAAGCATGGAAAACATCAGTACGAAAACCATAAGCAAAGCAAATATGGTGCAGGCTTTTTTGTCCATAAATTCCCCTTCCTTGTCATCAGCGATATCACGATGATCGTTATGTAGAATCTCACTGTTCTTAGTCTCGTTCTACATGCATATAGTAATATTTTCATGCATAGCTGCTTTTCCCGTCAACCGAAGTGCGATGAACAGCCGGAAAATCGCGATGAGTGGCAGGAAAACGGGGTTGAATGGTTTTTGCCCTGCTGACTTCAGGCACAAAAAGAGGCCGGTTCGCACCAGCCTCTCATCTAAAATTCAGGCTCTTTCGCTTATGATGCGCGCCGTTTCCGGAGTGTCAGATACAGCGCGCCGCCAATTACCGCAGCCCCCGCGATACCGATCAGCACCCACAACAGCACCGGCCAGACGCCGGCGCCTGCGTTTCCTGTATCCGGCGGAATGATGCCGTCCGCGTCATAGACGCCGAGCGGCGTACCCTCCTCGTCAAGCGCAACCAGCTCCACAGACCCGTCGCCGCTGAGATACTCCGAACCCACTTCGACCTCCAGCGTATCGCTTCCGTCAAACTCCACCAGCTCGCCGTTTGGCAGGCGGATTGCCGCCGTACCCTCAGGCAGCTGGGATACCACGATGGTGATAATCACCGTGTCCGGCTCGTCTTCGTTTTTATCAGCAGGCTCGGATGAGGCCGAGGGAGTGAAAGATGGTGGTGTATCGTCCTCATCCGAACCGTTGCTGGCGTCTAATCCACTGCTTACCAGTACCGTACATATGTTGAAAGCCGTTCCCGCCTTACTAATAACCGACGTTGCGCCTTCGGCCACTGCCGTCACTTTGCCGTGCGCGTCAACTGTCGCAACCGAAGGGTTCGTACTTGTCCACGTCACGCCCGCATCCATCGCATCGCTGGGCGATACCGTTGCAACGAGCGTCACCGTATCCCCAACCGCCAGCGTTTCGGATGTGCTACTCAAACCGACGCTTGTCACCTCCGTTTTGACGACCGTAACCGTACATGTGTCAAATTTGCCATCCGCTTCCGCCGTGACAGTCGCGCTGCCATAACCCACCGCCGTAATCTTGCCTGTGCCGTCCACCGTCACGATATCCGTATCACTGCTTTTCCACGTCACGTCAGGATACGTTGCACTGCTCGGCGATACCGTCGTTCTTAGCATTAACGTATCACTCTTTCCCATTGTTTCGGAGGTGCTGCTCAGGCTCACATTTGTTACATCCGTTTTCACGACATTGATGATACATATGCCAAATTGACCGTCCGCTTCGGCGGTTATCGCAGCGCTTCCAAAGCTCTTCGCCGTCACTGTGCCTGTGCTGTCCACCGTCGCAATGCTCTCGTCGCTGCTTGTCCATGTGACATCCGCATCCGTTGCGTCGCTGGGCGACACCGTTGCATTAAGATCTGCTGTTTCATTCAGCGACAGCTTTTTCGACGAAGGGCTGATGCTGACCGACGCGACCGGCAGCGTCACCTCCACAGTGCACGACGCCGACGGACCACCCGATTTTGCCGTGATTGTTGCAGAGCCTTTGCCCACCGCCGTCACCGTGCCGCTGTCGCTCACCGTGGCAACGTCCTCGTTATCGCTTGTCCATATGACGTCCTTGTTCACCGCGTCGTCAGGAAAGACATATGCCGTCAGCTCTGCCGTATCGTTCACCATGAGATCAACGGATGTGCGATTGAGCTGGACGCTCGTCACCGCCTGGTCGTATACCGCGACACCGCATTGATGCAGCACGCTGCCCCCCGTCGCGGTAATCACCGCATATCCGGGCGCTACCGCCGTCACAGTCCCGTCCTGCGCCACCGTGGCGACGTTTTCGTTATCGCTTGTCCATACGGCCGTCGTTCCGCTGGGCAGAACCGTTGCCGACATTTTCATGACCGAGCCGGTCGAAAGCTCATAGTTCATCAGCACGCCGGAGACCACGATCTGGCATGTATCGTAGACACCGTTTGATGTTTCCGCCTTTATCGTGGCCGTGCCCATGCCGATGGCTGTCACAACGCCCTGGCTGTCAACCGTCGCCACACTTTCGTCGCTGCTTGTCCAGCTAAGGCTCTTATCAAACGCATTGTTCGGCGACACGACCGCGGTCAGCGTGACCACGTCGTCCGGCAAAAGAACCTCAGTATCGTTCCTAATATCGACATTTTCCACCTCGATCTCTTTCCAGATGGCATAAACTGTGGTATCTTCGGTCATTGTAAGCTCGTCGCCCGGTGCGTAGGGTGTGCCGTCCCCGCCGGAAGATGTGTTCCACTCCACGAATATATAGCATGTTCTGGAGAAACGGCTGGAGCCTATGATTATAGGGCCTCCTCCGGGAAGATGAGCGTCGGCATCTATTCCCGTTCCTTCGTTGGCATCATAGGTGAGTATATAATAACGGCTGTCCGGTAAATAAGCGCCTATAGATGTCCAGGAAGCCGACGGCATGGTATAGCCGTACAACTGGCCGTTAATGGTGTTTCTTTTATACACACGCGTATGCGATGATGTGGTGATCGTAGCTGTGCTGTCGTTTTTTAAAAACACTGCGGTATCATCGCCTGAAATCGACAAAAGTCCACATTTATCGGAACCGTTCCCATGGCCGATATCCTGCGCCCGGGATCCGCCTGCGGTGAACACCGTGCCGCCGGATATGGTAACCGCTCCGACGCGGCCGGAGCATCCGCTGCCGACGCCCGCACCAAAATAACCTCCGGTTGCGGTAACTTGCGCGCTGCCGGATATGGTAATCGTGCCGTGGTTGTTATCAATACTATTATATCCGGTGCCGATGCCTGCGCCATAGCTCCCGCCGGTTGCGGTGACTTGCGCGCTGCCGGATATGGTAATCGTGCCGCATCGAGCTTGATTTCCGCTGCCGATGCCTGCGCCATGATCACCTCCGGTCGCGGTAACCTCCGCATCTCCCGATATGGTTATCGAGCCGTTGCTGCCAGTGTTGTCGCCGCCGATGCCCGCGCCATCACCACCTCCGGTTGCGGTAACCTTTGCATCTCCCGATATGGTTATCGAGCCGCTGCTGCCAGATTTGCCGCCGCCGATGCCCGCGCTACCGTAGCTGCCGTTCGCGATGACCGTGCCGCCGGATATGGTTGTATTGCCCCCGTCTCCGCCCACAGCATAATAATCGTCTGCACAGCCGCCGCCGCCGATGCCCGCGCCTCTACCATTTCCGGCTGCGGTAACCTTTACATCTCCCGATATGGTTATTGTACCGCCGTCACCTTCATATCCGCCGCCGATGCCCGCGCCACCATAACCTCCGGTTGCGGTAACCTCCGCATCTCCCGATATGGTTATCGAGCCGCCGCTGCCAGATTTGCCGCCGCCGATGCCCGCGCCATCATAACCTCCGGTTGCGGCAACCTCCGCATCTCCCGATATGGTTATCGAGCCGCCGATGCCAGTGTTGCCGCCGCCGATGCCCGCGCCATAATTACCTCCGGTCGCATTAAGGACATCTGTTACGCCTGAACCATCGTCTTTGATCTCAAGCGCAGTGCCGCTTTCCACTCTTATTCCCGGCTCATTTTTTCCGCTTTTAAGCGTATTTGTTCCGCTCAGTATCAGTTCGTTGCCGCTGCCCGTAAAGCTGAGCGCACATCTATCATCGGCTCCACCGGCATCGACCATGACATTATAAAGGTGCAATATCACGCCTTCCTCACATACAATCTCTATATTTTTGGTAAGGCCCTGCATGTTCGATATCATAACATCGGCCCCCGATTTTACGAGGATCGTGTCTCCGTCCGCACAGAAACCGAGATCCATACCTGTCGTTGTAAGTTCAAATGTCTGCGCAAAAGCTGTTGTTGGGAAAAGCGGCGTAAGAATCAGCGCCATCAGCATGATCGTGATAATGCGTCGTGCGAGTATTTTCTTTTTCATTGGTATATCCTCCGGCTTAATATTGTCTGGCGTATGGAAAACCTCATCGCCTTGGTATCATTCTACATACATAGATATTCTAATTCTCATGTATAGCTGCTTTTGCTGTCAACCGAAGTGCGATGAATGGCAGGAAAATCGCGACGAATGGCGGTTTTGGCGGGTTAAATGGTTTTATCGATTCTCTGTGTGCTATAAAGAAAGAGGCTGGTTTTCACCAGCCTCGCAGAGTATTAAAAAACCCTGCTTATTGGCCCCCTCGGATGAGGGGGCTGTCGCCGATAGGCGACTGGGGGAGAGAAAACGGCTTACAATCGGCCTGAATTGCTCACTCCCTCCGGCACTTCGTGCCACCTCCCTCATCCGAGGGAGGCATTAACGGCTTTATCAACAGTCTACGAGGCCGGTTTTCACCAGCCTCGTATCAACCGCTGTTTTGTCCGAATGGATCAGGCGCCGCGCCTTCTTTTCAATATCAGGTATGCCGCAAGCCCTGCCGCGCCCACTCCCGCGATGCCGATGAGCACCCACATCAGCACCGGCCAGACGCTGTCCCAGGCACTCCCCGCGTCGGGAATGGTGATGGTCTGGTCCCCCGGCTCGTTCGTCGGCGCTTGCGCATCGTCGCCCGTGTCCGGCACATCCTCTTGGTTGTCGCCATCCGTCGGTGTCGGTGTCGCCATCGATGTGGTATCGCCGCCCGTGTTGCCGCCCGGTTCGCTGTCCGCACCGCTGCTCACCAGAACTGCACAAACGGCATACACGCCGTCCGCGTCCGCGACGATTGCCGCCGCACCTGCCGACACCGCCGTCACTTGGCCGCTCTGGTTGACCCGCGCGACCGACGTGTTCGTGCTGAACCACGTCACGTCGGGATATGTCGCGCCGCTCGGATTGACCGTTGCGCTCAGTGTTGCCGTATCCCCAACATCCATTGTCTTCGATGTGCTGCTGAGCGTCACACCCGTCACGCCCGTTTTGACGACCGTAACCGTACATGTGTCAAATTTGCCGTCCGCCTCAGCGGTAATCGTAGCGCTGCCGAAGCCCACCGCGGTGATCTTGCCTGCGCTGTCCACCGTTGCGATGCTCTCGTCGCTGCTGGCCCATGTCACATGGGGATACGTTGCATCGCCCGGCGATACCGTTGCCGCCAGCGTCACCATGTCGCCAGCTGCCATGGTTTTCGACGTGCTGCCAAGGCTCACCGATGTGACCGGCACCGTCCACTGCGCATACAGTGTCATGCTGTATGCTGCCGTGATTTCGTCGCCGGGCGCGTAGGGCGTACCGGTGCCGTCGTCTTTTGTGTTCCAGCCGTTAAATACGTGTCCTGAATAACTCAAGCCGCCGCGGTTTCTAATAACGATCTTATCGCCCGCCCGCAGGCCAGTGGTGGATGACGGCGCTGTGCCGCCTGCGCCATTTGCGTCGTAGCTCACCGTATGCAGCGCGGCCCACTGCGCATACAGCGTCGTATCGGCTGTAATGGTCAGCGCATCGCCCGGCACATAAGGCGTGCCGCTGCCGTCGTCTGCTGTGTTCCAGCCGTCGAATTCGTACCCTTCATTGTATAAATCGCCGCTGTTCTTCACAATGGCCACTTCATCCGCGAAGACTTCCTGCGATGACGGCGGCGTATCCTTACCGCCGTTTGCATCATAGTTTAAATTGTATTGTAGGTGCAGATAGGCACCAAATGTCGGCGTCCATGCCGACGGAATATCAAAGCCGTATGCCTCTTCCACGTCTTCATAAAATATATAGTGCGTATGTGCTTCCGTTGTGGGTGCCGGGCTTATCGTGTCTGTGCCAAGAAACACTGCCGCCGTTCCCGATATTTCGATCGTCCCGTCACTGCCGCCCCAACCTTTGCCGATATCATAGGAATCATCCTGTTTGGGTTTACTCGCATAAACGACACCGCCGCTGATCTTGATGGTACCGCCGGTGCTGCTTTGGCCGCCGCCACTGCTTCCGCCGCCAATGCCCGCTGAGTAGAGGCCGCCTGTCGCCGTCACATGCGCATTGCCTGCTATCGTAATGATTCCGGCGTCGCTGTTCATTCCGCCGCCGATGCCTGGTCCATAGACTCCTGTCGCCGTCACATGCGCATTGCCTGCTATCGTGATTATTCCGCCGTCGCCGCCGGAACCGCCACCGATGCCTGCTGCGTTATAACCGCCATTGACGGTGGTGTTCGCATCGCCCGATATGGTGATATCCCCGCCATCTCCTTGCTTACCGCCACCGATACCGGCTGCACCATTTGAACCTGTGGCGGTTACGGTGCCGCCCGATACCGCGATCGTGCCGCCGTCACCACGGTCACCGCCGCCAATGCCCGCGCTGCCATAACCCCCGCCAGCTGCTTCGATAGTACCGCCCGATATGTTGATCGTACCGCCGCTGCCTTGATATCCGCCGCCGATACCCGCGCCGCCAACATTCTCACCGATGACTCCGTCGATTCCGTCGCCGCCGGTTGCCTTGATATCACCGGCCGATATATTGATCGTACCGCCGTTGCTCCCAGTTCCTCTGCCGATGCCGGCCGCAAAATCACCGCCTGCGGCCTCCAGCTTGCCGCCGCCCTTTATCTCCAGCACGGTCACTTCTTCCACCCGCACGCCCGGCTCATTCTTGCCACTTTTAAGGGTTGATTCGCCGCTTAGCGTCAGTGTGTTTCCGCTGCCCGTAAAGGCAAGCGCGCATGCGTCGTCTGTGGCGCTCACATCGCTCGTCACCGAATCCAGCGTCAAATGAACGCCCGCACCGCATTCGATCATCACGTTTTTGCTGCCCGTTATCGTGGCCGACGCGCCCGGGGCCACGCTGATTCTATCGTCGTCTGCGATGGTATACGTTGCCACCGCGGCACCGCCATCCGTCACCGTCAGCGCTCCCGTCGACAGATCCAGCGTCTGTCCGTCCAACACGGGGTGCGTTGGCGGCGCCGCCAGCGCCGTCTGCGGTATCAGCGCCACCAGCATGATTGTAATGAATAATAGTGCGAGTATTTTCTTTTTCATTAGTACGCCCTCCGGTTTCATATTCTTTATCCGGGTATATGGAAATCTCGCCGTCCGGATATCACTCTATATACTTAGATCATTTCATTTTCAGTCACGGTTGCTTTTGCTGTCAACCGAAGTGCGATGAATGGCAGGAAAATCGCGACGAATGGCAGGAAAACGGGGTTGAATGGTTTTTTGCCCTGCTGACTTCAGGCACAAAAAGAGGCCGGTTTGCACCAGCCTTTCATCTAAAATTCAGGTTTTTTCGCTTATGATGCGCGCCGTTTCCGGAGTGTCAGATACAGCGCCAGTGCCACCGCGCCAACGCCCGCAAAACCGATCAGCACGCCCCACAGCACCGGCCAGACGCCATCCCCTGCGCTTCCTGTATCCGGCGGAATGATGCCGTCCGCGGCATAGACGCCGAGCGGCGCGCCCTCATCATCGAGCGCAACCAGCTCCACAGACCCGTCGTCGCTGAGATACTCCAAACCCACTTCGACCTCCAGCGTATCGCTTCCATCCAGCTCCACTACCTCGCCGTTGGGCAGCCGGATTGCCGCCGTGCCTTCCGGCAGTTCGCTGATTACAATCGTTATAACGACTTTACCGGTCTGTGAGGTCGGTGTAGCCTCTGGCGATTCGTCGCCCGTACCCGGCGCCTCTTCGGTTTGTGCGGGCGTCAGGGCTGGTGTCGATACCGGTGCCGATGTCGGTGTCGGCGTCGCTGCCGGTTTAGCGGTCGGTGTCGGCGTCGCTGTCGGTTTAGCGGTCGGTGTCGGCGTTGCTGTCGGCGGCGAAGTTACGGTGATCACCGTCGTTGCAACGTCCGTCCCGCTTCCCGCCGTTACGGTCAGCTTGCCCGGCATCATATCCGATGGTACTTTAAACACTACGGAATACGCGCCGCTCGAGTCTGCGGCCGCCGCATCGAAGAACACGATATTACCCGCTTCGTCCGTGATCTTGACGACGACGTTTTCATCCGCCATAGTCGTGCCCGTTATCGTTACGGTCTCGCCGGGCAGAGCCGTATTTTTATCCGCCGTTACGGTCGCTGAAGCAGCCGCCGCGGGAATGGCGATTAAAAGTATTAGCGCTGCAGCCGTCAATATTCCGACGATCTTTTTCATGTTAAATCCTTTCCTTTACTACTGAAGCAGCACCGGATTACTGCCCGTCGAATTGCTGAGCTCGTCCACGACATACACCTTGATGATATCGCCGGGCTGTACGTTGAAGCCCGCGGTCGCTTTGACCGGATCGTCAAAATCCGCGGCTGTAGCGTAGAATCCGATCTGCACGCCGTTTCTCATATGTACGAACACGCACGTCTCTTGGCCTTCGTGCGCCACAATCGGATTAATCGATACCTCGAAATACCGAAAACCCGTCACGCCGCTCTTTATCGTCAGCGTCGTGAATCCGCCCGTAGTGCTTACCGTATAAGCGCTGTCGGCGTCCGGCACGATCTCGTACTTGCCAGTCGCGGACGGAGAATTCACCGTCAGCGTATATGTCTTTTCAGCTTTTCCGCCTTCGCCGTCGTATACTGTCACCCTGGCGGAAAACGTGCCCGTCTCGTTGGGCTTACCGGATATCTTGCCGGTGCCACTGTCCATGCTGAGTCCATCGGGCAATCCACTCGCATACCAGGTATAGCTGCCGTCGCCGCCGCTCGCGGTAACTGTGTCGGAATAGCTCTCGCCAAGCGTCGCCGCGCTAAGCTTCGTTGTGGCAATAGAGAGCGAACTGCCCTCCGTCCACTGCGCATACAGCGTCGTGTCAGCCGTCAAGGTCAAGCTGTCGCCCGGCACGTATGGCTCGCCGGTGCCGCCCCGCTCCGTATTCCAACCGTTGAATACGTACCCGGAATTGTTCAACTCGCCGCTGCTTTGAACAACGACCACATCGCCCTTGATGCCTTCTTGCGATGACGGCGCCGTGCCGCCCCCGTCGCCCTTGTCATAGCTCAGTGTATACAGCGGCTCCCACTGCGCATACAGCGTTGTCACGCCTGTGTAAGTGAAATCATCACCCGGCGCATATGGCGTGCCGGTGCCGCCCCGCTCCGTGTTCCAGCCGACAAACACATACCCGTCATAGCTCAGGCCTTTTGCGTTTTTAACAACAACTACCGTTACTTCGCTGTCCAGCCTTTCCGTCTGTAATGACGGAGCCGGTCCGAAGCCGCCGTTTGCGTCATAAGACAGCATAGGCCATGCTTCCCACTGCGCATACAGCGTCGTATTGGCTGTCAAAATCAAACTATCGCCCGGCGCATATTGCGTACCGCCGCCGTTCCGCTCCGTGTTCCAGCCGTTAAAATCATGGTATTCATAGTCCGGGTCGCCTAAGTCCCCGACCGTGACGGATGTCCCGTCTATCTCCGTGACCGACGGCGGGAGGTTGCCCTCGCCGTCGTTTTTGTCGTAATCCAGTGTATACAATGCGTCCCACTGTGCGTACAGCGTGACGGTGCCACTGTCTTCATCTGTCAGGTTACTGACACTTTGTCCGTCGGTATAAAGCACCCCGCCATCCGACGAAGTCGACCATCCCGCGAAAGAATAGTTTGTTCTTGAAAACGCGTTTGCGGTTAAGCTTTCCTCCGTGCCGTATGTAAAGCTTTGGTTCGGCATGCTCCCACTGTCTGCGCCGTTGCCGTTAAATACAACAGTATACTCATAGCTTATCCAGTTTGCATAAAGGGTCGTTTCTCCTTCAATATCCCATTCATGTACGGCATTCATATCCGCATCATAATACTTTGTACCGCTGCCGCCGGTTTCAGAATAGTATCCGCCAAAAGTATACCCTGCGTACGAAGGTGCGGTTGCCGACGGCAACGTATCATCACCATATGTGACCACGAAACTGTCGTCTCCGCCGCTGCCGCCTTGTTTATCCAGCGAGATGGTATACTTTCCTATATGTGTATAGACCGAACCGGTATAGTCTCCGTAATCGCCCGCACCATATGCGCCGACTGCCACTTTGTCGCCGGATATCGCTACCGAATAGCCAAAACAGGCATTTGCCGCGCCATCGTTTGCCGTCAGCTTTATCTCTGATGCGCGTACATCTGATTCAGTGCCATCTCCGTTTGCAAGATCATAGATGTAGGCCGAACCGGAAGTTTCTCCTTTATCGTCATCATCTGGTGCGCCGACTGCCACTTTGTCGCCGGATATCGAAACGGACTCCCCAAAAGAGTCACCTTCCGCGCGGTCGCTTGCCATCAGCTTTATTTCTGATGCGCGTACATCTGATTCAGTGCCTTCTCCGTTTGCAAGGTCATAGATGTAAACCGAACCGGAAGATTCTTCTTCAGCATATGCGCCGACTGCCACTTTGTCGCCGGATATCGCGACTGAACATCCAAAATAGTCATATGCCGCGCCATCGTTTGCCGTCAGCTTTATCTGTGAATCCAATACGTCCTGCTGAGTGCCTTCTCCGTTTGACAGGTCATAGATATAGACCGAACCGGAACTGGCTCCTTTATCATCATCAGCATATGCGCCGACGACTATCCGGTCCCCTGATATCGCTACCGAATAGCCAAAATTGTCATTTGTCGCTTCGTCGCTTGCCGTCAGCTTTATCTGTGAATCCAGTACGTCCTGCTGAGTACCTTCTCCGTTTGACAGGTCATAGATATAGACCGAACCGGAAGAGTCTCCTTTATCATCATCAGCATATGCGCCGACAATCACGTGGTCGCCAGATATCGAAACGGACTTTCCAAAATAGTCGTTTACCGCGCCATCATCTGCCGTCAGCTTTATCTGTGAATCCAATACGTCCTGCTGAGTGCCTTCTCCGCTTGACAGGTCATAGATATAAACCGAACCGGAAGATTCTCCGTGATCATCATCACCATATGCGCCGACTGCCACTTTGTCGCCGGATATCGCGACTGACCATCCAAAATGGTCATATGCCGCGCCATCGTTTGCCGTCAGCTTCAGCTCTGAACCCAATACATCCGACAAGGTGCCGTTTCCGCTTAACAGATCATAGATGTATACTGCACCGGAACCGGCTCCTTTATCATCATCAGCATATGCGCCAACAACTATACAGTCCCCTGATATCGCGACTGACCTTCCAAAATAGTGTTGTGTTCCGCCATCTCCCGCCAATATTTTGTCGATCACCGCATTGCTGTCAACTGCCAGCGCCAGCTTTGGCAATAGCGCCAAAAGCATGATCGTGATGAGTAGTAGTACGAGTATTTTCTTTTTCATTGGTTCTGCCTCCGGCTTAATATAGTCCGGGGTACGGAAAATTTCACCACCCCGGATCATTCTACATGCATAGATAATTATATTTTCATATACAGCCGTTTTTCTTGTCAACCGAAGTGCGATGAATGGTGGTTTTGGCGCGATGAATGGTGGTTTTGGCGCGGTAAATGGTTTTAACGCTTTTGTTCTATAAAAAAAAGAGGCGGATGAGCGCTCATCCGTCTTGGCATGATGACAAAATCTTTCTTGTCATTCTGAGGGTGTGAAGCACCCGAAGAATCTTTTAAGCAGTAAACCACTTTAAGCTGCTCGACCACTTCGTAGTCGCCTTCGGCAAGATCCTTCGCTAACGCTCAGGATGACAGCAAGGAGCTCTTCAGCACGCTGAGGCGGATGAGCGCTCATCCGTCTTGCGTATCTGTCCTTGCTATATGATCCCCAGCCAGTCCTTGACCGCGCCGACCTTTTGCCTGCTGATCGGGATATTGACGTCGCAGTAATCCAGTACCAGCTCTTTATATTCCCCCAGCACATGAATCATTTTGGTGATATAGTTGGCGTTGACGATAAAGCTCCGGTGGCACCGGATGAAATGATTGTCCTTTAGACTGCTTTCCCAAAACTGCATTCCTGCGCCCGACTTAAAGCTGCCCGTTTTGGTAACCACGACCGTTTTACCGCCTTCGGATTTCAGATAAATGATGTCGGGTATCCGGATGATGCTCACATCGTCCCTGTCCTTGACGCATATCCTGTCGGCTGCCCCCGTGCTGCCTCCTGCGAACAACGGCTTGCCGATGTCGCCCTTGACTGCGTTCATCTGCGCAACTCTTTGCACCCTTTTTACCGCTTCGTTTATCTTGTCCTGTGTCAGCGGCTTCAAAAGGTAATGCACGGCGCTTACCTCAAAAGCCTTTAGCGCGTATTGCTCGTAGGCGGTCACAAACACGATCTGAATCTTCGGGTCAAACTCCGCAATTTTCCGGGCCAGTTCGATGCCGTTAAGCCCCGGCATTTCGATATCCAGAAAGGCCGCGTCGGGCCTTTGGGCCTTGATGCTTTCCAGCGCCTCAATCGGGTCCTGAAACGCCCCCAAAAGACAGGCTCCCGTCTGCCCGATCATGGCGCAGAGCTCGTCAAGTATTATTCTTTCATCATCTACGGCCACGCATCTTATCATGATCCTTTACCCCTTTTTATCGGTATCGTCACGGTAAATTCGGTTCCTTCTCCCGGCGTGCTCACGGCTTTTATTTCGGTATTATAATACCTTTTCAGTCTCTCGTTGGTGTTGCTGAGCCCGATGCCCCCCTGCCTGCCTTCCAATATATCGGGCAGCCTGTGCACATCCATCCCAACGCCATTATCTTCTATCCTAACGACCACATTTTCTTCTTCTTTTTTCACGGACAGCTTCAGCTTTCCGCCTTCTTTTTTAGGGATCAGCCCGTGCTTTACCGCGTTTTCAACGATGGGCTGCAATATAAGGCAAGGGATCAGTATATTGCATTCTTCATCGATGTCATATTCAACGGACAGCCGTTCTTTAAACCTTACCTGCTCGATCGCCAGATATGACTTGATCAGTTCTATCTCATCTTTCAGCAGCGTAAACATATCCTTTTCGCCTTTAAATTTCCCTCTCAGATAGGTGCTGAGTTCAATTAAAAGGCTCCTCGATTGTTCAGGGTCCGTCCTGCTGTACGCGATGATCGTATTGATGGTATTATATAAAAAGTGCGGCTGTATCTGCGCGTGTAAAAAATTGATTTGGGATTCCAGCCGCTTTTTGTCCACCAGCATGTGTTTTTGTGCCAAAACGACAGCAACAATCAAAAGATATACCAGATAAGTATATCCGAAAGCCTCCCCGAATGAATTGGTGATAATATTGGATCCCCTCAATACATCGTATACTACGCCGCCGATGAATATAAAATTTGCAATAAAGATCGCTGCTGCGTATTGCTCTTTCCTGATCAGCGCAACGGTAAAAATATAAGATGCATATAATATGCAGGCGATTATCATATAGTCGAAAACGACATAATACGGGAAGGCTTTGGTTGGTACAAAAATGATGAGCACGCTCAGCACCGCATCCGCGATCAAAAAAATGCGCAAACCGGTTTTCCTGCCGATTCTCGGGAACAGGCTGTCGGCTAGAAGTATATACAGAAAAGGTCCCCATATAAACGACAAATAATCGATCTTACCATTCAGCGTATAATACACTGAAGATTTATCCAGTACGTCGAATAAATTATATGAAACCGTCCTGATTATGCTGACAAGACAACCGACGGCGAAATACAGGTTATATTTCTCGCTTCTTCTGGTGAGAAAATAAGCAATGAAGTATAAGAAAAGTATGCTTGAGGCGCCCAACAAAAACCATTCAGAATTAGCTAATATCATGCTTATCTCTTTCATTGATTTTGTATGGCTGCTTTCTTTATAGCCAAAGTACCCCCTGTCATCAGCCGATGCAATTCAGGCTGAAGTCAATTGTTTTTCAAATAACGTCCGGCGTTTAAGGAGTACAATTGGTTAAGCATATTAATCATAGCATACATGCGCTGCATCTTCAAATTATCGACCCGATTCGACAATACCCCGGTTTGGCGAACCTGGAATAAACGCGATGAATACTGGCTTTGCGGGACGGACGGTTCAGGCGCTTGGGTTTGCGGTTATAAGCCGCCCCGCATAACAAACGGGCCCCCGGTATTCTGCAAGCCGCCCGCAGGCCGCCCCACCCGATCCCGTATGTATTTCCGCAACCGCTCGCGCAACGAAGACCGTCCCCTGCATACGCCGCCAAGCGTAGACAAAAAGACGGCGGAGCACCGCCCACATGAAGCAAACTCCCGCCTATCCCGGAATGGGTATCCTCACTGCCCCTTCGGCAGAAAAAAGGACGGCCCGGATCGCTCCGAACCGCCCGTGTTTATATCCCAGAATATCCGCTTATCTGGCCCGCGCAGACTTGCGCTTCGACGCAATCAGCCCAGCCGCAGAGAAGATCATCAGCCCGCCGCCGCAAAGCGTCCACACCCACGTCATATCCTGCCCGGTATCAGGCACTTCAGACTGCCGGATGGTCACGGTGACGCTCTTGCTCTGCGCGCCCACCGTGTAGGTGACCGTCACGGTGCCCGCCTTGAGCCCGGTAAACGCGCTGCCGTCCCGCGAGAGATATGCGCTGTCAAAATCCCATGTCCCGCCCGCTATGTTCGGCGTGATGGTAGCGCGCCCGCCCGTATAGATGCCGCCACCGGCGGGCGATACGTCAAGGGCCAGAGTCTGCGTTATCGTCACGGTGACGCTCTTGCTCTGCGCGCCCACCGTGTAGGTGACCGTCGTCGTGCCCGCTTTCAGCCCGGTGAACGCGTTGCCGTCCTGCGAGAGATACGCGCTGTCAAAATCCCATGTGCCGCCCGCAAGGTTCGGCGTGATGGTCACGACGCCGCCCGTGTAGATGCCTCCGTCTGACGGGGAAGCCGTCAGCGTCAGCGCCGCGTCCACATGAAAGGTGACGCTTCGCGTGGCGGACACCTCGGGCTCCGCCGGAGTGAATGTACCGGCAATGCCGTCATAGCTTCCATAGTGATATGTCACCGTCAGCGTGTAGTCCCCCGGCGTATCAAACGACAGGCTGGCGCCATAGGGTGCCCCGCTCCAGGTACCGCTTTGCGCATCCGCAGCCCAGCTGACCGGCATCCAGCAATCGCCGCTTCCCTCGGCGTCCTTGGTTTTAAACCAGAGTGCCGCTGAGAACGGAGTATCGCTGTCCGCCACAAGCCGGTCGTCCTTCGCAATCCCGCTGATTTGCAGCGCGTCGACGCAATTGATCGAGCCGACAGCGCCCACGTAATAGGTTTCCATCATAAAAGCCGGAGGATCTGCCACCGCCAAAAGCGCTTCATACCGACAGCGCTCGTCGATGACATCGATCTTGAACCGAATCTTCCCACCCGTCAGCGCAGCCCATCCCGAATAATCCGATCCCCCGTCGAGGTTGTGCATGTAGCAGTAAATCTGCTGATCGCCCGTAAGCGCCGCCGAGGGAGCGCAGTCGAACGTGAGGCCAGTATCGTCATACGCATACCCCGTCACCGATAGTGACGGCAGGGACTCATCGAACAGCGCAAGCGAATACGGGCTCGGCGCGCTGCTGACCGATACCAGATCCCCGTCTGAGGAACCGGTCATAGCAAATCCGAGCACAAGCGCAATATCGCTGACGTTAACGCGGATTACCGGGCGCACGCCGCAGACATCGGTTGAAGGGTAATCGGTGACAGCGCCGGATGAGTCCACCGCAGATACCGTGCCGGAAGAAGAATCGGCGAGCCAGTATGCGTCGCCGGTGTAGCCGTCGATCGTCTGGGCATAGGGCGACGCCATAGCCGCCCGCACCGTATCGTTGCCGAAGTAGGCCGCGTTCTGCGCCTGTGCCTTCGTCATCAGCTTCACCTTGTCGCTGCCCAACAGCGCGGCTTTTTCCGCCGTTGAAAATACCGCGTTGTAAAATTCGCCATTGAGCCAGGTGCGAAGGCTGCTTGCTTCCCAGGAGTTGCCCGAGGCGTCGTAGCTCATTCCCCGCAGAATATCCGAGGAGATCAGCAGCAGCTCTCCGCCGCTGTTGTCCAGCACAAACCACGTCAGCGGATTAGGGGTGCCGTCACTGCCCAGCGGGTAGTGCCCAAAGTATACTACCTGAGGCTGTACATCCGCACTGCCGCGCTCCGGCAGTCCCTCTCCCGGCAGCGTCAGTGTACAGGAAGCCATCGTAAGCACCAAGAGTGCGCACATGGCTGCTGCCAAAAGGGTTTTCAGTTTCTTATTCATACTTTGCTCCTGTGCTTTATGATTCCGGCGGTTTCGCTGAAATCCTCGCTGATCACCAAGCCGCTGTTACCGTATATTGATGAGCTGAAGTCCCTGCGCCGCAAGGAGCGCTGCCCCGCTTCGCAGGCATTCTTTCATCCAATATTCGACATATAATTACATGTTTTTCTTTCGATACTTTACCATATCTCGCAATATTAATCAATCTGAGGTGGATAAAAATTGTTCTGTCATCCATTACACCTGATCGCGAGGCGCGCCTGCATGCCGCAACCGCCGCCAATTGCACGCAAAAGGCGACGCCTTGCGCCGCCGCCCATCACGATTCACTATTCTATATTCACTGTCCGCTTTTCTCCCGTGCAGCTTTGCGCCTCAGCAAAAGCAGTACTGCCGCGACGCCAAGGATCAGCGCAGCTCCACAAAGCGCCCACACTCCTGTCATATCCTGTCCTGTGGCAGGCAACCCGGAGGCTTCGATGGTGACATTATAGGTGATGCCAACGCCCTCCACCGTGTAAGTGATGGTGCTCGTCCCGGCCTTCAGCGCGGTAAACGTCGCGGGGCTGTTGAACGTCGCCGTAAAGAAGCTGTGGTCCCAGTCCCATGTGCCGCCGTCCAGGTTGGGCGTTAAGGTAAAGCGCCCCCCGGTACAGACCGTAGCATCAGTATCCGTCGATACGATCTCAGGAGTCGCCGTCCATTTGGCATACAATGTAACCGTGCCGCCGTTTACGCCGGTCAGGTTCGAAACGCTTCCCGCGTCGGTATAGGCCAAATCGCCTGTCGCGCTCGTCGCCCACCCCGCGAAGGTGTAGTATTCCCGCGAGAAGCCATTGGCCGTGAGCGTTTTGGGAACATCGCAGGTGTGGCTGCTGGCTGCGGTTGTTCCCGTGCCGCCGTTCGCGTCGTATTGCACCGTGTACCTGTTGGCCCTCCACTTTGCGTACAGCGTAACCGTATCGCCGTTTACGCCGGTCAGGTTCAATACGCTTTCCTCGTCGGTATAAATCACAAGGCCTGATGCGCTCGTCGCCCACCCCGCGAAGGTGTAATATTCCCGCGAGAAGCCATTAGCCGTGAGCGCCTTGGCAGCATCATATGTGTGACTGCTGGCTGCGGTTGTTCCCGTGCCGCCGTTCGCGTTGTACTGTACCGTATATGTATTAGGCGCCCACTGCGCGTACAACGTCGTATTCGCCGCCATGGTAAACGCTGCGCCCGCCGCATAGTCCGTGCCGCTGCCGTTCGCCGCTGTGTTCCAGCCGTCAAAATGGTAATTTGCGAGCGACAGGCTGTCACCGTCAATCACGCTTGTCGTGGAATTATACAGGTCTGTCACCGAACCGACGACCAAGCCGCTGCCGCCGTTCACATTATAGTCCAGATCGACCAGGCGTAAATACGCACCGAACGTCGGTGTCCATGCGGCGGGTATGGGAATGCCGTAAGCCTCCTCCGTATCCACCGTGTAGGTTTCGTGCCGGTGCGTTGTTGTTGTGGGTGTTGTGCAACCGTTGTGCGCCAGAAACACCGCCGCCGTGCCTGATATCCCGAATATGCCGCCGCTGCCGTATACTCCGGCGCCGATATCGTTTGCCAAACCCCGGCCATCAGCATATACGGTGCCGCCCGATATCGTAATGCTGTCGAAGCCGCCGTTATATCCGCCGCCGATACCTGCGCCAACCATACCGCCGCGAGCGGTGATTCTCCCGCCCGTTATTGTAATAATACCCCCAGAGCCACCATATCCGCCGCCGATACCTGCTGCAAGATCTCCGCTGTATGCATTAATTTCCCCGCCGTTTATCGTAATCGTACTTGCAGCGCCTAATTCTCCGCCGCCAATACCTGCTGCAGAAGATTGACCGTAGGCAGTAATTTTCCCGCCGTTTATCGTAATTGCACCCGCAGCACCATAATCTCCGCCGCCGATACCTGCTGCGTATCCACCACCGTATGCGCAAATTTCCCCGCCGTTTATCGTAATCGTACCGCTGCTGCTTCCTGCGCCGCTGCCGATGCCTGCTCCAAATACTCCGCCGGTAACCGTCAGCTTACCCGTGCTTTGCTCGGTAACAGTAAGCGCCGTGCCTGCCGAAACGTCGATGCCTCCATACGGATAGCCGCCTTGCAGCGTATTGTCGCCCTCAACCGTTAGGTTCACCACAGCGCCGTTATAAAGATGAATTGCGGCTTTGTCCAGTAATATGGTGTTGATACCGGCGTTATCCAGCGTAATATTGTACGCCCCGGCCGGCACGACGATATTGTACGCATTCGTGCTGCCCGTCAGCCGGCAATCGTATCCGCCTGTCAGCGTTACCGTGCTGCCCGAAACGGTATAGCCGGTATCCGTTGAAAGCGTTCCCGACAGATCGATCGTGATCTCGGTCGCGGCCAGCGCTGTCGCCGGGAAAAGAGACAGTATCAGTATCAGCATTCCGGCAAGGATCGTCCGCTTCTTCATATGCAGTCCTCCGTTAAAATGAGCACTTGTTAGCTGAATTAATAGTCAGCGGGCCGCCTGCGCAGCCCGCTGTTTCTCTGAAGCGTCCTATGCGTTTTTCTTTCTGAGGATGAAGTACAAAGCGGCTGCGCCGCCGATACCCAGTATGCCGATCAGTATCCACATCAGCACAGGCCAGATGCTGTCCCACGCGCTGGCCGCATCCGGTATGGGGATTGGTTGGCTGTTCTGAAGCTGCACGCCCACAGCGCCCAGTGGCGTGCCTTCGTCATCCAGTGCCACGATGCTGATCTCGCCCCCGGCGCTGATATCGTCCGTGCTGACGGTGATCTGGATGATGCCCGTTCCGTCCACTTTGACGACCTCTCCGCCCAGCAGCTGAATAGACGTGGTTCCAGCAGGCAGGTCATCAACGCTGATCTCGATGACCGTCTCTCCCGTATCGGTATTCTCTTCGATGATTTGTGCGCTCACCGTCACCGGTGTTGCGGACGGCGCTGGCGACGTCGTCTCTGCGGGAGCCGGGGTAACGGTGGGTTCCGGTGCTGCGGTCGGCGACGGGGTTTCTGTCGGGGCTGCTTCTGCGACCTTCACGGTAACGACGCATTCAGCCGATTGGCCGTCCGCCGTGGCCGTGATCGTCGCGCTGCCTCTGCCGACTGCCGTTACCCTGCCATTGGAATTCACCGTCGCGACGCTGGTATCGCTGCTCGTCCACGTTACCTCCGGATCGCTCGCGTCGTCCGGCGAAGCTGTTGCGGTGAGCGTATAGGTTTTGCCTTTATAGATCGTTATGCTGGTCTTATTGATATCCACCTGGCTGACATGGACGTTAACCGTTACCGTGCAGGTATCCGCTTTGCCGTCCGCCGTGGCCGTAATCGTCGCGTTGCCTCTGCCGACTGCCGTAACCATGCCGCTGGAGTCCACCGTCGCGACGGATGTGTCACTGCTCGCCCATGTGGCCGTATAGACCGTCGCGTTAGAGGGGGCAACCACTGCGGTCAGCGTATAGGTTTCGCCTTTATCCAATGTGACCGCCGATTCTGTGATATTCACACCAGTCACCGGTATCTTGTTCCACACCGCATACAGCGTGGTATCCGCGTCGAATGTGACCGTGTCGCCTCCCGAATACGCCGTACCGCTGCCGTCCGCTTTGGTGTTCCACCCGCCGAAAGTATACCGCTCCCGGCTGAGCGTACCCGATGTGACTGTGCCTGTCGTATCGATCAGCTGTATCTGAGATTGCGGCGGCACCTCGCTGCTGCCGTTCGAATCATACGTCAGCGTGCGCGCGATGATATAAGCGCCTGCCGTTGTCCATCCATCCGGAACCGGCGCGCCGTATACCTTGCCGTCGCTCACTGCTACCGCTGCCAAACGCGTATGCGTCGTTGTGCTCGCCGTAATGCAGTTGTCGTTTTTCAGCAATATCATTGCCGTGCCCGAGATGCCCAGCGTACAGCCCGAGGCGTATTTGCCGTCCCCGATATCATGCTGTCCTTCCGCACCCATTACCGCATACACGTCTCCGCCCGATATATTGACCGTGCCGCCTGTGCCGGAATTACCGCTGCCGATACCCGCGCCGTAATTTCCGCCGATTGCCTCGATTGTACCGCCTTCTATCGTGATGACGCCAGCGATTTCGGTATATCCGCCGCCGATGCCCGCGCCGGAATAACCACCCGTCGCAGTGATATCGCCGCCCGTTATTGCAACATTGCAGGATGCACCGCCGATGCCCGCGCCGTTATTTCCACCCTTCGCAGTGATATCGCCGCCCTCTAATGTGACATTGCAGGATGCGCCGCCGATGCCCACGCCACTACTTCCACCCGTCGCAGTGATATTGCCGTCCGTAATTAGGACAGTGCAGGATGCGCCGCCGATGCCCGCTCCGTAGTTATTACCCGCAGTGATATCGCCGCCCGCTATTGTGACAGTACAGGTTGTACCGCCGATGCCCGCATAGCCGTAGCCGTTTGCCTTGATTGTGCCGCCCGTTATTGTAATATTGCCGCCGGTATAGTTAGACCCCGTGCCGATGCCCGCACCGTTGGAACCGGTAGCCGTCACGGTTCCGCCCGTTATCATAATCGTACCGCTGCTGCTATTATATCCGCCGCCGATGCCGGCACTACTGGAACCCCCTGTAGCTGTCACAGTACCGCCCGTTATCGTGATGTTGCCGCCGGTAAGCTGCCTGCCCAATCCATCACCGGATCCGATGCCTGCGCCCCAGATCTGACTTTTCGCTGTTACCGTACCGCCCGTGATCGTGATATTGCCGCCGTTGCCTTTATATCCGCCGCCGATGCCTGCGCTTCCATAAGAATCAACCGGGCCGCCGGTCGCCGTTACGGTGCCGCCCGATATCGTGATGCTGCCGCCGTCGCTTTCACTGCCGCTGCCGATACCCGCACCGCGTGCTCCGCCGGTCACGTTGATGCTCCCTGTGCCCTTAATTTCGAGCGCGGTCGATCCTTCCACGCGTATTCCCGGCTCGTAGTATCCGCTGCTCAGCGTGGAGTTACCGACTAATATCAGCGTATTGCCGGTGCCTGTAAAGCTGAGCGCACATGCATTGGCATTCCCGCTGTCATTTATTTTCACGCCGTCGATCGTCAGCGCAGCGCCCGCCTCGCAAACGATCTTCATGTTGGTATAGGTAGTACCGCCCATGTTGGTCAGCGTCACCGTATACCCCGCACCAATCGTGATTGTCGTGCTGTTGCCGTACTTGCCGATATCATAGGTTCCGCCATCCACCGGGTTGACCTGTACAACGCATGTGTCGGACTTTCCCTCTGCCGTTGCCGTAATGGTGGCAAAGCCGCCGTCCATCCCCGTAATTTTACCGGTCTGGTCCACGTCCACCACCGTGTAATCGCTGCTTATCCACGTTATTTCAGGATATGTAGCGTCGGCAGGAAAAACCGTCGCCGAAAGCATCATCGATCCGTTGTCCTCGATCGTTTCTGCCGCACTGTCCATCGTCACGCCGGTGACATGAACGATATCCGTCCAGTCCGATGCGTATAGCGTGGTGTCCTCCGTGAACGTAAATGTACTTCCGTATGAATAAGCCGTTCCGCCGCCGTCCGCCTGCGTGTTCCATTCCGCCGCGTACTGATCGCCTGTCGTGATGAACCGGCTCTCCGGCACAGTCACGGTGGTATTCATATGCTGCGTCTTCGATGAAGGCAGCGTACCTGCCCCGCCGTTTAAATCATATGTGACCGTAATCGGTATGATATACGAGCCCGCCGTCGTCCATCCATGCGGAACGGTTACGCCGAACAGCTTTCCGCTGCTTACAGAAGTTACACCCATATGGGTATGCGTCGCTGTAGTGGGCGTAATACAGCTGTTGTTTCTCAAGAATACCGCTGCAGTACCCGATATCTCCAGCGTTCCTCCGGACCCTTTGTACCCGTTTCCGATATCATTCACAGCACCGCTGCCTCTCTGTGCAAATACATTTCCACCGGATATCGCGATGCTTCCCGCGTTCCCGGCATTAAAAAAGCCGTCTCCCGAGCCGATGCCCGCGGCATCGTCACCGCCCTGAGCGGTAATATCTCCGCCGGTTATCAAAATAACCCCTCCGCTGCCGCTCATTCCGCCTCCGATGCCGGCACCGCTGATGCCGCCTTTCGCCAGGACACTGCCGCCTGATATCGTAATATTACCGCCGGAAGGCAAGGTGGACGCAGCAAAGCCGTCCCCTGCTCCTATGCCCGCAGCATCGCCACCGCCCTGAGCCGTGACCTCACCGCCGGTTATCGTAATGGTTCCGCCGCTGGCCCGATATCCCCCGCCGATACCCGCTCCATCGCATCCGCCGTTCGCAACGATTTGACCGCCGTTGATCGTGATCGTACCGCCGGCTTTATTATAGCCGCCGCCGATACCCGCGCCGATGGTGCCTCCCGTTGCAGTAAGCTTACCGGTGCTCGTATCCGTAATCACCAGCGTTCTGCCCGCCTCCACGTTAATGCCTGCGTACAAGTCTCCGCTCAGCAGCGTATTGTCTCCCTCAATTGTCAGATTCGCCGCTGCGCCACTGTTCAGGTATATGGCTGCCTTGCCCAGCGCGACCGCGTCGATACCCGCGTTTTCCAGCGTGATGTTGAACGACCCGGATGGTACGACGATGGTGTACGCGCTCGTGCTGCCCGTCAGCCGGTAATCGTATCCGCCCGCCAGCGTCACCGTGCTGCCCGAAACGGTATAGCCGGTATCCGTCGAAAGCGTTCCCGATAAGTCGATGATGATCTCGGAAGAAGCCCTCGCATGGGCCGCCGGGAAAAAGAATATTCCCAGCAGCAGTGCGAGTGAAATCAGGATCATGCTTGCTTGAGTCATGCTTTTTTTATTGGTGTGATGAATCATCGGTATACCCCCGCTATTCTGGCTGTAAATATTTTGGTTGAAATCAAGCATTGCAGATTATATAATTTCATTATAACAACTTCGATGACTGTAGTCATCTAATATTTTTGAGGCTTACCATAAAACAGGACCGGAGATCCACAATGGCTTACAACAGCAAAAACAGAAAGGCGAAAGCCGACCTGACGAAACAGAAAATCTGCAAAGCCGCAAACGCGCTGATGAACTCCCACAACTACAGCGAGGTCAGCGTGGATTCCATCGTGCGCGAGGCGGGCGTATCCAAGGGCAGCTTTTACGTGCATTTTGCTTCCAAAGACGCGCTGCTCGCAGAGCTGGTTGACAGCCAGGTGGCCCGCTTTGACGCGGACTATCAAGGCTATCTTGACTCCTTTGCGGATGACGCCCCGGCGGAGACTATGCTCCTGTCGCTGGTCGGCAGGATCGCCGACGTGCTGATCGAGAAAATCGGCTGTGAAGGCATGCAGGCGGTCTACAAGGCACAAATCACCAACGAATTTGCCGTGGACGCGGTGTCCAGCTACAACCGCGAAATCTATCAAATATTTCGCAGCGTGCTGGAGCGTGGCATCAGCCGGGGAGAATTTGATGCCAGCCTTTCACCCGATACGCTGACGCGGCATCTGATGCTCGCCATCCGCGGCGTCACCTACGAGTGGTGCATCCGCTTCCCCGATTTTGATTATAAGGCGGAAGCGTTGGCGCACTTTGCGTTCCTGCTCAAAGGGCTGCGCGCCCGCAACTGACATCCACTGTCTCCGTGGAGGTATACCGGGCCGCCCGGTCACCTCGCGGCTTTTCGTAAATGCTTGCTGAAATGGTCATACCCTCAGGGGCCTTAGACTGTTCCCTGCTCCAATAACTCCACAAAAAAAGCGGTGAAGCCTGCTGCATCACCGCTTTGAACGATTTTCAGATCACTATTCGCTTTTCTCCCGTGCGGCTTTGCGTCTCAGCAAAAGCAGTACTGCCGCGACGCCAAGGATCAGCGCAGCTCCACAAAGCGTCCATACCCACGTGAAGTTCTGCCCCGTGTCAGGCAGCCCGCTCGCCTCAATGGTCACGTCATAAGTGATGCTCACGCCGTCCACCGTGTACGTGATGGTGCTGGTCCCGGCCTTCAGCGCGGTAAACGTCGCGGGAGAGTTAAACGTGGCCGTAAAGAAGCTGTGGTCCCAGTCCCACGTGCCGCCCTCAACGTTGGGCGACAGCGTCACGCGCCCGCCCACAAAGATCTTACCGTCCGCGTCGGAGGAGGTCAGCCTCGGCTGCGCCGTCCATTTGGCATACAGCGTTACCGTCGCGCCGTTTACGGCGGTCAGGTTCAGCACGTTCTGTCCATTGGAATACACTGCCGCGCCGGTTGGACTCGTCGCCCACCCTGCGAAGGTGTAGTTCTCCCGTGTAAAGTTGTTCGCGGTCAGCGCTTTCTCCGTGCCGTAGGTATGGCTGCCGGATGCCGTCGTCCCCGTACCGCCGTTTGCGTCGTACGCCACCGTATAGGTGTTCGGCGTCCACTTGGCATACAGCGTTACCGTCGCGCCGTTTACGGCGGTCAGGTTCAGCACGTTCTGTCCATTCGAATACACTGCCGCGCCGGTTGGACTCGTTGCCCACCCTGCGAAGGTGTAGTTCTCCCGTGTAAAGCCGTTTGCGGTCAGCGCCTTCTCCGTATCGTAGGTATGGCTGCCGGATGCCGTCATCCCCGTACCGCCGTTTGCGTTGTACGCCACCGTATAGGTGTTCGGCGTCCATTTGGCAAACAGCGTCTTGTCCGCCGTGACCAGCGCGCTGAAATCATACGCCGTGGCAAAGCTGTCGCCGGTATACCATCCGCCGAAGCTGTGTCCCGTCCACGTCGGCGCAGTCGGCTCGGGCACCGCGGTATAATACCCGTATTCGCTGTCCACCGCGCTGCCGCCGTCCACATCGAACGAGACCTCAAACGGCGTCATGGTCACGCTGGCGAGCGAGGCTGCCCGCACAGCGGAGCTGCTGCTTTCCGCAAACACCTTCAGCTGTGGGTAATACCATTTGGAATCGTTGGCCTTCGTCGTGTAATCGTCCGTAAAGTCGAGATCCGTCATGTTGCCGGAAGCTGCCGTACCCGTCATCTGCGCGGTATCCAGCCCTGTGACGGATGCGCTCCCAACGCCAATAGCGCTGGTCTGCCCCGTTGCACGCGTATCGAAATAGCTGGTGTCCACCGTACCGCTGTCGCAGTTTCCGATCAACCCGCCAATCAGCGTACCCGCTCCGGTGCATGACACCGCGCCGCAAGCGTAGGAGTGATATATGGGTTCTTCATTGTATCCCACCAACCCGCCGAGTGTGTTGCCATTGGTGCTACCGCCCGATACGCTTCCTGAGGCATAGCAGGTATCGATGGGGTCACTACTGTAACCGACCAGCCCACCAATGACGTTGTTTTCCCCCTTGGCGGAAACATCTCCGGCAGCAAAGCAGCTTTGCAGCGACGACCTGTTGTAACCGACAAACCCGCCGGAATATGAGTATCCTTCCGCGGATACATCGCCCGTCGCGAAGCACCCGTAATAAGCATTCCGATCACTCAAGCCCACGAACCCGCCGGCGCAGCAGTTTTCTCCCCCGGCTACGTTGCCCGTGGCCCAGCAGCCGCTGACGACTAACTCCGAAGTCCATGTGCTGTATGATCCTAAGAATCCGCCCGCACAGGTTCTCTCGCCTTCCGTGGTCACATCGCCCGTGGCATAGCTGTCGGTTATGTCCACGTTGCTGTAATAGATTCCGATTAATCCGCCGCATGAATAATTGTCCGATGTCATCGCAACGTCGCCAGTGGCAGAGCAGTTGCTGAAAATATCGCCGCCGGACGTGGGATAATAATAGCCGACCAGCCCGCCCGTATCGGAGCCGCCCGTGACGGTGGCATCCGAGCTGCAGGTTATGATGGAGCCTGTAGCCATGGCTGTAAGCCCGCCTGCGTTGGAGTCGGATTTTACGATGCCGCTCACATGGCAGTTTTCGATATCACCCATGCATACGCCAGCCAGCAAGGCTGCATGATTGCCGCTTCCAGCGGTGTATACGCTGCCCTCCACGCTTAAGTTTCGGATGCGCGCGTATGTGTCCGCCGTCCCGAACAGGCCCCCGAGCAAAGCGCCCGGGCTGGCCGACGTTCCCACCGCAAGATTGGATACCGTATGTCCGCTGCCGTCGAATATGCCGTTGAACGCATCGCCTGTACCGATGGGCGTCCATTGTCTGCCGTCTAAGTCGAGGTCGTCGTCCAGCGAGAGCGATATGCCGGCAAAGTCGTTGCCGTTGTTCACGAGAGTGGCCAGTCCCGCGATCTGTTCTGCGGTCGTCAGTATAAAGGTAGTTTCGGCGGCGTTGTACCAGCTTGTATCCGCCGTACCGTCCCAGGTGTCCGCCGCGAGCGCGGCAACGGGAAACATGGATATAATCAGCATTGCCGTGATGCAAAGGACCAAAAGCCTTTGTTTCATAAATCCGTCTCCTTTAGCTGTATCTGAGGTTTTACGGTCTGTGATATGTATTCAGATGGATATAACAAGGATAAGTACAGGCAAAAACCGCCTGAACTGAATGTACCAGAATCCCCCACAAATGACAAGCGATATTTGTCGAAAACCGCAACGGTCAAGACCCTCCCGTTCAGGCCCAGCCCCACTCCACCCAACCGCAGAGGCGACCTGTGGTCGCCCGCCTGTCAGACCAAACAACCGCCCAACCCACACAAAAAAGCAGCGAAGCCTCGCCCCGCCGCCTTATCACGATTCACGATTCACTATTCATGGTTCACTATAGACCATATCGCCCCGGCTACCTGTAAACCAGCTCATGCCATTCCTTGTGCACGAACTCACAGGTGCAGTCCTTCGTGGCCTCTTCATAGCTGATTTTGCCGTCGTGCTCCGACACCTGCCTGAGGTACAGCATGGTGTTTTCAATGGCGCTTAAGATATCGTCCCGGCTTTTGATATTGTCGCCGTGCGCCGGAATGAAGCGGTAATCCATATAGCCCTTCAGCCTGCCCAAAGACGCCAGCTGGATTTTGGCGTCGTCCTTTTTGATGCAGGGCATCAGCGGCTCGCCCTCCGGGGTGAACATCACTTCATCCGCGATGTACAGAAACGCGTCGTCGATCCTGACCAGCACGGTGCAGGCCGAGTGCCCGGGGAAGGGGATGATCTCGATCGCGCGCGGCCCAAACTGTATGCATAAAGGCGCGTCCACCGGCACCGTGGGCGTAAAATACCGGTGCTCCTCCTGGGGATTCCACCGGTCCAGCGTCTCCTGAAAGCGCGCGCTGCCATACACCGGCACGCCGGGCAGTGCCTTCAGCCCTTCCATATGGTCGTCGTGGAAATGGGATATGATGACGCTGTGCAGCCCGATTCCGTTGGCGGTCAGGTCGCTCAAGGCCTCCCGCGCCTCGTCCTCATATCCGGTATCGATCAGCATGGCCTCGTTTCCGCTGACGATGGCCACGATCCTGTCCGCAAAATGATGGTGCGGCTGCCTCGGCCCAAACACGTATTCAACAATCCCCTCTGCGATTTCCCTCTTAATCATCCGCTGCTCTCTTTCAGTTGATAGGCAGCCTTATACCACATGGACACACGCCACAACACCCGTAGGGCGCGGACTCCTGTACGCGCCGCCCCGCCAACGCCGGACATACCGTCACACCCAAAGGCCCCCTTGCCTAAAGGGGGCTGTCAGCAAAGCTGACTGGGGGATTCACGCCCATCGCACACCGTTCCAAAAGGCGCAACAAAAAAGAGCCCGAAGGGGCTCTTGAGTAGGTGGAGACTATGTGAATAGTTATCTTTAATTTTACCATTTTCTTTTTAATAACGTTTTGTAAAGTTCACTTTCATGAATAACATATGAATGCCCAGCTAAATTAGTTTTACATATTGACTCAACCTCTTTTTTAAACTTATCAGTACGCCAAGGGTTTAATGTAATCTCAATGACAAACTTATTAAAATCTATTGGTAATAAGATGTGATCTGGTATTTCAAATTCTATTCCCTCACGTACCGTTCTAAATATGCCGACAAGTCGCGTTTCTTCCTCGAAATCCCAGCCCTCTCTTTTAATTTTGGCTGCTGGTATTATATCTGCCCATGGTTTACCGTTAACATATTTTATTATTTCATTTTCTTTCTTAATTTCATTTGAATATATAATATCATTACAGGACAATTGCATTGACCAATGGGACTTTTGATTACTATACAAAGTTCTGAACATATGGTTTCCATAGTAATAGTTTTCTCTAGTATTATCTGCGTATTTTACAACCATTGGTCTATTCACATCAATTAGGCCTGTGCATTCAAGCCCTAAAGGTTCGTTAAGAAGTAATGAGATACGAACACCTTTATTCATCTTTGTATACATATACCATTGCGGAATAGATTCAGTTACTTTGTGTGAAAAGCAGCCTACGAATACTAGGCAGTATACTTCTGGATCTCCGAGATAATCCTTTTCCTCAAGATCATTAACCAGGTCAATCCTATTTAACTTAAATGTTTTATCTTCAGCAATGATCCGAAGTATGTCAATATTAGTATGATGAATGAATATAGATTTTGCTGCACCATTCGTTTCTGCTTGATTTAATTCGAGATTACCCATTTGAAGCCAATGATCATATGGTATTACTTTCATCTCTTCCCCTTGATATGTTCTTAAGAATTACACCTAAATTGATAACTCACATCCATCATGAAAATTTGCATCCGCCGATAACAATTAATAACTTTTATCTAAGGAAAAAGCTTTTTGAATTGCACACTGAAGTAATTTTAACTCACCTAATAAGTTATCGCTTAATTCACGGAATTCATCCATATTTTGAGCAGTTGAATTAGACAGATATATTGCCCTGATCCATGAAGCTGTAGTATTTTCCTTCGCAAAATCCTTGACAAATTCAATATTCTCATAGTGGATAGTATTTCGTAGTCTCTGTGCAAACTGCCGTGCACTTAGCGTATTCATATCAATATGACTAGATTTCAGCATTTCTTCTATAAAGGCTTTATCCTCTACGTCTGCATATGTAAGAAGGCTACTTATATTATCAAAAGCTTCATCATATTTTAAAGCAAGTATCTTCGTTAAAAAGCACATCCATAAATCGTCTTTGAACGTAATCTCCTTATCAATCAGGCAATCTACAAGTAGGATGCCATAACTTATTTGCGACAAGGTCAAAAGCAATCGAAATATTATGTTCTTACTTGCATTGATCCGCACGAATAAATCTGCACTCTTATAATCAAATAGTTCAATCCTTATTTCATCCTTGCCAATTGGTAAAGAGATTATATTATATGCAGTTTCATCTGAGGCTTTGGTAAAACCACTTATAGTTCCGCTAACAAATTCCCCGTATTTTGTTAGACGATCACCTTCCCACTCTCTGTTATTAGTTTCGTATATACAATGCTTAAAAAAATAATCGCATCCAATTAAGTGTCTAGTCTTATCAGTAATTTGAAATACTAAAGATATGTCATTCCTTAATGGATATAAGAAATCTTGTTTATCCATCCCAAACTCACTAAGCTTTTCAGAAATAATTGTATTTGATTTATTTTTATACCCACCTCGTTTATAAAATGTGTGGATATTGTTTCTAACTACTTTAAGATCTAAATATTCTGTAGCTTGTTCAATCTCAGTTATATCTTTAGAAATTAGCGTTCTATAAAATTTTAATGCTTCGTAAATATAAACCGAGTCATCAATAATCATTGATAGAACAATAAATGAATTAAATCCATTTTCACAACCGTACATTGGCTTATATGTATTTATAGATTTCTGCTTTATATAAACTCCAATAACTTCATAATTACACCATGCCTCAAACTGACATAATAATATTGAGATTGCAGTTGAACTATTCACACCGTTCTCCAATGCTTTTTTAATCATACAAGTCTATTTTTGCTACATTTTTTCCCACTCCATACATTCGACAAAACTCTTTATTTTCCTCCATTATTTAGTTTGCCTCCTCTCGTTCCCATCCTCCCCTCTCCCCTCCCTGCATAAATATACAAAACACCGTATAGACACCGTAATTTTTCTGATGTATAATCCCATTGTTTTGCATCCTAGGGAGGACAGAGACAGTGATCAAACGATACATCCATTTGCTCGGGACAGAATTTCACGGTTACAACGGAAAACGCTTTTTAAAGGACGCCATGGCGGGCCTCACGGTCGCCGCGGTGGCGCTGCCGCTGGCACTGGCGTTCGGCGTCAGCAGTGGAGCGGGCGCAGCGGCGGGCCTCATCACCGCCATCATCGCAGGGCTGGCCATCAGCACGCTGTCGGGCGCGTCCTTCCAGATATCCGGCCCCACGGGCGCCATGGCCGCTATCTTAACGTCCATCATCGCGCGGCACACGCTGCAGGGCGTGTTCGCGGTCTGCCTCATGGCGGGCGTCGTCCTGCTCGTCGCCGCGGTGTTCAAGCTGGGCCGCATCATCAGCATCATCCCGCGCCCGGTCATCACGGGCTTCACTTCGGGCATCGCGGTCATCATTGCGCTGGGCCAGGTGGACGCCTTTTTCGGCACCGCGTCACAGGGCGAAAGCGCGCTGCAAAAGCTGGCTTCCTACGGCACGCTCGGCTTTCCGGTCCAGTGGCAGGCCGTGCTGATCGGCCTTGTGGTCGTGGCGTTCATGCTGCTGTGGCCCAAACGCTGGGGCGCGGTCGTACCCGCGTCGCTGGTGGGCATCGTCGCCGCCACGCTGATCAGCACCCTGCTCCGCCTCCCGGTCGATACCATCGGCGCGATCCCGCAGACGCTGCTGCCCGAAACGCGCCTCAACCTCGCCGCGCTCGACTTCTCCACGCTGCCCGCGCTGGTTTCGCCCGCCGTGTCGGTCGCGGCGCTCGCCATGGTGGAAAGCCTGCTGTGCGGCACCAGCGCGCTGCGCATGAAAAAGAACGGCGTGTTCGACGCGGACCAGGAGCTGCTCGCACAGGGCATCGGCAACATCCTCGTGCCGTTCTTCGGCGGCATCCCGGTAACGGCAGCCATCGCGCGCACCAGCGTCGCCATCAAATCGGGCGGAGAGACGCGCATGACGGGCATCATCCACGCGCTCGGCCTGCTCGCTTCCATGTTCCTGCTCAGCGGCGTCATGGCCCGCATCCCGTCCGCCGCGCTGGCAGGCGTGCTGCTCGTCACGGCGTGGCGCATGAACGAGTGGCCCGCGATCAAAGCCATGTTCACCCGCCGCAACGTAAGCGCCCTGCTCAAGTTCTTCATCACCATGGCTGCCACGGTCGTCTTCGACCTCACGGTCGCCATCGTCATCGGCATGGTGTTCGCGGCCTTCGTGTTCGTCTACAACTCGTCCAAGCTCAGCGTCGCCGCCTCCAAGGTCAAAAACGACCTGCTGCACACGTTCGATCAGGACGTCGAGAAGGCGCACAAGGGCGCGACCGTGGTCTACATCACCGGCCCCGTGTTCTTCGGCAACGCCGAAAAGCTGCTGGAGCCCGTGCGCGCCGCCATGGCCGAGTCCGACAAGCTCATCTTCTCGATGCGCGGCGTATCCGGCATGGACACCACCGGCGCGGAAACCATCCTCGACGTCGTCCGCGAATGCCGCGAGCAGAGCGTGGAGGTCGTGCTGTGCGGCCTAAACGACGGTATCCGCAAACGGCTCGATCAGGCGGGCATCTCAGAGCTGCTCAGCGAAGACGCCTTCTTCTTCAGCGTAGACCGCGCCCTCATTTCCGCAGTCCCCCAGCCCTGACGGCCTGCCATACCGTAAGGGCGGGGTTCCATCCCCGCCCGCCACACTCGTCATTGCAAGGAGCATCCGGGATTCTCCACAAAGCGCAGCGTTGCGGGGTGGGCAAGCGACGAAGCAATCCGGAATCGCGCCCATGCCGGAACGGTCAAGACCGTTCCCTACGTATGGGACCGCCCAACTCTGTTATCCCGTAGGGGCGACCATTGGTCGCCCGCCCTGCCCCGCGTGGCCGCCCGCCTCCCGTCATTGCCCTATGAGACACCCGCCAATATGTCATGTTGAGCACAGCGAAACATCTTTTACGCACTGGGTGCAGATCCTTCGCCTCCGGCTCAGGATGACAACGCCATCCCACCATTGCGACGGCAAAGCAATCCAAACATCTGCCGGAACGGTCAAGACCGTTCCCTACGTTTTTCCGGCACGTCCGCCCTGCCCTGCGTGGCCGCCCGCCTCCGTCCGTCCATCCGTAGGGGCGACCTTGGGTCGCCCGCCCTGCCAAGGCCGTCATCCCATAGTTCCGTGGATCGCCACAAAGGCATATCAAAAAAAGAGCCCGAAGGCTCTGGGATACCAGGAATATATAGATCACGCCCCTATCAAACTGGGCTTTATTGCCGTATTACAGAATGGCTGTATATATAAAACTCCTCCTGACTCGGCTGGGACTTTTTCTCCATTCTTTCCAAGCCCTCGTCAAAGCGCTCCGCTTCCTGTTCGTCGATCTCATACACAGGGCTGTCATGGTAAACCCACTTCCTCCCGTCCAGCACATCCGGTTTCAGTTCTTTTACCAGCATTGCCGTCGGATAGGTCCCGTTTTCAGCACAGACATTGTACTTTCTGCAGCTCTTAAAACCGCGGCCTACATAATTATAGGGGTTGCCGTATATGACGATTGCCTCATACCCCAGTGCGGACGCCTGCTTAAAGGAATACTCGATGAGCGCTTTCCCATACCCCTTTCTCTGATGTTCCGGCAAGATGCAAACCGGACCGAAGGTCAGGATGTCTTTTTCTTCCCCGGACTCATCAACCAGCTTTGATTTCGTATACATGATATTCCCGACGATCTGACCATCCGCTTCAATCACCAGATCCAGCTCGGGCAAAAAGTCTTCGTGCGACCGCATCACGTGAACCAGATAGTGTTCATTGCATCCCGGAACATACAGATTCCAAAACGCCTGCCTTGTGATTTCTTCTACTCGCTGATAATCTTTTTCTTCTTCATTCCTGATCGTAATCATCGATAAACCTCCGATATGTTCCTGAAAATATCATTCGACAGACAGATGATATTACCTCCGTCAATGATAATATTTCGCCGCCCCGATACCTGAACTTGCCGCTTCACCAAATGGCCCCCTTGCCTAAAGGGGGCTGTCAGTCCGAAGGGACTGGGGGATTCACGCCCCAACCTGCTATTCGGTGGCGTAACAAAAAAGAGCCTGAAGGCTCTGATACCGATTCCGCTACTCCCGTTCCCCGCCCATGCGCCTTTTTACCTCTACTATGTCTTCGCGGGTACCCACGGTATAAGGGTGTTCCCTGCCTAGTTTATTTTCACGAACCTCCAGCGCCTTATCCAACCATATGAGCGTTTCGGCATAGTCTTCTTGATTCGCGTATAATATCCCGATGTTGTTGTAGGTCGTGGCGGTATCCGGATGCTCCTTGCCCAGCACCTTCTCTCTGATAGCCAAAGCCTTCAAATGCCATTCCAGCGCCTTGGCATTATCCCCTTGGCGAGAATACACCAATGCGATGTTGTTGTAGGTCGTGGCGGTATCCGGATGCTCTTTGCCCAGTACTTTTTCTCTTATAGTCAAAGCTTTTAAATACCATTTCAGTGCCTTTGTATAATCTCCTTGGTTATCATACACCACTGCGATGTTGTTGTAGGTTGTGGCGGTAGATGGATGCTCCTTGCCCAATATTTTTTCTCTTATAGCCAAAGCCCTCAAATACCACTTCAGTGCCTTTGCATAATCTCCTTGGTTATCATACACCGCTGCGATGTTGTTGTAGGTTGTGGCGGTATCTGGATGCTCCTTGCCCAGTACTTTTTCTCTTATAGCCAAAGCCCTCAAAAGCCACTTCAGTGCCTTTGCATAATCCCCTTGGTTACAACATACCAATGCGATGTTGTTGTAGGTAGTGGCGGTAGTTGGATGCTCCTTGCCCAGCACCTTCTCATTGATCTCTAAAGCCCTAATATACCATTCTAATCCGCGATCATATTCCGCCCTGAAATCTAGCAGATATCCAATCTGGTGGGCGATCTGCGCAACAGTCGTTTCCTCCTGTTTTATCCGCTTCAGCGCAAACTCGCCATATTCGATCATATGCACCTTATCCACCGGATTATCATATGCACCATCAAGATACATTTCATTAGCAATTGAAATTAACAAAGTACTACACTTCTCAGCGGTGGGCTCGGTCTGGATATACACCGCGTCGGAGATCACGGCATGCATGGCAACACGCTTCTCACCCGCGACAGTGGAAAGCGTCAGCCAGCCGTTATCGATTAATTCATTCACATCGTTCAGGTCTTCCAGTTCAAGCCACTCCTGTAGTGTGGCGCGCTTGACACCGCTGTACGGTATCAGCGACATGTTGCGCAGGATGGATATCTTGCTTTCGTCCCCGGCAAGGGCGGAGATGGAATACAGGCTCAATACATGCTCGCAGAGCGTGGCGTCCGCGGCGCTGCAGTTCTCACGCCCCGAGTCCTTATAGCTACGTATCTTTTCCTTAATCTCAGGAGATAGGCGGCTGTTTTTAAGGCTGTTCCGAATATCCTCCACCGTCCTGTCCGTCGCGGCAAGCAGTCTCGCCGCAAGAATCACGAGCATCGTATGCCCCAGCAGTATGTCCTGTATGATCTCTTTGACCGCCGCCTCGTTCACGCGATACCAGCCAGCCCATTCACCTTCCGGAATCTCCGCGTTATGCCGAAACAGCGGCAGCAGGCCATCCTCATAACCGAGCCTGCCCAGCATTACGGGCCGCGCATCAATTAGCTTTTCCGCTCTCGTGGTAATCAGCACATCCACATTGCGACCGCATATCTTGAGCAGGTCCGCGTAATCATCCATCTCGGTCACGTCGTCAAATATCAGCAGCACACGATTATCGAGGGAGTTTATATAACCTCTTTTGGCTGCGAACTGCTCTGCGGGCGGCATCTCGTTCCAGTCGCCGGGGTTCCACAGCAAGCCGTCCGTCACGGTAGCCGCAACGCTGCCCTTGTAGTACGCGAAGCAGACCATGTCATAATCATCGCGGTGGATACGGCAGTATTCCTTGGCAAGCTCAGACTTGCCCATGCCGCCCTGCCCGCAGATCACGACGATGCTTTCCCCCGCCTTGAACTTGCGGTCGATCTCCGCCAAATCCGCCTGCCGCCCCAAAAAGCCGGGTGTCGGGGGGGCGTAGGATTCCAGCAGCTCCATGGACGCCGCGTTCTGCACAATCTTTTGTTGTGATTGATTATCAATAAACTCCCGGATGGTTCTGCTGATGTTTTGCGAATGAATATAGGACAGATATGTATTAAAGTAATGGTTGTTCGAAATGTGGTGCTTAAATCGCTGGAGCAGATAATCGATTTCCCCGTCAGTGGCTTCTGTTCCATCGTCGTTTAATCTGTCCAAATCCGGGTTGCCTTCAAGATGCTGAATAAAGATCCATTCTGCCAAAACATCAAAATTAGCCTGCTTGGCTAAAAAATCAGCGCCTTGCTTGTTACGCTTTTTATAGGAGGGAAACTTCTTTAGGAAGTCTGCTTCAACCTTGTGGCATATTTCTTCGAATTGAAGCTTAGGGTTGCTATCTTCGCTGTCATCCAATCCGTCCAGAGCTAAGGTTGTGATTAAATCAAAGCCCAGTTCCGCAAATTTTTGAAGCATGGCGAACCCTCCCTTCCCCATTATTCGTATTGTATCATTTCAATTTATCATACCATTCCTCCCATAATAATACAAGTTCTCCTATATCCCGCAGAGCCCGGAACATCCCCCGTCATTGCGAGAGCGCGTGCGCGACGAAGCAATCCAGAACCACGCCCATTGCCGGAACGGTCTTGACCGTTTCCTACGCATGTATTCACCCAACTCCGCCAACTCGTAGGGGCGACCAATGGTCGCCCGCCCTCCTGTCCTTGCGACGAGCGCCTGCGAAGCAATCCAGAATCAGTGTCGCTCTACCCATACCTCTCGCCTTCCGCCGCCCCGATTCACCATTCACTGTTCACCGGCGGCCACGCAGGGCCGCCCCTACAATCCTCGTCTACCTCAGCCTCCAGTTCCGCCCCGCCGCGCACGCAATGCCCACCGCGAACTCGCCGCACATCTGCTTGATCCTGCCGCCCAGCGCCTCGTCGATCCGCACGATCTCATCCAGCTCCCGCTCGGACGTAATGACTGTGACCCTGTCGTTCACCACCCGCAGGTTGATCACCTCAAACGCGTGGGCAATGTCCGATTTGGTCGGCTCAAACTTCATGAAGTCGTCGATATACAGCACCGGCACAGCGCCGTACCGCTGCACGGTCTGGGCGTAGTCGCTCTCGTTGACGCGGCTTTTCAGCTCGTTCATCAGCGCCGGGAACGTGATATACGCCAGCTCCATGCCGCGCCCCAGCAGCGCCGTGCACACCGCGGTGCCAAGGTGCGTCTTGCCGCAGCCCGACTGCCCGCCGATGTAGAGGAACCTGCAATCATCCTGCTCCAGAAACCGCTGGCACTTGTCCTTCATGTGCCGCTGGAACTCCTGCTCCGCGACAAAGCTGTCAAAGGTGTACCGCGCCACGCTCGCCGCCAGCCCACTCTGCTTCAGCGCGAGCAGCGATTTGCGCCGCGGGTCGCACTCGCAGTAGGCAAACAGCCTGCGCCCGTCCCGCTCCACGTCCACCAGCCCGGTATCGCCGCACTTCTCGCAGTGCAGCACGGTTTTGTAGTTCAGCTCCATGTCAAATCACCTCGCTGTATTTTCCGGTCATCGTTTTGGGCGGCGGGGACTCCCTGCCCGCGGCCTCGCCCGCATTCCAGCTTCTCACCGCGGCTTTCCAGTCCTTCATGGGAGACCGGCCCACCAGCCACCCCTTGCTCGCGTAGAAATCCACAAAGCGCTGTGCGTTCACGCCGCTGCCGATCTGCACGCAGTACGCCTTCACCTCCTCCACCGCGGGCGGCGAAAACCGGGTAGTGGTGCGCGTACGCCCGGCGGGCGGCGTGGATACACTCTCCGTATCCGTATCCTTATCCGTATCTGTATCCTTCTCCGTATCCGTATCGGCTTTTGTGGGTTCGGCGGATAACCGCACGGTTTTTTCCTCGGGCGCAGGGTTTCTCGGTCTGCCGCCCTTTGCGCCGTTCTCCGCGTTGCGTTCGCACACGCTCTCGTACTTTTCGCGGTCGCGGTTGAGCTGCTGCCGGATCGGTATGAAGATGATTTTCAGCATGCCGTCCAGCTGCGTTTCCTCGCCGCTTTCGTGCGCGAAGATCGCCTGAATCAGCGCCCCGGCTTCCTCCCTGCTCAGCCCGTCAAATATCTCCCTGTAGTCGTTGTACAGCTGGAACGATTTCTTTTTCATGCAAGCCGTCCTCCTTGTCCCCCCATGCTGCCCCCGCGAAGCGCTCAGAATCGCTCAACTCCACCCGAAATGCTGCCGCAGCCCTATTTTGACTTGCCATAACCGCCCGCAGATGGTATACATAAAAAAACACCCACGGAGATCATCAGGTGCTGTTCCTTGGAGGCTCCGCCTCTAAACCTCCGCTAAAGGGACATTGCCCCTTTAGAATCCCATCGTGCGAAACGCAAGGCGTTTCGCGGATAAAGGGATTCCAAAGGGACTGGTCCCTTTGGCAGGAGCGCGAGGGCAGCGCCCTCGTAATAGCAATGACATCAAAAAAGCCGCCAGCAGGCGGCAACAGGGGGTATGGTGATGAGTGAGATTACATTTCGGGAAGCGGTTCCGGGCGATACGGGCCTGATCCTGTCCTTTATCCGCCAGCTGGCGGAATACGAACACATGCTGGACGATGTGACTGCGGACGAAACCACCCTCCGTAAATGGATCTTCGAGAAGAAAAAAGCCGAGGTGATCTTTGCGGTCGCGGACGGCCGGGAAGCCGGGTTTGCGCTGTTCTTCCACAACTTCTCAACGTTCCTCGGCAAAGCAGGCATCTATCTGGAAGACCTGTTCGTGCTGCCCGAATACCGGGGCCGCGGCATCGGCAAAGCCCTGCTCATCCGGCTCTCGCAAATCACCATGGAACGCGGCTGCGGCCGTCTGGAATGGGCCTGCCTCGACTGGAACCAGCCCAGCATCGATTTCTACCTGTCGCTCCACGCGCAGCCAATGTCCGACTGGACCACCTACCGCCTCTCCGGCGGCACCCTGCGCAGCCTCGCGGAAACGCCGATCGCCCGGTAACAACCATCCTCCTGTAGGGGCGACCTGTGGTCGCCCGCAGCCAACCGTGGAACGGTCAAGGCCGTTATCTGAATTTTTGACTTTACCACCTTCCCGTAGGTGCGGCTCTGCGTGGTCGCCCACCCTGTCATCCCAAACAACCACCAAGCCCGCACAAAAAGACGGCAAAGCCTCGCTCCGCCGTCTTATCACTGGTCACTGTTCAATATTCTCTATTCATTATTCACTGATCTGCGTCTTCCTTCGCACACTTATCCCCGCCGCAACAGCCGCCAGCGCCGCGCCAATGAGCACCCACGCCCACGAAAAGCCCTGCCCGGTTGCAGGCAGCTCCGACTCTTCAATGGTCACGTCATACGTGGTGCTCACACCGCCCACCGTATAGGTGATGGTGCTCGTCCCAGCCTTTTGCGCGGTGAACGTCGCGGGGCTGTTGAAGGTTGCCGAGAAGAACGTCTCGTCCCAGTCCCACGTGCCGCCTTCAAGGTTAGGCGTCAGTATAATGCGCCCTCCCACGTAAATCTTTGCATCGCTGACCGACGATGTGAGCTCCGGCTGCGCCGTCCACTGCGCGTACAGCGTGGTATCCCGTGTGATCGGGTACGCACCGCCCAGGGCGCATGCCGTGCCGCTGCCGTCCGCCGCCGTGTTCCAGCCGGATAATTCATAGGAGGCGCGCGTAATACCGCTGCCGTCCGATGGGATAACCGCAGTCAGATAATTCCGCGTAACCTCCGAAGGCACAACGCCGGTTCCGTTGTTCAAGTCATAGGAGAGCGTGACCAGGCGCAGATACGCGCCGAAGCCCGAGGCCCACGCGGACGGTACGGCGATGCCGTATGCCTCCGTCGTGCCGAGAGGAAAGGCCTCGTGCGTATGCGTCGTGGTGACGGGCGCAATGCAGCTGTCGTTTTGCAGCAGCACTGCCGCGCTGCCCGAAATGTTCAGCGTCATGCCGGTACCGCTGCTTTTGCCATAGCCGATATCGTTCTGCGCATGCGCGCCTTTGGCGGCATATATCGTGCCGCCGGATATCGTGACCACGCCGTTGTATTCGTTGAAATAATACGCCGAGCTGCCGATGCCCGCACCACCGCTGGGATCAGTATATTCAGTAACATAATCACCACCGGTCGCCGTGATCGTGCCGCCGGTAATCTCAATGGATCCGCCTCTGCCGCCGATCCCTGCGCCGCCGGATACACCGCCGTTCGCTTCAATACTGCCGCCGCTGATCACAACGCTTGAACTACCCATCCCCGCGCCGATTCCCGCGCCGAACGTTGCGCCTCGCGTTTTATGCTCCCCGCCGCGGCCGGTGGCCGTAATGTCTCCGCCGGTGATGGTAATTTCAACGTCAGTACCTTGTAAACCGCCGCCGATTCCCGCGCCGCCCAAACCGCCCATCGCGTTCACCGTGCCGCCGCTGATCGTCACACTGATGTTCCCGCCATTGAGACCGCTGCCGATACCCGCGCCCGCCATGCCTCCGGTTGCAGTGATGTCGCCGCCTTCAATGCGGACGCTTCCGCTGCCGACGCCGGGGTAGTAGAGTCCCTGACCAATCCCCGCTGCGTTGTCGCCTCCGTTCGCCCTGATGGTACCGCCGGTAATCACAATATCGCCTGCGTCAGTAGCTTGTGTTCCGCCGCCGATGCCCGCCCCGCCGCATTCGCCAAACATCGGATGCTCGTCTCCGCTGCCATTGGCCGTCACATCGCCGCCCGAAATGGTGATCACACCGCCGCCGCCATGCCAGCCGCCGCCGATCCCCGCACCACCCAGCATACCTGTCGCCATAACGATTCCGCTTTTGATGGTGATGCTTCCGGCATTGCCACCGCTGCTCCACGCGGCGCCGCCGCCGATCCCTGCCGCGCACGCGCCGCCCGTTGCGTGCACCGTGCCGCCGTCGATCACGACCGTGCCGCCGTTACCGCCGGGGCTTGAGGTGGAGTCACCGCAACCGCCGCCGCCAATGCCCGCGCCGCCGCCGACGTTCTCGTCCGAGTCGGCATGCATCCCCACCGCCGTGATGTCGCCGCCGAGGATTGTAACGGTTCCACAGTCCGCCTGATAGCCGCCGCCGATGCCTGCGCCGCTGGTTCCGCCGGTCACCGTCAGCGTACCCGTGCTCTGCGCGGTCACTGTCAGCGCCGCGCCCGAAGGCACTTCAAGACCCGCTGCGTTGTCGCCGCTTTTCAGTGTGTTTGTTCCCGTCAGCGTCAGATTCACCGTTGCGCCCGTCGTATCGAAGGCGCAGACATCCGGGGCAGAAGAAACATCGATTTTCGTATTGTCCAGCGTGATATCCGCCGTCACGCCCGAGCTGACCACGATCGACCGGTTTATTATGGTATTTCCGTTGGTCGTAATCGTAAACGGCCCGTTTCCGGACAGGGTTAAAACACCGCCGCTAAAGGTATAGCCTGCGCCGGTTGTGCCGTCCGTTATCGTTTGCAGATCGATGGTTGTCGCTGAAGCGAGAGAAACGCCGGGAAGGATACATAGTGTAAGTAGTACGGTAAAAACAAAGCTGACGAGCTTTTTCATGTGAGAGCGTCCTCCGTAGCTTTTCATGGTTTTTAAATAATTGGTGTGTATAAAAAGCTAACATGGTTACTATAACAGGCAAATTGATTTATTTCAAGAAAAAGCCAATCTCTTTTCTCTGGCGAAGCAATCCAGAGCGGCATATGCGCCGTTCCTACGCATGTGACCACCCTGCCCTGCAAACCGTTCCATCCCCGCCCGACACCGCAACTGCAGGGCCATCCCCTGCATGCTCCACCCGACTTCGCCCAACCGTAGGGGCGACCTGTGGTCGCCCGCCTGTCATCCCAAACGACCGCATCACATTTTAATGCTCTTCCGACCAAGCCCTCTTGTATCCCACTAACGCGTTACCGTTTGGCGCGGAACAGAAAAAGGCCGGTATGGTTCCGGCACAACTGCACTATTCATCGTTTTATATCGCATTGACTCCGGCTTCATTTGCGGAGATATAATGTTTATGCCAGCATACCTATCGGCGGGGCCTTTGGGGAGCAGATGACATTGTATAAAAGCTGAAGGCATTCTTGCCCTTGTGTTTAATCTTATACATGGCCTGGTCAGCGAGACCAATCAAGGTTTGTACCGATGTATTGTCATCCGGATAAATGGCGATTCCGATGCTTACGGATATACTGATGCTTTTTTCATCAATAGTAAACGGCTTTCTGATTGCCTGAACAATTTTATCCGCGACAACGGAGACATTTTGAATGCTTTTCAAACCAAAAATGGCGATCACAAACTCGTCTCCCCCGATGCGCCCGATAATATCGCACTGTCTTGCTTTTTCCTGCCTTGTAATGTTCTTAAATCTTCCTGCCACATGCTGCAGCAGTACATCGCCTATTATATGGCCGTATGTGTCATTGACGTGTTTAAACCCATCCAGATCAATGAACAAAAGGGCGAATTTATCGTTTTCATGGTCCAGTCTTTCTATGGTGTGATCAACCTCATCCAGAAACGCTTTTCTGGTCAAAACGCCGGTCAGCTGATCATACCTCACCATTTGCTTTACAGCCTCTTCGGATTCCTTAACCTTTTCATATCCTTGATTTAGCTGGCCGATGACCTCTTTAAGCTTGTATTCATTCTTTATCTGTTCGGTGATATCGTTGATTTCTATCACCGCGTATTTCACATTCCCATCAACCCACAGGGGCTCGACTCTCATGTTTTGTCTGACCTGATGCTTTTCACTTTCATTTTCAGGTATAAAGAATGACTTATGCAAAACGCTGGAGCAGAAACGGCCTTGCCCTGTATTGATTACACTATCAAATAATTGCGCATACCGGTTCTCGCTGAACTTAGCGCAAATTGCCGACAGCCTTCTGTTCATCACATCCTTTTCTGAAATACCGCTCAGCTTTTCCATCTCGGCATTCCAAAAAACGATATTCTGAAATGTATCATAAATAATAACGCCCGAGCTGACTTTGTTCAGCGCCTGCCCAATACATTCAAGCATTCAGGTCCCTCAGTATACGATCCACTTTCTTTACCAGCATATCAAACGAGTCGGCTGACAGCGCGACCAGTATCACCCCGCGCACCTGGCTTTTTGTAAGAAAAAACGAGGTATAGAGCACCAGCACTTCGGAGTACGGCGGAATCAGATCCTTGTTATCAATTGCGTCGATTGAATAGCCCAAATCGATCGAGGTATATTCCAGCTTGATCTCCAGCATGTTCCCGAATTCGCCAACAAGCGAATTCAAGATGATGTTGCATATCTCTTTGATTACGTCAGCATCCTCATAGGATAGATTCTGATTGTCCTCAAACTCCTGATCTTTACCCAGGCAAGCCTTTACGAGAAGGCTGGCGTTGTTCTGTGGGAAAACAACCAATGCCTTTCCGTTAAACTCCTTCCCAAAAGTCACCGAGGTAAGTACAAATTGATTCGATTCGATCAGCCGGTCCGTTTTGATGCTGTCTGAATTGAGCTGCGCGCCCCTTTTAATCTCCAACTCCGGGACAGACAGGATCACTTTCTGGTCAACCATTTCCGACAGCAGACTGGCTGCCGCGCCGAGCTGCACGTTCAGTATCTCCGTCAGCACATCCTTCTGCATTGAGCTCAGCATACTATGCCTCCTAAAATATTATTCAGCATATCCGCCTTTTCCTGGTTCAATGGCTTATTGATGAAACAGGTTACGCCCAGACTCCGCACCTCATCTTTTACAGCTTTTTGTATGTCGGAAGAAATAACAATGATCTTGCATTCCGTATCAACCTTCCGAATTCGCTCGATTAACGCTTGTCCGCCAAGGCCAGGCATCAACAGGTCTGTGATAACATAGTCCGGTTTATGCGCTGTATAGGCTTCATATCCCAGTTCCCCTGTTCCGGCAAACAGAAACTCCGCATCAGGATACTTGTTTGCAATCGCTTTTCTAACATATTGCTGGGCAAAGACCGAGTCATCAATTATCAGTATTTTCATATTTCATCCTCTGGCTTTTCTCAAGATAAATTCAGCAAGCAAATGGTGATTATGGCCATGCTAAAAAGCAACCTTCATATATTATATCGGTCTCAACTTCACAAATTATAATAGAAAGTCTCAAATTCCTATTAATTTCTCTAATTTATAAGGCATTATCTCTTACAATACCTTAATTGTGTAATTTTTACGTTAAGTTTTGAACAACGAAGGACAAATTTCAGTTATTCAGTTCATTGCTCTTCTCCATCTCCGCCACCGCGTCCTCTTGTATACCGTCAGCACTTTTTCCCTCACCTCAAAATTAACACTTGACTTGGAGTCAACTCCAGGTGTTACGATATTCACTGACAGGAGGTGATGCGGCATGACCATCGCTGAAGTCAGCGAAAAATACGGCCTCTCCGCGGATACGCTGCGCTACTACGAGCGCGTGGGCCTGATTCCCCGCGTCAACCGCGCCCCGGGAGGCAACCGCGATTATACGGACGAGGACTGCGGCTGGGTCGAATTCATCAAGTGCATGCGCAGCGCAGGCCTTCCCATCGAGGCGCTCATCGAATACGTCACGCTGGCGCGTCAGGGCGACGAGACCGTGGAAGCCCGCAGGGATCTTTTAATGGAGCAGCGCAGACAGCTGATTGCCCGCATGGAGGAGATGCGCACGACGCTCGACCGGCTGGACTACAAGATCGGGCTGTACGAGCAGACCGCCGGGAAACTGGGCTGCAGCTTCAAACCGAAGCACGAGGATCATCAAAATTGAAAGGAACTATCGATCAACGAAATGACTTTATCTCAAAATGAAACCAAACGGCTGGGCTTCGGCCTGATGCGGCTTCCGCTGAAAGACGCGGAGGATGCAGGCAGCATTGATATGGACACCACGTGCGCGATGGTGGATGCCTTTCTGAATAAGGGCTTCACCTACTTCGACACGGCCTACATGTATCACAACGGCAAAAGCGAAACCGCGGCGCGGGAAGCGCTCGTTCAGCGGCACCCGAGGGACAGCTTTACGCTGGCCACCAAGCTGCCTGTCGTGTTTCTCAAGACAGCAGCGGATCAGGAGCGCATCTTTGATGAACAGCTTGCGCGGTGCGGCGTGGACTACTTCGACTACTACCTGCTGCACAACCTTAACGTGGAGCATTACGAGGTCGCGCAGCGGCTGGGCAGCTTCGACTTCGTTCAGCAGAAGAAGCGCGAAGGCAAGGCGCGCAAGGTCGGCTTCTCCTATCACGACGGCGCGGACCTGCTGGATGAAATACTGACCGCGCACCCGGAGATGGATTTCGTGCAGCTGCAGATCAACTACCTCGACTGGGACGACGAAGGCATCCAGTCCCGCAAGTGCTACGAGACGGCGAGAAAGCACGGCAAGCCCGTCATCGTGATGGAGCCGGTCAAAGGCGGCATGCTGGCGAGCATACCGGAGAAGGCGGAGAGCCTGTTCAAACAGCAGCATCCCGACATGTCCGTGCCGTCCTGGGCCATCCGTTTTGGGGCCAGTTTGGACGGCGTGATGATGGTGCTGAGTGGCATGAGCAGCATGGCGCAGCTGCAGGACAACACCGGCTTCATGGACCCGCTCACGCCCATAAGCCCGGCCGAGCTGGAGACGGTAAGCCAGGCGGTGCGCGTCATCCGGGAGTCCATCGCGATCCCCTGCACGGCCTGTGGGTATTGCACGGACGGCTGCCCGCAGAACATCGCCATCCCGCGCTACTTCGCGCTGTACAACGCGGAGATGCGTGCCAAGCCAAGCAAATTCTCGCTGCAGCAGCTCTATTACGACAACTGCGCCAAGACGTCCGGCAAGGCGTCGGACTGCATCGAGTGCCGCGCCTGCGAAAGCGCCTGCCCCCAGCACATCGAAATTTCCAACTGGCTGAAGTCCGTCGCCGGCAGATTTGAGCCCGCCCCGGCGGAGTGACCCAATTCGCTAATTACCTCTCCCCCCTTTCGGCAGCAGCCGGGGCCAAGCGCTCCGGCTGCTTTGTTTCTGCCGCATCACCCGTCCTGTCGTCCGCCGCACCGGAACGGTCAAGACCATTCCCTACACGTTCCGGCCTTTCCCCTCTTACCGTAGGGGCGACCATTGGTCGCCCGTCATCCTCTGCATTGCCGCACTGCCCACATTACCAGCTCAAACTTCACCTCCGTTTGCGAGGAGCACCAGCGACGAAGCAATCCAGTACCGCCGCACCGGAACGGTCAAGACCGTTCCCTACACGTTTCGGCTCTTCCCCTCTTACCGCAGGGGCGACCCTGCGTGGTCCCCGCTATGTCTCCGCAACTCCTCACCGCCCGAATTGCCAGCCAAGCCCACCCTTCCGTCCGCTTGCGGCGTCCACCTCCTCTCGAAGGAGAGGCCTTGCTGTGCGTCCTTCCTACTGCTCCATCTTCGCCAAATATGCAACAAAAAAGAGCCCCGACGGCTCCCTTGGCTGAAGGAACGAATATGGCTCATGCCCGGCCTAATGCACTCTCTTAAGGGTTCAACCGCGCAAGCTCCCCAGAAAATCCAGAATCGCCGCAGCCATCTCCTCAGATTTGTAATAATGCAAATTGTGTCCGCAATGATATTTTATTTGCACGCAGCGGCTCATCTTCGCAGCAAAGCCCTCCTGCGCCGCCTCCCAGGCCTTGCTCCTGCCGCTGTCGCCCAGGTTTGTGGTAAACATCAGCATAGGGACATCGGCGATATTCATGCCGCTCACCCGGCGCGCATTTTTCAACACGGCCCTGCATTCGTTGTATACATCCGCATTCAGGGTATTCCGATCATTGAGCAGCTTGTTCTGCCTGTATTCCTCCTTGGTCATTCCCCGCCGGCTGACCGGGTTGAATATCTCCAAACGGTGAAGCCCCAGAAAGACTCCGATTCTCATCAACGTGATGCCCGCGAGCCTGTTTTTGTCATAGGCTGCCGGAACAGCCATATCCAAGCCGACCACCGCCTGCACCTCCTCAGGATAGGTGTGCGCCCAATAAATCGCTTCCAGCGCAGACATGGAGTGCGGCATCAGCACATAGGGAGCGACTTCCCCGGCTTTGGTCAGCGCCTCCCGAATCTCCTCAACCATCGTTTCCACGTCTCTTGGCGCCCCGCAGACATCGGAATATCCGTATCCGAACTTCTCCGCAACCACAACCCTGTAATCGCCCGACAGCCGGGAATAAAGCACTTTATAATCGTAAACCGGCGCCGCAACTCCCGAGCCTGCCAACAAAACGAGGGTGGGCCCACCTCCCGTTTTTCCCACACCCTCCGCGTAGATGTGCATACGGCATCCGTCGACTTCCACCAATTCCCCTGCCGGTTTTATTTTGGGCTTGTCCAGCGCCAGCCGGACATGGTGGTACGCGGCCATTATGATTAGAACCGATATGATGCAGCCAAAGACGATCATTGCCAGCTCCCTCATCCTCTATTTCCGTTGTCCCCTGCTTCCCAGCTCATCCTTATGCCATACCGAAACCGCATTGGCAACTGTGTTTCACCTGTCCGGCCATCCCAGCCATGGCGGTTTCCCCGGTTTCAATATTCTACAAAACTCCTTGTTCTCCTCCATCATCCAGCGCTCCACCGCCCCAGCTCCGCCCCGCTATCCTTGCAAGCAAAGCGATCCAGAACCAACCACACCGGAACGGTCAAGACCGTTCCCTACACGTTCCGGCCTTTCCCCTCTTTCCGTAGGGGCGACCATTGGTCGCCCGCAATGCCCGTCTAAACCAAACCTCCGTCATTGCGAGAGCACCGGGGGGCCAAAAAAAGCGGAGCTTTGCGGTGTGGCAAGCAAAGCGATCCAGAACCAACCACACCGGAACGGTCAAGACCGTTCCCGACACGCCCGCCTTGTCCCATCTTACCGTAGGGGCGACCATTGGTCGCCCGCCATGTTTCCGCATTTCCGCACCGCCCGAATTACCAGCCAAACCACACCCTTCCGTCCGTCTGCGGCGTCCACCTCCCCTCAAAGAGGAGTTTTTTGCCAGCTACACCAACCATCCATCATACAAAAAAGCGGCAAAGCCTCGCCTCACCGCCGATATCCCTATTCATTGTTCATTATTCACTATTCACTGTTTCGGTCCCAGCCCGGAGCGGACGCTTTCCAGTGCCTGCGCCGCGGAAGCCGCCAGAAACTTTGAATCCAGTCCAACGGCAATAAATCTGAATCCCTGCTCGGCGCGCCGCAGCGCCTCCCTTGCATCCATGCAGAATATGCCCGGCACGACGCCGTGACGCTGTGCGGCCTCCAGCACCTTTGCCACTGCCGCTTCCACCGCGGGATGATTCGGCTGCCCGATCAGACCCATGGAGCAGGAAAGATCGAGCGGCCCCACGAATATTACGTCGATGCCCGCGACGGACAATATCTCGTCGATCGCGTCCACCGCGTCCTTATGCTCCGCCTGCAGCAGCACCATGATCTCCTGATTGGCCTGCGCCGTGTATTCCGCCAGATGCAGCCCGAACAGCGAGGCGCGTCCGGGGCCGATGCCGCGCACGCCCTGCGGCGAATACTTGCAGGCGCTGACGGCCTTCTGCGCGTCAGCCTTCGTGTTCACCATGGGGATCATTACCCCCAAAGGGCCTGCGTCCAGCGCGCGCTTGATGATGCCGTCGTCATTGCCGCTGACGCGGATGAACGGCACAGCCCCATACGAGCGGGCTGTTTCCGCCATGTCTCCGGCGGTCTCCAGGTCCATCATGCCGTGTTCCATATCGACGATGATCCAGTCAAAGCCGCTGTCCGCCAGCACCGCCGACGCCGCCCGGCTGTCCATGCACTGAAACGTGCCCAGCACCGTCTTTCCTTCAAGTAGCTTTTGCTTCACCGTATTCTTCAGCATATCAACCCTCAATAGCTAAGTTATTGTTCATAGTCGCGTATTGCCTTATATTCTCCTCGACGCAAAACCGTATGAGCACAGTATACCCGACCAAAGGCCCGTATTCAAGAACAGCGCCGAAAGCCCATCGGAGCGTACATAGCCGTTCCTCCGCATTACCCCGTAGGGGCGACCTGTGGTCGCCCCTAATGCCTCCGTATTACCACGCCGCCTTCATTGCCAGCACACCCCACCTCCCTCAACGAAAAGGCTTTTCCCATACGCTTAGCGCCATTCACCGCCACGCAAAAAGCGGCGAAGCCTCGCCCCGCCGCCCTGATCACGATTCACCATTCACTATTCACCGTTCATTATTCACTGATTTTCTTCGCCTCCGGACAACCATCCCCGCCGCAAAGACCGCCAGCGCCGCCCCGATGAACACCCATACCCACGTAAAGTCCTGCCCGGTGGCAGGCAGTGTGTTCTTCTCAATGGTGACCGTATAGCTCGTCGTTGCTCCCCCCACCGTATAGGTGATGGTGGAAGTCCCCGCCTTCAGCGCGGTAAACGTCGCCGGGCTGTTGAACGTGGCCGTGAAAAAGCTGTGATCCCAGTTCCACTCGCCGCCGTCCACGTTGGGCGTCAGCGTAATACGCCCGCCGGTGTAGATATGTCCGGTCGGAGCGGTGCTCTCCAGCGTCAGCGCCGTCCATGCGGCGTATACCGTGGTGCTTCCCGTCACCGCCGTGGAAGCCGTGAACGGGCTGCCATGCCCGTCGCTTTGCGTATTCCAGCCCGCGAAGTGATATCCACTGCGCGCCGGGTCAGTTGAAGGCAGAGACACATGCCCGTTTATATCCGTCGTTGCGGCCGCCGGGCTTGCGTCCGTATCCCCGCCGTTGCTGTCGAACGTCACTGTATATACCGGCGTCCACACGGCGTATACCGTGGTGCTGCCCGTCACCGCCGTAGAAGCCGTGAACGGGCTGCCGTGCCCGTCGCTTTGCGCGTTCCAGCCCGCGAAATGATAGCCGCTACGGGAGGGCGGCGCAGGAAGTGCGCCGACTGTCGTAGCCGGAGTCGTCACCGTCTCTATCGCCGGGCTTGCGTCTGTGTCCCCGCCGTTTTTATCAAACGTTACCGTATAGGTATCGGGCATCCACATGGCGTACACCGTCATGGGCGTTGCCGTAATTACCGTAGACGCCGTAAACGCATAGCCTTCTCCATCCGCCTCGGTATTCCAGCCCGCAAAGGAGTAGCCGCTGCGCGTCGGGGGTGCGGGGAGCGTGCCCACCGTCGTAGCCGGATTCGTCACGGCTTTTGACGCCGGGCTGGCGTCCGTGTCCCCGCCGTTGCTGTCGAAGCTGACGGTACAGCTGTTCGGCGTCCAGATGGCGTACGCCGATATATCCTCCGTTATTTCTGTGGAAGCGGTAATCTTATCGCCCCGCCCGTCGCTGCGCGTGTTCCACTCCGCAAAGTGATATCCTGAACGCGTCGGGCTCGCAGGCAGCGCGACATGGTTGCTATCATCGGTATACACGTATTCCCATTCCCCGGATATATCCCCGCCGTTAGTTTCAAATATGACCAGATGCGTCCCCGGCGGATTGATTCCGAACACCATCCAGGAGGTCCAGACGCTGGTGCCCGCCGTTTTATCATAATCCTGCAGACTCAGGTCAAACCCGTAGATGGAATTGTTACGGGCAGTCGAGCAATAGGGCATGTTGGATTTCTGAGCGCAGGTCAGTATTACCAGGTTATCTGCATCCGCGTAGGTTGAAATGGGCGGGCCGTACGCAATATGGGTATTGTTGTTATACGTGGTATAATTGCCAACCAAAACGGCCTCATCGTAAACATTGTCGTACGGATAATCCGAAGCGTCTATGGCGATCCAGGATAAGGTGCCTTCCTCCGGGCTGCCGTCCATATCTTTTAATGCTGCCGTAAAAGCGCTTGAAGACAGGCTGTAAAAAGACGCAAGCAGCGGCTGACTCAAGCCATATGCCGAACAGAACATGGTAGGATAAGGAAAAGAGGCAGGCAGATCATTAAACGCAGGGCTGAAATTAAAGGTTTCGCCATCATATGCATAGCCGTATCCGGCCTTGATCTTTGGATTATCCGGGTCGGGTATGATAGCGATCCATTGCACCGTTGCATTGCTGGCCGCAATTCCGTCAAGGTCGCATATCCTTACGGTGAAGCCGGTCGTGGTGACGCTTGTTGCGGCGGCGGCTAAGGGGTATCCGGCAACATCGCAGGCATTCACCACAACGACGGGCGCCGCCGTGAACGTTTTGCCGAACGCTATCGTGTTTCCGTCGCTGTATGTGCCCTTTCCTCCCGCGAGCTGGCCCATCGTATGATTCGCCGCCCGGGCCGTTCCGGCCCCCAGTCCCAGCGTCACGCATACCGTGCAGAGGAGGAAGATGAGCGCCTGTATCAGGATGGTCAGCTTCCTGCCGGACCTTTTACGAGACTCCGAATTGGCACGCGTCTGAATATCCGTTGATTTTATTGGCTCCATCAGTCTTCGTACTCACTTTCCAGTAAACGTTAAAGCCTGCCGTCATCATATGAAACGGAGGTTCTGTGTGTCCTCCGGCGACCAATCGAAACCGATTTATGTAACCATTCGGTTACGATCAATTTACCATCGCTTGTCCTTTTTGTCAATCGGTCAGGAGCCGGAACAGAAGCCAACGATTTCGTTGGCAACTGCGCGGAAAACCGTTTATAATAAACGGGAAGAGGTGAGTGGTATGGCAAGGGCTGGCGAGGCTTCCGATACGGCAAAGGAGAAAATACTGGACGCGGCGAGCGGGCTTTTTGCCCAATATGGCGTCAACGGCGTCAGCATACGCAAAATTGCCGCGGAAGCCGGAATAAACCACGCGCTGATTATCCGCTATTTCGGCAGCAAGGACCAGTTGGTCACCGCCATCCTGCGCCGGGAGCTATCCGCACTGAAAAACACGTATTCGGTGATCCCCGAGCAGCCCTCGAATCCTTTCAAAAACCTGCGCGGGCTACTGTTGACCTTCTTAAAAGAGAATGAGGACTTAGTAAAGCTGATCGTCCGCTCCGAGCTGGACGGCCTGTCTCCCGAGTCTTATATCGACCAAAGCACCCAAAGGATTGCAACCCTATTGGCCAATTGGATCGAATCGCAGCAGACTGATAAAAGCCTGCCGAACGCAAAGATTGTATCCGTGGTGGTGATCAGCACACTGATTTCATTGATTTCCGTTGCGCCCTGGCTGGTCACTTCCATTGGATTTTCGCCAAAAGACATTGATAAAAAGACGGAAGAAATTATCGATGTATTGCTGTGGATGATTGCCCAGGCCATCGGCCTGCCTGCCGGAGTTTCGCAGCCGGATCAAACCGCGAAAGCGCCAGGAACAGAAAATTAATCGGCAGGCATGCCCGGACCTGAAGCAATCCAGACTCCGATCCGGAATGTCATGTCTACACCGGAACGGCACAGGGGCCGTTCCCTGCCGATTCCGGCTTGTCCTGTCCATCCGTAGGGGCGACCAATGGTCGCCCGTCATTCTCTGTCTGCAACCACCACGTTGAAAATGCCAGTAAACAGCTGGCAGCTACGAAAGCGCTATCATCTTTCTTACGTGTTTTCTCTTCTGTTCCGCCTCATTTTCCTTATGATGAGAACCAGAATCAGCACACAAAGCACGATACCCAGTATTAATAGCAGCACCACCCAAAATCCTGTATTTTGCGACTCAGCCATGCTGCTTGTCACCTGTACCTTGTAATCGGCTAACGGGGTTCCTTCGCCGTCAATCGCAACGATATCAATTGTTCCAGCCTCGTTTAATGTATCCTCCGCAACCGTAAATTCAACCGTATCCGCACCTGTCAGTTCAATGGTCTCGCCATTAGGCAGCCGAATTGCAGCCGTGCCTTCGGGCAGATCGCTGACATTAATCGTAACCGTTACCGTTCCTGCAGCTTCGTCTCCAACGGTTTTAACCGGCGTAATCGTTCCTTGCTGCTGCGCCGACAGGGTTGGGCTTGGTGACGGTGTCGTTGTTACCGCTGCTGTCGGGGTGGGTGTCGGCGTTGCCGTTACAGTCGGGGTGGGTGTCGGCGTTGCCGTTACGGTCGGGGTGGGTGTCGGCGTGGCCGTTGCTGTTGCCGTGGCCGTTGCTGTTGCCGTTGCTGTTGGGCTGGGTGTCGGCGCCAGCTCAGCCTCCCATTTTGCATACCATGTATCATTGCCACTGACGGTATAGGGAAATGCGACAGCGGTATTATAGGTATTCTCTTTGTACCAGCCTTTAAAGATATATCCGGTTCTTGTAATGCTCGGCGCCGAATCGATCGTTGAATTTTTGGCCATTACAATATCAGCAACAGGATTTCCGCCTTGCTCTTCTAAGGTTATCGTATTAAGCAAGTCAAATTGCGCGGTCACTTCAATATTGCCTGTTACATTCGTATCAGTTCTGCTGGCAGAGGTGACTCCATCACTCCATTGTACAAAATAATAACCACTGTCCGGAACGGCGGTCACTTCAGTGGAATTTGTATTGGTTTTGATCGTTTGATTGGTTTCTCCTGTCAAAGTGCCGTTTGAACCCGCTGTATACGATGCCGTATAATAGGTCGCGATTTCCCTGATTCTGTTGTTTGTTTTATCGGCTATATAAATAACGCCGTTACTATCGACCCAAACATTCGTTGGAAAATTCAATTGAGCATCCAGCGGACTACCTCCGTCACCCGAGTATCCCACTGCTCCTGTTCCAGCTACTGTGCTTAGTATCCCCGTTGCTTTATCCAGCTTGGAAATCACAAGACCACCTCTTTGGGCAATATACAGATTTCCGTCGGCATCGAATGCCAGCCCCCAGGGTCTGTTCAAGCCATCGACATATGTCGTGATAATTCCCGTTTGAGCATCTACTTTCAGCACTTTACCCGTATAATTGGTCGCGATGTACAGGTTGTCATCACTGTCTGTGATCACATCGGTGGCTTGAAAACCTGTATCTGTTGCAAGACCATTTTCTCCTGAATAAGTAGTCCCCCCATTCCCGGCAACCGTCGTTATGATGCCTGTCGTCACATCCACTTTCCTGATTCGGTTGTTTGTGAGGTCGGCGAAAAATAGATTGCCCTGGCTGTCAAAGCATAATCCATAAGGAAGGCATAAATACGCCTCTGTTGCCAGCCCCCCATCGCCAGAAAATTTAGAAGAATAAGCATAATCATAGTATATACCCGCTATCGTTGTGATGACTCCGGACGTATCAATTTTCCGAATAACGTTGTTATAGGTATCAGAAATATACAAATTGCCGCTTTCATCGATGATAATTGCGCCGGGGAGATTCAATTGAGCGGATGTTGCAGACCCGCCGTCTCCGGAATACCCTGCCACGCCGGTTCCAGCAATCGTAGTGACCACGCCGGAGGTATCCACTTTTCGGATCACATGGTTATTCGTGTCGGTTAAATACATATTGCCGGCACTGTCAAAAACAAAATCGTAGATGTCGTTGAAAGCTGCATCCGTCGCCCGGCCACCATCTCCGGCATAGCCTTTTGTCGCGCTGCCTGCAATGGTCTTGATAGTTACTGTCCCTGCCGATGCCGATAGTGCGCTTCCCATATGTGTAAATATAACAACCAGTGTTACCAACGCAGTTAAAATCAGCACCCTGCTAAAATATTTTCTATGTATCGGTTTGTTATATGACATGTTGCCACCTCTGTAGTTGTCATAATATTTTGGTTAATTATAACACACCACAAGGAAACCGGACAACCTTTTATCCGAACTCCAAAACGAGGAGATATCAACTCTTTTGCAGACAAATTGCTATGCGCCCTTCGCTGCTCTCTCTATTCCCAATGATCCCAGGTATTCTCTATTGTCTGAAATTCTAATATGCTCCCAAGCCGGAATGCCGCACCCCATACAAGGGCCAGCTCGCCTTACCTTATTCCTCCTTCACCGCATAAAAAAAGAATGCCTTGTGGGCATTCCGGAGGAAGTATTTATGTTATCTTTCGTTATGTTAGCGATTGCATCCGCAATTGCCGCCGCATCCGCAGTTCCCGCCGCATCCGCAGCTGTTGCCGCCGAAGCCGCCGCACAGGAAGAGCAAGGGGAGTATGCTGCCGAAGCCGCCGAAACCGCCGCCGAAACCGCAGCCCTCGCCAGCGCATCCGCAGCTTTCATTTCCGCACCCACAGTTATTATTGTTCCCGCAGCAGCACAGCAGCAGCAGGGGCCATAGCATCGAATTTCCAAACATCTCGTTTGCCTCCTTGTTGTTTGATACTTCACTATATGCCAATATGGGAATATGGTGCGGAAGCGATATAAAACTTTTTCTCCTTTTTTCAAGGGCCGCTTCATATATTTACAACATGAAAGCTGGTGATGGCAATGGATCTTTGCGAGGCGTTCAAGGCGCTGGGAGACGACACGCGCCTGCGCATCCTTGCGCTGCTGTCCAAACGGGAGCTGTGCGTGTGCCAGCTCTGCTTAACGCTGGGCCTTTCCCAGCCCAACGCGTCCAAGCATCTGAAGTGCCTCAAATACGCCGGGATGATCTCCTGCCGCAGGAGGGCGCAGTGGTGCTTTTACTCCATCAGCACGGACTTAAAAGAGCACCTCTCCGGCCTGTATGATTTCCTCTTGGGCCAGTGGGAGGCAGGGCCGCCCTTTACGACGGACTACGAGCGGCTGATTCAGCTGCTGCGCACGCGTAAATGCTGCGGCGAGGAGCTGCTGTGCGATGACACTTGACATTCCCACCGCAACGCAGGAAAATAATACTGAAATCTTCAGGGAGGCGTAACATGGAATTTGCAGAACTGGCGCGGGAGCGCTACAGCGTCCGGGCGTATACACAGGCAGAGGTCGAAGCGGACAAGCTTGAAACCATTCTGGAGGCGGGGCGGATTGCCCCCACGGCGTGCAATCTGCAGGCCTTCCGCATCGTGGTGATCCGCACGGAAGAGCACAAGCCAGAGCTGCAAAAGCTTTATCGCGGGTCGTTTTTGACGCAGGCCCCGATGGTGCTGGGTGTCTATGCCGACACGCAGGGCAGCTGGATCCGTTTCGATGGCAAAAGCTACGCAGACGTGGATGCGGCCATCATAATGGACCACATGATTATGCAGGCCACGGCCTTAGGGCTTGGCACCTGCTGGATCGGCGCTTTCGACCCCCACGCGGCCCGCAAGCTCGGCGGTCTGGACGACGCCTTCGAGCCCATCGCCTTCACGCCCATCGGCTATCCCGCTTCGCAGCCGCCATCCAAAAACCGCAAGCCCATCGGCGGCATCGTGAAATACCTGTAGGGGGCTGCTGCAATGTCTGAAAGTGGTTTTATCGACCCCATCGCTAAATTCGAAACCCCCGCGCGCCTTGCGGAGCTGGCCCCAGCAGAAACGTTGAAGCGCCTCGGCTTCGGTGCGCAAAGCGTGCTGTGTGATATCGGCGCGGGCACGGGCATCTTCACCTTCGCTGCCGCCGCCCTCAGCCGCGAACCCATATACGCGCTCGACGTCAGCGACGACATGCTGGGCATCATCGCCCGCAAGGCCGCGCAGGTCGGCGCGGACAACGTGCGCTGCGTGAAGGTCACGGAAGCGGGCTTCAACCTCCCGCCCGGCGTGGCGGACATGGTGCTGATGTGCTCCATGCTGCACGGCATGCCCGACAAGCCGCGCTTTCTCTCGGACGCCGCCGCCCTGCTGAAACCGGAGGGCCGCATCGTCATCATCGAGTTCCATTACCGCGAAACGCCCATGGGTCCGCCCGTCATCCGCCGCCTCGGCCCGGACGAGCTGACCCGAATCGCCGCAGCCGCCCACCTCTCCCGCGCGGACATGTTCGACCTCGGCGACAATTTCTACTGCGCCGTGTTCACGAAATAGCGCCAACGTTTGTCCCCGCGTATACCCAGCCTATTCTCGTTCCTGTGGGGGCGGCCCTGTGTGGCCGCCCGCGTTGTTTAATTGTCATATCCGGGTATCCATCCCCGTCGAACGTACGCGTTTCCGCCGGAACGGTCAAGACCGTTCCCTACGCATACATCCACCCGCCTGCCACACTGTAGTAGGGGCGGCCCTGTGTGGCCGCCCGCGTCGTCATTGCGAGGAGCGACGCAACGAAGCAATCCATCCCCGCCCGATAACGTACGCACTCATTGCCGGAACGGTCAAGACCGTTCCCTACGCATGAATCTGCCCCGCCGCGCCTTACCGTAGGGGCGACCTTGGGTCGCCCGCCCTCCGTCATTGCGAGGAGCGCCCGCCCGATAACGTCCCGACCATACGGCATTCATGCCGGAACGGTCAAGACCGTTCCCTACGCATGCATCTGCCCTGCCGCGCCTCACCGTAGGGGCGACCTTGGGTCGCCCGCCCTCCGTCATTGCGAGGAGCAACGCGACGCGACAATCCAGACCACAGCACCATTACCGTCATCTCCGCAAATTCACCGGCACCCCGCCCCGCCGTCATTGCGAGGAGGCGTCCGGGGTTCCCCGCAAAGCGCAGCTTTGTGGGGTGGTCAGCCGACGCGGCAATCCAGACGCGCCGCAGCGGCATCCTCCATTCCCGTACCTCTTTCCGCCTTACCGCCTGCAAAAGCGCAGCAAAAATAGCCCGTAGGCTCTGGGGAAAGGTAAAGATTCTATGGGTAGCCGAAGGCTTAGCCCATGATGAGGATGCTGCCCATTGCGCTCATAAGGGTAAGTAAAAGCAACGGATAATGATTGCCAGGTGAATTGCCAGTATCGCGATACAAAGCAGGATTGAAAGTCTTCTGGAGATTCTCGCCATTTTGCGAACACCGGTAACATCTCCAAAATTACCGATACTTCCGATAAAAAAGTATAAGCTGTCCACTACCAAAAAGATGACCGAAAAATAGCACAGAATGGCCTTTAATAATCCATTTGCAACCACGAAATATAACACGGTAAATAAATACCCCAGGATCGTTGTCGTTATAAACCCAGAGCCCGCTATAAGCATCCACTTTTTATTTGTTTCTTCAGAGCCAGGGTCCGGTTCATTTTCATAAAACACCCGCGTCCCGCCGTGATATGTAAGCCACTGGACACGTATTACTTTTTCTCCGCATAACCGCGCAGCAAGCACATGGGACAGCTCATGGATCAGGTGTTGGAAGATTAGTGCCGCCAACGAAAACCCCAGCGCAACTAAATACCGAATAATGCTTACCTCGTTTCTGCCGATTATATGGCTGGCCGTTATGCTCATTTTGAGAAATTGGCCTGACAAGGAACTAAAAGCAACGATGGACTATATTTTACGATAAACCAATTCTGCAAACTGTCCGTATTTCTTTACTTCTTCCAGGTAAAATCGCTTCAACCCTTCTTTTTGCGAAAACAAGGGGATTCCTATGCCCAATAACACAGGGGCCAGCTGGATTATCATATTGTCGACCATGTTATGATCCAGCAGAGGGGCCAGCAGTGTGTTTCCGCCGACAACCCAAATGTTTTTATCCCTGTCGATTTGCTTCATAAATTCAACGACATCACAATTTACAGGAATAAATTCCTTAACCGATAGGCTTTCAGCATGTGTGAACACATAATTCTGAGTCGTCGAATAGAGACTGCCGATATTCTCTATGTTTTCAATTTCGTTAAATGTTCTTCTGCCCATGATCGTAATATCCATGCTTTTATAGAAGCTTTCATAACCCGTTTCTTCTGACGTTCCGGTTTGATGAAGCCAGTCCAGGTTATGGTTTTTATCAGCAAGATAACCGTCCAAAGTAATGCAGCCGTAAAAGAACACACTCATTGATTAACTCTCCTTTGATTAATTTCTGTTGCCCTGTGCGCGATACAAAATCTGATACAGCCGTTGGCCTTGCCGGTCTGCACATTATTGCTATAATGGCGATCTTCACGTCATATATTCGGCAGAAATACCAAATCCCCTCCATCATTTCGCGCAGCCATTCCCTCCAGCCTTACCGTAGGGGCGGGGTTCCATCCCCGCCCGGCACCTGTTACAACCGCGAATTGTCGGAACGGTCAAGACCGTTCCCTACGCATACATTCGTCCTGCCGCGCCTTAGCGTAGGGGCGACCTTTGGTCGCCCACCCTGCCGTAATTCCAAGCTGCTGCGCATTGCCAGCCAAAGCAACACCTCTCCGTCATTGCGAGGAGGCGTCCGGGGTTCCCCGCAAAGCGCAGCTTTGTGGGGTGGTCAGCCGACGCGGCAATCCATTCTGTTCGCACTCTTTCGGCCGCCTTCAGCGTCCACCTCCCTTCATAGGGAAGGCTAAACTGCGCTGTCTCACCGCTCCGTAGGGGCGACCTTGGGTCGCCCGTCCTGCCGACACCTGCAAAAGCGCAGCAAAAAGAGCCCGAAGGCTCTGGGAAGATGGCTTATAGTCAGTTGCGCAAAAGCAGCTGTTCATTATCCTCAGCGCTAATCAATATATCAACGATCGTACCCTCGTTTTCCCTGCTGCGAAGGCGTATTTTACCGCCGTGCGCATTGATGATGCTTCGGGCGATCGGCAGCCCCAAGCCATAACCACCGGCCTGCCGATTGCGGGATTTATCGCCCCGATAGAAACGCTTGAATATATGCGCCATGTCCTTTTTGGATATGCCGATGCCGGTGTCGGCGACTGTGACCACTGCATATTCGCCCTCCTTCTTAAGCGACAGTGAGATGCTTCCCGTCGGCGGCGTATATTTGATGGCGTTTTCGATGAATATCCTCACCGCCTGCTTGATTCTTACGCGGTCACCGGTGATCGATATGTCCTCCGCGGTGTCTTCGGTGATCGTGTGCTTGTTGTTGTCCACGAGCAGACTGGATTTAAAAACATCGTGCATCAGCTCCGAGAAATCAAAGCGCTCCATGTCGTAGTGGATGGTATTGTTATCGCTGCGCACAAGGAACAACAGGTTGTCGACAAGGTATTTCATGTTATCGGCTTCCTCAATAATCGCATTCACCGACTCGTCGAACACGGCCTCATCATCGCGCGCCCAGCGTTTTAGCATATTGGCGTACCCCGCGACGACGGAGATTGGAGTTCTCAGCTCATGCGACACATCAGAAACAAACATCTTTTGCTTGGCATAGCCCGCATAGACGCGGTCGAGCATGCTATTGATGGTCATCACCAACTCCTTCAGCTCACAACGCGCGCTTTCCACGTCGATCCTGCTGCTCAAATTGCTTTCGTTGATCTGGGATACGAGGTTGGTAATGTCCTCTACGGGCTTTAAATACTTTCTCGTTTTGTACGCTCCGTATATGATCATGATGACAAGGCCAATGAAGAAGGCTGCAAGCCATACGGCGGCAATCGCAACCAGCTCCCAAAGGCTTTCCCCAATATCCCCGCTCCCTATTGCACTCCTCATATCAATGACGGCTTCAAGATGGTAGTAATCAAGCATGTCGCGCTGAACCGTATCATTGTACTGATACGCAGTGCTCTCTACCCGCAAATAAAGCGTGTTCAATTCCTTGATATTGCTTATGCCGCCGTTGGCCTGGCTGTAGTCAAACGCGCCTTGATAGCTTTTATCCACGCCGGCGCTGGACAGGACATGCGTTTTTTCAAAATAGGTTTCTTCCTGATAGGGTACTTCCTGCGGAGGAAGGTCCGTCGGCGGCACAGGCTCGATTAAGTCACCCTCCGGATATGTCACAGGAGTCTCTTCGTACCGATACAGGTCGTATCGCATGACATAGCCGGGCATGCCGCCCTGCAGCTGCGCATAGAGCTCCTCCTCGCTTGTATCCTGCGGAAGCTCCGCAAGTAAGCCTTGCAGCTCACTATACGCGGTATCGCGAATTCGCTCATACGTGATGATATAGAATACGACAAGCATCAGGATGGCGGTCAGCAGGGCAATGACGCCGTAGATACCCAGATAGCCCCGGACGATCTTGCCGCGTATCGTGCCCGGATTTTTCTCTTTCTTTGCAGCCATATGCTCCTCCTAATCGGCTTCGATGATGTAGCCTACACCGCGCACCGTCTTGATCATATCCACCGCGAAACGCTGGTCGATCTTGGCGCGCAGGTAGGATACATACACATCCACGACATTTGTCTCCCCCATGTATGAGAACCCCCATACCTCGTTGAGTATCTTGTCCCGCGATAAGGCTTTTCCCCGATTCTCCATCAGATACAAGAGCAGGTCATACTCCCTGCCGGTCAGGTTAATCTCGATGCCGTCATAGAGCACCTTATGCGCGTTATTGTCGATTTTAAGGAGCCCCGCTTCCAGCCCCAGCCTCTGTTCGCTGCGGCGCGTTCGGGATACCGCGACGCGGATGCGCGCCAGCAGTTCCTCAATCGCAAAGGGCTTTGTGACATAGTCGTCTGCGCCGGAGTCGAGGCCGGTAACCTTGTCGGACACGTCATCCTTGGCCGTCAGCATGATGACCGGGGTATGGTTCTGTGCGTTGCGCATCCTGCGGCACACTTCGATACCGGAGAGCATGGGCAGCATCAGGTCGAGCAGCACAACATCATACTGATATGAACCGACCTTATCCAGCCCCTCGCGCCCGTCGGCAGCAGTATCCGTTTCGTACCCCTCGTGCTGAAGCTCCAGCTCCAGAAAACGCGATATCTTTTGATCGTCCTCGACGATAAGAACCTTGATTTTGCCTCCCATAAACACCACCTAAACCTCTATGCTGTTATAGCCGTCTTCCTCTGCGACCTCCTCGTCGGGATAATTTTGCAGCACCTCGTCCTCCTTCATCGGCTCAATGACGAGAACATCCGTCTTGGTTTCCTTTTGCAGCCGTGGTTCAAGCGTCAGCTTGCTGCCCGAAAGCAGTATGATGATCGCTGCCACAGCACAAATCGGGCCGATCACATAATTCGAAAACATGGTTCCAACAACAAGAATCACCGCGACGATCCACAGCGCCACGTCGATGAACTTCCTGTCGCCCTTTTCAATCCGCAGCCTGTAATAGAACAACCGCACAAACGCATCTACCGCGCCCTCCAAAGCACGGCTGCTGCTGTCTTTCTTTTTGCGCAGCGCAATGATAACCGCCTGATCAATATTGCCATGCGTTTTTTTCAGCGCCTTGTCGGCATCCTCGAAGCTGACCGAGGCTTCGGCCATTACACGCTTAATATCCTGATATCCGTAATTCATAAGTGACACCTCCCAATTTGCTGTCACCATTATAATACCATATAATTCAAAATAGAATTTGGAATCGATTAGAGAATGATTAGAATCAGCCGGTTTATGTGAAACCATATATAAGAAGCAGCTGCACAGCCGGATTGCTTCGCTTCACCACCCCAAAACCTCTGCGTCTCTTTTGGAACCCCGGACGCTCGCAATGACGGCCCCGCTCCACCCGCCGTCATTGCTATAAATAAGCCCATCATTTGTGTCATGCTGAGGAGCGGTAGCGACGAAACATCTTTTATAAAGATCCGTTCCTCGCTGCGCTCGTCAGGATGACATACAGGAGTTGCTTTCGTTTGCCATGGTGTGTATGCACATGGTAATTGTGAGGCGCAAAGCGCCGAAGCAATCCAGACACCAGCCCAGCAGAACGATACAGGAGCCGTCCCCAGTGCATGCATCTGTCCTGCCAGCCTTACCGTAGGGGCGGGGTTCCATCCCCGCCCGGCACCCGCGGCAACCGCTAATTATCAGAACGGTCAGGACCGTTCCCCACACATGCATCCGCCCCTCTGTAGGGGCGGCCCTGCGTGGCCGCCCGCCTTTCCGCCTGCCAATACCTGCAACAGCGCAGCAAAAAAGAGCCCGTAGGCTCTGAGGAAGATGGATTATATGGATAACTGAAAATTAAGACGTATCAAAACCACTGTCCAATGTGGGGCAGTTTTCACCTCAGTAAATTGTAGGTGTGATCCAGCGGGCCTGCGCCCTTGCCCAAATCCAGCATGGCCTGCAGCGCGCCCGTAAGATATCGCTTCGCGTTTTCAATGCTCTCACCCATGCTTTTTCCGTCGGCCAGATTGCAGGCAATCGCGGAGGACAGCGTACACCCCGTTCCATGCGTGTTGGGGTTGTTCACACGCGGCGACCTGAACCATTCATACCGGCCGTTTTCATAGAGCAGATCGGTGGCGTCGCTCACCAGGTGGCCTCCCTTTATCAGTATAGCGCCGTTGTAGTGCTGCGATATCCGCTTCGCCGCCGCAATCATATCCTCCTCGGTCTTGATGGGAAATCCGCATAATACCTCGGCCTCGGGAATGTTTGGCGTAATCACCCTGCCGAGCGGAAGCAGCTTTGTCACCAGCGCGTCGATCGCGTCATCGGACAACAGCTTGCTGCCGCTGGTGGAGACCATCACCGGGTCCACCACGACGTTCTGCGCATGGTATTGTGTCAGTTTTTCCACAATCGCCTCGATAATATCCCGGCTGGATACCATCCCGATCTTCACCGCGTCGGGCACGATATCGGTAAAGATGCAGTCCAGCTGCTGCGCAACGAACGGCGCGGGCATATTCTCAATGCCGTAAACGCCCGTGGTGTTCTGTGCCGTCAGCGCCGTAATCGCGCTCATGGCATACATTTTGTGCATCGTGATGGTCTTAATATCGGCCTGAATACCCGCGCCGCCGCTGGAATCCGACCCCGCGATGGTGAGAACCTTCTTAATCAATGTAATCCCTCATTTCCGTAAATGAATCGATATAGATGTCGGCCAGCGCCTGAATCTCTTCCCGGTGCGCCGCCTCCGACGGATCGGATACGCCAACCACAAAGAATCCCGCTTCCTTCGCCGTTTTGATGGCGTACAGCGCATCCTCAAACACCACGGTGCCGGGCTTGGGCGTGCCAAGATGCTGGAGCGCCCGGTTGTAAATCTCCGGCGTATCCTTGCCGCAACCCACCTCCGTGCAGGTGAATATCTTCGAGAAGTATTGCAGAATACCGTTGCGCTCCAGCGCGGCCTTCGCCAAATGAAGGTCGGTCGCCGTTGCGACACACATTTTGACGCCCCTGCCCTTGAGCCTTTCGAGCAGATCCGGCACGCCGTCCTTGGCCTTGACATCGTTGAAGTAATAGCTTTCGATCATCCCATTGACGCCGCGCATAATCTCGTCCAGGCTGCGGGTAACGCCGTATTCGCTTTGGTAATGCTCCGCCGCCTGCAGAAGGCTCATGCTTTTAAACGTCTGGTTGAGGTCTTCGCGGGGCTCGATCCCAAGGCTGCGCAGATAGTCGCTGCCGATGGTATCCCAAATAAACATGGAATCCAGCAGCGTGCCGTCAAGGTCGAATATCGCGCCTTCTATTTTGATGGTTCTCGCATGCGTGGCCGGGGCAGCTTCCACCATCCGTTCGGAGAGCGCAAGCAGCTCTTTGCAGGTGTTTTCGATATCGTCGCTGGCGAATATTGCGGACACCAACGCCACACCGTCAATGCCTGTTCCGGCAAGCTCCATGATGTTGTGCGGGTAGATGCCGCCGATCGCCACCACCGGAATGGATACCGCTTCGCATATCGCCTTGAGCGTATCTCGGCTGACCATATCGGCATCCAGCTTTGTAGAAGTCGAAAAGACCGCGCCCACTCCCAGATAATCCGCGCCCGCCTGCTCCGCCAGCACGGCCTGCTCCACGGTTTGCACCGATACTCCGAGGATCATATCCGCGCCCGCCAGCTTGCGGACGTTGCCGGCCGCCATATCCTGCTGGCCCACATGAACGCCGTCCGCGCCGCATCGAATCGCCACGCTGACGTTGTCGTTGACGATAAACGGCACGCCATACGTTTTGCAAAGCGCTTTGATCGCAACGGCTTTTTCCAGAAACGCATCCTCTTCCAGTTCCTTTTCCCGCAGCTGGACACACGTCGCCCCGCCTTTGAGCGCCTCCTCCACCTGCATCGCAAGGGTTTTCTCGCCCGTCCACGCGTTATCTGTGACCGCGTAGAGCCGCATGCTTTTTTTATCGCACCTCATACTTTGCCCCGGTTTCCAAGTCATCTCCCGTTAAGTGATAGACCGCATCGATGATATAATTGCGGTAAGTTGCGTTGCCGTCCTTCTCGCCCAGCCGCTCATACGCACGCTGTCCGCACAGGCCCATGGCGCAGACAGACGCCGCCGCCGCTTCCAGCGCGTTATCCGGGTTGGCCACGAGATACGCGGTCATCATCGCGGACAGCATGCACCCCGTTCCGGTAATCTTGCTCATCATCGGATGCCCGTTTTGAATCACGTACGCCTTTTGCGCATCCGCGACGATATCGATCGCACCGGTAATCGCGATCACCGCGCCGGTCTTTTCCGCAAACTTTTTCGCAAAGCTGACGGCGCTCACCAGCGTCTCTTCCGTTACGGCATCCGCTACATCCGCGTCCACCCCTTTGGTTGTTCCCGCGCCCAGTGCCAACGTCTTGATCTCGGAAATGTTCCCCCGAATGACCGTAAACGCGACCGTGTCCAGCAGCCGGTAAGCTGTCTCGGTACGCAGGCGCGACGCTCCCGCGCCCACCGGGTCGAGCAGCACCGGATGGCCGCACGCGTTGGCTTTTTTGCCTGCCGCCAGCATGGACGGGATCGTGTTTTGATTGAGCGTGCCGATGTTGATATTGAGGCCGCCGCAGATGGCGGTGATCTCTTCTGCCTCTTCAATGTCGTCCGACATAATCGGCGATGCGCCGCAGGCAAGCAATATATTCGCGCAATCATTGACCGTGACATAGTTCGTGATGTTGTGGACAAGCGGCGCTGTTTTCCTGACGTTTTCGAGCATTGTCTTAAGCATTTTTCTTTCCTCTTATCATGATTTTGTTAACGATAAAGCACAGCAAAGCGGTAATCGCCATGACGGGAAGCGTATACCCGACAGGCGTGTCAATCTTCATAAACAGCCGGTATAGGATGAAGCCGATTACCCATATGACAAGATTGATGATATCGAAGCCCTTCGCCGAGTGGTCTTTCTTAAGGATAAAATAGTTGGTAACGAGAATGGCGGTCATGGGCGCAAATACCGACCCGATGAGGTATAAGAAGTTTTCGTATTGTGTGATGGGCGTAAAGATCGCAAGAATCGTACCGACAATACAGACTGCGATCGCCGCCGGACGCTCTTTGAGCTTTTTGGATATGCTTTCGCTGCTGACACCCGCGGAATACGCATCCAGGAACGTTGTGGTCACGGTGGAGAATATAACGATGATCAGCGCAATGATACCCAGCCCCGCGCTCATCATAATCTTTGCCACATCGCTTTCGCCGGTGAAGATGGCAGCCCCCATGCCAATAACATACATCCAGCAACTCACGATAAAGTAGACGATGGTACTTACCGCAGTCGCCTTTTTCGGCTTGGCCGCCGTCCGGGTGTAGTCCGAAATGAGCGGCAGCCACGACAGCGGCATCGCCGCCGACCACTCGACCGCGGTACCGAAGGTGATGCTTCCATCTGCTGAAAAATCGTAGTGGCCTTTAAAGATTACTGTACTCATGACGATGGTGAGGACAAACAATGCGCCCATCGCCACGATGTTGATTTTGCCGATGTTTTTGATCCCGACCAGAATCCAGACGATGATCAGCGCGCCGATGATCAGGCTCCATACCCAGTCGCCCCCGATGCTGCTGATCGAGCTGGCTGCCGCCGCTCCGCTGACGATCATTACCGCCGTCCAGCCGATCAGTTGCAGCACGTTCAGCGATGAAAACAGCAGCGAGCCTTTTTGACCGAACGACATTTTGACCGTTTCCATCGCGCTTTTTTGAGTATTGGCGCCGATAAGCCCCGCAAAATAAAGCACCGCGCAGCCGATGATATGGCCGACGATAATCGCCAGCAGGCCCATGCCGAAACCAAGCGGCGCAACCATCGTGCCGGTCAGAATCTCCGCGATCGATACCGCTGCGCCGAACCAAATAAGCCCGTTTGAAAAGATTGATGTTTTCGTTTTTTCCATTGTAACCCCTTCTTTCTAAAACAGAGCAACAAAAAACGGAGAACACCGATGGCATACTCCGTAAATAAGGCAATTGCTTACTTCCTACGGTGGCATTATCCACATCAGGTGTAAGGGTCGAAGTTAATGACTTCCTCTCAGCCTGCTTCACAAGCTCCCCTGTTTCAGTATTTTATTGTGTCATTTATACCACCAAATTATTGCGTTTGTCAAGTTTGCCTGAACATCTTCTTGTTTTATAGATAATCTAACTGTTCCCGAACACCTGATGCCGTGAACATTGCTTTGCGAGGTACAAAGCGTCGAAGCAATCCAGACACTAGCCCAACAGAACGGCACAGGAGCCGCCCCCAGTGCATTCATCTGTCCTGTCCGCCTTACCGAAATGCCTGCCCGCCCGACAACGTACGCCCCGTACACATTCATTGCCGGAACCATGCCGGAACGGTCAAGACCGTTCCCTACGCATGCATCTGCCCTGCTCGCCCCACCGTCATTGCGAGGAGGCGCAGCCGACACGGCAATCCAGACACAACCACATTATCCTCTAACTTTTCTGTATTGCTTCGCTGGCGCACGCATTGACGGTTCAGCCCTGGCACCCCGCCTCGCCGTCATTGCGAGGCGCATAACGCCGTGGCAACCCAGACGCACCGCCGCGGTATCCTCCATTCCCTGCACACAATCCTTCCTGCCGCGCCTTACCGTAGGGGCGACCTTTGGTCGCCTGCCCCCGCCCCCACCCGCAAAAGCGCAACAAAAAGAGCCCGAAGGCTCTTGGGTGTAAGGCTGAGATTATAGAAAATGTGAAAAGATCCTATCATCCTCTTTTTCCTGTATTTATCAGAAAAGACTTTTCACCAATCCGTTTAAAATCACTTGGCCTAGGAGTTGGTTGGTACTCTTTTATAATACGGCAACTATTACCTATAAGTTTGGAATAATCTCTTTTCATGCATTGAAATACTTTCGAAAACTCCTCAAATTGCTCTGTTATCCCTTGATATAAATCATATAGCCATGCAATATCATGATAATCCCATTCTAATACAATAATATCTTCACTCGAAAACTGTAAATCTATCACACCGGAAGGAATACCCGTATTTTTCATATAATCTATTTGGCTATTCAAGAGTGATTGGGGAACATGGTGCGACCAGTTCCGCATATCTCTAAACTCATTTAGCAATTTTATGATATCATTATCTAAACCATCTAGACGAAACTCTTCTTGTCCATTTTTAAATTTCCTATCAACAATATTTCGAAATTGCTTGTATGACACGGCAGTCTTAGTCTCGTCACCAAAGAGATTTAATAAATAATTAGAAGTACATTCTATACTTTCTGATAGCCTGTGATAAGTATCAGTATTAACTCTTTTTAACTTTTTTTCATCATAATCATTTATTGTTTTTTCTAAGTCGTTTATCGCCCGCTTCAGGCGTTTCATTCTTTTATAAACCAGTTATCAACTGGTTTATAAAAAAGATTGCATCCTTCTTATTTTCGATAGTACTAATTTTTTTATTTTCCAATGAAATCACCTCAAAAAACACATAAAAGTCAAACACAGATTATAGATAGATTATGACCTTATCTGAACTTCGCCTAATTCCTATACTGGCTCTATTCACTATGTTCTCTTTAACCCCTCGCCTCATTACACTATACAAAAAGAGGCATGCCACAACAAGCATCCCCCGCCCGCTAGGCGAAAACAGGCTTAATAATCCCTTCGGTTTCTAGTCGCAGCCTGTAAAAAACCTGCAGCCATTGAGGCTGGCTTAATAACTCTGCTTCCAATTTCTTTAAAGTCCTTTTCCCAGCCCGTTTGTCCAGAACTGCAAAAAGCCTGACCAATGCATTTTCCGAACTTAGACTTTCACTTATGCTATGATTCTGGTAATAATAAAAAGCCTGATAAAAACTAGACACGCCTACGGCACCTTCTTTATGGCTCTCGATTGTTATTTTTTCGTAATCGCGATTTCCATTTTTCCACATTTCACCTGTTGTATAATCCCATTCAGCAGTATTGGATTTAAATATTTCTTTATCATCTAAAATGACGGAAATACGTCCTTCCCAGCCGTCATGAGATTCATGATACAGGGTCAAAAAATACTTGATTCTGCCTTTAAGGCATTCGCATATATTTTCTTTTTCCAACTGTTTTCGCATTCCGCTCAATGATTGACCCAAAGCTCATGCCGCCTTTCTGTATTTTAACGATTGATTGACCCATTTTATAATCACTATAATGGCTTAATCAGCTTATCCCTCGTAAACATATCCGCCTCATTACACTATACAAAAAAGAGGCATGCCACAACAACGCATCCCCCCGCATCTTCATTATAGCACATCAAAATTTTAAATATCAGTCTTATTTTTATTTTCCGAAACGTGTATCCTAAGGCTAATCTAAAATCAGATTAGAGTGCCGAACTGACGACATTTTTGCGCGGAGGAGTATTTGTGATTCAGGACAGGGAGATCTGGGCCGCCGAAAAAGCATATCTGAACCGGGTGACGCATGAGATCAGCGCCCAACTGGACTTAGGGCTCCACGCCGCCGACAACTACAAAAGCGACGCCATTGCGCTGCAGAAAAGCATGTGGGAGGACCTGCGCATCGCGCCGACCAGCCTGTTCGATCTGGAGAACGTCGCGCAGATCAACCAGATCCAGATGGACCTGAGAAACAAGGCCAGCCTGTACCAGTTCTCGTATGAGAAGGTGGCGCGTTTGCAGCGCATGCAGCACAGCCCCTATTTTGGCCGCATCGACTTTTTGGAAAACGGCACGCAGGCTGCGGAGAAGATCTACATCGGCATCCACCATCTGGACGACCGGGAAACCATGGACATCCTCGTCTACGACTGGCGCGCGCCCGTCTCCGGCATGTTCTACGACTATGAGATCGGCCCCTCTGCTTACACCTGCCCGGCGGGCCTCATCGAAGGGCGGCTGGTGCTGAAGCGGCAGTACAAGATCGAGGACGGGGCCATCGTTTACATGTTCGACAGCAGCGTCAACATCAACGACGCCATGCTGCAGGACCTGCTCGGTAAAAACACCGACACCCGCATGAAGACCATCGTCACCAGCATCCAGAAGGAGCAAAACACGGTCATCCGCAACGACCGGGACAAGATACTCATCGTCGAAGGCCCGGCGGGCAGCGGCAAAACCTCCATCGCGCTGCACCGCGCCGCGTATTTGCTGTACCGCTACCGCGACACCGTGCAGTCGGAGAACATCCTCATCTTCTCGCCCAACCACGTGTTCGAGGACTACATCTCCCGCGTGCTGCCGGAGCTGGGTGAAGAGAACATCCGCCGCAGCACCTTCGCGGACTTCTTTGGCTCCGCCTTCTTCGACAGCCAGCAGACGGAAACCGTCAACCAGCAGATGGAGTACATTCTGAACGCGGCCCCCGGCGATACCCGCCTCAGCGCCATCCGGTTCAAGGCCTCGCCGCTGTTCCTCACCGCGCTGAAAAACTTTGTGCGCCGCGTGGAGGACGGCGGGCGACTGCCGTTCAAAGACGTATTCTATAACGGTTCCCTGCTGATTTCCGCGGACGGGATCGTCCAGCTGTACCATAGCCAGAACAGCCGCCTGCCCTATGCCAGCCGCTTGGAGAAGCTGCGCCAGCGGCTGCTCACCCTGCTGGAGGACGCGGAGGAAGACAGGCGCAGGAAGTCTGCGGGCAAAAAGGAGCCGGAGGACAAGGATAACCGGCAGGCGCTGCGGGACGAATACCAGCGGCTGCAAAACGAGCTCACGCGCATGACCATCGCCGATACCGGCCCGCTGTACCTCGATCTGCTGAAAAACATCGGGGAGTACCTGCCCGCCGATGCACAGCCCGAAGCAAAGAAGTATCGCCGCCTCGCCTCCTGCGGCTTGCGCGAGCTGCAGCGGAGCTTCATCAGCTACGAGGACTTCGCACCCATCGCATACCTGCACGCGGCGCTGGAAGCCGGGAATCAGGCCGGGACCATCCAGCACGTCATCATCGACGAGGCGCAGGACTACACCCCGGTCCAATACGAGCTGTTCAAGACCGTGTTCAAAAGCTGCAGCATGACCATCCTCGGGGACATCAACCAGACCGTCAACGGCTGGATGAACATCGGCAGCTTCGACGCGGCCTCGGAGGTGTTCGACGCGGCAGGCATGGGCCGAATCGCGCTCACGAAGAGCTACCGTTCCAGCAAGGAGCTGGCGGATTTCTGCCGCGGCCTGCTGGACTCCCCCGTCCACACGGAACAGCTGGATCGTCACGGCGCAAAGCCCCGGCTGGTCAGGGTCGGCGCGGACAGCGTATACGGGCGGCTCACAGCGGACATCACCGATTTAAAAAGCAAGGGGTATAAGCTCATCGCGGTCATTTGCAAAACCGCCGCCCAGTGCCGCGCGGTGCACCATGCCATTCATTCCGCCGTGGACATCAGCCTGATCTCCAACCAGAACGAGGTCTATACCGGCGACGTGGTCGTCATCCCCTCCTACCTCGCCAAGGGCCTCGAGTTCGACGCGGTGCTGGTGCTTCCTGCGGACGACGCGGCCTATCACGCCCCGGAGGACAGACGGCTGCTGTACACGGTGTGCACCCGCGCCCTGCACGAGCTGCGCCTGTACTGCACCGGCCCCTTGTCCCGTTTCATTTCCGGTGTGGACGAAAGCTTGTATGAGGTGGATGAGGTGGCGGAGTAGGCCGTCTTCTGTAATAAAAGCTTTTACTGCAAAGCTCGCTCTTCCGTCATTGTGATGAGTGTGTAGCGGTTTTCACCCTGTAGGGGCGGCCCGGCGTGGCCCCCCGCCGCAGGATTGGTGGGG
>JAEWTL010000088.1 GCA_023459495.1 Bacillota bacterium | reverse complement strand
GGGCATCCCGCTGGCTGGCGTGAAAAAAGCTCATACCTTACCTCATCAATCGCTTGTAGTTATATGTTGTGTTGTGCACATCTATCCGTTTAGACGTCCAGATGTAAAGATGAAGGAAAAGCTGAAGGGCGTCAACCGAAAAATGACCAATGATGGTGAGGAAAAATCAGGGAAGATGAAAAAAACTCATCTTAATTAGAGGCGATAAGAGATTTCTCTATAGAGCAATCCATCTCGCACGTTTTGACTAATATTCTGATAACACAGCGACACCTGGGCTAATTCGAAAAACAACCTCCTGCCACCGGATGGTGATGCTAAGGCATCTGATTCGGCCTGCGCTCTCGCGTAGGCCGAATACTGGATCTGCAAAATCAACTGGTAACAAACAGATGAATCAACTCAGTGCGTACTTTTATTTGATATCTTTCACGCGCATACCGTTGAGCTGTTCATCCGTAATGGTGTTGCCCTCTTTGAAGTAATCAACCACCGCGTGATAAACGTAATAACCGCCGGTTGTGTTACGCGCTTTCCCTTCGGTAAAGGCGGTAAAACCATCGCCACCATCAGCAAGGAAACTCTGAGTAGCAATGTGGTAAACCGTCGCATCTTCAATCGGTTTGCCATTCAGAGTCAGTGTGATTACCCGCTGACCAACCGGTTTGCTGCTGTCGTACTTCATTTCCAGGCCTTTCGATACCTGTAAAACGCCATTACTTAAACTTGCGCCGTGTTCCATCAAACTGCGTAATTGTTTACCTGTGAGATCCATCGTCACCAGTTCATTGGGGAACGGGAAAGTACTGATGACGCCGCCCATCGTAATCGCCCCTGCGGGGATCTCATTGCGAATACCACCAGAGTTGGTTAACGCCAATTGGGTGTTTTTACCCGCCGCTACCAGTAAAGCGTCCGCCGCCAGGTTCCCGAGGGAAGCCGATTCACCATAGGCACGTTTTAATTCAACCGGCGATTGCGCCACCGTTTGTTGCACCACTTCATCAAGCTTTTTATTCCAGCCGTCGATCACCTGTTTTGTTTGCGGATCGGGCTTCCACTCGTCGGCGTAAATGGTTTTAAGCTCGAAGTTTTTCACCGTAAAATCATGCGGCTTCTCTTTGTAGTCGAGAACCAATTTACCCACATCAATCCCGCCGCTGTCGGTGGAGAGGATTAACGTATTGCCGACTTTAATCGGTTCCGGCGTACCCACATGTGCATGTCCGGTGATCAAAATATCCAGCCCCTTCACCTGACTTGCCGTCTGAATATCTTTATCCAGCGCGCGACGCACATCTGTGCCTCCCATACTGGACTGGCGGGCCGGAACACCTTCGTGGATCAGGGCGACGGTCAAATCAACCTTGCCTTTGAGTTCATCGATATAACGTTGTAGCCATTTAATTTCATCGCGCGCTTCAATACCCACGCGCGTGGCAGCAGATACCGTATCGTTGAAGGCAAATACTCCGTGCAAACCTATAACGCCTATTTTCACGCCGTCTTTTTCGATGATGGTATATGGCTTATCCCAGAATGATTTACTGCTGTTCTGATAAAAAACATTGCCCTGCACAATAGGGAATTTTGCCTGACTCAACTGTAATAATGTGTTGTCCCAGCCGTGGTCAAATTCATGGTTGCCTATCGTGACAGCATCGAACGGCATAGTATTCATAATATCGATGATAGCCTTACCTTTGGTCAGGCTGCTGATATAGGGCCCGGTAAAATAATCACCCGCATCAAAAAACCATGTCGCTTTATTTTTTGCTTTTTCTTGCTTAACCAGCGTAGTGATATTTGCCCAGCCGCCAATATCCCGTTTACCGTCAGCGATCCACGGCACTTTATAAGGTTCGACATGCGCATGGAGGTCGTTGGTATAAATGATGGTGACATCTTTGGCGCAAGCCCAGAACGGCAATGTTAATGCGATACCCGCAGCAAGCATTTTAATTTTCATAAATAGTCCCTTTCAGTGAGATAAAGGATTGCTACATTACGTTCTGAAAGAGTTATTTATGTGAGAGTAATCACATCCGCAGGGGATAGTTGCCGGACAAAATCAACGACCTTGTGAAATCGTTGGTGATATATGTCAACTCTGTTTACGATTAATGCCTGCAAGTCGTTTGGTTGCCGTAATTTAGGGCAACCAACATCGACAGATTACAGCTGGCCAGACTATCGACTGGGTTATCCGGCACTGCACTGTCGGGCATGTGGAAGTTACCCGCCGTTGTTTGACGAACAACAATTTCGTGACTGGTTGTCAGTTCACTTATCTACTTTTGCAACTGAGAAAGGCCATTTTTGCCCGGTATGTTATGGCACAGAGACGATTTGTTATGGTCACAATCCACAGGGTTCGCAACGCATTCAATGCCGTAACTGCAAAAAAGTCTGGACACCAAAACAATATCAGAAAGAAATAACGCCTCCTGAAATAATCGAAACGATTACTCTTCTGGTGCCATTTCAGGGAGCCAGCAATGGGCAGAAACTGTATGTTTTAATGAGTTTCGATGCTATTCACGGAAATATTCTTCATCTCTCCACTAATTTCACACAACATCAGGCTGGAGAAAGTCTGCATTATCGATACAGAGGAAATGCAGAACCAGAGTTACACAACAATAATATCGTACAACGCGTTGATATGCGCGAAGCACAATTTCTACGCCGCAGTCAGTTTGATGAAATTCAGTATGGCAGCGCAGCGCTCAAGCGCAATGCCAAAGGTGTTATTCTGCGTCCGGTTATCACTGCACACGGGCATTTCAGAGTACTGAATATTTTATTCCCTACAGTAAAAACACATGTAATTTCACACGAGTGTTTTTTAAGAGGTGCCATTATTACGGCCTGGGCTGATCTGTTTCGCCAACAGCAAGGTGAAATTTGGTTTATTGAAGAGGAAATAGCTGACAGTACCGATAATACGCGCTGGAGTTTTCAGGGAACAACATATCACGGCTGGTGGAAAAATCAGTGGCAACTCTGGGTTCAGGGCAAAAATCGTAAAATGGTATGTGCATTAACAGGCGGAAATAACAGCAAAGCTGAAATGCTCTCTTTAGCAACCAGCAGACATTTTATCGACTGGCTACATAAACAAGCAGTATTTACTCACAGCACCCCGCTTTCCGCAGGGCGCGTTACGCAAATACTGCTTTCTCTGGCTCAGGATTACAACAACTGCGCCAGCCGGTTGATATCCGACTGAATCGCCCCGGCGGTGACATCGCGCCCTGCGCCAGGTCCGCGGATCACCAGCGGGTTGTCGCGATACCAGCGGCTTTCGATGGCAAAGACGTTATCGCACGGCAGCAGTGATGCCAACGGATGATCTTCACGCACCGCTTCCACGCCCACACGCGCTTTGCCGTTGGCATCGAAACGCGCCACGTAGCGCAGCACCAGGCCCAATTCGCGGGCTGCTTCCAGCCGTTGCACCATCTGCTCGTTAAGTTCATCGCCATTTTCAAAGAAATGGTCGATGCTGCCGCCTTCGCAATGAGCAGGCACCAGCGATTCCACACGTACCTGGTCCGGTTCAATGTTGTAACCCGCTTCACGCGCCAGAATTACCAGTTTGCGCATCACGTCTTTGCCGGAGAGGTCGTCACGCGGATCAGGCTCGGTTAAGCCCTGCTGCCACGCCTGATCCACCAGCTCGGTAAACGGCACGCTACCGTCGAATTGCAGGAACAGCCAGGAGAGCGTGCCGGAGAAGATCCCGCTGATCGACAAAATAGTATCGCCGC
>JAEWTL010000087.1 GCA_023459495.1 Bacillota bacterium | reverse complement strand
GAGGTATTCTATAAGTACCAGCGGTTACATGCAGCTTTGGGGTATCTGACCCCGAAATCTTTTGAGAAGCTGCGCAAGACCCAGTTATTAGCCATTTAGACTGTCAAGCTGGCACCACTCATATCACAATCGTGCATTACTGTCAAGCACACTCTACGTGAATCCCTCCACCGCTACGCGGTCCCCCTCCCTTTAGCAAGGGAGGCTTTTACGTTGCCCTACAGCTATTTCACTCTTTCCGATAGTGCTTTCGTCCACATCTCTTCAAATTCATGCTTCAAAATTTCCTTTGGGCGAAATTGGCTGTCGGAAGCTATCTCCCGCAGAGTTGGCATAGGAAGTTCTGATAGTAAAGAGCCGTTGTACTCAGAAACTTTGTCTGCATAACCCACGGTTCCATCCTTATAGATTTCAATCTTTCTGACTTCGTTTCTGTTAATATCAATTTCTGAATATAACATTACAGGTTCGTCATCAAAATTGTGGATCCATTGAACTTTTAAATATTTCACACTTAACTTTCCCCTCACTTCACGAACTTGGCCGCCTTGATCGTCTTGCCCAGCACGCCCTCCAGATACCTGATCAGCGCAGACAACAGCTATAGCAAAGGCCCCCTTGCCTAAAGGGGGCTGTCAGCCGAAGGCTGACTGGGGGATTCGCTAAGCACAGTATCACCGCTATACCTACTCTACATTTGAATCCCTCCGGCGCTTTGCGCCACCTCCCTTTAGGCAAGGGAGGCTTTTAACGCTCCCCTCACTTCACAAACTCCGCCGCCTTGATCGTCTTGCCCAATACGCCCTCCAGATACCCGATCAGCGCGGGTATCACTATACCGGGCATTAATAATCTTCGACTTTAGTACTATAGGTATATGTGCTTTTGAATCTGAGATTGTTTTCCCTATAAGAATATTTCAAAACAAACTTGCCTTTGGAGAATGTAAGTACCACGTTATCCGCAATGTTTGTATTAGAGGGTGCAGCCGATAATGTCACTGTAAACGATGTGTTTGCCGAATACACAGTCAGATCATACTTAATCATAGAAAAATTAGTGAAGTATGTATACTGTGCCTTTCCGGACACCGTTACAGTGCCATCACTGTTGATTACGCAAGTAATTATAATATACTCATTAGGGTCTGGATTATCACTTGTCCACTGCGTCCAGCCATAGGAGTCAACTTGTCTCGTCGAAATCGGGCAATCTCCAGTCGCCTTCCATTTGCCGCACATCTTTACGAAAACACTATATTCGTCAAGCAAGGCAATACGGGAAGTCACGCTGATATCATTATAGATGAAATCTTCAGGCAGGCTCTCATATATGTTTTTTGCAGAATTTAAATAACCAACCGTCATATAATGTTCTGCTATCAAAAAATCGCAAACGGTTACCATATAAGAGGCGTCTTTAAAATCACCTGCTTCCACGTAATAGCTCTTTGCATCGAAATAGTTTTTATAGTTAAAGTAGTATTGTCCTTGCATATAATTGGCTTCTGCATAGCGCTCAGAACAATCTTCTATAGATCGGGCAAGCCTGAACATTTCTATTGCGGTTAAATAGTCGCCTTCCATCAGGGCGGACATGCCTTTTGCATACCGGACGTATAACCCGCTGGTCGTGTCTGATAACAGTGAGAATACAGTTACAGCGTCTTCGTAATCTTGATTGGCAATAAGCTGATGGCCTGCATAGCTGATTTTCTCAATTGCATCACTATATTCTCTGACCGAGTAGAAGGTTTCCGCAGCCTCAACATATTTTTGCTCGCTCAGCAAGTGTTCGCCATAAGCATAATAACACTCGGAAATCTTAACTGTGGCATCACTGTAATCCCCTGCAGCTGTAAAGAACTCAACGGCTTTCATGTATTCTCCGTCATTCAAAGCCGAAACGCCATTTTGATATTCTTCAGCCTTTTTTGACAGCTCTACCTTTGCTTTCGCATCGCTATAATTCTGAGCATGCCGGAATGCTTCCGCAGCACCAATAAAATCACTCTCACTGAATAGCTGATCCCCTAAATTGTAATACGCCGCTAATAATTCATCAGATGCATCTTTGTAGTCACCAAGGCCGCTAAACACTTCTATTGCCTCGGAATACTTCGCATTTGCCAAGGCGGATTTGCCCTGTTCATATTTAACTAAAGGGCTAATGACGAATATCCATAAAACAGCCATTGCCAATACAATAAAAATCGACGAGCTCAATATAATCGCCATTTTTTTGCGCTTCGCAGATTGCCGTATACAGTACTCGCTTTTTCCCTTGGCATCTCTGTAATCACCCAATAATTTAAACACTTCGGCTGCTTTTCTCCATTGCGCTGGACTTTTACTGTTTTTAAGGTTATTCAATGCGGCCTGATACGCTTCTTCTTTCTTTATTTCTTCCATTTTTATCAGGCACTCTTTTGCTAAACGCAATGAATCTTTATAGTCGCCAAGGGAGTTGAAACGCGCCATAGCCCCTTCCCAATCCCTGCTGCTTGATAAAGAACCCAATGACGCGACAGTATCGTTATAAATACTTTCTCTGTTTTCAAGTAACTTCAATTCTATCGCTCGGGTCTTGCATTCCATCGATTTGGCATGAGCGTCCTTATAATTTTGAAACTCGTGGAATCGAATATAGAGCGCTTCCCATTGCGCCACGGTTTCTGCATTTTCCATATCTTTTACTGCATGGTCATATGCCGCGCCAATCGAATCCGGCGGAAAAGTTTGTCCTTCACTTAACGTAAAGCCGTAAGCATGATTTACCGCCTCATCGCTGCCGCGTTCATGGCCAGCGGTCTTAAACGGTACATAGTGACAATGCGGACATGCTTCTAAAGTATCTGAATATGTTCCCCCACAATTTACGCAAGTTATCAGCGCCATATCTCTTCCTCCCGCAACTCATTCGTGTAGCAGTCTCTCTATACATTTTTCCAGCATTGGCAACTATATCATTCTACAAAAAAAGCCAACATTCCTTCTTGTTTTTGTATGCCGCAGCAACAAATCTGGAATTGGCTGAATATTTAGCACTCAATCGTATATTTTTACATATGACAAAGACAGATTCTTAAGAAAGTCCCCTATTTCACTTCACAAACTTCGCCGCCTTGATCGTCTTGCCCAGCACGCCTTCCAGATACCCGATCAGCACAGGCAGCAGCTTATCCGCTGTCTCAGGCGCCACCTTCACACCCTTCATATCCTTGGGCAATACTGCCGCCATACTGACCAACGAGTCAGCCATGTCCATCGTCAGCATGATGTCCTGCGGCGCGGCATGTATCGCGCACACGCCGCCATGCTCCGCCGAAAACTTCACCGCCCGGTTCTCCCCGCACACCGCGCAATGCGACAGCGCGGGATACACCCCCTCGATGTACAGCAGCCGCTGCAGAAAGTAGCACAGCGCGGATTTGGGCTCCGCACCCTTGTCCAGCGCGTAGAGCGCCTGCGACACCAGCGCGAACAGCTTGGGGTCCGCGCTCTCCTCCTGCGCCACCTTCAGCGCCGCGTCGCAGATCACGCAGGACGCGGCATAGGCGTCGTAGTCGTTCTGCAGGTCAAAAAAGCGGTAGCGCACCGCGCAGCCGCACACGCCGAAACGCCCGTTCTTCTCGTAAAACTCGTAATCGCCGCAGGCCAGCATCGCCGCCGAGGCAAACATCTTGCCCGAGGGCTTCTTCCCCCCCACGGCCCGGGCAGACATCAGCCCGTAGTCCTTGGTCAGCAGCGTCAGCATCCGGTCGTTGTCCTTGTAATCCACCGCCCGCAGCACGATGCCTGTCGTGGTTCTCAAATGGCTTGCTCCTTAAACCCTAATCTTGCATTTGGACTTGTCTAATTACAGGGAAGTTCCCGCTTTCAAACGTCACCTCATAATCATCAGCCTTTAGACAATATACATACTTGTCCTCAGCCTTATCAAAGCTGAATCCAATAAGGCTTTGTACCGTTCTCTCATTATAATCAATCAGGTTATCTGGAAAGTCAAGTTTAAAGAAAAGTCTGTCACAACCCATTAGTTCAAGGCAGGTTGTTGCAGCATGGTTTAAATCGCAGAAAGTAATTTGCAGCGTGTTCAAATCCGTTTTAATTTCTTTGATGTATTGAACTTTTCCGTTCGTAATCTGGCTCTCTAAAGAGTAATCGTGGTTCATCCATCACCTCTGTGAATACATGAATGGATCATTACCTGCACCCATCCACCGTCTGCAGCACGATGCCCGTCGTGGTTCTCAAATGGCCTACTTCTTCATAAATCTATGCCTTCCCCTGGGGGAAGGTGGCGCGTCAGCACCGGATGAGGGTCGCACCCGCCCTTTAACAACCTTGTCAATCTCCTCACAAACACCCTGAAAGTTCCGCTGCACATCCAAATTTGTAAACCGCAGAACCTTAAGCCCAAGGCTCTCTAAAAACGCCGTCCGCTCCGCATCATGCTCCTGCCCTCGCTGTTCGTAATGCTGCGAACCGTCCAGCTCCACCACCAGCTTGGCCTGATCGCAATAGAAATCGACGATGTAACTCCCGATCACTTTTTGCCGGTTGAATTGAACCGGGTAAGCCTTTTTTAAAAAATCATACCACAGATGCCGTTCTTCCGGGGTCATATTTTTTCTCAGGTTTTGCGCATTCGTCTTGAGTTCTTTGCTCTTAGGAAGAACCATATTACCCTCATCAGTCCCCTTCGGCGACAGCTTTCTTTATAAAGCTTTTAAAGTCCATAGTGTTCCGTTTGAAAGCCTTCCCTTGGGGGAAGGTGGCCTGGCGCAGCCGGGTCGGATGAGGGTTGCAACTGCCTCTCTTACTTAGAAACCTAATTTCTTAAAAACTATTGACCCTCATCAGTCCCCTTCGGGGGCAGCTTCCCCCAGGGGAAGCCTTTACGCTGCATCCGTCTTCCATTCAGCCTAACCACGACACAACGCCCGTTGTCGTCCTCAACTGCTTGGCTCCTCTGAGTGATCTTGTTGTCCGAAATGCCATTTCACATTCGCGTTTTTCCGGCAGGCATGCGCCTTTGCTTCGTCAATTGAGTCAAAGAGAGTATCAGTCTCAACCTCTATTTTATCATTGCACAAAAAGAGATAATATCCGTCGTTTTGATATTTGCCCCGATAAACACATATCGCCAAATACCTTATCGGGATAGCAAAGCTTTCGTCCGTAGCGACAACATTCCCATAATCGTCCTCGTCCGTATACAGCAATACTTCTGCACCGTCCAGCGTTTTTAGAAACTCCGTTCTTACACCTCACAGCCAAATCTGCCCCTTGTGCTATTCCTTCAATATTGCAGAATCTTTTATGACTTTGAAAACATAGTCTTCCGCAATACATTCAAAGGTCTCATCTCTAAAATAGAACAGATAATGATTAAGCTTGTTATTATCCAGTTTCGAATTGATATAAATCGGTTGAGGAAAGCTGCTTTTCCAGTCTGACTCAACCACGCGATAAAATTCTCCCCATTTAACCCCGTATACTTTGTACCTACTCTGATTATACGAAAAGAACCCCTCTTCGTTGGGTGGTCCCATGCGATATTGGCGGCAGCGCTTAAACTTAATTGCGCCGATATCGCCTTCATTAAATTGATGATACATAAATGCATTCAAATAAAATGACAGCCTGAGATTGGCTCCAAAGATTTTGACCATGGGCATAGGTGAATTGGGTTCAGCATTCCAATTTTCATTTAGTTTAATGAATTGCAATACTCATCACCACGCTTACTCCTTACTTATCCCAGCACATCGTGAGTCGCGGCTTCCAAACGCGTTGCCCGTCAACAGTAGACACCGCCTCCGTCTTTCCTGATACGCACTTTATATTTATATTTCCCCCGCGAAACGGCCCGCATGGGACGTTTCGCACAACGGGATTCCAAAGGGACAATGTCCCTTTGGCGGTGGCGTGGAGGCAGCGCCTCCACAAAGCGTCCCCAAAGCAGTACGCTATTGATATCCCAGCTCTTTCAGCACCCGCACGCTGTCGCGCCAGTTTTCCTCCACGCGGACGAACAGCTGCAGAAACACCTTGTCGCCGACCATTTCCTCCAGATCCTTGCGCGCCTCCATGCCGATACGCTTGAGCATCGCGCCGCCACGCCCGATGATGATGCCCTTGTGGCCGTCACGCTCGCACAGCAGCACCGCTTCCACGTCCCAAATCCTTGCGTCCTCGCGCGGCTCCATGCGCTCAATCAGCACGCCCACGCCGTGCGGTACCTCCTCGCGCAGCAGCCGCAGCGCCTTCTCGCGGATGATCTCCGCCGCCATGGCCCGCATGCTCTGGTCCGTGTACTCGTCGTCCGGGTAATACCGCGGGGCAGGCTTCAAATACACCCGCAAAGCCGCGTGCAGCTCCGGCACACCCGCGCCAGTCTTGGCCGATATCACGTATATCCGGTCCGGCTCAACGCCCAGCTCAGCCAGCCGAGCAACCGCCGCTTTCACCTTGTCCGCACCCGCCGCGTCCGATTTGTTCACCGCAGCCAGCACCGGCGCGCCGCTGCCCAGCAGCTTTGGCACCAGCGCCTCGTCGCGCTCCCCAACGCCGTGCACCGCGTCCACCACGATCAGGGCCGCGTCGATATCCTCCAGCGTCCGCATGGCAGTCTTCACCATGTACTCGCCGAGCCGGTTACGCGGGCTCTGTACGCCCGGCGTATCCAAAAACACCATCTGGTCGTCCTTGGTCGAGCAGACCCCCGCAATCCGGGTACGGGTGGTCTGGGCCTTGTCCGACACGATGGCGACTTTCTCTCCCACGATGCTGTTGACCAGCGTCGATTTGCCCACATTCGGGCTTCCCATCACGGCAATAAACGCCGACTTGTGTTCCATCTATATCCCCAAATCCTTGCCGGTGAACGCGCCGGGCAGCAGTTCATTCACCTTTTTAATATCCACTTCGCCCTTTGTGCCGCTGGAGATCACGTCCATGTCCAGATTGAACTCCGCCAGCGCCTGACGACACATGCCGCACGGCGACGTCGGCCCTTCCGCGTCCGAGGTCACGGCAATCGCGGTAAAATCCCGCGCGCCGTCCGTCACGGCCTTAAACAGCGCCACGCGCTCCGCGCAGCACGTCACGGGGTACGACGCGTTCTCCACGTTCGCCCCGGTATACACGCGCCCGTCCTTGCACAGCAGCGCCGCGCCCACATGAAAATGCGAATAGGGCACATACGCCCCTTCCTTCGCCTGCTCCGCCTGCTTCACCAGCGCCTCATATTCCTTCTTCATCGGTTCTATTCTCTCCGATCCGTATTCTTGGAGGCTCTGCCTCCAAACCACTGCTTAAGGGGCATCGCCCCTTAAGAATCCCATCGAGCGAAACGCCCTGGTTCAGGGCATTTCGCAGACAAAAGGATTTCCAAGGAACTGGTCCCTTGGACGGGAGCACGAGGGCCGCGCCCTCGTAATATTTGGGTCCTTCCAGCGGGCTCAGCCTCTACAGCTTCACCCGTTCCATGATCTTGCGCTGCTGCGCGCGCATGGCCATCTCCTCGTCCTCAGCCATGTGGTCGTAGCCGTAAAGATGCAGCATGGCATGCGCGGTCAGAAACGCCACCTCGCGCTCCAGGCTCTGGTTAAACTCCTCGGCTTGCTTCTGTGCCCGCTCGATCGAGATCGCGATATCGCCTAAATAATCGTCCACACCCGCCGGAAACGACAGCACGTCAGTCGGCGCGTCCACCTCGCGGAACTGCGCGTTCAGCCGCTGCATATTCTTGTCGTCGGTAAACAGCAGCCCCGCGCGGTAAGGTTTGCCCTCCACCTGGCCCGCGGCCTTCGCGGCGCGCCGCGCGGCACGGATCACTGCGCGCGTGGGCTTTGCGTCCTGCGCGGTGATGTACAGCTTATTCATGCCCTACTCCTGACCGGGGTATTTCACCCGTTCGTGCAGCGCGCCTTCGTACACGCTGGAAAACGCCTGCGCGATGTGATTGAGATCCTGACGGCTCAATGGGGCGTCGTCGAGCTGCCCGTCGTTGTAGCGGTCGCGGATGAGCTTGCTGATCATCTCGCGGATCTGCTCCATGTTCGCGTCGCCCATGCTGCGCACCGCGGCTTCCACGCAGTCGGAGAGCATCACGACAGCGGCCTCGCGCGTGTTGGGCCGCGCGCCCGGATACCGGAACTGCGCGGGCTGCGGGTCCAGACCAGCCTCGGCAGCTTTGTGATAGAAATACGCCACCTGGGTGCTGCCATGGTGCTGGGCGATAATGGCAATCACCTCGCGCGGCAGCTTGTACTTTCGGGCCAGCTCCAGCCCATAGGTCAAATGGCCCGTGATGATGCGCGCGCTTTCTCTGGGGTCCAGCGTATCATGCGGGTTCTCGCCCTTCTGGTTCTCCGCAAAGAACATCGGGTCCTTGAGCTTGCCGATATCATGGTAATACGCGCCCACGCGGCACAGCAGCGAGGACGCGCCTACGGCGTCCGCACCTGCCTCCGCGAGGTTCGCGGTCAGTATGCTGTGGTGATACGTGCCCGGCGCTTCGATCGTCAGACGCTTTAACAGCGGGTGGTTCGGGTTAGACAGTTCCAGCAGCTTGGACGCGGTGGACACCCGAAACGCCGCTTCCCAGATGGGCAGCGTGCCGATGGCGAGCACTCCGGCGAGCAGTCCGCTGCCGAGCGCAATCACCGCGCTCACGCCCAGCGAAGCCAGCGAGAACGTGGCTGTGCCGATCAACTCGCGCAGGGCCGCGATTGCCGCGCCTGCAAGGCCCGCCGCCAACCCCGCGATGATCAGCGAGGTACGGCGCATGGGCTGGTTAAGCGCAAACACGCAGGCCGACCCGCCGAGCACGGAGGCCGCCACGGTGGTAAGCGCCGATGTGCTGAAAAGCCCCGCACTGCCCGCGCAGATGGGCGCGGTCAGAAACGCGAGGAACACGGTAACCGCCAGCGCGTTACGTTGCGAGATCAGGGCGCACGCCAGCAGGGTGCCCAGGTACGCGGGGATAATGCGCGCGTCAAACCGGGCGAACAGGACCGCAAGCCCCGTGGTTACCACGATCACGGCAGCCAGCATCAAAAGGCGGCGCGTATCCGCCATCAATTCGCGCTCGAACTGCACCAGATAGATGCCGTACAGCGCCAGCAGCAGCGCGACATAAACAAACATCGAAATATACAGCGTGTAGTCGGTTTCCTGTCCGCCCACTACGCCGAGGGTTTCCAGTACGGCAAGCTGCGCTTCGGTCACCACGTCGCCCGCGAGCACCACGGTCTGGTCCTGCTGATACCGGTAGTTGTCAGCAGGCACCTGCGCCTCGGCGTCGTCCATCGCGGCCTCCAGCGCCTCATCATCCACCACATAGATCGCTTCGAAATACTGCTCCACCGGCAGCACGGCAAGGTACGCCAGCTCTCCGTCGTTATATTGCGAACCGACGCGCTCCTGAACGCTGTCAATCGCATAGCTTAAGTTGCTGTCGCTGACGCGGTGTTCGAGCGCGTCCAGCACATAGCCGACCGCTTCATCCACGGTCCCGCGCATGCCGTCCACCTGCTTCTTTGTCATCCGCGCCAGCGCATAGACGGAGTTGTCGGGCATGTCCGGCGCTTTCAGCGTATTGCGCAGGCTCTGCATCTTTTCGTCCGTGAGGAAGCTTTCCCACGGCACGTCTGCCGGGTCGTATACCGCCGCGTTATCCGCGTAGGTGCCGTTGCCCGCAGCCACCTGCGCGTTGATATACAGGTCCTTGAGCGTTTCAGGAATGCCCGCCATCGCGTCAAAATACAATGAGATATTTGTAAGTATGCGTTCCTCGGCCTGCTCGTCCACATGGTACACGCTCTCCGGCGGGTTATCAGCCACAGCGTCCCGTGCCGTATCGATGGCGGCCTGCAGGGATACGGTGTCCTCCACCTCGCGGTTGGCCGTGATGGTGGCCGGGGCCACCTCGCCCGCCGCAAAGTTATACTTCACCGGGGTGACGGAAACCGCGATCAGCGCGTACACGGCGATCAGCGCCACTCCGCCGATCACCAGCGCAAAGATGCGCTGTCTGCGGGTCGTCTTCCTCTTCCCGTCCATCCTTACCTCCTGACAGTCTAAAAACTTTCACGCCTTTGCTGTTGCCCTTCAAACCCAAGGCGTATCTCTCATCAGTTATACGGCAGAATTTCTCCACTGCACTTATAGGCCCCCTTGCCTGCCGCCCCACAAAGTCTTCGTCTTTGCAGGGGACCCCGGCCAGGGGCTCCCGGCGCAGCCGGGTGGGGGATTCAACTATTCACTATATTCAATGTTCACTATTCACTAACGGGCGGTCACGCAGGGCCACCCCTACAATATTCTACTTTCTGCCCGTCTTTTCAAAACGCTCGTACGCCTTGACGATGCGCTGCACCAACTCGTGGCGCACCACATCCTTGGCTGTGAGGTACGCAATATAGATGCCCTCCAGCCCCTCGAGGATGCTGACGCACTGCACAAGGCCGCTCTTCTTCTCCTTGGGCAGGTCGATCTGTGTAATGTCGCCCGTGACCACGATGCGCGAGTTCTCGCCAAAGCGCGTCAGGAACATCTTCATCTGTTCCTCGGTACAGTTCTGGGCTTCATCGAGCACGATGAACGCGTCGGACAGCGTGCGCCCGCGCATGTACGCCAGCGGCGCAACCTCGATCACGCCCCGTTCCGTGAGTTTGGCAAACGTATCGCCGCCCAGAAAATCGTACAGCGCGTCATATAAAGGCCGCAGGTACGGGTCCACCTTGGTTTGCAGGTCGCCCGGCAGGAACCCTAAGCTCTCTCCGGCCTCCACCGCGGGCCGCGTCAAGATGATGCGCTCCACTTCCTTGTTCTTCAGCGCCACCACCGCCATGGCCATGGCAAGGTACGTTTTGCCCGTGCCCGCCGGACCAATAGCAAAGGTCAGCGTGTTCTCCTTCATAGCGCGCACGTAGCGCTTCTGCCCGATGGTACGGCTCTTCACCTGCCGCCCCCGGCTCGTGATGGCGATCACGTCCGCCATGATCTCCTCGATGGCGTCCGCGTTGCCCTCTCTCGCCAGCTCCACGGCATAGCGGATGCGCGAAATGTCGATCTTCTCCCGCTTGCGCTGCATGGCGAGCAGCTTGTCCACTACCACATGGGCCAGCTCCACGTCCTCTTCCCTGCCCCGGATTACGATATGATGATCGCGCGATACGATACTCGCGCCCGTTTCCTTCTCAATCACCTTTGCGTTCTCGTCGAACGCGCCAAACAGCTCGCACAGCTGGTCAATGTTGTCCACCTCGATGCCAAGCTCGAAACTTTCTGTCTCCAAATCCTTTCTGTCCTCCAAATCAACGGTCCTGCCGATCCTCACATATGCATAAATCGTGCTGCACGAATCCCTCGCCATTCTACGTTTGGCAAAAGCACTCAGGTCAGTTACCAAAAAACTCTCTATGTCATGCTGAGCGTTAGCGAAGCATCTTGCGTTAGCGACTACGCAGTGCACAAGCATCCGAGCTGCTTCACTGTCAAAGATTCTTCGGGCGCTTCACCCCCCAGAATGACAGTTTACCGAAGCTATGAACTAAGCGTCCCTCCATCCACAGGCACAACCCTGCCAATGTCCTCGTGCGTGTGGATATATACCTTCGCGCTCATCACGCATCCATCCATGCTGAAGATCGTGTGGTGACCCACCACCTCGGCATCCTCCGGCACTTCGGCCAGCGCCTCAAAATACGCGGTCTCCTCCAAGTATACACATAGTTCGTCGAAGTTACGCGGCTGCTGCACCAGCGTCACCTCGCTGTATTCATATTCCGTGATGATCACCGGCAGAAACACCCCGATGTTCACCCTGTCCACCACGGCCACGTCGTAGTGCTCAAACGTACAGTCCGGCTCCACCGCCGCGCTGTCGCCGCCGATGGTAATCACGCGCTGCCGGTAAGTTCGGCCTGTTGGGATACGCGCCTCTTCAAAGACAGCCGTTTCCGCGCTGCCCGCATACCACACGCTGCCGATCACCTCGCCGCGCGCCGCAAACTCCAGCCGCGGATAGCCCGGGTCCCATACGATGCCGGAGATCAGTATGTCCCCCGCGCGCACCGTATCGCCCGTCTTCACCGCCGCATGCCCGGCCAGCGGCACCACGCTCTCAATGAGCGCATCCTTGGTCGCAATGATGTTGCACGGCGTGTTCTCGTCGTACACCTCGGGCGCAAGGTCCGCCGGGACCACCTCGACCAGCGCCACTACGCCGTCAATGCGCACGTCGATCCACGCGAACTCCTCATGCGCGATCAACAGCGCGGTCCCGATGCCGTCCTCGTCGATGCCCGTCTTCCATTGGCCCGGCGCAACGCCCATCTGCTTAAGTTCTTTTTCCAGCGCCATGGCGTCGCGGGTTTCAAGACCGGTCACGCGCACGTCCCACACGAACATGGAAGCGCCCAGCAACCCCACGCCCACCGCGATCAGCCCGATCAGCAGCGCAGTGCGCACGGTCAGCCGCTTCATGGCCACAGGCAGGCCGCCCTGCCGTTCGACTGTCATCTTATATTTTTCCGGTATGGACCGGCGCAGCTTCCGCCAGCCCGCAGCCGTTACCTCGGCCTTGAGCATGGTATACGACACGCGATAGACGCGGCGCACCGCCACGCCCTGCGCTGTTGCGAGGTTCAAAAACCGCTCCAGCGTCAGGCCTTCCACGCGTATCATAACATATCCCGATAAAAATTGCCACATGCTCATCCCCGGCTGTCCCCTTACGGTTTCTCGTACCGCACGCCGCTGATGCGCCCCCGCACCGCGACGTTCTCCTTGCCCATGGCCTCCAGCTCCAGCCCTTCGCCATCGATCGCGATCACAAAATCCCCGGCCACAAGGCGCACTTTTTTCTGCGTATACTCCAGCACGCTCTTATAGTTCTCGATGCGCACGTGCGTATCGTCCAGCGCAACCAGACGCACGCTGCCCGCCGCCTCCGGCGCCATATCCAGCCGTTTCAGTATGCTTTTCGGCACACCCCGCACCTTCATAAGCCCGCTCCACCCCGCAGTTTCATCCTTAATAGTTATGCGGAGGCACAATAAAAAAGACGGCGCGTCGTATGGGCGGCATCTTGCCAATTATCATAAAAGGTCCTCCAGTCATTGCGAGGGCGCAACGCACCCATTCCGGGCACAACCGTGGCAATCCCAAGCCCAAACCTTTTTCAACAGCAGAACCGAGGATATCTGCACCCGCTTCGTCCGCCAATATCCGGATAGAGCTATGAGAGGAAGCGTTGTATAATACTAAGTTGAGAGGAGCATGTACTGATGCGAAACGATTTACTAACCAATCTTGACAGAATCCATACAACCAAATTGGGGGCTGAACGAATCCGAAAAAATCTAGGGCTGGATGTTGCGGATGTTATTGAGTGGAGCAAACCGAAGATCGAGGCCGCCGACAGCATAATCAGAAAGGGCAAAAACTGGTACGCGCATGTTGATGATTTCGTTCTAACCATTAATGCCCATAGCCTCACAATAATTACCGCGCACAAAGATAAAGAGAAATAAAAAGCCGGAACATTTCCTTCTCGGCAGAAGCATGAGCAAACCGGATGCTGGCGCAGAAAAAGGCTCAGTCTGGCGGCTGTGTATTTCAATGGCTATTCGGAAACATGCGATTCATATAATATGGAGCTTACAGCCGCATGTTAATTTGCGTTGCTTGCGCAAATCGCCGGTACATCTGATAATGATAGCATCGGCAAGGAGGTGCTGGGGATGCTCAGCGATAACATTAAGACACTTCGAACAGCAAAAGGGCTGTCGCAGGAAGAGCTTGCGGTCCGCTTAAGTGTTGTTCGGCAAACCATTTCAAAATGGGAAAAGGGGCTGTCCGTTCCGGATTCAGAAATGCTCGTCAAGATTGCGGAATTGTTTGAGGTTTCAACAGGCGATTTATTGGGGGAGCTCATCGAGCCTTCGGAGTCAAAGAGCGAACTCCAGCTGATTGCAAACAAGCTCGAACAGCTTAATGCACTCCTCGCTGAGAGAAGCATCCGCAATCGAAAAGTAACGCGATGCTTCGCCTATGGTTTGCTTGCGGCAGTATTGATTTATGTCTTATCGGTCATTGTTCCTCTGATACGGTTCGCGTCAATACCCGTTGATCCCAACCCCGGTATTGTCGGAGGGGTGGACGGCCCAACTGCCGTCTTTCAAACCATACACATCGATTGGAATGCGGTATGCATTGCGGTGAGCATCCTGATCTTTGCTGTAGTCTTGGCAATTGTCCTTTTGCATATCGGCAAGCGTAAGTGGATACCATGACGACTTCTTTCTCATATTGAAAGAGATTGTGAGGCAATGGGCAACACTTCGTATATGGTTAACCTTTGGTTATCTATATTTTTTTATCATTGCGGAAAGGGCAGCCCATTCCCTCCTCCTGCACAAATCCGCTCTAGCAGAAACAGGAAAAGCGCGGTATAATTCAAGCAACAACGTTGCTTGAATGCATGCTAAGGAGGAACTATGAGCAAATACAACACCCTGTGGGAGTACATCCAGAAGAACGGCAGCCCTTCGCTGAAGCTGACCTTTGCCGAAATCCATGATATCGCGGGAATCGAGATCGACCACTCCTTTTTGAACTACAAGAAGGAGCTGTTGCAATACGGCTATCAGGTCGGGAAGATTTCTTTAAAGGAACAGACGGTGATCTTCAGCAAGGCGGAGTGAGGGAGTAAACCATGAACTACGAAGCTTTGATTATCGTTGACATGCAGACGGCTTTGGTGGAAGCCGGCCCGCATAACAAAGCAGCGGTTGTTGCGAATATCAAGGAGCTGATACAGGCCTGCAGAAAACAAAAGCTACCTGTGGTTTATATTCAGCATGACGGCGGCAGCGGCGACGAACTGGAGCACGGAAGCGCCGGATGGACCATCTATAAAGAGCTTGCCCCTTTGCCGGGTGAAGCAGTATTTGAGAAGCACTACAACAGCGCGTTCAGAAAAACCAGGCTGCGCGAATACCTTGATCAAATGGGCGCTAAGAAAGTCATTATGTGCGGCATGCAGACGGAGTACTGTCTGGATGTCACCTGCAAAGTCGCATTCGAGTACGGGTACGAAGTGACCATACCTCGGTCCACCACGACCACATTCGATAATGCTTTTGCAAGCGGCAAGGCTTTATCAGAATATTATGAAAATCAGATCTGGCACAACCGCTATGCGCAGGTTGTCGGGTTGGAGCAGGTGCTGGCAGAGATCAATGGGTGACTTCACGGTTTAAGCATAATCGGAGGGAGGAAACCATGACCGACGAAAGAAAAAACGCACTGGGCGAAACGTTCCTGCGCCCCGCAGTCCTCAATACCGCCGCGCTGGCCCGGCTTGATACCTCGGAGCTGCGCTTCCTCATCCACGCCGCGGAACACTTCATCGGTGCCAAGGCCCTGCCGGAGAGCGGCCTGCCGGACAAGCTGCCCGCCTTCCACGCGGCTCTGCTGGACAGGCTCAACGCTGCCGCCGCGCTGTTCATCGCGTATGACGAGGCCACGGATACACCCTTTCTCGACCCGGACGGACGCATGTGGCTGTTCTCCAATGCGGACAATGCCCTAGCGGCGCAGGAGCACTATGTGCAGACCGTCCCCCTGCTCATCCGCAAGGTGCTGCGGGAGGAAATGGCCGAGGCGTTTGCCGAGCTGTACACGCTGGGCATTTCGGATATCCTGCTGGACAACGGGCTGGACAGCGTGGAGATCAGCCGCGACGACATTATTCCCCCGCCGGACTGGACGGATACGCCCGCAGCCAGCGTTCCGGTGACCAACCCCAAGCTGATGTTTGCAATGCTGCGCTTCTTTCAGGTTGTGCGTTCCAAAACCCCCGCCGCGGATTTGTCCGTGTTGGAGGAGGCCATGCTCCGCGAGGTGCTCGCCGCCAGGTATCTCGTGCCGATGCGCGTGATTTCCGCAAAGCCTGCCCCCTCGGGCGGACACGGCGCTGTCACGCTGGAGAAGGGCAGCCAAATGGAGTTCGCGCAGATCAGGGACGCGGAGAAGAATCCGTTTCAGCCCGCGTTTACGGACTGGGCCGAGTTCCGCAAGGCGTTCGATCAGAAGACATGGGGCGGCTATGTCGCCTCGTACGACGACCTGCTCACGCTGTCGCGCAGCCTGTCCGGCATCGTCGTCAACTGCGGCGGCACCCCGCTCCGGTTGGACGAGCACGCCCGCCAGCGCATCGAAACGTTCCGCAGGGTAAAATAACAATCCGTTCAGCCGTGATTGACAGGCAAGGCTGTGCCTGCGGCGTGCTTTATACAATTCTCCCCGGACAAAAACGGGGCTTGACCATTCAGAAGTATTTCCAAGAGATATTTAAACCTGAGAGGCGGTGGGTAAATGAAAAGGTGCATTGTCGTAGCTGGAATAGTTCGATAAAAAAATTCAGGAGGATTTTATGACTATTCCAGACAAGAGAATATATCCGCGTACCAACGACTTTCAAACCGTATACCTGAAGGGTGTCATTACGGATCCCAACATCACCGTTGGGGATTACACCATGTATAACGACTTTGTTTCCGACCCCACGCAGTTCGAGAAGAACAACGTGCTGTATCATTACCCGGTCAACGCCGACCGGCTGATCATCGGCAAGTTCTGTTCCATCGCCTGCGGGGCGAAATTCCTGTTTGCCAGTGCCAACCACACCCAGCGGTCGCTTTCCACGTATCCCTTCCCCATCTTCTTTGAGGAGTGGGGTCTGGATATCCGGGACGTTGCGTCCGCGTGGGACAACAAAGGGGATATCGTGATCGGCAATGACGTCTGGATCGGATACGAGGCCGTCATCATGGGCGGCGTTCATATCGGTGACGGGGCGATCATCGCAGCAAGGGCCGTTGTAACAAAGGATGTCCCTCCCTACACGGTTGTCGGCGGTATTCCCGTCAGGGAGATCAAAAAGCGTTTTGATGTGGAAACGATCGGCAAATTGCAGCAGCTGCAGTGGTGGGACTGGCCGTTTGAAAAGATACAGCGGCTTTTGCCCGCCATCATGAGCGGAGAAATCGATAAGCTGTATCCTTAAGCCTTCGTGCGTCGGCTGACCCGCTCCGGCTGGATGAGCACGCCCGGCAGCGCATCCAAGCGTACCACACCATCAAGCTGCAATGAGAGTACAAAAGGCCCCCTTGCCTAAAGGGGGCTGTCAGTCCGAAGGGCTGACTGGGGGATTCTTGCCAATTTGCAAATCCCTCCACCGCCTTCGGCGGTCCCCCTCCCGTTCCCACCCCAGAAAGCTACGCTTTTTGGGGACCCCGGGTCGCAAGGGAGGCATCTATCAGTATTCAGCCCTTGATCAGCCCCGCAACCCAATGGTAAATCAGCACCCCGGCTGCGATGTACAGGCTGAACAGCCCGAAGCCGCCGAACACCCCGGTAATCAGCCGCCGGACATTCGTGGATTCCCGGATGCCCACCTGCTGCACAAGCCAGTCCAGCCCCATCAGCCCGAGCAGCGCGGCGGCGGCATACCACGGGCATATCACGCCGAAGATCAGCAGGATCACCGCGAGCAGCTGTCCGAAAAACACGCCTGTGCAGCGCGCGCAAACCGGAAACGTATAGCCGTTGATATGGAAGCTCCGCTCCGGCATCTGGTGGCAGCCGCTCCGGTCGCCGATGGCCTGCAGAAAGTTCAGAACCGATATCCGCAGCTTTGACATGTGTTCACGTAGGTGGTGGTGGTTTTGGCGCGGGTTTTGCTCTTTCCCATGCCGCACAGGCCGCACAGGATACCCGGCAGCGAAAACAGCAGCCAGCCGAGGCACGCCTTGATCCAACCAAATCCCTTCGTTTTGCCCTTCACCGTGGTTTCGGTTACGGGCTGGGTCAACACCTGATAACTGCCGCATCTCGGACACCGCATGCACAATACCCCTTACATATAGTGCCTTTATTTTACACCAGCAGGGCCGCGTTGTCACCCGCAAATGCGCAGGCCGCAACGGTCGGCATGGACAGGGTAGAAATCCGGCGCGGGGCGCGGTATACTGGGCGCAGCGCTTTACGTACTTTTACGGGAGGAAGCATGACTATGCTGCAATCCATCGTCCACATCGCGCTGGTCGTCCGGGATTACGACGAGGCCATCGCATTCTATACCCAGAAGCTTCACTTCACCCTCATCGAGGATACCTATCAGGCGGAGCAGGACAAGCGGTGGGTGGTGGTATCGCCGCCCGGTTCAAAAGGCACCACGCTGCTGCTCGCAAAAGCGTCCAAGCCGGAGCAGGAGCCGTTTGCGGGCAATCAGGCCGGAGGCCGGGTGTTCCTGTTTCTGGGCACGGACGATTTCTGGCGGGATTATAACGACATGCTCTCCGCGGGCATCGAATTCGTGCGCCCGCCCAAGGAGCAGGATTACGGCACCGTCGCAGTATTCAAAGACCTGTACGGCAACCTGTGGGATCTGGTGCAGTTCCGGCAGGGACATCCCATAGCCAGCCGCATCGGGTGAAACTACAGAAAACCAGGCCTGCCCCATTCCATATACGGTAAAATGAACATTAGGCGATTGTTACTCATAAGATACATAGGTACACATATGATAACTGAAAATTAACAAGAAAGGAGGCTTATATATGCCTGATGGTTTTGACACTGAAGGCGGGCTGCAAATTGCGCAACGAGGCAGAGGACGCGGTATGCAAGGATTCCCCCGCCGATTTCCCAGTGGCCGGTTCCCAGGTTTCCCTCAAAGGTTCCCAATTCGGCGGCGTTTTCCCGGGCCGATCATCTATCCGTTTTTCTTTGGTTTTCCCCCGGTCAACAGGTGCTTTTACATCGACCAGTTCGGAAGATGTTGTGACAGATTTGGCAGATGCTGCGACAGGTTTGGCAGATGCGTATATACAGGCGGGTACGGCTATCCGTATGCTGGAGCCAGTGCCGCCGACAGTTGGTATGGCATAGAAGGAAGCTGGGATATGATGCCCGACATGGATGATATGGGCGGTATGGCAGTCTACAATGATATGTCCGATTATTATTACGATGAATAAACGTCGTGCTGAATAAAGCATGCTTTAAATATTTGGTTAGCCCCAACAGACCCGAAAATTTCTATGCTTCGGGTCTGTAATTGTATAAATCAAACCCGCTTTCCCGTATTCCCTGTCTCAAGCAACATGTTTAAATAATTGAAGTTATCCGAAATCATCTTTTGATAATTCTGTGCCGCTTGAATATATCTTTTTATGTCCTCATTCTCAAGAAAGCTCTTGTTGCCCGCATATAGCTTCTCAAACTGTGCTGCTGCCTCTTTCTCCGGCAAGTCAAGGCTGAGCAGCCTCCGGTGCTCCTTTTCGAAGCCCTGCAGCTGTCTGCTGAGCGTTGGGTTGCTCATTATTTTACCGCGCTGCTGCACCATTTCTGTATATTCAGGAGCCGCCTTCAATACCGCGGCAAGCTCCTCCAGCTGTCTTTTAGCCATCATATCAGGGCATCCCCTTCCGCGAATTACCTTGTTCATTATATTGGGGAACGTAGACTATCGTGCAATTGACCATTTTTATATCAGGAACCCCACAGAAAAATCACCCCTTCCGTCATTGCGAGCGAAGCGAAGCAATCCAGACGCAGTGCGAAAGGAGAATATCCCCCCACTATTCCCGCCCCGCTCCGGCACTCTTTTGTGGAAAAACAGATGTTTGTATAAGCATTTTGTAGAAATTTTAGGAAACGAGCTGTATAATACAAATTAGCGTTAAGTCTTTTAATGCAAAGTTGCTTGATAGGCTGCTCTATTTTATAGATATTGTTAACAAATGGGGGGGTAACATATGCTATTAGAAGATACAGATAGCTATAAAGATCCCATTGAAGGCAAAACGTACATAAGTCCGCCAATAAAAAATTCCTATGATGATGAAAGAACTGTACGGTTAGTTACCCGTGCTATTGACCAAACAGAGTCCTATACATTTGCAAAAATCAAAAAAGAGATCGTTTTACGCGAAACACCCGGCGGGAAAAATATAATAAGGGCTACCGTATTTGAAGAACCACGAGGTATTAGTGTAATTTCTATACAAGAATATACTCCATCAACAGGGTCACCACATAAAGCGAGTTTTGCATTTATTGGGGAAGAGATCCCGAAGTTGTTTAAGTTTATAAAAGATGTTATTACAATGCAATTTGGAAGCCAACGATATCAACGATTGTCTGACGATGATATTGAACATATTGAGATTACTAATAATCAAGGATTACAGATGTTTCTTCATAATCAAGAAATGTTTACAAATATAGTTCGTAGTGGCATAACCACCGAGGATGTTGTTGCGGTTGGATATCGAAAAAAGCAACTCGAAGTATTTGAAAAGCTTCTCACGGATTCATCGTATTTTGATGAATTGAAATGTAAGAAAAAATGTACCAATGAAAACCTTTGGCAGAAATTTTTCGAAAAGAATCAATGGATATTTGGTTATGGACTAGGCTATGTTTTTCTAAGTGGACTGGATGATAAAAAGCTGGAGCAAGTTGTACAAGGCTATGATATAAATACTCACGGGAAACGCGTTGATGCTTTGATGAAAACACGTGGCCTTATCTCAAACCTATGTTTTGTAGAAATAAAGACGCATGTTACAAAATTGCTTGATGATAATGCATATCGCGCTGGTTGTTTTGCGCCATCAAAGGAGCTTTCTGGTGCTATAGCTCAGGTGCAAGGTTCTGTGGCAGCAGCCGTAAAAAATTTATCAGGTAAAATATATATGACAGATAGCTCCGGCAATCCTACTGGCGAAGAAATCTACAATTATTACCCTAAATCATTTCTGGTTATCGGTAGTCTTAGCGAGTTTGGTACAGAGTACGGCATAAACGCTGATAAGTTACGGTCATTTGAGTTGTTTAGGAGGAACATTGTCAGCCCCGAAATAATAACTTTCGACGAATTGTTTGAACGAGCAAGGTTCATAACCAAAAACAACGAAAAATAGTAAGGTGATGTTGGCTTAATTGTTTAATCTACCAAGTACAAAGTTTACCCAATATGAATTGCACATTAGGTTTATAACTCCGCTAAGTTTTGCTGCACAATTATCCACATAATCTTCCTAAACATTTCGCGATGCCCGTATCCACCGCCCACACAAAAAGGGACGCTCACCGCGCCCCCTCTTGTCTGCTCTCCCAGAACTATTCACTCTTCACCGTTCACTGCCCTAAAACTCTCGTCCCCACGGGCCGTAGCCCCCGCGCGGGTCAAAGCCGTCCGGGCAGCTTCCGGCAAAGTGCCGGTGCAGCTTGCGCATGCCGCCGGGGCCGACAGCGCCCAGCATCCCCCGCAGGCCCATGAAGCAGTCATCCATCTCGTCACCCTTGGCTCCGGTCTCCTTCTCCAGCGCTTCGATGACGCGGGAGAGATACCCGCTCATTGCGGCCTGCTCCTCGTCGCTCAGCACCTTGAACGCCGCGCCAAGGTCCATGTAATCTGCCGCTTCCTTCTCGCCCTTTTCTGTCAGCTCCACGGCTTTGTCGTCCGAGCCCTCTGTGGGTTTCAGCACGACGTAGCCCTTCTTCTCAAGGCCCAGCAGCAGCTCTTCGCCCGCGTCCATGCGGCGGTTCAGCAGCTTTACCAGCTCCTTGTCCGTGATGCCCGGCCGGGCCTTGATGAGCCCCAGCAGCCGTTTGCGCCATGCGTCCGGCTTGCCGCTGTTCTCTTTGGCGTCGCGGAGCCGCTGCCTCATCAGCAGCCGGGCCACGCGTCCAAACTGTTCCGTTACCTTCAACTCGTTGTTTTTCATTGTAATAACCTCCTGTTATGTTGTTTGTTATCTGTTCTTCTCGCTCCGGGCGAAGAAGAACGTGCCCACCACGAGGCACACCACCGTGATCGCGATGATGGCAACCAGCGTCACCGCCGGGTTAAAGAGCACCACGCTGCTATACTCCGGCGTTCCGGCGTACACCACCGCGCGCACCAGGTCGAGGCAGTACGTCATCGGCATCATCCGGCTCAGCACCAGCAGCACGCCGCTGGAGTTGGTGATCGGGATGATCGCACCGGAGAGGAACATCTGCGGCATGGTGATGAGCATCACCGCCAGGTTGGCAATCCGGTTGCTCTTTATCAGTCCGATCACGATCATGGCGAGCGCGCCCGCCGAGAGGCACATCAGCGGCGAGAGCGCGAGGATGGCCAGCATCTGTCCCACCGGCAGCGTGATGCCCATGGCCAGCCCCACGATGAGCGTGCCCAGCATGCTGATGATGGCGCCCACCGACGACCCGGCGATTTTGCCGATGACGATGGAGTAGCGCGATACCGGCGATATCATCATCTCCTGCGTAAAGTCCGAAAAGCGGTCCTCCACCAGCGAGGCAATGCCGGACGTGGTGGTCATAAACAGCATGTTGACCAGCATGCCCACCATCATGAATGGTCCGTAGTTGAAGCCGAGCCCGCCCGCCATGTTCTGTGCAAGGCTGCCGCCCAGCATGCCCATCATCACCAGCGGCATCGCGAGGCTCATGATAATCATGCCCGGCGACTTAAAGAGCAACCGGATGTCCCGCGCCGCGATGGTCACCACCGCGTTCAGCTCCCTCAAAAACCTCGATTTGATTCCCACCTGTCCCATCACTGCTTCATTCATGCCGCTTCACCTTCTGTTCTCTTTAAATACTCCACATACGCGTCCTCCAGCGACGGCTCCTGAATCTGCAGCACCGTCAGCTGTGTTTGCAGGCCGGAGATGATGTCCTGCGCCGTGCCCTGATACGGCACCACGATGTGGTTGTCGATCCGGTAATCCAGCCCCATGCCGCCGAGCTCGCTGATCAGCTGTCTGCGGTCCGTTGCGTCCAGCACGAGTTCCTGCTTTAAGAGGCTGGATTTCATCTCCTCGGGCGAACCGGCAATCGCGATTTTCCCGTGGTTGATGATGCAGACCTTGTCGACATTCTCCGCCTCGTCGATGTAGTGCGTGGTCAGGAACACGGTCGTGCCGTTCTGTTTGCGCACCCCGTCGATGTACTCCCACAGGCTGCGGCGGCTCACCGCGTCCAGCCCCTGCGTCGGCTCGTCGAGGAACAGTATCTTCGGCATGTGGATGAGGCTGCGGATGATTTCCAGCTTGCGCTGCATGCCGCCCGAAAGCTTCTTGATGGGCTTGAAGAGCGCATCTTTAATCCCTACGATTTCCGCCAGTTCCATCACGCGGTCCCGGTACGAGGCAGGCATCAGCTTGAAGCTGGGCCGGTAGCGGTACATGCCGTACAGGCAGGCGTGGAAGCGGATGTTCTCCTCCGCCGAGAGCTGCGCATCCAGGCTGGGCTGCTGGAAGATGATGCCCACCTCCTCGCGCACCCGCTTGGCTTCCTTCTCCACGTCGTAGCCCGCAATGGTTACGCCGCCGGACGTTTTGGACAGCGTGGTCGTGAGGATGGAGATGGTCGTCGTCTTGCCCGCGCCGTTGGGGCCGAGGAAGGCGAAGAAGTCTCCTTCGTTCACGTCAAAGCTCACGCCTTTGACAGCGGGCTCCTTGGCCCGGTCGTATTGTTTCACCAGTCCGTCTACCGTAATGATGGGCGTCATACGAGCACCTCCCCACAGTCCGGGCTGCTTTTCGCAGTCAGCTTTTTGACCAGCTGCTTCACCGCGTAATATACCAGTACAATAATCGTCATCATAAATAATACCTCCGTTCAAACTTGATGGCCTCATTGTAGCGCCGCCAATTAAACGGAGGTTAAATGCAATTTAAACGCAGTGTAAACCGGATTTTATTTTGAAACGGGCAAAGTCACCGTAAATGTGCTGCCCTTGCCGGGCTCGCTTTGCGCGGTCACGGTGCCGCCGTGCAGCTCCACAATCTTTTTGACGAGCGAGAGGCCGAGGCCGCTGCCGCCCAGCGCGCGGTCGCGGGCCTTGTCGGCCTTGTAGAAGCGCTCGAAGATATGCATCAGGTCCTCCTCGGCAATGCCAGGGCCGGTATCGGAGACGCGGCAGACTACGCCGCCCTCCTTTTTCTCCAGCGTCACAATAATCTGTCCCGCTTCGGGCGTAAACTTGATGGCGTTGTGCAGCAAATTCACCCACACCTGGCTTAGCAATCCCTCGTCGCCGCTGAAGGGGGTCTTTTCGAGCGCCACGGAGACGTCGATGTTCTTGGCGGCCCACTGCGGCTCCAGCATCAGCACGGCGTTCTGAATCTGCTTATCCAGCGAGAACGACGTGACGGTGAGCGGCTGCGCGCCGTTCTCCAGCATGGAGAGGCGCATGAGGTTGTCGCTGAGCCGTGAAAGCCGCTTGGCCTCGGTTTCGATGACGTCGATGTAATGCGCGCGCAGCTCCGGCGTAAGCGTGTCGTTTTTCAGCAGCGCCGCGAACCCGCTGATGGACGTCAGCGGGGACTGTATTTCGTGCGACACGTTGGAGATGAAGCTCTGCCGCAGGTTCTCCATGGTACCCAGCTCCCGCGCCATTTTGTTCACGCTTTCGGAGATTTCGGAGAACGGGTTGTGCTCATCCACCGGCACAAGCACGCTGAAATCGCCGTGCGCGATGCGATCCATGGCTTCAAGGGTATCGCTCATCAGATTGCTGCGCGCGCGCTCCAGTCGCCCGTCTCCGCGCCGTTTGCGCAGGGTGATATCCGCAAAGAGCTTCGCACCCGCCCCGAATACGAGCAGGCCGAATGTCCCCGCGATGACGGTCGCCCAGAAGTCGCCGGGATGCCCGGTGAGACGGAACAGCAGCGTCGACAGCCCGTACCCCACGGCAAAGCAGACCGCGAACGAGCCGACGGATATCGGCAGGGACACGAACCACCACTTTCTTTTGCGCCCGCGTGAGCCTCTTCCGTTCATCGCAGCACCTGCACCCGCCAGCCCGGCCCGCACATGGTCATGGTCCTGAAACCGCTCTGCTCCGCCGGGAACCGCTTGCGCAGACGGTTGCTGTGTACGCCTGTTATGCACGTGCTGACCCTGGAACCGTAACCCCGCACGTCTCCGGTCAAAATCCCTTTCGTTCATTGCAGCACCTCCAGCCGGTAGCCCAGTCCTCGCACGGTCGTAATCTTGAAGCCGTACTGCTCCGCCGGAAACCGCTCGCGCAGACGGTTGATGTGTACGTCCAGCGTGCGCTCGTTGCCCTCGAAGTCGTAGCCCCACACGTCCTCAATCAGCTGGTCGCGCGCGAAGGTTTTGCCCGCCGAGGAGCCCAGCTTGAACAGCAGCTCAAACTCCTTCATGGGGATGTCGCTCTGCGCGCCCTCAAAGCTGACCGAATAGCTGGTCTTGTCGAGCGTCAGCGCGCCGATCTGCACGGACTGCGAGGCGTCGATGCTGCAGCGTTTCAGCAGCGCCTTTACGCGCAGCACCAGTTCGACACCCTCAAACGGCTTGGTCAGGTAATCGTCCGCGCCCAGCCCGTAGCCCTTCACCTTGTCGCCGATTTCGGCTTTGGCTGTCAGCATCAGTATGGGCAGGTCTGCGTAGTACCGCCGCGCCAGCCGACAGAACTCATAGCCGTCCATGCCGGGCATCATCAAATCGAGCACGCAAAGATCCACCCGGCTCTCGCCCAGCTTTTGCAGCGCCTCGCGACCGCCGCTCGCTTCCGACACAACAAAGCCCTCGGCTTTCAGCAGCGTGCCCACGAGCTCGCGGATATATGGGTCGTCGTCGATGACCAAAACGGATGCCACAGCAGTACGTTCCTTCCCGATTTCTGTTTCATGCTCCATCAAAGGCTAAAGAGCAATGCGCGGACAACCTTTCAATACTGATAATTTTGTCCTTCCCGGTAAGAGTATATCACCAATGTAAACGCAGGATAAACGCAAATCATTGACAAACGCTTGCGGCAGCGCGGTTTTTTTCCGCGTATCCGCTGCACCGTATCGATGTTATAATGCTCTTGTGGAGGTCAACATGAAAGCTGTCATTTCTGTTCCCGAACTCAACACGGAGCGCCTTACGCTGAAGCGGCTGGCGCAGACGGATGCCGAGGGGATTTTTGCGCTCCGGTCCAATCCGGACGTCATCCGGTATACGGGCATCCGGCAATACACGTCGATCGAGGAAGCAACCGCCTACATCGCCCGCATCGACAGCGCCCTGGCGCGGGGTGAAAGCGTCGTATGGTCCATGCGGCTGTCTGCGAACAACGCGTTCGTGGGCAGCATCTCCCTGTGGGGTATCACGCCGGACGGCTCCTGCGCGGAGATCGGGTACGACTCCCTGCTCCCGTTTCACGGGAAGGGGCTGGTCGGAGAGGCTGCAGAGGCAGTCATCCGCTACGGCTTTTACGGCATGGGGCTGAGCCGCATCGTCGCCGACCTGTGCACCGAAAACGTCAAATCCGTCCGGCTGCTGGAGCGCAACGGCTTTCAGAAGGGCAGCGTCCACACGGAAGACGACAACGGGCAAGCCTGCGAGATGGCCGTCTATACCTTTGAAAGGGCGGATTACGAGGCGCGGCAGCAGAGTTGACCGCAGCCGGGCGGCTCATCCGTCAATGCGAGCGAAGCGAAGCAATCAAGGAACATTACAAATCCCTCCACCGCCTGCGGCGGTCCCCCTCCCATTCCCACCCCAAAAAGCTGCACTTTTCGGGGACCCACGCTCGCAATGACGATAAGCCGGGCTTTTTGCTTTTCCAGCCGACACCTGCCCGACCGCTATAAGCCAAAATTCCGCATTTTCCCTCTGTTTTCTCAATCGGCTATAGTCAGGAGGTGCACATACATGGTATCATATGGGTGTCAGCATATTCTTCGTAATTAAAAACATCTTGGAGGCAGCCAATGTATGTACCTCTTTGGGTAGTCATATTCCTAATCGTTGTAGGGGTAGCAGCCGCCGTGACGCTCATTGCAGCCTTGGTATGGAATTACAGAGAACGCCAGTCCAATAGGGTCCGGCAGCAGTCCTACCAGGATTTCCCTCACATATCTGAACAAGAGATGAACTCGCCTTATAAGGCTGTCAACCATGTGCCTTCCAGTTCATTTGACGGCCCTCAGGGCATTGGCGGCTGGTTGATCTGGTTTCAGATCCGGATCTACGTGGGCATAGCACAAGCATTGGTGGATTTCAGCGCGGAATACCTGTTCTCACTTATTCCACTCATCATATGCCTGTTTTTATTTTACCAACGTAATATTAGGTTCCGAATTCCATACATTATTGCCGCTTTCATATCCCTTTTGTACTTGATCTTAACCTACGCCATTGATTCATACGTATTTCTTGGTACGGCGGTCGGATTCTTTCTGATCGAAGGCGGCATCATCTACGCCTTATTCCATTCCCGGCGCGTTGCGAACACCTTTCACTGAGCGCCGATGTTCGACACAACAAAAAAGGAGGTGCGTTTCAGGATTGCGATTTTTAACATGCCCTATTCAACCTTTTTAATGGCGTCAACTTGAGTACAGATAAAGAATATAACAGGGTTACCAGTAAAGAAATGAAGAAAAGAAAGAAAACTATGATCAAAATTAATGCTACTGAACGATTAGAAGCGTAATTACTGATCAGTGCTTCCTTCTCGCCTTGAAACGAGAAATTTGACACTTCGATCGAATAATCCTTTGTCGCAGCGGATATCCAAAATAATCCGACTGGCCTTGCAAGTATAAGGGCAAGTATCGCAAAAATTACAGCGGATACTCCTGAAAGAATAGAGGTATTCAGCAAACTCTGCATTAGTATTTCTCTTTTGCTTTTTCCCAACACTGATAATACGGATGTATCATATAGGCTTTTGTGTTGGGCGATAAAGCTGAATAATGTAAATATAACGAGGGTGGTCAGAGCCAACATGTATATTATCCAATTATAATAACGAATCATCTTATTAACCGCTTGATTCAGTACTACAAACATCGAATCGGTCGAGTCACTTGCCTTTAAAGAGGCATCAAGAGTGCCGTTAAAATCATTTAATGTTAAAATGTAATTATCTTCGGATATATATAAGTCCACATATGGAATTGCGATATCTGCATCTGCCGCTATGGAGTCAAAATTCGTATACAATCTTGAGTATGGGGATACAACATAAGAAATATCTCCTCCCGCAGCATCTTCTACTTTTATCGGCAACCTTAGCCGGTAAATACCAATAACCTGCAAACATAGTGTATTGCCATCTTCTGTTGTTTTAAACGCCACTATATCTCCGATTTGAATGTTATTATGCTCTGCCATAACTTGCTCAACGATTACACCATGTTTGCTTTCAGTAGGTAAGCTGCCCTCCACCAATGCTGCGCTGTTGTTTACAAAAATATCGGAGAATTCAACATCAAGATTGATAGAAAGCTCGGCTAAATCAAGCTCGGGATCATTTTTATCATAATATTGCACCCAATTCTTAAAGTTCTCTGGTTGGATCTCCTTTATATAACTATAGTTGTATCCTTTGATATTCTGGATTTTGGAAAGCTGGTTAATTGTCTCACGCGATATAATGCTTTCCACATCTTTTGGTTCAACTTTTATCGTGTAATAAAAAGTTCCTCCTGATTTTATGAATTGGCCCACTTGTTGAAATATAATACCGATAAATAAAGCAAACCCGATTAGTACCATCAACAGCATATGCAGAACGGATTGAACAGGCTTGCCCTTTAACATCCAAAATGATTTTCTTAACATTATGGCAACCTATATAATTCGTTCTAGTTTTTTATCGTTTAATTTATAAGAAATATCCGAGTAACTCTTAACCAAATCCGAGTGTGTAACCGCAACCACGCATTTGTTATAATTCTTAACAAGATCGGTAAAAAGCTCAATAATGGTGACCGCAGTTTTATTATCCAGATTGCCGGTTGGTTCGTCCGCAAGAATATATTCTGCGCCGGACGCCAGACATCTTGCGATAGCTACGCGCTGCTGCTGCCCCCCCGAAAGCCGTTTGACTTTTCTGCTCATTTCATCAACGGTAATACCAAGAGACTCCAATATTTCAGACGCTCTCTTTGCATTTTCCTTATACGAAAAGGTCTTCTCGTTCATCGCCATTAACACATTTTCCACCGATGTCATATAAGGAAAAAGGTAATAATTTTGAAAAACATAGGATACCATATTGCGTCGCAACACATAATATCCGATTTCCTTTATGTCGATGCCGGATAATGTTATTCTTCCGGCATCCGGTTCTTCCAAACCGCCCAACAATCCTAAAAGCGTTGTTTTCCCTGAACCCGACGGACCAAATATAGTATAAAATATTCCTGGTTCAAAATTTACGTTGATGTCTTCCAGCACATGGACGGAGGACTTATTGATTTTGTTCTTGTATGTAAATGATAGATTCTCAACGCTTATCATTATATTTATCCTTTCTTGTTTCCTGCCAGAATATCTTTTGGCTTTAAATAAATTGTGGCCAAAAATGGTATTACCGCGGATATAACAGTAAGAATGAACAGTGCCACTGCCATTCCGGCAAATATCTCCGGGGCAATCGAAACATGAAAATTCTGTTGAATATCCATATCACCAGTATAATAGCTATATACGGTGGAATCATTGGTCACGGATATATAGTTAACTTCGATCACATTATTCAATATCCTCATGAGGAAGGGTGAAAGAATCAGCGAAGCCAGCAAAGCGGCAAACACAATCAAAAATACCTGTAAAAGCTGTATCAAGAAAATTCCCAATCTGTTTAGCCCCAATACAATATACAGCCCTGTTTCGTACATATAGCTGCTGCCAAAAAAGGTCATCACGATGATCAAAATTATGCCGCCAAACAGCATAGACAGAAAGACCAAAGATTCACTCATGCTGTCTATGGAGATTATCTGCTGGGCATATTGAGTAAAAACTATACCCGTTATATCATATGCGCTGAAATCCTTCCACAGCTCGTCATTGCTTATCTGATCCATCACAACCTGAATGTATTGAGGGGAATCAATCCATACGGTAAGAAATATCACAGGGCAAGCCTCGTTTTCAAGCCTGTTAACCGTACTATAGTTTGTATAAATCACATTGTACGGACTGGAACTGAAAATCCCCTCGCCAAATAGGTTTGTTTCGGCCACTTCGAATTTTAAATTTGTCTGGTATATCCCAATAATCTTAATATCCGCTTTTTGGCCACTCTCATGGCGAAGGGTTATCATCTCTCCTGTTTTTAAATTATTCTCAACAGCGATTTGCTCACTAACTATAGCCCCTTCATGATTCTCATCCGGAAAATCACCTTCTATCAGCGAATTCTGGCCCTTATAAAAACGCTCGTTATATTTTATATTCAGCCCCCCTGTCAGGCTGATTTGCTCTCTGCTTACCGCTATATCTTCCGACGGAATAATGGCCTGTTCATTTTGGGTGTCCGGACTGACCCCCGTATGAATCTTTAAGTTTTTAAAGTTAACGGGTGTACAAAAGCTTTCCAGACTGGAGTCATATCCCACCACATGATCTATTTTCATGATGTCATTGATCATTTCATCTGTAATGGTTATTTTACTATAGTCTTGAATATTTGCGTTTGGCGCTATTTTTATGCGTAAACCTATCTGTTTATATACGTCTTCTTCGGCCAGTTTCGATGCCGACTGAATTGACAGCCCCGTGAGTTCAAACAGTAAAATGAGAAGCGTGATGATAAAAATAATAAAAGTTTGTGTGTTCTTACCCCGGATACCACTATTAACTATTCTTAAAATCCCCATGGTAAAATCCTTGATTCTTTATTTTATATTGTTTCAATAATATATTACATGCTCATATATTGTCAATCTATTGTTATAATTGTTCCTTTGTTTCTAAATTTTTTCATTTTATATACTTTATGTTTAAATTAATAATAAAGGATAGAGATATATGTTTAAAAAAATAAGAATAATCGCGATGTCAGTGCTTATTATTATGACCTTGTTGATTATAACCATTACACCTGTACTTGCCAGTACATCAACCATGACTCCGCATACAATTGGCCCTGGCGCCACCACTAGATATTGGTCTGGTACAGATGGGTGTAACAATCAAACACCATACGGAATCGGTATCTTCCAAACTTTTGTTTCCTATACGTCTATTTACTCCGGCTATTACTATAATAGCACTTATTATCGGCAGTTTAGTTCTACTAATACAAGTGGTGTTTTCTGGACTAAAGCCGACGGTCCCGCTGGACTGTTTAAATTCTATCTTACAAACAGAAGTACTTCTACGATTGAATGTTCTTCAGGGACAATCGCCTGGAGTATGGATTATTGATTATACCGAAGGGATTAATAAAAATTCCTATTCCCCGATTAAAATGCTACCTTGCCTGCCAAAAACCATCAAACATAAACAGGAGGCGCGTTTTTGCACCTCCTGTTTTATCTTTTGTATCCCTATCCCGTCTTACTTCATATGCCCCAGGTCCACGCGCTTGCCCGTGGCGTTGTACACGATCCACTCGCACACGTTGGTGATGTGGTCGCCCACGCGCTCCAGATACCGGGCGATCAGCACGAACGATATCATCTGGTGGATGTTCTTCGGGCTCTCCAGCACATAGGTCATCAGTTCGCGGTATACCTGCTTGAACAGCGCGTCCATCTCAGCGTCGTGGCTGGCGGCTTCGACGGCCAGCTCCTCGCTGCTCTCGGTGAAAGCGCGTACGCTGAGGCGCAGCATTTCGCAGGCAATGTCCGTCATGCGCGGCAGGTCCACGAGGGGTTTGACGTATACCTCGTCCTTCAGCTGTATCGCAAGGCGCGCCACGCCCACGCCATAGTCCGCAATGCGCTCGAGGTCTGTGCCCATCTTGATAGCGGCAAAGATGACGCGCAGGTCCTTGGCGAGCGGCTGCTGTGTGGCGATCAGGGTGATGCACTGGTCCTCAATGTCCATCTGCAGTTCGTCTATCTCGTCGTCGCTGTCGATGATTTTCTGCGCGTCCGCCGCGTCGTGCGCAATCAGCGCACGCATCGCACCCGCCAGCACCTCTTCCACGAGCGAGGCCATGCGGATCAGTTCATGCTTCAGTTCGACCAGCTTATGGTCGTATTCGGATCGTACCGACATCATTAATCTCCTTTATGCGCGGCCCGCATCAAACGCCCGCGCGGTATCATTCTCATCTTAAAGGCCTTGATAGGACCCTATACGAGGGCTCTGCCCTCGCGCTCCCGCCCAAGCTTAACGCCACAGTGTGGCGTTAAGGTCCCTTGGGAATCCCATTGTCCGCGAAACGTCCTTCGGGCGTTTCGCACGATGGGGTTCTTAGGGGACAATGTCCCCTATGCGGTGGTTCGGGGTCCCCGCAAAGCGAAGCTTTGTGGGGTGAAGGATTGGAGGCAGAGCCTCCAATAAAGGCGTATCATCAACCAAACCGGCCGGTGATGTAATCTTCGGTGCGCTTGTCGACGGGCAGCTTGAATATCTGCTCGGTCTTGCCCATCTCGATCATGTCGCCGAGGAGGAAGAACGCTGTGCTGTCGGATACGCGCGCTGCCTGCTGCATGTTGTGCGTCACAATGATAATGGTGTACTCGTTCTTCAGCTCCGCGATCAGTTCCTCGATACGTCCCGTGGAAATCGGGTCAAGCGCCGAAGTCGGTTCGTCCATCAGCACCACGGACGGCTCCACCGCAAGCACGCGCGCAATGCACAGGCGCTGCTGCTGGCCGCCGGAGAGACCCATGGCGGACTTCTTCAAACGGTCCTTCACCTCGTCCCAGAGCGCCGCGTGGCGCAGGCTGTTCTCCACGACTTCGTCCAGCGTGCGCCGGTCTCTGAGGCCATGGATACGCGGGCCGTAGGCGATGTTGTCATAGATGCTCATCTCAAACGGGTTGGGCTTCTGGAACACCATGCCCACTTCCTTGCGCAGGTAAGCCACATCGACGCTGCCCTTGTAAATGTCCACATCGTCGATGGCGACCTCGCCTGTCACCTTGCAGCCCGCGATGAGGTCGTTCATGCGGTTGATGCACTTTAAGAAGGTGGACTTGCCGCAGCCCGACGGGCCGATCAGCGCGGTCACCTGCTTCTCCGCGACGTCCATGGATATGTTCTTCAGCGCCTGAAAGCTGCCGTAGAACAGATCGAGATCGCGGACGCGCACCTTGGTTTTAGGCGCGGCCTGAGGTTGCGTGTTCTCGTTCGTTTTCATATCCGTTATTATATCCTGCCTTCCGGTAATTTCCTCCGTAAGGGCGGTTTCGACTTTGGCTAATGCTTCGGCGCTCATCTAGCGTCCCTCCTTAAATCGGCTTGCGCGGGAACCCATGGCTCCGGCGATCAGGTTGAGTATCAATACGATGACGATCAGCACGGTGGCTGTCGCGTATGCCTTATCCACTGCGGCCACCTCGGTAATCAGCATATACAGGTGCAGCGCGAGCGGGCGGGCGGAGTCGAACAGGCTGGTGGCCACCTTCGTAAAGCTGCCCAGTGTGAAGAACAGCGCGGCGGTCTCACCCACGATGCGGCCAATGCCGAGCACCGTGCCGGACACGATGCCGGGCGCGGCAGCCGGGACGACCACGCGCACCAGCGTGCGCCACTTGGTCGCGCCGAGCGCCAGCGAACCTTCCTTGTAGCTGGCAGGCACGGTCAGTATCGCTTCCTCATACGTTCGGATCAGCGTGGGCAGGATGACGATGGCGATGGTGGAACAGCCCGAGAGCAGCGACCAGCTCCAGCCCAGCAGCTTGCCAAAGAACATGTATCCGAACAGGCCGAATATGATGCTCGGGATGCCGGAAAGGTTGGTCGTAAAAAACCGGATGACGCTGATCAGCGCGCCCTGCCGCGCGTACTCGGTCATGTACAGCGCTGCCAGCAGCGAGAGCGGCACAGCCAGCACCAGTCCGCCGATGACAAGGTAGAGCGTGTTGATGATGATCGGCAGAATGCCGCCTTCGCGGCCCGAATCCTTTACGCTGCCGCTCAGGAACTCCCACGTGATCGAAGGCGCGCCTTTGACCACGATATATCCGATGATGACGAACAGTACGGAAACCGCGAGCAACGCCGCGAACCCAAACAGTCCGAAAACGATGGCCTGCCGCCGTTTCTGTTTGGCCCGGTAAGCGAGTATGCGCTCCCTGCTGCTCCAGCGGGATTTTTCCTGCAGTTGCTCTGTCATAGCGATTTCACCCGCTTTCTGCTCAGGATGGTGACGATGCCGTTCAGTATCATGATGAATATGAACAGTATGATGCCCGTGGCAAACAGCGCCGAGTAGTGCGTCGAGCCCGTGACCACGTAGCCCATTTCGAGAATGATGTTCACGGTCAGGGTCCGCGCGGAATCCAGTATGGATTCCGGCATGGCAGGCGTGCTGCCAATTACCAGCTTGACCGCCATGGTCTCACCCACCGCGCGCCCGATGCCGAGAACAACGCTCGTGACGATACCGGATTTCGCGGTCGGCAGGCTCACCTTGCGGATGGTCTGCCACTTGCTCGCGCCCATCGCCAGCGACCCGTCGCGCAAACTGCCCGGCACGGACCGCAGGCTGACTTCGGAGATGCTGATGATCGTGGGCAGTATCATGATCGCGAGGATGATGCCCGCCGCAAGAATGGATAAGCCCCGCCCGCCGATATTTTCACGGATGAACGGCACCAGCAGCACCATGCCCACAAAGCCGAAGATGACCGACGGGATGCCCGCGAGGATCTCGACGCCGCGCCGCACGATGGTGGCCAGCTTACGCGGCGCAAGCTCGGCCAGAAAGATCGCACATCCGAGGCCGATCGGCACACCGATCAGCAGCGCGATTCCGGTGGTCTCCAGCGTGGTGATGATCATGGGCAGTATGCCGTAGATGTCCTTTGTCGGCTTCCACTTTTGACCCGAAATAAAATCCCAGAAGTTCACATCTTTAAAAAGCGGCAGGCCTTCAGAAAAAATCAGCGCGGTGATCAGTATAACCGACGCCACGGATACGAGCGCGCATATCAGCATGGCGCCTTCAATCGCGCGTTCGCCCGGCCTCCACTTCTTCTTCTTGACCCGCTCCATCGGAGCGAGCACACTCTCGTTTTTACTCATGGTATGATTGTATCCCGCGCTGTGCAAAGCTTCATCGTGAGCGCGTAAAGGCCACGTTAAGATTGTGTAAAGTGGATCGTTTTCTGAAGTTTTCTGACGATAAACTTTACCAGATTATCCCGTTTAAACAGCATGCAGACGGGGTATATATAGATGTTGCAAAACGCAACCGGCGAACAAAAACATCAGGCCTTAACAACCGGCATCTGCCGGACAAGGCCGCGGCGGAGGACAGCCATGAACAAAATGCGGATCAGCCTTTTTGAGATCTTACAGTGCGTGTCAGACGCAGTCGACCTCGTTTCGCCGGAGGTATCGAACCATCACCAGCAAACCGCTTTTCTGGCCTACCGGATCGCGCAGCAGATGAAGCTGCCCGAGGAAACTCAGCGCAGCGTGCTGATGGCAGGCATCATCCACGACATCGGAGCGCTGTCCAGCGACGAGCGCCTTTCGCTCATCGAGGACGAGCCGGTTACCATGAACAGTCACGGCTTTCGCGGCGCGCGCCTGCTCAAGGAGTTTGAGCCCTTTGGCGCTATCTCCGATATCGTGCGCTTTCACCACGTTCCGTGGAAGAACGGGCAGGGCCGCCGCTTCATGGGTATGGACGTACCGATCGAAAGCCACATCATCCACCTGGCCGACCGCACTTCCGTGCTGCTGAAGAACGTTCCCAACGCGCTGGGCCAGGTTCCAGGCATACTCGAGTCCATAAAGGCCCGCAACGGAAACATCTTTGCGCCGGAAATCGTCGACGCGCTGCAGGAGCTCGCCCCCAGGGAATACGTATGGCTGGAGCTGCTGCACAAGGCCCCCGTCGATTCCATGCCCGACACCCTGCTGCCCGAAAAACGTCTGCTCAACATCAACGAGGTGCAGAGCATTTCGAAGATGCTTTCCCACATCATCGACTTCCGCAGCCGCTTCACCGCCACCCATTCCGCGGGCGTGGCCTCCACCGCAGCCATGCTGGCCGAATACGCGGGCTTCTCGCAGGACGAATGCCGACTCATGCTCATCGCGGGCTACCTGCACGATCTCGGCAAGCTCGCCATCGACAGCGCCATACTTGAAAAACCGGGCAAGCTGGACCCGGCGGAGTTCAACGCAATCCGCGCCCATACGTTCTTCACCTATCAGCTGCTCAGCCATATCCAGGGGTTTGAGACGATCAACCGCTGGGCGTCGTTCCACCACGAAAAACTCAACGGCACAGGCTATCCGTTCCACCTCAAGGCGGCGAGCATCCCCGCGGGCTCGCGCATCATGGCCGTGGCGGACGTGTTCACCGCGATCACCGAGCCGCGCCCTTACCGTCAGGGCATGAACCGTGACCAGACGATATCCACGCTGCGCGGCATGGTCAAAAGCGGCGCGCTGTGCGGCCGGGTCGTCGCCTCGCTGCTGGACCACTTCAGCCTGATGACCAGCCTGTGCCTCGAAAGGCAGCTGGAGGCGGCGGAATATTACGACGCCTTCTCCCGTGGAGAGGAAGAAGAATTGAAGAACGGCACCAGCGATTAAAAAGCGCGCCTGGCAACCAAGCGCGCGGAACGGCAGCCGGTTTGAAACCGGCTCAGGTTATTGGAAAATCCTTTCTCGGCGCTTTGCCAACCTCGGAAGGGGGGTAAATATCGGATTTATCCGACATTTGACGGAGGGAGTGACCGGCTCCAGCTATTTTTCTCTCCCCCAGTCGCCTGTCGGCGACAGCCCCCTCATCCGATGGGGCCAATAAACAGCGGTTTTGACAGTCTGCAGCCGGTTTCAAACCAGCTGTTTTATTTTGGGGGTTTATGGGTTAAACGATCCGATCTCCACCAGATTGCCCTCCGGGTCGGCGATGTAGCAGGTGCGCTGTCCCCACGGCTCGGTGGTGGGCTCCAGAACCGGAACCGCTCCCTTGGAAACCACCATCTGAAACATCCGGTCCACCTCGTCATAGTTCTCCGCACTGAGCGCGATCTCATAATGTCCGTTGACGCCGTTCGCATACTGCAGCGAGCGGTGGATCATCCTTTCAAAATCCGTCCTGCGGTACAGCAGAAACAACGTCCCGTCCTTTTCCAGATAGACGTTGGTCGCGTTCTCTTCCTCTTTGATTTCAAAGCCCAGCACGTCCCGGTAGAACCGGACCATGACCGCCATGTCCTTCACGAATATTCCAAACCCGTCCAGCTTCATCCGCACCTCCTTTGCCCGTTTGAGCGAAATGATTGAACGCCCGTCAACCTGCGGGCCAATGCCTGCATTATACTGCACTTTTCCGTTTTTATCCACCTCATCCATGATAAAGCGCAGCATCAGCCGCGCCGCTGATTCATTCCTCTTTTTTCAGGGCTGACCTTCCCTTCCGCCGCATACCGTATATCAGGGAGGGATGAAAATGAACGCTGATTCGCCTCGTGACCGAAGGAATTATCTGTTGTTTGCTGCCGTGGTGCTCGTCATGCTGTCCGGCGCGGTGGGATACCGCATCGGCATCTTCAGTGCCCGGCACATTTCAGTCGTGGCTGTCCGCCGCCCGGACGACGCGGTGCGCGCCCGGCTGCTGACCGAGGCCATGGACTACGTGGGCGTGTGCACCCCGGAGGCCGCCGCCGACACCTGGGTGCAGGGGCTGATGATGCGCAGCGCCGCGATGCAGTATGCCGTGATGGATACCGACCTGCGGGAAAGCTACGCGCAGGCGCTGACGGAGACTGCCCCCAACTGGGTCACCGGCGTATCCAGCCCGTGGATTAACGCGTACGAGATCACCGCGCAGAATCAAACCGCGCCGGACACTGCGGAGCTTACGTTGCGCATCGATACCCAGACCTCCACCGGGCCCATGCCGCCCATGACCGCGACGCTGACCATCGTGCAGCGCGGCGATTTCTGGCGCATCACCGCCATCCGCGGCGACGAAGGGCTGCAAGCCTACACCGGGATGCCCGTCTCCCCATAGCGGCTGTCGTTCGCCAAGACTTTATGGCATGCATCCGCATACTTTTCGGTCAACGCGTTGGCGACGGCAAAACGTGCGCTTTTTCTTAAGCCGTGTTTCCGGTCTTTGAGGTTCGACAACCATATCTCCACCTGATTACACCCCATAAAGCTCCGCTTTTTTGGGGCCCCCAATAAATCAAACCCAAATGGGGATAATAGACCTGTTTCCGCATGGAGGTTGATTATGGATGTTGGGTGGAACATCAATACGCTGCTTTCGCTGTCGGCCCCTGCCGTATCGGTTGCAGGCCTGTTTTGGATTATCCGCAAAAACTGGAAGCAATACGGCCTGCTCTATCTCCTGAGCAGTTTCGTGGGCGTGGTCCTTTGCTATATATTTATTTATCTGAAGCTGTACACCTTTCCGTTCCGGTTATTCCCGTCCCTATCCCCAATTCCGGTCTATCTGATCATCACCTTCTTCCCGCTGTACGTCCTTGGCGGCGTTTGCTACAGCCCGACGCAGTGGCGGTGGAAGCTGCCGTTTTACTGGGTGCTGGTCCATCTCGGCGTAACGGCTGAGCTCCTCATTGAAAAGAACTCCGATATCATCGCATACACCTCCAATTGGGGCATCTGGGATTCGTATGTCTGGTGGTGGCTCTACCTGCTGATCTTTGAATGGGCGGGCGGTTTGGTCGTAAAACCGGAAAACCGCAGGCCGCTCGATATTGAACAGCTCAAATTCGGAAAGATCGGATGGTTCATATATCACTTTATCCTGATCGCAACAATTTTTCTCGCCGGGGTTTTCGCAGGCTCGACGCTGTTAAAATAGCCGGTCCGGTCCTGCCTTCGTTCGAGACAAACGCACCCGCCGTGTGGTATAATGTCGAAAAATCACACATCGAGGTGACCCATGGAAGAAGTGACACGCTTTGATATGCAGGCTCCTCCGAAACGCCAGAAAACTCCGCTGAAAATCTTTACATGGCTCTTGAGCTTCCCCATCGTCTGGACCAACCGGCTTAAAATCAACCGTGAAAATATGAAGGGCTTAAAACCGCCCTATCTGCTGCTGTGCACCCACAAGTCGTTCATCGACTTCATGGTGACCACGGCGTGCACCTTCCCCCACCGCGCCAATTATGTGGTCGCCATCGACGGCTTCATCGGCCGCGAGAAGCTGCTGCGCAACGTGGGCTGCATCTGCAAGCGCAAGTTTACCAACGACGTGCAGATGGTGATGCACCTGCGCAAGGTCATCGACAACGGCGATATCCTCGTGATCTACCCGGAGGCGCGCTATTCGCTGATCGGCACCAACGCCTGTTTGCCGGAATCCTTGGGCAAGCTCGCCAAGTTTTTAAAAGTCCCGGTGGTGACGCTGAGCATGCACGGCAACTTCCTGCGCTCGCCCGTGTGGAACCTGCACAAGCGGCGCATCCCGCTCGCCGCGGATTTAAGGCAGATCATCACGGCGGATGAAATCAAAACGCTGCCCAAAGCCGAAGTGTTTAAACGCATCAACGACGCCTTCTTCTACGACGAATACCTCTGGCAGAAGGAGAACGGCATCCGTATCCGCTACAAGGACCGCGCCAAGGGTTTGCACAAGGTGCTCTACAAGTGCCGCCACTGCGGCGAGGAGTATCAGATGCGTTCCGACGGCGCCACGCTGTGGTGCGACGCGTGTGGCCGCCAGTGGACCATGACCGAGTACGGCGAGCTCATTGCCCGGGATGAGGCCGAGCGCGTGCACATCCCCAGCTGGTACGAGGCGCTGCGCGAAGACGTGCGGCAGCTCATCCGGGAGGGCGAGTACTTCTTCTCCTCCGAGGTCGTGGTGGACAGCCTGCCCAATGCCGATGGCTACATCCGCCTGGGCGAAGGCCGCCTCACGCACGACATGAATGGCTTCACGCTGGAGGGCATCTTTGACGGCGAGCCCTTCCTTTTAAAGAAGGACCCGCTTTCCATGTACTCCTGCCACATCGAATACGACTACATGGGCAAGGGCGACTGCATCGACCTCTCCACCCTGCAGGACACCTACTACATCTACCCCAAAACCAGTGAGTGGTCCGCCACCAAGATATCGCTCGCCACGGAGGAGTTGTACAACCACTACGCGCGAGGCTAAGGCGCTGCCGTCATTGCTATGAAAAAGCCCATCCACCGTGTCATGTTGAGGAGCGGTGGCGACGAAACATCTTTTATAAAGATCCGTTCCTCGCTTCGCTAGTCAGGATGACATATAGGAGTTGCTTTTCGTTACCATGGTGTGTACGCACATGCTGATTGTTCGGAGCTCCGGGGTTTCCCATAAAGCGCGGCTTCGCAGGGTGGGCAAGCGACGAAGCAATTCATCCCTCGTGTGGGGATAAATCACTTCAGATCAATGACTGCTAACGGCGAATCGGCGTGGTATAATACCAACCGAGGGGTGATGGTTGTCCTGAAAAGCAAATTAAAGAAAACACTCGGGAACTTTCAGTCGCCGTATATTATTTCACTGGCGCGGCTGATTGAAACGCAGAGCAAGGCGACGCTGATTCAATGGTGTACAGGCTATGCCGAGAAGTATATTGTACCGATATATGAGCGCGCATACCCCACGGATACCCGGCCACAAGATGCCTTACACAATGCAGTCGGCTGGCTGGAGGGCAGGGTCAAATTCGTTGATGCCAAACAAACCAACTATGACGCCCATGCCGCGGCTACCGGGGCGGAAGGCAATTATGCGGCGCAGGCGGCTGCAAGAGCCTGTGCCCATGCCGCGCTGACCATTCATGTACCGGCGCATTGCTTAGGGCTGGCCTTTTACGGCACTGCGGCGCTTGCTTATGAGCAGGCAGGGCTCAATGAAGCCCCCGAAGCTTATGACAGAATCGCCGCCGTCGAATGCGCCCGGATGGAGGAAGCGTTGCGCGGTATTGCCGTGTGCAATGAGTCTGATCCTGCCAAAATCGATTGGAAGCTGTGGTCCTACATCATAAAATAGGGACATGGCGATGCTGGTTTAATGAATTATACTTCAGGAGGCAATATGCTCGGCCATTTCGGATTTTCCTACGTCGGCCTCATCTATCTGCTGATGCTGTGGGTCCCCAACATACTATGGGCCAGAAACAAGCCTGTGGACTACAGCCCCGCGCAGGAAAACAAGGTGCTGACCGTGTTCGAGCGCGTCGGACAGGCGGCCTGTACCGCCAGTATACTGCTCTTCCGCGATACCAACCTTGCACCTTTCACGACTTGGACGCTGTGGCAGATCGCTTCCTTTATGTTGATGCTTCTGTACGAGATCTACTGGATACGCTACTTTACGGGCGAGCACACGCAGGCCAGCTTCTACCGCAGCTTTCTCGGCATCCCGGTGCCGGGCGCGGTGCTGCCCGTCGCGGCGTTCCTGCTGCTCGGCGTGTACGGAAAGGTGATCTGGCTGATTGCCGCATCCGTTCTCCTCGGCGTGGGACACATCGGCATCCACCTGCAACACCGCAAAGAAGTGCTTGCCAACGCATACAAAGACGCTTCACCGGCAAAGCCGGAATAGCACGCTTCCGCAGAACAGAAATACCGCCGGATGTTGCACCGGCGGTATTTTATTACGCTTTATGGTTATACAATATTCAGCCCAGCGCTCGCAAAGCCGGTCACGGTTGTGGCAATATCGATGCCCGCCGTTACAGCCCCGGAGAATACGAGCAGCAACCGCGTACCAGCCGTCACCGGAATGGACAGCCCGGTCGTAAGGCCGCTGCTGATTGTGCCGATCGCAACGATGCCGGTAAGCGCAGGGGCTAAGGTCACCAACGCACCGGGTATCGCCGTGAAGCTGTTGTCCGGTGTGGTCGACGAATACAGCTGCGCCGAGAGCGTAATCGTGCTTCCCACCAGCGCCAGCGCCACCGTGGTACTAAAATACGCGGCCAGCGACGTGATCGTACCGTCTCTCGGCATAGAGAAGGACATATCCGATATGGTCGTCGTATCGATTACTCCACCGGCTATGCTGACCCCGGTTACTGAGTTGCCGAACCCGACGAGAGTTGTGGTTCCAAGTAATCCGCCAAGCACGGTCGTGACCACAGCCGGGGTGCCCGAAGCAAACGGTATGATCGCACCGCCGCCTGCCGGGCCGGTGTCTCCCGTCGGTCCCGTGTCTCCCACTGCGCCTGCCGGGCCGGTGTCTCCCGTTGGTCCTGTATCTCCCACTGCGCCTGCCGGGCCGGTGTCTCCCGTCGGTCCTGTGTCTCCCACCGCGCCTGCCGGGCCGGTGTCTCCCGTCGGTCCCGTATCTCCATCTGCGCCTGCCGGGCCAGTATCTCCTGTCGGT
>JAEWTL010000086.1 GCA_023459495.1 Bacillota bacterium | reverse complement strand
ATTTTGAACGTTCATCTTTCTTTTTTGCGAATGTAAAAAAAATTGCTCGAAAACTAATAATAAGCATAATAATAGATACTAAAAAAACAAGAATACTGATAAATCGCATATTAAAGCCTCCCATGTCAAAATGTTTTTACATTTTCAGTGTAGATGTTTTTGCATCTAATGTCAAGAGTTTTTTACATTAATATTTACCTCGTATTTTATTAGAAATCAGGTGTAACACTTGTCTTATTTCCGCAATATAATAATACAAGGCTCAAAATACCTTTGAATATAGACATGTCTTTAGAACACAGGGAACAACTGCATAATTTGTATTAATTTATACAGTTTTCAAAAAATCCAAACTGGAATTTTTTCAGGGGTTTTCTCTCTGACTGGTATACTTTTTTGCATCATAAATTTATGTATATATTGAAATTTGCACATTTGTAAAAAAATGGAATCCCGAAAAATATTTATACATAATTCACATATATATGCATTGCACGATTTGGTAGCAGAAGCAAAAATCACCGTTTGCACACCCTTGACACCCTTCCTACTACCATGCCCCATAACGGACTTTCAACGTCAAACTGTCTCCCATGCTGGGCACAATCGAGTAGGAGGTAATTAATTATTATAATTACCGTCCTCTCACACCACCGTACGTACCGTTCGGTATACGGCGGTTCAATAGAATTAACATTTTGATGTGTATATTTCAAGTAAAGACACTAATCCAGCCTTCTCAAGTCTGGCATTAGTAATGGAACGTTGAAGAATAGGGCTTTTGGCTATACGCCAATAGCCTTTTCTTGTATTAGCAAATTCCCACGCTTTTTGTTTGGATATTCCAAGCTTTTGTAGATTCTTAAATTTCGTACTAACTTTCTTCCACTGTTTCCAGTAGCACATTCGTATTCTTCGCCTAAGCCATTCATCAATGTTTCTCATCCAAGATTTCATATCAGCCATTTTGAAGTAATTTATCCACCCTACGACTAATTGTTTAATCTTTTTATACATCGATTCAATGTTTCCGATTTTACTTCTGCCTGTTAACAGTTTAAGCTTCTCCTTAAATTTATGTATTGACTTTTCATGCGCCCTCATTTTAATTCCATCTTTAGATGGATAGAAAGAATACCCCAGAAACTTACATTTCCATGGTTTTCCAACTTTACTTTTATCAGTGTTGACTCTCAATTTAAGGTCTTGTTCAATATATCTTGTGATACTCTGCATTACTCTGTCAGCAGCTTTCTTGCTTTTGACATATATATTGCAGTCATCTGCATATCTTACAAATTTTAACCCTCTTTTTGTCAGTTCTTTATCAAGTTCATTAAGCATTATGTTGCTTAATAACGGTGATAAATTCCCACCCTGTGGCACTCCTAATGTTGATGTGTTAACAACCCCATTTATCATTACCCCTGCATTGAGATATTTTCTGATAAGTGAGATTACTCTTATATCTTTGATTTCTTTGTAAATCAGTCCAATTAACGTATCGTGATTTACGGTATCAAAGTATGATGCTAAGTCAATATCTACTATCCAAGTATATCCTTCATTCATGTACTCTTGACTTCTTTTTAAAGCGTCATGGGCACTTCTGTTAAGTCTGAAGCCAAAACTATTATCTGAAAATGTCTTTTCAAATATTGGGCTTAATACTTGTGCTATTGATTGTTGTACTACTCTGTCTACTACTGTTGGTATTCCAAGTTGTCTTTTCTTCCCGTTGTCTTTTGGTATTTCTACCCTTCTAACAGGTAATGGGGCATATGTCCCATCAAACAATGTCTGTCTTATGTTTGCACCATTTTCTTTTAGATACGATAGAAGTTCATCTGTCGTCAATCCATCAATTCCATGGCTTCCTTTGTTCTTCACTACCTTTTTGAATGCTTCATTCATGTTGTCTCTGTGTAGTATTTTCTCTAACAAACTGCTTGTATACACATCTTTGTTGTCTTGCTTCTTATCAGACGTCAATGAAATACTCGGCGCTTTTCCGTTATCCTCAAGTTCCACTTTACTTTCACGGATGAAGCCTTCTTTATGAAGTTGTCTGCTTTCTTCGTATTTCTTTGTTTCTTTCAATTCTTCAAAACCTCCTATTGTTCAGTCCTTCCTAAATGATGTTTACCTCATTTAGTACTATGACCTCTGCTGACTTCTCATGTCTCAGTTATACATCACTGCATAGGTTGTTACTTCTAAATTCATATCCATAACGTACACATGAGACCTCCCCAGGTAAGAACGACCGCCTTCATCTCATATATCTGCCAAATTTACTGGATACACTTCGGGTAGTATTGGACTTTGTTTTGTGTGGCGAACTCATCCAGTGTAAACAGCCTTATATTTGATTCGTGTTCCTCAGACCGAGACTTTGCCTCCGACTTCCTTCAGATTCCACCTCACGATGGACACCCTTGTCTTTAGCTAATGGTTGCTACTACCAACCCCATAACGGACTTTCACCGTCTAGCTGTCGCCCATGCTGGGCGCACCACAAGGGGCACTTCAAATGTGAAGTGCCCCTTTAATTATTCCCTATCGTTCTCTTATTGTTCAAAAAATTCTTCCAGGGTCAATCCTGAATCGTAGACTTCCTTTGCCAGTTCGGCTCCTAAATATCTTATGTGCCACGGTTCGTACATGTATCCCGTTATATCCTCTTTACCCTTTTGGTATCTGATTATGAATCCAAATCTATGTGCGTTTTCGGCAACCCATTTTCCTTCGTCGGTTTCTCCGAATGTATCATCCAGCGAAAAGTTCATTGCTTCACATGTTATATCCATTGCCAGTCCGGTCTGATGCTCGCTTTGTCCCGGCTTGGCACTGTATTTGTCTGCGGCTGCCTGACCTCTGCTGTTTACATACGAATTGTATAATGAATCCTGTGTGCCGTACGAACGATATCCGGAACGTGCATACAGTTCATATCCCTTCTCTTCCTTTGCAGCATTGAACAACTCAACCAATGCATTGTAAGCTACCTCTCTCAGCTGATTTATCTCGGGATTTGACAATACGGTGGGAACCTCTGTCAATTTAACTAAATCCTGAGGTGCATAAGTCTTTGAAAGAGTTCTCTTTTTATTGACCAATACGTCATATGCCTCGGGGCTTTCAATTAGAATCAACTCTCCCTCATTACCGCTGTTTAGAGGTTTTTCGGGAGTTTCTTCGACCGGTTCCTCAGATACCGGATTTTCAACAGGATTCTCAGGATTTTCTTTCACCGGTTTTTCCTCCGAAGGTTCTTCACCTGGCGGTTTTTCATCGACAGGATCTTCATTTCCCGGCACTTTATCACCACTGTTTATTTTTCCTTCTATAATAAAAATAGCTC